>NZ_BOPF01000048.1 GCF_016863615.1 Virgisporangium aliadipatigenens | reverse complement strand
CGCCAGTTCACTCTTCCCGATGCCCGACGACCCGGCGAAGATGAACGAGCCCGCCGGCCGCTTGGGATCCTTCAGACCGGCCCTCGTGCGGCGAATGGCCTTGGCGACGGCGTCCACGGCGTCGTGCTGGCCGACGATCCGCTTGTGCAGCTCCTCCTCCATGTGCCGCAGGCGCGCCGTCTCCTCCTCGGTCAGCTTGTACACGGGCACACCGGTCCAGTTCGCCAGCACCTCGGCGATCTGTTCATCGTCCACTGTGGACACGACGTCGAGGTCGCCGGCCTTCCACTCCCTCTCCCGCTGGGAGCGTTGCTTCAGCAACTGCTTCTCGCCGTCGCGCAGCTGCGCCGCGCGTTCGAAGTCCTGCGCGTCGATGGCCCCCTCCTTGTCTCGGCGCACCTGCGCGATCCGCTCGTCGAGGTCCCGCAGGTCCGGCGGGGCCGTCATCCGGCGGATCCGCATCCGCGCACCGGCCTCGTCGATCAGGTCGATCGCCTTGTCCGGCAGGAACCGGTCGGAGATGTACCGGTCGGCCAGCGTGGCGGCCGCGACGAGCGCCGCATCGGTGTAGGTGACCCGGTGGTGCGCCTCGTAGCTGTCCCGCAGCCCCTTGAGGATCTCGATCGTGTGGGCCAGCGACGGTTCGCCCACCTGGATCGGCTGGAACCGCCGGTTCAACGGCTTGTCCTTCTCGAAGAACTTCTGGTACTCGTCGGAGGTGGTGGCGCCGATCGCCTGGAGTTCGCCGCGGGCCAGCATGGGCTTGAGGATGCTGGCCGCGTCGATGGCCCCCTCGGCCGCACCCGCACCGACGAGCGTGTGGATCTCGTCGATGAACAGGATGATGTCGCCCCGGGTGCGCACCTCCTTGAGCACCTTGCGCAGGCGTTCCTCGAAGTCGCCGCGATACCGCGAACCGGCCACGAGCCCGGCGAGGTCGAGGGTGTAGAGCTGCTTGCCCTTGAGCGTCTCGGGCACGTCGCCGGCGACGACGGCCTGCGCGATGCCCTCCACGACGGCGGTCTTGCCGACGCCGGGTTCGCCGATGAGCACGGGATTGTTCTTCAGCCGGCGGGACAGGATCTCCATGACGCGCTCGGCCTCCCGCTCGCGGCCGATCACCGGGTCCAGCCGCCCCTCCCGGGCGTCCCTGGTGAGGTTGCGCCCGTACTGGTCCAGCACCGGACTCGTGGACGGGGTGGCCTCGTCCGGTGCCGCGGAGACGGGTGCCGCCCCGGTGCCGGAGAGCAGCTGGATCACCTGCTGGCGGACCCGGTTGAGGTCGGCGCCGAGCTTCACCAGCACCTGGGCGGCGACGCCCTCGCCCTCACGGATCAGCCCGAGCAGGATGTGCTCCGTGCCGATGTAGTTGTGCCCCAGCTGCAACGCCTCACGCAGCGACAGCTCCAGCACCTTCTTCGCCCGCGGCGTGAACGGGATGTGCCCGCTCGGCGCCTGCTGGCCCTGACCGATGATCTCCTCAACCTGCTGGCGCACGCCGTCCAGGGAGACGGTAAGCGATTCGAGGGCCTTCGCGGCGACCCCTTCGCCCTCGTGGCTGAGGCCGAGCAGGATGTGCTCGGTGCCGATGTAGTTGTGGTTGAGCATCCGGGCCTCTTCCTGGGCCAGGACGACGACGCGACGGGCACGGTCGGTGAAGCGTTCGAACACGAGACTCACGTCCTCGACGGCGGGTCCCACGCACCCACCGGACAGACGCATGCGCGTGCGGACACGGTCGGGTGAGGTGCGCTGAGTCGGAGCCTCTTGGCGTCGTGACGCGGGCCCGCGTGGGGGGCCTCGCAACGCTCACGCAGGCGCGGCTGCGTGTTCCCACGGTACAACAGCCGGGCCCTACGATGGGCCGAGGAGGAACGCCCATGACCGGAACGCACCCCCGCCGCCCCGCTCCCGACCGGGCCCGCAAGCGCGCGATCCGGGCTCTCGCCGCCGAGCTCGGCGTGGCCTATTCGGTCGCCGCCCGCCTGCTCACGAGCCGTTCCGGGGGAACGGTGGCACGCCGCCGGCAGCGCTTCCCGACCGGCGGCGGCGAGCATCGCGCCTGGATGTTCGCCACGCGCGAACAGCGCTCCTTCCACTCCCGGGTGCTCGACACGCGCACCGCCGCGGACCTGCCGATCGGGCGGGCCGCGCATCTGGTGCGCCGCTTCCCGCCGCTGGCCGTCGCCTCGGGCCGGCTCTACGACGGCAACGGTCGGGAGGCTGCGCTCGCCATGCTGTACGCGGTCGTCGCGCACGAGTCGACCGTGCCGCTGCCCACCGCCGACGAGCTGGCCTGGGTGGCCGAACTGGGCGAGGAGACCGCCGTCGACGTCACCTGCGCCGCGCTCGACCGGGCCGCCCGGGCGCTGCTCGACGACGACGAACGGTGGCGCCTGTGGCCCCGCGTCGAGGCCGCACTGGCCGCCCTCGGCGAGGCCGCCGACCGGCGGGGCCGCGACGCGGCACTGACGCTCGGGCGGGAGCTGCGCTCCACCAGCCTGCGCTCGGCACTCGTCGGCGTGCGGCACATCCTCGACGCGGTGCTCGTGGAGCCGTTCGACGGCAGCCCACCGGGGGCACGGATCCGCCTCGACGGCCGCGACGGCACGGTGCTCGGCGCGCGCTGGGCACGCACCGGACCGCCCGTCGGGTACGAGGTGCGCCTCGACGGCGGGAACGCGGTCCGGATCGTCTCCCGGGACGACCTCGACCTGACGCCGGTCTGAGGCGCGCCTCAGGGCCGCAGCGCGACGGCGCGCAGGGCGATGTCGACGGAGGCGTGCAGTTCCTCGCGGCTCGCGCCGGCGGCGGCGTGCACGGCGTGCCCCTCGCTGAGCGCCATCACGAAGCGCGCCACCGCCCTGGCGTCCACGCCCTGCGGCAGGTCCCCTTCCGCCGCCGCGCGGGACAGCCGCTCCACGAGCGCGGCCTCGGTGGCGGCCCGGCCGGCGGCCAGGATGCCGGAGATGCGGGTGTTCTCCGGCGAGCAGGCGAGGCCGCCCTGGATGGAGAGGCAGCCCGCGGGGTGGTCCTCGTCGGTGAGCCCGTCGGCACTGACGCGGAGGAACGCCTCTACGGCCTCGTAGGCGGTGGGTCGATCGAGCGCGGCGCGGGCGCGGCCCACGTGGGTCTCGTGGTAGTGGGCGAAGGCGCGCTCGAACAGCTGCTCCTTGCTGCCGAACGTGGCGTACAGGCTCGGCCGGTTGATGCCCATCGCGCCGGTGAGGGCGGTGAGTGAGGCGCCCTCGTAGCCGTGCCGCCAGAAGACCTCGATGGCGCGCCGCAGAACGGTCTCCTCGTCGAAGACCCGCGGCCGGCCGGTGGTGGTCCCAGTGCTCATCGCACGATCATACCGCTCGGTACAAAAGTGACCCAGGCCACCAACCGCTCGGTACAAAAGCTGCTACGGTTGCCCCCAACCGATCAGTACAAAAGTCCGTCACCCGGAGGAACACATGACCGTCAGCCTGATCACCGGCGGGAACAAGGGCATCGGCTTCGAGACCGCACGGCAGCTGCTCGCGCACGGCCACACCGTGTACATCGGCGCACGCGACGCCGAACGCGGCGAGAAGGCGGCCGCCGAGCTGGGCGCGCGCTTCGTGCGGCTCGACGTGACCGACGACGCGTCGGTACGCGACGCGCTCGCCACCGTCGACGCGGCTGAGGGGCGGCTCGACGTCCTGGTGAACAACGCGGGGGTGCTCGGCGCCGGGGAGATCACCGGGCCGCTGGCCCACGAGGTGTTCGACGTGAACGCGGTCGGGGTCGTGCGCGTCACCGAGGCGGCGCTCCCCCTGCTGCGCCGTTCGTCGAACCCGACCGTGGTCAACGTGACGAGCAGCATGGGGTCGTACTGGGCGGTGACCAATCCGGACCGGCCCGAGTTCGGCCTGCCGCTCGCGCTCTACGCGGCCTCCAAGACGGCGGCCACCATGCTCACCGTCCAGTACGCCAAGGCGCATCCGGGGATCAAGTTCAACGCACTCGAGCCGGGCACCACGGCCACCGACATGACGGCCGCGTTCGGCATCGGACGGCCGGCCGCCGAGAGCGCCGCGACGGTGGTGCGCCTGGCCACGCTCGGCGCGGACGGCCCGACCGGCACGTTCACCGACGAGCACGGGCCGCTGAACTGGTGAGCGCCGACGGCCTGCGCGACTGGTACCTGCGCTACATCGCCCAGCTCAACGCGCACCGGTTCGACGGGATGGCGGAGTTCATCTCCGACCGGGTGCTGCTCAACGGCGAACCGGCCACCCGGGACGACGTCATCGCGGTGCAGAGACACGACGTCGACGCCGTTCCGGACCTGCACTGGGAGATCAAGGAACTGCTGTTCGACCGGGATCGCATCGCCGTGCGCGCCGTCAACACCGGCACGCCGGCGAAGGAGTGGCTCGGTGTCGCGCCCTCCGGCGCCTCGTTCGAGATCGTCGAGTACGCCATCTACCGGGTCGCCGATGGACGGTTCGTCCAGATGACGGCGCTGCACGACTCGGCCGAACTGCTCCGCCAACTGAACGCCTGATCCGGGTGCGCGCGGCCGCGTCCGTCCGCTCCGCCGAACGGGCGCGGCTCAGGTGGTGCCGCGCACGACCAGGTGGGTCGGCAGGATGATCGGCGCGGCCGGTGCCGGATCGCCGGCCAGCATCGCGAGCAGCGCGTCGGCGGCCGCCGTCCCGAACCCGGGCTTGTCCTGCGCCACGGTGGTGAGGGCGGGCTGCACGAGGGCCGCCAGGTCGATGTCGTCGAACCCGACGAGCGCCACGTCCTCGGGTATCCGCAGCCCGCCGGCGGCCGCGGCGCGCAGGGCCCCGACCGCCATCGCGTCACCGGCGGCGAAAACCGCCGTCGGCGGGTCGGGCAGGGCCAGCAGGCGCTGCATGCAGGTGAAGCCGGAGTCGAAGTAGAAGTCGCCGCCGACGACGTACTCCTCGGGCAGCGCGATGCCGTTGGCGTCCAGTTCGGCGCGGAACCCGGTGAGCCGCTGCTGGCCCGGTGCCGTCCGCTGCGGCCCGGCGATGGTGGCGATGCGCCGGTGGCCCCGTTCGATCAGATGCCGCGCGGCGGCCCGGGCGCCGCCCTCGTTGTCGGAGGTGACGTAGGTCGTGCCGGGGCCGGCGACGGCGAGGTCGATGGAGACGCACGGGACGGCGTCCTCGGCGAGGGCGAGCAGGGCCGGATCATGGCTGCCGTTGTCGATGAGCACGACGCCGTCGAGGTTGTGCCGGCGCACCGCGCGGATGTGCTGGTCGCGCATCCCGTCGTCGGCGTCGCTCGGATTCGCCAGCATCAGCAGGTGCAGTCCGTGACTGCTGAGCGCGCTTTTCAGGGCGACCAGGATTTCCTGGAAGAACGGGTGCCGCCAGCCGGGTTGGCGATGGTCGGTGTCCCAGACGAGACCGATGAGATTCGATTTCTTGGTGGCAAGCGTGCGGGCGGACTCGTTTCGCATGTAGCCGGTTTCGGCGGCGATTCTGAGCACGCGTTCGCGCGTGTCCGGACTGACCACCTCGGGCGTGTTGAGGACCCGCGAGACGGTCGCCACGGACACGCCCGATCGACGGGCGAGCTCACGGATGGTGGTCATGGGTGATCCGTCGGTCGCGGCGGGATGTAATCGGTTTCATGCACCGTAGCCGCTGGCCTCGCAGGAGCGCAAGAGGCGATCGCCCGTAACATTTTCGTGACTTGACAGATCGCATCGGATTGGGCTCGAATTCGTCCCCATGGATCGCCACGCCCGGCGGCCACACCCACCCCGGGCGGTCGACGGCGAGTGCCCAACAACGGAAACGCAAAGGCTATGGCTTCTCCTTGTCTTTGATGTAACCGGTTACATCACGGTTCGAAATTGCATATCACTCTCCTGTACCCCCCACCGCCTGAGAGGAAGTGGAACGCGATGAATAGAAATCGCGCATTCGGGCGCCGCCTCGCCCGGGTAGCGTCGGCGGCCCTTGCCGCCGCACTGTTGGTGACGGCGTGCGGCTCCGGCGATTCCGGCGACTCCGGTTCCGAGAAGATCACGCTGACGCTCAACCTGTTCGGCAACTTCGGCTACAAGGAGCTGTACGCCAAGTACGAGGCCGAGCACCCGAACATCAAGATCGAGGAACGCACCGCCGCGTACAACGACCACCACCGCAACCTCGCCACCCACCTCGCGACGAACTCCGGCGCCGCCGACATCGAGGGCGTCGACACCGGCTTCATCGCCCAGTTCAAGGACAAGCCCAACCAGTTCGTCGACCTGAACAAGCTGGGCGGCGACAAGCTCAAGGACCGCTGGCTGTCCTGGAAGTGGCAGGCGTCGCTGGGCAAGGGCGGCGAACAGATCGGCTACGGCACCGACGTCGGCGGCCTGGCGATCTGCTACCGCCGCGACCTCTTCCAGCAGGCCGGCCTGCCGGTCGAACGCGACGCCGTCGCCGCCGCGTGGCCGACCTGGGAGAAGTACCTCGAACTCGGCAAGCAGTTCCAGTCCAAGGCGCCGGCGGGCACGTCGTTCTACGACGGGGGCGGGCAGCTCTTCAACGCCATCATCGGCCAGGCGCCCACCGGCTACTACGACACCAGCGACAAGATCATCGTGTCGAGCAACCCCGAGGTCAAGAAGGCCTGGAACCTGGTCGCGCAGTCCATCAAGGACGGCCTGTCCGCCAAGCTCATCGGCAGCTCGCAGGAGTGGAACACCGGCTTCGCCAAGAGCCAGTTCGCCACGATCGCCTGCCCCGCCTGGATGATGACGAAGATCAAGGACCAGTCGAAGGAGTTCGCCGGCAAGTGGGACGTCGCGCTGGTGCCCGGCGGCGGCGGCAACTGGGGCGGCTCTTACCTGACCGTTCCCAAGCAGGGCAAGCACACCAAGCAGGCCGCCGAACTGGCCGCCTGGCTGACCGCGCCCGAGCAGCAGGCCCACGTCTTCACCAAGCAGGGCAACCTGCCCTCGACGCCGGCCCTGTACGACCAGCCGGAGATCGCCGGGTTCAAGAGCGACTTCTTCAACAACGCGCCGGTCGGCCAGGTCTTCACCGCCGCCGCGAAGAAGCTGACGCCGCAGTACCAGGGCCCCCGGGCCGGCGACATCCAGACCACGATCCGCGACGCCCTCGTCCGGGTCGAGCAGGGCAAGCAGACGCCCGACGAGTCCTGGACCCAGATGGTGGCCGACGTCGAACGGTTGGCGAAGTAGCCGTCGTCTGAACGCTGCTGCCGGAGGCCGCCTCACTCGGCCTCCGGCAGCAGGAAAATCCCCCGGGCCTATGCCTTCCGGCCCGGAAGGCATGCAAGGAGTCCACTCATGACAGCGCTGCACGCCGCACCCACCACCGCGAAGCGCGACGAGCCGGAGCCGCCGGACCGACGCTCGTTCCGCTGGGCCCGAATCGACGGCAAGCTCTCGCCGTACGCCTACATCTCGCCGTTCTTCGTCATCTTCGGCATCTTCGGGCTGTTCCCGCTGATGTACACCGCCTACGTGTCGCTCACCGACTGGGACCTGCTCGACGGCGAGAACCACACCTGGGTCGGCTTCGGCAACTACAGCGAACTGCTCGGCGACCCGTACTTCTGGAACGCCCTCGGCAACACGCTCAGCATCTGGTTCTTCAGCACCGTCCCGCAGCTGCTCGCCGCGCTGTGGATCGCGCACCTGCTCAACCACCGGCTGCGGGCGCGCACCGCGCTACGCGTCGGCGTCCTCCTGCCGAACGTCACCTCGATCGTCGCCGTCACGATCGTGTTCACGCAGCTGTTCGGCCGCGACTTCGGCATGGTCAACTGGGTGATCGGCCTCGTCGGCCTCGACCCGATCGACTGGCAGGCCGACACGTGGAGTTCGCACCTGGCGATCTCGGTCATCGTGGCGTGGCGCTGGACCGGGTACAACGCGCTGATCTTCCTCGCCTCGATGCAGGCCATCCCGAACGACCTCTACGAGGCCGCCACCCTCGACGGCGCCCGGCAGAGCCAGCAGTTCTGGAAGATCACCGTGCCGATGCTGCGACCCACGATCATCTTCACCACGATCATCTCCACCATCGGCGGGCTGCAGATCATGGCCGAGCCGCTGCTGTTCGCCGGTTCGCAGACGCCGACGGGTGGCTCCGACCGGCAGTTCCAGACCGTGGCGCTGTTCATGTACGAGCAGGGGTTCCGGGAGTTCCGGTTCGGCTACGCCTCGGCCGTCGCCTGGACGCTCTGCCTGGTGATCGTGATCTTCGCGATCGTGAACTACCTGCTGACCCGCCGCATCAGCAACGACGAGGACTGAGCCCATGGCACAGATGACCGCCCGCGCCCCGCGCCGCAGGACCAACTTCACCTATCCCCGCGTGGGCTCGCCGTGGACCTACGCGGCGCTGGTGGCGATCCTGATCGGCTCCGCGTTCCCGCTGTACTGGTCGCTCGTCGTCTCCTCGCAGAGCAACGACGCCATCGCCAAGGTCCCGCCGGTCCTCATCCCCGGCGGCCACCTCTTCGACAACATCGCCCGCGTCTTCGACACCACCGACTTCGCCAAGGCACTGCTCAACTCGCTCATCGTCAGCAGCGCCATCACCGTCTCCGTGGTGTTCTTCTCCACGCTCGCCGGCTTCGCCTTCGCCAAGCTGCGGTTCAAGGGGCGGCAGGGGCTGCTGATCGTCGCGATCGCCACCTCGATGGTGCCGCACCAGCTGGGCATCATCCCGCTGTACATCCTCATGGCGAAGCTCGGCTGGACCGGGCAGCTCGCCGCCGTGATCGTGCCCGGGCTGGTCACCGCGTTCGGCGTCTTCTTCATGACGCAGTACCTGACCCGTGCCGTTCCGACGGAACTGCTCGAGGCCGGGCGGGTCGACGGGTGCAGCACGGCGCGGCTGTTCTGGCACGTGGTGCTGCCGGCGGCCCGGCCCGCGGCGGCGGTGCTCGGACTCTTCACGTTCATGCAGGCGTGGAACGACTTCTTCTGGCCGCTGGTCGTGTTGCAGGACAACCCGACGGTGCAGGTGGCGCTATCGTCGCTGGCGAGCGGATACACCACCGACTACACGCTGACGCTCACCGGCACCGTGCTCGCGACCGGGCCGATCCTCATCGTGTTCCTCGTCCTCGGCCGGCAGATCGTCGGCGGAATCATGCAAGGAGCGATCAAAGGGTGAACCTTCCTGCCGACTTCGTGTGGGGCGTCGCCACGTCGGCGTACCAGATCGAGGGTGCCGCGTCGGCCGACGGCCGCGGCGACTCCGTCTGGGACGTGTTCTGCCGCGAGCCCGGGCGCATCGCCGACGGTTCCTCCGGGGACGTCGCGTGCGACCACTACCACCGCTGGCCGGAGGATGTCAGGCTGCTCGCCGACCTCGGTGTCGACGCGTACCGTTTCTCCGTGTCCTGGACCCGCGTGTTCCCTTCCGGTTCCGGTCCGGTCGAACGGCGTGGGCTCGACTTCTACCAGCGCCTCGTGGACGCGTTGTGCGAGCGCGGCATCAGCCCGTACGTGACGCTTTTCCACTGGGACACCCCGCAGGTGTTGGAGGAGCGCGGCGGCTGGCGCAACCGGGACACCGCCGAACGCTTCGCCGAGTACGCCTCCGTCGTGGCGGCTGCGCTCGGCGACCGGGTGAAGAACTGGATCACCCTCAACGAGCCGTACGTCTCCTCGATCACCGGCTACGCCGAGGGCCGCTACGCCCCCGGGGTGAAGGAGGGCCACGGGGCCCTGGCCGCCGCGCACCACCTGCAGTTGGCGCACGGGCTCGCGGTGCCGGCCGTGCGGGCCGCCGTTCCCGACGCGCGGGTGGGGCTGTCGCTGAACCTCTCCCCCGCCGTGCCGGCGACCGACTCGCTCGCCGACCGGGCCGCGGCCGACCGCCAGGACCTGTTGGTGAATCGGATGTTCACCGATCCGATCCTCGCCGGCCGGTATCCGGACGGGCTGACCGAGCTGTTCTCCGGCGTGAGCGACTTCGGGTTCCGGCGGGACGGGGACCTCGAGGCGATCAGTGTGCCGATCGACTTCCTCGGCGTGAACTACTACTACCGGATCCACGTGGCCGACGCGCCGCTGCCGGCCGAGCGCACCGCGTTCGACATCGGGGTGAGAACGCTGCGGCCGACGGACGTGGCGACGACCGACCTGGGTTGGCCGGTCGAGCCCCAGGGTCTTTTCGACACCCTGACGGGGCTCGCGGCGCGGTACCCGACGCTGCCTCCGGTGTACCTGACCGAGAACGGCTGTGCGGACACGGCCGACGGGCCGGACGACGACCCGGGCCGGATCGCTTTCATCGCCGGGCATCTGGAGGCGGTCGAGCGGGCCCGGGCCGCCGGCGTGGACGTGCGGGGCTACTTCTACTGGTCGCTGCTGGACAACTTCGAGTGGGCGCGCGGATACGTCGCCCGCTTCGGCCTGGTCCACGTCGACTACGCCACCGGAACCCGCACGCCCAAGCAGAGCTTCGACTGGTACCGGAAGGCCGTCCGGGGGTGAGGTGACCCCGGCCTTCCGAGTGTCGCGGCGTGTGGGCGCGACACTCCCTGCGGCGGGTGACACGGCGGCGTCGCCCGCCGCAGGGCCGGACCTCTGCTACGGGGCCGGGTAGCGCAGCGCCGCGTCGGCGAGCTTCTCCTGTGCCGCCTGGATGAGGTCGACGCCCAGCACGTCCGCCAGGCGGGTCAGGTAGATCATCACGTCGCCGATCTCGGCCCGGACCCGCGCGCCGGCCTCGGGGTCGTCCATCACCGCGGCGGACTCCCGCGGGGTCAGCCACTGCAGCTCGGCGACCAGCTCCCCCACCTCTCCGGTGAGCGCCATCGCCAGGTTTTTCGGGGTGTGGAACCGTCCCCAGTCCCGGTCGTCGGCGAAGCGCCGCAGGTTTTCGATCAGATCAGCCAGGTCGGGAGCGCTCATCCGCCCAGTATCGCCAGGTCAGCGGCGGCCGACCGGGGCGGGGCGATGCGCACCCGCGCCCCCGCCGGCGGGTGCTCGATCGCGTCGAGCTGGGCGCTGATCGTCGCGCGCAACTCGTCGTAGTCCCCGAACCGGTGCTCGTGGAAGAGCGCGTACCCGGCCCGCATCAGCTCGGCGCACACCCGTGGCGGAACCCGGCCGGTGCCGGCGCCCAACCCGACCAGGGCCACCGACCGGACGCTGCCGGGCACCTTCGCGTTTTGCAGGTGGATCGCCTGGAACGCGGCCGCGCACGCCAGCGCCACGCTGAGCGGCCCGCCGACGTCCTGCCCGGGGTGCACCGTCGTCGGTGTCGAGATCAGGTATCGGGGGTTGGCCGCGCCCGAGGAGACGCACAGCGCGCTGCCGATCGGCAGCGTCCCGCCGAACTGCATCCGGATCGCCCGCTGCACCCGCAACTGGATCCCGGCGCCGAGGTGCCGCCGGACGACCGCGTCGACACCGCTGTCCATCCGGCCGGCCGAGTTGGTCGGCGTGACCCACGCGTCGACCTGCTCGTCGAGGATCGAGCCCTTGTGCACGTCGACGCCGGCCTCGTCGGCGAACGCCGTCAGCCAGGCCCGCACGACCTCGGTGTCGATGTCCGCCAACACGACCCTGAGCTGCCGCTTCACGTGAGGACTCCCGTCGTCGGTGGGGTGCGGTACGACAGGAATCTATCCGGAGGGTACGACAGTTCTGACCGTCAGTGCGGATCGGGCGTGAACACCGGGCTCACCAGGTAGTCGGCGTTCTCCCAACTTTGCGTCGGGAACGGCATGCCGGCCGGACTGTAGGCGTAGAGCCCGTTGCCGTCCCCGACCGTCGCGTCGGCGCTCGACGGCGCGATCAGGTGGCCGTCGGTGGTGTTGCCGCGCTGCTCGGCGAAGCCGTCGGGCACGTAGGAGTACTGGCCGCCGCGCAGCCAGAAGCCCGCCACGTAGGTCCGGCCGGCGTTCACCCGCACGGGGCTCATGCTCACCCGGTAGAAGCAGGGCGCGGCGTACTCGATCCCCTCGTAGGCGCCACCGTTGGCCAGCGCCTGCCCGTCCGCGGCCCAGAGACCGGCCGCCAACGGCAGGCGCGCGCTGACCTGTTGCGGCGTGAGGTCCAGGCAGATGCGCACGCCGTTGACCGTCCCGCCGACCGTCGGGCGGAACTGCACCGCCAGCAGAACGTCGTCGGTGTCGCCGACCTCCTGCACCCGCCCGTGGAGGTACGCGTCCGACGCCGAGTACAGATACTCGGCCCCCGAACCGTGTGCGGCGCCCGGCGTCACCGGTGCCAGGGCGAGGAGTGCGGCGGCGATCGCGCCGACGGCGAGCAGCCGGCGGCCGCCACGGACCGGACCCATCAACACAACCCCCATGATGTCGATCGATGTCTCGCGCATCATAGGCGACGCCGCTACTCCGCCGGGGTGCGCTGCGGCGGCGGCATCGCGGGCGACCAGCGCACCGGCGTGGTGCCCGCGTCGACCAGCGCGGCATTGATCTTGCTGAACGGCCGGCTGCCGAGGAACCCGGAGGTGTTCATCGGGCTCGGGTGCCCGGCCTTGACCACCACGTGGAGCGGGTTGGTGATCAGCGGCGCCTTCGCCTTGGCGGCCGCGCCCCACAGCACGAACACGATCCGGCGCGGCAGCTCGTCGAGGGCGCGGATCGTCGCGTCGGTGACGTTTTCCCAGCCGCGTCCCTTGTGCGAGTTGGGGCTGCCCTCGCGAACCGTCAGCACGGCGTTGAGCATCAGCACGCCCTGCCGCGCCCAGGCGGTCAGGTTGCCCGACGGCGGCGGCGTGACGCCCAGGTCGTCGTACATCTCCTGATAGACGTTGCGCAGCGACGGCGGAACGGGCACGCCCTCCCGGACGCTGAAGCTGAGGCCGTGTGCCTGGCCGCGCCGCATGTACGGGTCCTGGCCGAGAATGATGACCCGGGTGCTCTCCAGCGGGCAGAGCCGGTAGGCGGCGAAGATCTCCTGCTTCGGCGGGTACACCGTGCCCGCGCGGTACTCCGCCACGACGAAGTCCGACAGCCGGGCGACGGTGTCGCGGTCGACGTGCGGGGTCAGGGCCGCACGCCAGTCCTCGGGCATGAAGTCGAGCAGATAGACCGGACGCTTCGGGCCGGTGGTGGTGGTGTCCGCGGTCACCGGGGGAATGTACCGGGGCGGTACGACATCACGCCCACCGCCGCAGCGCGGCCGCTATCTGCGCGATGGCGAACGGGGCCGCGTCGAAGAGCGCGAGCTTGCGCGGGAAATTGTGGATCAGGCCCGTATAGCGGGAGCAGACCACCGGCACACCGGCCGCCGCCAGGCGCGCGGCGTACTCCTCCGCCTCGGCGCACAGCACGTCCAGCTCCGCCGTGATGATCACCGTGGGCGGCATCCCGGACAGGTCGGCCCGCAGCGGGTCCAGGTCGGGATGGTCGCGATCGACGCCGGCCGGCGCGTAGGCGTTCCAGAAGAAACGCATCTCGTCGCGGTGCAGACCGTACGCGTCCAACGGCGGGTAGTCCGTCGCGGGGCCGACGACCGGGCAGACCAGCGCCTGGGCGGCCACCGGCCGGCCGGCGTCGCGGGCGCGGCGGGCGACCACCGTCGCCAGCTGCCCACCGGCGGAGTCACCCGCCACGGCGACCCGCTCCGGGTCGAGGCCGTGCGCGCGTCCGGAGGCCTCGAGCCAGCCGCGCACCCGTTCGAGGTCCTCGATCGCCGCCGGATACGGGTGCTCCGGCGCCCGGCGGTAGTCCACCGCCAGCACCGCCCATCCGGTCTCCAGCGCCAGGGACCGGCACAGCCCGTCGTGGGTGTCGAGGTCGCCGAGCACCCAGCCGCCGCCGTGCGCCCACAGCAGCACCGGTGCCGCGTCGGCGGTGCCGTCGTCGTAGAGCCGCACCGGCACGCCGGCGGCGTCCAGGTCGAGCACCCGGCGCACGGGACGGCCGGGGCCGACCTCCTGCGCCGTGGCGTCGCGCATGCCGCGGCGCACCGCGTCGAGGTTGTCGACCGTCAACGGGTCGCGGTGCTGCCCGCCGAGCGCGGCGCGGGCCTGCGGATGCAGTCGGTCCGGATCCATGGACCCATTCTCCCCGGTAACGTGGCCTGATGACCGCACCGCTGCTGCCGGCTCTGCCGGAGGACTGGGAACGCTGCCTCGCCGTGGTCGCGCACCCGGACGACATCGAATACGGCGCGGCGTCGGCCGTGGCCCGCTGGACCGCGCAGGGCAAGCGCGTGACGTACCTGCTCGCCACCCGCGGCGAGGCCGGGATCGACGGGTTGGATCCCGCCGAGGCGGCGCCGCTGCGCGAACGCGAGGAGCGCGCCGGCGCCCGCGAGGTGGGCGTCGACGTGGTGGAGTTCCTGGACTACCGCGACGGGGTCGTCGAGTACGGCGTGGACCTGCGCCGCGACATCACCCGCGCGATCCGCCGGCACCGGCCCGAGGTGATCATCTCCGGCTCGTTCGAGCTGAAGTTCCCCGGTGGCATGGCCAACCAGGCCGACCACCGCGCCGTCGGTCTCGCCGCCCTCGACGCCGCCCGGGACGCCGGCAACCGGTGGATCTTCCCGGAACTCGCCGACGAGGGCCTGGAGCCCTGGGGCGGCGTGCGCTACGTGTGCTACGGCGGCGCCATGCAGCCCACGCACGGCGTGGACATCACCGGTGAACCGCTGCAGCGGGGTATCGCCTCGTTGGCCGCGCACGCCGAGTACACCAAGGGCCTCGGCGGGGGCGGGCCGGAGCCGGGGCCCTTCCTCACCTGGATCGCCCGCAACGACGGTCCGCGGCTGGGGGTCGAGGAGGCGGTGCTGTTCGAGGTGTACAACCTCGGCTTCGAGGGGCCGCCGCCGTGGGTGGACAACGGCTGAGGTTCCGACTGCTGATGCTCGCCGCGGCGGCCGGATTCCTCGCCGTCGCATTGGCGATCCGCGCGGCGAGCGCCGGTGCGCTGGAGAGCACGGGCCGCCTCGAACAGTATTCGGGCACCGCGCTCTACGCCTCGATGACGTACGTCGGGGTGCTGGCGGTGTGGCCGCGCCGTTCGCCGTGGGTGGCCGCCACCGTCGCGTGGGCGTGGTGCTGGGCGATGGAGTGCTTCCAGCTCACCGGCATCCCGGCCGAGTTGGCCACCCGTAGCCTGTTGGCGCGGCTGGTGCTCGGTATCCGGTTCGATCCCGTGGACCTGTGGTGGTATCCGGTGGGGATCGTCCCGTTGGCGGTGGCGCACGCGTGGCTACGTCGCCGCCGCCCCGCGCCATAGGGCACGCCGCGGGTGGTCAGTCGATCGTAGGCGCGCGGAAGAAGGCGCGGATGTCGGCGGCGAGCAGCTCCGGCACCTCCATCGCGGCGAAGTGCCCGCCGCGCGGGAACTCCGACCAGTGCCGGATGTCGTACAGCCGCTCGGCCAGCGGCCGCACCGACTGCGTGATGTCGTGCGGCAGTACCGCCACGCCGACCGGCACCGGGCAGCGCGTGCTGCCCCGCGGGGTCTCGCGGGTCAGCCGCGCCGAGGACGCCGCCGTGGCGGTGAGCCAGTACAGCGACACGTCGGTGAGGATGCGTTCGTCGCTGACCGGGGTGCGCGGATCCGTCCACTGGGCGAACCGTTCGGCGATCCAGACCAGTTGCGCCACCGGCGAGTCGGTCAGCGCGTAGCCGATCGTCTGCGGGGTGGTGGCCTGCAGCGCCTGGTACGCGGGGCGGTTCGCCATCAGCTGCCGCACCCGGTCCAGCCGGGCCTCGTCCACTTCGGACAGTGCGACGCCGGCGTCCGGATCCGGCCGCGTGGGCAGGTAGTTGACGTGCACGCCGACGACCCGTTCGGGGGCGGCCGCGCCGAGTGCGAGGGAGATGCCGGCCCCGAAGTCGCCGCCGTGGGCGCCGTAGCGCTCGTAGCCGAGGCGGCGCATCAGCTCGGCCCAGGCGTGCGCGACGCGGACGATGTCCCAGCCGCGTTCGTGGGTCGGGCCGGAGAAGCCGAAGCCGGGGATGGACGGGATCACGAGGTGGAAGTCGCGTGCGAGCGGCTCGATGACGTCGAGGAACTCCAGGAACGATCCGGGCCAGCCGTGGGTCAGGATCAGCGCGAGCGCGTCCGGCTCCGGCGAGCGGACGTGGACGAAGTGGATGTTCTGGCCGTCGATGTGGGTGGTGTGGTGCGGGAGCGTGTTGAGCCGCGCCTCGTGGGCGCGCCAGTCGTAGCCGGTGCGCCAGTGTCGCGCCAGTTCCTGGAGGCGGGCGAGGGGGAAGCCGTAGTCCCATCCGGCGCCGGCGATCTCGTCGGGCCAACGCGTGCGGTCGAGCCGATCGGCCAGGTCGTCGAGGTCGGCCTGCGGGACGTCGATGTGGAACGGCTCGATCATGGCGGCTCCTCCGTAAATCGTTCGGAGGACAAACGTTAGCGTGTCCAACGTTCGCTCGCCAAACGGTTTGTTAGACTCGCCACGTGGAGAACGCATGGGAGCACCTGCCCAGCTGGCTGCTCACCCGAACCGCCGGCCACGCACACCGCCTGGTCGGCGACGGCTTCTCGGCCGTCAACGCGCGCGGCTACCACTACCGCCTGCTGGCGACGCTTTCGGAGTTCGGCCCGGCGAGCCAGGCGGCGCTCGGCCGGCGCAGCGGCATCCACCTCAGCGACATGGTGGCGGCGGTCAACGAGCTGGCCGAGGACAACCTGGTCGAGCGCACGCCGGATCCCGCCGACCGCCGGCGAAACGTCATCTCGTTGACCGCCGCCGGCCGGCGTCAGCTGCGGCGCCTGGAGAAGCGGCTGGCCCAGGTGCAGGACGAGCTGCTGGCCCCGCTGACCCCCGTCGAGCGGCGGCGGCTGACCGCGCTGCTGTCGAGGCTGCTGGCGCACCACGACGAGCGGCTGTCGGCTCCCGACGGCGAGCAGACGTAGGCCGTGGTGACCGGCGAGGACTCCGTCAGCCGTTGAAGTCCGAGACGAACGTGGCCTTCTCGAAGCGGCGCGCCGCCAGGTCCGCCCGGTTCATCAGGTAGCCGACCAGCACGAAGACCTCCTCGAAGTCCGTGCGCACCAGGTCCACCTCGAGGTAGAGGTAGGCGAGCACCACCACCTCGTGGGGCGACTCCAGGATGGCGCCACCGCCGCCGGTGCTCTCGTCGCCGTAGCCGCCGATCGCGGCCACGCAGTTGTCGTCGGTGTCGACGTCGCACTCGACATCCGCGAAGACCCCCTCGTCGTAGCGGCTCTCGCCGATGTCGATCGCGCTCTCGTGCCGCCCGGCGGGGATGCTCCACTCCTGGACGCCGTGCAGCGGGATCCGTTCGTACGGCGCATCGGGGGTGTCGCGCTCGAGCACCGGCGTGCCCGCCGGGACGTAGATCACGCTCGCGTGCTCGGGGACGATCGACCCCTCGGCGAAGAAGAGCAGGTGCCCGTCGGGCGGCAGGTCGAGGTCGTGCGAACCGGGCGGGACGGCGGCCAGGTCGATCGTGGCGAGGTAGATCGTGCCCGCCGGCCACGGCGTGCCCTCGGGCAGGGCCGGCCGGCCGCCGAAGTACCCGACCACCGGGCCGTCGCCGCCCCTGTGCAGTTCCAGCCGGGGACGCGCGAGTCGCAGCCACCAATCGGTCGCCTCGTCCGGCACTCCCCGATCGCGCGCCGCCGCGCGGAACCGCTCGCGTTTGTCCATGCCGGGCATTGTGCGCATCGAATGTCAACGCGCCGCGTGCCTCACCAGCGCACCCGGGCGGCGATCGGCAGGTGGTCGCTGCCGGTGCGGGGCAGCGTGCGCACCGCGGTGACGTTCCCCCGCCGAACCATCACCTGGTCGATCCGCGCGACCGGCGCCGCGGCCGGCCAACTGAACGCGAACCCGGTCGCCGCTCCGGTCACGTGGTCACCGACCGGACGCAGGCCGCGGTCGTCGAGCGTGGCATTCAGATCCCCGATGAGAACGACCCTGCGCACCGGCTCCGCCGCGAGCGCCGCACCGAGCTTGCGGGCGCTGTCGTCGCGCCGGCGCGTGTCGAACCCGCGCGGCCCCGGCCGCAGCGACGGCAGGTGCGTCACGTACACCGCGACGTCGCCGTGCGGCGTGCGCGCCAGGGCCCGCAGCCCGCGCCGCCAGTCGGCGTCGAGGCCGCCCGGCTTGATGTCCAGCAGTCGCGCCTCCGCGAGCGGATGCCGGGACCACAGCCCCACCGTGCCCTGCACCGTGTGGTGCGGGTACCGCTGCGCGAACGCCGCCTCGTACGCCGGCAGCGCCTCGGGCGTCACCTCCTCGACGCCGATGAGATCCGGCCCGGGCCGCATCAACGCACGCGCCGTCGCGGCCGGGTCGGCGTTCTCGTCGCTGACGTTGTGCTGAACGACCACCAGGTCCGCCCGCTCGCCGGAGCGCATCAGCCCGCCGAACGCCCCCACCCACGCCACCGCCGGCAGCAGCACGACCACGAGCGCCAGCAGCGAACGCCGCCACAGCGCCACCCCGAGCAGCACCGGCACCAGCAGCCCGAGCCACGGCAGGAACGTGTCCGTCAGGCTGCCCAGCCGCAGCAACACGTTCGGCACCACGCCCGGGAACGTCAGCACGACGGCCACGAGCACCGCCACGACCGCCGTGGGGCGCCCGTGCCGCCAGCCCCACGCCGGCCTACCGCTTCTGATCGACACGGCTGGTCAGGGTAGCGGTCCGGGCCCGACGGCGGGGACCGCGCCCGGTCAGACGATCCGGCCCTTCGACAGGGTCAGGGCGCGGTCGGACCTCCTCGCCAGGTGGTGCGAGTGGGTCACCACGATGACGCAGGTGCCGCGCTCGTGGGCCAGTTCGCGGAAGATGTCGATGATCTGGTCGGCCGTCTCGGTGTCGAGGTTGCCGGTGGGCTCGTCGGCCAGCAGGATGTCGACGTCGCAGGCGAGCGCCCGGGCGATCGCGACCCGTTGCTGCTGGCCGCCGCTGAGCTGCAGCACGTTGCGGCGGGCCTCGTCGGCGGGGATGCCGACCCGTTCGAGCCACTCGAGGGCGTGCTTGCGGCCGCCGCGGATGCCGGTGATGTCCATGGCGGTGCGGACGTTCTGGATCGCGGTCATGTAGGTGAGCAGGTTGTACGACTGGAACACCGTCGCGGCGTGCCGGCGCCGGTAACGGGACAGGCCGATGCCGCGCAGATCCTCGCCGCGGTAGCGGATCGTCCCCTCGCTCGGCGTGTCCAGGCCGCTGGCGAGGCTGAGCAGGGTCGTCTTCCCGCTGCCCGACGGACCCAGGATGCTGGTGAACGTGCCGGCCTCGAAGGTGTGGCTCGCCTTCTTCAGCACCCATCGGGGCTTGTTGCGCCGGCCCGGGTAGGAGTGGCTGACGGTGTCGATCTCGAGGACCATCATTCGCCCTTCGTGAGGATGGCGCGGGGCTGCATGCGGACGATCCGGCCGGTCGGGACCACCACGGTGGCCAGCACGATGGCCAGCCCGACGAGGGCGACGTTGCGCAGGTCGCGGGTGCGCAGGTCGATGTTCAGCCGGTCGATCGGGGCGACGGCCGGCGCCTGTTCCGTGGTGGCGCGGCCGGGCTGCTGCGGCACGGGCGGGGGAACGTCGGCGACCTCCCGGCTCACCAGCGCGTCGGCGACCCCGGGCGCGATCGCCTGAGCGGCCGCCGCGGCGGCCCCCAGGGCCAGCACCGCCACCACGCTCACCTCGACGATCTGCTGGGCGACCAGTCGCCAGCGGCGTTCTCCGACGGCGAGCAGGACGCCGAGTTCGCGGCGGCGCTCCCGGGTCCACAGCGCGATGAGCAGTCCGATCACCGCCGCCCCGGCCAGTCCGACCAGCCACACGGTGCCGGTGGCGAACGCGGCGACGTTCTGGATCGGGCCGACCAGTTGCCGGTACTGCTTGTCATTGACGTCGAGCTTGAAGACGTCGAGGTCGAGACCGGCGGCCTCGGCCTGCTTGCGGAACCTGTCCAAGGTGGACGGATCGCGCAGCAGGTAGGTGGCCTCGTTGATGCGCATGCCGCCGTCGAGGCGTTCGGAGGGGTCGAGGCGGCCGATCGCGTCCAGCGGCACGATGAGTTTGTTGCCCGGTTCCATCTGCGGCGCGGCCCAGGTCTCCGGCGAGCGGGCCGGATCGCGGTAGACGCCGACCACCTCGAACTCGCGCGGGTTCTTCCCCTCGGCCGAGCCGAGCGTCACCCTGCTGCCCACGCTCAGCGCGTTGGTCGCCGCGAAGCGCTCCTCGACCAGAACGGCGTCGCGGTCCCGATCCTCGGCGCCGATGCCGCGCCCGGACAGCAGCGTGAAGTGGCCGTCGCGGAAGTCCCGCAGCCGCGTGGAGTCGCGCACCCCGAGCAGCGGCAGCATCCGGTCCTCGCGCATCTCGGCGGGCAGCCCGGCCGGTGGGGCGACGCCGGCCACCGGCTTGGCGCTCACCGGCACGGTGCCGCTCTCCAACGTGTAGTTGTGGCTCGTGACCAGTTCGGAGCGGCCCAACCTGTCCGCCGCGGCGCTGCCCAGCCGCGCGTTGTCCGGCAGCGTTCCGCCGAACCCGCCCTTGGCGAACGCCTTCTCCATGTCCCACTGCAGCGTCGCCTCCGTGCCGACCCGCTGCTTGGCGCCCTCGGCCGCGGACTCGGCCGCCCGCTGCACCAGGAACCCGCCGAGCACCAGCGTGCAGATCACGGCGAACAGCGCGAGCAGGATCAGGGTCCGGCCCCTGCGGGCGAGCAGGCTCAGGCCCGCTCTCTTGACGAAGCTCATGCCCGCCACCCTGGCGCGGCCGGCATATCACCCGCGTACGGCCGATTCGATACGCCGACCATAAGTCTGCTGTGTTGAACTGGCGCACATGCGCGTGCTGATCGTGGAGGACGAGCCGATGATGGCGCAGGCGATCCGCAGCGGCCTGCGGCACGAGGCGATGGCCGCCGACATCGCCGCCGACGGGCGGGAGGCCCTCGACCGGCTCGCCGTCAACGACTACGACGTCGTGGTGCTCGACCGCGACCTGCCGGTGGTGCACGGCGACGAGGTGTGCCGGCGCATCGCCGCCGAACATCCGCACTGCCGGGTGATCATGCTCACCGCCGCCGCCACCCTGCACGAGAAGGTGACCGGCCTGTCCCTGGGCGCCGACGACTACCTGGTGAAACCGTTCGACTTCCCCGAACTCGTCGCCCGGCTGCGCGCCCTCGGCCGCCGGCTCACCCCGGCCCGCCCGCCCGTGCTGCACCACGCCGACATCACCGTCGACCCGCACCGCCGCCACGCCTACCGCGCCGGGCACTACCTCGACCTGACCCGCAAGGAGTTCGCCGTCCTGCTGCTGCTGACGCAGGCCGACGGTGGTGTGGTCAGCGCCGAGCAACTGCTGGAGAAGGCGTGGGACGAGCACGCGGACCCGTTCACCAACGCGGTGCGCATCACCGTGTCGACCCTGCGGCGCAAGCTGGGCCCGCCGGCCGTCGTGCACACCGCCGTCGGCGTCGGCTACTACCTGGGAGCGCCGCGATGACCGTCCGCGCCCGGCTCACCCTGGTCAACGGGGCGTTCCTGTCGCTCTCCTCCGGCGCGCTGCTCGTCCTGGTCTACCTGGTCGTGCGCCTCGTGCCGCCGTTCGAGGTGTTCCCCGTCGATAAACCGGAGCTCGGGGGCGCCCAGGCCGTCGCGCTTTCCCGGTCGAACTTCCTGGACGTGCTGCTGTGGGCCTGTATCGGCGGATTCGTCGTGGTCTCCGCGTTCGGCATGGTCGCGGCGTGGATCATCGCCGGGCGGGTGCTCCGGCCGCTGGACCGCATCACCGCGACCGCCAACGCCGCCAGCACCGGCACCCTGCACGAACGCATCGCGCTCACCGGACCCGACGACGAACTGAAGCGGCTCGCCGACACGCTCGACAGCATGCTGGCCCGCCTCGACGCGGAGTTCCAGGCGCACCGCCGCTTCGCCGCCAACGCCGCCCACGAACTGCGCACCCCGCTCGCCGCGTCGCGCACCGTGCTGCAGGTCGCCCGGGCCAATCCCGCCGCGTACGACGTCGCCACCCTCGCCGCGCAGCTCCTCGTCGCCAACCAGCGCAGCATCGACACCACCGAGGCGCTGCTGGCCCTGGCCGACGCGACCCATGCACCGCTCGCGCCGGAGGTCGTCGACCTGACCGCCATCGTCGCCGAGGAGACCCCGGACGGCGTGGGGCTGCACCTCGAACCGACCTCGGTCGACGGCGATCCCGTGCTGCTGCGCCGCCTCGTGGCGAACCTGGTCGACAACGCCGTTCGGCACAACGACGCACGCAGGCGGGTCGAGATCGCGCTGCACGACGAGACGCTGCGGATCACCAACACCGGGCCGGTGGTCTCCGACGTGGAACGGCTGTTCGAGCCGTTCTACCGGGAGGCCGGGCGGGTCCGGGGCGGCCACGGGCTCGGGCTCGCCATCGTCCGCGCCGTCGCCGACGCGCACCGGGCGGCGCTGTCCGCCACCGCGAACCCGACCGGCGGCCTCGCCGTCACGGTCGCCTTCCGCCGCGCGCCGTAGACCTGGCCACGCCGATCTTGCAGTTGTGGCGCCCGGTGCGTCCGGGTTCGCCCCGCGATGTCCGCGCCATAACTGCAAGATCGGCGAGCGCGTGGCCGGGATCCGCCGGGGTGGGCGGCCCGGACGGTCAGGTCGGACGGTCGGCGCCCGTCGGGTGCAGCGGCCGAGGCTCCGGGCCGCCCGACCGTGCCGACGGCGCGGCACCCCCGGCCGGCGCGGCGTCGCCCGACGGTGGGACGTCGCTGCCCGGCGGTGGGGCGTTGACCGTCGGGGGGACGGTCGGGTCGAGGGAGGTCTCCAGGGGCGGCGGCGCGTCCGGGTCCGCCCGTTCGACGGCCTCGTCGACGGCTTCCTCGACCGCCGCCTGGTTCGGATCGGTCGGCGTGGTGCCCGGAGGCGTCCGGTCCGGGGTCGGCTCCCCGGACGGATGCGCCACCAGATACCGCACGGCCGTGTTCGCGACGGCGAGCAGCGGAACGGCGACCAGCCCGCCGACGACCCCGGCGGTGACCACGCCCGTGGTGATCGCCAGGATGACGGCGAGCGGATGCAACGCTACGGCGCGCCCCATGATGAGCGGCTGCAGGACGTGGCCCTCCAACTGCTGCACCACGATCACGATCGCCAGCACGATCAGGGCGGCGACCGGCCCCCGGCTGACGAGGGCGACGATGACGGCGACCCCGCCGGACACGGTCGCCCCGACCACCGGGACGAACGCCCCGAGGAACACCAGCGCCGCCAACGGCAACGCGAGCGGCACCCGCATGACGACCAGCCCGATGCCGATGCCCAGGGCGTCGACGAACGCCACCAGCACCGTAGCCCGAACATACGACACGAGCGTGTGCCACGAGTAGTGCCCGGAACGCGCCACCGGCACCCGCGCCGGCCGGGGCAGCAGCCGGCACAGGAACTGCCAGATCTGGTTCCCGTCGCGCAGGAAGAAGAAGAGCGTGAAGAGCACGACGAAGAAGCCGGCGAGTATCTCCGTCAGCGTGGCGGCGGTGCTCAACGCGCCGGAGGCCAGCGCGCCCTGTTGCTTGGACACCTGTTCGCGCAGCTGGGCGACCGCCGCGTCGAGCTGCTCCTGCGACAGGTGGAACGGCCCCTGCACGAGCCACGTGCGCACCTCGGCGAGGCCGCCGCTCACCTGTGTGGACAGGTCGGAGAACTGCACCAGCACGGTGCGCACGATGAGGCCGAGCCCGCCGCCGACGACGAGCAGCCCGCCGACGAGCACGATGCCGGCGGCGAGCGAGCGTCGGACCCCGCGCCGGCGCAGCGCCGCGGCCGCCGGTTCGAACAGGGCGGCCAGCAGCACCGCGACGACCACCGGGATCACCACCACCCGCAGCAGGGCGATCACGCGCAGCACCAGATAGGCGGTGACGATGAACAGGACGACGCGCCACGCCCAGGCCGCGGCGACGCGCACCCCGTGCGGGATGCCGTCGTCCACTGTGGACGTTCGCTCGACGGCGATGACGGGGGTCGCCGGCATGATGTCCTCGTCGGCCACGAACGGCGGCACGACACCGCCCCGCCGCGCGAGCTCCACCCGTTCGCGGGCCCGTCGACGTGCCTCGATCAGCCAATCCACGGCTGGGGAGGTACCCCGGTCGACAGCCACGAAACCGCGCGGCGCGGGTCCGCGCGACGAAAGCGGTCCAGGTCGGCGACGCTGTTCACCCGGCCGACGCGGCGTTGACATTCCGCTGACCCGTCCGGCGATCTACGCTATCGGCACAGTTGGATGTGTGGCCGGAAGCGGGTAACGACCATGCGTGGAAACCGACGATTCGCACTGGTGCTCTCCCTCGCCCTGACCGTGGCCGGCGCCGCCGTCGTGGCGACCTCGACCGCGGCCGTGGCGGCGGACCTGTCGGTGAGCCAGGCACTCGCCGCGCAGGACGGCCGCACGGCGTCCGTCATCGGCTACGTGGTGGGGCAGCCGACCGCCGAGAGCACCGTGCTGCGCTCCGGGTTCACCGCTGACACCGCGCTGGCGCTGGCCGACTCGGCGGCCGAGACGGGTACCGCGCGGATGCTGTACGTGCAGGTCACCGCCGGGTTCCGGGCCGCATTCGGGCTGCAGGGCAATCCGTCGCTGATGGGCCGCCGCATCGTCGTCACCGGGCAACTGACCCCGTACTTCTCGCCGCATCCGGGGCTGAAGTCGCCGACCGCGATGAGCGCGGCCGACGCCGGTGCCACGCCGAGCGCGGGTCCGACCCCGACCGGGTCCGTCGACGCGTACTACGCCGCCGCCACGGGCAAGAGCGGCGCCGCGTTGCGTAGCGCCCTGCACGGCATCATCAAGGTGCAGACCAGGATCTCCTACGACGAGGTGTGGAACGCCCTGAAGGACACCGATCAGGATCCGAGCAACGCCAACAACGTGATCCTGCTGTACTCCGGGCGTTCCCAGGCGAAATCCACCAACGGCGGCGGCGCGAACGACTGGAACCGCGAGCACGTCTGGGCCAAGTCGCACGGCGACTTCGGCACCGCGACCGGCCCCGGCACCGACGTGCACCACCTGCGCCCCGAGGACGTCTCGGTGAACTCGGCGCGCGGCAACAAGGACTTCGACGCCGGCGGCTCGGCGGTCAGCGAGGCGCCCGGCTGCCTGAGCGACAGCGATTCCTTCGAGCCGCGCGCCGCCGTGAAGGGCGACGTGGCCCGCATGATCATGTACATGGCGGTCCGCTACGAGGGCGACGACGGCTGGCCCGACCTAGAGATCAACAACTCGGTCGCCAACGGGTCAGCGCCCCGCATCGGCAAACTGTCGGTGCTGTTGCAGTGGCACCGGCAGGATCCGCCGGACGCGTTCGAGAAGCGGCGCAACGAGCGGATCTACGCTGCCTGGCAGCACAACCGGAACCCGTTCATCGACCATCCGGAGTGGGCGACCTCGATCTGGGGGTGACGCCCCGCTGTCCACGCCCGGTCAGGGCCGAGGGCGGTGTGCTCTGGCCTGAACGGGCTTCGCGGCGTCGCTGCCGGCGTGTGGTTCACGGCCGTGTGGAGCCGGGTTGAGTAGCTGGGTACGGGCGTGTGCGATGGCGGTGGGGGTGTCGGGGAAGACCTGCCCGTTGCGTCGCAGTTGGTCTCCCACGCCGAGGGTCGTGAGGATCTGCTCGTGGTCGGGCGCGATGCCTGACAGCAGTACGGTGATTCCGCGTCGTTGTAGGCGGGTTATGGCGTCGCCGAGTACGTGTGCGCCGGTCGAGTCGATGGTGGACACCCGGGACATGCGCAGGATGACGACCCGCACGTCGGCGACCTCGGTCAGTTCGAGCAGGAAGTGGTGAGCGGCGGCGAAGAACAGTGGACCGTCGAGTCGGTAGGCGACGATGTGTTCGGCGAGTAGCTGGTGTTCTTCGGCGGAGTGGTCGCCTGGTTCCAGCGGGACCTGCTCCAGCCGGGCGGTGC
Source organism: Virgisporangium aliadipatigenens (assembly GCF_016863615.1). Classification (GTDB taxonomy): domain Bacteria; phylum Actinomycetota; class Actinomycetes; order Mycobacteriales; family Micromonosporaceae; genus Virgisporangium; species Virgisporangium aliadipatigenens. The sequence goes on along the minus strand of NZ_BOPF01000048.1, from coordinate 50,464 downwards.
GGGCCACGGCGCGCAGGGCGAGGACGACGGCTACGCCGAGACCGACAGCGACGGCGGTGACCAGGTCCAGCGCGACGGTCACGGTGAAGGTGAGCGCGAGGACCACTGCGTCGCCGCGGGTGGAACGCGCCAGGGCGAGCAGTGCGCTGGCCTCGACCATTCGGACCGTGGTGGCCAGCAGCACTCCCGCCAGGGCGGCGAGCGGGATGTGGGAGACCAGCGGCGCGGCCGCCAGGATGATCACCGCCAGGGCGAGTGCGTGGGTCAGGGAGGCGAGTTTCGAGCCGGCGCCGGCGCGCACGTTGACGGCGGTCCGGGCGATCGCGGCCGTGGCGGGGATGCCGCCGAACACCGGGACGATCACGTTGGCCAGGCCCTGGCCGAACAGTTCGCGGTCGGGGTCGTGCTGCTCGCCCACACTCATCGCGTCGGCGACGGTGGCCGACAACAGGCTTTCCAGCGCGGCGAGTGCGGCCACGGCCAGTGCCGAGGGCACCAGCGCGGCGACGGCGTGCGGGTCCAGGAACTCCAGCGACGGGGTGGGCAGTCCGGCGGGCAGCGTACCGATGCGGGCCAGGTTCAGCGGCACCGCCTGCGCCAGACCGGTTGCGGCGGCCACCGCGATCAGGGAGAACGGCAGTCCGGGACGCCACCTGGCGCCGAGCAGCATCACTGCGGCGACGCCCAGGGCGACCGCGATCGGAGCGGGGTGTGGATGTGTGGCGAACCGGGTCGCGGCATCGGCGGCCACCGCCCACACCTTCTCCCCGTGCGCGTCGGTGACCCCCAGCGCGGCGGGGACCTGCTGCAGCGCGATGACCACGGCGATGCCGGCGGTGAAGCCCTCGATGACCGGGGTGGGCAGGTACCGCACGTAGCGGCCGAGACGGGCCAGCGCCAAACCCATCAGCACCAGCCCGGCCAGCACGCCGACCATCAGTACTCCGGTCGCGCCGAACCGCACGACCACCGGTACCAGCACCACCGTCATCGCCCCGGTCGGCCCGGACACCTGAAGGTTGGACCCGCCGAAGACAGCCGCGACCGCGCCGGCGACCACCGCGGTGACCAGGCCCGCCTGCGCGCCGAGACCGGAGCTGACGCCGAAGGCCAGCGCCAGCGGCAACGCCACCACCGCCACGGTCAACCCGGCCACCAGGTCCCGACGGGGGGCGCGACGTGCCGCGACCCAGTCCGCGCGCTGCGGCAGCAACGCACCGACCCGTTCGGCGACCCGAACGACTGCGGCGGCCTTCATCGGCCTCGTCCGTCTGCCTGCAGCTGCACCAGCAGCCCATCACGATCGGCCAACACCGAGCCGAGAATCCTTCTGCCGGCGGCCAGCAGATCGGCCACGTCAGGCGTGCTCAACGTGTACATCACCGATGCGCCGTCACGGGTGGACTCCACCAGGCCGGCTCGGCGCAGTACCGCCAGCTGCTGGGAGAGGTTCGACGCCTCCACGTCGATCTCCAGCAGCAGGGCACTCACCGGTTTCGGGCCGTCCTGCAACAACTCCAGCACCCGGATCCGCACCGGGTGCCCCAACGTCCGGAACAGCTCCGCCTTGGCTTGATACAGCGGCACCGACACGCCATCACCCCCGGTCCTCGCAACCACATCGCCTGAAGAACTTATAACTTGAAGAAATCTTCAAGTTATAAGTGTGACGAAGTCGCCATTGCTGCTGGACCCGTGACTGTAGGGCGGCCTCCCGGCCGCCCTACAGTCCTACCCGTACTGCGCCGGCTCAGGACGTCCGGCAGGTGACGCTCGGTCGTGCGGAGCTGTTGCCGTTGAACATCGTCGTGAAGCCGAAGCTGTTGCCGGAACCGTTGGGCCGCACCGTCGCCGTGTAGGCGTCGGGCCACGTGAAGTTCGCGCCCCACGAGCTGCTCATCCGCTGCGGCGAGGTGAGCGAGACCGTCACGATCCAGTTGGTCGAACCGGAGACGTTCACCGTGGTGTTGTAGCGGTCGCCCCAGACAGTCCCGGGGACGATCGACGCGGTGCACCCGCTACCGCCGGGCGGCGGGCTGGACGGCGGGTTGGACGGCCCCGGGGTGGTCGGCTGCGGGCTGGTCGGCGTGCCTTCGTTCAGCGCGCTGAGCACCGAGTTGTACGCCTGCTTCTTGTTGCCGCTGCCGTCGAAGAGCAGCGGGGATTCGTTGCTGCGCCACGAGTCGCTGTCCCGCACACCCCAGACGGTGATGCCGTTGCAGCGCGGAACGGCGTAGCAGTCCCGCACCGTGTTGGCGTAGGCCGTCGCGTTGGCGTTCCTGATGTCGAGCTCGGTGATCTGCACGTCGACGCCGAGCGCGGCGAAGCTGGACAGCGTGGTGCGGTAGTTGCTCGGGTAGTCCGAGCCGCCGGTGAAGTGCGACTGCAGGCCGACGCAGTCGATCGGCACGCCCCGGCTCTTGAAGTCCTGCACCATCCGGTAGACGCCCTGGGTCTTGGCGTCGTTCCAGTTGTCGGTGTTGTAGTCGTTGTAGCAGAGCTTCGCGTTCGGGTCGGCCGCGCGGGCGGCGCGGAACGCGGCCTCGATCCAGTCGTTGCCGGTGCGCTGCAGGTTGGAGTCGCGCCGGCCGCCGCTGCCGCCGTCGGCGAACGCCTCGTTCACCACGTCCCAGGAGTGGATCTTTCCGCGGAAGTGCGTGGCGACCTGGGTGATGTGGTTGAGCATGGCGTTGCGCAGCGCGGTGCCGCTCATCCCCTGCGCCCAACTGGGCTGCTGGGCGTGCCAGGCCAGGGCGTGCCCGCGCACCCGCATGCCGCGGGAGGTGGCGAAGTTGACGATCTGGTCGGCCGAGCCGTACTGGAAGTTGCCCTGGGACGGCTCGGTCGCGTCCCACTTCATCTCGTTCTCGGGGGTGACCATGTTGAACTCGCGGCCGGCGATGGTGGTGTAGGTGCCGTCGTTGAGCCGGCCGGCGGCGATGGCGGTGCCGAAGTACCGGCCGTGTTCGGCCGCCGAGGCGCCCAGGGTGCTGGCGGCGGAGGCGGTACCGCTGCCGATCGCCACGGCGGTGGTGACGGCGGCGAGGGCGACCGCGCCTATGGCGAGCGCGGTGCGGGTTCTGCGTGCGGGCATGAAGAGCCTTTCTCATGGGCGGGAGAGAACGCATCCGGGGCCGGCGGCGGACGGCGGTGGTGCGCACTGGGGGTGAGGCGAAGCGTTACATCGGTCCCCATGAGCGTCAATATCTTTCGGAAAAGTTTCGACTGTGAGATCGCGGTTTCAGCGGCCCGGCGATCGAAAGTTTCGACGAAAGGCTGCTCTTCGGCCCACGGGCGACAGAAGTGTGCCGCTGCCACATCCATGTTTGCGAGGCGTTCTGAAACGCGATTTCAGCGCTTAACCGCGTCAGCTCAGGCATTCGATTGATTCATTTGACATCAGCCATGGTGCTGGTGACGCTAACTGTCATACGAAGCGCCGCGGCGGGCGCTGACCCTCTGTCACTTCCACCGGAGGTCCGGATGGCACCTACCCGCCGACGCCGTACGACAACGATCGCCGCCGTCCTCGGTCTCGCCGCAGCCGCCACGGTCGGCGTCCTGCACACCAGCGCCGCCCAGGCCGCGGCCGGCTGCCGGGTCGATTATGCGGTCTCCAGTTCGTGGCCCGGCGGCTTCGGCGCCAACGTCACCGTCACCAACCTCGGCGAGCCCACCACGAGTTGGCGGTTGACCTGGTCGTTCGCCGCCGGTCAGAGCATCACCCAGCTGTGGAACGGCTCCGTCACGCAGTCCGGCGCGCAGGTGAGCGTCGCCAACGCCCCCTACAACGGCGCCATCCCGACCGGCGGCAGCACCGCCTTCGGCTTCAACGGCACCTGGAACGGCAGCAACCCGGCCCCGACGAGCTTCGCGCTGAACGGCACCACCTGCACCGGCGATCTCACCCCGTCGTCGCCGGGCGCCACCGGTTCGCCGACGGGCGGCAGCAGTCCCAGTGCGAGCCCCAGCCCCAGCCGCAGCACCAGCCCGTCACCCGTTCCCGGGGGCGGCGGCTCGGGTCCGTACCCGGCGCGCTACGAGACGGCGGGCAGCCTGCCGAACCACACCATCTACCGCCCGGTGAACCTCCCCGCGGAACGAATGCCCGTCTTCGTGTGGGGCAACGGCGCCTGCGCGGCCAACGGCACCGGACAGCTGAACTTCCTGCGCGAGATCGCCTCGCACGGGTTCCTCGCGATCGCCAACGGCAACCCGAACGGCAGCGGCTCCACGACGGCCGCGATGCTGACCCAGTCGATCGACTGGGTGTTCGCGGAGAACAGCCGGCAGGGCAGCGCGCTGTTCGGCCGCATCGACACGTCGAAGGTGGCCGTCGCCGGCTTCTCCTGCGGCGGGCTGGAGGCGTACGAGGTCTCCAACGACCCGCGCGTCACCACGACCGGCATCTACAGCAGCGGCCTGCTCAACGACGCGAACGACTACCAGCTGCGCAGGCTGACCAAGCCGATCGCGTACTTCATCGGTGGGCCGAGCGACATCGCCTATCCGAACGCGATGGACGACTGGGGCAAGCTGCCCGCCGGCCTGCCCGCGTTCATGGGCAACCTCAACGTCGGCCACGGCGGCACCTACGACCAGACGAACGGCGGTGAGTTCGGCCGCGTGACGGTGTTGTATCTGAAGTGGCGCCTCAAGGGAGACACCACGGCCGGTACCGCGTTCGTCGGCAGCAACTGCGGACTGTGCAACACCCAGTGGACCGTGCAGCAGAAGAACCTGACCCTCTGACCCGCAAAAGCGTTATGGCGGCGGGGCGGAGAAGGTCGTCCTGAAAGATTATGAAACGACTGGAACGACCCGGAAACGCTCTGGCAATGTTCGGCACACATCGATATTCGCGGGAGGAAACGATGAATGCGAAGCGGATACTCGCGTGCCTCGTGGCCGCGGTGTGTGTCGCTGCGCTGTCGCCGGACATCGCCAGAGCGGACAACCCGATCGTCCAGACCATCTACACGGCCGACCCGGCACCGTTGGTGCACAACGGCCGCGTGTACCTGTACACCGGTCACGACGAGGACGGCTCGACGTGGTTCACGATGAAGGAATGGCGGGTGTGGTCCTCCGCCGACATGGTGAACTGGACCGATCACGGCTCGCCGTTGAATCTCGCGTCGTTCAGTTGGGCGAGCGCCGACGCCTGGGCCGGCCAGGCCGTCGAACGCAACGGGAAGTTCTACTGGTACGTCCCGATGAAGGTCCGCGCGACCGGCCGGATGGCGATCGGGGTCGCGGTGGCGGACAGCCCGACCGGGCCGTTCCGCGATGCCCTCGGCCATCCGCTGGTGGACACCAACGAGATCGACCCGACGGTGTTCATCGACGACGACGGGCAGGCGTACCTGTACTGGGGCAACCCCAACCTCTGGTACGTGCGGCTCAACGCCGACATGGTCTCGTACTCGGGCAGCGCGACGAAGATTCCGTTGACCACGGCGGGTTTCGGCACCCGCACCGGCGACGCCAACCGGCCGACGCTGTACGAGGAGGGCCCGTGGGTCTTCAAGCGCAACGGCCTCTACTACAACGTGTACGCCGCCAAATGCTGCAGTGAGCACATCGCCTACTCGACGGCGACCGGACCGACCGGACCGTGGACCTACCGCGGGACCGTCATGCCCACCCAGGGCAGCAGCTTCACCAACCACCCGGGCATCGTCGACTTCAACGGCGGGTCGTACTTCTTCTACCACAACGGCGCGCTGCCCGGCGGCGGCGGTTACACCCGCTCGGTCGCCGTGGAGAAGTTCAGCTACGGCAGCAACGGAACCATCCCGACCATCAACATGACCACGACGGGCGCACCGCAGATCGGGACGCTGAATCCGTACGTGCGCCAGGAGGCCGAGACGATCGCCTGGGCCAACGGCGTCGAGACGGAGGTCGCCGGCGAGGGCGGGCGCAACGTCGGGTTCATCAACAACGGGGACTCCATCAAGGTGAAGGGGGTCGCGTTCGGCGCCGGCGCGACGGCGTTCCGGGCCCGGGTGGCCTCGGCGACCAGCGGCGGCCGCATCGAACTGCGCCTCGACAGCGCCACCGGCACCCTGGTGGGCACCTGCACCGTCGCCGGCACCGGCGGCTGGCAGACCTGGACCACGGTCTCCTGCCCGGTGAGCGCCGCGACCGGCACGCACGACCTGTTCCTGCGCTTCACCGGCGGCAGCGGCGACCTGTTCAACCTGAACTGGTGGCAGTTCGACGGCACCGGCAGCAGTCCGTCGCCGTCGGCACCGGCGTCGCCGTCCAACCCCGCGTCGCCGTCACCGTCCACATCGGACAGTCCGTCCACCGGGGCGTGCACCGCCTCGTACCGCACCGTCAGCACGTGGGCGGGCGGGTTCCAGGGCGAGGTGACCGTCGCCGCCGGCTCCACGCCCGTCAACGGCTGGACCGTGCGCTGGCCGCTGCGCGCCGACCAGGCCGTCAACCAGATCTGGGGCGGCGTGCTGAGCGGTAGCGGCGGCACCGCGGTGGTCTCCAACGTCTCGTACAACGCCTCCGTCGGGGCGGGTTCGTCGGTCACCTTCGGCTTCCTGGCCACCGGCGCCGCCTCGAACCCGTCCATCGCCTGCACCAGCCCGTAAGGGGGACAACACATGAAGTTGAGAAAGCACCTCACGGTGATCGCCGCCGCCACGGCGTTCGCGGCCGCCGGGATCGGTGTGGGGACCCATCTCGCCGCGGCGGCGGATGCCGGCACCAGCGCGGCGACCGCCGGCTGCGGCAAGGCGCCGACGCTGACCAGCGGCGTCCGCACGATCCAGAGCAGCGGCCAGAACCGCACCTACATCCTGCGGATCCCCGACAACTACGACCGCAACCATCCGTACCGTCTGATCTTCGGCTTCCATTGGTTGAACGGCACCGCCAACGACGTCGACTCCGGCGGCAGCGACGGCTTCGTCTGGTCGTACTACGGCCTGCGCGCGCAGGCCAACAACAGCGCCATCTTCGTCGCGCCGCAGGGGTTCAACAACGGCTGGGCGAACTCCGGCGGCCAGGACGTCACCTTCGTCGACGACCTGATCCGGCTGCTGGAAGGCGACCTGTGCGTCGAGACGACGCAGCGCTTCGCGCTCGGTTTCAGCTACGGCGGCGGGATGAGCTACTCGCTGGCGTGCTCCCGCCCGAACGTCTTCCGCGCCGTCGCCGTCTTCTCCGGCGCGCAGCTGAGCGGCTGCAGCGGCGGCACCCAGCCGATCGCGTACATGGGCATCCACGGCCTCAGCGACAACGTCCTGAACATCTCCCAGGGCCGGGGGCTGCGCGACACGTTCGTGCGCAACAACGGCTGCACGGCACAGAGCCCGCGCGAACCGGCGGTGGGCAGCCGCACCCACATCACCACCACGTACTCGGGCTGCCGCGCCGGCTATCCGGTCGTGTGGGCCGCGTTCGACGGCGGGCACGGGCCGGCGCCGGTCGACGGGGCCTCCGGCGACAGCGGCGCGCGCACGTGGACGAAGACCGAGGTGTGGCGCTTCTTCACGCAGTTCGACGGCACCACCCCGTCGAGTCCGCCGCCGTCGAGCGCCGCGCCGTCGAGCGCACCGCCCTCCAGCCCGCCGGTCAGCCCGTCGAACGGCAGCCCCAACCCGTCCGGCGGCTGCTCCGTCGGCTACTCCGTCAACGCCTGGAACACCGGCTTCACCGCCTCGGTCACCATCGCGAACACCGGCAGCAGCCCGATCAACGGATGGACGCTCGCGTTCACGCTGCCGGCCGGGCAGACGATCAGCAGCGGCTGGAACGCGACCTACTCGCCGACCAGCGGAGCCGTGACGGCGCGCAACGTCAGCTACAACGGCACCATCGCGCCCGGAACGTCGGTCAGCATCGGCTTCCAGGCGACACACACCGGCAACACCGGCAAGCCGACGTCGTTCACCCTCAACGGCGCGGCCTGCGCCCTGGCCTGACCGGGCATCGAGCACCCGGGGGCGGACCACGGCAGGCCGCCCCCGGGCCCCACCCGAGGAGGATGTGATGAACCGTCCGAGAACAGCACTGGCTCTCGCCGCAGCCGCGATCCTCGCCGTCGTCGGTCTCGTGCCGCCGTCGCCGGCGTCCGCCGCCGCGCTGGTGGAGGTGACGAACTTCGGCGACAACCCCGGTGGCATGAGGATGCACCTCTACGTGCCCGACACCCGCCCGGCCGCGCCCGGGATCGTGGTGGCGATGCACGGCTGCGGCGGAACGGGTCCCGGGTTCTACTCGAGCAGCGAGTTCGCCCGTCTCGCCGACCGGTACGGCTTCGTCGTCATCTACCCGAGCGCGACCCAGCAGGCCGGTTTCGGCAACTGCTTCGACACGTGGTCCGACGCCGCCAAGCGCCGGGGCGGCGGCAGCGATCCGGTCTCGCTGGTGTCGATGGTGAACTACGTCAAGCAGCGCTACGGCGGTGACCCCGCCCGGGTCTTCGCCACCGGCAGTTCCTCCGGCGGCATGATGACCCAACACATGCTCGCCGTGTACCCGGACCTGTTCCGCGCCGGGGCGTCGTTCATGGGCGTGCCGTTCGACTGTTTCGCCGGCGCGGCCGACTATCCGCCGGGCAGCAGCCGGTGCACCGGCGGCTCGATGGACCGCACGCCGCAGCAGTGGGGTGACTCCGTGCGGCGCGCGTATCCGGGCTTCACCGGCCCGCGGCCGCGCGTCCAGCTGTGGCACGGCACCGCCGACACGCTCGTGCCGTACACGTTGCTGCGCGAGTCGATCGAGCAGTGGACCGATGTGTTCGGGCTGAGCCAGACGCCGACCTCGACGGACACGCCGCGCGCCGGCTGGCAGCGCCGCCGCTACGCCGACGGTTCCGGCACGGTGCAGGTGGAGGCGTACAGCATCGAGGGCGCCGGCCACTCGCTGCCCTCCGCCGGCATGGCCGAGGTCGCGATCCAGTTCTTCGGGTTGGACCGCACGGTTCCCACGTCGCCGTCGGCGAGCAACCCGATCTCGCCCTCGCCGAGCAACCCGGTCTCGCCGTCGCCGAGTGCCTCCGTCCCCACGAGTCCGTCGCCGTCGTCCGGCGCGTCCGGCTGCCGGGTCGCCTTCAGGATGAACGCCTGGAACAACGGCTTCACCGCCGAGGTGACCGTCACCAATCTCGGCAGCGCGCCGCTCAACGGCTGGACGGTGACCTGGGACTGGGCGGGCAACCAGCAGGTGACCAACGCGTGGAACGCCACCGTCACGCAGACCGGCGCCTCGGTCAGCGCGCGCAACGTCAGCTACAACCCCACCATCGCCCCGGGCGGCAGCACGACGTTCGGCCTCCAGGCGACGTACAGCGGCACCAACAGCCCGCCGACGCGGTTCACCGTCAACGGCACGGCCTGCGCCTGATCGTCCACAGTGGACCGGCCGTCACGCGAGCGGCGGCCGGACCACGAACGCGCTGTCGGCACGGAACGACGCGGAGCCGTCCGTGCGGTCGACCCACAGCTCCTGTCGCACGCGGCGCAGGAAGTACCCCGGATAGTTCGCCGACTCCAGTGCGATCGACCCGTCGGCGGAGCCCGGCCGGACGCAGAACGTGGCGTCGCCCCGAAAGAGCACGGTGCCCTCGTCGGGGCTCTGCCGCAGCCGCCACGAGGCGTGCCGCAGGTAGGTCCCGTCGGACGCCCGCAGGCTCACGCACCGCTGATCCAGCAGACCCGGCACCACGGTGAACGTCGCCCGCCCGCGCGCCGTCGGATCGGCGGCCGGGCCGGCCGGCGCCAGCACGCCGAACGTGTCGGCGAGTGTGACGTAGCGGCCCCGTTCCCCCGCGTACTCCAGGGAAACCGGGCCCAGCGGCAGCGCCGGGGCGGCGGACGGCGAGGGGCCGGGAACGCCGCCCTGACCGGAGCGTCCCGGCGCGGTGGCGACGGCGGCGACCCGCGGCCCGAGAACGGGCAGTGCCCCGGTGGGCACCGCCACGCCGACGGCGAGTGCGCCGACCGCGACGAGGGAGGCGACCGGATGTGAGACCATCACCGTCGCCAGGTGTCCGAGCGGTCCCGCCTTGAGCGCCGAGCCCGCCGCGCCGTGGGCCGCGCCGGCGGCGGCCTTCGCGAGCACCGCGGTGGTCAGCGGGAACGGCACGGTCAGCAGCCCGAAGCCGACGAAGAGCCGTTCGGCCGGCACGAGGTCGGCGGCCGGCCCGCAGACCGGGCAGGAGCGCAGGTGCCGGGCGATCCGCTTGCGCCACACCGCACTCGCGCGGCCGTCCCAGCCGCGGACCAGGCGGCTGAGGCCGGCGCAGCGCGGTCTCGCCTCCAGCGCGGCGACCAGCGCGCGGCTCGATTCCAGGTGCTGGCGCATCCGCTGGATCCGCACCGCCGCGTGCGGGACGGACGTGCCGACGGCTGCGGCGAGTTCGGCCCGGCTGATCTCGCCCGCGTTCTCCAGCCACCACAACGACAGCAGCGCCCGCTCGCCCGGGTCCAGCCAGCGGGCGGCGCGGCCGAGCTGGCGGCGCTGGGCGGCGAGGTCGCGCCGCAGGATCGTGGCGTCCTCGTGCGCGGCACCCGGATCCGGCATCGCCGTCGCCGTGTCCAGAACGGTGGTGCGTTCGGCCGCGACGTCGCGCCGGTGCAGCGCGGTGCCGACCTGGTTGACGGCGATCGCCATCAGCCACTGCCGGAAGCTCTCCGGTGCCCGTAACGCGCCCAGTTCGCGCAGCGCGCGCACCATCGTGTCCTGCACGACGTCGTCGACGTCGGGATGCTCGCCCATCGCCCGACGGACGACGGCGTACACCAGCGGCAGCGCGGCGGCCGCCAGTTCGTCGCGGGCGCGGCGGTCGCCGCCCTGCGCCGCGATGACGAGGTGGGTCAGTCTGCGATCGGGAACTCGCATCCCGGCACCCGGCTCGTCACCGCGGCGTAATCCGCGTGCGGGCACGGATTCAGCGCCTGGTCCAGCGCTGGTTGGCGGCGGCGCCGCAGGACCACAGCAGGACCCCGGTGCCGTTGGCGGTGAGGTTGCGGTCCACGTCGAGGCAGAGCGCGGACTGCTGGTTGCTGATGGTGCCGTCGGCGTTGAGGTTCCACCGCTGGTTGGCGCCGCCGTTGCAGTCCCACAGCTGGACGAACGTGCCCGCCGTGGCGTTGGTCGGCGCGTCGAGGCACTTGCCGAGCGACTGGAGCGCCTCACCGTTGCGCGTCCACTGCTGGTTCGCGTTGCCGTGGCAGTCCCAGATGACCGGCCGGGTGCCGTTGGCGGTGGCGCTGTCGGGCACGTCGAGGCAGCGGCCGGAGGAGGCGCTGACCAACGTCGTGGTGCTCGGCGGTGGCGGTTCGGTGGTGCCGCCGCCGCTGACCCGGAAGACCGCCGTGCCGTGGGCGGGGACGCTCGCGCTGATCGCACCTGTGGTGGAACTCGTGGCGCCGGTCCACGCGTCGGTCAGGGTGAAGGCGCTGCCGGACTTGCCGATGGCGGCGGCCGTGGTGCTGATCGTCGTGGTGGCGCTCCCCTGGTTGAACAGGGCGACCGCGACGTCGCCGTTCGCCAGCCGCTTGGCGAGGACGCGGCGCGTGCCGTCGAACGAGATCTGGCCGGCCTGCAGGCCGAGCGTGTCCTGGTTGATGGCGATGAGCCGGCTGTTGGTCAGGATGGTGGTGGTGGCGGCGTTCATGGAACGCACGTCGTTCCCGGCGATCAGCGGCGACGCCATGATTGCCCACAGCGCGAAGTGGCTGCGCATCTCGGTGTCGTTCATGCCGCCGCGGCCGACCTCCATCATGTCCGGGTCGTTGAACCCGCCCGGGGCGGCGTAGCGCGCCAGCGGCACCGTCACGTCGACGATGTTCTGGATGCCCATCGGGTAGCCGTTGGTCTGCCCGGTGTTCCACGCGTTGGTGATGTCCTCGGTGGTGCGCCACATGTTGGCCACGTCGCTCCAGTTGCGCCGCGGGCCGGTCTTGTCGTGGATGCTGTTCGAGTTGATGCTGTAGAAGATCGGTCGCCCGGAGGCCCGCAACGCGTCGCGCATCAGCGCGAAGACGCGGACCTGGTCGTCGATCGTGCCGGTCGGCGAGCACCAGTCGTACTTGAGGTAGTCCACGCCCCACGAGGCGAACGTCCGCGCGTCCTGGTACTCGTGGCCCTGGCTGCCGGTCGCGCCGGGGTAGGAGCCGAAGTACTGGGCGCAGGTCCGGTCCAGCGGCGCCTGGTAGATGCCGAACAGGAGGCCGCGGGCGTGCAGATAGTCCCCGAGCGCCTTCATCCCGCTCGGGAAACGGGACGGGTTGGCGCGCAGGTTGCCGGCCGAGTCGCGGGTCGAGTCCATCCAGCAGTCGTCCACGACGACGTACTTGTAGCCGAGGTCGCGCATGCCGTTGTTGACCAGCGCGTCGGCCGTCTGCTTGATGAGCGTCTCGTTGATGTTGCAGCCGAAGGTGTTCCAGCTGTTCCAGCCCATCGGCGGCACTCGACCGACGCCGTTGTCCAACGCCTGCGCGGGTGGGGCGGCGAGAGCGGTCATGGCGGTCAGGAGAAGTCCGATCGCCGCGCAGATGAGGCCGCGCGATCGTAGGGAACGGTTCATGGGGGTGCTCCTGCGTGTCGATCTGAGGCGGACAACGCGGTGTGAACGTTCACTATCCGGAGGGGGCGGACCCCCGGATCAGCAGAGAATTACAGACTCCTCACAGGCGGCGCAAGCCGACGGAAATGGCGACTTCTTGGCCGGCGCCGGCATAACACTTTTGACCGAACGCCGCCGCGTGCGACCGGCGTCCAAAAGTGTTATGCCGCCTTACCGGTAAAGGTCTCGACTGATTACCGAAAATGTTTCAGGGGCACCACACCCCCGCTGAGGTGCCCCACACCACGGTACTGACGTGCGCAAACGTACGATGATTCGCTTTCGCCGGCCCGCCCCCACCCGACACCCGCCACGGCTCGCCTTGAAAATCGGAAAACAGTTTGGGACTCTCGGCCGACCCCGATTTCCTGCTCCGCCCGCCATGTACGGTCCGGGCCACCCCCCATACCGGCCCGTGAGTGTTACCGGTAACAGAATGCGTCAGGTGCATCGACCGGCATGGCCGACCCCCGGGAGACATCGCCATGAGACGTCCACCGCACCGGCACCGGCTGCTCGTCGGGCTGGCCACCGCCGCTCTCACCGCCGGCCTCGTCACGGCGGTGAACCTCAGCCCCGCACGGGCGGCCGCCGGTTGCCGCGTCGACTACACCGTCAGCAACGAGTGGCAGGGCGGCTTCGGCGCCGCCGTCAAAATCACCAACCTCGGCGACCCGGTCAACGGCTGGAACCTCACCTGGTCGTTCACCGCCGGCCAGACCATCACCCAGCTGTGGAACGGCACCCACACCCAGTCCGGCGCGAACGTGACCGTCACCAACGCCGCCTACAACGGCTCCATCGGCACCGGAGCCAGCGTCGATTTCGGCTTCAACGGATCCCAGAACGGCAGCAACCCCAAACCCGCCAGCTTCGCCCTCAACGGCACCACCTGCACCGGCGCACCGGTCACCGGCGGGCCCTCGTCCCCCGCCCCGTCCTCGCCCGCCCCGTCCTCGCCCGGACCGTCGACCTCGCCCTCGCCGTCGACCCGCTTCACGAATCCGGTGGTGTGGCAGGACTTCGCCGACGGCGACATCATCCGGGTCGGGGACGCCTACTACTACTCCGCCTCGACGATGCACTACTCGCCGGGCGCGCCGATCCTGCGCTCCTACGACCTCGTCAACTGGGAGTACGCCGGCCACTCCGTGCCGAGTCTCGACTTCGGCTCGAACGCCTACAACCTCAGCGGCGGCCGGGCCTACGTCAAGGGCATCTGGGCCTCGACCCTCAACTACCGCCGCAGCAACAGCACGTACTACTGGATCGGCTGTGTCGAGTTCAACCGCACGTACGTGTACACGGCGTCCACAGTGGACGGTACGTGGTCGAAGCGTTCGCAGATCAACAACTGCTACTACGACGCGGGGCTGCTCGTCGACGACAACGACACCATGTACGTCGCCTACGGCAACAGCCAGATCAGCGTCGCGCAGTTGTCCGCCGACGGGCTGTCCCAGGTGCGGGCGCAGCAGGTGTTCAGCACGCCGTCCAACCCGGGGACCCTGGAGGGCGCCCGGTTCTACAAGCGGGGCGGCTACTACTACATCTGGCTGACCCGCCCGGCCAACGGCCAGTACGTGCTGCGCTCCTCGAGCCCGTGGGGGCCGTACGAGATGCGCCAGGTGCTGTTGAACCTGCCCGGCCCGATCTCCGGCGGCGGCGTTCCGCACCAGGGCGGGCTGGTGCAGACGCAGGCCGGCGACTGGTACTACATGTCCTTCGTGGACGCCTATCCGGGCGGCCGTGTCCCGGCGCTGGCGCCGATCACGTGGTCCGCCGACGGCTGGCCGGTGCTGCAGACCGTGAACGGCGCGTGGGGCACCACGTACCCGAAGCCGAACATCCAGACCACCCGCACGGTGGCACCGATGATCGGCCGGGACACGTTCACCGGCTCGACGTTGGGCCCGCGCTGGGAGTGGAACCACAACCCCGACAACAGCAAGTGGTCGGTCGGCAGCGGCCTCACCCTGCGCACCGCCACCGTGACGAACGACCTCTACAACGCCCGCAACACGCTGACCCACCGGATCCAGGGCCCCACGTCGACGGCCACCGTCGAGTTGGACTACTCGGCGATGGCGAACGGCGACCGCGCCGGCCTGGCGATGCTGCGCGACCAGTCCGCCTACATCGGCGTGAAGAAGGACAACGGCGCCAACCGGGTCGTGATGGTGAACGGCCTCACGATGGACGGTTCCTGGAACACCACCGGCACCGGCACCGAAGTGGCCGGCGCGAACATCTCCGGCGGCCGCATCTGGTTGCGGGTCACGGCCGACGTCCGCCCCGGTTCCGGGCGCACGGCGCGCTTCTCCTACAGCACCGACGGCACGAACTTCACCCCCCTCGGCTCCGCCTTCACGTTGAACAACGCCTGGCAGTTCTTCATGGGCTACCGCTACGCGATGTTCAACCACGCCACGCAGGCGCTCGGCGGCGCCGTCACGGTCCGGTCGTTCGACCTCACGACGCCATGAGAAGGCCTCACCACCCCCTGAGAAAGGTCATGTCGATGAAACGTCGTCACTGGTTGGCTGTGCCGGCCACCCTCGCGGCCGGGCTGCTGCTGGTCGTGTTCGTCCGGCCCGCCGACGCGGGCACCACGCTCGGCGCGTCGGCCGCGGAGTCCGGACGCTACTTCGGCGCCGCCATCGCCGCCGGCCGGCTCTCGGACTCGGTGTACACCGGCATCCTCGACCGGGAGTTCAACTCCGTCACCGCCGAGAACGAGATGAAGTGGGACGCGACCGAGCCGTCGCAGAACTCGTTCAACTACAGCCGGGGAGACCAGATCGCCAACCGGGCGCTGGCGCGCGGACAGAAGGTCCGCGGGCACGCTCTGCTCTGGCACCAGCAGCAGCCCGGCTGGGCGCAGGGCATGTCCGGAACGGCGCTGCGCAATGCCGCCATCAACCACGTCACGAAGGTCGCCACCTACTACCGGGGCAAGGTCTTCGCCTGGGACGTGGTCAACGAGGCGTTCGCCGACGGCGGCAGCGGCGGCCGGCGCGACTCCAACCTGCAGCGCACCGGCAACGACTGGATCGAGGCCGCGTTCCGCGCCGCACGCGCGGCGGACCCGACGGCGAAGCTCTGCTACAACGACTACAACACCGACGGCATCAACGCGAAGTCGACCGGTGTCTACAACATGGTGCGGGACTTCAGGAGCCGCGGCGTCCCGATCGACTGCGTCGGCTTCCAGTCCCACCTGACCAACGGCCCGCCCTCGGACTACCAGGCCAACCTGCAGCGCTTCGCGGACCTGGGTGTGGACGTGCAGATCACCGAGCTCGACATCGCCGGATCCAGCCAGGCCAACGGTTTCGCGTCCGTCGTGCGGGCGTGCAAGGCGATCGCCCGCTGCACCGGCATCACCGTGTGGGGCATCCGTGACAGCGACTCGTGGCGCACCGGCGAGAACCCGCTGCTCTTCGACAACAGCGGCAACAAGAAGGCGGCCTACACCTCGACGCTGAACGCCCTCAACGGCAGCGGGGTCCCGGTCAGCCCCGGCACCTCCAACCCGCCCGCGTCGTCGAACCCGCCGGCGTCGTCCAACCCGCCGGCCTCGAGCCCGCCGCCCGCCGGCGGTAGCTGCACCGCCACCATCTCCGTGAACGCGTGGAACGGCGGCTTCACCGCAAGTGTCCGGGTGACCGCCGGATCGGGCGGCCTCAACGGCTGGCGCGCGAACGTCACGCTGCCGAGCGGATCGGCCGTCACCAACACCTGGAACGCCACCGCGTCGGGCAGCACCGGCACGGTCGTGTTCACCAACGTCTCCTACAACGGCACCGTCGGCGCCGGACAGACCACCGAGTTCGGCTTCCAGGGCACGGGTTCCGCCCCCAGCGGCACCCCGACCTGTTCCTGAGAAGGGATTCCCATGCGTAGATCTCATCGCTTCGCGCTGACCGGGGCGGCGGTGGCCGCGCTCGGCGCCTCCGCCGTGCTCGCCGCGACGACGGAGGCGCAGGCGGCCGCGGGCTGCCGCGTCGACTACACCATCAACAACGAGTGGCAGGGCGGCTTCGGCGCCGCCGTCAAAATCACCAACCTCGGCGACCCGGTCAACGGCTGGAACCTCACCTGGTCGTTCACCGCCGGCCAGACCATCACCCAGCTGTGGAACGGCACCCACACCCAGTCCGGCGCGAACGTGACCGTCACCAACGCCGCCTACAACGGCTCCATCGGCACCGGAGCCAGCGTCGATTTCGGCTTCAACGGATCCCAGAACGGCAGCAACCCCAAACCCGCCAGCTTCGCGCTGAACGGCACCACCTGTACCGGCGCGCCGGTCACCGGAAGCCCGTCGTCCCCCGGCCCGTCGTCGCCGGCACCGTCCTCGCCGCGGCCGTCGTCGCCCGGGCCGTCCTCGCCCGGACCGTCGTGCAGCCTTCCGTCGAGCTACCGGTGGAGTTCCTCCGGTGTGCTGGCGAACCCGAGGTCGGGCTGGGTGTCGCTGAAGGACTTCACCAACGTCGTCTACAACGGCAAGCACCTCGTGTACGCGT
The DNA here is from genome assembly GCF_016863615.1 of Virgisporangium aliadipatigenens. GTDB lineage: Bacteria > Actinomycetota > Actinomycetes > Mycobacteriales > Micromonosporaceae > Virgisporangium > Virgisporangium aliadipatigenens. The sequence goes on along the minus strand of NZ_BOPF01000048.1, from coordinate 33,340 downwards.
CGAACGTCTCCAACGGCAACTACGGGTCGATGAACTTCACCCCGTTCACCAACTGGTCCGACATGGCCTCGGCGAGCCAGAACAGCATGAACCAGGGCGCCGTCGCGCCGACGCTGTTCTACTTCGCGCCGAAGAACCTGTGGGTGCTGGCCTACCAGTGGGGGCAGTGGCCGTTCATCTACCGCACCTCCACCGATCCCACGAACCCCAACGGCTGGTCCGCTCCCCAGCCGCTGTTCACCGGGAGCATCTCCGGCTCCAGCACCGGCCCGATCGACCAGACGCTCATCGCCGACGGCCAGAACATGTACCTCTTCTTCGCCGGCGACAACGGGAAGATCTACCGGGCCAGCATGCCGATCGGCAACTTCCCGAGCAGCTTCGGCTCCTCGTACACGACCATCATGAGCGACTCGACGAACAACCTCTTCGAGGCGGTCGAGGTCTACAAGGTGCAGGGGCAGAACCAGTACCTGATGATCGTCGAGGCGATCGGCAGTCAGGGCAACCGCTACTTCCGCTCGTTCACGTCCAGCAGCCTCAGCGGCTCGTGGACGCCGAACGCCGCCACTGAGAGCAATCCCTTCGCCGGCCGGGCGAACAGCGGCGCCACGTGGACCAACGACATCAGCCACGGCGACCTCGTGCGCACCAACCCCGACCAGACCAAGACCGTCGACCCCTGCAACCTCCAACTGCTGTACCAGGGCAAGAACCCCAGCGCGGGCGGCGACTACAACAACCTGCCGTGGCGCCCGGGCCTGCTGACCCTGCAGCGCTGACCGGCATCCAGATCCATCACACGGTTCAGGGGGACATGCCGCTCGGCCAACGGGTCGGGCGGCATGTCCCCCTCCGCACCCCCAGGAGTTGCGTTGTCCCTTCCCATCAGCCGCCGGCGCGCCCTGCAGACCGCCGGCGCCGGCGCGCTCGCCACCGCCGGCCTCACCGCCGCCCGCCCCGCCGCGGCCGCCGTCGTCCCGCCGACGCGTCCGGACATCGGTGTCTCGGCCTATGCGTTCGAACCCGGTCAGGTGCGCCTGACCTCCGGCCGTTGGCTGGACAACCAGAACCGCACCCTCGCCTACCTGCGTTTCGTCGACGTCGAGCGGCTGCTGTACGTGTTCCGGGCGAACCATCGCCTCTCCACCAACGGCGCGGCGGCCAACGGCGGCTGGGACGCGCCGACCTTTCCCTTCCGCAGCCACGTGCAGGGTCATTTCCTGACCGCGTGGGCGCAGGCGTGGGCGGTGCTCGGCGACACCACCTGCCGCGACAAGGCCAATTACATGGTCGCCGAACTGGCCAGGTGCCAGGCGAACAACGGCGCGGCCGGGTTCACCGCCGGTTATCTGTCCGGGTTCCCCGAGTCGGACTTCACCGCGCTGGAGAACAGGACTTTGTCGAACGGCAACGTTCCCTACTACTGCGTGCACAAGACCCTGGCCGGGCTGCTCGACGCGTGGCGCCTCATCGGCAACACCCAGGCGCGCACGGTCCTGCTGGCGCTGGCCGGCTGGGTCGACACCCGCACGTCGCGGCTGTCCGCCAGTCAGATGCAGGCGATGCTCGGCACCGAGTTCGGCGGCATGAACGCCGTCCTGACCGACCTGTGCCAGCAGACCGGCGACGGCCGCTGGCTCACCGTGGCGCAGCGCTTCGACCACGCCGCCGTGTTCAACCCGCTGGCGTCCAATGTGGACAGCCTGAACGGCCTGCACGCCAACACCCAGGTGCCGAAGTGGATCGGCGCGGCGCGGGAGTACAAGGCCACCGGCACGACCCGGTACCGCGACATCGCCACCAACGCCTGGAACATCACCGTCGGCGCGCACACCTACGCCATCGGCGGCAACAGCCAGGCCGAGCACTTCCGCGCGCCGAACGCCATCGCCGGCTACCTGGCCAACGACACCTGCGAGCACTGCAACACCTACAACATGCTGAAGCTCACCCGGGAACTGTGGCTGCTGAACCCCGACCGGGCCGCCTACTTCGACTTCTACGAGCGGGCGCTGTTCAACCACATCCTCGGTGCGCAGAACCCGGCCGACGGCCACGGCCACGTCACCTACTTCACGCCGCTTCGCCCCGGCGGCCGGCGCGGCGTCGGACCGGCGTGGGGCGGCGGCACGTGGAGCACCGACTACGCCTCGTTCTGGTGCTGCCAGGGCACCGGCATCGAGGTGAACACCGCCCTCATGGACTCGGTCTACTTCTTCGAGGGCAGCACGCTGACGGTCAACCTGTTCACGCCGTCGACGCTGAACTGGACCCAGCGCGGCATCACGGTCACGCAGTCCACGACCTACCCGGTCGGCGACACCACCACGCTGAGCGTCACCGGCAACGCCGGCGGCTCGTGGACGATGCGCATCCGCATCCCCGCGTGGACGAGCGGCGCCACGATCGCCGTCAACGGCACCGTGCAGTCGATCGCCACGACGCCCGGCAGCTACGCGGCGCTGACCCGTTCCTGGGCCTCCGGCGACACCGTCACGGTGCGGCTGCCGATGCGGGTGCTCCTCATGCCGGCCAACGACAACGCGAACGTCGCCGCCGTCACGTTCGGCCCCGTGGTGCTGGCCGGCAACTACGGCAACACGGCGCTGTCGTCGCTGCCGGCGCTGAACACCGCGTCGGTCACCCGCACCGGCACGTCGTCGCTGGCGTTCACGGCCACCGCCAACGGTTCCACGGTGAACCTCGGCCCGTTCCACGACGCGCACGGGTTCAACTACACCGTCTACTGGAACACCGGCGGCGGTTCGAGCACGCCCGTGCACAAGCTCGTCAACGCCGGCACCGGACTGGTCCTCGGCGTGCAGAACATGGCGACGGGTGACGGCGGTCTGGCCGTTCAATGGGGAGACACCGGCACCGCGGACCAACGCTGGAACGTCGTGGACAACGGCGACGGCACACGGAAGCTGCGTAACGTCAACAGCGGCAAGGTCCTCGGCGTCGAGAACATGTCCACAGCGGACAACGCCCGGGTCCTGCAGTGGAGCGACACCGGCACGGCCGACCACCGCTGGACGCTGCTGGACAACGGCGACGGCACCGTCCGCATCCGCAACGCCCACAGCGGCAAGCTCCTGGCGGTCCTGAACGGCTCCACCGCGTGGGGCGCGCAGGCGGTGCAGGACTCCGACAACGGCTCGGCCGACAACCGCTGGCGTCTCGTGCAGGTGTGAGCGATCCGTGCTCCCGCACCGGCTCCGCTACCCGTCGATCTCGACGGTGGTCCCGGTGCGGGGGCGCGCGACGCAGGTGAGGATGTAGCCGCCCGCCCGTTCCCGCGGGCTGAGGCAGTTCGGTTCGGCCATCGTGACCTCTCCGTCGCGCAGCCGGACCCGGCACTCCCCGCAGCTGCCGACGGTGCACGAGTACGGCATGGGCAGTGCCGCGTCGAGGCCGGCCTCCAGCAGGGTCTGTCCGGCGGCGACGGTGACGGTGCCCAGGTCGCCGACGGTCATCGTCTGCTCGGCGCCGTCGCCGGCCGGCAGCGGCGCTCCGGCGAACGTCTCCTCGTGGCGCCGGTCGGCGGGAACGCCGAGTTCGTCGAGGACGTCGCGGACACCGGCCGACATGCCCGCCGGCCCGCAGCTGTAGAAGTGCGCCTCGTCGCCGGGCGCCAGCGCGGCCAGCGCGTCGCGGACGGTCTGCCGGTCGAGCCGCCCGCGCCGGCCGTTCCACCGCGGGGTCGGGCGGGAGAGCACGTGGTGCACGCGCAGCCGGTCCGGGTGCGCGCGGGCCAGGTCGGTGAGCGCCGCGTGGAAGATGATGTCGGCCTCGGTGCGGTTGCCGTAGAACAGCGTGATCCGGGTGTCCGCGGTGCCGGCGAGTGTCGCGCGCACGATGCTCATCATCGGGGTGATGCCGCTGCCGGCCGCCAGCAGGACGAGTTCCTTCGGCGGCCGGGCGACGCGGAACGAACCCGACGGGCCGAGGAGGCGCAGTTCGTCACCCGGCCGCACGCCGTCGTGCACGTGGGCCGAGGCGTAGCCGTCCACGGTGCGCTTGACGGTGAGGGTGAGCCGCCCCGACCCGGGAACGGACGACGCCGAGTAGGCCCGCCGCACGGTTCTGCCGCCGATGGTGAGCACCAGGGTGAAGAACTGGCCGGGCAGGAAGTCGAACGGCGCACCGTCGACGCTGTCCAGGACGAGCGTGGTCGCGTCGGCCGTCTCGCGGATCACCTCGGCCACGCGGACCGGCCGCCCCGGTGCGGCGGGCGTTCCCGGGACGGCCCCGTACCCCTCGCTGCGCAGCTGCCGGCTGAACAGGGCCGCCATCAGCCGGCGGGTCAGGCGCGGGTACCGGTCCAGCCGCCGGGCGATCAGCCGCAGCAGCCGGCCCGTGACACCGCGCGGCGCGTTCGCGGCGAGGTGGATCGTGGCCAGCGCGTTGAGATCCGGCACAGCGGTCAGGTCGACGTGCCGGCTGCGGTCCCAGGGGCGTGCGGACTCGACGGCGGGGCTGGGGACGACGCCCGCCTCCGACACCGTGAAGAGCAGGGCCGCGTGCGGGACCTGGGTCCCGAGCGCCATCGTCCGCAGCAGTTGCGGATCGTCGGTCAGGCGGGCGGTCCCGCTCAGGCGGAGCACCTCGAGTCGCCCGGGCACCAGTGCGACGGCCGAGAGGCGTTCGTCCTCGAGCAGGTTGTGGAAGGTGTCGGCCCGCTTGTTGCCGCGCCGGTCCGGCAGGGCCAGGGTGCGGCCGTCGAGCACCCGCAGGAAGCCGGGGTTGTCGCCGCGCGGGCTGCTGTCGCCGCCGCCGCCCGCGTCCACCGAGGAGACGATGAGGAACGGCGTGGCCGCCAGGAACGCGGCGACCCGCGGGTCGGCGAGGGGCCCGTCGGCCGCACGGGTCGCCCCGGTCGGCGCCGCGCGTGGTGCCGCCCACAGGCCGGAACGTCCCACCGCCCGGGCGCAGTGCACGTAGGCCTCCCGCACGTCGACGGTGAGCCGTTCGCCGATGCCGGCCACGGATCCGTTGAGGCGCAGCACCTCGCCGACTCCGGGGAGCAGGAACACGAACGACGCCCCGCTGCCGGCAACGGGTGGCGGCTCGCCGGCGGGCGGCGTCAGGGAGATCCGCCGGGGCGAGTCCACCGCGGCGAAGCCCGGCCGTCCGCCGACCACCGTGGTGCGCGACTTCCCGTCGGCGTCGCGGTATCCGAAGCCGGCCAGCGGCGCGGCGGCCAGGACGCGCCGGCAGCCCTCGTCCAGCGCGTCGATCTGCTTGCGGGTCACCGCGTCGAGCGGCCGGCCGATGATCGCCTCGAGGTCGGCGACGGTGGCGATGCGGTTCACGGGTGCGGCCTCCTCAGCCGGGTGCGGAGCGGCCCAGCCGCCAGTAGCCGACGAACGAGACGTCGCGCCCGGCCGCCCCCCGGTCGTTGACCAGATGCCGGCGCGCCGTCGTGGCCAGCCGGGACTCGCCGGCGACCCAGGTGTAGAAGCGGCCGGGTGGCAGCGTCGCGTCGCGCAGCGCCTCCAGGGCCAGGGCGCCGGGCCGCACGTCGCGCCCGTCCCGGCTGAACCAGTGGATCCGCACGCCGGCGGGGGCCTCGACGGCGCGGACGTCGGCCGCGGCCGCCACCTCCAGGTACACCTCCGTGGCGAGCCCGGGCGGCGTCGCGTCGAGGATGGACAGGACGGCGGGCAGCGCGCTCTCGTCGCCGACCAGCAGCTGGCTCCGCACGCCCTCCGGCAGCCGGTAGACCGCGCCGATGTCGAAGATCCCGGCCGGGTCGCCCGGCCGGGCCCGCCGCGCCCAGGTGGACATCGGCGAGTCGCCGTGCAGCGCGAACTCGATGTCGATCTCGTTGTCGGCGGGCCGCGCGCGCCGGACGGTCAGGTTGCGCACCCAGGGACGCGTCGACTTCGGCATCATCAGCAGCTGCGCCATCCACGCCTCGTTCGACAGCGTGGGCATCCGCAGCGCGGACCGGGACCCGCGCGGGAAGAACAGCCGGACCGCCTGGTCCGCGCCCGTGACGACGAGATCCCGGACCGCCGGTCCGCCGAGGGTGACGCTCGCGAAGCCCGGCGTGAGAACCTCCCGGCGGCGCACCTCCAGGGTGATCATCGAACGCCGCACGGGCATCCGCACCTTCGGGATCATCGGCCGTTGCCGGTCTTGTTTTCGCAGCTCACAGCGCTATTGTGAATAAAAGCTCAGCTCTTTGGCTACTCGCTTTTCAGCGCCCCGCAGGAGACCACGGATGCCGTCGCCCGACCGCCGCCTCGACCCGCGTCGCAAGCCCCGCCAGGTGCGCGCCGCACTCACCCGCGAGCGCATCCTCACCGCAGCTGCTCACATTTTCGCCGAGCACGGCTACGCGGCCGGGACCACCAACCGCATCGCCGAACACGCCCGGATCTCGATCGGATCGCTGTACCAGTACTTCCCGAACAAGGACGCCATCCTCGCCGCGCTGCTCGTGCGGCACATCGACCGCGGCACCTGGCCGCAGGCCGATCGGGTCGACCTGTCCCCCGGCAGCCTCCGGGACATGGTCCGCGCACTGGTGCGCAACGCGATCGACAACCACGACGACGACCCGCAGCTGCTGCGGATGATGATCGAGGAGGCGCCGTTCTCCCGGGAACTGGCCGACACCATCGACCGGCACGAGCGGACCCGCGTGGCCCAGCTGCGCGGCCTGCTCGCCCGGCACCCGGACGTCAAGGTGCGCGACCTCGACACCGCGGCCGGGCTGATCACGTTCACCGTGGAGGTCAACGCGCACAAGCTCATGGCGGCACCGCGCGCCACGCCGGTCGAGACGTTCGAGAACGAACTCGTCGACATGGTCACGCGGTACCTGAGCGGGGACCGGGCGGGCGGTTAGCGCCTCGTCCAGCGTTGGTTCGACGCCGCGGTGCAGGTCCAGAGGATGACCGCGGTGCCGTTGGCCGTGCCGTTGCCGCTGACGTCGAGGCAGAGGCCGGACTGCGCGTTGCTGATCGTGCCGTCGGCGTTGAGGTTCCAGCGCTGGTTCGCCCCGCCGTGGCAGTCCCACAGTTGCGCCCTGGCCCCGGCCGTCGCGCCGGTCGGCGAGTCGAGGCACTTGCCGAGCGCCTGCAACGCCTGGCCGCTGCTCGTCCAGCTCTGGTTGGCGGCGCCGGTGCAGTCCCGGACGGTCGGCTGGACGCCGTTGGTGGCGCTCGGCGCGTCGAGGCAGCGCCCCGACCCGACGCCGACCAGCGTCGAACCGGTGCCCGTGGCGGGATCGCCGATGGTGCCCGGTACCGCGCGCAGGGCCGCGTACCAGGCGGCCGCCATCTTGTCGTAGCCCTGGGCGGTCGGGTGGACGCCGTCGATGAGATCGCCGGTGGTGAGCGCGGCGTGCATGTCGACCAGGTGCACCCGCTTGCCGGCCGAGACCTTGCTCTGCACCATGCCCGGGATCGTGGCGTTGAACGTGCGCGCCGCGGCCTCCTGGCCGGAGTTGCTGAGCGGGATGATCGTGGCGACGAAGACGTCCGCGTTGGGGGCGGCGGCGGTGATGCGGTCGACCAGCGTCGAGAGCCGGCCGGGGGCACCGCCGACGTTGTAGTTCTGCAGGATGTCGTTGGTGCCGATGTGCAGCAGCACGGTGCGCGGGGTGGTGTTGCGCAGCCAGGTGGTGATGTTCGCGTCGATCTGGTCGATGCGCCAGCCGGGATGGCCCTCGTGGTCGTGGTCGCCGAGCGAGGACGGGCCGTTGAACTGCGTTCCCACGAGATCGACCCGGTACCCGGCGGACGCCAGGCGTTGCCACAGACCGATGCGGTAGCCGCCCGGCACCTGGGTGCCCTCGGTGATGGAGTCGCCGAGCGGCATCACCCGGACGCCTCCGTTGGACTCCGCGGTCGCCGCGTCGCTCCACGCGCCGAGTCCGACGATGCCGAGTGTGACGGCCAGGGCCGCGCTCAGCAGCCGATGTGTTCCTGACATGCACTGCCTCCTGGGGGGAGATGGGCGGATGTGTGTCATCCCTTGAAGGCGCCCTCCATGATTCCGCCGACCAGCCGCCGCCCGACGAAGACGAACAGCACCAGCAGCGGCAACGTCGCCAGGAACGAGCCGGACATGGCCAGGCCCAGGTCGATGTCGCGGCTGTTCTGCAGCGCCTTGATGGCGATCTGGGCGGTGTAGCGCTCCGGCGACTTGAGCACGATGAACGGCCACAGGAAGTCGTTCCACGCCCAGACGAAGCCGAACAGTCCGAGCAGGATCGCCCCCGGCCGGACCAGCGGGAAGACCACCCGCCAGAACACCTGCCAGGTCGTCGCGCCGTCCACCCGGGCCGCCTGCATCAGCTCGTCGCTGATCGTCGCGACGATGTGCTGGCGCATCCAGAAGATGCCGAACGCGTTGACGAACCCGGGGACGATCACGCCCTGGAGGGTGTCCACCCAGCCGAGCCGCGAGATGATCATGTATTGCGGGATGATCGCCAACTGCAACGGCACCGTCATGGTCAGCACCACGATCACGAACAGGGTGTGCCGGCCGGGAAAGGAGAGCTTGGCGAACGCGAATCCGGCCAGGGAGCACACCAACGCCTGGCCGACCCCGATCGCGGTGGCGATGACGAAGCTGTTCACCAGTGCCCGCACGAAAGGCACCGTCTCCAGCACCAGGCCCGCCAGGTCCAGGAAGTTGTCGCCCGGCACGAGCCGCGGCGGCAGCCGGGTGGCCGTGGCCGAGTCGGTCGTGGCGACCACGAACATCCAGTACAGCGGGAAGTAGGAGATCGCGCAGAAGACGGTCAGCACGGCGTACACCCACAGCGGAACGCGGTGGCCGGAGCGTCGTCGCGTCATCGTTCCGCCCGGGACCGGCTGACCAGCAGGAAGTTGACCAATGCGGTGATCACCACCATGACGAACAGCGCCACACCGATGGCGGAGCCGTAGCCGAACTGGTAGCGCCCGAAACCCTGTTCGTAGAGGAACAGGGTGAGCGTCTGGCACTGCCGCGCCGCGCCGCAGGTCTGCGCCGCCGACGGACTGAGCAGCAGCGCCTCGGTGAAGATCTGCAGCCCGCCGATCGTGGAGTTGACGACGGTGAACACGATGATCGGCCGCAGCGCCGGCACGGTGATGTGGCGGAACTGCCGCCACTGGCCCGCACCGTCGACGGCGGCCGCCTCGTAGATCTCCCGCGGCAGGGCCTGCAGCGAGGCGAGGTACAGCAGGGCGTTGTACCCCGTCCAACGCCACATGACCATCGCGGCGATCGTCAGGTGGCTGCCCCAGACCGACGCGGTGAACTCGATGTGCGCCAGGCCCAGCAGCTCGAGGAACCAGTTGACCATCCCGTAGTCGCGGTCGATGAGCTGCCCGAAGACGATCGTCGTGGCGCCGACGGAGGTGATGTACGGGACGAGCACCGACATCCGGAAGAAGCCCGACGCGCGCAGTCGTGCGTGGTTGAGCAGGTGCGCCACCCCGAGCGCGAGCAGCAGCTGCGGGACGGTCGACAGCACCCAGATGCTGAAGGTGTTGCGTACCGCGTTCCAGAACCGCGGGTCGTCGACGAGCCGGGTGAAGTTGTCCAGCCCGACGAAGGTGCGCTCCCCGATCGGGTTCCAGTCGAACAGCGCGACGTAGAAGGTGAACAGCAGCGGGAACAGCCCGAAGACGGCGAACAGGAGGAAGAACGGCGCGATGTAGCCGTAGGGGGCCAGCCGTTCGCGCACGCTCTCGCGGATGCCTCCGTGCGGTGCCGGCGGCGGTTTGCGCGTGACGACGGCCGGGTCGAGGATCGTCGCCACGAGGTCACTTCTCGACGGCGTTCTTGACGTTGGCCAACGCGGTGCTCCAGGCCTTGTCCGGGGGCACCTTCCCCTGTTCGACGCTGACCAGCACGTTGAGGAACTCGGTGCCGATGGGTCCGTCGTCCGGCCCGATGTAGAACGGCTTGAGGCCGGTCACCGAGTCGGTGTAGATCTTGCCGATCGGCGCGTTCGAGAAGAACGGCTCCGAGCGGGAGGTGAGCTTCGGGTCCGCGTAGACCGAAGGCGTGCTCGGCAGTGCGCCGGAGGTCAGGAAGTGTTCGAGTTGGGCGTTCGGTGACTGCATCTCGTTGATGTAGTTCCACGCGGCGGTCGGGTTCTTCGCGCGCTTGGGGATCGCGAGGTAGCTGCCGCCCCAGTTCCCGGAACCGCCGGGAATCCTTGCCACGTCCCACTTTCCGGCCGTGCCGGGGGCGTTCGTGCGGATCGAGCCGAGCATCCAGGACGGGGCCGCCACGACGGCGAACTCGCCCTTGTCCATGCCGGCCGTCCAGCCCGCCGAGAACGAGCTCTGCTTCGCGGTGACGTTCGCGGCGAGGAACTTCAGCGTGAGGTCGAAGGCCGACTTCACCTGGGCGTTGCCGTAGTCGAGCTTGCGTTCGGGGGTGTAGTAGCGCTGGGTGCCCTGGTTGACCGCCTGGAAGTAGACGCTGGTCGGCGCGTTGTCCAGGAACGGCTTGCCGGTCGCGCCGACGTACCGCTTGCCGACCTCCAGGAAGTCGTCCCAGGTCGGCCAGAGCCGGGAGACGGCGTCCCGGTCGGTCGGCAGCCCCGCGGCCTTGAACAGGTCCGTGCGGTAGGCGATCGCCAGGCCGCCGACGTCGGTCGGAATGCCGATGATCTTCCCGTCGCCGGTCGTGGACTGGTTCATCACCCAGTCGAGATAGTTGCCTTTGATCTTGTCGGCGCCCCGGGAGTTGAGGTCCAGGAAGTTGTCGGGCGCCTGCATGAACTTGGGTAGGTCGTCCCCCTGGATCAGCACCAGGTCCGGGACCTTCCCGCCGGCGAGCGCGGCGGTGAGCGCCTGCGCGGTCTCGGTGGTGCTGCCGACCTCGGTGAGCTTCACGTTGATGTCGGGGTGCGCCTTGGTGTAGACCTCGACGTCGGCCTTCTGGTTGATGCCGGTGAACGACCAGAACTCGAACGTCTTCGGGTCGGAGCCCGAGTCGCCGGAACATCCGGCAACGAGCGACGCGGCCACTACGAGGGCCGCCACCGCGGCGACGTGGCGTTTCACATGCCCCTCCATCAGCGGGTTCGGAGCTTCAGGATCACGAACGTCAATGCCTGACACCGGGAGTGTTAACGCGCACATCTTGCGGGTCAACGGGCCGCCACGCGGACCGCCGCCAAAAATCCGGCCATCGAGGTCAGGAACTTTATGTTTCGACGTTCGTGTCAAAATCTGCCACTCGTCGCACGAAACATTCACGCAGAAGCACGGATCTACAAGGTCATCACCCCGGCGGACCATCTCCGACCGACCGGCCTCCACCCGACCCGTTAGTAGACATATTTTATGTCGATCGTTACGGTGTCGTCTATCTACCGCCTGGAGCCCGCCATGAGAAGACTGGTGTCCACCGCCGTCCTGACCGCCGCGCTCTGCGTGAGCGCCGCGCTGCCGGCCTCGGCCGGCGACCGCCCGCCGCCCGCCGACGCCACCCCCTGCCTGCCGTCGTCGTCCGCGCAGCCGGTCTGCACCGAGGGAACGCTGCCCGACGGCACCGCGTACCGATTCGCCGTTCCCCGCGACTGGAACCGGATCGTCCTGGTCGACCTCGACTTCGCCGCGGGCGGCCTGGAGAGCCCGCTGACCGCACGGCTGCTGGAGCGCGGCTTCGCCCGCGGCGGCACCACCCGCCTGGTGACCGGATGGAACATCCGCCGGGCGATCGACAACCAGGCGGCGGCTCTCGCGGCGTTCACCGCCGCCTTCGGCCGGGTCCGGTGGGCGATCGCGTCGAGCAACTCGATGGGCGGATTCGTCTCCGCGGGCGTCGCACAGGTGCACCCGCAGCGCTTCGACGCGGCCGTCGCGTTCTGCGGCGGCCTCAGCGGGTCCGTCGCGCAGTGGAACCAGAAGCTCGACACCGTCCACGCGCTCAAGACGTTGCTCTTCCCCGACACGACCCTGCCGGTCACCGGCATCCCGGCCGACGTGCCGGCGGCCCAGCGGGCCTGGATCGGCGCGCTGGGCCAGGCGCAGGCCACCGCACCGGGCCGCGCCCGGATCGCGTTGTCCGCCGCCGTCGGACAGTTGCCGGGCTGGGGTGTGGCGCCGGACGGTTCGCCGACCCCCCGGCCGGATCCCGGCGACGCCGCGGCGGTGCAGGAGGGCATGTACCTGGCGCTGGCCGGTGGGCCGCTGCCCTACATCGGCCAGGCGATGAGCAGCCGCCGCCAGATCGAACAGGTCACCGGCGGCAACCCGTCGTGGAACGTCGGCGTGGACTACGCCCGGCAGTGGCAGGCCGCGCGGCCGGAGTACCGCGACGCGGTGCGCCGGCTGTACCGGCAGGCCGGCCTGGACCTGGACGCCGACCTCGCCCGGCTGAACGCCGCACCGCGCACCGTGGCCGACCCCGCCGCCGTCGAACGCTTCGCCGAGGGGATCGTCTTCACCGGCCGCCTGCGCATCCCCGTCCTCGCGGTCAGCAACGTCGGCGACCAGATCTCGACGGTGGCCCAGCAGCAGTCCTACGAGGCGATCGTGCGCGCGCACGGCAACGGCCGGCTGCTGCGACAGTCCTATGTGGAGTCCGCCGGCCACTGCGCCTTCACGCCGGCCGAACAGGTGGCCGCGATCTCGGTCATGGTCGACCGCCTGCGCGGCGGGCACTGGCCCGACACCGGCCCGCGCGCCATGAACGCCCGGGCCGCCGCGGTCGTCCCCGGTGGGCCCGCCGGCCGGTACATCCCCTTCGCTCCCGAACGGTTCAACCGGCCCTTCCCCGGCTGAACCACCGGCGCGCACGCCGCGGCCCCGGGCGGCCCGCAACGGCAGCGAACGTCGGCCGTCAATGCGTCGACATACACTGGCCCGCGCCGGAAGTCGACGAGGGCGGCCGTTCGGAGGAGACATGAGCACACCGCAGAGGGCCGCCGCGGAGGCGCTCGCGTGGACCCGCCGGCCGGCCAACCTCGGGCGCGCCGTCACCGCCGAACTGGTCGGACGGATCGTGCGCGGGCACCACCCGCCGGGCACGCCGCTGCCGCCGGAGCCCGCCCTGTGCGAGACGTTCTCGGTCAGTCGCACCGTCGCCCGGGAGGCGGTCAAGATCCTCCAGGAGAAGGGTCTCGTCCAGGTCCGCCAGGGCGCCGGCACGATCGTGACGCCGCCGTCGAGGTGGAACCTGCTGGACGAGATGGTGCTGGCGGCCACCATCGCCGAGGACGAGACGCTCGCCGTGCTCGACGATCTCGTGGTCACCCGACGGCTGCTCGAGTCGGACATGGCCGACGTGGCCGCCCGCCAGTCCGACGAGGAGACGCTCGGACGGCTGCGCGAGCTCGTCGACCGGATGGACGAGCTGGTCGACGACCCCGCGACGTACGAGGAACACGACCGGGCGTTCCACGACGTCATCATGCGGGCCTCCGGAAACCGGATCGCGCGCGCCGTGGTCGCCTCCCTGCAGGGCCAGGTCATCCACTCCGCGCGTTACGTGGGCCGCACAGCGCGCGCGCTGTGCGTCGCCTCCAACGCCGGTCACCGGCGCATCTACGAACGCATCGCCGCCGGTGACCCCGCCGGTGCGGCGGCCGCGATGTTCGCGCACATCACCGACGCGTGGCTCGTGCGCCGCAGCGGGCCGGGAAATCCGACCCGGCTGCGGCGCTGACGCGGCGGTCACCGGCGCAGCCACCGCTGGTTCGTGCCGCCGTGGCAGGCCCACAGGGTGATCCTCGTGCCGTTGGCCGTGCCGGCCCCGCTGGCGTCCAGGCACAGGCCGGACTGCGCACCGGTGATCGTGCCGTCGGCGTTGAGGTTCCACTGCTGGTTGCTCTGGCCGTTGCAGTCCCAGATGATCACGGTGGTGCCGTTGGTGGCGCCCTGCCCGTTGGCGTCCAGGCACTTGGTGCCGTACACCGTCAGCTGCCGGCCGGAGGTGTAGGTCCACGCCTGGTTCGCGCCGCCGGAGCAGTCCCACAGCTGCGTCTGGGTGCCGTTGGCGGTGCTCGCGTTCGGCACGTCCAGGCAGCGCCCCGACGGCACGCCGACGATCGTCGCGGCGGCCGGGTCCGGCGCGCCGGTGCCCGGACCGGCCGCGGCCATCACCGCCTGCGCCCCCGACGGCCAGTTCCCGTTGGTGACGGTGACGTTGCCCGACACGACGTTGCCGCGGTCGCCGTTGGTGACGTTCGTGCTGCCGTTGCCGGTCCAGTTGTTCGTGACGGTGAAGTTGCCCATGTTCTCGGCGAACCAGTAGTTGGCCGTGGCCCAGGTGCCGGTCCCCGAGAAGACGTTGTTCGTGGCGGTGTAATAGCGGGAACCCTCGTCGAAGTAGATGCCGAACCAGCCGTTGGTGCGCAGGCAGTAGTTGTCGCGGATGACGGCGTTCGGGTTGGCCGACAGCGTGTAGATGCACCCGCCGTCGGTCATCTGCTGCATGACGTCGTGCACGTAGTTGCCCACCAGCCGGTTGCCCGAGGCGGTCGTCGGGGTGCCGTAGCGCGGCTGGTAGTTGTACAGGCCGCGATCGGCGTAGTGGTTGCTGCCGCCCGCGTCGTTGGAGCCCCAGCCGTAGCCGATCGACATGCCGGTGTAGGGCAGGTTGTAGGCCTCGTTGTGCGAGATCGTCGCGTCGGTGACGTAGGTGGCCAGGACGGAGACGATGCCGCGGTACTCGAGGCCGAGGTCGTGGAGGCGGTTGTCGCTGAGCGTGATGGCGCGGTTGACCATCCGCCGGTCGCTCGGGTGGTGCGCGTCGGCGCGCACGCCGCCGACGACGATCCCGCCGGCCGAACTGCGGGCGATCTCCGAACGGGTGACGGTGATGTTGCTGGCCCCCAGGCCGACCCCGCTGGCGTGGGCGTTGGCGTCGTTGCCGATGCCGATGGCCGTCTGGCCCAGGTTGACGAACTGCGAGTCGCTGAACGTCACCGTGTCGGCGGCCGAGATCTGCACGGCGGCCGGCATCTGCGACCAGTTCGGGCGGGTGGCCTCGAACTGCGGGCAGCCCTGGTGGCAGGCGGAGAAGGCGGGCCAGTTCCAGGTGCCGGTGATGTAGGCACCGGTCTGCTGGTCCACGAAACCCTGGTTGCTGCTGGGACCCAGCCAGGTCGTGCCGGTGAAGGTGATGCCGCTGAACGCGATGTGGTGCGCCGGCGCGTCGTAGGTCCCGCCGATGTTCACCAGGGACTGCAGCGCCGGCGCCTCCACGCCGACGGTGCCCATGTTCTGGCCGGGCCGGGGGATGTAGTAGAGCGCCCCGGCCGCGGGGTTGAGGTACCACTCGCCGGGCGCGTCGAGGAACTCGTAGGCGTTCGTCAGGTACAGCGGGCCGGCGCGGTGCGGGCTGGTGAACGTGTCGTAGCCGAAGTTGTTGTTGTTCCACGCCGGCTGCTTCATCGTGATGACGTTCCCGCCGATGCTCTGCACCGGCGAGTACCGGTCGGTGAACGAGTTGACGCTCTCGATCTCCACGCGGCCCTGGTCGGCCAGGTTGTTCAGGTAGGCCAGCGCGCCGTTGGAGAAGCGCAGGCCGGTGGCGGAGGCGGTGAAGTCGGCGCGGTTGACCTGGGTGCGCGCCCGGGTGGCGACGGCGCCGTCGACGTACAGCTGCCGGAAGTCGAAGCCCGGGGTGACGCTGGCGCGCCAGATGTTGCGGCCCGCGTCGGCGACCGTCCAGCCGGTGACCGCCCGGGCGCCGCTGAGCACGGGGCGCGCCGACGGGGCGGCCCGCCACCGGACGGTGTGACCGCCGGAGCCGGAGTCCTCGGCGGTGAGGCGCAGCGGTGCCGAGAGCCGGTACGTCCCGTCGGCCAGCTGCACGACGATGTCGTCGACCATCGCGTCGTTGAGTGACCGCACCGTTGCCTGCGCCTGCGCGAGGGAGCACGGCTGCGTCGCGGAACAGGCGGTGCCGGTGCCCGAGGGGGCGGCGTGGACGGTGGTGGCCTCCGCCGACGCCGGGGCGGTGCAGGCCAGCACGGCGGTCGCACTCGACAGCACGGCGGCGGCCGCGGCAGCCAGTGCGCGTCGAAGCGGTGGGAACGGCGACACGGCCATGGATCCCTCCCGGGTTCGTATGACGTATGACGTAAACAGCGGCCACGCTAGGGCGGCCCTGATGCGACCGTCAAGCGATCATCATCGATCGGCGGATAGCCCGTTCCAGGGGTGAAAGTTTCACCTCCCGGCTCCCGGTCCGGGCGGTTGCGGACCGGTTCCTTGCGAAGTCATCAGACGTATGATGTGGTCCGATCGAAGTGAGTCGATCGATCTTCGGAGGGCACCGCCGATGTCCAGGCGCCTGACAGCACTCGTGACCATGACCCTGACCGCCGCCGCCGTCCTGGTCGCGGTCGCCTCCCCCGCCCGGGCGGCGACCGCGATCACCGTCAACGGGTCCTCGGGCGGGCGGGTGTTCGACGGCGTCGGTGCCGTCAGCGGCGGGGGCGGCAACAGCCGCCTGCTGATCGACTATCCGGAGCCGCAGCGCAGCGACATCCTCGACTACCTGTTCAAGCCCGGCTACGGCGCCGCGATGCAGATCATGAAGGTGGAGATCGGTGGGGACACCAACTCGACCTCGGGCGCCGAGCCGAGCCACCAACACACCCGCGGCGCCGTCAACTGCGACCGCGGCTACGAGTGGTGGCTGATGGAACAGGCGAGGGCGCGCAACCCCGCCATCTCCCTCGTCGGCCTCGCCTGGGGCGCCCCGGGCTGGATCGGCAACGGCAACTTCTGGTCCACCGACTCGATCGACTATCTGCTCTCCTGGCTCGGTTGCGCCACCTCGCACGGCCTGACCATCAACTACCTGGGCGGCTGGAACGAGAAGGGCTACAACACCACCTGGTACAAGAACCTGCGCTCCGCGCTGGACTCCCGCGGCTACAGCGGCGTGAAGATCGTCGCCTCGGACGACTTCGGCTGGGGCGCCGCCGACGAGGCGCTGCGCGACCCCGCGTTCGGCAACGCCGTGTCGGTCTTCGGCAGCCACTACGTCTGCGGCTACCGCAGCGCACAGAGCAGCTGCCCGAGCTCGGGCAACGCCCAGGCGACCGGAAAGCCGCTGTGGGCCAGCGAGAACGGCTCCGACGACTACAACGCCGGCGCCCAGGCACTGGCCCGCGGCATCAACCGCGGCTACATCGACGGCCGGATGACCGGTTACATCAACTGGCCCGTCATCGCCGCGATCACGCCCAACATCCCGTGGGCCACCACCGGTCTGGCGGTGGCGCCGCAGCCCTGGTCCGGCTACTACGCGATCGGGCGCAACGCGTGGGTGATGGCGCAGACCACGCAGTTCACCGCCCCGGGCTGGCGCTACCTCGACAGTTCCAGCGGATACCTGGAGGGCAACCGCAACAACGGCAGCTACGTCTCGCTGAAGTCCCCCAACAACCGCGACTACAGCACCATCGTCGAGACCATCGACGCCGGCGGCGCGCAGACCCTCAATTTCACCGTGACCGGCGGCCTGTCCACCGGCACCGTGCACGTCTGGTCGACCGACGTGCGCTCCACCAACCCCGCCGACCACCTGGCGAAGGTCGCCGACATCACGCCGACCGGCGGCGGGTTCTCCCTCACCGTGCAGCCCGGTCGCGTCTACAGCATCACCACCACGACGGGGCAGGGTAAGGGCTCCGCGACCAGCCCGGCGCAGGGCACCCTGAAGCTGCCCTACGGCGACACCTTCGACAGCTACCCGACCGGCCGCGAAGCGACCTACCTCATGGATCAGCAGGGCTCGTTCGAGATCGCCGGCTGCGGCGCCGGCCGCACCGGGCAGTGCGTGCGCCAGATGTCCGAACAGGCGCCGATCTACTGGACCTCCGGCCGCGCCGAACCGTACACGCTGCTGGGCGACCTCACCTGGCGCAACTACACCGTCTCCTCCGACGTCATGCTCGAGAGATCCGGCTACGCGCAACTGTTGGCCCGCGCCAACACCTACAACCACCAGGGGCCGCAGAATCTCAACGGCTACTACTTCCGGGTCACCGACGCCGGAGCCTGGTCGATCCTGAGCAACAACACCAGCGGCCAGTGGCGCACGCTGGCCTCCGGGACCGTCGCCGCCCTGGGCACCGGTCGCTGGCACAGCCTTTCCGTGGCCGTCGAGGGCAGCACGCTCACCGCGAGCATCGACGGCACCGTCGTCGGCCGCGCCACCGACACCGCCTGGGTCGCCGGCCAGGTCGGCTACGGCACCGGTCAGGGCGTCACCGCGCAGTTCGACAACCTGAGCGTCACCCCGCTCGGCGGCTCGTCGGGTCCGACCGGAGAGATCCGCGGCGCCGGTTCCAACCGCTGCCTCGACGTCAACGGCCAGAGCCAGTCCGACGGCGCGGTCGTCCAGATCTGGGACTGCAACGGCGGGGCGAACCAGCGGTGGACCCTCACGTCGGGCAACCAGCTGACGGTCTACGGCAACAAGTGCCTGGACGTGCCGGGCACCGCCAACGGCACCCGCGCGCGGATCCTGGGCTGCACCGGCGGCACCGGCCAGCAGTGGCGGGTCAACGCCGACGGCACGATCGTCGGGGTCGCTTCCGGCCTGTGCCTGGACGTCAACGGCGCCGGCACGGCGAACGGCACCGCGGTGCAGATCTGGACCTGCAACGGCGGCGCCAACCAGTCGTGGATCCGCGGTTGAGAGGCGACCTTGTCCCGCGAGTCTGACGTCGTTTTCAGGATGACGACGGGAGTGCCGTCCGCGCACCGACGGCCTCCCGACCCCCACGACCAGGGACTTGATGCGGTTCTGGGCCCGATGGGGCGGTACGTCGTTCGCCATCCGGGTTGCATATCGATTGCCCTGAATTACGGTCCGGTCATGACACCTGACGGATCCGATCGGGCCGGCTGGGCGGGACGGCTCGCCGCGGCCGCCGTGTGCCTTCTCGTCGGCGCCGGTCTCGGCGACGCCGGCGCCTCCGCCGCGGCTCCGGTGCCCGCTTCGCACGTCGCCGTCGACCCACCGGCCGGGGCGCCGCCCGGGGTGTGCCCGGACGGCGCCTCCTACGGCCCGCCGCTGCCCGCGGCGAACGTGTCCGCGGCACGCGTGCGCGGCGGCTACTCGTTCCTCGAGGGGCCGGTGTGGATCGCCGACCCGGGATACCTGCTGATGTCCGACCTCGCCCCGGCGACCGGCAGCCAGGGGGTGCAGCCGTCGACGATCCGCCGCATGGATCCCGCCGGAACCGTGGACACGTGGGTCGCCGACTCCGGCAGCAACGGCCTGGCGTTGACACCCGACGGGCAGCAGCTCGTCGCCGCCACGCACGACAACCGGACGGTCTCCACGTACCGGGTCGCCGACCGTTCCCGCGCCGTGCTCGCCGCCGACTACCAGGGCCGGGCGTTCAACTCGCCGAACGACGTCACCGTGCGCGCCGACGGCGTCGTCTACTTCACCGACCCGAACTTCCAGCGCGGCCGCCGCCCCGACGCGATGGGCGGGCGCACCGGGGTGTTCCGGTCGGCCGGCGGCCAGGTCTCCCTCGTCGACGACACCGTGCGCCAGCCGAACGGCATCGCGCTGTCGCCCGACGGACGCACGCTGTACGTGGGCGCGTTCGCCGAGAACCGCGTCTACGCCTACCCCGTGCGGCCCGACGGCAGCACCGGGACGCGCACCGTCTTCGCCGCCGTCAACGGCCCCGACGGCGTGACCGTCGACTGTGCCGGCAACGTGTACTGGGTCTCGCACAACGAGGGCCGGGTACACGTCTTCTCCCCCGTGGGTGCCGCACTCGGCACCGTCTCCACCGGTGCGCGGGCGACCAACGCCGCCTTCGGCGGAGCCGACCGCCGCACGCTGTACGTCACCGCCGGCCAGCAGGGCGACTTCGGCGTGTACGCCGTGCGTCTCGCCGTTCCCGGATATCCGTACTGAACCCCCGACCACCCGAAGGTGCACGCATGCGACCTCTACCTCGGCGCGCCCTGGTCCTGGCCCTGATCGGCCTCGGCGGCACCGGACTCGTGACCGTCGAATCGCCGGCCACGGCCGCGCCCACCGGCGCGATCGTCAACGCCGCCACCAACCGCTGTCTGGACGCCCGCGGCGGCACCGCCCGCCTGTACGACTGCACCGGTGCGGCGGCGCAGCGCTGGAGCGTGAGCGCCGCCGGCGAGGTGCGCACCGCCGACGGCGCCCGCTGCCTCACCACCCCGGCCCCCGGTTCGTCGTCGGCCCGGGTCCTCGCCTGCGACGCGTCGGCGGCACAGCGCTTCCGGGTGGGTGCCGACGGGCGGATCACCGCCCAGTCCTCGGGGCTGTGCCTGGACGGCGGCTCGGGCGGCAACGGCGCGACGGTGGCGCTGCGCACCTGCCGCGATCAGCGGGGGCAGCGGTGGAGCGCACCGGTGGACACCACACCGCCGTCCGCGCCGGGCGAACTGCGCGCCGACGACCTGGCGTGTGACTCGGTGACGCTCACCTGGTCGGCGGCAACCGACGACGTCGGCGTCACCGGCTACGACATCTATCACGACGGCCAGTTCGTCACCGCCGTAC
Organism: Virgisporangium aliadipatigenens; assembly: GCF_016863615.1. Taxonomy (GTDB): domain Bacteria; phylum Actinomycetota; class Actinomycetes; order Mycobacteriales; family Micromonosporaceae; genus Virgisporangium; species Virgisporangium aliadipatigenens. The sequence continues at coordinate 12,838 of NZ_BOPF01000048.1, read as the reverse complement.
CGGGCGACACCCGTTCCGTGTCGGTGCCCGTGGTCGGCGGAGCCACCTGGGGCTTCTACGTCAACGCCCGGGACGCCGCGGGCAACGTCTCGCAGGCCGGGCCGACCGTGACCGTCACGCCGCCGTTCTGCGCACCCGACGACGAGGCGCCGGCGACGCCGACCGGACTCACCGCGGCCGCGACCGGCACCACCGTGACGCTGCACTGGAACGCCGCGGCCGACAACGTGGCCGTCACCGCCTACCTGATCCTCCGCGACGGCGCCACGGTCGCCACCGTCGGCGGCTCCGCCGCGAACCCGCCCGCCACCACCTACACCGACAGCGGGCTGCGTCCGAACACCACCTACCGGTACACCGTCGTGGCCCGCGATGCCCAGGGCAACCGGTCCGCGGAGAGCGCACCGGCATCGGCGTCGACCGGCACCGCCTGCGCCACGCCGGTGTGCGCCGCCACGGTCGTGACCACCGAGTCGGACCTGCCGTGGGGTCTGGTGCAACTGCCCGACGGCACCGTCCTCTACGGCCGGCGGGACCGCTTCGACATCGTCGCGATGAGCCCCGACGGCAGCGGCAAGCACAGCATCGGCACGGTGCCCGATGTGCAGGGCACGGACGGCGAGGGCGGTGTGCTCGGGCTGGCGGTCTCCGCCGACTTCACCGCCGACCGGTGGCTGTACATCTACCACACCACCGCGTCCGACAACCGGATCGTGCGGATCCGCTACGACGGGACGCTGCGCACCGACACGGTGCAGGTCCTGCTCACCGGCATTCCGCGCAACAAGTACCACAACGGCGGGCGGCTGCGGTTCGGTCCCGACGGCATGCTCTACGCGGCGGCCGGTGACGGCCAGGATCCCGACGTGGCGCAGGATCTGTCCAGCCTCGGCGGCAAGGTGCTGCGCCTGCGCCCGGACGGTGGCGTGCCGGGCGACAACCCGTTCCGGGGCAGCTACGTGTGGAGCTACGGGCACCGCAACCCGCAAGGGCTGGCGTTCGACTCGCGGGGCCGGCTGTGGGAGCAGGAGTTCGGCAACAACGTCATGGACGAGACGAACCTCATCGTCAAGGGCGGCAACTACGGCTGGCCGGCCTGCGAGGGCACCTCGGGCGAGTGCGGCGGTGCCGGACTGGTCGCGCCCGTGCGCACCTACCCGGTCGCGGCGGCGTCGTGCAGCGGCATCGCCGTCGTCCGCGACGTGCTCTACATCGCCTGCCTGCGCGGCACCCGGATGTACCGGGCGGCGATCACCGGCGACACCCTGGCCGCCGCCGAACAGTACTTCGTCGGCACCTACGGCCGGTTGCGCACGGTCGAGCCGGCCGACGACGGCGGGCTGTGGCTGACCACCAGCACCGGCGGCGACAAGGACAGCATCCCCGACAACAGCAACGAACGGATCCTCAAGGTCACGCTGGGCGGCTGACCGGCCGCCGGCTACCGGAGGCGGGTGCGCGCGCGGCCGGAGCCCAGCCCCGCCAACGGTCCCGCCGCGGCCGGCTGCCCGGCCTCCCGGCGCGCACCGGCGAGGTCGACGTCCAGCACGGCCGGGGTGCCGTCCGGCTCCTCGAAGTCCGCGTCCACGAGGCGCACCCGGGCGAGGTCCCGGCCGCCGACCGGGGCGAGCCGCGCCTTGTCGAACTCCTCCGGCAGCTCACTCAGCAGGAAACAGCCCCCGTCCTCGGCGACGATCGACAGCGTGCCCGACGGCAGGACGGTGGCGCCGTGCTCGCCCGCGAACGCCGCGGCGCCCGGCAGGTACACGTTGCCGCTGACGTAGACCGGCTGCGCGACGGCCGCGAAGCGGCGGTGATCGCCGGGCGGCTGCGCGGCGAGGCGTTCGAGGTACTCGTCGAACGACGCGGGATGGCCGTCGTAGCCGGACGTGCCGAACGTCGGCGGCCCCACGCCCTCGGCGTTCGGGCCGTAGGCGGCGGAGGGGTCGACGGCCGCGAACACGTTGCCGATCCAGCGGTCGTCGCCGCCCATGACGACCGCGTAGCCGGCGACCTGCGTGCTGTGCGGGCGGTGGTACGGGGTGGCGCGGTCCAGCACCGGTTCCAGGCGCACCGTGCCGAGCACGAGGTTGTGCGCGAACGCGCCGCCCTGGCTGTACAGCTCCACCGCCGCGGCCGACCCGAAGACGTTGTGCTCGACCAGGTACGGCCCGTGGCTCACCTCGACGAAGAGGTCCCGGCTGTTGCTGTGCAGCACGTTGCGGGAGATCCGCGAGCCCTGCGTCTGCCAGTCCAGCCACACGCCCAGCGAGCAGTCGTGCACGTAGTTGCCGCGGATCGTGACGTCGATCGCGGCGTGCAGCTTGATCCCGGCGATCTCGTACCCGTAGAACTCGCGTTTGACGGCGATGTCGTAGATGTGGTTGTCCTCGATGGTGGAGAAGACGCAGCCGAGGTGGCCGACGACGGCGTTCTGGCCGCAGTCGAAGACGGTGTTGCGGCGGATGACGTGCGAGCCGATGGTCTCCCGGTCCCAGCCGTGCTGCAGGGCGGTGAAGACCGACTCCAGCTGGTACTGGTAGCCGGGCTTGTCGCCGCGTTCGGTGGAGTAGTTGTGGCCGGTGGAACCCTCCTTGCCGATCGAGATCGCCGAGCACTTCGCGTCGTGGATGACGTTGTCCTCGATGATCCAGCCCTTGGCCCAGTTCGGGCCGATCAGGCCGGGCTGGTCGGCGGTCGGCGGCGCCCACGGCGTGGCGGCGTGCGCGAGTTCGAAGCCGCGCACGGTGATGTAGTCGAGGTGGTGCGCCTCCGGGTAGAAGACGGAGCGGCGCACGTTGATCTCGACCGGTTCGACGTTCGGGTCGGCGCCCTGGAAGTTGGCCCAGATCGTGGTCGTGTCCGTGCCGACCTCGGCGTACCAGACGAGCCGGGTCCGGTCGGGGTCGCGGATCGGGACCGTGGTGCCGGTCCAGTTGTCGAACGCCTCGGTGCGCCGCGGCGGGTCGTTCACCTCCGCGCGGGAGGCGACCTCGTAGAAGCTCACGCCGTTGAGGTAGACCTCGCCGAGATGCTTGGGCGGTGCGCCGTCGCGGTAGACGATCCAGTCGCCGGCGACCTCCTCGGCGTACGGGTTGAAGTCGCCGAAGAGGGTGTTCGGCACCGCCGCCCGCCAGACCGTGCCGCCGTCGGGTTCCCAGGAGGTGACGCGTTCGGAGCCCTTGATGACGACGTGTTCGCCCGCGGCCGCCTCGTAGGTGATGCGGCGGGTGGGGCTCAGGCCGCCGTGGCGCGGAACGACCCGTTCGCGGTACTCCCCGGCGTGCACGACGACGGTGTCGCCGGCGCGCGCCAGGGCGGCGGCCCGGTTGATGGTGCGCAACGGCCGTTCCGCCGAACCGTCAGCGGTGTCCGAGCCGTCCGTCGCCACATGGAACACGAAGGTCACCGATCACGCCTTTCTCCCACGCTGATGGATGCACTCATCGGGCCCGGCTCCTCCAGCCGGAACGTCGCCGCCCGGCCGCCGGCGGTGATCCCGTACTCGCCGAGGAACCCGCTGAACCGCACCCGGCCCTCGGCGTCGGTGCGCAGCGTGGTGGGCGCCACCCACCACTCCTCCTTCACCAGGGAACGCAGCGCGTCGTACGAGGGCTTCGGCGAACCGTCGCGCCGCACCAGCCCGCTCGGGGCACCGAGCCAGCCGCCGTCGGCGATGCCCCAGTACGTCAGCGCCCGGACCGACGGGTGCGACATCAGCGTCCGGTAGTGGCGCACGATCTCGTCGGCCTGGCGGGCCTCACCCTCGGGTGTCGTCGGCCAGTCCGGGACCTGGTAGTCGTTGAGATCCTCGATGTGCGCCGGCATCAGGTCGCCCGAGACGAGCGTGGTCTCGGTGAAGTGGATCGGCAGGCCGTAGCGGGCGAACCGGTCGAGGATCGCCAGCGTCCGCTCTTCTCCCCAGTAGCCCTGGTGCATGTGGCTCTGCAGGCCGAGCGCGTCGATCCGGATCCCGGCCTCCAGCACCCCTTCGATCAGGCACTCGTACGCCGTCGACAGGTCGAAGTCGTTGAGCAGCAGGGTCGCCTTCGGGTTGGCGTCGCGGGCGGCGTCGAACACCATGCGGACCGTGGGGATGCGGCCCTGTTCGCGGCAGACGCGGGTGATGCCGTTGTCGTACCGGTCGAACACCGGCATGATGACGACCTCGTTGATGACGTCCCAGGTGTCGATCAGGCCCTGGAAGTCGGCCACCTCCCGCCGGATCCGGTCGACCTGCGCCCGCGCGATCTCCGCGTTGGACAGGTCGAGCAGCCAGTCCGCGGTGACGGTGTGCCAGGCGAGCGGGTGGCCCTTCACCGGCACGCCGCGTTCGACGAACCAGCGCGCGGCGCGGCGCAGCCGCTCGGTGTCCGGCTTTCCGCGCTCCGGTTCGAACTGGCCCCAGTAGAACGGCAGCGTGGCGAAGTTGAACACGTCGAGCCATCGCTCCGCCAGCCGCGCGAGTTCGGGCCCGGCCGCCGGCTCGTCGTTGGCCAGCGGCACGAACTCGAAACCGATGCAGCCGAACAGGAACTTGTGATCGCGTTGCGCGAGCACGACCTCCCGTTCGACCAGGGGAGCCCCGTCGGCCACGACCGTGAGGGTGACCTCGGCCGTGCGGTGCTCCCAGATCCTGTCCGCCACCCTCAACCCTTCACCGCGCCCGCGGTGAGCCCTTCCGTCAGGAAGCGCTGCCCGAAGGCGTACATGATCACCACGGGGATGCTCACCAGCAGCGACGCCGCGGCGAGCTGCCCCTGCGGCGTCACGTCTCCGGTGATCATCGCCTGCATCCCGACCGGAAGCGTCTTGTATTCGTCCTTGGTGATGAAGACGAAGGCGAAGAGGAACTCGTTCCAGGCGTTGGTGAGGGTGAAGAGCGCGACCGCCAGCAACCCCGGCTTGGCCAGCGGCAGCACCACCCGCCCGAACGCCTGCAGCCGGGTGCAGCCGTCGACCAGCGCCGCCTCCTCCAGCTCGACCGGGATCGAGGCGAAGTACCCGGTCAGCAACCAGGTGGCGAACGGCAGCGTGAACGTCGGATAGGTGAGCATCAGCGACCACAGCGAGTCGGTGAGCCGCAACCCGATCAGCAGCTGGTACAGCGGGATGAACAGCAACGCGCCCGGCATGACGTAGGTGAGCAGGACCGTGACGGTGAAGCTCTGTGCCCCGCGGAACCGCAGCCGGGCCAGCGCGTACCCCGCGAGCGCCGCGCAGACCAGCGCCACCAGGGTGGACGCGAGCGAGACCAGGATGGTGTTCAGGTACCAGCGGCCGAACGGCTGCAGGGTGAACAGGTCGGTGAACTGCTGCGTCGTCCACGGCGTCGGCCACAGGTCGCTGTTGCGCATGACGATCTGGTCCTCGGACTTGAACGCCGTGACGAGGATCCAGTACAGCGGGCTCAGCACGAAGAAGAGCAGCCCGGCGATGGCGACCCCGGAGCCGAGCCGCGAGGCGACCGACGACGCGCGGCGGCGTCCCCGGGTCTGCAGCGTCGACACCACCTTGCCGACCGCCGCCGCGATCAGCAGGATCACCGCGAGGACCACCAGCGCCTTCCAGAAGATCTGCGGCGACGCCACCGCGAGCAGGCCGGTGACCAGCAGGGTGACGGCCCACGGCAGCGCCTTGCGCATCGTCGCGAACCGTTCCTCCGTGCGGGCCTTGCGCGGTGCCGGGGCGCCGGTGTCCGGTCGCATCAACCGGACCAGGACGAAGACCAGCGCGCCGATGATCGGCAGCATGACGAGCGTGACCGCGGCCCCGGCGCCGTACTGGAGCTGCAGGATCGCCTTGGAGTAGGCGACGAGCACGTACGGCGCGGTCGCGTCGCCCGGGCCGCCCTGCGTCAGCAGCCAGATGAGGTCGAAGTTGTTGAACGTCCAGATCGAGGAGAGCGTCACCGTGACGGTGATGACGTGGCGCAGCCCGGGCAGCGTCACGTGGCGGAACCGTTGCCACGCCGAGGCGCCGTCGATGGTGGCCGCCTCGTACAGGTCCGCGGGGATGGCCTTCAACCCGGCGAGGAACGTGACGGTGAAGAACGGGATGCCCTTCCACACGTTCACCATGATCACCGACGGCATGGCCAGGTTCGGGTCGGACAGCCAGCCCGCCGGCCAGCTGTCGACGAGGTGGAGCTGGGCCAGCAGCGGCCCGATCCCCGAGTCGGTGAGCAGGATGTTGACGCTGCCGAAGATGGGGTCCAGCAGCGAACGCCAGCTGAACGCCGTCACCACCGTCGGCACCACCCACGGCAGGAGCAGCAGCCCGGCCAGCACGGCCCGCCCGCGCTTGCGATGGTGCAGCAGCAGCGCCGCGGAAAGCCCCAGCACCACCTTGAACACCTCGGCGTAGGCGGTGAAGACGAAGGAGTTCAGCACGCCGGTGCGGAACATCTCGTCGTCGACGAGGGCGGCGTAGTTGTCCAGGCCGACGAAGACGCTCTCCGACCCGTGGCGTTCGGTCGTGCTGGTGATGGCGGAGCGGGCGATCGGCAGCAGCACGAGCCCGCCGACCAGAACGGCCATGGGCGCCAGGAACAGCGTCGCGAGCCGCCAGTCGCGACCCAGCCGGCGCTGGGTGGGGGTGAGCGAGCCGGACCCCGGCGGTGCGGATGCCCGCTTCGCCGGGGCCGGCGCCGGCCGGAGCGTCGTCACTGCGGCAGACCCTGCTGGTTGAAGATCTGCACCATCTTGGCGTGCGCGGACTTCACCGCCTGCGCGGGCGCCTTGCCCTGCACGACCTCCTGCATCATGTCGGTGAGCACGTAGGCGGCGACGGCGGCCTGCTGGCCCGCGCTGGCCTTCTGCGGGAAGCTGAGGCCGTTCTTCGTGGTCAGCGGCAGCGGCTGCTGGGTGATCTTGCGCATGATCGGGAAGCCGGGGTCGCCGCTGGTGAAGTACGGGTCGGCGTCCCAGACCTTCTCCCAGGCGGGCAGTGCCAGGCCGGGCGCCTCCTTCGCCACGCCGAGCAGCGCCGGCGCGGTGATCAGGTACTGCGCGAGGAGCTTGGCGAGCGGGGCGTTCTTGGCGCCCTTGAAGACCACGAACGCCTGGGACTGGCCGAACATCAGCGGCTTGTCGGTCGCCGGCCCGGTGCAGTCGGAGAAGACGTGGGTGTTCTCGTAGACGGGGTTCTTCTTCGTCTTGGAGTCCGCGTAGACGCTGAACTGGTTGCGGGTGTAGCCCAGGATGCCGGCGAGCCAGTTCTCGTTGTTGCTGGAGTCGGTCCAGCTCTGCACACCGGGCGGCAGCATCGGCTTGTACTTGTTGTTGGTGTAGATGTCGCCGAGGAAGGTCACCGCCTGCACCGTCTCTGGCGAGTCGAAGGTGACCTTGCGGCCGTCGTTGGAGGCGATCGCCCCGCCGTAGGCGTTGATCAGCGCCTCGATCATGCCGTTGGCGTCACCGGAGCGGTTGACGGTCATGCCCCAGCCGAACCGGCGCTTGTCCGGGTTGGAGATCGCCAGGCAGAGGTCGCGCAGTTCCTCCCAGGTGTAGTTCTCCTTGGGGGTGATGCCCTTCTCCTGCATCCAGTCCTTGCGCAGGAACGACCCGATGCCGATGAAGTGATACGGGATGGCCACCCACTTGCCGTCGAAGACGCAGAAGTTCTTGGCCTCGCTGCTGGGCTCGCCGTACTTGGCCGTCAGCGCCTTGACGACGTCGGTCACGTCCTCCAGGTCGCCCAGCGCCTGGAACTGCGCGACGAAGCGGTTGTCGGTCATGAACGCGAGGTCGCGCGCGACGCCGCCCTGGACCTCGGCGTGGATCTTGGCCACCACGTCACCCGCGTCGGCCTGGACCAGACTGTTCTCGATCTTGGTGCCGGTGGCGTCGGCGAATTTCTTGATGGAAACGTCGAGCGCCTCGTTCGCCGCCACCGAATACAGCTTCTGGGACAGCACTCCCATCGAGGAGCCCTTCATCGACGCCGCGGCGTCGACGAGTTCTTTCGGGACCTCCGCGGCGACCGGGGGCTTCGACCCCGAGCCGCCGTCGCCGCACGCGGCGAGACCCGCCGCGCCGAGTACCCCCGCGCCCATCCCGAGCACGCCACGCCGTGTCCACACCGGCTTTGCTTCCATGGAACGTTGCCTCCTTCGTCGCCTCAGCACAGCACGCACGAGGGGCTCGGGAGGCGGTGCGCGAGGGGCGTGCGCCAATTCATCACTCGCAATGTTCCGAAACTTCCGAGTGATTCTCCCGATGGATTACGCGCGTGCCGCACGCTACGACGAAAGAATGGAGCGGGTCAATAGGCTATTTTCTGCGTGCCGAACGGAATAGCGAAAAGAACATGAAGCAATGACGCACGTGCAAAAGGCACGGCGTCGACCGTTCTTCGCGCCACCTCCCCGTGGTTCGAAATTTCGAACAGAGTTCGAGATATCGATTCGAGTGGTCGCGACGCTAGAGGACGGCGCTGGAGGTGTCAATGAACAGCGCCCCGCCGGCGGCGCCGGAGGTCAGGCTGGTGGGAGAAACCCCAGTCGGGACGAGAGCGCGGCCGCCCCCTGTTTGACCAGCCGGGTCCACTCGTCGTGCGTGTCCGGCGTCCAGCGGATGATCGGCGCCGAGACGCTCATCGCGGCGACGGTCCGGCCGGAGTGCTCACGCACCGGCGCGGCGACACAGCGCACCGCACTGTCGGACTCGCCGTCGTCGAACGCCACGCCGGCGACGCGGACCCGCTCGAGTTCCGCGCGCAGCCGCACCGGGTCGGTGACGCTCGCCGGCGTCATGCCCACCAGCTCGCGGTCCGGGACGAGCGCGTCGAGGTCGAACGGCTCGAGGCTGGACAGCAGCATCTTGCCGACCGCCGTGCAGTGCGCGGGCAGCCGCCGGCCGACCGCCGACACCATCCGGACCGGGTGGGTGCTGTCGACCTTCACCACGTACATCACGTCGGTGCCGTCGAGCACGGCCACGTGCACCGCCTCGTCACAGGCGGCGGCGACGTCCTGCGCCACGTCCTGCGCCTCGCGGACCAGGTCCAGCTGCCCGGCGAACGCCGCACCGAGCCGCAGTACCGACATGCCCAGCCGGAACTGCACCGGCTGACCCGGCACGGAGATCAGGTAGGAACGGGCGACGAGCGTGACGAGCAGTTCGTGCACGGTGGTGCGGGGCAGGCCGAGCCGTTCGGCGATCTCCCGGGCCGACAGCCGGGCGTTGTCCAGGAACAGTTCGAGGATGTCGAGTGAGCGGATGACCGCCGGCACCACACGGGGCATGGATCCAGTCCCTTCGAAATACCGAACCGCGTCCGGGATTTCGACACGGCGGCCGCTCGGCAGGATAGCCCCACGCCCCGCCGGAGAAGTAGGGGCTACAGCCGCCACAGCCACGCGTTCCGGTCGACGCACCCGGCCGCGAGGAACTTCCCGTCCGGGCTGAACGCCACCGACCGGATGGACTGGGTGGGTCCGGTCAACGAGCCCACCGCGCGCCAGTCCGCCACGGTGTACAGGGCGATCGTCCCCTTGTCCGTAGCGACGGCCATCCGCTTGCCGTCGGCGCTGAACGCCACCGCGTCGACCGCGGCACCGAAGTCGGCCCGGATCACCCGCACCTCCGCGCCGCTCGCGGCGTCCCGCACCCGCAGCCCCTCGTCGCCGGTGACCGCGGCGAGATACTTCCCGTCCGGGCTGAACGCCACGCCGCTGGACGCCGAGTCCTCGTAGACGGACTTCTGCGCCCCGGTCGCCACGTTCCACAGGCGCAGGGTGTTGTCGTGCGCGGTGCTGGCGAGGGTCTTGCCGTCCGGGCTGAACGCCAGGCCGTGCGCCGACTGCGTGTGGCCGGTGAGGTCGCGCTGGAACGCCCCGGTGCCGGCGTCCCACAGCCGGATCGACCCGTTGTCACCGCCGGTGGCCAGCGTCTTCCCGTCCGGGCTGAACGCCACGCTCCACACCGCGATCGACTGTCCGCTCAGCGTGCGCAGGGTCTGGTTGTTGTGCAGCGTCCAGATGCGTGCGGTGCCGTCGCCGCTGCCCGTGGCGAGGCTCTCCGCCTTCGGGTTGTACGCGAGGCTGAGCACCGAGTCGTTGTGGCCGCCGAGGGTGAACCGCGGGCGGTCGGGCGAAGCGACGCTCCACAGCAGCACCGTGCGGTCGTTGCTGGCGGTGGCGAGCGCCGCGCTGTCCGGGCTGAACGCGACGGCCGACACGATGTCGGTGTGCCCGCCGAGCGCCTGCCCCTTCGGGTCCCCCGCTGCCTGGGGCGCACCCGACACACCGGGCCCGGCCGGCCCGGGCGATCTCGGCGCCGAGGCCGGTCCGGTGGACGACGTCTTCCGGCCGCTCTTCTCCCCGCGGGACGCGGCGGCGTTGTAGGCCGTGACAGCGCCGGCGGAGGCGAGCAGCAGCGCCGCGACGCCGCCGGCCACGAGCAGGCGCCCTCTCGGCCGCCGAGCCGGGGTCGGCGCCGGAACCGGGACCTGCCCCGCGAGATCCGGCCCGTACGCCGGCCACGCGGCCGTCACCCCCGGCGCGACGGCGCTCGGTGCCGCCGTTCCCGGTGCCGCCGCGGCCTCTGCTGTGCCCGCCGCCGCGTCCGGCCGCACCGCGGCGAGCCCGTGCAGGCTGCCCTCCGCGACGACCAGTTCCGGCTGGTCCAGCACGGTCGGCGCCACCCCGAACGCCCGGTGCAGCATCGTGGCGATCAACGGCACCCGCGTGGAGCCGCCGACCAGGAAGATCGCGCTGAGGTCGGCTCCGGTCAGCCGGCTCTCGCGCAGCAGCCCCCGCACGCACTCGACGGTGCGATCCAGGAACGGCGTCGCCATCGCCTCCAGTTCGTCGCGCACGACGCGGACGCCGGTGTCGACCAGCGGCACCTGCAGGTCGGCGGTCGGATGGCGGGACAGCTGTTCCTTGACGGCCCGGGCGCCCCGCCACAACACGTACCGGGCCTGCCGGTCGGCCGCGTTCGCCGGCGCGTCGAGGCGCTGCCACTCGTGAACGGCCCCCGCGGTGGCCGCGCGCGCGTACGCCACGACCGCCGCGTCGAGGTCGAGCCCGCCGACGTCGACCAGTCCGGCCGAGCCCACGATCTCGAACCCGTCCGCCGTCGCGCGCACCGCGCTGACATCGAACGTCCCCGCGCCGAGGTCGTAGACGAGCAGCGTCTGCCCCGGTTCGATCCGCCGCCGTTGCGTGAAGGCGAAGTGGTAGGCCGCGGCGACCGGCTCCGGCACCAGACCGAACGCCCCCAGCCCGCCCCGTCGCGCCGCTTCGCTCAGCACGGCCAGCCGCGTCGCTCCCCAACCGGCCGGGTGCGTCAGCACGACGTGTTCCGGCTCGCCGCCGGTGACCCGCCGCGCCTCGGCCAGCACCCGGGCGAGAATCGCGCCGAGCAGGTCCGCGACCGGGTACGCGCGATCCCCGAGCCAGACGTTCTCGTCGTCGACGCAGCGCTTCGGATTGGCCTCCAGGCCGGCCGGTTGCGCGACGGCCGCCCGTTCGGCGTCGGCGCCGGTGAGGATGCCGTCCGGGCCGGCGAACACGCCGGAGGACAGCAGCGGCGACCCGTCGAACAGCAGGGGCCGCACCAGCCCGTCGGCGCCCCGGACAACGGCGACCGTCGTCGACGATCCCAGGTCGATCCCCAGTTGATAGGCAGCGCCACGCATCCGGCCACAGTACAAATTCGCCGAAAGCGACCCCGCTGCTTTCTCCGTGCAACCGGCACATTCCACCGCCGGTCTCCCGAAACACTGGTCCTCCACCCAGTACTCCGCTCCACGTGCGCGACGCGAAGGGGCACGTCTCGTGGTGAGGCGTGCCCCCGATGCGCGGTTCGGGTCAGTGGCGGTCGACCTTGAGCGCGGTCAGCCAGTACTCGGTGTCCGGCTGCTCCTCCACACCGAACCGGGCGTTGGGCACGTACAGCCGGTCCCCGAATCGGGCGACCGCGGTCGGCACGTCGAAGTCGTCCGTCCGCAGCGTCTCGACGAGCCGGCCGGCCGTGCCGGAACGGTCGAGCTCGACGACGGCGATCGCGTCGATCGCGTTCTGCACGACGTACAGCGTGCGGCCCTCGCGGAGCACGCCGTCGGGATGGGTGAAGATCTGCCCGCCGAGATCGGCCCGCGTCGCCCGGCCGTCCTCCTCGACGCGGAACAGCTCGCCGGTGGTGGAGTTGACGATCAGCATCGCCCGGCCGTCGGGTGTGGTGGTGATGCCGTTGGCGTTGTACTGCGGCGTCTCCACCCACTCCCCGGTCAGCGGAACGCGTTCGACCCGGCCGTCCCGGACCCGGTACAGGGTGTCGTGGACCGAGTCGGTGAACACCGCGCCCCGCGGGGTCAGCAGCACGTCGTTGATGAACGCCGGCGACCCCGCGGGCACCAGTTGGTATTCGGCGAGGATCGCGCCGGTTCGCAGGTCGAGCACGCGTGCGTCGCCGGACACGCCGCCCGCGACCCACAACTGGCGCCGCCGGCTGTCGATGGCCAGCCCGAGGGACTGCGTTCCCGGACCCTGGCTGATCACCTTGCCCCGGCCGGACCTCAGGTCGAGGGCGTAGATGTCGCCGTCGGCGCGGGAACCGAGGTAGGCCGTGCCGTTCTCGACGGCGATGGACTCGGGTGGGAACCCGTCGGGCAGGTCGATGTGCGTGACGGCCGGCCCGCGGCCGGCGTCGGCGGCCTCTGCCGGAGACAGGGACAGGGCCGCGAGGGCGGCAGCCGTCGCGGCGACGACCACGCCTGCTTTTCTGACTGACTGGATCATGTGGACGAGCGTGCCGACGGGTGACGAACCCGGCCAACGCGGATCGCGGATGCGCACTATGCGCACGCCGCATCCACCCGTGGACGGACC
>NZ_BOPF01000047.1 GCF_016863615.1 Virgisporangium aliadipatigenens | reverse complement strand
CCACTTTCGCCCGCGCGCAACAGGTGCGAGGGCAGCGCAGCAGCGGCAAGGGCATCCGGCACCGTAACCACAAGACCCGCCACCCCGCCCTGCTGCGCGGCCTGCTGCGGCACGAGCCGTGCGAACGGCTGATGCAACCGCACTACAGCAACGGCCACATGTACTACCGCTGCCGCTATCCCCGCGACTACGCCACCGCCAACGAACTCGCCCACTCGAGCAACGTCAACCTCTCCGAGGATGCCGTCATCGATCCGCTCGACGCGTGGCTCGCGACCGCGTTCGGCCCGGCGAATCGGGAACGGACCATCACCGCCATGGTGGACAGCCAACCGATCGCCGCCACCGCCCCGAGGCTGGACAGCCTTCGGGCGGCGATCCGGGAATGTGACCGCAAGTTGGACCGGTACCGCACCGCGCTCGACGGCGGCGCCGACCCCGCCGTCGTCACCGACTGGATCACCACCTGCCGAACCGAACGCCGCCACCTCGAACAGCAACTCCGCGCCGCGGAAGCGGCCACCCCAACGACCCTCACACGGGACGACATCCGCCGGATGGTCGACGGACTCGGCGACATCGTCAACGCGCTCAAGACCGCCGACCCGGCCGCCAAAGCCCGCCTCTACGGAGACCTCGGCCTGAACCTGATCTACTCCGCCGAAACAAAAACGGTGCACGTCCGGATCGAATCCGACGTACACCGTGGTAAATCAGTTTGTGTCCGAGGGGGGATTGAACCCCCACGAGTAGCACATGTGCATCAAAGAGATGCACATGCAACGGACATTAACGCGTGCCGACGGCGGATGTCAAACGGCAGTTGAACGCCGTCGCCAAGATGTAGTGCGCGCGTTTGGGCTGGTCAACTGCGCTGACAGGGTTGGATTCGGTGTCGCTGTCCGACGGCGCTACAGCCCCGCTACTTGCTCGGCAGAGGCTGTTTGATGCTGATAAGGGCTGACGGAGAGTGACTTCGACATGGCCGCCGGACCGACTATCTGAATTGCTCCAGGCGTTGACCAACCCGACTATGTCGAGCGAGCGCGCGTTGCCAACAGATCCCGGCGCCGCCGCTTGGCCTCGGCGAGCAGATCCTGTGGTTACCCCCGGACGCTCTCTACTGCGAATTCCGCTTCCTGTTCGCGGGCTCGGTGGCTATTTCCGCTTCCGGACTGCCTGCCGGGGTGCTACTTCCGGTTTCGGGCACAGCCATCGGTGTGAAGGCCCGAACCTGTGTGCGTGTTGCCCCTACCAGGCGACCAGGTGGCGCTACCCGTAGCGCTTGCGTGGCTCGTCCGTCGGGCGAATGTGCCCACGCCGCTCGTCGCCCGTCGGGCGACCTCACGCCTGGATTCGAGCTGTCTGCGGTGACCATCTTTCACCAGGTAGCGATGCTGGGTGAGCATCGACGGCCGAAACCGAACGGCGGGTAGGTGGTTCCATAGCCGGCGCGGCCCTGCAGTTGAGCGAGCCCGTCGCAGGCTGCGTAGCCGTCCAGTCAGGGCCGTACCCGGATGGCCGCAGCCTGATCCTGTAGACGCCACCGGCGAAGGATTCTGTCGTAGCTGCCGTCCTTGACGACGGCCTCCAGCGCGGACGCGAGGAGGTCAGCGAACTGCCGGTCCGTTGAGCGGCTGACCCAGCCCAGGCTGTGTGGATCATAGGTGGTGACGGCGACCTTGAGCGGGATGTCACCTGCGGCGAGGCCGGCGCAGAGGATCGCGTCACCGACGAGGGCGTCGTCGGCTCCGCGGGCGACGGCGGCGGACATGCGTTGTGGGTCGTCGTAGGCGCTGATGGTGATCTCGGGTCGGTTCGCCGCTACACACGCCCGGGAGCGGTCGGTGAGTTCGTCGATGTGCGCAGTTCCCGACAGGGCGGCGATTCGCTTTCCGCAGGCGTTTTGCGGGTCGATGGGCCGGGCTGTCGTGCGGTTGAGCCACTGGGTCCCGGAGTTGAGGTAGGCCACCATGACAACGTCCTGGAGCCGTGCGTCGGTAATAGGGATCGCTGCCGCGCCGAGCTGTGCCTGGCCGGACTGGACGGCCGGGATGATGCGGTCGAATTGGGTGGGCTTCCATCGGGCTTCGAGGTCGAGCTTTGTTGCGACGGCGGTGAGCAGGTCGATGTCGAATCCGGATGCCCCGTTGTTGCCATGCATGGAAGTGGCCGGGGGGTAGGTCGCATCTATGGCAATGGTGAAAAATCCGTCTGCGCGGATCGCCGCCGGCACCCGGGCGGCGAGGATCGGTTCCGGAAGAAAGGGAGTACATGAGTGGGTCAGCACCGCAACGGCGAGCATGGCCACGGCTGCGAAGACCCCTCCGAAGTGCCGGATTCTGGTCGGTCGGATGTGCACATGTCCTCCGGCAAGCGAGCTTTGGTGATCGTGCGGTGTTGTCCGGCAGTGATTATCAGTGACGGTGAACGCGGCGGAAACCGCCATGGCCCGGCTGCGGGAAATGATTTACGTCGCATCCCAAACCGCCTACTCGACGCCGAAGCTGGCGAATTCGGACAGCGGGGACGGCGGGTTCGTCCCGGGAATGTACTGCGGACGGTGAATACATAAAGTCATCATTTACAGCCGAGGTCGCCGGCCGTACATTTTCGTCGCACAGGTTCGCGGGAGGCGTGATGGTTGGCGGCCGTTTTCTTTACGGCTTGAACGGGACACGGTTGACAATCAGACGTCGAATCGCCGGTGTGACGGTAGTCGTCGTTGCTGCCTCAATCCTTGTATCGATGCCGTTGCCGGTGAGCGCCGCGCCGGTCGTGCCTCCGGGCGCGGATCGGGTGGCGCCGCGGCAGGAATCCGGTTCCGCGGCCAAACGGCCGCACCGCACGCCGAGCACTGCCACGCAGAAACAACCGGCCGGGCCGGTGATCGCTCCGGACACACCCGGCGCTGTCGGAGCATCTGCGCGGTTCGCCGATCCGGCAATGCCGACCTCGAGGCCGGCTGCGCAGCCAGCGGCACTGTCCACAACGGACGGTCCCGCGCGCGCGTCGACCGGTGTCGTTCCCGGCTCCCGGGAGGTGGCGACCGAGCGCTCCCGCCGCTCGACGGTGTTCACCAACCCCGACGGCACAAAGACGCTCCGTCTCTACCAGCACGATGTGTTCGTTCCTGGCAACCGTGACAGCTATGTGCGGGTCGATCCGACGCTTACGCGCCGTCCGGACGGCCGGCTGTCGGCGGTCGCAGCGGCCCCGGTCTCGGTCGCCTCCCGCGCCGATGATGCCGCACTCGGTTCCGTCGATCTGGGATCCGGCACCACCGCAGCGTTCCGACTCGACGCGGCCGCCGCGGTCCAGGCCGACGTCAGCAGCGACGGTGCGCGGTTCGCCGGTGTTCGCCCGCACTCGGATGTGGTTCTCACACCGACCGCGGAAGGCTTGAAGGAACTCATCGTTCTGAACTCGGCGGACGCCCCCACGTCCTGGACGTTCCCGCTGACGGTGCAGGGTGTGACACCACGCCTGGACGCGGAATCGGGCGCGGTGCTGTTCGTCGACGACGAGACCGCGGAGGTACGCGGCTCGATCCCGGCCGGTTTCATGTACGACTCCGCGATCGATCCGCGCAGCGGCGACCCGGCCACCTCGCACGCCGTGGCCTACAGCCTGCACAACGCCGACGGGACCTGGACGCTGCGGGTCGACCTCGACGGCGGTTGGCTGCGCGACCCGGCACGCCGCTTCCCCGTGACGGTCGACCCGACGCTGCGGCGCAACACCGAGGTCGACGACACGTTCGCCTCGTCACGGGACTGGAAGGGCAGCGACGGCTCCTCCGACACGGTGCTGCGCGTCGGCACCTACGACGGTGTGGAGAAGGCCGCCTCGTACCTGCACTTCAACGGCGTCATGAGTGCCCTGTCCAACAAGTACATCCTCGGCGCCTCGCTGAACCTGTACAACGTCTGGTCCTACTCCTGCCGCCCATACCCGATCGCCGTTTACCGGGTGACCGAACCGTGGTCCGGCTCCGGAGTACGGCAGTTTCCGGGTCCTGCGTATGACGCCGGCGACATGATCGCCTGGAACAACTTCGCCTACGGCTACGACAGTTGCTCCAACGACACGTGGGTGTCGTTCTACATCCCGGGTAACCGGATGACCGACTGGGTGCACGGCACCCAGCCGTTCCACGGCTTCACCCTGCGCTCGGACTTCAACAGCAAGGACAGCTGGAAGAAGTTCGCCTCAGCCAACTACGGCAACGCCTCCGCCACGCCGTTCCTGGACGTCAACTACTCCGACGAGGGCGCCTCCTACGCGCTGCCGAACGCGAATTTCGACCCGCCGGTGACCACGTCGACCGCCGGAAAGATCACCGCCCGGGTGACGAACTGGGGCGGCTCGACCTGGACGCCGAGCAACGGCTTCCGGCTGACGCACACCGTCGTCAACAGCAGCGGCGCCACGGTCCACACCGGCACCTACCCGGTGCCGCACAATGTCGGGCCGCACCAGTCGGCCGACATCCCGATCAACGTCGGCGCCCTACCCGTCGGCTCGTACACGCTGCGCCTGGACATGATCAACCCTTCGGGTGCCGCCTTCCAGCCGACCTACGGCTCCTCCGCCGGCACAGCGGGCTTCTCCGTCGCCAACGGGCCACCGACCATCAACGGCAACAATCCGCCGAACAACGGCACCGTCGACAGCCTCACCCCAACGTTGTGGGCCTCCTACTACGATCCCGACAACTATCCGCTGGGCGGGCGCCGCTTCGAGTTCCAGATCTGCACCGGCCCGGCCGGCGCGGGGGAGACCTGCACCAGCTCCGGCTGGACGAACTCACCCGGATGGCAGGTCCCCGCCGAGTTGCTGCGCTGGTCGGAAACCGCGCACTGGTACGTGACCGTTTCTGACTCCCAGGCGCAGTCCGGCCGCATCGGCCCCCTGTACTTCACGCCGATCGTGCCGCAACCGCCGATAACTAGCCACCTCGCCGGAGCCCCCGACGGCGGCGACATGCCCAACGTCAACCCGCAGGTCGGCAACTACACCCGAACCGTCACCGACATCTCCGTCGCCGTGCACGGCCCGGCCCTCGGGGTGTCACGCACCTACAACTCCCAGGACCTGCGTACCAGCGGCGCGTTCGGCACCGGCTGGAGCACACCGCTGGACCAGCGACTGACCATCGAACCCGGCGGGGACGTCGTCCTGTCGGCCCCCAGCGGCGACGAAATCAGATTCGGTAGTAACTCCGACGGCACCTTCGCCCCGCCGCCCGGCCGGAACCTGACCCTGGCCGAGGACGACCGGATGCTGGTCCTGCGCGACGCCACCGGTGCCCGACGCGTCTTCGACCGCGACGGAACCCTCCAGGCGACGATCGACGCCGACGGCCGGGCACAGACCTACCACTATCGAAGCACCGCCGAAGGGTCCCAGCTATACCGGGTCACCGATGCCACCAGCGGCCGCAGCCTGCACCTGACCTGGACCGGCCGCCACATCACCAGCGCGGCCACCGACCCGCCCGCCCAGGGCCAGCCGGCACCGACGTGGACCTACACCTACACCGGCGATGAACTCACCAAGGTGTGCGCCCCGCTGTCGAGCGACTCGTGCACCAGCTACACCTACCAGGACTCCTCCCACTACCGGACCGTCGTCAGCGACGACAACCCCACCGCCCACTGGCCGCTCGGCGAAAGCAGCGGAAGCGTCGCCGTCAACGTCGCCGCACGCAGCAGTGGCGAGTACGACGCCACCTACAGCTCCGTCACCCTCGGTCTCACCGGCGCGGTGCAAGGTTCCTCGGACAAGGCGGCCGCGTTCAACGGTTCCAGCACCAGCCGACTGCGGCTGCCGGACAACCTCATCAGTTCCGCCTCGACCTTCAGCACCGAACTGTGGTTCAAGGCCGCTACGGGCCAGCAAGGCGTGCTGCTGTCAACGCAGAACACCCTCCCGGGCCGCGGCCGCAACCGTTACACGCCCATGCTGTACGTCGGCCAGGACGGACTGTTGCGCGGTCGCGCCCCGACCGGCCAGGCAACCGGCGCGGTCATCGGCCACGCGGACAAGTGCCTGGACGTGCGAACCTCCCTGACCACCGACGGCACACCGGTGCAGCTGTACCCGTGCAACGGCACCGACGCACAGCAATGGACCTTCGGCAGCGACGGCACCGTGCGCGCCTTCGGCAAATGCCTCGACGTGTCCGAGTACGGCACCAGCAACGGCAGCAAACTGCACTTGTGGCAGTGTCACGGCGGCGCCAACCAGGTCTGGCGCTTCAATGGCACTGCCCTGGTCAACCCTGTCTCCAACCGGTGCGCCGACACCCCGTCGGACGCCGACAGCACCCAACTGCACCTGTGGGAATGCCACAGCGGCGAGAACCAGCAATGGAACCCCACCGGCGGCGCCACCAGCATCGCCTCCACCGCACGCGTCGACGACGGGCAATGGCACCACGCCGTGCTGTCCATCACGCCCGGCCGCCAGACGCTCCACCTCGACGGCCACGTTCTCGGCAGCCTCGACGCGCCGCTCGAACACGGCGACCAGGCCCACGCGATGGTCGGCGACGGCATCGCCACCGGCTGGGCACAGGCACCGGCCGGCCGATATCCGTTCACCGGTGTCATCGACGAGGTCGCCTTCTACCGCCGCGCCCTGTCCGGCACCCAGTCCGCCGCCCACTACGACGCCGCCGTCCACCAGACCAAGCGGCTGACCTCCGTCGTCGAACCCGGAGCGTTCACCGCCGCCACCGTCACCTACAACCCTGCCACCGGCCGGGTCACCACCAACAAGGACCGCAACGGCGCCACCTGGAACCTCGGCGCCCCCACCGTCGGCAACCAACGTCGAGAGGTCGTCGTCAACTCCAGCGTCCGCGACGCCGTCACCTACACCTACGACACCGCCAACGCCGGCCGGCTCCTGGCCCGCGAGGACAGCTTCGGCCGACGAAGCTGGGAGTACAACGCCGCCGGGTTCGTCTCCAAGAGCACCGACGAGAACGGCAACAGCGTCCTCACCGACACAGACAGCCGCGGCAACGTCATCGCCCGAACAACCTGCCGCGGCGCCGGACAGTGCAACACCGCCTACTACGGCTACTTCCTCAACCCCGCCAATCCGCTGGACCCCCGCAACGACGTCCAGATCTGGCATGCCGACGCCCGCTCCGCCAACGCCACCGACACCACCTACCGCACCCTCAACGACATCGACGCCGCCGGCCGCACCGTCAAAACGACCTACCCGCTGCCGGCCGGACACACCGTTGCACCCACCGAGACGTTCACCTACTCGGCGAGCCCGACCTACAACCGCACCACCGCCGCCCAGCCGTTCATCCCCGCCGAGCAGATCGTCGACCTGCACGGCGACGACGCCTACACCACCATCGACCTGCCGTTCCCCGTGCCCTTCTACGGCAGGACCCGCACCAGCATCAAGGTCAGCACCAACGGGTACGCATCCTTCGCCCATCCCACCGACACCAACGAGGGGCACGACCCCTACGTCGATGCAGTGCCCCTGCCGACGACCGCGCCCGCCGAGGCCGTCTATCCGCTGTGGGACGACCTCGTCGTCGACGAGCAGGCCAGCATCCGCACGACCGTCACCGGGACGGCACCCAACCGGCAGTTCGTCATCGAATGGCGCAACGTCCACCCGTACGGCCAACCCAGCAACCGGTTCTCGTTCGAAGCCGTCTTCAGCGAATCGGGCGCCATCACCTTCAACTACTCCGGCCTGAACAGCCCCGAAGCCCGCGGCTCCGAGGCCACCGTCGGGGTCAGCGACCTCGCCGGCATCGCCGCTGTGCAGCACTCGCACGCCACCACGGCCCTGCAGTCCGGCACCACCGTCGTGTTCACCCCACAGCCGACCACGACGCCCGTTCCCGGTCTGCTCACCTCGGCCACCGCCACCAACGGCGGCGTCACCCAGCACAGCTACAACACCGCCGGCGATCGCACCCGCACCGTCGACGCCGCCGGTCTCACCACCGACCTGACCTACGACGCGCTCGGCCGACCCACCACCTCCACACAATCCGCCGTCGTCAACGGTGCCCCAGTCACCTACGGCACCACCACCACGGCCTACAACCCGCTGTCCCAACCAGCGACCGTCACCGCGCCACCGATCACCAACCCGATCACCGGCGTCGTGCACACCGCCCAGACGGCATACACCTACGACGCCGCCGGCAGACCTACCAACCGCACCATCAGCGACACCACCGGCGCCGACCCGCCGCGCACCACCGCCTGGACCTACGACCCGGCCGGCCGGCTCACCAGCGAAAAACGCCCGGACAATACCGTCACCACCCAGGACTGGGACACCGCTGGAGACCTCGTCGGCTCCACCGACCCCAGCGGGCCGGCACTGCGATACACCTACGACGACGCGCACCGCCGCGTCGAGACGACCGCGGTCGGCGCCGGCGTCGACCCGATGAACACCGGCGCCACCACACTCGTCCTGGAATCACGCGCCTACGACCCCGCCGGACGACTGTCTGCCGTCGTCGATGCGATGGGCCGGGAAACCGCGCTCACCTACTACTCCGACGACCTGCCCGCGACCATCACCCGGGTCCGCCGCGACAGCGCCGGCACCGTCACCAGCACCACCACACTCGCGGAGTACACCTACGACCAAGCCGGAAACCTCACCCGGGAAACGGGCGTCAGCGCGATAAGTACTGCCTGGACATACGACCCGGCCGGCTACACCACGACCGAAACGTTCGACCCCAACGGACTTGCCCGCACCACCACCTACAGCAACAACCGCGACGGCACCATCGCCCGCGCAGCACTCACCGCGCCGCAGTCACCGGGCCGCACCGAACGCGTCGACTACACCTACGACCCGGCCGCCAGACTGCTCACCGAGACCGTCGATAACACCGGCGGGAACCCAGCCACCATCACCACCCGCGTCGAACGCGATCCCCGCGGCCTTCCCACCAGGGTCACCGAGCCCGGCGGAGCTGTCAGCGACATCACCTACGACGCCGAAGCCAACCCCGTCACCGTCACCGGCGCCGCCCGCACCAGCTGGACCAACGGCATTCGGTCGGACGGAACACGGCCAACCGTCATTATCGGTCGCAACACTTTCGGCGACGTCACACACCAGCGCGACCCGCTCGGCGCCACCACCACCCTCACCGTCGACGCAATGGGCCGCACCACCGAGGCGACACTGCCGCCGTACACACCACCAGGTGCCGGCAGCCCGATCATCGCCACATCGCGCACCGAGTACAACGGCGCCGGCCTGCCCGCGAAAACCATCGACGGGCTCGGCCGGGAAACCACCTACACCTACGATCCCTACGGTCGTGTCACACGGCAGACGCTGCCCGACCCGGACGGCACCGGACCTAAGACGTCCCCGGTGTGGGCCGCCGCCTACGACCGGCTCGGCGAGATCCTCGACGCCACCGACCCCACCGGCGCCCACATTCTGGCCACCTGGGACGACCTCGGACGCCAACGCACCGAGACCCGCTCCGAACGCATCAGCGGCCAGACGGTCTACTACACCACCGAGTTCGGCTACGACGCCGCCGGAAACGTCAACGCCATCACGAGCCCGCTGGGCAAAACCACCACCGCCACCTACGACGCGGCCGGCAACCCAACCCGGGTCACCGACCCGACCGGCCGCTTCATCGCCACGGGTTACGACCTCGCCGACCGGCCGGTGATGACCGTCCAGGGACAAGGCACCACGTTCGCCTCACCCGCAGAATCGATCAGCTACGACCTCGCCGGCCGTCCCACCACCCACCGGGTGTGCACCACCGCGGCCGACGGCAGCTGTGCCACCGTTCTGAAAACCCGCTCCTGGACCTACGACGCAGCCGACCGCGTCACCCAGGCGGGCAGCTTCGCCGGCCGGGTCACGACCTACACCTACGACGGCGCCGGCCAGCGATCGACCATCAGCGAACGGGTCGACCCGACCAACCCTGCCACCGCCGTCACGACCCACCTCGGCTACGACCCCGCCGGGCGACAGACCCGACTGACCGACGGCAACGGCAACACCACCGACTACACCTACAACGTATGGGGCCTGCCCGAGTCCACTATCGAACCGGCTACCCCGAACCACCCGGCTCTGACTGACCGGACCTGGACCACCCACTACGACCGTGCCGGCCAGCCGATCCGCGAAAGCCTTCCTGGCGGAATCGTCCGGGATCGGACCTTCGACGCGCTCGGCCGTCTCACCGCCGAGACCGGCACCGGCGCCGAAACCGCCACCGCCGACCGACGCCTCGACTATGACGCCGCCGACCGACCGACAAAGATTTCCGGCCCGACCGGCGACACCACCTACGCCTGGAACGACCGCGGACTGCTCACCCAGACCACCGCGCCCGGCGCCAATGCCACCTTCGGGTACAACGCCGACGGACGCCTCATCAGCAGAACCGACCCGACCGACACCACCTCCTCCTTCACCTATGACGACGCAGGCCGCCTCGCCACCGCCGCTGACCCGCTCACCAATAGCACCGCGACCTTCGCCTACACCCCCACCGGGCAGGTCGCGAACGTCGGCTACGGCACCGGCAAGGCCAGCCGGGTCTACACGTACGACAACCACGGCCGTGTCGTCACCGACACCTGGAAACGCCCCGACGGCAGCGCGGTGGCCTCCACCACCTACGGCTACGACAACGACGACCTGCTGACCAGCAAGATCACGACCGGCTTCGCCGGCGCGGGCTCGAACGCCTACAGCTTCGACGGCCTCGCCCGGCTGGCGACCTGGACCCGCCCCGACGGCCAGACCATTACCTACGGCTACGACCAGACCTCGAACCGCACCACCGTCACCGGACCCGGGGGCACTCGCACCACCGCCTACGACGCCCGCAACCGCGCACTTTCCAGCACCGGAGGCGGCAAGTCCGACGAACAACGCACCTGGACCGCCCGCGGCACCCTGCGCACCGTCACCAGCGCCGGCTCCGCCACCACCTACACCAACGACGCCTTCGAACGACTGATCCAGGTCGCCGCGCCCATCAACACCACCACCTACACCTACGACGCCCTCGACCGAGTCGCCCAACGCAACGGCACCGCGTTGGCCTACGTCGATCTCTCCAACAACCCCACCACCGCGCCGACAGTCGCCGGCCAAGCCAAAATCGTCCGCACCCCGGACGGACAGCCACTGTCCGACCAGAGCAGTTCCGGACCGGGCCGCATCCTGATCACCGACCCGATCCACCACGACGTCACCGCCGCAGCCGACCCCACCACCGGCTCCCTCGGTGCCTCAGCCAGCTACGACCCGTACGGAACGCCTTCCGCATCCGGCACCCTGCCCCTCGGTTTCCAAGGCGGCGTCCCCGACCCCCAGACCGGCCACGTCAACGCCCACGCCCGCTGGTACGAACCCGCCACCGGCGCATTCACCAGCCGCGACACCTGGACCCTCGACCCGGACCCGACCACCCAGGTCAACCGCTACCTCTACGGCAACGCCAACCCCATCACCGGCGCCGACCCAACCGGGCACTACTGCACCTACGGCCAAACGACGTGCCCGCCGACGACGACCGCGCCGGGCCGGACCCCGCCGCGCGGCGGTGGTGGCGGCCTCGCCGGTCTGATCCTCGTCGGCGTCGGCGTCGCCATCGACTACTACACCCGCGACCAGCGGCTCATCAAAGGCCCGCACTACTCCAACAGCGACTCCAACGACAGCGACCTCAAACGCAACCAGCGCGGCCGGACATATTCACAGAACTCGTTCAACCCCAGCGGCGGCGGATACGCCGACGACCGCCCCGCCAACTCCCCTCACGGCGGCAACGGCAACGGTAAATCCTCAGGGAACAGCCGCGGCCGTGCCGGCACCACCACCCGAGCCCGTCCGCTCGTCAGCGGACCGCCACGAGTCGCGCCACGCCCGGCCGAGGTCCCCATCAATGATCGAGCCGCCCACGTCGACATCACCGGCGGCGCTCCGATCGGCAATCTTGCAACAGGCTTGCCTGAGGCGCCGCACATCACCGAGTCCGCAGCGGACAGCCAGCCCGCACCGATCGGTTCTCCGGATGACTTCGCCAAGCCAGCTCAGGGACAGCTGAAAAGCTCCTGTGCGCCAGGCGCGCTGGTACGCAGCGACGGCACTCGATCAGCGCAGATCTTCGAATGCAACGGCTCAGGTGGGCGCCGCGGCGGCTCGGCGGTCCGGACCCTCAATCAACGCCTGATCGCGATGGTCGCCGAAAGTAACCCCGGATGGGAACTCGTGGGCGGCGGCTACCATCCTGAAACCGGGCAAAAACTCCCAGAAATCGGGTTCGGGCCCAAACGTGGCGGCACGTGGGCCGACTTTACCTTCCGCCGTGAAGACGGCCAGTTGATCCACTTCCAGACCGTCGACGAACTCAAGAGCATTCGCAGCCCGGACGTGCGGGAGGCATGGAACGCCGTCCGTCTCGCCCGGCAGTCCGGCGATCCAGTTATCATGATCGGAAAGAAAAGCGGTGACTGGTGGATCGTGTTACCTCCAAAATAGTCCAGGAGCGAAAGGGGTAGAGCGGAGAGCATGCGTAAAGTAACTCGAACCTTTCTCTTGCCGGGCGACGAAGAAGCAATCGCAGTGGCGTTGCTGACGGTGCGGCCGACGCTCAGGTTCATCGACGGGAGCGCTGCTAGGCGTGGCCAGGAGTACAGCGGTATCGATGGTGTCGAGTCAAATACCCTGTTCCTGTGGGATCCGGAGGTGACCGGGGACAAGACGTTCAGTGTGCAATGGATGCGGAACCAGAACGTCGCGCCTCAGGTTTTGCGGGAAGGCAGGTTCGCTACTGAATACGAAAGTGGCGCCGTTCCGCGGATGGACACATTCGTGAAGGATGTCTGGCGGGTGCTCAAGCGTAATTGTCAATTTCCTAAGCTGATGTGGCCGGACGGCGCCACTTCGGGCGGGATAGGAATCGGCAATCATGCGTACGAGCGGTTTGTAGCCAAGAAACTCTCGCTTCGCGATGGTGCGATGCCGTTGCGGCCGGCCGGAGACGTGTAGAAGCTCGACGCACGCCGATCTTGGTGTCTGCAGATATCCTTCCGGTGGTTCTCGCTTGTTGCACGGAAAAGGTCTGTGAGTGAGTGAGCGGCTTGACGTACATGTGCGTGTTCGCCGAACGGGCAGGAGGCAATGGCGTGTCGAGTCGACCCTGTGGGGCTCGTAAATTGGGTTCTGTCTACGCTGCCTGGGCGTATTCGTTGATCAGGCCGCCGAGGATGGGCCGTCGTTGGATCGTGCTGTTCCCGGTCTGTGGACCGGTTCGTGGTGGGTCTGGTGGTCGTTGGGCGAGGGCTCGATGGGGTCGGTGCCGGTTGTAGTGGGCGGCGTACTCGGCGAGCACGGCGGCGAGGTGTCGTTCGTTGACGATCAACATGCGGTCCGTGCATTCGCGGCGGACGGTGGCGACCCAGCGTTCGGCGTACGCGTTCGCCCGCGGGGCCTGGGGTGGGGTGCGGATGGTCTGTATGCCGGCGGCGGTGAACACCGTGTCGAACGCCGCGCTGAACTTGGTGTCCCGGTCGCGGATCAGATAGCGGAGCCGGTCGGCGTGGTGGTCGAGGTGCATTAGCAGATTGCGGGCTTGCTGGGTGACCCAGGCTCCGGTGGGGTGGGCGGTGACGCCGGCGACGTGGACGCGGCGGGTGGCGATCTCGATGAAGAACAGGACGTAGATCCGTTTCAGGAGCACGGTGTCGACGGTGAAGAAATCACACGCGACGATCGTCTTGGCCTGGGTGGTGAGGAACTCGCGCCAGGTCTGGCCGGCACGTCGCGGGGCGGGGTCGATCCCGGCGGTGTGGAGGATCTTCCACACGGTGCTGGCCGCCACCCGGTAGCCCAAACCGACGAGTTCGCCCTGGATCCGCTTGTGTCCCCAGGTTGGATTCTCCGCGGCCAGTCGCAGGACGAGGCGGCGGATCTCGCCGGCGACGGGTGGTCGGCCGGCCCGCCGGTGGGGATAGGTCCAGTGCCGGGCGATCAGTTGTCGGTGCCAGCGCAGCAGGGTGGCCGGGGTGACGAAGAAGATGGTCCAGCGGTCGCGGGGGAGGAGCCGGGCCAGCGCGGCGAGCACGGCCCGGTCGGCCGGTTGCAGCTTGGGGCGCGGGACCTGCCGTCGGAGGACGGCGACTTGGTGGCGTAACACGAGTAGTTCTACGTCTTTGCCGCCGTCGTCACGGGCGAGTTGGGTCAACATCTGCAGGATCTGCCGCAGCAGTTGGTAGATCAGGCGCACGCTTATGCGCTTGATCGTCGATGCCTCGCCACCGGCGCTGGCGGACAGATCCGCACGTCACGACACCCGAACCGAATTTACGAGCACCACACGTGCCGGCCATCGGGATGGACATTGCACTGTCGAACGTTTCCGCTGCCGGCGCCGGGCTGGTCGCCCTCGCGTGGTGTTTCACCGGCATCGCGTTTCTGGTCGGCGCCGCGACCGGCCAGCGGGGGAACGTTCTCGCCGTCACCGGGATCATCGGTGTCGCCACCTACATGGCGAATGCGATCAGCGGCCTGGTCGACGGTTGGCAGTGGCTGCGCTGGCCGTCGCCGTTCCACTACTTCATCGGCGTCGATCCGCTGCACACCGGCTGGCACCCGGGCGCGCTGCTCGTCCTCGTCGGCGTCGCCGCGGTCACGACCGCCGCCGGCGTGGCGCTGTTCGACCGCCGCGACGTCGGTGTCTGACCGGTCCTGGCTCGCCGCCGCCTCCGCCGACGTCTGGCATCTTCCCCCGGGGGAACGTCGCCTCGCGCAGGCCGCCCGGCTCGGTGCCCGGGCGGCCGACGCCGACCTGCAGATACCTGAGGTCGCCGAAGGCCTCTTGCACGCCGCGCTCAGCCACTGGCACACCAACGGCATCGCCGCCACCGACACCGCCGAGGTGTTGCACGCCCGCGCGACCGAAATGCTCGACGGCGCGCGGGCGGTCCTCGCGGCGGCGTTCGACGGCTACACCCGCCGGACCCACGCCGAACTCGCCCGCCACGACAGCGCCCGCACCGCGTTCGTCAACGACCTGCTCACCGGCCGCGCCGAACCCGGACACCTGGCCGAACGCGCACACCGCTACGG
This sequence comes from Virgisporangium aliadipatigenens, assembly GCF_016863615.1. GTDB lineage: Bacteria > Actinomycetota > Actinomycetes > Mycobacteriales > Micromonosporaceae > Virgisporangium > Virgisporangium aliadipatigenens. The sequence goes on along the minus strand of NZ_BOPF01000047.1, from coordinate 62,313 downwards.
CATCCGACTCTCGGCCAGCCACACCGTCCTTGTCGCGCGCGGCAACGGCCTCGACACCGACGTCGGCCGGCGGGTCGACGCCGCGCTCGCCGCCCGCTTCGGCGAGGGAAACACCCTCACCACGATCCGTCGCGGTGACCTCGTCTGCGTCAGCGCCGGCGGACTGCGCGGCATCGCCGCCGAACTGGCCCACCTCCTGCTCGGCGAACTCGGCGCCGGCACCTGGCAGATCGGCGTCGGGCGGCCCCACCCCGGACTCGACGGCATCGCCACCTCCCTGGAGGAGGCCAGCAACACCCTCGACCACGCGACCAAACTCGGCTTCACCACCTCCGTGCTGCACGCCGCCGACCTACTCGTCTTTCCGGTGCTGTTACGCGACCGCGACGCCATCGTCGACCTCGTCACCACCGTCCTGGGCCCGCTCACCGCGGCCAGGGGCGGGCCACGCCCCTACCTCGACACGTTGAGCGCCCTCTTCGACAACCAGGGCAACCACACCGCCACCGCACGGCAGATGCACCTGTCCGTGCGCGCCGTCACCTACCGCCTCGACCGCATCAAGACCCTGACCGGCTACCACCCTGGCGAACCCACCCAACAGTTCACCCTGCACGCCGCCGTCCTCGGCGCCCGCCTCCTCGACTGGCCCACACCCCACCCCTCCGGAGATTGAGCGGCTTGTGACTCCGGCAGCGGAGAAGAAGGAGTTTCTCGATGACTACCCTTTGGCTGCTGCGCGCCGGTTGGGCCGCCGGTGTGCAGATCCCTGTCGTCCTGTGGGTCGACGGCGCCACCCGACCCGGCTACAGCCTGTGGCGCCACGGCGCGAGTCAGCTCGGCACCGGAGAAAGGGCATGGCTGCAAACGGTCAACTTCGTACTCGGCGGTGTGTTGCTGGGTCTGTTCGCGGTCGGCCTGCACCGCGCGTTGCGTCCCGGCCGCGGCGCTTTCTGGGCACCCGTTCTGGTGGCTACCGCCGCCGTCGGTCTGTTCGTGGCCGGGCTGGTGCCGACCGACCCGGCTCTCGGCTACCCGCCCGGCGAGGCGGAAGGCCGCACCGCCGCCGGGATTGTCCACCAGATCGCCGGGCTCGCGTTGTTCGTCGGCCTCAGTACTGCCGCGTTCGTGCTCGCCCGAGACTTCGCGAGAGCAGCCGTAGAGGCGCCCGCTTCCTCCGGGCGGCCGGTGCCGCGGTCATCGTCCTCGCCTTCGCCGCCGGCCTCGCCTACCGGCTCGACACCCTTGACGTGTGGCAGCCCGCCCCGGCCGGACTGCTCGAACACCTTTCCCTTCTGGCCGGATTCGGTTGGATCATCAGCGTTGCCGCACGACTGCACCGATCCGTGCACCGAGAGAAACCGCACGTGGGAACAGGGCGCTCGTGACCGTTCGATAAACGGATCGGCGCGGCGGGAGGGCACACGATGCGCTGGTTTGCCGTGATCCGGCAACGGCGGCACCGCAATCGTTGCGGCGTTGGGGAATGTCGGTAGAGCCGGCTCTTCGCGACAATGGATCCAGCGCGTGTGGGTATGGGCCCAGGTTCGTGCGGCTACGCAGTTTGTTTCCAGAGTCGGTTGGCGCGCCGGGAAGTCTGGTCGGCACCGTTTCAGGCTGCGCCTCGGAGGACTCCCGTGGATCTCGTCTACGCCGCTCAGCTGAGCGATGCGTGCCGGGCGCATCCCGTTCACGATCCGGCACCGGTCGCGGCGACTGGTGTGCTACTGCATCCGGGTCGGTCGACCAGGATGCACCTGTGTCGGAAGGACACGTGATGGTCGGGGGAATTCGGTCCGAGGTCGCAGGCGCGGCACGACGCAAAAAGGGCGGTCGGACATTTCTGATCGGGTCAGTGGTCGTACTGTCCGTGCTGCTGATCGCAGCTACAGGATTCGGTATATGGGCCTCCCGCGCGCAGCATCCCTCTGCGGCGGTCGCCCAGGCCGCGTCGGGCGATCCGCTCGACCACATCTGCGACGCCGTCAACGCGGCGCCGTTGACCGCACTGTTTCTTGCTCCAGACTGGTCCGAGCACGGGACGATGCGCGACCGCGCCGACGACACGAAGTTTCCCGCACAGTACCGGGTCTTCTGCAGACTGCGTATGTTCCTTGAGCCGGGCGGTGTGCCGTCCGGCTACCAAGCCGACCCGCCGAACGAGTTCCAGACCTATCTGCAGGTGACCGTCAGCCGCTTCGCCGACGTGGCGCGCGCGCAACGCGAGATGTCCGTGCCGACGGAGTCCAGGTACTCGTTCGTGGACGAGAAGCAGACCACCCGTTCCGACGTGGCGGAACTCGGTGAGCAGGCGCAGTTCGTGGAATCGCGGTCCCAGAGCGGACTACCGTACAAGGCGATCGTCGCACGACACGGGCGACACGTCATCATCGTCGACGTCGACGGGATGTTCCCGAGTCTGACGTGGGAGTCGGCCACCGCACGCCGGGCTTTGCTCGACATCGCCCGCCCGGTGTATGCGCTCCTGCCAGCCTGACCGCCGGATACGACCGACGGGCGACCGTGCGTCCTGTCTCGGATTAGGCGGCAGACCGAGTACACGCTTCTGCCGCGAGGCGCGCGGTCGTCGGCTCCCCGAAATGGCCCTCGTGCGGATGGGGCACGAACGCGGACACAGCTCATGTCGCCCATGGCGTCGGCCTCGAAGGCCGCGTCGGTGGAGCTGTCCACCGTTTCGGTGGCGATCTACATAGCGGACGAATCTCTTCGGATGGCAGGCCGGCGGCCGAGCCCGGTACAGACGATGGGCGTGCTGAACCGGCCCTGACAGTCCTTTCGCCGGAGTGGCTCTGCCGAAACTTGCCTCTTGGAGTAAGAGACGGCCGATACTTGCATGGTGACCACGATCAGGTTCGTAACCGAGGCATACGCGCCGAGTCGCATGGTCTATCTGCGGTGGGCGCCGACCTGGGATACCGACCGCGGTGGTGTCTGGAAAGACGGCGCCTGGACGTTCGACATTGACGAGGCGAAGTTCCCCGACGGCCTGGACTTCAAGTTCGTCCTGGCCCCGGGACGCTGGATGCTCGGCGACAACCTGCGGCTCAACGTCGACGAGTTGCCCGGGCAGCATGACTACGGCGACCAGCAGGTGGTCTTCGGCCCACAGACCGAGATCCAGATCGAGCGCGGGGCGGTGCCACAGCTGTTCTTCGCCCGCAACCTGGATCCCATCCACGAATACGACGTGATCGTGGTCGGTTCCGGCATGGGCGGCGGCGTGCTGGCCTCCCAGCTCGCGTCGGCCGGCGCCGACGTACTGGTGGTGGAGGCCGGGTCGTACCTGTTCCCGACGCATGTGGGGAATTTGCCCCGGCGCCTTCGGATCGGCCAGTTCGACAAGCACATCTGGTCGCTGTGGGACGACTTCAAGGTGGTCAATTACGTGAACACGCCCGGGTCGCAGTTCGCTGGCGGCCAAGGGTTCAACCTGGGGGGCCGCTCGGTGTTCTGGGGCGGGCTGATCCCGCGGCAGACCGCCTGGGAACTGGCGGCCTGGCCGGCCCCGATCCGACAGTACCTGCTTGGGGGCGGCTACGACGCGGCTGAGGCTGCGCTGAACCGGACCGTACCGCCAGCGGCTGCCTACCAGGACGCCGTCCGTGCGGCCCTGCCCGGGCTGATGCCGGGGTTCACCGCGGTCGACGCGCCGATGGCGGTGCAGTATCGGGGCGCCACATCGCTGGCCATCGCGACCGGGCTGTTCTCTACCGCCGACCTGCTTCTGGAGGAGCGGCTGCTGGACGACCCGGGTCACCCGCTGCCGACGGTGAACCTGAACCTCGCCGTGCAGCGGGTCTTGACCGACGGGGACCGGGCCACCGGCGTGCAATGCTGGGACCTGCTCGGTCGGCGGCCGCGTACGTTCGCGGGTCGGCATGTGGTGCTGGCGGCGGGCACGATCGAGTCCGCCAAGATTGCCCTGCAGACCGGGTTGACGGATCCCAACGCACTGATCGGCCGTGGGCTGACCGACCACACCATCCGCTACCGGCACTTCACCCTGCCGCCGGACTCGCCGTTCGCCAGTGTCACCGACTCGGCCAAGGTGCTGTTGCAGCATCCGCACGCCGGTCCTGGTCAGCATGCCTTCGACGTGGTGGTTGAATTCGGCGCCGACTTCAACCAGGGCCGCTACGTCGATCCGCAGAACCTGGCTAGGGAGCGCCAGGCACGCGGTGACTGGATGCTGTGCGAGCTGGTGTTCATGTACTACGCCGAACTGAACCCGGCCAACGCGCTGATCGTCACCGCTGACCCGGGCGACGACGCGATCGTCACCGTGCACCCGACCCCGCCGCCGGCCGCGGTCCTGGCCGAGTCCGATCAGTTGGCCGCCGGCCTACTGGCCGGCCTGGGCGCGCAGCCGCTGCTGGGAGAGGTCGGCCTGGGCCTGCAGTACGCCGCGCTGGGTGGGGTTGCACACGAGGTCGGCACACTGCGCACGGGCGATGCCGGCGCCGGCGTGGTGGATCCGGACCTGCGCTTCCTGGCCTACGAGAATCTGTACGCCTGCGACAATTCCATTTTCCCGGCCTCTCCGGCAGCCAACCCGAGCCTCACCACCGTCGCCCTGGCGCTACGGCTAGCCGCGCACCTGAACGGGTGAGCACGCCGCCGACGGCAGGGGCCGGAAGACTTGGCGCGTGATGCCGTGACCGACGGGGCCAGCAGCATCCGGATCTGGCCGCAGGTTGCGCATCGTGAGGGCTCGTTGGCCGGCCAGCAACCGCTCGGGTCGGTGGGTCAGTTCAGTGGCGTTCGGTAGAGGACCTCGATGTGCACGATGTCGTCGTGCAGCACGTCGAGGATGAGGTAACCCGGCCAAGGCGGTTCGAGACAGAGAAAAAGGCCCACACATCGCCAAGATCACGCTTACGGATCTGGCCGCGAACCGCCCCCAACTGAGGGTCACGAGCGTCGTCCATGTTCGACACGCGGTCATGCCGAGTACAGGGCGCCGCACTAGCTAGCCGTCCTGACCTCTATGGCCGGCGACTTGGTCTCGGATCGTCCGTTCCCCAGCGGTCGTCGGGTTGCGCCCATCGCCTCCGGCGTGACATCTGGCGGCCAGCACCAGTAAGGTCGGCGGAGTTGGATCCGCAACGTTGATCCTGGAGCACCGGGACGTCCACCCGCGACAGCTCACCGATCACGCGCAAGATCCCCGCCGACACTTGGAGGGTCTTGCATGGATACGTCTCACCTGCCTCCGAGCCAGCCGATCTCTGAGGGCGTCAAGCTCATCACCGTTGTTGCCCCGAGCAAGGGCGAGGGCAGCAGCCCCACAGGTCTCGTCGGGCGACGCCTGGCCCAGCAGTTGCTCGCGGTCGGTGACCCGGTCCGGGCGTTTGCGGAGCCGGAGGAATGCAGCGGCTGGCCGGACGACGTGCACCTGGTGACAGGCTCCGTCAGTAAACCGTTGGCCTTCGGCGGGATCTTCGCCGGTGTCGACGCGATGTTCCTGGCCGGTGCGCATCCTGCGACCGTCGAAGCGACGCTCGCGTTGGCTCGTGACGCCGGTGTTCGGCGGGTCGTGCTGCTGTCCTCCCACGGACCGGAGTACGAGCAGTGGAACCCGCCGGAGACATGGTATTGGCTCGCCATCGAAAGGGCTGTGGAACATTGCGGCATCGCGTGGACGCACATCCGACCATCGGCCGTGATGGGCTCGGTCATCAGCGGTACGTATCCCGCGACCGGCTCGGACTGGGCCGACTCGATCCGCACCGAGGGCGTCGTCCGGGAAGCCTTTCTGGACAACGGGCACTACCCGTTCATCCATGAGGACGATCTGGCGGCCGTAGCAGCGGCGGCAATGCGCACGGACCGCTACATCGGCTCCATCCTCGAGGCGGTGGGCCTGCCCCTGTCAACCCGGGCACGAGTGCGCAGCATCGCTGAGGCCATCGGCCGCGATATCCGCGGCATCGAGTTGACGTCCACCGAGAGCCGGGCAGTCTGGCAACGCAACGGCTGGCCCGACGGTGCCATCGACGTAACGCTGTACGCCCTTCAGGAATACGGTGCGCGCCTGGCCGAACTGACCGAGTGGACGCTCAGGCAACGCCCCTCCGTCACCGATATCATCGGCCGCCCACCACGCACATACGACGAATGGGCCGTCGAAAACGCTCACCTGTTCCGCTGACCGAAGGCAGCCGCACGACGGAAGGCGCACTCTCATGGCACCCCTCTTTGTCAAGCGGGGTTGGTGTTTGGTGTTCTAGGGTGGTGGTCGGTGGGTCCGGCAAGTGACTGTTCCGAACTGTTGACCTCGGGGTTTGGGTCAGTTGCGCTGGATTGCAGAGTCGCCCCCGGTTGTCCTCTCGGGCCGGTCCGGGATCGTTCGATATCGCGGGTCATCTGCCGGTAGACAGCGTCGGACAGGCGGCGTTTCAACGCTCGGATGGCTTCCATCGCGGTCTTTCCCTCGGCGAGGCGACGGCGGTAGTAGGCGCGGCCGGGGGTGTCGTGGCGGAGTTGGACGCTGGCCATTATGTGCAGGACGCGGTTGATGCGCCGGGTTCCCAGTTCGGGACAGGCGGTGGCGTTGCTGGTCGCCGGAGGAGGCGTCCAGGGTGCGGTGCCGTTCCAGGAGGCGAAGTGCCCGCGGCTGGCGAAGCGGCGGATATCGCCGATGTCGCCGATGAGTCGGGCGGCGCCGGACGGTCCGATGCGATCCCGAAGCTACCGAACGTCACCGGCGGTGCCGTCGATCCTCCGCTCGTGTCGATGAGCGCATGCCCTATCTTCCCCCAACTGAATCACCGAAGGTTGGTCGACCTATCCTACGACCTGTCTCTGTAATCCAATCAATGTGTCCGGAGACAGGACGAGGCACGTACGAACCGAACGAAACATTTCCGCCCTGGAGCGACAGCACAATTGCTCCGATCAAGTCACTCAGGCCGCGTACCGTCACGGGTTCGATGCTCAACGGTCGAATACCAGCATCCAGTGTCGCAAGGAAGACCGCCCCGCAGTTCCGGCCGGGAGTGTGATCGACAACCAAATTGCTTCCGCCCCAGCCTGAAGAGAGGGGAATCCACAGCGGGTCCCATTCCCCGCCGGACGGAAGGTCCTGCTCCAACTCGTTCCTAGAGTTCCATTCGCGCAAAATCCCAATCGTACCTAAGAAGTAGAAACTTGGCCACAGCCGGAATCCTTCTAGCGTTTGTTCGGATCCGTTGTGTCAGCGCAGCAGCTCAACGAGGTCCGAATGCAAACTCGCTCCGACGCTATCCTCCAGGGCAGAAATCTCAGCATCGGTGGCTGGAGCGCGAAGCATCGACAACGTCTCGATGGTGGTCCGTGTCATCCACCCGTCCAGCCACTCAAGGTCTGCAGTCAAGGGCATAAGTGCAGGCTAGGAGCAGTAGAGCGCGATGCGGGGCGCATGACCGAATTTCGGCTGGCTCCAGCAGATACCAGCGGCGGACGGCGAGTCGGCGGTATGCCGGTAGACATAGCCGATATGTCACCATACGCAGCCCTGGACCGCGCGGCCGCAGACAGACAACACCCATCTGCCTCACAGCGCCGCTCGATCACACACGTGTCCGCTGATGCCGCTGCCGGTGCGCGCCGCCCGGTCGCCGCTTGTCACGGTCGGTAACCGGCGCCCTCGTCGCCCAGCTTCCTGAACCGCCGAGTTGGGTGCGTCTTTGAAGACGGCAAGTCAGTAGGTCTGGCGCCATCACTCGGCTGAGAATGCTGTGCATGAGTGATCACGACGCCCGAGGAGCGAACGAGCAGGAGCAGATACTGGCGGGCGGCAATATGGGCGGGGCCGTGCGCGTGGGTGTCAGCGTGCGCCGCTGTGCCGGTGCCTGGAGCCCGACGATCCAGCGACTCCTACGGCACCTCAGACAGCATGGCTTGTACTGGGTTCCTGAGCCCCTCGGGCGCGATCAGGACGGCCGCGACAGCGTCTCTTACCTGGCCGGTGAAGTGCCGCAGTACCCGCTGCCGGACTGGATCTGGAGCGAAGACATCCTTGCGGACGCGGCCCGGCGCCTGGCCCAGTTGCACGCAGCGAGCGCGGAGTTCGACACCACCGATGCGAGCTGGCAGATCCCTGTCCACGAGCCGGTCGAGGTCATCTGCCACAACGACTTCGCCCCCTACAACATGGTCTTCGTCGATGGTCGGCTCACCGGGGTCATTGACTGGGACACCGCCTCTCCTGGCCCGCGGGTCTGGGACCTGGCCTACCTCGCCTACCGGCTGGTGCCCCTGACCGATCCGGCCAACGGTGACGGCCTGGACAGCAACGTAAGCCAGCGAGCCCGACGCCTACGCCTGCTCTGTGACGCCTACAGCCGCGACCACGGCCACGAGGTGGGCCCGGCGGCTGTCCTTCCTGCCACGGTTCAGCGGCTGCATGACCTCGCCCACTTCACCCAAGCTCGCGCAGACGGCGGCCAAGATGAGCTACGCAGCCACGTCGACCTCTACCGGCGAGACACCGCATGGATCTCCGTCCACACCAGAGCCCTGAACGATAACGCCGGCTGAGGCTGTCACCGCAGCCGACGCGCATCGGAGCTGAACGTCCGCTCATGCCGCGGACAGCGCGGCCGTGCTGATCCGCTGCGGACAGCGCGGCCTTGCTGATCTAGCCGCGCTCCGTGCGCAACGAGGTGTGATGCTGGTGGCCCCCGCGCGGCTGGCGGAGGTGACGGCGAGAGGGTGCGGGCGCGGGTCTTGGCCAGGGTTGCTGACGTCCTGGTCGTCGCCGGGTACGGAGCCGGCATCGTTGGACGGTCAGGTCCCAGGACGAGGCGCTCCTTCCGGCTCTGGAGAAGGTTCTGCGTCGGAGTGCAAGTCGTTCATCGAGCTGCTGGACCGGTCACGGCCGGTCTCTTATGCCGGGGAACGTCTTCTGGACCGTCCGTTGGATCCGCTCAGTCGGTGATCTCGACGCCGCGGGCGGCGAGGCGTACGAGAACGTCCGGATCGTCGAGCCGGGCCAGCCCGACGTCCAGCGACGCCAGGGCGGGCAGCGTCTCCAGCACGGACGCGGCATGGCACTCGCCGGTGAGGACGACCGACGCCAGTACCGGATGGCCCCGCAGCGGGCTCAGGTCGAGCGGATCGGGGTGGTATCCGTGGCCGTCGAGGCTGAGTTCTCGCATCGCCGCCAGCGCGTCGATACCGGCCAGCGACCGGAGTTCGTAGTCGTCGGACTCGCCTCCCGTGTAGGCGTCGAGGATCTCCTCGATGAGCATGTAGATGTCGCTGCCGCCGTCGAACTGGATGACCTCGACCCTCGCGACCGCGTCGGCCGGTAACGCCAGTGCGTGCAACCCGTTCACGGCCGGTGACAGTTTGTCCCAGCCCTCGCCGGGCGGATTGCCGATCCCGACCGCGATGTCGGCCCGGCTCAGGACGCCGTTCTCCAGCAATGCCCCGACGACCGCGAGGTGCAGGCCGCGGTCGGGGAAGGTGACAAGCTCGGCACTCATGATCGTGAGAGTACGAACCGCGCGCCAGGCGGGTCAGCGCTTTCAGGTATCGCGTTGCCGGTACTCGCTTCGCGAAGCCGTTGGGACTCGCCGCGCACCGCTGTACGACGTGCTTCTCACGCGTCCCGATCTCGATCCGCTGACGAAGGTCGGGAGATCCAGGACCGCATGGGACCTGATCGCGAAGACCCGGACCGAGGTGCTTCGAGCGCGGCTGACGAAGCATTTCGGGCTGGGGTGCGAACACGACGTGGGGCCGCCATTTCCGGGCTGGCCGACGCGATCGAGCTGATTGGCGTGGACCTCGTCGACGCTTTCGACCCGGCACCGTCCGGGCCGGGGCTGCGGCTGATCTGCGCGCCGGCGCTGGTGTGGACGCCCACCCGATCGTTCGATCTGATCACCAGCGTGCACGGGATGCACTACCTGAGCGACAAAACTCGCCCTGCTGAGCCGCGCCGCAGGCTGGCTGACCCCGGGCCCGACGATTCGTCGCCGACCTCGACCTGTCCAGCATCCGGCTCGTCGACGGAGCACCCGCCGGGCGCCGCCTGACCGCCCGGCTCCGAGCCGCTCGGTTCACCTACGACCGACGGCGACGCCGCATCAGCTGCACCGGTCGCCGCGAGGTCGACCTGCCCTACACCTACGCCGGCGCCGACCACCGCGCCGGCCCAATCACACCGGCCAACCGGCCGTGAACTCCTACTACCGCGACTGCCACCCCAGATAGTCGAGCTTCCTGTCATGCCGCCGTCCGGGCATGTATGTAGACCTGTTCGTCCACGTGTCCGTGGTCGCCGGGTCGGAACCGCTGCAGCAGGGCGACCGGGTCCGGTACACGGTGCGTCAGAGCGACCGAGGCCCGCAGGCCGACTGCGTGACCCGCCTCTGACCTCTGAACACATGCTCATCTGGCCGCTGTCCGGGCGTTCACGTATCTATCCGGGGGGCTACCGAACGTTACCGGCGGCGGCGCCCTTGGCCTTCCGCTCGTGCCGAATAGCGGATACCGAGGGCCCGGACCGACCTGCAGTCTCAGGGCGTCCACGCCTCAGGGGAACTCCAGTTCGTGGCACCATGGCTCGTGGTCATCGACTGGCAGGCAGTGTGTGGTTTTGACCCGGCCCAGCTTCAACGGGTGCTGCTCGCAGAGCTGGACAACCTGATGGGCGGGCTCTCAGAGCACCAAGAGGATGATCGGCTCGCCGGGCTACCGGCACCTCTTCGCGTCATGTGGTTGTTGAGCTGGCTCGACTTCGAAGTCACCCATGGATCGTTGCTTGCCTACTTCTACAACTCTCATGGCAGGCACGCTGCGCTGGCGGAGCAGGCGCTGCGCGACATCGGAGCCGTCCAGATGGCCGACGTACTCATGCGTGCCCGACAGTCGGTGGATGCAGAAAACGAACAGTGGGCGGCGCAGCGTGCGGTGCTTGGCCTGCCCCACGCGGTGGTACGTCCGTACGAGGGCTTACCGAGCGGCGAGGCGCTTGTCGGACTCACTGATCTGTACTGGGCGGCAGCCGACGAGGAGGACTGGGGCGACAAGCTGGATACGTTCCTGTTGACCGCTGTACAGCAAGAGGCATGCCGAGATGATCGCTGAGAAGCCGCGAGTCCTCGGACGGGAAACGCACGGGTCTGCCGCTGTCGGTGCGCACCGGCCTGGCCGCCACCTCTCACAGCTCGTGACCGACGCCCTCGCCGTTCGGCATCCTGAACTGCCGAATTGAGTGCACCCGTCGGGGCATGTCGAATATCGTCAGCGGTCGGTCGATTGAGCGATGGGGGCCTGAAGCGCCTGTTTCGCGGTGGGCCAGTCGTCGTCGAGCAGCGAGTAGACGACAGTGTCGCGCCAGGAACCGTCGGCGCGGCGGCGATGCTTGCGCAGCACGCCCTCTCGGACTGCGCCGAGGCGTTCGATCGCTGCGCACGGCTGTTGCGGATGTCGGTGACCCACACGACCCGTACGCTGCCGAGTGTGTCGAACGCATACGTCATCAACAGCAGCTTCGCCTCGGCGTCGACCCCGGTGCCCCACCACCGTTGCCCGAGCCACGTATAGCCGATCGTCACCGACCGCCGCACCGGGTCGACATCGGTCAGCGACGTCGTGCCGGCGAACTCACCGGTGGCGGCGTCGATTTGCGCATACGGGAACCGCCGGCCGTGTGCCCGGCCGGCCGGGGCCGTAGTGATGTGCGAGGCGGCGGCGTCGACGGTCCCGGGCGCTGCCAACGCGCCACCGACCGGGCTCTGCCACCGGAAGACCTCGGCGGACTGCGTCGCGGTGCCGGTGGCCGCGAGGTATCCGGGGGTCTGCGCGGTGATGGCCGGGTACCGCTCCTACACCGCGATCGGCGAATGGGTGGCGGAGCTGCCTGACGGCGGGGTGTCCTCGACGAGACGCGGATCGGCGGCGCGCGGTGGGACATCGATGTCGACGTTGCCCGTTGTGCTCTGATCCCCGTCGATCAGTGTGTCCGTCTACCATCACCGTGTGAGGGTGGCGGCAGAACTTCTCATGCTGGCGGGTCTTCTGCTCGTGTCCTCAACCGCAGTGATCGTGTTCGTGGTGTGGGGCTCGTGGCGAAGCCTGCGCAGGCTGCGTCGGCTGATCAGCCAGATGGAGGACGGCCGTCTCGATCGCGGTGCGAAACTGCCGCACAGAGCGGCCGTCGCCGGCCGGATCACCACCGGCCGGCCGGGTCTACTCCGGGCACCGCGCTCGGGCACCGAATGCGTGTGGTACCAGGTCGAGTATGCCCGAAGCCCCAGTGACGGCGACCGCGTCGACCGGTGGATCGAACTGCACCCCGACGCGGAGCTGATCGCGGTCGCCGACCGGTCCGGCACTGTGTTCCTCACCCCCCGCCTGGCCCGCACCATGCTGGCGGGACCGGACATCGTCACGATCACTGCTGCCGGGTTCGACGGTGAAACCGCGTGGCAGGAGGCGGTAATCCCCCCTGGCCTCACGGTCTTCGCGGTCGGCAGGCCGCATCGCACGGACGCGCTCCGCAACATCCCGACAAGGGTTGTCGAGAAGGGACCGTGGTTCCTGCCGGGAGCCGGCTTCATGATGTCCACCGGCCGCCGGCCCTCCGCGGCCCAGGACGGCGTCGTGTTGGACACCGGCTGGCGGTCGCCGTGCGGAGTGACCACCCTGACCATCGACGAGGTCGTGCACCGAGATACCGCATGGCACAGGTTCTACGTCGCTCTACTGATCGTGTTACCCCTCATCGGTGTGCTCTGCGTCGCTGCCGGCATCCTGGGCCTGCGGGCGACCCGGCCTGTGGCCGGTCATGACACGACGTGGCGCGTAGCGCAGGAGAGCGTTGCGCAGCTCCACGATCGCGTCGGCGTCGGGAAACTCCCGACGCAGCCCGCGGACCACCCGGTGCCGGCCTTGTACTGGTCCGGTGCCGTCGTCGAACTCCACACAACACTCGCCGGCCGGCCGCGGACTGCTCCAGAACTCCGTTCCCGCTTCGACGTGGTCCGGTCCGACGTACACGGTCATCCGTCGCACCTGCGGCCAGGACAGCCGGCGCCCCGGCCGGCCCCCCAGATACACACCATCCCTGCCGAGCGTGAGCTCGACGCCGTCGGTGTCGACGTCGCGGTCCATGAGCACGACGCCGCTCAGCACCAGCACGGTCAGTGTCATGCCGCCGCCGATGATCGCGACCACGGGGCTCGGGACGTTGTCGCCAGCGACCAGGACGGCGGCCATCACGACCGCCGTGAACACGCCACCGCACAGCCAGATCCACACGACGGTCCGCCATCGGTCGTGGCGCACGACGTACCGGTCCTCCTCCATGGAGCCACATTGTGCCGAACCGGTGCGAGGGAATGTGCTGCCGTCAGCATCGTGCGGTAACGGGCGCGCGCAGCGGTGTCCCGGCATTCACACCGTTTGACGATCACACCCTTGCTCGATCGCACTTCCGCCGCCGTGCGTCGATCCATCCCGCGGCTCAGCATGGCGATGTTCGGAACGACCGCTCATCACGCGCAAGAGCGACACCAGTTCGTGCCGACGTAGGCGGCGGTTGGACCGCCCTCGACGCCGGATAGGGCTGCCAGCCGAACGACGGCCGACAACGAGACCGCAGCCAAGCACGGGCATGGCGCGTACGGCGGTCAGCACTCACGCCGGATGCGAGACAATCAGGGTTGGGATGATCTACACAAACCAATAACCCGAGCTTACCGGGGCTTACCCCCTGATCTTGGACACGGGGGTTATGCGGCCGGGGACAGCGTAGCTGGCGTCGTTCGGACGCTGTTCTCGTAGTTGATCGGGGATCGGTGTCCGAGTCGGGAATGACGGCGGACGGTGTTGTAGCGGTGCAGCCATCGGAACGAGGTCAGGCGGGCGTCGCGTTCGTCGGTGAACGCGCGACGGCCTTGCAGCGTCTCGCGTTTGAAGGTGGCGTTGAACGATTCGGCCAGGGCGTTGTCGGCGGAGTTGCCGACCGCGGACATGGACTGTCGGACCCCGGCTGCGGCGCAGGCGGCAGCGAAGGCCCGAGAGGTGTACTGGGCGCCGTGGTCGGTATGCAGAATCGCCCCGTGCAGACTGCCGCGGGTCCGCTGAGCGGCGGCCAAGGCGTCGAGGACCAAGTCGGTCCGCATATGGTCGGCGATCGCCCAGCCGGCCAGCCGACGCGAGTGCAGATCGATAACCGTTGCCAGGTAGAGGAATCCGCGTTCGCCGACCGGCAGGTAGGTGATGTCGCCGACGTAACGGGCGTTCGGCGCCGCCGCGGTGAAGGCCCGACCGATCAGGTCCGGCGCCTTCACCGCGTTCGGGTCGGCGATGGTGGTGCGCCGCCGGCGACGCAGCCGGAGACCGGCCAGACCGATATCACGCATGACGCGGGCGACGCGCTTGTGATTGACCCGCTCCTGCCCGCCGTGGCGGCTGCCGGGATCCCGGAGTTCGGCGGTGACTCTTGGAACGCCGTAGGTGCCGTCGGAGGCGGTGTGCACGGCCCGGATCCGCACCGCCAACCGTGCATCAGCGGCCTGGCGTGCTGCCCGCGCCGGTGTGGCGGCCTTCCAGTGATAGAACGACGACCGGGCGATCCCGAGGACCCGGCACAACCGCTTCACGCCGAAGCGCGTGGAGTGGTCGGCGACGAACTGGAAGCGGTTCACCAGCGCGTCTCCCCGGCGAAATACCGGGCTGCCTTCCGAAGTATGTCCCGCTCTTCCTCCAGCTCACGGACCCGCCTGCGCAACGCCGCGTTCTCCGCCTCCGCGCAACGGATGCAGCGGGAATCCCAGGGTGCGCTCGGCCAGGTCCAGTTCCGCGGCGCCCAACGGAGCGGGCCGGCGTACCAGCGGCAGCATCGGCTCGTCCTCGGCGGCCCTCGCCGCGATCCGAGCCAGCACAGGGCCGTAGTCAGTCATGCTCACATCATCGCCGCACGCAGAACCGCCCGCTCACACGGCCACGCCATCCGCTCATGGCCGCGATCCGCGCCCACGGTTGTCGAGAAGTGCGCAGTCTGATCCGGGCCGCGCTCACCGAGCTCGGCGTTCAAGCGTCCGGTCGGTGGAGCTCTTCAGCCCGTACTGGGCGACGAACTCAAGAAAATCCGAAGCGACCTGCTCACGATCGTTCTGGTCATGGAAGTGGCACCAGACCTGCTCGTGACAGCGCCCGGCGGTGACCGGAAAACACCAGTAGTCGCCCGTCCCCACGTTGGCTAGCTTGATCTTTAACCTCGTCGTCGGGGTCGTGGTGTCGTTGTGGGCTTCTTGTTCTTCGATGTTTTTGTGCTGGTTGATGCTGTGACGATGTGGACGTCGTGGCGTTGGGCGGGGCGCTGGTTGGGGTGGCCGGCTGGTCGTCCGGGTCCTGGCCGGGTGGGTTTCGGTGCGGCTGCGGGGCAGGCGGTCTTTGTGCGGAGGTGACGGAATCCTCGCCGGACGCGGGCGGGGCTGAGCCGGTCGGGTTCGGCGGGTTTCTCCCACGGGCGGCGCAGGTCGGCGGCGAGGGGCCGGGCGAGGCGCAGTTGGGTGTAGGCGGCGAGGATGAGCCAGGTCCATCGGTCGGCTGCGGCGGGGTCGCGGGTTTTCGGGCAGGTCCAGCCGAGGGTTTGTTTCAGCATCCGGAATGTGTGCTCGATGTCGAAGCGGCGTAGGAATGCCTGCCAGAGCCGGTCGATGTCGGCCGGGCTGGTTGGGTCGGTGTCGTGGACGCCGGAGTACCACAGCCAGACCGGTTTCGGGATCGCGCCGGAGGGGAGGCGGCCGACGCGTAGATGGATGAGGGTGCCGGCGATGATCGGTAGGTCGCCTGATCCGGTCCAGGCGGCGCGGCGGGTGAGCCGGGGATGGAGCCGGTCCCACGCTGTCGCGGTGGCGGTGCCGTAGAGACGAGTTTCGGTTGTGGTGGACACGTCTGGGTCGCCCCAGGTTGCCGGGTCGGCGAAGACGAACTCGCTGCCATGGCGGGGTTTGCGGCCGCCGTGTTCGCGGGGCACCCACGGTGGTGGCTCACGGCGCAGTACCCGGTCCGAGCGCAGCCGGGCCAGGACCTGGACCGGCAGGTCGCGCAGTAGCCATGCCAGACGCGGCCCGTCGTATCCGGCGTCGGCGATGACCAGGACGTCGGGATCGCCCGGCTGCCACTGTCCGGCAGCGATCAGCCGTTGCAGGAGCTGACGCAACTGCACCGCGGTGATCGTCGCGGCGTCCATACCCGGGGTGAGCCGTTGGATGTCCAACGGCGCTGTCCACGACGATCGGCCCGGTTCCAGCGCGGCGATCACCGAGTACGGCCAGCCCGGAATCATGATCGCCTGACCTTTGCCCCGGCCGTAGGTGTGACACAGGATCCGCTCCGGTGACGTGTGCGCTTCCGGCCGCAGCCAGCAGGTGATATCGACGGCCAGCACGAGTCGCCCGTCGACAGCTCTGGGCAGCGGCACCCCGGCCAGCACCGTGCGCAGCCGCTCCACATCGATCCGCCCATCGGCGAGCGCCGCGTACGCCGATCCGTGACCCCTGCGATGCTCGCCGACCAAAGACAACTCGGCCAGCGACCGGACCGGCCCGTCGGCACACAGCACCGCGTCGGTCAGCTCGAACATCGCGTCCGCCCGCGATGTCAGGCAGCCGTAAAACTCCTGCCGGAATCTCCGCAGGTCCCCGAACGCTTTGCCCCGAACCGGATCATGCACACTGACCACCAGACGGCTCTTGGTTGTTGATCTCTTCCCTAGACAAGAAGAATGATCAACCAAGAGCCGTCGCCGTGATCAACCAGGGGCCACTGATCCCGCCACCGACGTTAAAGATCAAGCTAGATCAGCAAGGCCGCGCTGTCCGCAGCTAATCAGCACGGCCGCGCTGTCCGCGGCAGATGAGCGCGCTGGCGGCCGTTAATCGGTGTCGGTAATGCACAACAGCACGATTTCCGCGTGCTCACGGTCGATCAGGATGGATGTCGAGTCCCACGCGATGTCGAAGAACCATGAGCACCACCGCCGATGCGACCGGTAGACGTGGAAACGATCGTGGCGCTCGCCGACAATCGCTTCAACGAAGGCATCACCCAGCCGCTTGGCCTCCATCGGTGACCCGGGGAACGCCTCGTACGCTCCGCCGTGCACCAGCATTGCCGCTAGCTCGCCACCGAGGCTGAGCGTGCCCGACCACGACTCCTCAAATCTCAGGTCATCCTCGAGCGACTCGGGGATCTGCAGTTCGGGCAACGCCTCCCGGACGGCGGCTGAGCCCAGGAAGTGCGAGAAGAAGCCGAACTCACTGAAGCGGTTGCGCGCGGCGAACCAGCCGGTCACGTCGTCATCGACGACGCGGAAACCAGCCACCAGCGCACCGCCGTTGACGTGGGTACGGCGCAAGGCCAGGACGAGCTCATCAACGCCAGCCGCAGGAAGCGCCTTCGCCTGATAGCGCAGCCGTGCCCGGGCCCGCCGGACCGCTTGCTCGTCCGGCCGCGCCGCATCCCAATCGATCCTTGCCCACGACCCGTTCACGGCAAGAATCTAGAACGCGCGCAGCCTCAGCCGACACCGAATGGGCCGCACGCTTCTCGGCATGATCGGACGTTGGCAAGCGTCGCCCGCCGTCACCGTTGGGGATGAGCGGATAGCGACTACGCGATGTAGACCGCGTTCGCGACGGTCTCCGGGAGGTTCGCTCGGGTGTCGTTGCGGTCGCCCAACTCGTGGCCACTGTGCTGGCGGCCCTCGCGGGCGTGCCGCGACGGCCGTCGCCGCAGCAGGCGATGGACGCGCTCGTCCCGGTCGCGGTGAGGATGGCGGAGGCGCATCGAGGACTGGGTGCCGTGATCGAAAAGGTCAATGACGCGAGCACGGTTTCCGCGGCGGCGCTGCGGGGCGGGCAGCCGGGGCCGTTGCTGGCGCGGATCGGTGCGGTCCATCGGACTCTGCTCGAGGTGGTCGCACGGATCAACGCCACGATGGGCGATGTCGAGCCGGTGCTGGAGGAGGCGCTTCGAGCCGGTGTCTCGGGAAACGGACTGCGGGTGTCGCTGTACCCGGTAAGCGGTCACCGACGTCCGGTCCGCCGGGTTGGGTGCGTCAGGCCGCGCGCCGCCTCCCGCAGCGGCCGAACGAGGGACCGACGAGCGGCCTCGCGTTCGACGTGTCCGGTCGAGCGTTGTCGGCGCAGCCGTGGAGCAGCGGCCGTAACGTCGCCTCGACGAGTGGGTTGCGGCCGTTGCCCGGTCCGAAGGGGTTCCCGTGGACGTTGACGGATCATCTCGAGGCGATCGTGGCGCAGGAGATGCGTAAGCCCAATGCGCCGCGGGAGGTGGTCCTGGTGTCGAACAACGAGCCCTGCGTCGGCGACCCGTACGGTTGTGACCGGGTGGCGCGGCACATCATCCCGCAGGGAAGCCGGCTGACGATCTACATCCGTGACCCGGAAACAACGGCTGGTGTGCGGTTGCTCGGTACCTACGAGGGCACGGGGAAGGAAATCGCGTGAGCTACATCGTCACCTGGGGACGAGACAACCGCCGCACGGTCTCGACCGTCCAGGAACTGGACGCCGCCCTTGACGAAGCCACGGATTCCGGAACTCCGCGGGTCGTCGGGATCTATCCACCCGAACACTTCGCCGGCGACGCCTCGCCGTGGGACGAACCCGCTCCGCCGGCACTGCAGATCGGCGCCGGGCACCCCGACCGCGCCTTTGTGCTCTGGCTGGCTGCCGACGGCGGGATCGGTGTCGACGACGACCTGCCGCCGTGGCCGCAGGGTGTCGCGGACATCGCGTTCGACTACGCCGGCGACCCGGTGTTCGCCGGCGCGGACCGCGCACGGGTTGGTCCGTCGAGTGCGCGCGAGGCCGCACGCGAGTTCGTCGAGACAGGTGTCAGGCCGACCTGCGTGCGTTGGGTCGAGCAGCCGGCGTAGACGACCGACGGCACCGGCGAAGCCCTCACCTTCAGCCACCCCGCCGACGCCGAACAACTCGCCTTCAGCGCCGACGGGCGACAACTCGTCACACGCTACAAAACTCACCTTCGCGTCACCCCGTGCCAGGTATGCGGACCGATCGGTGAGGTACTCGCGCTGGCCGCACAACGCACCTTCGAGACTTCACACCAGAGGAGCGCGCGAATTACCTGCGCAACCCCGGATAGATAGCGAACGTCTCCCGCCGGCTGCCGTGCGCGGCGTCATGAGCGGTGCGCAGATGAGCCAGCAGAGAGGGCAACACCCGGACGAGGCCGGCGTACCGGCACGCGGCATGCAACCGGCCGGCGGCCGCGGGTTCGATCATTGCGGTGACACGACATCGCGGCAGCGGAACGTTCGAACGGTTCGACGACGAGAGCGACCTGACCGACGAGGTGAGAGCGTCCGTCCGGGCGGCGGCGGTGTCGGCCGCTTCGTCGACGTCGACAGGAAGGGTAATGTCATTGTCCTTGACGGGCACGGAACCGTGCGAGGCCGGGACCTCTGCGACAGAGGCGGACCACTGAGATGATCGACGATTCCACTGCGGCCGCCATCGCCGCCACTTGGCTCGACGCCTACTTTCGGCAGTCCGGAGAGTCGCCCGGCCGAAACGCTGTGCGCACCGCTCCTGAGTACACCTTCAAGGACGGCAAGTTCCTGGTCGTTCCCTGGAATTCGGCGGCTCTGCTCGACCACGGCGACGAAGAGGGCGAGTTGGCCGGAAACTGGCCGATCATGGTGGATCTGGAAACAGGGCGGTGCCGCCTCATGGAGGTCGACGAGTACGACGATCTCCGCGATCGGGGATTCTTTGTGTGATTAACGCAGCGTCGGCCGACAGTCGGCGGACGCGGTCGGAACCGTGTCGGTGAAATCGCCGCACCCGCACAAACGGGCGTAGGGAAACGGCGGAAGGTTCGCGCCGAAACGACGCTCGTGACGACAGCGCCCGGTCCGGCCGGAGGCGCGTGAACGGCGCCGTGACGGGTTCGATGGCCGCACATATCGCCGCTACGACACGGTGCCACTCGACATCGGTGGGGACCTCGACGATCGTATGGCCCGCTTCCGCTTCCGTCGCCGCGGGTGGAGCCGTGCCCCCGCAACCAATGGGCGTGCCCGGGCCCGACCGGACTCCGCGCCCTCGGTTCGTTCCGACGCATACGGCATTGGGGCAGGAGTATGCCGACGGTCGGCGAGTTGCCCGTTCGGGCTATCGCAGGCCCCGTCGGCTCGTCGTTGGCGATCGACCTGGCGCTGCGCGGTGTGCCGAGCATCGTGCTCGAGCGACGCGAGCGGGGAAAGCCCTTCCATCTGCGCACGAACATGACCAACGTTCGCTCAATGGAGCATTTCCGCCGGTGGGGCATGGCGGACGCACTGCGCAAGAACGACCCGGTCCCGGAGGACATCCGGCGCGACGTCTCGTTCGTGACCCGCCTCAACGGCCACCTGATCCTCAACCTGCCGCGCACCTACGAGTGGAGCGAGCCGCTGCCCTTCGCCTCCGAGGTTGCCGAGTGGGCGCCCAACGAGGGCATCGAGAAGACGATGTGGGGCCGGGTCGCCGAGCTGCCGCTGATCGACCACCGCAACGAGAACGAGGTCGCCACCTTCGCTCAGGACGACGACGGGGTCAGCGTCGAGGTCAAGGGCCCGGACGGCACGCCGTACACGATCCGCGGCGACTACCTGGTGCTCTGCGACGGCTCGCGCGGTAACCTGCGCCGGATTCTCAACGTGCGTCACGAGGGCCGCACCCTGGCGATGAGCCTGTCGTGGCACTTCCGATCCAAGCAGCTCAAGGAGCTTTGGAGCGCGGGACCGGCGGTCTCGATGGTCTACTTCTACAACGAGGACCGCGGCAGCGACCTGATCACCGCGCAGGGCCCCGAGACCTGGCAGTACTTCGCCGGCCCGACGCCCGCGGGCGTCGGCGGTGACGACTGGGAGCAGGTCAAGGAGCTCATCTTCAATGCGGTCGGGCAGGAGATCGACGTCGAGCCTCTTTCCGGTGGCGCCTTCGCGGAGAACTCCCTGCTCGTCCCCCGCCTCGACCTCGGCCGGATCATGCTCGCCGGCGACGCGGCCCCACATGGTCTCGCCCCAGGGCGGCTTCGGCATGAACTCCGGCATCGGCGACGCCGCCGACCTCGGTTGGAAGCTTGCCGCGCTCATTCAGGGCTGGGGCGGGCCGGCGCTCATACCGTCGTACTCGATCGACCGGCGAGAGGCGGTCCGCTTCATCCAGCTGGGCTCAGAGGCCAACCACGCCCTTGGCGCTATCGAGCTGGTCCGGGACGGCCTCGAGGCAGAGGGCCCGAGGGCGAGGCGGTCAAGCAGGACATCCTCGAGCGCAAGCTGGTGCAGTCCAAGCGGATGGGCGGCCAGCTCGGCTACCGCTACTCGGCCTCGCCGCTGATCGTGCGCGACGGCACCGAGCGCGACCTGTGCCGACTACACCCCGTGCGCCGCGCCCAGCTCCCGCGCCCCTCACCTGTGGCTGGCGACGGAAGCTCGCTCTACGACCACTTCGGGCTCGGCTTCACCCTGCTCGACCCAGGCGGTATCGATGCGACAGAGCTGCTGAAGCGGGCCCAGGCGCGTGGCATTCCCATCGAGATCTTCAGGCCGGACGAGGTGGATCGCGAGTCGCTGCTGGGCATGTACGAGCGTCGTGCAGCCTTGGTCCGCTCCGACCACCACGTCGCGTGGCGGGGAGACGAACTGCCGGCCCAGATCGAGCACCTCCTCGACATCGTCACGGGACACGCCTTGTGGGGGCGCCTTGTGACCGGCTCCAAGGTCACGTTCGGTGTCGACGTCGACGCGGAGCGCGAGCGCGGTATGCAGGTGCGTCGGGAGGCGGTCGGCGACGCCGAGGTGGACGCATCGATCGCTAGGTCCACCCTGTTCAATGCGCCTTCTTCGATTACGTGACGAGTTCCGTCTGGGGCCGTGACGGGCTGGATCGTGGGACCCGCAGCTGCATCACCCTGGCTCCCGGGGAGATCTCGGAGGTTCTGCTGCACTCGGCGGCGTACGCCGGGGTGCCGAACGCTCGCGGCGCCATGCTGGTCGCCGAGCGGGTGCTGGACGAGCTGTTCGAGAGCGACGGATGACGACGGCCGGCTCGCCGGATCTGACACCACCGCTCCCGGAGATGAGAGTTCCTGCTGGCCATCGCCCTCGTCGACGCCACCGAACGCACGATGGCCGGTGCCCTCGACGCCTTCCAGGGCCAGTGGGGCACCGACCAGGTCCTGCTCTGCGCCGGCTCACTGCTGATCCTCACGCCGACATCAGCGCGCTCCTGCGAGGATCCGTGAAGGGATGGCCGGGTCGGCAGAAGGCGGTGTGACGTCCTCGTGCCGGCGCTCTCGTCCCGGTACGAATGGTGGTTGCCCCGTCCCTACGTCCATCCGCGGGTTGCCCGCCGTCGTCGATGCGGCGGTGGCGATCCACGCGGGGGACGGGCGGACGATGCCCTTGACGCGCCTCACGGCCGACCTTCATGGGTCCATCGGAGGACTGGCGCCGACGAGGCGGAAGGTGCGTACCTACCGACTTGCGACGGGACCTCCGGCCGGTTCGAACCGAGTGCGCCCGGTCCGTCGGCCGGGTTCCGTCAGTCGACGGGTCCGCCCAGATCGGCGTCGGAACCGTCGTCGCTGAACCAGGCCGTCGCCGCGAGGAAGCCGGTGAACCCGAGCACGATCAGCGGATACCGCCTGCCGGCGCCGGCCACCGCCAGCGTCGCGGCCAGTCCGACACCGACGAGCGCGGCCTGCACGCTCGTCGTGTGCCTGAACGGCCATCCGCGTCGATCGGCGACGTAGAACCAGGCGGCGGCGAGAACCACGCCGGTCCATAGTGCCGCCCATGCTGCCCCACCCCCGGCGAGGCTGCTGAACAAGGCGCAGAACATTCCGGCGATCAGCCCTGTCCAGCAGACGACACGGATCGCCTCGCCGAGGCGTGGGTACCGGGAGCCCACGTCGCACCTCCGCCGAATCGACGTCGCGCCGCCGGGGCGACACATTGACATTCTTACGAGTGCCTACAAAGGATTCTCGGCTGCGCGCGGGTGGTGGCCGGCGGCGCGCCGGGCCGGCAGGCCGCGCGGAACGCCACCGGCTCAGACCTCGTGAAGGAGATCGGCGATGGCGACGGCGATGGCAGCCGACTCGGGATCCAGCGGTCGTGACATCGCATCGAGTAC
Organism: Virgisporangium aliadipatigenens; assembly: GCF_016863615.1. Classification (GTDB taxonomy): domain Bacteria; phylum Actinomycetota; class Actinomycetes; order Mycobacteriales; family Micromonosporaceae; genus Virgisporangium; species Virgisporangium aliadipatigenens. Next base: position 39,118 of record NZ_BOPF01000047.1, on the reverse strand, counting down.
GGTCCGGCCCATCAGCAGGACGTCGCGCACGTCTTCGGCGCCGTTCTCGCGGGCGAGCATGGCCAGGTCGTAGACGGCGGCCAGGCACGGCGCGTGGGTGTTGTGTCCCTCGGCGGTCAGTGTCCACCATTCCTCGACCGCCGCGTTGGCGGCCGAACGCAGATCGATGATCTCGTCGTCGAGTGTGCGCTGCAGGCGGACGGCTGCCGACAGTGCCTGGGCGCGGCGACGCCGGTCCTCGGCGGTCAGTTCGGCGCCGATGATGTAACTGGCCTCCAGCGACAGCACGTAGGCGTGCAGGACGTCGAGCCGCGGCGTGGTGGTGAGCAGCCGCAGCACTTCGGCCCAGGACCATCGCGCCCGGGCCAGGTCCGAAGGCGACGCCTGGCCCGCCTGCGCCCGCAGTTCGTAGGTGTCGAGGGCAGCCGACCCCGTCCGGACAACGTCGTCCGCCGTCGCCGGCCGCGCGTCGAGGTCGTAGGGCACATCCCTCATGAGACCCGCGGCGGTGTCGTGGGCCATCAGCCGAGCCAGGCGCAGCTGTGCGTCGGCGCCCTGGTTCACCGCCGCGGGCATGACCTCGGCCAGCTCCTGGTACAGGTCCACCGATCGGCGTGCGTCCGGGATGCCGGCCGAAGGCCGGCCCAGATCTTCGAAGATCGCGGCCCGGTTGTAGAGCTGCCCGGCCAGCACATACCGGGTCGGCTGGTCGTCGGGCCACTGCGCAAGCAGCCCGCCCAGCAGTTCTATGCCGGCATCGGCGTGCTCTTTCGCATCGGCGGCCCTGCCCCGCAGCCGTAGCTCGACAGCCTGCAGCCCGAGTGTCTCGGCCTGACGCTCCCGTTCCCGCCGGCTCAGCTCCATCGACGGCGACGATATCGCATCGATCGCCATTTGATTCGGCGGTCGGACGGCGTTGCGCCGGGCCTGACAGAGGTCAGCGGCGGGAGCCGCGACGCTCGTAACGGCCGATGTAATTGCTCAGGCGGGCGGCCTCTTCAGCGGTGATCCTGCCTTCCTGCTCCGCGACGACGAGCAGATCGACGACGACCTCGTACTCGCCGGCGTCGTTGATCCGGCCGCGACGCAGCACGTCACCGAGAACGTTCTTGCGCTCGAAGGGCAGGCTTTCCGCGGTGACCAGTTCCCAGAACCGGTCGACGTGCGGACCGGCGGCCTCGTTCCCGTACGTGAAGAACGCCGACTCTAGGTGGCGCAGCCCGGCGACCGTCTGTGGCGGCTGCGTCATCAGCTCCTTGAGTTCCGCGATCTGCCGCGGTCGGCGCGCACGGCCAGGTCGCCACCTGGCACCGATGGTGATCGACGCTCTCGCCGTCCGGCTTCCCGGAACTGCCGAGAACATTGCGCCAGAGGGTCGGGCGTGGATGAACCGTACGGCGGCTACGGCGGCCGGGCGTACGGTTCTAGGTCGACGCGTTCAGGGGTGTTGCCAGACCCGAGCCGGCGCGGTCGAGCATGGTGCGGACGGTGCGGATCCGTTCGGCGGCCGGCCGGTCGACCTGCCAGTAGTGGACAGCGGTGCCAAGTACGGCGACGGCGACGTTGATGATCAGCATGATCTCCGCCTCGGCGAGGTGTGGATGGCGGTCCCGCGCCCAGACACGCAGGTCGGCCACGAGTCGTTCGGTCATCGGCCGGGCGGAGCGAGACAGTGCGGGCGATCCGGCCTTGAGGCGCAGGTGTACGACGATCTGTGACTCGAACTCCTCGAGGTACCGGACGATGATCTCCACCAAGGACTGCCAAAGCGGCTCGCCGTCGGGCCGTTGCTCCATCAGGCGGCGCTGGAACTCCTGCTCGTGCGGGCCGTAGGTGACGACCAGCTCCTCCTTGCTGTCGAAGTAGTTGAAGAACGTGCCGCGTGCGACGTTCGCCGCCGCGGCGATCTGGTCGATGCTGACGGCGTCGAACCCGTGCTCCGCGAACAATGACAGCGCCGCCGCGTGTATGCCCAGCCAGGTCTGCTCCCTCTTGCGGGCGCGGAGTCCCACCTTTTGCGGGCGGCCGGTCTCCGAGAGCATGGCGCGAGTCTAGCCGTCACCGGTGACGATTTTGTACGGGATTCAATATTGAACCCAGTGTAAAGTTTGTCCTATGTTTCCACCCGTGCGAACGATCGAAGCCGTCACGGCCATCGCAGCCACCCCACGGAAGGTGTGGGACGTGCTGACCGATTTTCCGAAGTATCCGCTGTGGACCACGTACATCCAGCGGCTCGAAGGGCGACCCGTGGTCGGCAGCCGGCTCAAGGTGGTCCTGGGGCCGCCGGGCCGGCGGCCGTACGTCGTTCATGCGCCTGTCCTCGAGGCCACTCCCGGCGCGCGGCTGGCGTGGGCTGCCGTGATCCCCGGTGCGGGCTGGCTGCCGCGGGCCATCTACACCGGCGTGCACGAGTTCGTGCTGAGCGCCGTTGCCGACGGCGGGACGCGGCTTACCCATCGCGAGCATTTCGGCGGGTTGCTGGCCCGGCTCGTCAAGGAAGGCCCACGCGGCGCTGACGAGGGTTTCACCGCCTTCAACCAGGCCCTGAAGGCGCGGGCCGAGTCCTTGCCGACGGGCCGCCGCTGATTGTCGGTGTGCGAGACCGTCCACACCCGACCGCATTGTTGTGCACTGTCGCGGGGTGGCCGGCTTTCGTCAGCTTGGTGCCGTCGTCACAGGGCGATCGGGCGGTATGCCAGGTCGGCGAGGACATGACGCACGACTTTGACCAGCCCGCTTCGGGCGATGTCGGACCGGCGGTCGCGTGAATGCCCGTTCGATCAACTCTTCTCGGTCCGGCAGCAGGTGGGATTAGCGTTGCTGCTCAAGCCACTCGTCGAAGGTGGTCGGCGCGATGTGGGCGTCGGCACCGGGGAGCAGCACGTCGCCGGCCCAGTCCGGGCCGAACAGCGACGACCAGGTCGGCACGAGCTTGACGTGGCGGCCACGCGCATCGTTCGTGCGTCGTGCCATGTCCACGAGGTCCTGCGGCTCCGGGCCGGCGACGTCGCGATAACGTCCCTGCGGCGGGCCCACGGCGACCTCGGCGAGGACCGCTGCGACGTCCGCCGGGGCGACTGGCTGCACGAGCAGCGGCGGGATCGGGGCGACCCTGTCCCGCTCGGTCCAGCCGACCACCGTCGCCGCGAAGTCATGGAACTGGGTGGCCGGCACGATGGTCCACGGCAGTGGGCCGGAAGCGACCAGCCGCTCCTGCTCGCGCTTGCCGGCGTAGTGCGCGTTGCCCTCGATGCGCCCGAGCGCCGCGATCGACAGCAGCACGTGGTGACGCACCCCGGCCGCCTGCCCTGCGGTCAGAAGGTTGCCGGTGGCGGTGCCGAAGAGGGCCACCGCCTCCGCCGCGGACCCGGCCGGGTAGTTAGTGGCGTCAACGACCGCCTCGACCCCGGCCAGGGCCGCGTCCAGCCCCGCGCCGGTGGCCAGGTCGACGCCGAGCGATCGGCTGAGACCCACCGCTTCGTGGCCGCCGCGCGTGAGGGCCTCGACCGTGAGTGATCCGACGTTGCCGGTCGCGCCGGCCACTGCGATGCGCACGGGATCAACCTACGACCGGCACGCGGCGCCGGTCCACCGGCTCAACCGTTCGGTGCGCCCGATCCTCAGGGGCCATGCCGGAACGCGGTCCGGACATGCCCGAGTAGTGCGACGATGTCGGCCGCTACAGCGATATCCCGCCGAGCAGGTCGGTGAGACGGGTGTATTCCGGGGACTCCGTCGGCGTGCGGGCCAGAGCCTGTTGCCCGCAGCGCATCATCAGGGTGGTGACCGAAGACTCGGGCGGTGGGGTCGCGGTTGCCAGTTCGGTCAGCACGTCGGTGACGGGTGCCGCGTCGTCGCGCATCAGCGCGTGCACGAGTAGCGTCATCGCCGCCGCTCTGGTCTGCGACGACCACGGAGCATAGTTGCAGGAAACGATCACGGCACACCGCCGGTAGGTGTCCTCCCGTTCGGCGGGTGTCAGGTCATGGCGCACCGGCAGCAGCCAGACCTCGAGCAGTGCCTGGGCGACTGACTGGTGCGGCGGCCCGAGCCAGCCGGCGAAGGTCACCGCGGCCGGGGCGAGCGTGCTTCGCGCGAGCGGCAGCAGCGCGAGCGCCACCTCGTCGTCTCGGCCGCCGCACTGAATATGGCTGCGCCGCAGGAAGTAGTCGAGTGACTCACTCGACGTGAAGGCGCCGTACGGGGGTGAGGTGATGTTCCACGACCAGAACGGATCGGGCGGCGGGACCTGCGCCGTGCCGTCGCCGAGGCGGACCCGCACGTCGCGGGTGTCGGCGCCGGGCGGCCCGGTCGGGGCGCCGATCCGTTCGACCGTCAAGGATTGCAGAAGGCTGTCCCATTCCTCGTCGTCGAGCTGTGAGTGCCATAGCAGGCATTCGTCGTGCCACGCCTCGACCGGTGCGCGCGAGCCGGGAAAGAGCCGTCCGGCGTCGACCGTTTCGCCGGTGACAAGGATCAGCACGAGGAGGTTGGCAGAGTACTGGGCCTGGCGGGCGGCGGCGGTGAGTCGCCGCGGTTCGTAGGCGGCGACGGCGTCGTGGCGCGGGGGATGGCCGGCCGTGGTGAACAGTCGCAGCATCAGGTCGGTGTGCGCGGTCCGGGCTGTGGCGTCGAGGGCGGCGGCCATGCCGCGTAGGAACGGCACGGTGGCGGTGCGGACGGTCAGCGTGGCGAAGGAGAGCAATGCGTGCAGCAGGCTGTGATCCGTCGGGCCGAACGACAGCGTGGTGGCACCGGCGCGGGCCACCGCGTCGCCGAGCACCTGCCAGGTCAGTCGCGCGACGAGATACTCCCCGAATGTCGAGTGCAGGAACTCGTACGTCCCGACGACCGCGTCGTCGCGCACCGCCTGTGCCCGGTGCACGAAGAAGAAGCGGCCGAGGACGACCTCCGCCTGTCCCAGCCGGGCCCGTGTCCCGACCGGTGCAGCCGCCGGTGCGCCGAGCAGCGCGGTGAGGTCGCGTTCGAGGTCGTCCTGCGTGACCCATTGACTGGAACGGTTGAACATGGCGAACGCCACGACGGACAGCCGACGCAGTTCCTCGTCGGTGGCGCGATCGAGCGCGGAGCCGGCGAGATCCGCCCGGTGTTTGGTCACCTCGCGGGCGGCGAAGCGGCGCAGCAGCCGCTCGTAGAGGTCGCCGAGGCTGAGCGGACCGGCCTCGAGGCGTTGCAGCGCATTGCCGTCGGCGTCGTAGAGCGCCAGCATCAGCAACAGCAGCGGCTGGCCGGCGAGGTCGGGATAGCGGCACACCGTCGTCGCGTCGAGCGGGCGCAGATCGTGGTCGTCGAAGTGGTCGCTGTTGGCCGCGTTCCACGGCAGCAGCCAGGCCTCGATACGTCGGCGGTCGAACGGCTCCAGCCGCAGCAGCACGGTGCCCACCGGGGTGCGGGCGCGGCCGGCAACGCTGACCCGGCTGGTCACCACGACCGCTACGGCGCGCCCCTGCTCGGACTCGCGCCGTTGGAACTCGGCCACCCGCTCCAGATAGTCGCTCTGGCTGACGCCGGTGGCTTGCAGGAGTTCGTCGAAGCCGTCCAGCAGCACCACCGGCAGCGCGCCGTCGGCGGAACGGGCGAGGTCCGGCCAGTCGATGCGCTCGGACGTGGCCGCGCGGACGGCCTGCTCGATCTGGTCCTGGACGTCGGTCGTGGCGGCCACCTCCCGAAGGCTGACCAGAACCGGCAGGAAGTCGGTCGGCGGTAGCCGGGCGGCGAGGACCCGGCTGAGGACCGACTTGCCTGCGCCGGGCTGGCCGAGCACCAGCAGCGGCGCCTCGGTCGCCACCGGCGAGGTCAGGTAGCCGGCCAGGAAGCCGTCGAAGTCCTCGCGTGGGTCGACGCCGTGCCACAGGGCCTCGTTACCGGCGTCCGTGGTCGTGCCGGGCTCCAGCACGCGAAACGACGGCGGGACGTAGGCCGCGTCGAGTGTCGGGACGCGGATCCCGGCCGGAAGGTCGCCGGAGGGCAGGATCGGCCGGATCAGCCAGGCCTGATGCGCCCGGACGAGCGCGGCACGGCGGTCGTCGGGTGCCCGGTCGGAGGCGATCTCGTCCAACAGCGTCGCCATCCGCCGCAGCGACGGATCGAGCGTCCGGATCTCCTCGCGGGTGGCGCGGTGCTCGCGCAGGCCGACCCAGTGCGCCACCTCGGGGAAGTCGCCGCACAGGGCGCGCATCAGCTCGCCATGACGCCCGAGCGCGTCGGACCGGATCTCCGACAGTGCGTGGGTGAAGCGGTCCCACTGCGTCTGTGACACCCGGTCGCGGATCGACAGACCGGCCACGAACGTTCGTAGACGCTCCGACAGCTCGCCGTAGTAGCGGCCGAGCGCGTCCTCGTACTCCTCGTGGGAACCGTGTGGCGGCGGTACGGCGACCTCCGTCGCACGCACGCCGGAGACGAAGTCCCGGGCAGGCAGCTGACCGCCTGCGAGCGCGAGCTGCTCCGCGCGGGTCGTCGCGACGTCCTCGAGCGCGAACGGCAGCGGCGCCTCGGCGAGCGCTTCGAAGTAGGCGGTCACCACGATCACGGTGTGCGCCGCGGTCAGCCGCTGCGTGCGGTCCAGCCGGTCCAGCCCGGAGCGTCGTTCGGACACGCCGCGCACCAGGTCGTGGCAGAGCCGCACGAACTCGACCCGCGCATCCAGCCAGCCGAGCACGGCTCCCACGGTCGGTGCGGCGCCGAGCATGAGGCCGCGGCTGATCCGGTCGAGGGCGGTGATGGTGGCGCTGTCCCCGCCGCCGAGGATCCGGACGGCGTCGGTGTAGTTGAGCGTTCGAGGCAAGGCGTAACTCCCCCGTCGCGGAACGTCGAACTATCATGCGACAGCCGTCCCACACCCACAATGCCGTCGCGTCGCGACGCCACCACAGAAGCACGGCCTCCCCTCGCCACCATCGGTTTGGAACTCGGTGCCCGCGAAGGCATTCCCGCGCGGAGACAGCACAACGTCCCTTCCCGGAACGTACCCGTGCCGATGGAACACCGTGGAACGCCCTTTGATCATCGGCCGGTTCACGGCGGTGATCGGGACAAGGGGAGAGCCGGAGTGCACGCGACACCACAGTTCCACAGGACCGACCGTTGACGGGGGCGGACCCGGCTGCGGCGGGCTCACCGATCTCGCTGCCCAAGGGTGGCGGCGCGATCGGCGGGATGGGCGAGACGTTCGCCGCCGATCCGTTCACCGGCACCGGAACCCTGACCGTGCCGTTGTCCGTGCCACAGGGCCGGGCCGGGATGACGCCGGCACTTGCGCTGCGCTACGGCAGCGGGCACGGAAACGGGCCGTTCGGTCTCGGTTGGCAGTTGGATCTGCCCGGCGTGACGCGGCGAACATCGCGCGGCGTGCCCCGCTACGGGGCCGGCGAGGAGCCCGACGTGTTCCTGCTGTCGGGGGCCGAGGACCTCGTCGCCGTCGCGGTCGCAGCGGGCCGAACCCGCTACCGACCGCGGGTCGACAGCGGCTTCGCCCGCATCGAGCACGTGCACGGCGACGGGCACGACTTCTGGGAGGTGCGTGAGCGCGACGGCCGGTGCACCCGCTTCGGTACGCCCCGGCCGCCGGCCGCGCCCGCGCACTGGCGCGACCCGGCGGTGGTCGCCGATCCGGCCGACCCGTCGCGGGTGTTCGGCTGGTTGATCTCCGAGGTGCGCGACCCGCTCGGCAACGCGATCGTCTACGAGTACCGGCGCGACGCCGGGACGCAGCCGGGCCACAACTGGGACCAGCCGCTACTCGCCGCCTTCCGCTACGCCGACTACGGAGACCCGGCCGACCCCGCCTATCTCGTGCGCGTCGCGTTCGACTACGAGGAGCGGCCCGACCCGTTCTCCGACCATCGTTCCGGGTTCGAGGTGCGGACCACGCTGCGCTGCCGGGCGGTGAAGGTCAGCACCCACGCCGCCGACGGGATCGAGCGCGCGCTGCTGGAGCTGCGGCTCGGCTACCGCACGGCGCCGTTCAACGGCCTGTCGTTGCTGGAGAGCGTCGAACCGCTCGGCATCGACGGTGCGGACCAGGAACGGTTGCCGCCGCTGACCTTCGCGTATTCGGAGTTCAGACCCCAGCGGCAGCGGTTCGCCCCGGTCACCTCGGCCGGGCTGCCGGCCGTCGCGCTCGACGATCCGGGCGTTGCTCTCGTGGACGTACGTGGGGTCGGCCTGCCCGACGTGGTGGAACTCGGCGTCACCGGGCGGGTCTGGTTCAACGCCGGCGGCGGGCGGCTCGAACACCCGCGGGCGCTGTCGCCGTCGCCGCCGCTATCCCTCGCGGAGCCCGGCGTGGTGTTCGCCGACGCCGATGGCAACGGCCGCGCCGACCTGTTCGCACCGGTCGTGCCGGGCGGCACTGCGGGCTACTACCCGACGTCGGGCGCCGGTTGGTCGCCGCGCGGGTTCCGGCGCTTCCGGCAGGCCCCTCCGGTCGCGTTCGACGCGCCGGAGGTGCGCCTTGTCGACCTCGACGGTGACGGGCTGACGGACGTGCTGCGTTCGGGCACGCGCTTGTCGGCGTGGTTCAACGATCCCGACCCGCGGCTGGCCTGGGGTCGCTTCGCACCCGGGGCCGGCGACACGCCGCCGGTCGACCTGGCCGATCCGCGGGTGCGCCTGGCCGACATGACCGGCGACGGCCTGCAGGACATTGTGTTGCTGCACAACGGGAACGTCACCTACTGGCCGAGCCTCGGCCACAACCGATGGGGTTCCCGGGTGGTGATGCGCGACGCGCCGCGGCTACCCGACGGGTTCGACCCGCGGCGGTTGCTGCTCGGTGACGTCGACGGTGACGGTGCCGCGGACCTCGTGTACCTCGGCCGCGGCCGGGTGCTGGTGTGGGGCAACCGTTCCGGCAACGGATGGACACCGGCGCCGGTCGTCATCACCGGCACGCCCGACGTCACCGATGTGGACTCGGTGCAGTTGTGCGACCTGCACGGCACCGGGACCGCGGGGGTGCTGTTCGGCCGCACCGCCGACCGCGCCGGCCGCACGAGCGTGCGCTTCCTCGACCTGACCGGCGGGACCAAGCCGTATCTGCTGACCGATGTCGAGAACCACCTCGGTGCCCGGACCCGCATCACCTACGCGTCCTCGACCGCCGAGTATCTGCGCGACCGGGTCGATCCGGCGACCCGCTGGCGGACCACGCTGCCGTTTCCGGTGCAGGTCGTCACCCGGATCGTGGTGACCGACGCCATCTCGGGCGTGCGGCTGACCACCCGGTACGCCTACCACCACGGCTACTGGGACGGGGTCGAACGGGAGTTCCGGGGCTTCGCCGCCGTCGACCGGTTCGACAGCGAGGAGTTCGCCGCACCGGGGTGGGCGCCGGACGGGCACTTCGCGCCGCCGACGCTGGCACGGACCTGGTTCCACGTGGGGCCGGTCGCGGACGCGGACGGCGACTGGGTCGAGCTGGACCTCAGCGACGGGTACTGGCGGGGGGACCCGTCGTTGCTGTCGCGTCCGGACGATCAGGTGGCCGCGCTCGCCGCGTTGCCGCGCGCCGCGCGACGCGACGCCCTCAGGGCGTTGCGGGGGAACGTCGTGCGCACCGAGTTGTACGCCCTCGACGGCTCCGCCGCGGTCGAGCGCCCGTACACGGTGTCGGAGACGGTCGTCGGGGTGCGGGAGGAGCCCGCGCCGGCGGGCGAACCGGGGCACCGCCGGGTGTTCTTCCCGTTCACCGTCGCCGGGCGCACCACGCACTGGCTGCGCGGCGACGACCCGTTGACCCAGCTCGCGTTCACGACCGGCCTCGACCGGTACGGCCTGCCGACCGGGCAACTCGCCGTCTCCGTGCCCCGTGGCCGGGATCCGCGCATCACCGACCGGAACGCGGCCGAGCCGTACCTGGCCACGTACACCGCCACCGAGTACGCCCGTCGCGACGACGCCACCGGATACCTTGTGGACCGGATCGCGCGGGTCACGACGTACGAGGTCGTCAACGACGGGACGGCGGCCGTCGCGGCGTTGCCGTCGGCGGTCGTGGCCGCGGCGGGCGGCGGGAACCGCGACGGCGTGTCGCTGCGACTGCTCGGCCACACGCGCAACCACTACGACGGCGACGCCTTCGAGGGGCTGCCGGTCGGCACGCTGGGCGCGCACGGGCTGCCGGTGCGGGTGGAGACGCTGGTATTCACGGACGACTTCCTCGACACCGTCTTCGACCCGGACGACCCCGACGCGATCACGCCGAGGCCGGTCTTCCTCGACCCCGCCGGCAGATCCCCGTGGCCGAACGAGTATCCGCAGGAGTTCCGCGCGGCGCTACCGCCGCTGGCCGGCTACGTGTACCGCGGCGAGGACGCGGTGCCGGGTTCCCCGGCCGGGTACTACGTCGCCGTCGCCCGGCACCGCTACGACGTCCACGAACCGGAGCGGGCGCCGCGCGGGCTGCGCCTGTCCTCGCTCGACCCGTTCGGTGCGCCGACCCGGTTCGCGTACGACGTCCACGACTTCTTGCCGGTGCGCACGGTCGACGCCGCCGGCCTGGAGGTGACCGCCGAGCACGACCTGCGGGTGCTGTGCCCGCACACCGTCACCGACGTGAACGGCAACCGCACCAGCGTCGTTCTCTCCCCGGCCGGGCTGGTGACGGCGCGGTTCGTGCGGGGGAGTGACGGCACCGGCGACGCCGCGGCGCCGAGCGTGCGCCTCACCCACGACCTGTTCGCGTTCGTCGAGCGCGGCGAGCCGGCGTCGGTGCGCACCACCCGGCGCGTCTACCACGACACCGATCCCGATGCGCCCGCCGCGCACCGCGACGACGTGCTCGTGGCGGTCGAGTACTCCGACGGGTTCGGGCGGGTCGTGCAGACCCGGGCACAGGCCGAGGAGACCCGCTTCGGCGATCCGGCGTTCGGCGGCGGAGTGCTGCCCGGCGGCGACCTCGCACCCGTGACGGAAACCGTCGGGCGCACGCGGGCCGCGTCCGAGCCGGAGAACGTGGTGGTCTCCGGATGGCAGGTCTTCGACAACAAGGGCCGCCCGGTGTACCGGTACGAGCCGTTCTTCAGTACCGGGTTCGACTTCGACGCACCCGGCGAGGCGCAGTTCGGCCGGCGGGTGACGACGTTCTACGACGCGCTCGGGCAGGCGGTGCGCACCGTGCACCCCGACGGCAGCGAGGAGCGCGTCGTGTCGGGTGTGCCGTTCGACCTCGCCGATCCGGATCGCTTCGCGCCCACCCCGTGGGAGACCTACACCTACGACGCCAACGACAACGCCGGTCGCACCCATGCCGAGGCGGCCGCCGGGTATCGCGCGCACTGGAACACTCCGGACCGCGTGCGCATCGACGCGCTGGGCCGAACCGTGGAGTCCGTCGCCGGTTTCGGCCCGACCGGCGCCGACGGATTCGTCACGCGCAGCGTCTACGACATCCGGGGGAACCTGCTGAGCCTGACCGATCCGGCCGGGCGCGTGGCGTTCCGATACATCTACGACCTCGCGGGACGGCGGTGGCGCACCGACGGTGTGGACGGTGGGCGCCGCGACAACATCCCGGACGTGTTCGGCAATCCGGTCGAGGGCCGCGACGCGCGGGGCGCCCTGCACCTGGGCACCTTCGACGCGCTCAACCGGCCGGACCGGATCTGGGCCCGCGACGCGCCGGGACAGCCGACCACCCTGCGCCAGGTCGTCAGCTACGGCGACGGCGGCCGCCCCGACCAGCCGGCCGCCGAACGGGCCGCCGCCCGCGCCGCGAACCTGCTCGGCCGCTGGTCGCGGCACCGCGACGAGGCGGGCATGTCGGTCGTCGCCGCGGCCGACCTCAGTGGCAACGTGCTGGAGTCGACCCGCCGCGTCATCGCCGACGCGCCCGTCCTCGCGACCTACGAGCGGGCCGCGGCGAACGGATGGGAGGTGGCACCGTTTCGGGTGGACTGGACCCCGGCACCGGGCCGTACCGCGGCCGACCGTGACGCCGAACTCCTGGAAGCCGCCGGCTACACCACGAATACGCGCTACGACGCGCTCGACCGCGCGACGCGCCAGCTCCTACCGTCCGATGTGGACGGACACCGGCGCGAGCTGCGCTGCGGGTTCAACCGCGCGGGGGCGCTGGAGTCGGTGACGGTCGACGGCACCGCACATGTGGAACGCATCGCCTACGACGCCAAGGGCCAGCGGGTACTGGTCGCGTTCGGCAACGGGTTGATGACCCGCTACGCCTACGATCCGCAGACGTTCCGGCCGGTGCGCACCCGCACCGAGCGGTTCACCGCCCCGGCCCCGGCCACCTACCGGCCGACCGGTGCGCCGGTGCAGGACATCGGCTATGTTCACGACCTCGCCGGCAACGTCGTCGCCGTGCGCGAGCGCACGCCGGGCAGCGGTATCCCCGGCAACCCGGACGCGCTCGGCGTCACCGACCCGGTGCTGCGTGCCCTGATCGCCGGCGGTGACGCGCTCGACCGCCGGTTCGGCTACGACCCGATCTACCGGCTGGTGAACGCCACCGGACGCGAGCATCAGGCTCCGCCGCCCGGGGGACCGTGGAACGACCAGCCGCGCGGCACCGACCCGACGCGCGCGCAGGCATACAGCGAGTCCTACGAGTACGACACCCTGGGCAGTCTGACGCGGCTGGCGCACCGGAGCGCGGGCGGGTTCGACCGCCGGTACACCCTCGACGGCGGCAGCAACCGACTGAACCGGCTGACCGTCGGCGGCACCGGGTACGACTACGCGTACGACCCCAACGGCAACCTCGTCGCCGAGACCACAACGCGCCGCTTCGCCTGGAACCATCTCGACCAGTTGGCGACGTTCGAAACACGCACACCGGGCGCGGAACCGTCGGTGCACGCCCACTACCTGTACGACGCCGCGGGCGCCCGCGCCAAGAAGCTGGTGCGCCGACAGGGCGGTGCCGTGGAGGTGGTCCACTACGTGAACGGCACCTTCGAGCACCACCGCTGGAGCGGCACCTCCCCGGGTGCCAACAACCACCTGCACGTCAGCGACGGCCAGGAACGGGTGGCGATCCTGCGCGCCGGTGCGGCGCACCCTGCCGGCGGCGGGCCGGCTGTCGCATACCACCTCCGCGACCACCTCGGCAGCTGCGCGGTCGTGGTCGACGGCACGGGCGCGGTGACCAACCGCGAGGAATACACCCCTTACGGGGAGACGACGTTCGGCGGCTTCACCCGCAAGCGCTACCGCTTCCACGGCATGGAACGCGACGAGGAGAGCGGCCTGAACTACCACGAGGCCCGCTACCTGCACCCGGCGCTCGGCCGGTGGGTCTCGCCCGACCCGGTCGGACTCCGGGCGCACCCGAACATGTACCGCTTCGCGGCGGCCAACCCGATGCGCTACGTCGACCCCGCCGGCACCGACGAGCGGGCGGCCACGGCCACACCCGGGCTCAAGGACCAGCAGGTCCGGCAGATCACCGACTTCGTCCAGGAACTCGCCGACGAATACCTCGAACCGGCGCTGCGGCGCCTTCCCGGAGAGAAACCGAGCCCGTTCGGCACCCGCCTGCACACGATCCTCCAAGCCGTCGTGGAGAGTGCCCCCTTCAACGCCCCCGGAGTGGCCGCCAACCGGATCCTCACCGAGGTCGTGATCGACGAGAAGGGCGTCATCATCGCGTTCGCCGGGAAACCGGGCGGCTCACCGAAGTACGCGGTCACCGTCGACATCGCGATCCTGCGCAAAGGGCTTTCCAGCGAAGGGCCCATCGTCGGGATGAAGGCGAAGGACGCCCTCGTCGCCGGGATCGACTACAAGACCGGCGACGCCAAACTCAGGAAGCGCCAGATCGCGCTCTTCCGGAAGATCGACAAGCCGCTGTTCAAGCTCAAGGCCGGCGGCGACCTCACCGCGGAGATATCGGGCTCCAGCCGGCCCAACCCGTACCGTGCCCTTTCCGGCGCCGACGAATCCCGCGGTCCGGGTGTGCGGGGTGGTGCGGTCCGCAGCGGCGTGATGGCCGCGACCGCCGCGATCGGGGCGCTGGCCGTCTTCCAGTACCTCACCACGGGGGAACTCCCGAGCGTCGGCGACGCGGTGCTGGCGGCGGCGGAGTCCCGGGTCCCGGTGGTCGGACTCGCCACCGCCCAGGACCACAACGACACCGTGATCCCGCTGCTGTGCCTGTACGCCTTCAAGGTCTGCGCGGCCGTCGCGGTGGGCGCGGCGGTCGGCTACGTGGCGGCGAAGAACGTCGAGGTCACCCAACAGAAGCTGCACGAGATGCGCTGGTCCTGGATCAACGGAGCCATGAGACAAGTCGGCGTCATCGCGCCCTGACAGAGAAAGAGAAGGATTCGTGCCACTGCTCGCCTTCACGTTCACCGCGCCCGCGGCCAACACCACCGTCGCGCGGACCTTCACCGCCTCAGGTCGCTGCGACGTGCTCGACGCGCCCAGCGGGGACCTGATGCTCATCTTCGTCGACGAGGTGCGGGTCCAGTTCGGTCCCGGCGCGCCGGTGCTCAACGCCACCGTCTCAGGTGGCGCGTGGTCCTGCACGGGCACGCTCGCTCCGCACGTCGGCGGCGGCTCCGACATTCTCGTCACGGCCACGCTGCACGGACGGCACGTCTTCAACGAGGGGACCCCGGAGGAGCCCGTGAGCGGCCCTCCGCAGCCGTTCACCGAGATGATTCCCGTCCGGGTGCGGGTCGTGGTGTCGCCGGCGCCGCAGTTCACCGTGGATGCGCCGGTGCAGGGGATGGTGGTGGATCTGGCGGAGGGTGGAACCGACGTCGACCTCGTGCTGACGTTCGGCCCCGAGCAGTTCTACCCACTGAGCGTGCGCACCTCGTGGGACACCGCGAACCACGTCGACACCGTGCACTCCGGACGGGAGTTCCGCAAGAGGATCCCCCTCGCGTCGATGCCCCTGGGGAACCGCTCGATCACGGTGACGGTCAGCAACCTCGACGCCGCGGCGGCGCCGGTGACGCGCATCGTGACAGCACGCGACGTCACCCCGCCGGTCCCGGTCGTCACCTTCCCGCCGGCGGCGGCCGACATCCTCGGCGATGTCGACGGAACGGTCGTCGTCGCGATGACCGGCACCGCCTCCGACCCGCAGAGCTCGATGATCGGCGGCCAGGCGAAGGTGGAATGGGCGCTCTCGACCGGCGGCACCCGGACCCGGGCCGTCGGTGGGCCGGGCGGCGACTTCCGCAACTGGACGGCGAACGTGCCGCTGTCCGGCTTCGGCTCGCACACCGTATCGGTATGGGCGACCGACCGCGACGGCAACACCACGCGCGCGCCGCTCAACCACGGCATCACCGTCATCAGCTCCTACGTGCCGTCCACATTGGACGAGCGCCTCGACGCGCGCGAGTACCTGGAGGCGCTGCTGAGCTTCGCCCGGGAACAGGTGGTGGTGCCCGGCCCGCCAGAGGCGCCGCTGGACACCCGCACCCTCGTGAGCGTGCTCGGCCAGCCGGTCGACAAGCTCAGCCAGCCGCTGTCGGCCGCCGCCGACCGCGGGTCCCGCGAGATCAGTCAGCTTCGGGTGCCGATCGAACTGCTGCGCGCCCGCATCGCGGCCGACGGTGTCGACACCGCGCCCGGCGCCACGGGGGAGGCCGCCTACCGGAGCACCGCCTACGCCACCCTGCTCGCCGCCGCCGGCACCTCACACACCGAACTGCGGCTGCATCGCGGAGCCCCGCCCGAACGCCGCCGAGCGCTCGCCGCACGGCTGGGCATCCGGCTGTCGCAGGCCGTTCCCGACGAACTCGACCAGCTCACCCTCGACGGTGACCGGCTCACGGAGCCCGCGCTGGAACGGCTGTTCGGCCTGACCGACAGCACCGCCCCCGACGTGCTGCGCGCGCCGACGGTGCCGCTGCTGGTGACCTGGCGCCTCGCGGCGCTCGCAGAGGTCTGGGCCGACCAGGACCGCGACCCGAAGCCACCGCGCGCGTTCGGCGTGCTACTGGACCCGGACGTGGTCGGCGCCGACGACGTCGCCCCGGGGACCCACCGCACGGCAATTCGCGACCTGCTGGCCGCCCGCGCGCAAGCGCTCACGGCGTACGCGGCCCACCTCGACACGTTTCGGGCCGGCACCACCGCGGCGCGGGCCCTCGACCGAATGGTCACGCACGCGCTGCCGCAGACCGACCTCGCCGCGCTGGAGGAACGCGACGAGCGCGGCGAGGACATCGCCGACGACCTCGTGGCGGCCGGGCTGACCCGAGCCGGCTTCCGGGCGCTGCGGCGGCTGGCTCTGCTCGCCGACACCGGCGACCTGACGGCGGCCGAGTGGACCGACGCCGTCTGCGTACTCACCGCCGTCCACAAACACACGCTGACGCCGCGGTGGCGGACCCAGGAGGGCCCGTACGTGCTCTCACCCGACCTGTTCGTGCCGGGTGCCGCCGCACCGGTGGTGAACCCGTTCCGGGTCGCCGCGCAGGCCCGCACGGACTGGCAGTCGGTGCTGCGCACCCGGATCGTTCAGCGCACCGACCTCGTGGAGGCCAACGCCCACGCCGTCGCCGCGACCGAACAGGCGAGCCTGCCGTTGCTGCGCGACGCGCTGCTGGCCGACCTTGCCCCCACTGTCGAGGGCGACCCCGGCGAGGAACTGTCGGCGCGGTTCCTGGTCGACGTCGCCGCGGCCGGCGCGCTGCGAACCACCCGTATCCGGCAGGCCATCGAGACCGTGCAACTCCTGCTGTCGACGAGGCGGTCCGGTGGCTTCGCCCCCGGCCATCCCGTTCACGGTTGGCGGATAGCCGACCCGGAGGAGTTCAGCCGGGCGTGGGTCTGGATGGGCGACTGGAGCAACTGGCAGTCCGCGACACTGGCATTCCTTTTCCCCGAACGCCACCTCGACCCGAGCCTGCTCGTCGGCAACGGCCGCACGCCGTCGCCACGGCTCGACGCGTTCTTCGCGGCGATCCGGGGCGTCGGGCCGTTCAACGGCACCGACGCCGCCCGGGCGGCGGGAAGTTATCTGGACGCGCTGTCGGACCAGCCGGTCGACGCCGTCGTCGAACCGGCCTCGTATCGGCAGTTCCTGCTCTCCTCGCCGCCCCCGGGGGAGAACCCGGCCCGGGAGGCGCAGTGGGCGGTGCCGATGCTGCTGGCCCAGCGATTGCAGTCCGCCGGCGACTTCCGGGGCGCCCTTGACTGGTACCGGATCGTGTACCCGTACGACGATGCGGCGCCGGTGTCGCTGTACGGCCGGATCAACGCCGAGCGGCCGCTGCGGCCCGACCTCACCTTCCCTCCACAGTGGACGGAGGCGCTGGATCCCTTCGAACTGGTCGGGCACCGGTCCACCCCGTACACGCGCTACACGCTGCTGGCGATCGCGCGCTGCCACCTCGACCACGCCGACGCGGAGTTCACCCGCGAGACCGACGACTCCGTGGCCAACGCGCGGGTGCTGTACACCACCGCCCGCCGGCTGCTCACCCACCCGTTCCTGGAGCCGCAGGAGCCACGCAACGACGGGGAACCGGCACTGCCGATCCCGGACCTGCAGGTGCTGCGCTCCCGCGTGTCGGTACAACTGTCCAAGCTGCGCCAGGGACGCAACATCGCCGGGCTGCGCCGCACCCAGGTGGTCACCGCGCGGGACACCGTGCGCCAGCCGACGCCGTTCCGGTACAAGGTCCTTCTGGAACGCGCCCGCCAGCTCGCCACCCAGGCGGCCCAGATCGAGGCGGGCTACCTCGCGGCACTGGAGAAGTACGACGAGCGCGGCCTGCGGCTGTTCGACGCGCTCAAGGGCGTCGACCTCAGCGCGGCACAGGTGACCCTCGCCGAAGCGCGGATCACGGTCGCCGCGGACGAGGTGCGCGCCGCGGCTGCCCAGCACGACCGGGCGCTGGCCATGGCCGACACCTACGCCGACCTGATCGCCGCCCCGCCGAACCGATACGAGAACCGGCTCCTCGACGATTACGACCGGATGCGCGACCTGCGCGACGGCATCGCCGCCGCCAGCATGTCGTTCGAGATCGCCCAGGCGGCCACCCAGGTCAACGCCTTGGACGCGATCACGAGCCTCGGCGCCCAGGTGGCCGCCGTCTCCATCGCCTCCGCCGCGGCGACCGTCCGTGGCGGCCTGCAGGTCCTGCTCAACGACGTCGAGTCGCAGTCGCAGGCGAATGCGCTACGCGCCGGCATCGAACAGCGGCGCGCCGAATGGCGGGTCCAGCAGGTCGGCGCCGAACAGGAGGCGCTCGTCGCTCGGGCGCAGGTCACCGTCGCCGAGGACCGTGCCCGGCTGGCCGAGCAGGAACGAGTCCTCGCGGCCACGCAGCACGCCCAGTCCGTCGCGCTGGTGAAGTTCCTCAACGGGCAGTTCACCAACGCGGACCTGTACCTGTGGATGAGCAACACCCTCGGCGGCGTCTACCGGCACTTCCTGCAGCAGGCCACCGCCACGGCTCAACTCGCCCAGGCACAACTCGCGTTCGAACGCGCCGAACCCGACCAGGGCCTCGTCCGTGGTGACTACTGGCGACTGGAGGAGACCTCACGCCCGGACGGCACCCGGGTCGACCGGCGCGGCCTCACCGGCGCCGAACAACTGGCCGCCGACCTCGCCCGCCTCGACGACTACGCCCACCACTCGGAACGGCGCCGACTCAACCTGACCCAGTCGTTCTCCCTGTCACGGCTGATGCCGATGGAGTTCCTGGAATTCCGCCGCACCGGAACGCTGGCCTTCGCCACACCGATGTCGTTGTTCGACAACGACTTCCCGGGGCACTACCTCAGACTGATCCGGTCGGTGAGGGTCAGTGTCGCCGCGCTCGTACCACCGGAACGCGGCATCCGGGCGACCCTGTACTCCAACGGGATCTCCCGGGTGGTTGCCGGCCGTGACGGCGCCTTCAGCGACGTCGTCGTGCGCCACGACCCGACCGTCGTCGCGCTGACCTCGCCGGTCAATGCCAGCGGTGTGTTCGAACTGGACGCCCAGTCGGACATGCTGCTGCCGTTCGAGTCCTCCGGGGTGGACACGACCTGGGAACTACGGCTGCCACCGGCGGCGAACCCGTTCGACTACGCCAGCATCTTCGACGTGGTGCTGACGATCGACTACACCGCCCTGCACGACGAGAACCACCGCGACCAGGTGGTCACACGGCTCAACGCGAACCGGGAACGCGGCGCCGACGTGGTGTTCAGCCTCGCCCGCGACTTCCCGGACCAGTGGTACGACCTCAACAACCCGGCCGAAGGCGCACCACGCGCGGTCACGGTACCGTTGCGCGACACCGACTTTCCGCTCGGTATCGAGGAACTGACCACCGCCGCGGTGACGGTCCGGCTCGCCGGGCCGGAGCAACTGCCGGACACAGTGGTGTCGGTGCGGCACGCCGGCGCGGGCGGTGCGGCGACCGCGACGAACGGCACCGCCGGCACGCGGCGGGGCAACGCGCCCACCTGGGTGCCGATCGTCGGTACCGCCCCGACCGGCGAGTGGCGCCTCGAGCTCGACGACGGCGCGGACGAGGTGTTCGACGGCGGTGGGCTGACCGACATCGCACTCGTCGTCTCCTGGACGGGACGCGGTCCACTGTGGACCTGAGCCCGACGGTCGGTCGACGTGGGTCAGTCGCGGCGGGGCGCCACCGGGGCGCTCAGGCCGGCCGTGAAGAGCCGGTGGTCGACCTCGTTCAGGGCGAAGCGCAGTGCGCCCAGCGCCACGCTGTCCGCCCCGAGGGTCGACGCGCGCACGTCCGGCACCCGCAGGCAGAGCTTCTCCAGCTCGCGGCGCAGCCGGTCGAGCACCAGGTCGGCCGAGCGGGAGAAGCCGCCGCCGAAGACCACCAGTTGCGGGTCGAGCGTGAGCACCAGCGCGGCCGTGCCGACCGCGAGGTCCTTGACGTAGCGGCCGACCGCCGCGCGGGCCTCGCGGTTGCCGTCGCGGGCGGCGCTGAAGACCCAGGCCGCGGCGGCGTCCGGGTCGACCGTGTCGGGCACGCCGGGGCAGCGTTCCAGGTGCTGGGGGCGTTCAGCCAGCGGACCGGCTTGAGGGCGCCGATCTCACCGGCCGCGTTGCCGTAGCCGCGCCGCAGCCGGCCGTCGATACTCAGGTTCGTGCACCGACGACGCTGGCGCTCGCCTTCGCCTGCCCCCGACCGAGTTGCGGAGCACGACGTCAACGGCATCAGGCTCGTTCCGATTGGACCGGCGCTCGCCGGCGCCTTGTTGGTCGGCGTAGCTACCGCGGGCGGCCTCGTCGTCATCGCCCTGTCCGTACTTGGGTTTCCGTCGCTGCAGCCGTTCGGAACGCTGCCGCTGGCAACGCTGCTCGACGTGATCAAGCTTGCGTTCGCCGCGATCGCCGGGATTGGCGGGATCATCGCGTTGGTCGTGGCCTACCGTAGGCAGCGCTTGGCGGAGGCGAGTGCGGAACTCGAACACGCGAAGGAGGAACGAGAGCGGGTCCGGATCCTGAACGAGCGATTCGGCGCTGCGGCTGGTCAGATCGGCAGCGACCAGCCGATGGTGCAGCTGGCCGGCGTCTACGCCATGGCGGCGCTCGCGGACGACTGGCCGGAACAGCGCCAGACCTGCGTAAACGTCCTTTGCGGCTACTTGAGAATGCCGTATGAGCCGGATCCCGGCCCTGACGCGTCTGCGGCCGCACGGGTTGCGTTCAGGCGCAACCGGGAGGTGCGGCACGCGGTGATCAGGGTCGTCCGGGATCACCTCAACCCGCACGTGGGAGGCGCCCTGTGGCACGACTGCCACTTCGACTTTCGAGGTGCGGTCTTCGACGGAGGCGTCTTCGCTTACATCGAAGTACCCAAGGGCTGCTCGCTGAACTTCCTCGACGCGAAGTTCGTCGACGGAGTCACCGAGTTCCAGGGCTCGAAGTTTACGGGAGGAGTCGCCAACTTTTGGCGGGTCGACTTCGCCGGGGGTGAGGTGCTCTTTCAGGGCTGCCAGTTCACCGGCGGTCATGTCGGTTTCGGCGACAGCACCTTCAGCGGAGGAAAGATCGACTTCCGTTCGGTCGACACGGATGACGGCGCCGAAGTAGCGGTCTTCTCGGCAGACGTGTCGTTCAAACGCTCCAGGTTCATCGGAGCCGAGGTGCTGTTCAACCGGACCCACTTCGTGGGTGGCGGGGTCGATTTCGCCGGAGCCGAGTTCAGTGGCGGTGACATCGACTTCACCGATGCACAGTTCAGCGGCGGGGAAGTCGACTTCACCGATGTCGGAGACTGGTCGGTGCCGCCGTCGAACCTTCCGCCTTCGGCGCCCGGGCTGAGACTGCCGCGTCGGTGAGTTTCGCGGTCTGGACCGCCCTGCTCGCTGTCTGGCTATCAGCTCTGAGGCGATCTATCCGTCGAGATCAAACAGTGGTGCCGGTTCTCACGAACATCTCGGCACGCCGCGCCGCCAACCTGGCGCCGAAAGTCGCAAACATCTGGCGCCCAATCTCGGTTCTGGCGCAATCATTGTGATTGATCTTGTGGTGTGGTCCCGTCATCGTGCGAGCGCTGTACGGCCTCGGGCCGGTCGGCGCGGCCGTGGATGCGCCCTTGTGTAGTTCCCCACTGACCGGGTCGAGGTCGACGGCGTGTTCGAGTGCGGCGACGCCTGGTCGGGTTCGGGGATTTCGGCGATGCGAGCGTGCACGGCAAGGATCTGGCGCCGGTGAGGGGTGGTGTAGGCGGCGATCCAGGCACGGTTAGGGTAGGCGTTACTGCGCCGTCCGCCATAAAGCAAGCCAGCGATTAGATCTATAGCGAAGGGTCGAGAACCCAGCTGACGTAGCCGTCGACAATCCGAGGATTGTGCGCATCGACTGTCCTACCGTTTTCCAGCGACGCCAGCACTTCGCCGATCAAATCCTGAAGGTTGGCGATGTGCCCACCTTCGATCGGTAGCCCCCGACGGCCGTCGATCAGGAACGCGGCGAACACATCACCACCGCCATTGCCCGGTGTATGGTCAACGACCAGATGTCCTCCACACCAGTCCGATGCGATTGGTAGCCATCGTGGATTCCATCCGCTCTCCGGATAGTCCTGCAGTACCTCATTTCTTGATGTCCATTCGCTCAGTATTCGTTCGGTGCCGATGAAGTAGAAGCCGGGCCAGAGCTGGAGTCCCTCGATCCGCTGTTCGCATCCGTTGTGCCAGCGAAGCAAGGTCTGCACCTCAGGACGCAGATCCGCTCCGAAGCTCGTTTCCAGCGATCCGATGTCAGCGTCAGTCGCCGGGCGGGAAAGCGTTGACAGCGTCGTAGGGGCACGTAGCGCGAGCAAGGCTTCGAGGCGTGCGAGGTCTACTTCGAGCGGCATGACCAAAGTTTAGGGACAACTTGCGTAGTTCTGTGCGGTGTGCCGAGGAGATGCTGCGTTAGGTGAATGCCGGTGCGCAGCGACATATAGCGCGAGAGTTGGTTCTGGCGCATCATTGTGATGGCGGTGCCATCAACGTGCGAGCAGGGTGCGTTTACGAAGCAGGTCGAGGCCCGCGCGCCCGTACATCTGTCGTTTCAACATCTTGATGCGGTTGATGTTGCCCTCGACGGGGCCGGAGCTGTGGTGCAGCGTCAGGCCGGCGGTGACCGCGTCGAGGTCAGCGGTCAGACCGGTCGCGAATCTGGCGAGGCCAGGCAGGGCAGCTTGTTGCGCGGTGTCGATCCACGCAGCGAGCCGTTCGCCGCGAAGGTGGGTCATCATGTCGGCGAACGCGCGGACCAGTTCCGCGGCTGTGCGCAACGCGGGGCAGCGGTCGAGGATCCCTTGCAGCCGCTGGGTGTCACGGTCGCCGAGGTTGTCGGGATGGCGGCAGATCCAGCCGGTCACCTGCCGCACCGTTGGTGGCCGGATCGTTGATGCCAGTTCGGGTCTGGTGCGGTACTGCTCGACGAACTTGCGGACGATTCCGTAGCTGCCGGCGAAGCCTTGGGCGGTGATCTCCCGACGCAGCACGGTGGCGTTGAGGCAGCCCTCACCGATTCGCCGGATTAGGTAGGGCTTGAACGGATCCACGAGGCTCGGCCGGCGTTTCTGTTCGACCATCAGTTCCTGCCACGTCGCTGCGCGGGCGTATTGGGAGACGGTGCGGTGGTTCCAGCCGAGATGCCGGGCGATCTGCCGGAACCCGGCGCCTTGGGCGACGAGTTCGTGCACGAGGGCGTGGTTCGCGCGGCGGCGTTCGGCCATCGCCCCGGTCGGCTCGGCCGCTTCCCCGGCCGGTGCGGGTGTCCCGGCGTTCGCGGCGGGCTCGTCAAGGCAGCTCTTGTGTTGAGTGGTGCAGCGTTCGACCGCGACGGCCAGGTTCTGCCAGAGATGGAATCGGTCGGCGACCTGGACCGCATCGGGAGCGCCGGTGCAGGCGGCCTCGGCATAGGAACTCGCTCGGTCGCGGCAGATGACCTTCGGCGCTGGATGCCCGTCGAGCCAGGCAGCGAGGGGTGCGGCGTCGCGTCCGGGCAGCATGTCCACGACCCGGCGGGTCTCGCAGTCGATCAGGACCGTGCCGTAGTAGTGGCCGCGTCTGACAGCGAAGTCGTCCACTCCCAGGACCGTGACCGGCACGATCGGCGGGTCGGGCAGGGCTCGCACGAGCCTGATCAGGCGATCTCGGCTCGCCGGCATTCCCAATGCTGCAGCCAGACGCGCTCCGGCTCGTCCGGCCAGGGCGAGACCGATGGCGGTCAGCATCCGCCGCAACGTCTCGCTGGTGCGCGCCCAGCGACGGGTCAGCCCTTCGACCTGCTCCACGAACGTCTTGGCGGAACAGGCCACGTTCTGGCAGACGAAGCGACGCACCCGCAGCCACAGCCGGGTCAATCGACCCGCGACCGGCGCGTCAGCCAGTTGGCGGCGATAGCGGGCATGGACCCTCGACGAGGGCATCGAACACGTCGGACAGCGGCTTTCGACAGCACGAACCCGCGCCACAACGACCAACTCAGAACCAGAGCGGACCACCTCGTCGATCTCGACCCCGGCCAGATGAGGCAGCAACTTCTTGATGGCATCACACCGGCAAACAACGACCCATCGGCCGCCACCGATCACACAGTTCTCGCCAGAACCCGGAACTCACGAACAAACCCAGGTGTGGTGCTGGCGCGTTCGGTGGCGTGCAAGGCGTCGGGTCATGATGGTGACCATGGCCCACTGGACCATGGCGGCGTGATGCTCGGGCAGGGCTTCGTAGTCGCGGACGGTGCGCCGGCAGCGGTTGATCCAGGCGATGGTGCGCTCGGCCACCCTGCGACGCGGCAGGACGTGGAAGCCGACCTGGCGTTCGCGCCGTCTCGGCGACCATCGCGTTTTGCAGGTCAGCGCGGGTTTCGGCGGGTTCCGGGTTGAGGCACCCGGCCGGCACCCGTCTCGGTCCCGGCCGCGCTCCACCCCGCCTGCAGTCTTCTCGCCACGCTTTACCGTGCTGCTTCCTTCGCCGCCAAGTTCGTCATCGTCGCCGGTGCCGGCGCCATCGCCCCCCTGTTCATCGGTGCTGGTTCCGCGCAGGCCGCCCCGGCCGAGGGCACGATCGCGAACGCAGCGGGTGCCATCAAGGACGCCTACATCGTTACGCTGAAGTCGGCGAACCGGGCTGGCCGGCGACGCCTTCCGTCGGCTTCGCCGGTTGCGGCAGTGTCGGCGCGGGAGCCCACCGCCAGCCCGACGACGACCGATGAGCTTGCTCAGCCTCGGCGCCGCGGCATCGGCCTGCTGCGGCGCAGCGACACTGAGCGCCTTGGACCCGGCCCGGAACCGGGTCCACGGCGTCACTTCTCAGCCGATCGCCGTCAGGTCCAACAGCAGCATCTCGTCCTGGGCGCCGGGCCAACTCACCGCGTCGTTGTTGAAGCCCATGCCGATGTCGTCATAGGGATTGCGTTGCGGCGCCCCACGAGCACCGCCGGGACCCGCGATCACCGCAGCCGTGTTGCCCACCCGGTCCCACAGGACCAGTCGGTAGCCGTCGTCGGTGTGGAGCATCAGCAACGCGAACCGGCCCTCGACGGCAGGGACGAGCAGGACCTCGCGGCTGTCCGCGCCGGGCAGCACCTTCAGTCCGGTCCCGTCGTGCCGGGACACGAACAGCCGGTGTTCGTCGGTGCCCCCGCTGCATGCGAACGGATCGCAGTAGACGTGCTCGTACTTGGGTGCGCGGAGGTCCACCCTCGCTCCGGTGGCCGGATTCCACAGTTGCCCGACTCCCCCCGAGGCGCCGGAGTCCCACTTCTGCAGCCAGGGGGAAGGAAAGGCCTCCGAGAACCGGTCACTGCCGTCGACGACCTCGATGTGGCCGCCCGAGACCGGAATGCGGTACCAGCGCGGCTGTTCGCCCTTGTCGCCCGTGATCTGTTGCCAGTAGACCATCCCCCCGCCGAGCCCGAACCGGCCGATGTCGACGGTGGGCTCCCAGGTTTTCAGGTCATCGGGCGGCAGCCTCGTCGACATCACGGTGACGCGTTGCGGGCCGTCCGCCCCGTCCAGTGCGGCCGACCACAGTTCGGTGGATTGGCCGGAGGGGCGCAGGATGACCGTCATCCAGATGGCCCTCTCGCCCACGGCGGCGACCTCGAGAACGGAGTACGTTCGCGCGTCCTCGTACAGGTCCGGCCTGCCCAGCGGGGTGGTCGTTCCGGTCCGAACGTCGAAGACCTCAGGCGCCTTCGTGCCGTTGTAGTTCGGGCCATCCCGCATGACGAGGTACCGCTGATCGCCGAGCACGGTCACGACCCGATACCTGGTGCCGTCGGGCAGCTTTGCCGGTAGCCGTTGGACCGCTTTCGGCCAGACCTCCTGCGGGGATCTCGCCGCGGCGAAGTCGGGCACCTTGCCGTTCCAGGCGCCGTTCGGCTCCGTCACCCTCGTGCCGGGCGCATCGGGCCAGAACGCGAAGACCGATGCGGACATCACCAACACCACGGCGCTCATGACGAGGCCGGCCTTGCGTCGTTGCCGGCGGCGACACCGCCGCTGCACCGTGGCCACGAAGTCCGCACCGGGTTGCGGCGCACCGGTCTCCGAGTCCGACAGCAGTTCGACCAGAGTGTCTTCCATCAGATTGTTCATCTCGGCCTTCCGATCGTGGTCGACACGTTGGTGCGCTCGTGCGCCCACCGCTCGCGGAGTTTCGCCAGTCCACGGGCCGCCTGGCTGCGCACCGTCGTGCTGGAGATGTTCAGCAGGGTCGCGATCTCCTGGTCGGCGAGGCTCTCGTAGTAGCGCAGCACCAGCACCGCCCGCTGTCGTGGGGGCAGCCCGGCCAAGGCCCGCCACAGGCCGGCGGCCGCTTCGGTACGAGCGAACCCGACGTCGGTGTAGGCCTGTTCGGGTACCGAGCCGAACGACCGTTCTCGTCTGCGTCGCCGCCACCAACTGATGTGCAGCCGCGCCATTACCGTACGTACGTAACCCTCGGGGTCGTCCTGACTGCGTACCCGCGACCAACTGGACCCGAGCCGTGACAGCGCTTCCTGGGTCAGGTCGGCCGCATCGTGCGGATCTCCCGTCAACACATAGCCGTAGCGCAGCAACGCCGCCGACCGTTCCTGCACGAACTTCACGAACGCGGGATCCGTGCCAGACATACACTGTCCTCTCGTCCTAACCAAGGACGCGCCACCTGGCGGTTCTGCTGCAAGCGACATTCGGCCCGCAGCCTCCGATCGCGCCGCAATCGGTGATGGCCCCGCATCCGACGTCCTGATAGAAGACGAGTATCGCCATGACGGAAGTACTCGTCGGCGCGATATCCAGCTCTGTCGCCGGTGCGCTGGTCGGCCTACCGATGCTCTACGCCCAGCACCGGATGAACCGGCGGACGGACGTCTATCAAAGATCCACCAAGGCAGTCTCCATGACCTGGGAGGCGGCGCACGAAGCCGAGCGGATACCACACAGACCTCCGCATCGTCGCTCTCGACGGGTCTGTCAATCGAACGGTGTAACTCGGGTCGTTGAGAACTACTTGGGGGTCGCAGTGAGTCGGCCTTCGAAGGTCATCTCGAAGGCGTTCAGCGCTGGTTTCCAGCGCATGGTCCAGCGGCGTCGTCCTTGGCCGGTCGGGTCGAGGCTCATGATGGCGAGGTAGACGCATTTCAGCGCGGCTGCTTCGTTCGGGAAGTGGCCTCGGGCCCGGACAGCGCGGCGGATCCGGGCGTTCACGGACTCGATCGCGTTCGTACCCGGTATGAAAGGGCTTGGAGGCCCGCGTGGTGTTTCGCTGGCTCAGCGTTGGCGTCGAGTTGATGTTGGGCATACGGTGTGACCGTCCGGAACAGGGGCCTTCGGGGAACACGTATGGGCAGGCCGTTCTTGCTCGATGGGCTGCGAGCCCGTGTTAGTAGTTGGCCGCCCCTGCCCACCGCTGGGAATGGGACATGCGGGCCAGACCCGAGACGTGGAGCTGCAGCTGCGGAGCCGCTGGGACGGCACCCGCGGAGCAGATGGCGTGGCCTGCGCTGCGCCGGCACATGTATGAGCAATCCGCCCCGCTGATCCCGCGACTGAGTACCCGACAACTCGCCGCTGCGCTGCGCGCCGAGGTCCGCGGACGAGACGACGAGGCCATCGAGCTGCTGATCGCGCACGGCACTTGGCTGTCCGATACGCGCCTTCGCCGCACGCTCAAAGGGCTGTGGAACGCCGACGGCGACCTGACCGTCTTCGTCCACTGGAAGACTGTCGCGCACGCACTCGGCGTCACCACCGAGCTGCTCCACGCTATGCGATTCCTCAACCCGCCGATGCGGATGTGGCCATACCTCGACGAATGGACCTACCTATCCAAACCGACACCCACCATCACCGCCGCCGAAGAGGACCGCACCGAGGTGGCTGTCCTCCGCGCTGTGTACTCCCTCGCCACCGGCACCCCCATCGGGATCGGCACTCTCGGCGAACGAGTCCATCCCCGCGCACGTGCCATGATCGTCTCCGCGATCACACGGACCGTCGCAGGCAAACAGCCACCCATCACGGCCGAGTTCTACAAGACCCCACCGTGGCCCTACGGACGAACCGGTCACGCTTGACCGGCACCTCGCAGACCGGCCGCGGCAACGGGCCAAAGCTGGGACGCTGTGTCATGCAGGCACGAGGCCAGGAGAAACCCCGGCGCTCATACACTGAACGAGGCTGGCGTCGGTCGTCCAACCGGACCTCGCATTCAAGGCCGACGCCGGCCCTGACCCCACAACCCGTCCCGGCCCTCGCGCCACTGCGGATCGCCCCGACACAGCCAGGCGACGCACCGCACCGCCCCCGACTCAGAGCCGGCCGTCCAACGCGTCCGGTGCGCGGACCTGTCCGTCGGCCGCGCCTCCACGATCCACACGCCTTGGCCCGTGTCCTCGTACACCACGATCTCCCGACCGTCCGGATGGCTCAGCGTCCTTCGGAGAAAGAAGCGTTGCCGCCAACCGGTCATGGAATGGATCGTACATACGTTCTATTTAAATCTGGGTTCAAAGGCGACGGGTGGCGTCAAGCTAGCTGACCTGCCCGGCCGGGTGCAGGGCCGCAAGGCCGTACTCGACGGCGAACTCGTCGCGCTGGACGCCGGCGGCCGCCCGTCGTTCACGCTGTTGCAAGATCGGATGCTTCTCCGCACAATCATGATCTTGGGTGCGGCATGCCTGGGCTGACCGCCTCCCCGGGTTTGTAGCCGTTGCGCTTGCTGTCGCTCGCCCGAAGGGACTGCAGGGCGCGCTGCTACCCGCGCAACTCCCAGCGGTCACCTCATCGAAGTCGGACAAGGGCGTCCTCGACGACACGTCGGACGAAAGCAGAGTCGAGAGGCTCCCGGGAATACCAGCGACGGTAGAACAGCGGACCGGCGACGGCGGCGCTGACGTCGTCCTGCCTACGATCCGCGGCAAGCTCACCCCTGGCACGCGCGCGTTCGGTCACCACACCGAACGGAGCCATCAACCGGGCATGCAGATCCGCATGAAGGCCGGCCAACTCGGGTTCCCGCTCCGCAGCATCCACGATGGACGGAAGAACCGCCGCCCACCGGGCACTTCGCAGCTGCTCGGCCAACTCCTCGGTCAAAGCGGCAAGATCCCCGCCGAAGCTGCCCGTATCGGGAACCGGGGGCGCCGACCCGATAGTCGAACATGCCTCGACCAGCAGCGCGGCCCGCGACGGCCAGTGGCGGTAGATCGTGGTCTTGGACACGCCCGAACGTCGCGACACCTCGTCGATGCTGACCCCGCCGATGCCACCCGCCGACAGCAACTCGTACGTCTGGGCGAGCACCGCCGCTTTGGACCGCTGGACGCGGACGTCGATGGAGTCCCCGGATCGGGCCACGCTGTGATCTCCGTATCTCTTCTTCGCAGAAACAGTACGGTACTGTACCGTACTGTTTCCGGGGGCCGGACGGTCCGGCCCGTCGACACGCTGGGAGAATGCCATGAAGCTCGCCTCAGTACGCCTCATCACCGATGACCTGCCCGCACTAACCGCTTTCTACTCCGCCCTCACCAACACCGAACCGGTGACCCCCTTCGGGCCCGGCGACTACGCCGAACTGCACACCAAGGGCAGCATCATCGCGCTGGCCACCAGCGCCGCGGTCGAGCGTTACAACAACAACGCCGCCGAGGCCGCCGCCAATCGATCCGCGATCCTCGAATTCGAGGTCGACGACGTGGACGCCGAACGCGCCCGCCTGGGCAACCAGGTCATCGACTGGGTTCAGGAACCCACCACCCAGCCGTGGGGCTACCGGTCAATGCTCTTCCGCGACCCCGACGGCAACCTCATCAACCTCTACTCCACCGGCCACTGAACGGCACCAGGCCGATGAAAATCAGCGGCAACACCATATTCATCGCTGGCGCCACCTCCGGCATCGGACTCGGCCTCGCCCTGCGACTCCGGCAACGGGGCAACACCGTCATCGTCGGCGGCAGGCGTGCCGACCGGCTCGCCGGCATCCGCGCCAAGCACCCGGACATCGACACCGTAATCATCGACACGGCCGACCCGGCCTCCACCGCTGCCGCAGCCGACGAAGTGCTCGACCGGCACCCCAACCTCAACGGCCTGGTCGCCATGGCCGGCATCATGCAGCCCGAAAATCTACTCGACCCCGCGTTCCTGACCACCGCCGAAAGCACGGTGACCACCAACCTGCTCGGACCGCTACGCCTGATCGCCGCCTACCTGCCAGCCCTGCTACGCCAGGAACACGCCACCGTCATCACCGTGTCATCCGGCCTGGCGTACGTACCGCTACCGATGACACCGACCTACAGTGCCACCAAAGCAGCGATCCACTCCTTCACCGAAAGCCTGCGCGCCCAGCTCAACTGCACCAACGCTTGCCGCTGGCGAATCAGACCCGTTTCGCGATGAAGCGCAGCGACGACGAGCTAGTCCTTTGGGTGCCGCACCACAGTCACCTTATCCGCAGCGGCTTTGTAAACGCGGTCCATGGCTCGATTCATACACTCCTGACGAGGTGGGGTTTCGGTGTCGGCATAGCCCACACACCGGCCGCCGCCGCAGTCCGCGTCGCCGCCACGCTCATAAAATAGGTATTCGTCGTTCCTGTTGGCGAGCA
This sequence comes from Virgisporangium aliadipatigenens, assembly GCF_016863615.1. Classification (GTDB taxonomy): domain Bacteria; phylum Actinomycetota; class Actinomycetes; order Mycobacteriales; family Micromonosporaceae; genus Virgisporangium; species Virgisporangium aliadipatigenens. The sequence continues at coordinate 8,569 of NZ_BOPF01000047.1, read as the reverse complement.
CTATCAGCAGGTACACCTCGTTTACGGCGAATCCGTCAGGTATGGCCTCTGGATCAAGCCACGTTACGTCGGCGCACGGGGGCGTATGGCCTGCAAGAAAGGTTAGGTGGCTTGGGTTGTTGGAACGAAACGCTATGCCTAGATTGTATCCCCAAGTGTTGAGAGTGAATCCAGCAACGGCTAGGACGAGAACTGCAAATGCCCACCCAATGGTGGGCTCACCTTTGGAAGATGAGTCTGTCGCTGCGGCGCGGCTAGCAGTAGCGCGACCCGCCGTGAGCGTCAATGCAGTACCAACGAGAACGCCAACTACGGGATACCAGGTTCGTGTTGTGATGCGATGATCCCAGACAGCCTGCCCGCCCAGTCCGACAATGAGCACGGCGCCGACAATGATAGGTATCGCTCGCGATCGTAACAGCGAACCATGGGCAGGATTAGATGAAGGCAGATGCGCAGGTTGCACCCCGCGAAGGTTTCGCCACGCCCGCACGACGCCTCGACGAATCAGTTGAATTATCCACAATAGGCCTAACGACAACAGCAATAGAAGGCTGAACACGGCGCCGACATGAGCAAACCCGACAGCAATCTCTGTGGGAGATGCGGCGTCCAATCCGGCCATCGCCGGCGTGATAGCAAACGCCCCATAGAATCCCGCCTGGAGGCACCAGTAAAGAAACGCTACAGCGCCAGCACCAAGGCCCGCTTCGACCGCCCATTGCCAGGATATCCCCGCATTCGGGCGATTGTGCGGTAGATCTGGATTAGTCATCGCCAGAAGGTAGCGCACTCCGATGTGGATCAATAACCCGCAATGGGTGTATCGCCGGTCAGGCGATGATGGCAGCGACCGGTGGCTCGTGCAGTTCTGGCATTCCGACGACGCACATCCGCCGCGTTGGCTGGTGCGACGGCCGCATTCCACGCCAGGCTGGACGTACCAGACGGTCGTGTGGACCAACAGCGGCGGGTACCGGATGCCCGACGGCGCGCGCATCGTCAGTCGGCGCGGCGAGGCGATCAGGATGCAGGTCAGCATCCCGACCGACGGCGACGGCTTCTTCGGCCGGCAGTAGCCCGACAACGTCGCCTTGTGGTGCGTTTACTGCGGCCACCACAAGGAGCACAGCGAGTTCATGACCAAACAGCAGCGCGAACGTGCGCTGCGGGCCGCCGGCGACCTCGGCGTCCAAATGGTCGACGAGACCCTGGGCCCTGCGTTACGTCGGATGTCCAGGCCGCGGTCTCGCTCCCGGTGGGGCGTCGGTATCACCGTGAGCGTGCGCTCTAGGGGCAGCGCACTGTTAATGCGTCATGTGAAGGTTTGAGCCACCCCGGGAGCAATGGAGGCCCTGATACCAGGATGATCTTTTTGGTGGAAGGGAGAACAGTCGATGGCTGCTCCGAGGAAGTACCCGCAGGAACTCCGTGATCGGGCGGTGCGGCTCGCTCGTGAGTCCGACCGGCCGCTGTAGCGCGTCGCGCGGGATCTTGGTGTGCACCCGGAAGCTCTCCGGAACTGGGTCCGTCAGGACGAGGTCGACCGCGGCGAGTGGTCCGACCAGTTGTCCACTGTCGAACGGGACGAACTACGGCGGTTGCGGGCGGAGAACGCCGAGCTGCGGCGGGCGAACGACATCCTGAGGGCGGCGAGGGCCAGCAGCGGAGGCTGGGTCGAAGCGACGAAGAAGGTTCAGCAACGTCGATGTCGGCCGAGTGATCGCGTCCGCGACCGACCGCAGTGCGGTGTCGAACCTTTCGCAATCCAGAACGGTCACGTCCACCTCACCGCAATATTGAATCAGACCAGGTGCGATGCCCGCCGCAGGCGACACGATGTCGACGAACGCCGACCGGAGACCTGGCCATCGGTCCGCCCTGCGGCGGCAGTATCGCCCCGCCTAGCTTGGGCCGCCGACGCCACTTCGGTGGTGTCGTACCTGCCAGCCCGTCGCTGGGTGCATAAAGTTGAGTGCGTCGGCGGTCGGGGAGGTACGACGGTGGAGATCGCAAGCGAGTCCGAGGTTCCTGATCAGGCCGAGGCGGTCCTCTGGGCTGCGCCGGCCGGACCGCTGCCTGAGCCGCCAGTTGAGACCAACCTCCAAATACTGCCTCTCCATCAGTTGACCTGGCCTGACGCCGAGAAGCTATTCCTCCGTCTTCTGCAGACTGTTCGGCCGGTCACATACGCGAAGTTGTTCGGTACTCCCGGTCAGGGGCAACAGGGCATCGACGCGTATGCACGCTTGCCCCTGGATCTGGCAGCTGCCGATGCCACCGGCAGGGACCACATCGCGCTTCAGTCGCGTCGGGTGCAGACGCTGACCGCCGCCAAGATCAAGAAGGCGGTGGACGACTTCCTGAAGGGCGACTGGTCGGACAGGACCCGCACCTTCTACTACGCGACTTCATACGACCTGCAAGACACCAAACTCGACGAGGAGCTCCGGACACAAGGCGATCGTCTGGCCGCGCTCGGGGTGACTTTCGTCCCTTGGGGCGTGCAGGAGGTATCAGCGCTGCTAAAGGGCCATCCTCGCATCGTCGATGACTTCTTCGGGAGGAGCTGGGTCGAGGCCTTCTGCGGTCCTGAAGCAGCCCTGGCGTTGGCGAATAACCTGCCCGCGTTGGAGAGCAGGGAGCTGCGTACGCGGTTGCGGCAGCTCTATCAGGCGGTGTTCTCCGCCCAAGGCGGCATACAGCAGACAGAGGACCCTGTCGCCGAGCAGCAGTTCGTAGTTGTGAATGTTGACCCGCGGCCCCAACAGCGCGGCGTCGTGGGCATTGAGCAGCCGAACACCGAAAGTTCGATCGGATCGGAGTATCCGGAGGACGGCTTCACCTACGTTTCCTCGCGCCTGGGCGCTCGCCGCCAGTCGTTCCGGTCCGCCCAGCAGCTTATCGCTGCTACGGCGGACGGACCGAGTGCACAGGGTGCCGTGCCGGCTGACGAGTGGCTGGCCGAAGGCAAGTATCGGCTCGTCATCGGCGGCCCTGGCGTGGGCAAGTCGAGCTTGCTGCGGTTCGCGGCGGCCGACCTGCTCGCCGAACGGCCGCAGTCGATTGCGCTGCAGCGCGAGCACGGCGGTGACCTTCCCGTCTGGCTTCCCTTCGGGTTCCTGTGCCGGCACCTCGACGCTTCGACAGAGAATTCGCTGGTCTCTGCCGTCGAAGCGTGGCTGTCATCGCAAAGCGCCGCCGATCTCTGGCCGCTGGCCAAGCGGGCGCTGCACGACGACCGGCTGATGCTGTTCGTCGACGGCATCGATGAGTGGAGCGATGTCAGCTCAGCCGAACGTGCCCTCGGCGTCCTCGAGGCGTTCTTGGGTCGCTCGAACGCCGCCGCAGTCCTCTCCACCCGCCCCTACGCCGTCGACCGGCTCAATTGGCAGCGTCCGTGGGCCCACGCCCAGATCACGCCGCTGACCGATGGGCAACGCCGCAGTATCGCTGCGGGGGTTCTGCAGCGAGGCACAGCTTCTGAGGTTGACCTAGAGCCATGGCTGCACGGGGGCGCCGGCGTGGAGGCATTCCTAGCCCAGCTCGAAGTTTCCGCCGACCTCGCTCAGCTGTCACGGTCGCCGCTGTTCCTCACGCTGCTCGCGACGACCTGGCAGGGCGAGCCGTTACCCCGTGAAAGATTCAAGATCTATACTCGTCTCGTCGAGCTGCTGATCGAGAAGCATCCCCAGATGCGACAGCGGGCCTCGCACGCTCGCGGCGGCCCGCTCCCCGCCACCGACGCCAGCAAACTGTTCGCCGCAGTCGCCTACCGGCTGCGCCTCAAGGACGCAGCTGGCGTCGCCACAAAACAGGACATGCGGAAGCTCATCGTCGAGTCAATGGTCGATGACGAGGTCCTCGGATACCAGCCTGCCGAAGCCCGACGAATGGCCGACGCAGTCCTCGCGATGGCCGAAGAAGAATTCGGCCTGATCGTCTCGCACGGCGCCGGCTCCTACGGATTCCTGCACCGCGTCGTACTCGACCACCTGGCCGGCCAGCACCTGGCGATGCTGACGCCCGACGACCAGCTCGACGCTATCCGGCGGTTCGTTCACGATCCTGCCTGGCGCGACGTGTTGCTCGCCCTGCTCAGCGCTCAGGTCAGCCCGCACACCACCGAACCCTTGCTCGCGGCGGCACTGAACGTCGATGATCACGTCTGGGCGGACCTCGATGGATACGAGCTGCTGGCCGAGGCGCTGGCCGCCGGCGTCAGACTCACCCCCCGCGTTCAGGCCGCCCACACCAAGGACCTCGTGGAGCGGGTGGAGAATCATCCCTCTATCTGGCACAGAGTCAATCTGATCACCGCGCTGGTCGCAACGCTCGCGAGCCCCGTCGTTAGTAGCCAGTTGTTGCCTGTCATGAAACGGTGGCTCACCGCGCCGCGTCCCGAGCCATCTGCGACCATGTGGGCGCTGCGCGATCTGCCCATCGCCGACGAAGAAGCCGCCAAGCATCTTCTCTGGGGCTTACGGCATCCCAGCGACGAGGTGAAACTCAACGCGGCTGGAGCTCTCGCTCGACGACTCGGTGGGCAGCCACACCTCGTCCCGCCGCTGGTAGCACTCACCGAGACCGGGCCCAGCTCGTCCACCCAGGCGGCAGCTATCCATGCTCTTGGCGAAGGATGGCCGGATGATCCGAACACCCAGCGCCTGATCGAGTGGGGCCGCCACCAACCGTCCACTGCGCTGCGGCTGGTGGCGCTGAACTTGGTCTTCAAGGCCGCTGAGCCACGAGACAGCTCCGCGTTCCGGACGGAGGAGCGTGCCTGGCTGCTCTCCATGCTCTACCACGAGGACTTCAGTTCGGGGCCTTGGACAGTCGCGGATCTGGTCGCCGCCTGCGCCGCTGGGAACACCGAGGCCGCCGACTTCGCGCTGGAAACCCTCAAAACTAATGGGAGGACCCGGGGTGATCGTGGTCTGGCGTGGCATCTGGCCTGCACGGTCTTCGCCGATGATGCCCGCTTCAAAGGCTGGGTCGCCGAACAGCTGGCCAGCGAGGACGAGCACAGCCTGATCCTCTACAACCTCGGCGCGATCCCCAAGCAGTGGAGTGACGACCCGGTCCTCGCCCAAGCCCTACGTCTGCGCGTCCAAGAAGACCTGACGAAACTTGCCGCTTTCGGCAGCGCTGGTTTGGCCACCGCGCTTCCGCCCGAGCAGGCCACGAAGGTGCTGCTGCGAGGCTTGGATGGTTTGCGCCCGTACGGGGCGGCCCGCGTCCTGGCCGATAAGTACAGCGACGACCAGACCGTCCGCGAGGCGCTGACCGGTAGGCTGCGCGGCCCCTACAAGCAGGCGGCGCCCCTGGCCGGCGTCGCCGTTGATGTGCTCGGTCCCGAAGAAGGATTCGCTGTCCTCGTCTCGCTGCTGCGCCACTCGGCCGAGGACGGACGCCGCGAGGAACGCGTCGTTGTTGCCGCAGCCGTCGCCGAGGCATGGATCCGTCTGACGGCGGCCGAGGATGAACTCGGCTCCGGAGCACCGCCGCCTGTCATCGCCGACTACGACCCGGCCGAACTGGCCGCCTTGTGCACAGCTGGCGAAGCCCACCCGCTGACCTGGCATGTGGACGCTGCTATCAAAGCATGGCCGTCCCAGCCCGCTGTACAGGACTTCGCCGGACAGCTCATCGCCGATATCCGACCACTCACCTCCGGCATCCCGGACACCATCCCGGTCGCCATTCTCCGCAGCTACTGCACCCGAGACGACGCAAGGTCACGGGACCTCTGCGCCAAGGTATGGGCCCAACTCGGGCACGTGGAACCGGAACTACGCGAAGTGCTGACGTTCGAACTGACCCGCAGCGCGCTCACCCTTGACGAACTCGTCGAGATGCTCTCCGAGTGGGAGAAGGAGCCCGACTCCGAAGTCCGCCGCATTGCCTTCATCGGTCTGGTGCAAGCGATCAAGCGCCACCAGAAAGCGCACGACCAGACGGCAGGCACGGACGTGACCACCAACCACATGCAGTGGTTGGTACAGAAGATCAAAACTAACCTCTGCGCTTACGGCCCCGACCTCGACGACCTACGGCAGCTGGCATGGACCGGCATGCTGATGCTCGGTGACATCACCCTCATCGACGGCATCACCGAGTGGATCGGCGAGTCCCGGCCGGTCGCCGTCAAGCTCACCAAACTCCCCGAAGGCGACATCGACCAGATCTTGGTCGACCTCATCGCCGAACATTGGGACCTTCTACGCGAGCACTTCGGCGACGACCTGTACCAACGCCTCGACCGAAGCCCCAGCGACCGCCCCAGGAGTGTTGCGGAAAGCCGGCACGACGTCATGGCGGCCTTGGCGACGACAGCTGCCCGGTTCCCGGTCATCGCCGAGATCCTGCGCCACGAGGCCGACACTGATCCGAATCTCCGTGAAGACCCGAACTTTCTGCTTTGGGCCAAGCAGGAGAACCGCGGCGACGAAAACGTTCTCCGTGCCCTGGCCGGCAAGCTGGGTGCCACCAGGCAGAGCTGGGCGAACCAGGTGCATGAAGCAGTGCTCGACAGAGACAGTTGGGCCGTGCCCGACGACACCTTCAAGGCGGTGCTCACCGACGACGAGCACACCGACTCATCCGGCGCTCGGTGGTACAACGGGGCCAAGCTCGCCGCCTACGCGGAGCTCTTCCCGGACGATGCGGTTTCCGGCACCGCGTTCCGCGACCTCGAAGCATGGTTCAGGGACGACGACGAGGCCCACCGCGCGCCTCGAGAGTGGGACGACACGTTGGCGTTGGCGCTCGCGCTTGCTCCTTCGCAGGACCTTCCTGTGATTTTCCTCCGTGTCCATGAACGCTTCCGCCATTCCAGAATGACGCATCTCCTCCCCACCCTGCTCAACCCCCTGATGCGGCGCCTGCGCCGGGACGCGATCGGAGTCGAAGCTTTCAAGACCGCCGTGCGCGAACCCATGGGTATCGCGCACCAAACTCCTCTGTTCAAGATCGAAGAGGATCCCATCGCCCTGCAGTGGCCGGACATGGCGCCGAGGCAACGGGCCCACCTCTTCGCCCTCGCCCTACGGCAAGCGGGAGCGCTGCCACACCACGAAGCCGCCGCTGTGGTGCAAACTCTGACGTCCATCTCACCGGACATCGTCGTGGACAATCCATTCACCGAATGGGAAGGGCCGCTGCGTCTCGCGGTCCTAGATCTTCTGAACGGCTAATCGCTCGGGATGTGGGACTGGCTGATCCCCGGTTCGTTTCGCCAGGTCCCGCTCTCCGATGCCCAGGCGGAGCAGCGCGGACTCGCCCCCTGTCTGCGGGTCGGGCCACGGGGGTGCCGACACGTGAGGCCACACGTGGCAGCCGGCGCGTGCTCCGAATGTGATCGGACGTAGCGCAATCTACGAGCACTACCCGAACCGCTCCAGCACGTTGACCCAACCGGGGAATGCACCTTTGAGCGACTTTCGGTTGCCCAAGCCGTAGACCAGCGGATACGCTAACCGTGTTCACCATCATGAAGTGGCGCGAAACAGTACGCTCGCAGCCACTTCCGCGCCTTCCTCACAACGGGTGAAAGTAGCTGACTACGGATCAGACGCCAGCGTTGGGAGTGGGGCCCGTCGAACCGGACGGCTGGCGACCGCGATTTTTGGAACATCGACATGTTTGATCGGTGTGCCATGCGTCGTTCACTGGCCGGTCTCAACGAAAATACCACTCGGGTCGGTAATGCGTTCCCCGCTTATACAGTTTCCTCTGCCATTGATGCGTAGCCGCATCGTCCGCTGATTGCCGCGAGCGAGCGACCATAAATTCAAAAACCGTTAGGCCGGACCGCCCGTGAGGGCGGTCCGGCCTTCTTTGTGTACTCCTGAAACGGAAGAAGAGAAGATCTTGACTACCCAATTCCTTGTTCTGCCTTGTCGTTCCACCCGTAACGTCGGCACGTGTCCGGCGATCGATCCGAGTTCGGCGGTCCTCGGTTCCCGGTTCCAGGCCGGCGGGCGTTGTCCGACCGATGTCGCTGGTGGGGTGGCGACGTATGGCTGACCGGCCGACCGGAGACGAAGACCGCGGCGCTCCGTCGCGCGTCGACGCGGTGGAGGCGTCGCCTCGTGCTGATGGGCTTGACCTTGAGCCGCGAGTGGAGCGTTCATCGACAACGTCGTCGCGATCCGACACGGCCGTCACGTCGATGCCGCGCGTGATCGTGCCGAGTGGACCGCCGGAGCTCGGGCCACGTGCGGCGCGGGCGTTGCTGGCCGTGCTGATCGAGGCGTCGCACACCCTCGACCGGCGCCGTTCTGATGAGGACACCGCATGACCAACCAGCCAACAGGTCCCAGCTTCTCCTTCTACGGCCGTGTGTCCACTGAGGACAATCAGGATCCGGAGTCGTCGCGGCGGTGGCAGCTCAACCGCGCCACCGCCCTGATCCAGCCGCACGACGGCCGGATCGTGGCCGAGTTCTTCGACGTCGGGCAAAGCCGTTCGCTGCCGTGGCAACGCCGCCCACAAGCAAGTCTGCTGCTCGCCGCCTTGCGCGACCCGCAGCGCGGCTTCGCCGACGTCGTGGTCGGTGAGCCGCACC
>NZ_BOPF01000046.1 GCF_016863615.1 Virgisporangium aliadipatigenens | reverse complement strand
GGGGGGGGGGGGGGATTCTCAGCTGGGGTCGAGGTCGAACTCGCCGGCCTTGACGCCCGCGAGCCAAGCAGCGAACGCTTCCGGCGGGAACGGCAGGACGGGCCCGCCGGGATCCTTGCTGTCACGGAATTCCATCAGCGCGCCGTTGCGGCGGATCTCTACGCAGGACCCCCCGTTGCTGCCTGACCTGCTTGATTTCTTCCACGGGGTCGGTTTCATGGCTCGTACTTTCCGATCGGTACTGCCTGCTGACAGAGGGCGTCGAAGAGCCTGCGGTACTCAGTCAGCTCGGCCGGCTGCTCCAGATACCAAGCGCCGACCTGCGTTTCCAGGTACGCGACATTGGGGTCGTCTGGGTCGGTGAAGTCGAGGACGCGAAAGGCGCCGGTCGTTGCAGGGTGCGCCCCGGACTCGAAGGTCAACACCCTGATCTCTACCCCCTCCCTGCGGTCGAGCTCCCGCAGGTGTGCGATCTGCGCTTCGAGGACCGCGCCGCCGCCGACCGTCCGCCGGAGGGCTCCTTCGCCAAGGACGGCAATCATCTGTGGCGGCGGTGTGCGGTCGAACAGTTTCGCCTGCCGCTCGAGGCGCAGTCGGACGTGGCGGTCGATCGTTTCGCGGTCGCTGAGGTCTGCGGCGTACAGAGCGCGGGCGTAGTCGCCGGTTTGCAGTTCGCCGGGTACGACCGACTCGTCGAAGGTGCAGATCCGGTCGGCTGCCGCTTCGAGGCTGACGTAGAGGCGGAACCAGCCGGGGACGACGTCGTCGTAGGCCTGCCACCACCCGCGGTCCTTGGTGCCGGGGGCCAGGGCGATGAGTTCGTCGGTTTCGTCCTTGCCGGTGCCGTAGAGGGTGCACAGGGCGATGACGATCGGCACTTTGATCTCGACCTGGCCGCTTTCGAGGCGGTTCATGGTGGCGCGCGAGATGCCGAGACGCTGTCTCACCTGCTCGTGCGTGACGCCAGCGGCTTGGCGCAGGCGGGCGAGCCGTCGTCCCAGTTGGCGGCGGACGACGGTCGTGCCAGATACGGCCACGGTTGTCACCTCTAGAGGGGTCGAGTCAGGCGCGGCCAGTGTCTCACAGCGAGACATTGGGGGGCACGTTCGGGCAGGTGGTGCGACGTTTCACCTAGTGGTTGATCGAGGGCAATCACATACGCGAGCAGCGTTTCACCTTCCGCGCAATCCAAAGTGATGCGTTGCACTTCGAGTGGAACAGGGGCATGCTAGCCGTCAGTCGACCTGGCCGTTACTAGCCACGTCGCCCCGAGACGGGTGCGGCGGCGCCTGCCCACAGCACGCCGCCGCACCCCCGCCCCGAGGGGGATCCATGCTCCTGCTCCGGATCGGCACCTTCCTCAGCCGGCTCGCCGCACGGCAGCCCGCTCGCCCCGCCCTGGCCGACGGCGACTACACCGCCGGGTCCCCTCTGCTCGAGCGCAGCGGCCGTGTGCCGCTCGACGACGCCCCCGATCCGGAGCAGGAGCGTGACCGCGTCGCGCAACTCCTCGCCCGGCTCCACGAGGAGTGGCGCTGATGGGCGTCTACAAGTCGGCCGCGAGTCCGTTGTACGGCAGGTCGGGCATGCTTCCGGAGTTCGGGACGGACACGGTGCACGTTCCCGGCACGCCGGACTGGCGGTGCATCGCCGATGGTGCCCGGTGGCCGTGCGAAGCCGGCCGCCAGCGCCTGACGGAGCAGCATGCCGACCGGCCCGCCGACCTGCTGACGCTCATGAAGGCGTCCGCCGAGCGCGCGTGCATCGACCTTGGCGCCGACGAGCCAGCGGCACGCGAGGCGATCCACCGGCACATGGTCGACTGGGTGCCGACGTGACCGGGCCCGATGTCCCGCCGCTGGTGACGGAGGGCGACTGGGATGCGGTCGAGCAGGTCCAGGCGTACCACCTGCGCCGACGTCGCGAGCGCGTGAAGCCGGAGTACCGCCGGCGCAGGCTCCGTGATCCCGCAACCACGGCCCGGCTGTTCAGGGCGGGCGGGCGCTGGCGGGTCGCCGTCGGCAAGACCTACTCCAGCAGCCTCGACCACCTCGCCGCGAACGCCGGCGAAGGGCAGGTGCAGCTCGCCGCGCTTGCTCGCCTCACGAGGGCCGGCTACAGCCCGGCGTGGGATGCGTGGACGAGCGACGGCGACGGCTGGTCCGTGGCGTTGACCTGAGCTTTACAGGCCCCGGCTGCACACCGGGGCGTCGCCGGCGGGGACCGCAACCGCGTCGGCGACCGGGCGGTGGGGGACGGTGAAGGGAACCGGCCCGTCCTCCACCGCCGTCAAGAACGCCCGGGCCTGCTCTGTCCGCCCGGGGCGCCGCCGGATGGCCCGCGAGCCGGCGGCGTAGCGGCGGGAGACGGTAGGGGCACTCCGTCTCCCGCCGTTTCTACGTCTGGGGACCTAGTCCGCGCGGTGCTCGCGACGCGCGTCGTCGAGCAGCCTCTTCACGTCGGACGGGTTGCAGATCCGATACTGCCCAGCTCCCGGCTTCTTGCGATGGCCGATCGTGCCTGCGTTGAGGAGCCGGACCATCGTGCTGCGGCTGACGTCGAGCAGCGCGGCGGCCTCGCCGGGCAGGAGCCACTCGCCGGCGTTGAGCCGGCGCTCCAGCTCGGCCAGGTCGTAGGCCACGGACACTCCCTCGGGTTGGTGGCGTGATCGTACCGGCCGTGCCATCTGTGTCAGCCGCTCCATGCTGTCCGATCACTCTCACCGGCGGCCTAACTGTGTCATGTGTTTCAACTGTGTCAGACTGTCGGGCATGCAATCCGTCAGCCTCCGATCGCTACGACGCATCCGCTGGGGCGTCCGGCTGGTGCTGGCGCTCGGGATCGCCGCGAGCGTCATCGCCAACGTCCTGCACGCCCAGCCGCACGCCGTCGCCCAGACCATCGCCGCCTGGCCGCCGCTCGCCCTGCTGCTCACCGTGGAGCTGATCGCCCGGGTGCCCGTCAGCCGCGTCGCGCTCGCCGCCGTGCGGATCCTCGCGACGGCCGCCATCTCCGGCATCGCAGCCTGGGTCAGCTACTGGCACATGGTCGGGGTGGCCCAGCGCTACGGCGAGACCGGCGCCGCGCCCTACCTGATCCCGCTTTCCGTCGACGGCCTCGTCGTCGTCGCCAGCGTGTGCCTGGTCGAGCTGGCCGCCCGGATCCGTGACGCAATGGCCCCCGCTGAGGAGCCCGCCGAGTCGGTCAATCCGTCACCGCCCGAAGACGAGTCTTCGCAGGCCAGCCCTAGTGAGGACGGGGGGCAATCCGATACGCCCGACGAGGCTGAGGAGCGGGCCGAGAGGGACCGCCGGTGGCGGGCGTTCTTCCTCCTTGCCGAGGGCAAGGACGTCGATACCGCCGCAGCCGAGGCCGGGGTCAACCGTCGCTCTCTCCAGCGGCTCGCCGATCAACTCGCCGCCGCGACTCGCAAGCCGCGCGGCGGGCCGCGGAAGGCCACCACGAGTGACGCGGAGAAGGCGGCGCTCGCCGAGCAGCTCGACATCCCGGAGAAGCGATTGGACTCGATCCTCGACGCAGAACCCAACCCCAACCTCGTCGGCGCACCGCCGGCGTGACGCCGGCCGAGGGCGGCTGACGCCTGGCAGCACTGCCGTCCCCGACCGGCACCCCAACCCCGTAGAGAAGGAGCACCACCATGATGGACGAAGCCACCCGGGAGCTGCTGGGCCGCTACGCCGACGACCCCCGGATCGTCACCGGCGACACCGACCGCGACTTCGTGCTGCGCGTCGACGACAGCAGGATCTTCTACTTCATGCGCCAGAGCGACCGGCGCACCTGGGAGGGCCGGTACGCCTGGGACGTCGTCAACGCCGACGGCGGCCTGGTCGCGTCGGGCGACTCCGCCGAGCACGCCCTGGGGGCGGTCCTCGGCGACCCGCAGGACGACGCCGGCGCGACGCTGCTGGAGGAGGGCACGGAGGACTACGCGCTCCCCGAGCTGGGTGCGTTCCGGGTCGACCACCGGATCCGCCGCGTTGCGGACGCCGACCTGTACTTCGTCGGCCAGCACGACGGTTCCTGGGAGCCGGTGTGGCGCCTGGTGAAAGGGGCGGGGTACTGGCAGCTCCTCACCATGGAGGGCGAGCTGTGCGCACACGGCGAAGACCCGGAGACGGTCCTGCGGATTGGGTTCGGCCGCCCCTACGAGGAGATCCGCCTCATCCAGCAGATCGCGGCCATCGCCTGGATCACCGCGTCGACCCGGGACGGCGGCGCGCTGCAGGCGCTCGTCAACGAGGGCATCGTCGCCGTCGAGCACCGCGGCCGGCCGGTGTACGTGCTCACCGACGCCGGGCACGCCGAGGCCGAGAGGCTGGCGGCGTGATGAGCTGGCGGATGTCGGCTGCGGCAGTGATCCTGTGCTGGCTCCTCGCGCTCCGGCTCCTGGCCATTGCGATGGACTGGGTCGAGTTCGCGCAGGCGCTTCGATGGCCGCTGTGCGTGGGCGCGGTGCTGTTCGCGGCAGCGTTGACCGTGGAGTGGTGGGCCCGGCGGCCGCGGAGGAAGCGCTGATGTCGCCGAACAGCATCTTCGCGCTGCTGTTCATGGCGCTGATGATCGACTGGCTGTCGATCGGACCGGACGACTGGCGCGACCGGCTGGCGTTCTGCCTCGGAATGCCGGCGATCCGGGCCGGGTGGGACGGCTCGCCGGCGGACCGGGCCACGATCGACCTCATCTCGACGTGGGTCGAGGAGATCAAGAAGACCGGCAACGCGACGCTGGCGCAGACCAGCACGGCGAGTGTGATCAGCGTTCTCGCCGCCGCGTTGGCAATCTACTGCTTCGGCGTCCTCGCCCCGGCGAAGTGGTCCAACAAGCTGGGCAAGCTGGCGCTGGCGACGTTCCGCGGCAAGAGCGGTGCCGCGGCGGCCGGGGGACCGCCGGTCGCCGGACCGCGCGTCGGCGGCAAGGGGCGCCAGCTCAACCCGAAGCTGTGGGCGTGCGCCTACCTGATCGCGATCACTGTCGAGCTGACCGGCGGACTCGTCGGGATGGCGGCTCAGGGATCGGTGAGCGCTTTGACGAAGGTTGTTGGGTTCGTGCCCGGTCTCGTGTTCGGAGTGAGCTGATGGAGCAGGGATGGGCAGGACTGGTCGCGGTCGCGCTGGCATGGATCTTCTTCGCGGCCTCGGCTCGGTGGTCCGACCGGCGGCTCCCCTCCCCCGCCGAGATGTCACAGTGGGGATCACGGCTGTCGTCCCTGTTCAGGCGTGATCCTGATCCTGATCCTGCACCCGCTCGTGAGCCGAAAGGGAAGCGGGGCTACCGGCTACGCGACGACGGCGACGGGCGCACAGTGGTCGATTGGGACGAGGCCGAAGAGCCGGCGCCGGCGGCCCGGGCAGGGAGGTCGACGAGCCCGAACCCGCGGCTGGACCGGTGGGTCCGCAAGTCGCTCGACAACGAGGCGGAGCCCGGCACGATCGTCCAGGAGGGGATGCGTCTGTTCGGCGTCTCCGCGCCGACGGTGAAGCGTGCGCTCAAGCGCGTTCGTGAGGCCCGGGGTGGCAGCGATGAGTGAGTACGTGGTGCGCTTCTTCGAGACGGCCGGGCCAGGCGTCGGGGCGAGCAGCCAACCACTGTCGACCCAGCGGATGGCCGAGCCGCCGGCGCGCGGCGAGGGCGTGCTCCTGCGAGAGACCGGCGAGCGGCGATGGCTCGTCGACCACGTCGACCGGGACCTGCGCTCCGCGCGCCGTGAGGCCGTCGTGTGGGTGTCGGCGTGCGACGAGTAGCCGGCTACCGCGAGGGCACCCGCGACGAGATCACCGCCCTGCTGTGGCACGTCCAGCGCGACCGGCAGGACCTGGTCCCGGTCGACCCGCGGATCCTGCCCGACGGCCGGTGGGCGGTGCAGCTGGTGCGCCGCGTCGACCTCGAGACCGCGCTCGCCGAGGGACCGGACTCGAACCCGCCGGCGGTCCGCGACCGGTCGCCGGTGCCAGCAGGGGCACGGGTGCCGTTCGTCGCCACCTCCACGATCGCGGGGGTCGCCGTGTGCACCGGCGGCGCGGTCATCGCCGGCCGGCTCCTCGCCGCCTACCTGGAGGTCATCGTCGGCACGGTCGCGGTCCTCTTCGGCGTCGTCCTCGCCGTGCGCGCACTGAGCCGGTAGACGCGATGAAGCGGCCCCGGTCGCTCGCCTCGCAGGCGGGCGACCGGGGCCGTTGGCGTGCACGGGACGAAAGCGGGGCTCGCAGCCCTGTGATCGATGCAGTGCCCTCCACCCGGCCGACCCGAGGCGAGTGAACAGTGCCCGTTCGCTGCTCCAGCCGCCGGCGCCTCCGGCAACATCGACCGGTCCTACAAGCCTCCCCGTCAGGAGCACACCTGTGAAACGCACGATCATTACGTGCATCGCCGCGGCCGCGGCTCTCGTCGCCACCTTGGCCTGCGGCGCGGGCGGCGACACCGCCGGGCCCGGTGTCGCCGGCCAGGCGGCCGAGGGCGCCGAGCACACCATCCTCTTCGAGGTGACCGCCACGTCGAGCAAATCAGCTGACGTCACCTTCGGCACCGGAGGGGACACCTCCCAGGACGGCGGTGCCAAGCTGCCGTGGTCGAAGGAGATCAAGGCCAAGTCGGTGCCGTTCGTCATGTCGGTGGTGGCGCAGAACAAGGCAGGGGGCGACATCCTCTGCAAGATCACTGTTGACGGTGAGGTCCGCAAGGAGAACAAGTCCTCTGGGCAGTATGCGGTGGTGACCTGCACCGCCTGACCCACCATGTCGTCGTGCCGTCGAGTGACGGATCGGCGGCACGAAACAGCGGCCCCGGCCGCCGCCCTCGAAGGGCTGGCGACCGGGGCCGTGTCGTTTCAGCGAAGCAGTGGGTCGGCTTTCGGGGATACCTGGCCGCGCGTGAGGAGGGTCAACGCGGCGGTCACGATCGCCTGTGTGGCGCCGATCTGCACCGCCGTGAGTTCGAAGCCGTACGTCGCGGCCAGCGTGGCGACCGTTGTCACGACGGCGGTGAACGCGGCCGGCGCGATGGGGCGTACCGCCCAGGCGTTGACCGCGCCGATGAGCGCCGTCGAGGCGGCGACGATCGCGCCGGCGTTCTCGTCGGTCAGCCAGTCCCAGCCGAACGTGACGCTGAGGGCGAGCAGGGCGGACAGGAGCTGGAGCCAGAGCGTCGGCTCCCTGCCGAAGAGTTTCATGAGAATCCTTTCGAACGATTGTACGATCCGCAGGTGGAGCGGACGGACCCGAGAGAAAGCGCCCGGCACGACTACGCCGCCGCGCTCGCCAGGCTGCGCAGCGCCAGGCAGCGCTTCGTCGACGCGCACGTCCCGATGGAGACCGCGGACGGCTGGCCACCGTTCTGGACGAACGACCAGCACGAGGCCGTCGTCGGCTACATGAACGCGTGGCAGTTCTTCGTCCGCGCCCGGACCGGCGCCGCGGCCGCCGGCATCACCCGCGCTGCCGGTCCGGGTGGATGAGCCGCACGGTCGGATCGACCGCGCCGCCGTTGTGCTGGCGGATGTGCGCGCCGAGCAGCTCGTCGACGGCTTGGGTGCGCCGGTCGATCCTGCCCACGGCGTCCTTGAGGCTGCCGCCGCCGTTCGGGGTCACCTCGGCCTTGATCTGGCGGGACTGGCTCTCCAGCGAGGCCAGGCGCTGCTCGACGACGGACAGCCGGCCGACGATCCCGGGCCGGGCCGGCTCGTCGCCTGACGCCGGCGTGCCGAGGATCGCGTCGCGGGTCCTGACCGTGTTGGCGAGGATCCGCCACGCGACGCGGCCGCCGGCAATGAGGCCGGCACCGATCGCGCAGCATGCCGCGCCGATCGCGGAGACCGCTCCGACGGTGCCGAGGTCCATCAGGTGCCCGGCCGGGCCGAGAGCCGGCGGCCGAGTTCGGCAGCGATGTCCCCCTCGTGCGGGAGCTGGCCAGCAAGAGCGGCCGCCAGCGCGGGCACGAACGTCGGGTCGGCGAGCAACGCGGCTGCGATCACCCGGCCGTCGGCCTGGACCGCCGGCGCCATGACGTCCATCGGCCCGGCGAGGTCGTCGAGCTGGGCCTCGGACGTCACGACGAAGTCCGGCGCGCCGTCGCCCTGGTCGACCGCGACGAAGTTGCCCCAGTCCCTCAGCGTGCGCCGGCGGATCCCGTCCGAGACCCAGAACGACGAGCCGCCCGGCGTCCTGCACTCCACCGTGAACATCTCTCTACCTCCGGTCCTGGTGCCGCCGTAGCGCGACCTGCCGCTCTGCCAGGTGGTCAACGACTCGCCCCACAAGATCGAGAGCATGCCGTTCATGACCGTGATGTCGTTCAGGTACTGCCGCAGGCAGCTGAAGTGCGCGTGCCACAGGTGGCTGCCGTCCGGAGTGCGCTCGCTCCAGCTCGTGAAGTCGAAGCCCTCGGCCTGGCCGTCCTCGTCGGCCTGGACCAGCACCTCGCGCCAGCCGTGCAGCCGCGGATCGCGGGCATGGAACGCCGCCTGGACCCGCTCGCCGTAGCGGATGATCGTGCCGTAGCGGCCGCGCTGAGCGTCCGGAAACGTCCAGTCGAACGCGGCCGCCTTGTCGCCCGGGCCGGCCCTGTCCGCGGCAAGGACCACCGAGTAGTCCTTGACCCTGCCCTGGCGCCACAGGTTGTTCCTGGTGTTGTGATACCCGGGCTTGTCGGTGAACGTGCCGCCGTACTGGGTACCCGGCTGCATCGCGAGGCAGCTCTCGACGAAGTACCAGAGCGCGCCGGTGATCCGGCTCGGGTCGGGGTTCGATGCCATCCCGGCCTCAAACCGCGTCGATCGCTTCAACGCGCCACGTCGAGTGAGCGCGAACGTATGTCGCCGTGGCGTTGCTGGATCCCTGGGCGTAGGTCAGCGTGGCGCTTCCGGCCGTCGCACCGGTTGTGAAGATGATGTCGTACTCGCACCAGACGATGTCTGAAGACGTCGTCTGCCCCGGAGCGGTCAAGGTCCCCAGCGTTGTCGCCGACCCGTAGTACGTATCGCCCGATGACGAGTCGTTCGTGGAGGTCATCGAGCGCAGCGACGCCCGCTGCACCGTCGACCCGGAGGGCAGCGCGGCGCTCGGCCGGAAGTCGCCGTTGATGTGCGCGCTGTAGGCGATCAGTCCGCTCGCGTGGTGCTTCGAATTGGGCAAGCAGAGCCGCGACAGGTTGGTGATCGTGCCGACGCCACCGGGCGTGATGTTGTTGGCGACGCCGGCATGGTCGGCGATGAGGGAGCACTCGCGGGCCTGGGACAGGTACTCGATCTGGTCGAGGATGGCGTCGAACTCATCGGCAGTGACTTTGTGCCCGGCGGGTATGGCGGGGCGGAGTGTCCAGGCCATCGCCTTCTCCTTCGATTACAGGGCCAGCTTCGGCGGCCGCCACAGCTGCACCGGGCTGTTTGCGGCGGCGTCCTCGGTGACTCCGGAGACGGTGAACGTCTGCGGGCTGGACGCGCCGGTGATGGCGGAGACGGTGACCTTCATGCCGTTGATGTCGACGTCGAGCGGGAAGTCCCCGGGGAACGTCGCGGTCGTGGTCCACAGGACCTGTCCGGTCGTCGTCACCTGCATGCTCGTGGCTCCGGTGGAGATCCCGGTGGTGAGCTTGGAGCCGCCGGTGTCGGGTCGGAACGTCGGCGCCGTCTGCCCGCCGGCGCCCTCGACGACCGCGACGGTCCACGGCGAGGCGGGGACACACAGCAGCGACACCTTCCACTCGCGCCAGCCGATCGTTTGGGTGCGTCCCTCGACCAGCACGTCGACGAGCTCGTCGCCCAGCTCGTCCGGCGGGTCGGGCAGTTGGACCCGTGACCCGAGGGCGAGCGCGAGCCACGCGTCGATAAGCGTGGTGCGGTGGACCAGGTCGGCGAGGGACAGGACCGGCCAGCGCAGCTCGTCGACCGTTCGCAGGTGCACCCACCACTGGGCAAGGGCGGCGAGGAGCCCGTCGGTGGACGGGTTGACCTTGATCTCCTCGTCAGCCCGGCCGACCACCGCCGGCGCGTACGCCCCGGTCGCTTCGTGCCGCGCCCACCCGCCTCCGGGGCGGGTGGCCTTGACGTCGTTGACCAGGTCGTCGTCATCGTCGGTCGGCTCCGGCGGGTCGCCGAGATCCCCGCCGGCGCGGGACAGGACCAGCACCGGCGTCTGGTTATAGCGCTCGGCCCGGGACTGGTAGCCGTAGCCGCCCCGATGCTCGTAGAGCAGCCCCATGTCGGTGCGCACGCACTCGTCGAGGATGTCCGGCAGGGTGTCGGCCCGCTGCGGCCCCATCACCGTCGACGACGTCGCGGTGGTCGTGAACGGGATCCGCGCCTCGCCCAAAAGGCGGGCGAGGCGCTCGTGCACCATCTCGCCGGTGTAGCCGAGCCCGGCCTGGGTGGTGTCGGTGACGCCGACGCCGGCGTAGGCGGCCCAGTGCGCGGTGCGGCCCCGAACCACGTCGGTGGTGGAGACGGCGAGAACGTAGCCGTCGGCCACGCCGACACCGACCTGCACCGACCGCAGCTCGCCCGGGGTCTCCGGGTCGGTCCACGAGTCGCACAGGACCCCGTCGACGTACAGCCGGACCCGGCCCGACGTCGGCCCCAGGGTTTCGGCGGTGACCCGCACGTGGTACCAGCGGCCCGGCTCGTAGTAGGCGTCGTTGTCCTCGTCGCTGACCAGGAACCCGAATCCCAGGTCCGCCCAGAACACGCCGCCGGTGCCGCGGATGTACTGGTAGGAGATCCAGCCCTGGCCGTAGGTGTTGCCCGACCAGCGCATCCGCCCGAACCACACCTGAGGATCCGTGGTGCCGTCCTTGAGGACTTCCGGCTTGACCCAACCCTCGACCGTCCACGAGGTGCCGGAGCCGGTGACAGTGCCCTCGAAGCTCCCGGTGTAGGACCCGTTGGTGTCGAACACCTCGAAGCACCGCCCGGCGCCGCCGAGGGGGCCGTCCTCCGCGCCGAGGCCGGTCGACGCGCCGGACATCGGCCGCCCGCCGGGTAGCGCCGATGACACCTGCGTCGCTTCGCGGGCGTCCTCGCACGTCCAGTACCCGACCGGGGACAGGGCGACGATCTTCCGCTCCAACGGCCCGGGCAGCGGCTTCGCGCGCTTGGTGATCCGCCGGGTGACCCCGTTGGCGACCAGCTGCGCGGTCGGCACCCGGCCGGACCTGTCCCACCGGGGCGGCAGCTCCGGCACGTCACCGTCGAAGATCGACACCCAGAACCGGGCGCTGAAGTTGTCGTAGGCGAACGTGCGCGGGCTCGTGTTGCTGTTGCCTGTGGCCACGCCCGAGCGCACGCCGATCCAGCCAGGCCCGCGCAGCGCCGTCGCCGCGCCGGCGACGTGCCATGCGGTCGGCTCGGTGGAGCCCTGCCACACCTTGAGCCGGATGACGTCGGCGAAGCACTGCGCCCGCAGCCGCAGCGGAGTCGCCGCAGCGTGGGTCAACCCCGTCACCGTGGCGGTAGCGACGACAGTTTCGACGCCGGCGACCCGGGACCGGATCGAAGCGGTGACCGCCCCGCCCGGCGCGATCGACGCGCGCGCCTCGAAGTACGTGTCGAGGCCCTGCCCGCGCAGCTGCAGCGCCGGCTCCAGCGCGCCGCCGGCCGGGTTCGGCACCGTCACGGTGACCTGCAGGTCGACGTCGGCCTCGGCCACAGCCCCCAGGTAGGTGTACCGGTAGGCGTTGGCCGCGGTCACCTCATGAGTGCCCTGCGTGCCGGTGACGTCGAAGTCCGCACCGATGACGGACCCGCCGGCGCCCACGGGAGACCAGGCTCCGCCGCCCGTCGACGACCCCCACGCCGCCGTCACCGACCGGGTGAACGTGTCGGTGACCGCGGCGGTCGCCGGGCGGACCGCCACCATCAGCGGGGTGTTCTTCGCCAGCTTCCGGTACCAGCGGCCGGCGCGGTTGGTGCGGCAGTAGTGCCCGCCGGTGTTGTCGACCGTCAGCGTGCACTTGGACGCGTCCGGCCGGGAGGCACCCTCGCGGCGGCCGTCCTCGATGTTGATCCGGTCGGCGATGCGCACGTCGTCGGTGATGTCGGTCCACGGGTAGGCGCTGTACGGCCCTGACCGGTCCGCCCCGGGGGCGAACGCGACGAGCAGGTCGCACCCCGGGACGAACTCGCGGTCGACGTTGATCACCGAAGCACCTCCTGATGTGGCGCGGTCTCAGGTGAGGACCGCGCCATTGACGACCCGCAGCCTCAGGTCGCCGCTGTTGATCTCCTTGCGGATCGCCTCGGCGAGCCAGCCGGAGCCGCGGATTTCGAGGACGACCTGTGTCGCCCCACCGCCTCCGCCGGCGGGGAGCCGGTCGACCTGGGCGGCGGGCATGACCCGCTCGCCGGCGTGCACGACGGCCAGGCCGTCGCGGGTGATGTCACCGCCGATGTCGAGGTAAGGGATGCGCGGCACGGACAGGGTGGTGCCGCCCCAGATCTGGCCCAGCCCGGGCACGGACACACCCGGGATCCGGAAGCTGAGGGAGTTCCAGCGGTAGAGGATCCAGTTGACCGCCGACTGGAACGCCGCCTTGATCCCGTCCCACAGGCCCGACGCCGCGGCCCGCATCCGGCCTGGCAGCCCGGTCACAAAACCGACGAGGCCGTTCCACTTGTCGACGACCCATTGCCACGCCGAGCTGGCGCCGGCCTTGATGTCGCCCCAGTGACGGGAGATGTACAGGACCGCGAGGCCGATCGGTCCGGTCAGCACGGCCAGGATGAGCGGCCAGTTGCTGGCGACCCAGTTCCAGACGGCGAGCGCCGCGCCCTTGATCATCTCCCAGGCGCCGATCCAGAATGCCCGGAACGCTTCGCTGTTGTTCCATAGGAGCGCGATCCCGGCGACCAAGGCCACGATCGCGAAGATGATCAGGCCGATCGGGTTCGCGGTCATCGCCGCGTTCCACAGCCACTGCGCCGCCGTCGCGACCCTCGACGCCGCCGCAGAGGCGAGGGCAGCGGCCCGGTGGGCGACCAGCGACACGATCGACCGGGTCCGGGCGAGCGCGCCGGTGTTCGTGGCTGTGGTGTCGACGGCGGTGCTGACGGTGTTGCCGCGCATCGCCGCGGTGTTGGCATTCAGCGCCGCGGCGTTCGCCCGCAGCGCGAGGGTGTGCTGCGCCATCGTCCGGGCCGCGATCAGCTTCACGATCGTCGACGCGCCGACGCCCATCCGCTCGGCCAGCCATAGCGGGATCAGGATCGGCAGCAGCGCGACGATGGTGTCGATGTTGTCCGCGAGGAAGCCCATCACCCCGTTGAGGACGGTGGCCGTGTTCCCGGCCGCGCCCATCACGGTGTCCATCGACACCCCGCTGCTGGCGACACCCGAGATGACGGTGACCAGGGAGCCGAGGATGCCGCGCATGATCTCCAGGCCGGTGCGGAGCTTGGCCTGGCCCTCCTCGGAGTTCATCCACCGGTCCCACCGGGCCGTCAGCCGGTCCAGGTCGCCCAGGAGCCCGTCGACCTGCCCGGCCCGGAACACCGCCCCGAAGATGCCGGAGATGTTGCCCAGGATCGACCACAGCTGTCGCAGCGTGGTCAGGCCGGTGGAGATCCAGCCGGCGAGCTTGCCCGACTCCCGCGCCGCGGCGACCCACCGTTCGAACCGCTCGGCCAGCTGCAGGGCGGCCTGCGCCATCCGGGGCAGGAAGTCGGAGCCGGCCGCGCCCATCGAGATCAGCCCGGCCAGAACGCGTGACACCGCCTGCCCGAAGATCCCGGTCGCGGTGCCGGTGTTGCGCAGCAGCTGCGCGACGTCGGCGACGACCGGCTTCGACGCGGCCATGCCGAGCATGGACCGGATCGTGGTGTTCCACCCGGCGCCGACGCCGACCAGTTCGCGGCGCATGACAGGCAGGTACACCGTGGACAGGGCCGAGATGTCGCCGGCGACGTTCTTCCAGGTCTCCTCCTGGACCTCACGTTTCACCGCGCGCCATTCGGTGCGCAGCCCGAGCAGCGTGTAGATCACCGCCCGGGCCGACGGGGCCAGCTTCGCCATGGCCTCGGCGGCCTTGTTGATCCCGCCGCCGGCGGCGGTGCTGTCGGAGGCGAGGTCGGCCTGGGCCAGCGCGAGCCGCTCGGTGGCGTCCTGCAGGTCCCGGGTGGCCTCGGCGTGCCGTTCCTGCGCGGTGGCTACTTCTTTCGACCCGGCGACGCCGGCAGCCTGGGCCTTGGCGTTCTCGGCGGTGAGGTCCTCGTACCGGTCGCGGACCTCTTCGAGGGTCTGCTTGGAGCGGCGCAGCGCCAGGTCGGCCTTGGTGATGTCGCCGACGTTGCCCTTGGCCCGGGCGTTCGTGAGGTCCCGTTCGGCCTCGGCGACGGAGGCGACCGCGGCCTCCTCGTCGAGGCGAGCCCCGGCCACCTCGCGGCTCAGGTCGGACAGCCGCTCGGCCGCCTCGGCGTAGCTGGCGTTCAGCTCGGCCTGCGTACGCGCGTGCTTGCGCTGGGCGTCCTCCAGAGCCTGGGTGGCCTGCCGGACTTCCCGTTGCGCGGCCGCCAGCCGCTTCGCCTCCCCGGCCGCGGCTGCGCCGCCGCCGGCGACTGCCGCGGTCGACGCTTTCCACGCCGCGCCGAGCCCTGACGAGGCCAGGGCCAGAGCGGACACCGCGCCGACGGCGGCGAATGCCACCGCCGGCACCAGCGCGATCGCCCCGACCGCCGGGCGCACCGCAGCGCCGAGCGCGATCGCCCATGCGCTGGCCGAGGCGAACGCCGCGCCCATCGCCAGCGTCGACGCGGCCGAGGACCGGGCGGTGTTGCGCACCTCGCCGGCGACCTTGTGCATCGTCGGTGTTGCCCGGTCCCGGGCCAGGATGTCGTAGACCAGGCTGGTGTCGGACATCCCGGTTCACCCCGTTCAGTGCTGCTGCTGGTTCTTGGCGTTGATCTCGTCGATGCGGTGGCACATCGCCAGCAGCACCTCGACCTCCAGCAGCTCCTGCTCGGCAGGGGTCACGTGGAAGGTTTCGGCGATCGCTAGGCAGTAGTAGCGGCGTCGGGACTCGACGGCGCTTTTCCCTGGCCGTCGCCGGCCTCGACGTCGGCCTCGTCGACGCCGTCGTCGAGCTGCGCGATCGCCATGTCGATCGCCGCGAGGGCCTGGGCCCGGGCGTCCTCGTCGACGCCGGCGGCCGCCTCGGTCTCGGTTCGCAGTTCGCCCCATTCGGCCCGGTCGAGGGTGACCTCGACCTCCTCGTCGAAGAAGTCGACGTCGGAGAACTTGAGACGTGGGTGGTCCCGGCGCAGGAACGTCCACAGCAGCGCGCGCCGGGCCCGGGCGTTGCCCTGCAGGAGCGCCTGCTTGAACGTGGAGCCGTAGTCGAGGCCGGTCAGCTTCTCGATCGCCTCGATCTCCATGCTGCGCAGCCGGCCGAGCTTGAACTCCCACTTCTGGGTCTCTTCGCCGTCGGGCGTGTAGATCAGGAACACGTCAGCCTCTTTCGATTCGTTTCGCGGAGTCGTGCATGGCGTCGACGACGGCCCGGCGGGCGGCCGGGGCGTGACGGGCCAGGGTGTCGTCGAACCAGCCGGGTGCGCCGATCTGGCGCACCAGGACGCCGGTCCGGCCGTACACCGGGTGCGTCCACCCGCGTCGGGCGTTGGTGCGCTTCGGGGCCTGGGTGAACCAGCGCGGCATCCCCTTGCTGGACGCGACGACCTTCACGCCGGCCGAGCGCGGTTTGAGGACCACGTGCTCATCGACGCCGGCGGCGATCGCCGCCCGTAGGGGTTCCCCGCCGTGCGGCAGCCCGGCGGAGCGCATCGCGAGGATCGCGCCGCGGGCCTGCTGTGTGGCCGGCGAGATCGCGTCCTCGATGCTGTCGGCGGCGTCGCGCAGCATCGCCCGAGAGCCGGCCTCGCGGTCCAGCGCCCGGGCGAAGTGCTCGAACGTCTTCTGGTCGGCCCGGATGGTGACCTCAGCGGCCACCGTCGGCCTCGTCGACCGGGTCCTCGTGCGCCGGCGGCCGCCAGCCGGCCGCGATCAGCGCCTGGCGGCTGGACGGGCTGAGGTGCACCCGCATCCGCCCGGCCGGGTCGGTGCCGTGCCGCACCGCCAGCTCCCGGCCGGTGTCCGCCTCGGTCGTCTCGAACCCGCCGGCGGCCCGGCCGGCGCGCATCGGGCGGGCCATCAGGACACGCCGCGGGTGACGACGCCCGACGTCGGCCAGGACACGTCGTGCCCGGCGACGTCGCCGACCGAGCCGGACAGCGGCGACCATTCCTTGACCAGCACCAGGCCGGTCCACTTCGGGTTCGACGCCGTCACCGTCGCGTTGGCGGCGCGGACCTCGAACGCGATCGGGTCACCGGCCAGGAAGGCGGTCCACATCGCCTCGTCGAGGCCGTTGTCGGTGTAGTCGTTGAGGAACGACAGCGACAGCCCGGCCTTGAACAGGCCGCCCTTGTACTCCATCCAGCCGAGGCTCGCGAACGTCGTGACGTCCTTGTCCTCGACCTCCGCCTTCAGTTCGGCCTTCTTGATCTGGGCGGAGTAGTTCACCGTGGCCAGGGCCGCGTACGCGGCCTTGAGCACCATTGCGGTCATGGGTGCCTCCTTCAGGGGCGCATACGGGAACGCCCCGCCCGGGCCGGGCAGGGCGTGGAGTCGCGGTGGATCGGGCTCAGACGATGCCGAGCGCGACGACGAACAAGAAGCTGGGGGTCGTGCCGGACACGTCCCAGACGACCCGGTACCAGGTGTCGGCGTGGGCGCCCTCGTCGCGGAGGACCTCGCCGGTGCGGGCGTTGGCCGTGGTGAACGCGATCCGGGTCTCCGGAGAGGCGAACGCATTGCTGGAGTCGGACTCGACGGTGACCGCGATCTGCGGGGTGGTGCCGGACACCGACAGGACGTGCAGCGACGCGTACAGCGCCTGGTTGGCCTGCACCGCGGCGAGCTGCAGCGCGGTACCGGACCCGTCGGCGGTGCGGGCGGTACCCGGCGGATGCGCTAACTTCCCGCGCACCAGCGGCCAGGAGCCCAGCGCGTCGCTCTGCCACGGCGCGACGTCGCCGACCCCGCCCAGCAGCGTGTAGTTGGAGCGCATCGCCGAGGTGAACCACGCCCGGCCGCCGACCGCGGCGCCCTGCAAGCCGACGGTCCACACCGACCCGCCGCCCAGTTCGGCCCAGGCGTTGTCGTCGACCTTGCCCGAGTCGCCGGCCTCCCACTGCCCAGCCCCCGACAGGGAGGTCTTGAACAGCCCGCCAATGCAGCTCGACCAGACGTTCCCGGTCGCCGGGTCGACCGCGCCGAAGTTGGTGGTGTCCTTGTCCTCGCGCTCGCACTTGACCTCCAGCTTGTTGGACTGGCCGGTCAGGTCGGCGCCGCCGGTGAACAGCCGGACGTTGCGCAGAATGGTGGCGCTCACGGATCAGCCCTTCCCGATGACGGTGACCAGGAACTCGGCGCCGTAGAACTCGGTGCCGGCGACGGTGTACATGCGGTAGCCGCGGATGCGTTCCACGACCAGGTCGTCGCAGACCCCGCCGAGAGTCTGCGAGACGCCCGGCGTGCCCTCGATCGCGGCGCGGATCGACTCGGGACCGGAGCCGGACAGGTAGGCATCCAGCAGCGCCTGGCCGGCCTCGTCCTCGGCCCGGGAGACCAGCACCCGGCATCGCACGCTCACCTGGTCCAGGCCACGGTTCATCGCCTTGTTGAAGTCGACCTCGACCTCGCCGGCGACGAATGCCGGCTCGGGGATGCTGTTGGGCACGTACCCGAAGCAGTTCAGCTCGGGGATGGCGGCAGCGACGACGGCGGCCAGGCCCTTGCGGACGGCAGAGATTTCCATGATCATCCGATCCCGGGCAGTCGCAGGTGCTCGGTCAGTTCCTTCACGTCCGGGTCGATGCGGCCCAGACGCACCGCTCCCCAGTCCGCCGACCCGAGGACGCCCTCCGGGGAGTCCTTGCGCCGGTACAGGCGGGTCGCCTGCAGCAGCGTCGCCTGCACCACCTCGTCCGGCACCGTCGGCCAGCCCCATCGGGCGGTCACCCGGACCCGCCGGCTCCCCGACCAGCGCCCCGCGACGCGCAGCAGCCCGGTCACCGCCCGCTGGTCGGCGAGCGCGTTGTCCGGCGACAGCTCGAACAGCCCGCCGTCGACCGGCGCCCACGACGTGCCGGTCCCGACCTCGACGGCCAGGTCAGTGGCGGTGGCGACCGGGTCGATGAGCAGCAGCTCGTCGCCGCTGTCCTGCACGGTGCGGCTGCGGGTCAGGTACGACCGCGCCGACGCTGTCCCGTCGCGCCAGAACCGCTGTCCGCAGAACGCGTCGATGCCCCGCGACGCGGCGGTGAGCGCCCGCAGCAGCAGCGGGTCCCGGCCGGTGAGGGCGTCGGTCTTGCTGGTCAGCGACAGCTTCAGCTCTTCGAGCGGCACATACAGCCGGCGCAGCTCGGAGGCGGTGACGAACCACGTGCCGGCCTGGGTCTTCACCGCCGCGCCGGTGCCGACCCAGATGTACTGCCACAGCCCCTCGATGGTGCAGGCGACGTCGCGGCTGTAGACGCCGGTGCTGGGGTTGGTGAGCTGGCCGGAGTTGTAGGTGGTCACCTCGCCGTTGGGGTCGGTGACCACCAGCATCACCGTCGTGGGGTCCGCGGGCTCCCCGTCGACCTGGAACGTCGTCGAGAGGGTGGCCAGCTCCGAGTCGCCCTTGAACAGCACCGGCACAGGGGCCCCCCTTTGTCAGGTCACGGACGAACTGGCGGTGTACCGCGCGCCGACTGCGGCGGTTGCCGTGCGCCGGGCGGTGACGGCGGCGGTGGCGGTGGCTTTGCGCCGCTGCCGGATCGGCATCGCGATGGTCGTCACGGTCGTGGCGGCCACCGCCTTGGTCTTCGCCCGGCCGAGCGAACGGGCCGCCGTAAGGTCGGTCACCACACCGATCAAGCGGCCCTTGGCCGTGCCGAGCGGACCGGCTGTCGCCGCCTCCGCCACCGCTTCGACCAGGTACGCGTTGCCGGCCGCCACGTGCCGCGCGGTGACGATCTCCTCCGCCGCCACCACCGCGCGGCGTTTGACGCGCCCGAGCGTCCCGGCGAGCACCGACTCGCCGGCGACGCCTACCGTGCGGGTAACCACCCGGCTGATCGGACGCCCGGCGGCGGATTCGCCGGCCGTGCCCACCACGCGCTTCTTCGCCGCCTGCAGAGCCACCGCGGCGGTGACGTCCCCGGCCGGGGCGATGCCGGCGGTCTTGCCCCGGCCCAGAAGCCGGGCGAGCGCGGACTCTGCGGCGGCTCCGATCGCGCGGGACTTGCCCCGGCCCAGAGGCCGGGCACCGTCGGCGGTTCCCGCAGCGCCGAGCAGCAGCCGCTTCCCCCGCCCGATCGGCTGCGCGGCGCACACCGACGACCCTGGGGCGACGCTGCGCTGCTTCGCCCGGGCCACCGGCACTGCGGTGCTGCTCTCGCCGGCGATTGCGACCGCTCGGGCCTTCCGCCGTGCGAGCAGCTGCGCGGTGCTGGTGTCCGTGGCAGGGGCGACCGGTTGGACGATCGAGCCGACCACGCCGAGCGGCCGGGCCGTCGACGTCTCGACCGCCGGTCCGACCGCGCGGGCTTTTACTCGAGCGAACGGCTGGGCGGTGCTCGTCTCGGCGGCCGGGGAGACCGCTCGGGTCTTCCGCCTCGAGAGCGGCTGCGCCGAGGCCGTGTCGCCGACGACGCCGGCGGCGCGTCGTTTGGTCCGGCCGAGCAGCTGCGCCGCGCTCGTCTCGGTGGCGGCCGCTGGCGCTCGCGTCTTGCGCCGGCCGAGCTGCTGGGCCGCGCCGGTGTCGACCGCGACGCCGAGCGTGCGCGACTTCCGCCGCCCGATCGGCTGCGCCGCCGCCGTGTCGGCGGCCGGCGTGACCGGGACGACGTCGGCCTGCGACGCCGCGATGGGCTGCGCGGCCTCGGCGACCTGGGCGACACCGGCCGGGCGCCGCTTGGCCCGGCCGAGCAGTTGCGCCGCGGCCGTCTCGCCTGTGACGCCGACGGCGCGGGTCTTGGCCCGGCCCAGCGGCTGCGCCGCGCTGGCTTCGCCGGCGACCGCGACGGCCCGGGTCTTGGTACGGCCGAGCTGCTGCGCGGTGGTCGTCTCTCCCGCGACGCCGGCGGCGCGGGTCTTGAGCCGGCCGACCGCCTGCGCGGTGCTGGTCTCGGTTGCCGGGTTGACGGCCTGGTTGATCGACGATGCGGTGGTGTTGACCTGGTCGACGTACGTGTAGTTGTTCGTGCCGCCGTCGCGGGCCGACTCCATGAGGAAGGTCAGGCCGCCGTAGTTCACCCAGGACGGTGTCGCCAGGGTGCGTCGCGTCGTCCAGGTCGTGCCGTTCGCCGAGGTCTGGAACAGGACGTTGGTACCGGACCGGATCAGCCGTACCCAGGCGTGGTTCGTGGCGTCGTAGGTGAGCGAGACCGCGGAGCCGTCGAAGTACGAGACGTTGTTCTCGAAGCGGATCGTGTTCGCGACGGTGTCGACGCGGATGTGCAGGCTCGTCCCGAGTACGGCCTCGTCGCGCAGACCGAGCGCGGAGAAGCACTCGCCGGTCGCGCCGGCGGCGGCCGCCGGGAAGAGCTTGCAGTACACATCGTCGAACCGGTAGACGTTCTCGGTCTGGATGCCGGCGTAGTCCTGCACGCCGCCCGTGTGCGCGCAGGGAATCCGGCCGCGGCCGGTGTCGACGTCGGCGCCGCCGTACGTGCCGCCCCAGGGCGGGTCGGTCAGGGCACCGCCGGAGAAGGTCTCGACGACGCTGCTGGTGAGTGCGCTCCAGATGCCGTCGCCGGCGGACAGCTCGATGTAGCCGGGCGCGGTGGTGACGCCGGTTCCGCCCTGTGCGAGGTCGGTCGTGCCGGTGTTGCCGTAGTGGAACGTGGCGGTGCGGGCGGTGGTGTCCGAGGTGGCGCGGTAGCCGACCTCGACGACCAGGCGGTCACCGGCCTGGACGCTGACCGAGGTGAGGGTCTTGGCGCCCTCGCCGCGGCCGGTGCCAGTGGTGGTGAACTCGGTGGCGCCGATGGAGTCGGTGAGCGCGGTGCCGCGCACGGTGTCGCTGTCGCCGGTGGTCACGTAGACGTGGATGTGGAAGAACGCGTTCGCCGCGGCGTTGCTCTCCAGCACGCCGATGATCCACGACAGGCTGCCGTTCAGGGTGCCCGCCGCCACGGCCGGATCGCTGATCCAGCGGCCGACGAGCACGTCCCAGTTGGCCGTCGTCGACCCGACTGCGGGGGCCGCGGTTGCGGCCGCCCCGGCGGGGCGGGGGCCGAGGTACTGCGCGAGGGTGGCGGCCGCGTTGTCCCACGCGCCGCGCTTGGTGGTCGGCGTGTAGGGGGCGGCTCCGTTGGTCAGGTAGAACCGGGTGACCACGGCCGCCCCCTACGCGCTAGCTGGAACGGATCCAGTCGGTCACCGTGGCGGTCACGTCGGACCCGTCGGGTGTGATCGAGAAGTCGTGCCAGGACATCGGCACCAGGTTCGCGTCGGTGCCGCCGGTGGTGTCACCGTCGTACGCCAGCAGCAGGTCGCTGATCGCGTTGCCGGTCGCGCCGGTCCAGGTGACGTCGGCCGTGTCGATCGCGACCCGGTCGTTGGTGTCGTCGACCGTCACCGTCACCGACGTGATCGTCTTCCTGCCCATCGTGGTCTGCTCGTTGGTGGCGGCCGCCAGGAGCACCGAGACGTTGTCGTAGTCGCGGAGGACCGAGTCGGCCTCGACGCCCGACGCCTCGATCGGGATCACGACGAACGCGTCGTTCGTCGCGGGGAGACCGCCGTAGTAGGAGGTCATGCCCTTGGCGATGTTGAAGACGAAGTCAGCCACGGTCGGCCTCGGTCTCCGGCGCGTTGGCCTGGTCGGCGCGGGTGCAGACCCAGCCGGTCAGGTTCGGCGACCCGTCGTCGTTGGTCTCGAACTCGTCCATGCGGTACTCGACGTCGACGGCGTCGGTGCGCACCCGCACCATCACCTCGACGAGCTGGCCCAGTTCCCGCTGCAGGAAGCTGGCCGGGAAGACGTGCCGCTCGGGCGGCTCGCCCTGGATTCTGGTGCTGCCGTCGGCTGCGCGTCGCAGCTTGAGCACGCTCTTGAAGTCGGCCATCTCGGCTCCTGGTCGTGTGGTCGATGTGGGGTGGGGCCGCCACGCCGCGAATCGTGGCGACCCCGGGTGTCCCCGCCCGGCCCGGGAGGTCAGCGGCACGGGCAGGAACAGCGCCAGCCGGTTCCCCGGGCGGCCGGCGCTTGCTACTTCCGGCCTCGCCGGGCCCGGGCGGGCGCCGGAGCCGTCTTGGCCGGGGGCTCGCGGTCGGGCTGGTCGTCACCGGCCGGCGGGGCGTCCGCGGTGGTGGCGGCCGGGTCCTCGTCGACGGGCGGCGCCTCGTCGACCGGTCCGTCGCCAGCTGGCGGCTCGTCCGCCGGCGGCGCCGGCATGTTGACGTACTCGCCGCGGACTCCGTCGGCCCACTTCGCGGCCTCGTCGATCGGCAGGTCGACCATCTGGCCGGGGATCCACGAGAAGTCCGGTCCGGCGACCGACACGAGGATCCGGACCTGTGTGGTGCCGCGGGTCATGCCTGGACGGCGGGCATCACCCGCGGGTCCGACAGCAGCACGGTGGCGCCGTACACGCCACCGGTGGTCGCGCCGGCCACGGCCGAGCGGACCCGGACGTAGCGCTTCATGCCCGTGTACCGCACGGCGAAGCACTTGTTGTTGTCGCCGGTGTTGTCGATGACCGGGGCGGTCCCGACGAGGCTGGTCGCGGTCGCCCACGCCGAGTTGTCGTCGGACTCCTCGACGGTGATCGTGTGGGTTCCGTCGGTGATGGTCCCGGTGTGCACGATGATCAGGGCGTCCTGGTACATCGCGCCGGAGGCGTACCGGTCGACGGTGGAGCCGTTGATCGTCGCCGTGCGGGCGGCCGGGTTGATCGAGGTCACCGGCAGCAGGTTCGCGTAGCTGTCACGCATGTGCGTGTTCTCCTTCGATTCGTAGCGGTCGCTGCTGGCCGGGTCAGCTCGCGGAGTGGCTGTAGAACTTGACCGCCGCCGGGTCCTGGATCATGCCGTCCATCCGCGCCCACCCGAAGAACGCGACCTGGAGGTACTCGGCGTACCGCTCGGCGAGGCGCATCGTCGAGACGCCCTTGACCTGGCGGATGACGTAGTGGGACCGGAAGTCGCCGAATCCGATCGTCTTCGCGGACGCGGCCGGCGTCGGCATCGAGTTGTCGATCGTGTACGGGTAGCCGTTGATCGTGTTGACGAACCCGGTCGTCGGGGTCGGCACCCACAGCGGCCGGCCCTCGCCGTCCTTGAGCTTGCGGACCACGGCGAGGGTGCTGTCGTGCAGCGCGAACCGGGCCCGGCCGCGGTAGCCCGGGTCGATGGAGTGCTCCAGGTCGACGAGGTCGTCGTAGATGACGGTGGTCGTCTGGCCGTTCGCGCCGGTCTTGCCGGTGACGGCGCCGGTGACGATGCCCTGCGGCTCGTCGACGCCGGTGCCGGTGATCCACGCCCGGGCCGCGCGGCGGCCGATCCGCTCGCCGAGCTTGCCGGGGATCCACGACTCCAGGTCGAACACGGAGTCCTGGAGCAGGGTCAGCGGGACCTTGACCATCTTCGACGAGAAGATGTGGGCCTTGAGCTTGCGGCCGGTGAACACGAAGTCCTGGTTGCCCACGGCGGTGTTCTCGCCGATGATCTCGCCCTCGTTGCCGGTGTCGTCGTTGCCGACCCACGGCAGGTCGTTGCCGCTGTCGGTGGTGATCGTCTCGACGACGGAGGCGATCCCGCCGTACGCCTTGATCGTCTCGACCATCTTGTTCCGGAAGCCGTCCGGCACCAGGTAGCCGCCGGCTGCGTCGGCCTGGGTGGACTGGTCGCGGTTCTCGACGAACCGGGCCTCCATCAGCTCCCGCTCCTCGGGCGAGAGCCGGCCCATGCCGCGCCGGAGGTAGTTGCCGAACGCGCGCTGGTAGGCGGCGCCGGCCTCGTCGTCCTGAACGTCGTCGCCGCCGCTGCCGGTGTCGACCAGGCCGCGGCGGTCGGGCTCGTTGCGCGCCTGGGAGCGCTGGAACCGCTCGACGTCGGCGCCGGCCTCGTTCAGTTCGGCCTCTGCGGCGTCCCAGTTGGACCGCTCCTCGGCGCTCAGGTCTCGACCCTCGGCGTCGGCGCGGCCGGAGATCTCCTGCATCCGGGCCCAAATCTTCTGCTGACGCTCGACGGCCCGGGCGAGCAAGGTTGCGCTCACGATGGTGCTCCTCTTCATGGGTGTGGCCCGCCCGAGCGGCGGGAGACGTAGTGCGGCCGGTTCAGGCCGCGGGAAGGTTCCAGCGGGCGGCGAGTGCCTGCTGGCGTTCGGCGACGGGCTGCCGGGCCCGCACGGTGGCTGCCGGGCCGGCGCCGGCGTCGAGATGCTTGAGCAGCTCCCGAAGCTCCGGCCGGTGTTCGGCGCGGCGCAGGATCGCGGCCCGGTCGCCGCGGGCGACCAGCGCCGGACCGACCTGTGCGCGCACGTCGGCGTCGGTGTCGACGTACGCGGGGAAGGTAACTCCGGAGACCTCCATGAGGTCGATGTCGGAGATGACCCGCAGGTCGGCGGTGTAGACCTCGATCTTGCCGTCTGGACGGGGCTCCTCGACCTCGATCTCTTCCCAGCGGGCCTCGCGGACCCAGAAGCCGATCGACATGCCGGTGATGCGCCGCTTCTCGACGTTGCGCCGGAAGTCCCGCACGTAGGACAGCTCGTCGTCGAGGGCGGAGTCGACCTCGACGCCCCGGGCGGTGTCGGTGAGGGTGAGGTCGCCGGCGGACACCCGCGACACCAGGTAGTACGTGTCGTGGTCGATCAACATCCGCTGGTCGAACTCGGCGAGGCTGCGCGCCGCGGCGCCGGGGGCGAACTCCTCGAAGAAGCCCCACGACTTCGGGTTGCCGATCGCCGCGCGGGTGCCGTACAGCATCGCGGTCCCGTAGAACCGCTGCTCCGCTTCGTCGCCGGCGGCCCGCAGCTGCAGCCCGGCGGCCGCGAGGGAGAGGTCGCGGCGTTCCTCAGTCGTCATCGTCGCCGTCCTCCTCGTCGTCCTGGTCGTCGGGCTCGTCGTCGACCGGCGGCTCGGCCGGCTCCGGATCGGCTGGGGGTTCGGTGCCGAGCGGCACCATGTTCATCGGCTGCAGGTAGACCTCGCCGCCCTCGACCGGCGGCAGGTTCTCCCGGTCGCGGATGTCGTTCGCCGAGTAGGCGCCGACCTGCCGCATGACGTTGTAGAACGCCGCCCGAGCCGCGCTGTCGCCGCGCAGGAGACCGTCGACGTTGTACCGAGCCTCCCGGCCCGGGATGAGCAGCTCCTTCGAGATCCGCTGCTCCGTCGGCGCCAACCACGTCGGCTGCAGGTCGAACACGACCCAGCCCTGCGCCTGCTGCTCCAGGCCCGTGCCCCAGCTGGTGCTCTTGGCCGTCTCGAACAGCAGGAACAGCGGCACGCCGAAGAACCGGGCGATCTCCGGCACCTGGAACTGCCGCGTCTCCAGGAACTGCGCGTCGCGCAGCGGCATGGTGATCGGCGCGAACTTGGCGTTGGAGTCCAGGACGGCGATCTTGTGGGCGTTGCCGGTGCCCGAGTGCCGGGCCTCCCACCGGTTCTGCAGCGCCTCGGCCTGGTCCTTGGTGAGTCGCTGTTCGACCTGCAGCACCCCGGACAGCTGCGCCCCGCGGCCGAAGAACCGCGACCCGGACGCCTCGGCGGCCTGGGCGAGCCCGACCGCCTGCCGCGCCGCGCCGATCGGCGACAGCCCCTCGGTGCCGTCGATGCTCAGGTGCGGCAGGTGCAGGATCTCCCGGCTCGTCAGGTCCTGGGTGCGGCCCTCGTCGTCGACGACGGCGAACACCTTCCCCGACGGGTTGCTGCTGCGCGGCTTGACCCGGCCCGGTGTGACCCGCCACGGCCGGACCGGCCACAGCTCGACGACCTGGCCCACCCGGTTGCGGACCTTCTGCAGGTACCCGTTGCCCCACAGCAGCCGGTGCACGTACGTCAGCCGCCACAGCTCCAGGCGGGTCAGCTCCGGGTGCGGTTCGGCCAGCAGCGGCTCCTTCAGCCGCTTCTTCGACCCGTCGGCGTAGACGTGCAGTGGCAGCGCCGACGACACCCCCGCTGTTACTGCCACGCAGCGCCATACCGCCGACATCCGCATCGACGATTGCGGCGTCACCACCACCCCGGCATCGCCGGCGGCGTCGCCGTAGACGTAGGACATCAGCGAGTCGGCCGTCAACGGCACCGTCGGGTCATTCGGCGAGACGCGCGACTCCAGGAAGTCGGAGAACAGCGTCACGGCCGACCACCGTCAGCAGCCCGGTACGCCGCGATCACCCGTACCAGCCGGTCGGTGAACCGGACCCGGCCCGGCGGCCGCCGTCGCGCCGAGCGCAGGTTGCCGACCGCCACCAGGATCACGCCGGCCACGGCCAGCGCCGCAGCCGGCGACAGGTATGCCGCGGCCGCCACCAGCAACACGAATCCGGCCCACTGCATGATGTCGTTCACGGTGGGCCTCCCAGGGCTACCAGAGGTTCGGTGGGCCGTCCTCGGCGACGAGGTGAGCCCGGGTCTCGTACGCGTAGTGCGCGAGGGTCACGGCTACCAGCGGGGCGATGTTCGTGGAGCCCTTGCGGCCCCACGCCTGCCCGCCGTCGCCGAGGGTGCGTGTTTTGGCCCCCGCCAGGGCGGAGGTGAGGTCCGGCTGGTCGCGGTGCCGACCGGTCTTCTGCTTGGCCGCGTCGACGAACATGCCGAACGCGTCGGCCATGTCCTGCGGCCCGGTGATCAGCAGGTCGCCGCGCTGCGGCTGGTCCTTGTCCTCCGAGACCTTGATGCCCCGCTTCGCCAGCGCCGGGATCAGCGACGCCGCCGGCCCCTTGCCGTCAATAGCGATGACCGCCGGGTTGTGTCTGGCCTTCATCCCGACCAGCCGGTCGACGACCCACTCCGTGCCGGGGCGGATGTCCATCAGCTCCCAGTGCGCCAGACCGTCCTCGCGGGTGCCGCGCATCGAGATCGCCGCCCGGTCTCGCTCCGGGGTGATGTCGACCGCGATCGCGATGTCGCCGGCCCGCTTCGACTTCACGTCGGTCAGCGCACCCCACAGGTCCATGTCGATCACGCCGTTGCCGGCCTTGACCTCCACCGGCCAGATACCGAGCCGCTCGCGGGCGAACCCGACATTGCCCAGCGCGCGCCGCTCGCGGGCGACGTGCTCCTCGCTGATCCGCCGCCCCAGGGCCGGGTTCGCGGCGTGCCACAGCGCCCGGTCGTCGAGGTCGACCTTGTCGAGATTGTCGAGGTCGCCGGCCACACCCCAGTCGCGCCAGCACAGCGCCGGGTCGGCGCCGGCCTCGCCCCGCTCGCGCAGCGCGTAGAGGATCTCGCCGGTGTCGCCGGTCAGCGGCGGGCTCGATGCATAGATGATCTGCGGGTTGGGCCGGGCCGACATCGTCGGCATCAGCGCTTCCTGCATCTGGTCGGTGTACGCGTACGCCTCGTCGATGATCACCAAGTCGCCGGAGAAGCCGCGCCCGGAGTCCTTCGACCTGGCGATGAACTTGATCCGCTGCCCGGTGTCGAGCCGCTCGAAGCCCTGCTCACCATGGGAGTTGATCTCCTTAACGGTGCTCGGCTCGATCTCGCCGACCTCGATCAGCCGCTTGATCAGCCGCTTCAGCCGTAGGAACAGTTCCAGCGCCGTCTTGTACTGATGCGCCGTCCAGACGATCATCTCCTCCCCGAACAAGAGGAAGCCGGCCAGCACGCGGGCTTCCAGGATCGAGCCCTTGCCGTTCTGCCGGGACAGCATCTCGACGCACTCGAAGCACAGCCACCGGCCCGTACCGCCGACCGCGCACCAGACGTCGAGCGACTCCTGCTGCGACGGGTCCAGCACCAGCCCGGCCTTGGCCGCCAGCTCGCCGGCCATCGGGCCGAGCGTGACCGTGTACGGCGGGTGGCTATTGACCCGCGGCCTGGGAACGGGCGGCGGCGATTCGGGCGGTGAGGTCCGCGACAACGCCACCGCCGCCACCTCCCGCCGGGCCGGCCGGCGCCGGCGTCGTCTTCCCACTCGGTTTCGCCGGCGGCGCTCCGGCGCGCGCCTGGCGCAGCTCGGCGAAGACCGTCTTCAGCGCGACCTGCTGCTGCCGGCCCTCCGACAGCACCTTGTCGAGCACGATCGTGACCTCGCCCAGGTCGTCGATCTCCAGCGTCATCCACGCCCTGTCTCGGCCGGCCAGGATTCCGTCGATGCGGTCCAGCCGGTCGACGAGCCGGCACGCCTCCTCGATGAGGACCCGCTCCATCGCGGGCAGCTCACCCTCGGCGGTCAGGTCGTCCCACAGCCGCTGCCCCCGGGCCTTGAGCCGCACCGTCGGCGTCGCTGCGTCACGCGTCACGGCCGTCACGGGCTCGCGTAACGGCCCGCTGGCGCACCGGCCCGTCACGCAAAGCGAGTGATCACCGGCCTTGTGACGCCGGTACCGACGCTGCCGCTCCGCCGCGCTGTCGGCCACCGCCGCCTCCTCTGTGGCGCCCCGGGGGGAGATATTGGCAGCTGGGCGCGGGGTCTCCGCCGATCCGGCCCGAGATCCGACCTCCCCCTGGCCTGGTCGTTCACCAGTCCTCGGAGGTGTTCAGGTCGGGCTTAGTGAGGCTCGCGCCGCGCTCCTGGTTGCACCTGCGTGTGCAGGTGGGGCAGCCCAAGCCCTCGTTGCCGTTCACCCCATGGATGGGGCGCAGTGCATGAGGGTCGATGGGTTGATCAGGCCACACACTGAGGGGTATGAGGTGGTCAGCCTCGGTTGCACCAGGGTGTCCACACCAGTGGCACACCGTGCCGTAGATGCCGAACATCAGGGTGCGCGCTGTGCGGTACGCCCTGCTGGAACGGTGCTCCCTGGGAGTGCGCATCGGTGGGTCTCCAGATACGCCAAAGGCGACGGTCCCGGCAGTGGGGACACGTCACCTGCTGGCACTGATTGTGGGATCTCCGTTGCCGCAGGTCAAGGACGTTGCACTCTGGCGTGGCTTGGTGCGCCCGTCCGTACGCCCGTTGACAGCTCGGAGCAGCGCGAGCGGGTACCAGCGGCGCCCGCCAGCAAGGCGCGTCTGGTCGGCGCCCTGGTCGTCACGGAACTGCCCCTGCCGGTGCCAGTCACGCACGAGGGCGGGCGTGACGTTGCGGCCGAAGTGGTGGGCGGCGCGGGCGGCGGTGATCCAGTGGGTGCCGTTGTGGTCGCGTAGCTCGCCGGCGGGCAGGTCCTCGGCCAGGCCGACGGCGGTGACGAGCGCGGCCGCGGCTGTTGTGAGGTCGTCAGCGAGCTGCTCGGCGAGGCGCCGGTCGACGTGCGGGGCCGCCAGGCGGACGTATGCGGTGACGGTGTTGAGGGTGAGTTGGCGGGGTGGCCAGGACCACCACCACGGGCCGGCGAGGTCGGAGGCGGCGAGCCAGGCGGCGTCGAGGAGCGCGGTGGCGACGGCCGCTTGGGCGTCGACGACGTCGAGGCGTGCGGGTGTCGGCATTGAAGGCAGCGGGACGAGTCGCTGTCGTGCGCCGTGCAGGCGGTCGGCGCGTTCGGCGCGGAGCAGCTCGTCGACGGCGGCGCGGCCTCGGGCACCCATCGCGCGGTCGGTCGGGCCGGGGCGGCTGAGGGTGGCGTCGCGGGCGTCGGCGAGGAGGGGCCACGCCGCCCTGATGCGCAGGAGGGCGGCGTGGACCCGGTCGACGGCGAACTGCTGCTGGTCGGTCACTGCTGGATGTCCTCCACGCCGTAGCTGAGCAGGATGCCGCCGGCGGCGGTGCAGACGATCGCGAGGAGAGCGACGAGTACCGCGCCGGCGATGAGGCGGGCGAGCCAGAGGATCGGGTTCATGAGCCGAAGACGGGCATGCCGTCGAACCCGCGGAACATGCCGGCGCACGCGACGGCGAAGAGCACCACGAGCACGGTGACGGCGATGTTGGCGAGGCGGCGCCTCGTGCGGGCGCTCATCGGGGCCGCCTGAAGGAGTCGACGCGTTCGTCGAGCCAGTCGGCGAGGTCGGCGGGCGGCTCGGCCTTCAGGGGCACGGTGATCGTCTTGATGACGATCGCGTCGCCCTCGACGTAGAAGCGCCCGTTGCGCTGGGCGTAGGTCACGAGCGTGATCTGGCCGTTCTGGATCCTCGGAACGGTCTCGACCGGCACGACCTTGGGGTCGATGCCGTTGTCCTCAAGCCACTCGCAGATGCGGCCGTGGTGGAGCATGTCGCGCGTCACGGGGCACTCCTGACGGTTGGGCCCGGGGTCGGGCGGGGCGTGACGTTGGGGTCGGCCGTGCCGTGGGCGAACACGGCGCCGATGGAGACCGCGGCCAGGGCGAGCGCCAGGAGAAGCGCGACGAAACGGAGGATCACTCGGCACCTCCCAGTTCGTGTGGCTCAGGGCAGCACCACAGCCGCCGTGCGCGGACGCAGTCGAAGCAGCGCGCTCCGTCGGGCAGAGTTCGGTCGTCCTCCCCGCGCGCGCCCGACACGGAACCGGGGCCGGCCGGCGGGGCGGCCATCTTCGGCAGCCGCCTGCCGATCGGCAGGCCGAGCGCGACCGCGGTGAGCCGGTTGCCGGGCGGAGCGGCTTCGGCTGCGGTGTCGCGTTCGGCGATGGCCTGGCGCAGGTACAGCGCGAGGTCGAGGGCCTCCTCGTACGCGTCGCGGAGGGCGTCACGGCCGTTGTGGGCGCGCAGGGTGGTGCCGTAGGTGCGGATGCCGACCTGCTCGCGGGTGGCGAGGTCGGTGCGGACGAGGTCGAAGATGGCGGGCCCGTTGCCGGTCGGCATGGGCTGCTCGGTCGGCTGGGTCATCGGGGTTCGCCGCTCTCGTCGGCGTCTGCCTGGCCATCCGCGACCGGCGCAACGCCGTCGTCCTCGGCCGCCTGGTCGTCGTCGCCGAGCTGTTGGAGCACCAGCGAGAGAAGCGCTCGGAGGTCGCGCCGGGTAACCCCGCCGCCCAGGTCGACATCGATTTCGAGGGTCTTGCCGTCGTCCTTGAAGCCCTCGACTTCGATCAGGACGTAGGGCTTGAGTCCGAGGATCGCGTTGGTCAACGTGATCGATTCCATGGTCATCCTTCGCGGTAGAGGCGGGCGTAGGCACGTGCGCACCGGCCGAGGAACCAGCCGGCGGCCGCGGCCGCGAGCGCGGCGTAGAGGCGGATCACAGGGCCGGCAGTTCGACGCGGTGGGGCGGGCAGAGGTCGAGGGCGTCGGTGACGAGCCAGCCGGCGGCGCGTGCCTTCTCCGCGGCCCCGGCGGCGGTGGGTGCGCCGATCGGCTCGGAAGGGCAGTCCTGGCGGTCGCAGATGACGAGGTGGACGCCGGGTCGCGCGGTCATGCCTGCTGCTCCGGAGCGGCGATGTAGCCGGCGGCGCGCAGCAGCGTGAGGAGCTGGGTGCCGCTGAGGATCGCGTAGCCGGCGCCGGGGCTGGCCTTGCCGCGGCGCTTGACCCAGAGCACGCCGATGTCGGCGCCGTCGTTCGTGCGCTCGCGTTCGGTCT
Source organism: Virgisporangium aliadipatigenens (assembly GCF_016863615.1). Taxonomy (GTDB): domain Bacteria; phylum Actinomycetota; class Actinomycetes; order Mycobacteriales; family Micromonosporaceae; genus Virgisporangium; species Virgisporangium aliadipatigenens. The sequence continues at coordinate 49,095 of NZ_BOPF01000046.1, read as the reverse complement.
CGTCGGCCCAGGCGGCGAGTTCGACGCGGTTCGCGGACTTCGCCTCGATCGCGACGCCGGGGATGCCGGCGATGTCGCCGCGGTCCTTTGCGCCGTTGAGGGTGCGCCTTTCGGCGTGCGGTACTCCGTTGTCGCGGAGGAATTCCACGATGGCGGTTTCCCACCGTGTTCCCTTTTGTTTTGATGCGCTCATTTCTTGCTCCCGAATAGGTCGAGCTGTTCTGGCTTTTTGATGCAGCGGTGTTCGCGGTGAATGCAGCCGGCGGGTGTGTTGGAGCGGATGCGTGCGGCGTCGCGGTAGATGAGCTGTCCGCCGGCGTGGGTGTAGGTCCAGCGGCCGTCGACGAGCGCGGCGATCTCGGCCGTCGGCGGGATCGGGTCGGCGTCGGCGCGGACGGCGAGGCCCTCGTCGACGGCGACCAGGACGACGGCTCCGCAGCGGCAGCTGGTCCGGGTGGCGTCGGTGGAGATGAGGTGGCTCATCGGGCCCGGCTCCGGGTTTGGGCTTTGCCGGGTTTCCTGGGGCCTTTTCCGGGTCGCCACCGCACCCGACTGTCACGGTGCGTAGTCGCCCGATACATCGGGCGCGCGTGTATGGCCGGAGCAAACCCGGTAAATCCCAAACCCGGTGAGACGAGCCCCCCGGTCACGAGGATCCGTCCCTAAATGTCTGGATTCGCCAGAGGCTGACGCCTTGGCCGTCCTTCCCGTCGGGTCGCACTGCAAGCCCGTTCGCCCACCGGCCGTCCCGGTTCATCAGCCACCGGCCGAGACTCTTGGCGAGCGAGGTGATCACCACGCCGGGCTTCTGGGCCCGCGACTCCAGGTCGCCGGGGAGGGTGTCCAGGGGGATCGAGCCGGGGTTGAGGAGGTTTCCGGTGTCGACGTTGCCAAGGAGTTCCTTGGCGGTCCAGGACTTGTCGCCGAACGCGCGATGAGCGGCGACGAGGAAGTCGCCCCATTCGTCGTCGTCGCTTCCAACCTCGATTTGGGTTGACTTGTGGTCGAACGTGCCGGCAATCCCGGCGTGCTGGAGAATCCCGTCGACCATTTGAATCCAGCGGGCGTAGCCGTCGGTGGTGCGGGCTTTCGGCAGCGGCATTCCGGCGACGACCCAGCCGCGCACAATGGTGAGTAGGGCGTGGAGCAATTTCGCCCGGTGTGCTTTGACCCAGCCTTCGAGGTCGGTGATGGCGAAGTCGGTGCGCGTCTCCGGGTTCGGCCGGCCAGGGTCGATCAGCGTGCGGATGGTGCGGCGCGGGAGGTCGCCGCCGATGCTGAGGTTGTTCCCCGTGATGGTCCACAGGCGGTCGTTGACGGCGCGGTGCCACGCGGTCGAGCCGAGGGGCCGGTCGTCCCACTCGGCCGAGGTGAGCAGGCCGGCGAGGGCGCTGGACTTGAGGGCGCCGGAGACGTTGTCGATGACGATGATCGGGCCGGTGGTGATCGACAGGATCGCGGTGATCTGCTTGCGGAGTTCGGGTTCGTCGTCGGGCATCTCGGCGCGGAAGACGCCGCCGTGGATGTGTCGGGCGAGGTTCGCGAGGAGGGTCTTGCCGGAGCCGGGCTGGTGGGCCTCGATCGCGTGGAGCTTGTACGGCGGCGGGGCCATGGCGCGCAGCAGCGGTGTGAAGAGGGCGCCGAGGTAGTTCGCGCGGTAGTGCGCGGAGACGAACGGGAACCCGGCGAGCATCTCGTCGAGGAGCTGGACGGCCGCGCCGAGGTGGCCTCCGTCGGGCAGCTCGGGCACCGGCGGGACGGTCAGGCCGGGCTCGGGCAGGTGGAGCAGGCCGGTGACGGGGTCGTAGCCGGGCTCCTCGATGAGGGTGCCGTCGGGGCGGAAGACCGGGGAGTGGATGACGCCGCGCAGGACGCGCAGGTTCGGCAGCATGTCGGGCACGTCGAGGGCGGTGCGGGCGGCGGTGCGCGGGAACAGGGCCGGCGACGGCTCGTAGTCTTCGCCCTTCTTGACCATCTTGTAGACGCCGTAGGTGTAGGAGATCCGGGAGGCGAGCGCGGAGTCGCCGACGGGGCGCACCTGGGCGGGGCCGTCGCTGTCGTCCCGGTCGCCGAGGGGGACGTAGCCTTCCTCGCCTTCGCGTGGGGTGTGGACGACTTCGCCGCGACGCTGGAAGAGGCCGGCGAGGCGGCCGCGGCCGGCTTCCTCGCGGAGCCAGTCGGCGGCGAGGGCGGAGTTCGACACGTCGATCTCGTCGGGCCGGCGGCCGATGGTGCGGGTGCCGGCCGGCGCGGGCGGCGGGTCGGGCACCGGTGCGCCGAGGATTTCCTCGAGCGCTTCGCGGTGTGCGACGGCGGGGTTGGGCAGCGGGGTGCCGTAGCCCTTGGCGGCGAGGGCGGCCGCGGCGGCGGAGTGGTCGCCGCCGTGGAAGCGCGCGGCGAGCCAGCCGCCCTTGGAGTACGACTCCCCGCCTTCGAGCGGCGCGGCGGAGGTGGTGAAGACGTGGAGGCGGTCGGTGCCCAGGGCGTTGGTGCTGGCGCTGATGCCGGTCGTCTTGCCGGGGCGGGTCCAGTAGGTGATGCCGTCCTGGGAGTAGTACTCGGTCCAGCCGTCGCTGCGAAGGATGTCGGTCCAGGTATGCCGTCCGGCGTAGTCGTCGAGCGGGCTGATCGCGCCGGCGGGCCGCTCGACGGACGCGAGTTCGGCCGGGCGGAGTGCGGCGGTGGCCGGTGCGGACGGGGCGATGCGGGCGCGGGCGGCGGCGAGGGCGGCCTGGAGCTGCTGGACGGTGTAGCGCTGGCCGGTGGCGGCGGTGATGGCGCAGGGGCGGGCGAGGCCGGCTTTGCGGTTGATCGTGCCCGGCACCCTGAGCACCCGCGCGAGGTCGCCGACGCCGCGGCCGTAGCGCCAGCCGTGGGTCGCGGCGGCGTGCTCGATGACGGCCTGCCAGTCCTTTGCGAGGGCTTTGGCGGCGTCGAGGTCGTCGGCGGTGAGGACCCAGGGCTGGTCGAGGAGCCAGATCGGGTAGACGCCGCCTCCACTGTGGACGGTCAGCGTCGGTGTGGGGAGGCCGGAGGTGGCGAGGAGCTGCTCGACGGCCGGGACGTCCGGGGGCAGGTCGTGTTCGGCGTGGCCGGGGCCGGCGATGTCGACGTCGGCCCAGAGTGCCGGGAGGGCGGCGGAGTCGTCGGCGCCGCCGCGGCCGGTGCGGGGGCCGGGGCGCAGGGTGGTGACGCGGGCGTAGATGCCTTCGCGGCCTTCGCCGTCGAGGTACTGGACGTACTTCGTGGCGGCGTCGAGGTCGGCGAAGGCCTTGCCGTTCCAGTCGCCGGTGGAGCAGATGTGCACGTGGCCGGGGCTGTCGCCGTGCAGGATCGCGAGCCACTGGCGCACAGCCTGTGGAGAGACCTGTGGGCGGGCGATGGTGGTCACCGTGTAGCTCCCCGTGATCTTGATAGATGTCGATTGGCGGCCGGAAAGGGATCCGGCCCCGACCAGCGAGGAAGTGCTGGTCGGGGCCGGGGCTTCACGGGGAAGGGTCAGAACGGCGGTTCGTGCGTGGCCGACGCGGGGGCCATGGCGGCGAGGACCCGGTCGCGCTGGCCGGCGTCCATGCGCGCCCAGACGTCGGGGGCGATGCCGGGCGGGCACGCGGGACCGGTGCCGGCGATCGTCTGCTGGACCGCGGGCGGCGGCGCCTGCTGCTGGGTGGCCGGACTGGCGACGCCGTTGAACGACGCGGCCGGGGGCTGGTAGGTCGCGGCGTACAGCTTCGGCGGGTCGCTCTTGGCGTCGGCGGCCTGGCCGTCCGCGATGTACTGCACGGTGAGGACGCCGCCGGTGTGGATGCCGTTGGCGCCGGACTGGCGGACGGCCGACCGGATGGTGTCCGTCAGGTTCTTGCCCTTGATGTAGAGCGCCCGCGTGCCGTCGTCGTCCGGCCTTTCCGGGTCGCGCTCGTTGGTGGCGAGCTGGACGACGACCTGCATCTTCGGCGAGCCGTCCTTCCAGAACAGCGGCACGCCGGTGCGGAACTCGGTCTGCTGCCGGGCCTCCGGTTCGCGGACGACGGTCCCGGTGACGGTCGCGCCGATGCGCTCGAACTTCGCGGCGGGTGCGCCGGAGCCCATCAGGATGTCGTTGGCGTCGGTCATTTTGTCTCCTTGGTTACTGGGCGATGAGCCCGTGCGTGGCCCGCTCGACGACGCGTTCGAGCGGCTGGTCGCCGGGGCAGCCCTGCCAGTCGGAGGGCTTTCCGGGACGGTGGAAGGGACACCACTTGCAGGTGTCGCGGGAGGGCGTGGCCGGGACGGCGGCGACCATGTCGGGCTGCTCGGCGACGCCCAGGGCGGTGAGGAGGTCGTGGGTGGCCCAGTATCGGTCGATCGCGGCGAGGGCGATCTCGGGCCGGTACTCCTCGGTCCACTCGGCCGAGTCGTCGTAGTCGTGCGACCGTGCGAGGAGGACGAGGCGCACGTAGCGCACCGGCCGGCCCTTCTTCGCGTGGCCGTAGCCGTAGAGGTGCGCCTGGACGCGGTACTCGGCGGAGACCTGCTGCTCGGGCGGCTTGCCCATGCGCAACCCTCGCTGGAGCTTTTCGAGGGCGGTCTTTCCGACGAACTTCCAGTCGACGACCATGCCGTGGTCGAGGTCGAACGCGTCGCCGTTGCCCTCGATCGGCTGGCCGAGCGCGACGCCAGGCTTGGCGTCGGGGAGGCCGGCGTCGATGTAGAGGCGGTCCTCGGCGAGCCACCGTTCGCGGCCGAGCTTGGTGTTCCACCACGCGATGACGTCTTCCATCGACGCGTGGATGGCGGTGCCCTGGAACGGCGCCCACGTCGGGTCGACGATGGGCTTGCGCGGTGCGCCGGCGAGCTTGCGGGCGACCTGCTGCTGGCACGAGGTGCCCAGCTCGGACGGGCCGAGGGCGACCTGCTTGGACCGCGGCCGGTTCGTCTCGAACTCGACGAGGATCCGACGCAGCTCCTTGACGGTCGACGGCGGCGGCCCGGCCGGCGCGGCGACGATGCCGGCGGGCGTGCGCTTCGGGTGCCCGCAGCACTCCCCCAGCCAGCTGCCCTCGCCGTCGGAGCGCAGTTGCTCGCCGCGGCCGATGCGGTCGCCGCACTTGCCGCAGTTGCCGGCGTAGTTCGCGGGGAACCAGGGGCCGAGGAGCGACTCGTCGAGGTCGTCCTCGGCGGCCGGGTCGGTGGCGGGGCGGCAGTGGTAGCACTCGCGGACGCGCAGCTCGGTGACGCCGCACCGCTCGTCGACGGGCTGGCCCTCGATGACGTCCTCGTCGAGGGCCGGGCACGGGCCGGGCAGACACCTGCGGACGCAGTCGGTGCACCGCTCGTCGACGGGCGCGGCCGGGGCCGCCGGTGGCGGGGTGGTGGGGGCGCCGAGGCTGGCGATGAGTGCCGCCAGCTCGGCCTCGGAGACGGAGGCGGTCACAGGCGCTCACCCGCCACGACGAGCGTCTCGACGGGGCGCGGGGCCGGGGTGTCGTCGACGTGCCGGCCGGCGCCGTTGCAGTAGCGGCAGCTGCCGGTGGTGTCGCACGATTCGCAGCCCGCGAGTTCGGGTCCGGTGCCGTTGCAGTCGGGGCATTCGCCGGCCCCGTTGCACCAGGCGCAGTACCAGACGCAGGGTCCTTCGTGGCCCTCCGAGAGGTCGAGGGTGCAGCAGCGGTCGTCGCCGCCGGTGATGATGTAGTCGAGCTGGGCGCGCAGCCGATCGACCTCGGCTAGGAGCGCGTCGACGTCAGCGCGGGCGTGCGCGATGAACTCGGCGTCCGGGTTGCGGATACCGGCCAGGTCGGCGCGGTAGACGCGCTCGTCCTCTCGGCTCGTGGCGTCCGGGGCGACCGCGAAGATCGGCAATTCGGATGCCTTCGCCATCCAGCTCCCGAGGTCGAAGTCGACGTCGCCGGTGTCCCCCGGGCGCCAGTGGCGGCCGTTGCAGAAGACCGGCTGCGCGCCGCTCATTCCCCACCGGGCGAAGCCCATGACGTGCTGGCGGCCCCACCGCTGGGTTGCGAGGTACATGTTCTTGACGTCGGTGTTGCCGAACCAGGCCCACGGCCCCGGCGTCGCCGCGGCCGCGCGGGCACGGATGGCATCGAGGTCGATCTGCTCGCCGCTCATCAGTCGTCGCCGCATTCGTCGGTGTCGGCGTGCCGGCCGGTCGTGCCGCCGGCGGGCGCACCCGGCGCCCTCGGAGCGGTACCACCGCCCGGCTTGGCGCCGGACCCGCCGGTCTTCCCGCGCGTGCCGGTGCCGCCACGGGCACCTCCACCGCCGCGGCCTCCCCCACCGCCTCCCCCGCCGGGCTTGGCGAGCGCCTGGGCGGCCGGGGCGGCGTCGCAGTCGTCGTCGGTGCCGCCGTTGCAGCCGGCGAGGACGGTCGCAGTCAGCACGGCGGCCGCGACGACGGCTCCGGCCCTGGTGCGCCTGGTGGTCATCGGGGAGGTGTCCTTCCTGGGGGTCATGCGGGGAGTCCACGGGGCGACGGGATGACGACGACCTGCTGCGCGGCGCGGGTGATGGCGGTGTAGAGCCAGCGCTGGCCGGCGAGGTGGCCGGCGGCCGCGGCGTCGGCCGGGCTGCCGCCGGCGCGCTGGACTTCTTCCGCGCCGGCGCGGGCGAAGACGTAGGACTCGTCGACGACGAGGACCCGGTCCCACTGCGAGCCCTGGGACTTGTGGCAGGTGATGGCCTGGGCGAAGGTGGCGGCGGCGACCGTGCCGCGGCCTTCCTTCTTCGCCCGCTTCTCGCCCTCGACGTTCACGAACCCGGACAGCCAGCAGGTGAGCGGCCGGGTGTTGCCGGCGTCGTCCTCGACGAGGAGCCGGATGCGGTCGGCGTCGGGGTGCAGCGGGAGGTTGTCGAGGACGGAGACGACGGTGAACTGCTGCCCGTTGAACACGTCCGCCTCGACGGAGTTGGCCAGGCCCATGATGCGGTCGCCGGGCACCGGGTGGTTCCCGGCGAGGCCGCGGAGCGCGCGGATGGTGTGGATGGCCTGCCACCGGGTCTTGTTGGTGCCGACGAGGACCTGGCCGAAGGAGAGGAGCTGCTCGCGGCTGATCCGCAGCATCCGGCCGGAGTCGCCGTCCATGCCGGGGATGCCGAGCGTCCGGTCCATGGCGTGAGCCGTGCGCACCGACGTCGCGAGGCGGGTGACCGGCGAGTCGAGTGCGGACCGGTGGATCTCCGTCAGGAGGTGGTCGGCGGGGGCGTTGATGAAGTAGCCGGCGCCGTCGACCGGGGGCAGCTGCGCCGGGTCGCCGAGGCAAAGGATCTTCGTGCCGAAGGACAGGAGGTCGGCGGCGACGCGGGCCCCGACCATGGACACTTCGTCGCAGACGAGGATCGGGGCGCCGTCGAGCGGGGAGTCCTCGCGGAGGATGAAGTCCGGGGTCTCCAGACGCTCGCGCTCGACCTCGATGGCCCGGGCGAGGATCTCGCGCTCGTCCGCGTCGGTCTCGGCCGCGTACTGCTCCTCCAGGTCGTTGAGCTTCGCGCGGACCTTCTCCGTCGGCGTGTAGATCAGCGAGTGGATCGTCGACGCCGGCTCACAGCCCTTGGAGCGCAGGACGTAGGCCGCCTTGCCGGTGAACGCGGCGAAGAGGGCGCGAACGCCGAGCTGGTCGACGATGGCGCGGGCGAGGGTGGTCTTTCCGGTGCCGGCGTAGCCGAAGAGGCGGAAGATCTGCTCGTCGCTGTCGGTGTACCAGGTGTGGATCTTTTCGACCGCTTCCTGCTGCTGCGGGGCGAGGTCGAGGCCGCCGATCGTGGGCTTGGCCGGTGTGATGGTCACGGGAGTCCTTTGCAGCGTGGAGGTCATGAGTCGTCCTGTTCGAGGCGGGGGACGTAGGGCCGCAGCAGCGGAGCACGGAGGATGACGTGGGTGTCTTCGAGCGACCGGTCGGGCGCCTTGGCGGGCGGGGCCGGCTCGGAGGGCACGGGAGGCGGCAGCTCGCTCTCGGGCACCTCGCGGTCCCAGAACTCGTCGAGTGAGCGGTGCCGGCGGATGAGGCGCATGGCGCTCGGCGCGGTGGTCACCGGGGGCCGATCCGCTCGTAGTAGTCGTTCGCCCTCGCCATCAGCGCCTTGTCCTCCGCCAGCCCCCTCCGCGGGGCACGGGCCGGGGGGCGCTGGCGGCCCTCCAAGTCGGCCTTGAGCCGCACGAACTGCCCCGTGATGGCGGCGATCCGCTCGCGCTCGGCGTCGCGTTCGCCGCGTGCCTCTTCGAGGTCCTCGGCGGCCTGGGCGAGATCGCGGCCGAGCTGGCGGATCTCGCGGCCGTCGGTCCAGAGGACCCAGCACATGAGGAAGATGACGAGCGCGCCGATGGTGGCGACGGTGCAGAAGAGCCACGACGGGAAGGGCAGGACCGTCATGCCGCACCGCCGAACGAGAACGGCCGTAGGTGCTGCGCCTGCTTGTGCACCTCAATCGCGGCACCGTCGACGCTGCCCGGCCAGATCCGGCCGCCGTCGAGCGACGCGAGAAGGACGGCGCCGTGACGGATACAGCCGGTGACGACTGTGCTCTCCTTGTCGACGACCTGCACGGCGTCGACCGGGCCGTCGCAGTCGGTCTGGTCGTCGGGGTGCGCGGCGAGGCACCGCTGGCGTTGGGTGGCGCCGTCGTCGACCGGCGGCTCGTCCAGCTCGCGGAGACGCTCCCGACCCCGGTCGAGTTCCTCCATCTGCTGCTCGAAGAGGCGCTGGTCCTCGTCGACGAGCAACGGCACGTACGCCGGGGGCGGGGGCGGAGGTTCGGCGCCCAGGTCGGCGGTGTCGGCGTAGACCTTGACGGTCAGCGCGCCGAGCTGCGCCTTGATTCCGCCCTGGCCGCGGTTGGTGTACTCCGAGATTTCCCAGCCGGCAGCACGGAACGCCTCGACGAATTCGAGGATCCGGGCGCGGATGTTGCCCCCGAGGAACAGGTAGATGTTCAGGCTGCCCCTGGCCGGGCCGACCTCGTGGCCGGTCGTGAGGTGCGGGTTGTCAGCGAGGAGCTGGCCGAAGGCGGTGTAGCCAGCGGCGATGGCGTCGGCGTCGGTGTTGTTCACGCGGCACCGAGCCGGGCCGAGCTGACGGTGCAGGTGAGGGTGATCGTCCAGCCGTCGTGCCCGGAGGCGGAGGCGGTGTAGTCGCGGCAGACGTGGCTGGCGCGGCCGACGTACTCGATGCCGAGGACGGGGCGGGTGTTCCACCAGGTGGCCCAACGGTCGACGGCGGCGCTGCGGTTGTAGCCGAAGCGCAGCGTGACGCGGCCGCCGGCGAAGTCGATGCGCGTCGGGGCGGGGAGGCCGGCGCGGATCATCGCGACGATCGCGGCGAGGACCGCGGCCTGGGTGGGTGCCGGTGCTTCCGGCGGTGCGGTGGTGGCCCGTAGGCTGGTGTCGAACATCGGACTTCCCTTCTGGGGTTGGGTTTCCGGTGGAAAGCGCCGGCGTCCTACCGCTGGCGCTTTCGCGTTTTTCAGGACGTGCGAGGGCTGGTCGGGTCCGGCCGGCACACCCGGGGCTGCTGGTCCCGGCGCCACTGGGCCGCGAGGATCGCGCGCTGCTCGGTCGTGAGCGGCGGGGCCGCAGCGACGAGCCGGGCGATCACCTCGGCGTCGGACGGCACCTTCACGGCGACCGCCGTCTTGGACCGGGCGCTCATGACGCGATCGAGACCGTTTCGCGCGCCGGCATCAGGTCGCGGACCTCGCAGCCCAGGGCGTCGGCGATGCGCTTGAGCAGCGGCGGGGACGGGTTGCGGGTCCCCCGCTCCAGCTCGGCGAGGTGGCTGGGGACGCAGCCGGCGGCGGTCGCGACGGCGACCTGGGTGAGACCGAGGGCGACCCGCCGGGCGCGAAGGACCGCCGGGTCGTGGTCGAGCACGCTGCGCGCCGCCTGCCGGCGCTTGTTCGTGTCGGGCATGATCGGAACCGTAACGCACTGCGCAGTACTTCGCAATAATGCGCGCGAAGTGAATGCGCAGCGTTCATTCACGTGGGATATACACGGCGGCGGTTGCGCATTACTGCGCACCTGGCCGTAGGCTGCCCAGGTGGCAGACCGACAGCTCACCCCGCACGGCGAGATCCTTGAGCGGGCGCGCGACGAGGTCCTGCACATCTCCGCCAGAGAGGCCGCACGGCGGGCGGACATCAGCGAGAGCCGCTGGCGTCAGGTGGTGACCGGCCAGTACAAGGCCAGCGGCAAGTCGGTCCCCGTCAAGCCGACCCTGCGGGTCCTCGTGGCGATGTCCGTTGCGGTCGACGTCGACCCGTGGGAAGTCGTCGAAGCCGCCCGGCTCGACAAGGCCCCGACCCGCGAGATCGTGCAGCAGCTCGCCCAGCACATCCGCAGCGAGCTAGCACATACGGTCTACCCCGAGGGGGCGCCGTCCACGTCGGTCGTCGGCACAGGGAATGTGTCGGCCCTGGCGCAGACCGCCGTGGCCAGCGCCACAGCCGGGGACGCCACGGTGCAGGCCGTCGACGAGGAGATCGCCGTGGTGCTCGCCGACCAGCGCCTCTCCGACGAGACCAAGGTCGAGATCATCGGTCTGATCCGCGCACGGCGGCAGCGGGACCTCGAGGAGACGCGCCGCATCGTGCAGATGATGGGCGACGCGACTGCCGGCTAGACCAGGCCGTGCTCGCCTAACGTCATCGAATCACCGGTCCACCGCGACTCGGCCAGCCGCCGGCGGTCGAACCCGGGGCCGCGACGGATCGCCGGCCCGACGACCAACTCGACCAGCGCCATGGTGTAGACACGGCGGGACTTCGCCGCCATCGTCGGCCACTTCTCGATGACCTGCGCCGGGTCGACGTCCCGCAGCGCGGCGGGCAGCACTACCCGCCGCGCCCGACTCTCCGCCGCGGCGATGTCGGCCAGCAATCCAGCCTCGACGACGGCGAGACCTCGGGCCGACAAGCGCCCGACCCTGGCCTCGGCGTAGTGCTCTTCCAGCCGCTCCTTCAGCTTGGTCACCGTGCGCTCGGCTTCCCGGGCGGCCGGGTCGTCGGCCGGTTGCAACGCGGCGAGTGCGTCTGGTTGGGCCAACCGCCCGAGGACGAGTTCCTGGACGAAGTCCTCCAGCCGGCCGGCGTGGACGAAGACCCCGTTGCAGGCCCCGCAGGCGTAGCGCGTCGGCCGCCCGCTCGCACCCTGGGTCTTGGCCACGAGTCTGCCGGTGGTGCAGCCGCCGCAGCGGGGCACGTTCGTCAGCCAGTGGGTGAGCGCGGAGCCCCTGGTGGTGCTGCGGCGGTTCGGGTGGCGCAGGATCGCCTCGGCGCGATGCCACTCGTCGACGTCGACGATGGGCTCCCACGTCGCGTCGCCGACGTCCTCACCGTGGTGGACCCGCCGGCCGATGTACGCCGGCCGCAGGACGGTCTGTCGTACCAGGGGGCCTCTCCAGGGGGCACCGCCGGCCATGGTGATGCCTCGCGCGTTCAGGTCCGCGGCGATCGCGTGGAGAGCCTCCCCTTCGGCGATGCGGCGGACCATCTCGGCGACGACCGGGGCCTGCTCGGGGTGGGGCAGCTGCGCGACGAACTGGCCGGTGACGTCATAGGTACGAATGAAGCCGTACGCGAGTCGGCCCGCCGGCTTTCCGTCGCGAGCAGCTTGGCGCTTCCCCGATCGCACGCGTTCGGAGAGCTTCTCCGACTCGTCGGCCGCGTCGACGCCCTCGTCGACCAACGCCCGCCAGTCGCGGCGGCGGCGGAGGTCGTATACGCGCTCGTGAGTGGACACGAGGATGCGGACCTTCTGGGCGCGACACAGGTCGAGAAAGCCAGACCACTCGGTGAGGTCTCGGGAACCTCGCGACGCCTCGGCGATTCCGATCATCCGGCAGTCACCGGATTGGATGTGCTCGACGAGGGCGGCGAAGTCCTCCCGCTCTCGCCGGCGGTGCCGCGACGCGGAGCGGTCTGGGTCCGCGAAGGTCCGTCCGAGCGTGAGCCCTTCGGCGTCGGCAGCTTCGGTGATGTCCGCGAGCTGCCGCTCAACGGACATGCCCTTTGACTTGCGGAGATAGGGATCGACTACGTCATCCGAGCTGGGGCTCACGAAGCTGGATCGTAAGGGGTGTCTTAGGCTTTGTCACTTCTGCGAAGAAGTCGTTCCCCTTGTCGTCGACCACGATGAACGCCGGGAAGTCCCGCACCTGGATCTTCCAGACGGCCTCCATGCCGAGTTCCGGGTACTCCAGGACCTCGACGTGCGTGATGCAGTCCTGCGCCAGCCGGGCCGCCGGCCCGCCGATCGAGCCGAGGTAGAAGCCGCCGTGCCGATTGCAGGAGTCGGTCACCTGCTTCGAGCGGTTGCCCTTCGCCAGCATCACGTGGGAACCGCCCGCGGCCTGGAACTTCTCCACGTACGAGTCCATCCGGCCGGCCGTCGTCGGCCCGAACGACCCGCTCGCGTACCCCTCCGGCGTCTTGGCCGGCCCGGCGTAGTACACGGCGTGGTCGCGCATGTACTGCGGCATCGGTTCGCCGGCGTCGAGGCGTTCGGCGATCTTGGCGTGGGCGATGTCGCGGGCCACCACGAGCGGGCCGGTCAACGACAGGCGCGTCTTCACCGGGTACCGGCTCAACTCTGCACGGATCTCTGCCATCGGCCGGTTGAGGTCGACGTGCACCACCGTGTCGTCCACGTCCGACGGCTCCACATCGGGCAGGAACCGGGCCGGGTCGCGTTCCAGCTTCTCCAGGAACACCCCCTCGGCCGTGATCTTGCCGAGGGCCTGCCGGTCGGCCGAACACGACACCGCGATCGCCACCGGGCAGGAGGCGCCGTGCCGGGGCAGCCGCACGACGCGAACGTCATGACAGAAGTACCGCCCGCCGAACTGCGCACCGATGCCGAAATTGCGCGTCAGTTCCAACACCTCTGCCTCGAGCTCCACGTCGCGGAACCCGTGCCCGGACATCGACCCCGACGTCGGCAGGGTGTCCAGGTACTTCGCGGAGGCGAGCTTCGCGGTCTTGAGAGCGTGCTCGGCGGAGGTACCACCGATCACCACGGCCAGGTGGTACGGCGGGCACGCGGCCGTCCCGATGAGGCGCAGCTTTTCCTCCAGGAACTGCATCATCCGCTTCGGATTGAGCAGCGCCTTCGTCTCCTGGTACAGGTACGACTTGTTGGCCGACCCGCCGCCCTTCGCCATGAACAGGAACTTGTAGGCCTCGTCGCCCTCGGCGTACAGCTCGATCTGGGCCGGCAGGTTGGTGCCGGTGTTCTTCTCGTCCCACATCGTCAGCGGCGCCAGCTGCGAGTAGCGCAGGTTGAGCCGCGTGTAGGCGGAGAGCACACCGGCCGCGATCGCCGCCTCGTCCTGCCCGTCGGTGAAGATGAACCGCCCCCGCTTGCCCATCACGATCGCCGTGCCGGTGTCCTGGCACATCGGCAGCACGCCGCCAGCGGCGATGTTGGCGTTGCGCAGGAGGTCGAGGGCGACGAAGCGGTCGTTCGGCGAGGCCAGCGGGTCGTCGATGATCGAACGCAGCTGGGTCAGGTGCGCCGGCCGCAGGAAGTGCGCGATGTCGTGCATCGCCTCGTCGGTCAGCCGGGTCAGCGCCTCCGGGGCGACCGTGATGAACCGCCCGTCCCGGCCGACCCCCTCCTCGGTGACCAGCCGGTACTCGGTCGTGTCGGGGCCGAGGGGCAGCAGGGGGCTGTAGTCCATGGGCTTACGTTAGCGACCGTGCGTCGCGCTCCGTCGCCAGGCCGCCGTCCCGATGAGCAGCAGGTGGAACGCCACGAGCACGCACACCGTGTACCCCGCCGGCCCGATCCAGTCGACCGCGGCCTTCCACACGGTGTGCGTGCCCGACAGGTACGCGTCGGGGATGCGCCAGGGCTCGTTGCCGGCCCACGCCCGCCGTTCGAGGAACGCGTGCACCGCCGCGTGGATGCCGCCGACGACCAGCACGACCGCCAGCACCCGAACGGGCCACCCGCCGCCGCGGCCGGCCAGCGGCTCCACCCGGCCGTGCGGTCGTTCCAGCATCGCGACGGTGTGCGTGGTGCCGAAGTCGATGCCGATGCGCATCCGGCTTATGTAGCACGAACCGTCAATCGCTAGTGGTCCGCATAGTCATTGCGCCCGCAATCAAACCGAACGCCGCGAAATCCGTATTGGACGCCGACCAACGGGAAGGGGTCCTCGACATGCGCGTCCTGGCGATCGCCGCACTGGTGTTGTTCGCGACGGCCGGCTGTGCGGCGTCCACGGACGAGAAGGGGCATGTCCAGGCGGCCAAGCGCATCGCCGACGGCGCAGCCGCGTCGCCGGCGCCCTCCGGATCGGCGGCCGCCTCGCCCAAGGCCAGTGCCAGCCCCACCAGGGCCCGCGGACCGGCCGGGACGGCGGCCGACGCCAAGGCAGCGGTCCCCGCCCCGAACGCCTTCGACGGCCTCGGCGGCCACCACATCAAGGAGAACGACGACGAGGCGCTCTACTCGCTCGGCGCCGTCTGCGGCAAGGAGCTGTCGACCGTCTCCAAGGGGCAGAACGACGGCATGAACCGCACCTGGGAGGCCGACGCCTGGTGGCTCGGCCTCGTGGCGGTGGGCAACAAGGCCGTTCCGGCGAGCGAGCACATCTCGTCCATCAAGAAGAACTACGGCACCTGCAAGGAATACACCGAGGACAAGACCAAGCGGACCATCACCGGCGTGTTCGACCTCGGCAAGCTCGAGGGGGTCGACAGCTCCTACGCGTGGACGGAGCAGACCGTCACCGAGGACGGCACCACCGCCACCGTGTGCGAGGCGTACATCGGCCGGGGGAACGTCATCACCTGGATCACCGTCGACGCCCCGTCGCCGAACACCGCCGCGAACGTGTGCAAGGAGTCCTCGATCATCGCCGCGAAGCAGCTGGCGAAGGTCTGATCCCGACGGGCGACCGCGCGGTTGGGCCAGAGCGACCGCCGTCAGGATCGACCAGTTGACCGCGTCGGAGGCCTTCGCGGTCGGCGACGGCCGCTCCGCCGCGTCGTCACGAACTCGGTGAACTCGCGATCCTGTTCGGAAGGCCGTTTGAATCGGGCCACCAACCCTTTCTCGGCGCGCTTCGGGACACCTCTTTTACGAGATCGCCCGCCGGGCCGTTGCACGCCGAGGAAAAAGGAATTTCTCTCTCAGGCGACCGCGCCGAAGCCGAGCCAGCCGACCGTGCGCCCACGGGACAGCGCCACCCCGTCGGGACTCAGTCCGAGCACGGTCGCCCCGCTCGCCACGTCGAGCTTCACCGCACCGGTGACGGGTTCGAGGGCGACGATGCGTTCGGTCTCGGCGTCGGTGACGAACACGGCGAACGGCGTCATGCCGACCTGCGCCTTCGGCGCCACCTGACGGGTCCACACCGCCACGCCGCCCCGGCTGAGACTCAACGCCTTGAGCGTCTTGCCGTCGACGGAACGGACCAGTCCGTACTCGCCGTCCGTTCCCTCGATGCGCTCTCCCTCGGCCGCGACGGCCAGCTCGCGACCGTCCACAGCGGACAGAAAGACGTGCCGCCCGTCGTACCGGACGCCGATGAGGACGACGCCGCCGCCGGGCGGATCCTTGCGCGGCTCGCAGGCCGCGCCGCCCGCGGTCCGCAGGTCGTAGCCGTCCTTGCGCCACACTTCCTTGCCGCTCGCGGCGTCCTTGCCGACGATCGTGTACCGGCACCCGCCGCTGCCGGCCGCGGCCGACGAGTACACGATGCGATTTCCGATGAGAACGGCACGAGCCTCCTTGGGAATCTCGTCCTCGCGCAGCCGCTTCCCCGAGCCCGTGTCGACGACCTGCAGCTTCCGGTCCACCGGAAAGCCCACGTACTTCGGCATCGTGCGCGGGACGGCCGATCGCGCGTCGTTGTACGTGTCGTCGAGCCCGCGCACGTTGAACAGCGTCGAGTTGGCGCCGGCGAGCGCGCGGGGCGCCCCGGCGACCGGCACCTTCCAGCGCACGGCCCCGTCGGCGGGTGCGCGGTTGACCACCTGGCAGCCGTCCTTCGGGCACTCGACGGCCAGCACCGCGTCGCGGAACGTCCACGCGCCCGACGCCTCCGGCGACGTCCACCGCGCCTTGCCGGTCTGCGGGTCGAGCGCCTCGAAGCCCTTGGTGTCCACTTTGGACACGATGGCGACCGCCGTCGCGTCGTTGGGCGCACCGGCGAGGGCCGCCCAGTCGGTCTCCTTCTTCCACAGCACCGCGCCGCCGGTGCGGGACCGCGCCTCGACGAAGTCGCCCTGGAAGACGATGACCGCCTTGTCGGTGATGCCGGCGCTGTCGGGCTGGTTGCCGACCCGTTCGGCCCACGAGGTGGCCGGCTCGGAGAGCGTGACCTTGCGGTTCTCCCACCACTCCTGCACGTCGAGCCAGGGCGTCCATTTGAATACGATGGAAAGGGTCACGCCGATGGCGATGAGTCCGAAGAGACCGAGACCGGTCTCGATCCGGCTCGTGACCTTGCCCTTAGCCACGGTCGGTAGGCTAGCGCGCCGAGGCGCTTTCGCCGCTCAGCCCGATAAGTCCGTGTCAATGTTGTTTGGGGGCTTAGCATGTCGGTCCGGCTGTTGTATCTGGTCAGGCACGGCGAGTACATCCACGGCAGCGAGCCCGAGCTGGGTGTGCTGACCGACCTCGGCCGCCAACAGGCCCGGCGCCTCGCCGAACGGCTGCGCGGCACGAAGTTCACCGCGATCCACCACAGCCCCTGGGAACGCGCCGCGCAGACGGCCGAGATCCTCGCCGAGCCGCACCGCGGGGTTCCGCTGGAGCCCTCCGAACTCCTCCAGGAGTGCATCCCCGCGGTCCCCGACGCGCAGCACCTGTCCGCACAGCAGGCGGAGTTTTTGGGCGAGTTCCCGGAAGAAGTGCTCACCGACGGCGCGGCGCAGGCGTCCAAGGCCATCTCCCGCTTCGCCGGCCCCGCACTCGGCGGCAAGGAACTCCTCGTCACGCACGGGAACCTCATCAACTGGTTCGTGTCGAGGGCGCTGGACGCGCCGGATCACGCGTGGCTGCGGATGCTCGACTACAACTGCGCGCTGACCGTCATCGCGTACTGGCCGGACCGGACGCGGCTGTTGGCGTACAACGACGTGGGGCACCTGCCGGCGCACATGCGCGGCACCGACTATCCGGCCGAGGTGCGCATCTGAGAACCGCCCCGACGCGCACACGTCGGGGCGGTTCTCTCTATGTGAAGGCGGCCTATCCGCCGTTGGTGATGCGTCGCCCGTAGGCGAACCGGTACACGTCCGATCGCTTCACGCCGCCGCGCTGCGTGCTGGCGTGGACCATCTGGTTGTTGCCGACGTAGATGCCGACGTGGCCGGGGTCGGTGAAGACCAGGTCGCCCGGGCGCAGGTCGTTCCGGCCGACGGCCTGGCCCTTGCCGGACAGGCCACCCGTCTGGTGCGGGAGGCTCACGCCGGCCTGGCCGTAGGCGGCCTGCACGAGGCCGCTGCAGTCGAACCCGCCCGGCCCGGTGCCGGCGTAGCGGTAGTTCTTGCCGACCTGGGCGAGCGCGTAGTCGACGACGGAATTGCCGTTCCCGCTGACGATCGGCTCTCCGCCGCCGTTGCGGCGCGGCTGCCGGGTCGTCTTCGAGCGGGTCGCATTCCCGCGGTCGGCCCGAGTGCCGGTGCGGCGGGGCTCGGCGGCGACCGCCGGGTCCTCTTCCTCGGCGGCCTGCTGCGCGGCTGCCGCCTGTGCGGCCGCTTCCGCCTGCGCGGCGGCCTCCGCCTCGGCCTGCTTGCGGGCCTCCCGTTCGGCCCGCCGGTTCTCGGCCACGAGCTGTCTTGCCTCCGCCGTGGCGTCGAACGAGTCGACCGGCACCGCCGCGAGGGCGGGTTCCGGTGCGATCACGGTGTCGACGGCTTCCGTTCCCGACGCCCACGCGCCGGCCGTCAACGCCAGAACTGTTGATGTGGCCGCAACGGTGCGGCGCAACGATGCGTACAGAGACGACTCCAAGGACGGCCCGGGGCACTCACGCGCTTCCCGGTGGCCGAACGTCAATCGGCCGCGCCGCGTCATTGTTCAGCGGCGCCCGGGAACCCGGACATGTGGACTTGTGAAGGGGCTGGATGAACGCCCTCCACGCAAAGTAGCCGCATAACAGCTCTCTGTACGCGCTTTCCAATAATCACAAAAACGCGAAGCACGCACACATTCCAAAAGAGACGAGCGGTTACCCATGCACGTCAAACCACCGGATTGAGGTGCATACGTAACCGCTCGCAAGACCCTAATGTCAGAAGTCGACGTCCTTGGGCGACCCTGACTCCTTCACTGGGCCCCACTGCAGCTGAGACTGCTTTGTCACCGGAACTGGAGGGCTGGGCTGGTTTTCCGCGACGGTGATCACCAGGTGGGGGCCGTCCAGGGACAGCAGGGCCGCGAGGGCCAGCGGGGTGGGCGCGTAGCCGTCGGCCCCCAGCGTGACCGGGCCGAGTGGGAGCGGGCCGTCCGCGTCGGCGACGCTCAGTTCGGTGCCGGTGACCTTGAGCGCCACCGGCAGGCCCGCCTTGCCGTCCCAGCCGTGCGCCACCGTCGTCGGATCCACCGGGCCGCTGAACGAGAGGACGAGCCGGTCGCCGAGACCGATCACGCCGGCCGTGCCGCCCTCGCCGTTCGACGCCTGCACGTCGGTCCCGTGCGGCGTGGCCACCGACCGGCTCGGGCTCGCGCCGACGCTGGGGCCGGGCGACGGGCTCGCGCCGCCCGCCGATGCGGACGCCGAGGGTGACGCCGACGCACTCGCCGACGCACTCGGACTCGGTGACGCCGTCGAGGCCGCGTCAGCAGCAAGATCTTTCGGGGGAACGTTCACCGCGGCGACGATGACCGATTCGCTCTTCTCGCTCTCCCGGCCGGTCCACGCCGAGCCCAGCACGGGTTGGACAGTGTAGGTCCAGATGCCGTTCGGCACGTTCTCCTCGGCACAGGCGGTGCCCCCGATCGTGCCGGCACACCCGCCGGCCGGCTGCGCGCCGTGGTGGGCCGCCGCATAGCGGTTCACCCGGTAGCGCACGTCGACCCCGCCGGAGAGCGTCACCCGTTCCCAGGTGATCTGCAGTTTCCCGGGCAGCGGTCGCACCGTCGGCGCCTTGCCGACCGGCATCGCGGCGGCCCGCGCGGCCAGATCCACGCGGCTCGACGGCATGCGCCACACCGCGAACGCCGTCGTCCCCGCCAGCAGCAACAATGCCGTCGCACCGATTCCGACCAGCGCCGGCCGCTTCATGACCCGAACCCTCATTTGTGGACCTTCGCGCCGGATCCCTGGAACCGGATGTCGAACACCGTGCCCTGACACGCGTCGGCAACCGTGTTCGGCATGTACAACGTGACCGATCCGGCCTCCCGGCGCTGATACGCCGGAACCGTCATCGGCAGCGTGGGCGGACCGACCCGCGGCCGCACGACGAGATTGGTGGGTGTCGGTGCGCATCCGGGTCGCGTCGTCGACCGGACCGTTCCGGCGAGACTCTCGATCCTGAGGTCGAACCGGGTCGGATTGACAATGACCAGCTTCATCGGCTTCGTCGCCCCCGGATACAGCCCCGTCACCGGCGCGGCACCGATCTCGAACGCCACCGCCTCCGGCCCCCGGTGCGCGTCGAGCCGCAGTTCGAGCGAGTGCCGGAGGTTGAGGCTGACGCCCTGCGCGGAAGGCTCGGCCGCACCGAGGCCGCCGAACAGCACCATCATCAGCGTCGCCCAGCTCAGCGCGATGGTGAGCGCGCTCGTCCTTCTGCTCATGCGCTCGTCGCGACGAGCACGACCGGCACGCTGAACACCGCGCCCTGGCACGCGTTCACCGAACCGTTGCCCATCCGCACCGCCCCCGGCACCGTGAACTGCGCCGCCGAGTCCGGCCCGACCGTCCAGTCGACCGTGACGAACTCCTCGGCCGTGACACCGGTCGCGGCGCCGCTGCACCCCGCGCCCGCGTGCGCGCCGTCGGCGGTGATCGAGGTGCCCGGGACCACCGTGTTGACCCGGATCGGGAAGGGATTCGGGTTCTTCACGTTGACCAGCAGGTCGCCGGCACCACCCGGGAACAGCGTCGTGCCGGCGCCGGTCGTCGCCACGGTGGAGATCCGTAGCGCCTGACCGGCCTTGGCCTGGCCGGAACCGGTGCCGGTGGCGGTCCAGGCGGCCCACGCGGCGGTGCTGCCCAGGCCGATCAGCGTGGCGAGTCCGACGGTGATGCCGCGCTTCGCAAACTTCCGCATCCGCTCCCCCTCACAGGGCTGCGCGGGGGCCGCCCCTCAACGACCCCCGCAGTCCCGGCAATCAGCTGGCAGCGCTCGCACCGCTGAGGCTGAAATTGACCGTGAAGGTGGCGCCCTGGCAAGCATTCGCTGCGTCGGGAATCATCCGCAGCGCGCCCGTGACGGACCCGGACGCGGTGCCGTTGCTCGTGGTCTTCGCCGGCACCAGCACGGTTCCAGCCAGCGCGGCACCCGTCACGAATTCCACGTTGGTCGCGGCGCAGCCGGAGTGACCCGAGTCGACCGTGATCACCGGAGCCTCGCCGGCGGTGACCGACGTGACGTTGACCGGGAAGGGGTTCGGGTTGCTGACCGTGAAGGCGAGGTCGGCGGTCGCACCCGGATAGAGCAGCGTCGTGCCGGTGTTCCCCGTCGCCGTCAGCTCGAGTGCCGAGCCGGCCGCCGCCGAGCCGGTGCCGCTGCCGGACACGGTCCACGCCGCCCAGGCCACCCCGCCGCCGAGAGCCAGTGAGCTGACCGCACCGATGACCGCGACCCGCTTGGTGATCTTGCGCATGGAAACTTTCCTCCCGAGAGACCAATTGGCAATTCAGATGCGACCCGCGGGCCGCCACCGCAATTCGTGCCGAGAGGAAATATGAGGGCGTCGGCCAGCGGGGGCCATCGGGCATTTCAGCCCACATGTAGAAATGCACGACGGGCACCGCGACCGATTCGGCGTAACCCGTTGGAGAATCCCCGAACACGCCCGAGGGACACGCCGCCACCTGCGAAAACGTGAGAGCGAGGCGAATTCGCCGCGCAAGCTGCGACGCCGGAGACGTAGCACGAGAAGCGCCCGGCACCAAATTGCGCAGTGGGAAATCGGCCCCAGGAAGGCCCCGCATTCGGCGGGCGCATCGTTTTGCGCGGTCACGCGACAATAACAGCGATCGCCAAATGCGCGCAATGTCCAATTCGGCGACACGCACACCCACGAATGCGAACGGAATTTCGTACCGACCCACCTCGACCGGAAGTATGAAATGTCAAGGTATCGGCATGCGCCGCAGCGACGATGGGTAGCGTCTCGATAGCAGATTGCTACGACTCACGGGGATTACGGGGAACGGGGAATACGGGGAAATGGTGAACCGGTATCTAGCCGTCGTGCTCGGCTCCGTCGCGGCCCTCGCGCTCACCGGGCCGGTGCACGCCACATCCAGTCAGCAGCTCAACTTCAGCATGGACGCCACGCCGTCCGGCCAGTCCGACGCCGGCCACTGGACCGCCGGCTGCCTGCCGGACGCGGCCGTTCCGGAGGACGCGGCGTGCGTGTCGGTCGCCGGCAGGGGCGATGTCGTCCGCACCGAACGCAAGAACGGCACCACCACGAGCCCGGCCATCAAGTTCCCGATGAAGGGGCGGGCGGTGCTTGTCGTGCCGCACACCCCGCGGCTCAACCCGGGAACGGCCGACTTCACCGTCAGCGCCATCGTGCGGCTCGAGCGGAGTCAGGTCACCACCGGCGCGAACGTCGTGCAGAAAGGCAACTACGACAACCCCGTCGGCCAGTGGAAGCTGCAGTTGGACCGCGGCGTTCCGAGCTGCCGGATCGCCGGGATGCGCAACGGGCATCTCGTGGGGCTGCTCGTGAAGTGGCCGCGCTCGATCGCCGGCTCCGGCTGGCAGACGGTCACGTGCGCGCGGCGCGGCGACGTGTTCAGCATCCAGGTGGGCACCGGGGCGCCGGCGGTGGTCCACAACGCGAGCATGGACATCGCCAACCAGTACCCGGTGACGATCGGCGCGAAGAGCACCGGCGTGCACAACGACCAGTTCCGGGGATCGGTGGACGAGGTGACGTTCCAGATCGGATAGCGTCGGGCCCATGCGGGTCGTCGGGACGTTGCTTCCCTCGGGGGAACGCACGCAGTTCTGGATTCTCGGCGACCGGATCACCTTCGAGAAGCCGCTGAACGCGACGGAGACCGTCGTTGACGGCGGCTTTCTCACGCCCGGGCTCGTGGACGTGCACACCCATCCGGGCCATGACGACGACGCGACGTTCACCGAGAAGCAGTTCCGCGAGGAATGTATGGCGCACGTCGCGGCCGGAACGACCGCGATCAGGGTGCCGGGGCACAACGGCCCGATCCCGCCCGGCGCGCGCGACGACCCGGACCTGCCGCGGCTCGTCACGGCGGGGCGCTTCCTCGCCTACGAGGCGCTGCAGACGGGTCACCCGATCCACACACCGACCGTGGACCTCGTCGCCGCGGCCGTCGCCGAGGCGCGGGCCAACGACGGCTGGTGCAAGCTCATCGCCGACTGGGCCTTCGACGTGCCCGCGGTGCCGCTGGACCTGCTCGCGCGGGTCGTCGACGCCGTGCACGCCGCCGGCTTCCGGGTGGCGATGCACTGCCAGACCGCCGAGGGCACCCGCAACGCCGTGCTGTCCGGCGCGGACTCCATCGAGCACGGCTGCTACCTCAGCGACGACCTGATCGAGACGCTCGCCGCACGGGGTGGCGCCTACGTGCCGACCGGTGCGGCGTTCCAGCGAAGCGTGCCGGAAGTGCGCACCAAGCCGGACGGGCCGCGCAAGACCAACTGGCTCAACGGCGCGGAGGGGCTGTTCCGCTCGGCGGCGGTGGCGCACGAGGCCGGCGTCACGGTGCTCGCCGGCACCGACTCGGCACCGTTCGGGAACGTCTTCACCGAAGTGGAGTTCCTCATAGCGGCGGGGCTCTCGCCGGCGACCGCGCTCGGCGCGGCGTGCTGGACGGCGCGGGACTTCCTGGGCCTTCCGGGCCTGGTGGAGGGCGGCCTCGCCGACCTGGTGGCGTACGACGCCGATCCACGAGTCGAGCCGGGCATCTTACGACATCCGCGCCACATCATCCTTCGCGGGCGAAAAATTCGCTGAACGGGTCGCAACGCAGCCCCCATCCTCGGGCGTGTACCGGGGGGACGACGGGGGAGGTTTGTCGATGGGCGGCAGAAGGAAGTATCCGGCGACGGACCGGCCGGTGTTCGTGGACCGGTTCGGGCGGCGGCGCAAGCTGGTGCTCGCGGTGTGGACGCTGACGGGCGTGATGCTCGTCGGCTGGCTCGCCGTGATCGGTATCGGCGCCGGCCTTCTCGTACCGGCCTGATTTGGCCCGCCATCAGCGGGCCCCGCGCCCGCGGGCGCACTGGAGCGTCCTCGCACTCGCCACGGTCGCGCTGTTCGCGACGCTCGCGCTCGACGGGTTCGCGCGCAACGCCGGCGGCGGCACCGCGCCGCCCGGGCGGTTCGGGACGCAGTCGGCGCCCGGCTACGCGGGTCCCGTGGTGCTGCCGGACGGCGGCGCGCGGCGGCTGCCCGACGGCACCGTCGCGCTGACGTTCGACGACGGGCCCGATCCACTGTGGACACCGCGGGTCCTCGACACGCTGAAGAGGCACGGGGTGAAGGCGACGTTCTTCGTCGTCGGGACGAAGGTCAACGCGCATCCGGAGCTGGTGCGCCGCATCGCGGCCGAGGGGCACGCGCTGGGGCTGCACTCGTTCAGTCACCACGATCTCGGTGGGCTGTCGCCGCAGCGCCGGGCGATGGAGTTCAACCTGACGTCGCGGGCGGTCGCGCGGGCGACGGGGCAGGACGTCCGTCTCTTCCGGCCGCCCTACGCGGGAACGCCCACCGCGACCGACCCGGCACCCGTGGAGGAGGCACGCCGGCGCGGCTACGTCACGGTTCTCGCCGACCTCGACACCAAGGACTGGAGCCGCCCGGGCGCGGCCGCCATCGCCGGGGCCGCCGCACCCGTGGGGCCGGGCGGGGCGGTGGTGCTGATGCACGACGGGGGCGGTGACCGTTCGCAGACGGTGGCGGCGCTGGACGTGCTGCTGCCGGCGCTGGCCGCCCGCGGGGTGCGCACCGTGACCGTCCCCGATGGACTGTCCGATGTGGACGTCGGCCCCGTGCCGGCGCAGCGCCGCGAACGCGCGCAGGGGTGGGCGTTCGCGCTCGCGCAGCGGGTCTCCTCCTGGGTGGCGGGCGTGCTGTTCGTGCTGCTGATCGTCGCCAGTGTGCTGGCGCTGGCGCGCATCGGCATCCAGGGTTACAGCGCGCGCCGGCATGCGCGGCGGCGGCGCCGGGAGCCGCCCGGGTTCGGCACGCCGCCGGTGTCGGTGGTGGTGCCGGCGCACAACGAGGCGGCGAACATCGCGGCCACCGTCCGGTCCCTTGTGGACAACGCCTATCCGGGGCTGGAGGTCGTCGTGGTGGACGACGGCTCCACCGACGACACCGCCGGCATCGTCGAACGCCTCGACCTGCCCGGCGTGCGGCTCCTGCGGCGGCCCAACGGCGGCAAGTCGGACGCACTGCGGGCCGGCGTCGCGGCGGCGAGCCACGACGTGCTGGTGCTGGTGGACGGCGACACGATCGTGGAGCCGAACACGATCGCGCTGCTGGTGCGCTCGTTCGACGACCCGACCGTGGGGGCGGTCGCCGGCAACGCGAAGGTGGCGAACCGGGGCGGCGTGCTGGGGCGTTGGCAGCACCTCGAGTACGTGGTGGCGTTCAACCTGGACCGCCGCGTGTACGAGACGGTGGGCTGCATGCCGACGGTGCCCGGCGCCCTCGGTGCCTTCCGGCGGGCGGCGCTGGAACAGGCGGGCGGCCTGTCCTCGGACACCCTCGCCGAGGACACCGACCTGACGATGGCGGTGTGCCGGGCCGGCTGGCGGGTGGTGTACGACGACGCGGCCTGCGCCTGGACGGAGGCACCCGGCACGTGGCGCGGACTGTGGCGGCAGCGGTACCGGTGGTGCTTCGGCACGATGCAGGCGATGTGGAAGCACCGGGCGTCGGTGCGGGAGGACGGCGCCGGTGGGCGGCTGGGCCGCCGGGCGATCCCGTACATCGTGCTCTTCCAGATCGTGCAGCCGCTGCTGGCGCCGATCGTGGACGTGTACATGCTCTATTCGCTGTGCTTCCAGCCGTTGAGTTGGACGACGGCGATCTGGCTGGTGCTGCACGCGGCGCAGCTGGCGGTGTCGGTGTACGCGTTCCGTCTCGACAAGGAGCCGACCGGTCCACTATGGACGTTGCCGCTGCAACAGGTGGTCTACCGGCAGCTCATCTACCTGGTGGTGCTCCAGTCGGCGGTGACCGCCCTGGTCGGTGCGCGGCTCGGTTGGCAGACGGCGCCACGAACGGGCAAGGCGGCCGCCGTGCAGCCGCGGCAGAGCATCGTCATCCTGATGCGCCGGGGCGAGTACCGCGATCCCCGCTGGGCCCGGCTGCTGGTCGCCTGCGGGACGGTGCTCGCCCTGATCAGTGCCGCGGCGCTGGTGGGCGGCCGGTACCTGCTGCAGCGCTACGAGGACTCGGTGCGCCGCGCCGACCTGCTCGGCCCGACGGCCGTGTACGACCGCGACGGCCCGCTGAACATCCTGCTGATGGGCGTCGACTGGCGGCGCGGCCAGTCCGGGTTCATCCGCGCCGACACCGTGCTCGTGCTGCACGTTCCGCGCGAACGCGACCGCGCCTACCTGTTCTCGTTGCCGCGCGACACCATCGTCGACATCCCCGCCGAGCCGGCGACCGGATTCGTCGGCGGCCGGGACCGGCTCAACGCCGCGTTCGCCTACGGGGCCGGCGAGGCGCAGGATCGCGCGCGCGGTGGTCGCCTCCTGGCGAGAGCGGCCGCGAAGATGACCGGTCTACCGGGTTTCTCGGCGGCGGCACTGGTGGACTTCTACGGGTTCACCGAGATCGTGGCGGCCCTGGGCGGCGTGGACATGTGCGTCGACGCCGAGACCCACTCGACGGCCAGCGGCGTGGTGTACCCCGTCGGCTGCCAGCGCATGAACGGCACGTCGGCGCTGGACTACGTTCGACAGAGAAAATCGCTGGCGACCGGCGACTACGCCCGGCAACGGCACCAGCAGCAGCTGATCAAGGCCATCGCGCGCGAAGCGCGCCGGCAGAACCTGGCCGGCGACCCGACGCGGCTCGACCGGATCGTCCGCGCGGCGGGCGCGGCCCTGACCGTGACGACCGGGCCGGTCTCGCCCACGCAGTTCCTGTTCGGGCTGCACCGGATCCCACCGGAGAAGATCATCCTGGTGCGCACGGCCGGCCACAGCATCCCGCACCCGCCCGGCACCCCCTACCTCGGCGAGGAACTGGAGCCCGAGGCGTTCGACCTGTTCGCGGCGGTGCGCGACGGCCGGCTGGACGACTTCGTCGCGACCCACCCGCACCTGGTCAACCAGGAGGGCTAGCGGCCGCTCTGACCAGCGGGAGCGTGCGGTACGGGATCTGCTCGGCGAGCGCGATGTGGGTGACCGCCCGCACGATCCCCTCGTGCCCGACCACCTGGTCGATCACCCGCTGCAGGTCGGCGTTGGTGCGCGCGACGAGCCGGCACAGCAGATCCCCGGAACCGGTGATGGTGTGCGCCTCCAGCACCTCCGGAATGCTCGCGAGGTGCTGGGCGACCGGCTGGTGCCCGGCCCGTTGACGGATCTCCAGCGTCACGAACGCCGTCACCGTGTAGCCGATCGCCGCCGGCGTGATCTCCGGTCCGAAGCTGCGGATGACGCCCCGCGCGACGAGCTTGTCCAGCCGCGCCTGAACGGTCCCGCGCGCCACCCGCAGCCGCCGCGCGCACTCCAGCACCCCGATCCGCGGCTCCGCCTCCAGGAGCGCGATGAGGTCGGCGTCGAGCTGGTCAATCCGTCCACTCACCTTGGCGAACTCCTGGCTGATATGCGCAATCTGACCACCGAGAATAGCCAGTGTTGCCCAGCGGTGGGTAGCGTCACATCCTGTCCCAATGGTGACGTTCCAGGAGCACGAGGACCGACTCATCGGCGCGGTGGCGCACGACATCTCGCACGACCCGTTCCCGGTCAAGGGCTGGGACCACGTCGTCTTCATGGTCGGCAACGCCCGGCAGAGCGCCCACTACTACTCGACCGCGTTCGGCATGACCCTGGTCGCCTACCGGGGCCCGGAGACCGGCAGCCCCGACTACGCCGAGTACGTGCTGAAGTCGGGCTCGGCGATCTTCGTCCTCAAGGGCACCGTCCGCGCCGGAACGCCCGGAGCGCAGCACCACGCCCGCCACGGCGACGGCGTCACCGACATCGCCCTCGAGGTGCCCGACGTCGACGCGGCCTACGCGTACGCCACCGCCCAGGGCGGCCGCGGCGTCGTCGAGCCGCACGACGTCACCGACGCGAACGGCACCGTGCGCATGGCGTCGATCGCCACCTACGGCGAGACGGTGCACACGCTGGTCGACCGTTCCGGGTACACGGGGCCGTTCCTGCCCGGGTTCGTCGCGCGCGAACCGATCGTGCGCCGCGAGAGCGGGCCGAAGCGCTTCTTCCAGGCGATCGACCACATCGTGGGCAACGTCGAACTGGGCCGGATGGACGAGTGGGTCGAGTTCTACCGCCGGGTCATGGGCTTCACCAACATGGCCGAGTTCATCGGGGACGACATCGCCACCGACTACTCCGCCCTGATGAGCAAGGTCGTCGCGAACGGCACCCGCAAGGTCAAGTTCCCCCTGAACGAGCCGGCGATCGCGAAGAAGAAGTCGCAGATCGACGAGTACCTGGAGTTCTACGGCGGCCCGGGCGCCCAGCACATCGCGCTCGCCACCGGCGACATCATCGCCAGCGTCGACGCGATGCGCGCAGCGGGCGTTGAGTTCCTGGACACGCCAGACTCCTACTACGACGACCCGGAGCTGCGGGCCCGCATCGGCGAGGTGCGGGTGCCCATCGAGGAGCTCAAGGCCCGCAAGATCCTGGTCGACCGCGACGAGGACGGCTACCTCCTGCAGATCTTCACCAAGCCGGTGCAGGACCGCCCGACGGTCTTCTTCGAGATGATCGAACGCCACGGGTCGCTCGGATTCGGCAAGGGAAATTTCAAGGCGCTCTTCGAGGCGATCGAACGTGAGCAGGCAACTCGGGGCAATCTGTAGCCGAACCGGTGCCCCGGAATGTGCGTCCATGAGTGAGGATGTGCAGGTGACGCAGGGATACGGATACGGACAGCAGCCGGGGGCACCCGACCACGGATACGGCGTGCCTACGAGCGGGGCGCCCGGCTACGGCCAGCCCACGAGTGGGCCCGGGTACGGCCAGCCGACGAGCGGCGCCCCGGGGTACGGGCAGCCGACGAGTGGACCGGGGTACCCGGGCTACCCGCAACAGCAGCAGGGCTACCCGCAGCAGCAGTACGGTCAGCAGCAGTACGGCGGCGGCTACGGCCAGCCCTCCGCGCCCAACGGCGCGCCGCTCGCCGACGCGGTCAGCCGACTGCTCGCCCGCCTCATCGACGGCCTGATCCTCGGCCTCGGCCTCGGTGTGGTCGGCGGCATCCTCGCCGTCCTGGTCGGGGTCGTCGCCGGCGGCATCTTCGCGGCCGGCGCGGGCAGCAGCAGCGGCGGCGCGTCCGCGGCCGGGCTCATCATCGGCCTGCTGCTGTGGGTCGTCGTGATCGTGCTGATGATCGGCGTGGCCTGGTGGTACGAGGTCGAGTACCCGAAGGGCACCGGCCAGACCATCGGCAAGAAGACGATGAAGATCGCCGTCGTTCGCCTGGACAACGGCGTCGTCGACCGCGGCACCCTGGCCAAGCGCTACCTCAGCCAGATCGGCCTCGGCTTCATCCCGTTCGGCGGCCTGCTCGACGCGCTCTGGCTGCTCTGGGACAAGCCGTACCAGCAGTGCCTCCACGACAAGTGGCCAAACACGGCTGTCATTAAACTGCCCGGGTGACCGAAATAGCGCCCGGGTGGTACCGCGACCCGGTCGAGCCCGACATCCAGCGCTACTGGGACGGTGAGGCGTACGTCGGCGAGCCTCTGCCCGCCGACGAGACGCCCCCGCCCGGTCCCCCGCCGGTGACGCCCACCGCCACGGCGGCGGTGCCGACCGGGTATGACGGGCCGACCTCCGCGGTGACCGCCTGGGACGCCGGCGCCGGGACCATCAACGTGGCCCCCGGCGCCTCCGGCACCCAGGCATCCGGAGCCGGGACGACCCAGTCCCCCGCCGCTCCCGGCGAGGCCGTCCGGCCCCGGCAGCACGAGCCGGTGCCGGTGCAGCAGGCCGAGCAGCTGCCGCCCGGGGTGCCCGGCTGGCCCCCGTACCCGCGGCTGGTCCTCCCGCCGCCGCGGCCGCACGGCTTTCCCCTCGCCGGTTACGGCGCCCGCTTCACCGCACGGTTCATCGACTTCCTGTGCGTGCTGGGGCTCAACATCGCCGTCAACGGCTGGTTCGTGTACCAGTGGTTCGAGGTCAACCAGCCGTACTTCCAGGCGGCCACCAATCGCATCCTCAAGAACCAGTCGACCAGCGACCTGGTGCCGCCGGAACAGAGTTCCACCCTCCTGGTGATCATCATCATCCTGGCCGCCGCGCTGTGGTTCGCCTACGAGGTGCCGCAGATCGCCAACACCGGCCAGACCCTCGGCAAGCGCCTCGCCGGCATCCGCGTCATGCGCGAGGAGAGCGAGGAGGACCTCGGGTTCCGCCGCGCCATCCGCCGGTGGAACACCCTCGGCCTGCCCACCCTGCTGTGGACCTGCTTCGGGCTGGGGTTCCTGCTCCAGCTCGTCGACGTCCTGTGGGCAGTCGTCGACCGGCCGCTGCGACAGGCGCTGCACGACAAGTCGGCGCAGACCGTGGTGGTGTCGGTGCACGGCATCCCGTCCCGCGAAGGAGTCGTTCGTGACCAGGCTGACGAGAGCCGATCTTGAGGCGCTGCCGGCGTACGTGCCCGGGCGGGCCGTTCCCGGCGCGATCAAGCTGGCCAGCAACGAGGTTCCCTACGGGCCCCTGCCGGGCGTCGTCGAGGCGCTGACCGAGGCGGCCCTCCAGACGCACCGCTATCCCGACATGGGTGTGGTGGCGCTGCGCGACGCGCTCGCCGAGCGCTACGGCGTGCCGGCCGAACGCCTCGTCACCGGCTGCGGTTCGGTCGCCATAGCCGAACACCTGATCCGCGCCGCCTGCCTGCCCGGCGACGAGGTCGTCTACGCGTGGCGGTCGTTCGAGGCGTACCCGATCATCACGGCGAGCGCGGGCGCCACCAGCGTGCGGGTCCCCAACACGCCCACGCACGGGCACGACCTGCCGGCGATGGCCGCCGCCGTCACCGACCGCACGCGGGTGATCTTCGTGTGCAACCCGAACAACCCGACCGGCACCGCGCTGCGCCGCGCCGAACTGGACGCGTTCCTCGACGCCGTTCCCGCGAACGTGCTCGTGGTGATCGACGAGGCGTACCGGGAGTTCGTGACCGACGGGGACGTCCCCGACGCGATCGACACCTACGCCGACCGGCCCAACGTCGCCGTTCTGCGCACGCTGTCCAAGGCGTGGGGGCTGGCCGGGCTGCGGGTCGGCTACCTGGTGGCCTCGCCCGAGGTGGCGACGGCCGTGCGCAAGGTCGTGACGCCGTTCTCCACGTCGATGCCGGCGCAGGCCGCCGCGCTGGCCGCCCTGCGGGCCGATGCCGAGATGGCCCGCCGCGCCGCACTGGTCGTGTCCGAACGCGGCCGCCTCCTCGACGAGTTGCGCACACTCCGTCCGGACGTGCCGGAGAGCGAGGCCAACTTCGTGTGGCTCCCGCTCGGCGACGGGGCGGTGCCGTTCGGGGCGGCGTGCGAGGCGGCGGGGGTGATCGTGCGGCCGTTCGCCGGCGACGGGGTGCGCGTCACGGTCGGCACGCCGGAGGAGAACGACGCGTTCCTCGCGGCGGCGGCGAAGGCCCTGAGCTGAAGCGGACTAGACGCCCGCCATCACGACCGGCGTCGGACCCGTGTAGTAGCGGTCGTCCGACGCCGTCTCCTTGGCGCCGGTGATCCGTTCCACCGCCACGAACCGGCCCGCCACGTGCACGTGCCCGACCTTCCACAGCTCGCCCGGGTCCTTGCGCAGGTCCGTGCGGGACAGCTCCACCCCGGTCGCCGGGTGCAGCACCACGAACCGGAAGTCGGGCGTGATCACGTACACGCCGTTGACGTCGACGTGGACCAGCCGCATGACGGCGGACTTGCTGCGCCACTGCACGTCGCCGCTGGCCCGGTCGACCGAACGGACGATGCCGCTGACCTCGGTCTCGATCAGCGACCCGCTCAGCAGGAACGGGTTGTCCGCCTGCGCGAACTTCTCCGCCTCGACGCTGCCGTCGTTGTTGAGCCGCCAGATCGACGCCGTCCTGCCCGACTCCGGCGACTCGAACTTCTCCACGGCGGAGACGACCTGCGACACCGGTGCCGCCCGGATCAGGGAACAGCGCGAGTAGCCCCGGAAGCACGACACCGGCTGGACGAACCAGTTCGCCTCCTCGGCCGGGCCGGACAGCGCCCCGGGCGGCTTCCACTGGCCGAGCCGCATGCCGCTCGCCGCGTCGTAGACCGTGAGCTCGGCCGGTGCCGCGCACGAGTCCTTCACGACGTACGTCGTCTCACCCGTCCAGTCGGTCTCGTGGCAGCCCGGGTTCTCCGGGAAGCTCTGGAACCACAGCCGTTCGCCGGACCACGGGTCGAAGCCGATCGCCTCGTCCCCGCCGGCGACGACGAGCACGGCGGCTCCGTCCTTGCTGGACCGCGCGGTGAACAGCCCGGCGGGCTCGTACACGGTGGCCGCCCCGGTGCGCCGCCCGGTGAACGTGTCCCGCGCCCCGGCCTTCGTCTCGGCCTGCCAGGCGACCCGTCCGGTGCGCGGGTTGAGCGCCACGACGACCCCGTCGGAGAACTTCACGATCACCAGCGCGACGCCCTCGAACTTCCCTTCCAGCGCCACGACGCCCGCCACCTGCGCCGGCCACCGCCGGAACGTCCAGTACGGCGTCTGCTCGGTGCGGGAGGTGACCTGCGCGTCGGCCCACACGCGGCGCGGATCGGCGTAGACCCGCAGCCGGCCGTCGACGATCAGCGGCGCCGAGGTCAGCTCGCCGTAGCGCTGCGAGGTGGCGACCGCGCGTTCGGGATAGGGCGAGGAGGCGGGCACGACCGTGTCGGCCGGGGCCAGGACGCGGTAGCCGACGACGCCGGTGGCGGTCAGCATGGTGACGACGGCGAGCGCGCTCACCAGGAAGCGCGCCCAGCGGGGCCAGCGGGACGGGCGGGAGAAGGAGACCATCGCAGTCGCGATGCTAGCGCGCCGGCCTGATCGTCCCGGACACCTCCCCGAGCCCGATGACGGATCCGTCCGGCCCGGGCGCGGTCGCGCTGATGGTGACGGTGTCCCCGTCGGCCAGGTAGCGGGTGTTGCGGTACAACTCCAGCAGGCACCCGAGTTCGTCCGGGTCGCTGCCGGAAACCGTCCCGGAGGCGTAGAGATCCCCGGTGCGGACGTTCGCGCCGTTCACCGTCATGTGCGCCAGTTGCTGTGCCGCCGTCCAATACATTTGGTGGAACGGTGGCCGGGTGAGCACGGTGCCGTTCACCTCGAGGGTCAGCCGCAGGTCGTAGCCGGTCCGGTCGTCGCGCAGGTACGGCAGGACGGGCGGGTCCTGGGCGGGGGCCGTGATCCGGGCGGCCTCCAGCGCGTCCAGCGGCACCACCCACGGCGAGATCGACGTCGCGAACGACTTCCCCAGGAACGGCCCGAGCGGCGCCATCTCCCACGCCTGGATGTCCCGGGCCGACCAGTCGTTGAGCAGCACCACGCCGAACACGTGCTCCCGGAACGCCGCCGTCGGGACGGGCCCGTCGGACGGGACGCCCACCACGAAGCCGACCTCGCACTCGACGTCCAGCCGCCGGGTGGGCCCGTACTCGGGCACGCCGTCGGGGTCGCGCCACTGGCCGTGCGGGCGCACGATGTCGGTGCCGGAGACGACGACGCTGCCGGAACGGCCGTGGTAGCCGATCGGCAGGTGTTTCCAGTTCGGGGTGATGCCCGGGCTGTTCGGGCGCAGGATCCGGCTCGCGTTGATCGCGTGCTGCTCCGAGGAGTAGAAGTCCACGTAGTCCGCGACCTCGAACGGCAGCGTCATGCTCAGCTCGTCGACGGGCGTGAGGTTGGTGAACTCGAGCTTCCTCAGCGCCGCGCGGGTGGATGTCCACAGTGGACGGCCACCGGCCAGGAACGGGTTCAGCGTCGAGGCGGCCAGCCGTTCGTCCACCGCACCGCGTGCGGCGGCGGCCGACAGGTCCAGCGCCCCGTCCCCGTAGCGCACCCACAGCCGCCCCTCGGCGGCCCCGAACGGCAGGTTGTCCAGTCCGTACACCGGCTACCCGACCCTCCCCGGCAGGAGCCCCAGGCGGCGCATGTCGGACAGCGGCTCCCCCACGCTGCACGTGCCGTACCCGACCCACAGGGGCCGCTTGTCGTCCAGGCGCAGCCGCACCGTCTCCACCAGGGGCACCGCGTCCGTGCTCGCGAGCACCTCGGCCACGTCCGCCGCCTCCGCCCCGTCCGCCGCGGCGATCGCACCGGCGAGCACGTTGAGGAACCCGTGGTGCAGGAACCCGGTCTCCGGGTCGGTGTGCCGCAGCGCGTGGTGCAGCCCCGCGGTCAACTTGAACGGCAGGTCCCGGTCGCGGCAGGCGCAGATGACGGCGGCCAGTTCGACCGGGGTGGGGAAGAGCTCCGCGGCGAGCCCGCCGGTGCGGAACTTGGGCCCGATGTTCTGCCCGGCGGCCCGCGCCTCGGCGAGGGCGTCGAGGGCACCGAGCAGTCCCCAGGTCAGCGGCACCTCCGCGTACGCGTTCAGCGTGCCCGCCACTTTGAGGAACGACCGCACCCCGGGCATCGGGTCCTCGCCCCGCTTGGCGATCGGCGACTCGATCACCCGAACGTCGAGCGCGCCACCGGCGGCGGCGAGCGCACCGGCGACGACGGGCAACGGGCCGAGCAGTCCGACGGAGAGCCGCTCGGATTCACCCCCACCGATCGATTCGCGTAACCGCGACCAGAGGCTGCCGACGTCTTCGGCGGGGATCATGAGGGGGCCGACCAGTTGGGAGTACCACGCCGCCCGGTGCAAACGGTGCGTGGCCAGGGCATCAGTCAGCGACGCGCTGCCCGGGGGGAACATGGCGGCGTCGTCGAGAAGTCCGACGAGCAGCGGCGGCACGCTGTTTGACACGTTCAGCAACCTAACGGACGCTCTAAATGCGGACAAGAATGCCGTATTTCAGGAGGCTCAGATGCCCTACTACCGTCAGGTAGGGGAGTTCCCGCCCAAAAGGCACACTCAGTTCCGGCAGCCCGACGGTTCCCTTTACGCGGAGGAACTGATGGGCCAGGAGGGCTTCTCCAGCGATTCTTCGCTTCTCTACCACCGCTACCTGCCGACCGCGATCATGGCGTCCGAGGAGTACGACGCTCCGGCGTGGACGCGGGTGCCGAACA
Source organism: Virgisporangium aliadipatigenens (assembly GCF_016863615.1). Taxonomy (GTDB): domain Bacteria; phylum Actinomycetota; class Actinomycetes; order Mycobacteriales; family Micromonosporaceae; genus Virgisporangium; species Virgisporangium aliadipatigenens. Next base: position 14,505 of record NZ_BOPF01000046.1, on the reverse strand, counting down.
GACCGCTGAAACCCCGCCACTTCCGCACCCACAAGCTGGACGCCGGACCGGACGCCGATCCGATCCTGGACCGCCAGCACCTGCTCGCCAACGACGACTGCCGCATCTCCTACGTGGTCGCCGAACGCCCCTCCGCGCTCTACCGCAACGCCGTCGGCGACGAGTGCGTCTACGTCGAGGCCGGCAACGCGACGTTCGAGACGGTGTTCGGGGCGCTTCGCGCGGGCCAGGGCGACTACGTGATCATCCCGACGTCGACCGTGTACCGGATCGTTCCCGACGGGCCGGTGCGCCTGTACGCGATCGAGGCCACCGGTCACATCGGCCCGCCCAAGCGCTACCTCAGCACGCGCGGCCAGTTCCTCGAACACTCGCCGTACTGCGAACGCGACCTGCGCGGCCCCACCGAGCCGCTGCTGGCGGAGGGCACCGACGTCGAGGTGTACGTGCAGCACCGGCGCGGCTGGACGAAGTTCACGTACGCGAATCACCCGTTCGACGTGGTGGGCTGGGACGGGCACCAGTACCCGTGGGCGTTCAACGTGGCCGACTTCGAACCGATCACGGGGCGGGTGCACCAGCCGCCGCCGGCGCACCAGACGTTCCAGGGACCGAACTTCGTCATCTGCTCGTTCGTGCCGCGGAAGGTGGACTACCACCCGCTGGCGATCCCGGTGCCGTACAACCACCACAACGTCGACTCCGACGAGGTGATGTTCTACTGCGGCGGCAACTACGAGGCGCGGCGCGGCTCCGGCATCGAACAGGGCTCGATCTCGCTGCACCCGTCGGGGTTCACGCACGGGCCGCAGCCGGGTGCCGCCGAGCGGGCCATCGGCGCGGAGTTCTTCGACGAACTGGCCGTCATGGTGGACACGTTCCGGCCGCTGGACCTGTGCGAGCCGGCGATCTCCGTCGAGGATCCGGGCTACGCCTGGACCTGGGCCGGGCGCTCCGCCGGCGGAGAAGGCTCTGCCGGGTAGACCAGTGCGACGGCGACGGCGGCCAGACCCTCACCGCGGCCGGTGAACCCCAGGCCGTCCGTCGTCGTGCCGCTCAGCCGGAAGAGCGCACCCGTCGCCGCGCCGAGGACCCGCTCGGCCTCGGCACGGCGCGTGCCCACCTTGGGGGCGACGCCGACGACCTGTACGGAGACGTTCCCGATGGAAAAACCGGCGGCGCGGACCAGGCGGGCGGCCTCGGCCAGCAGCGCCACCCCGGCGGCGCCGGACCACTCGGGGCGCGAGGTGCCGAAGTTGGCACCGAGATCGCCCAGCCCGGCGGCGCTGAACAGGGCGTCGCAGGCGGCGTGCGCGACGACGTCGCCGTCGGAGTGACCGGCGAGCCCGTCGACGCCCGGCCAGTGCAGACCGGCGACCCAGCACTCGCGTCCGGCCTCGAACGCGTGCACGTCTGTCCCCACACCGACAACCGGAACGATCACGAGACGGCAATCTACTGCACCCGATTCGCCACTCCCGGGGGTTTTGGGTTGGAGCGCGGGTTGCCTACTCTTGTCGGCGTGCCCGGAGCCCCGCATACCGAGCCGTGCGCTCACGAGAACGCCTCCGCCCACCCCGAGTCCGGGGCGGGCGGTTCCGTCTCTGCGTCGACATCGCGGATGCGCAGGGTGTTAGCGGCCCGGCCGACGGCGCACGGGCTGCGCTTCGCCGCGCTGGTGGCGCTGGTGATCGCCCTCTTCGGCGGTGCGCTCGCGGCGGGGCCGGACAAGGACGCCCTCCTGCTGACGCTGCGCTCGAGCACGGTGTTCGCGCCGCTGGCCGTGGTGGTCGGCAGCGCGGTACTGGTGGCCGCGATGGTGCCGCGGACGCTGCTGGCGCTGGTCGGCGGGGCGATCTTCGGCACGTGGAGCGGTTCGGCGTACGTGCTGCTCGGCGTCACGGCCGGCGCGACGATGGCGTACGTCGTGGGGCGGTTCCTCGGCCGGGGCTACGTCGCCATGCGGCTGCGCGGCCGGCTGGCGCTCATCGAGGCGTGGGTGGCCCGGCACGGGGTCTGGGCGGTCGTGGTGAGCCGCATGATCCCGATGATTCCGTTCGCGGTCTCCAACTACGCGTTCGGGACGACCTCCGTGCGGGCCCGCCAGTTCATCACGGGAACGATCCTGGGGGCACTGCCGGCGACGCTGGCGTACGCGGCCCTCGGCTCCGCCACCGTCCACCAGAACTGGCTCGGCACGAAGATCGCCGGCACCGCCGTGGTCATCCTGGGGATCGGCGGCACGATCGGCACCTACCTGGTGTGGCGCCGCCACCCGCGGGTGTCGCTAACCAAGGTCAAGTAGGAGGCACGCGATCTCCAGGTCGAGCGGCCTGGTGATCTTCAGCGCCCGCTCGTCCCCGGGAACGGTCCACACCGCGACGCCGATCTTCTCGCACATGCCCGCGTCGTCGGTGTGCTCGTCGACGGCTGCTGCGTGCGCCCTGACCAGCGTCTCCCGGCTGAACCCCTGCGGCGTCTGCACCGAGCGCAGCACCGAGCGGTCGACCGTGCCGGCGACCCGCCCGTCGGCGTCCACCTGCTTGATCGTGTCGACCACCGGCAGAACGGGCACCACGGCCTCGTGGCCGTCCCGAACGGCGGCGGCCACGCGTTCGATCAGTTCGACGGGTGCGAGGGCCCGCGCGGCATCGTGCACGAGCACGATCGGGAACGCCTCCCCCACGGCGTCGAGCGCCAGGGAAACCGAGGTTTGACGCGTGGCACCGCCGGGCACGACGACGACGTGAGCGACCGGGCGCAACAGCGCCACCACAGATTCGACGTCGTCGGGGGGAGCCGCGACGACGATGCGCCCCACCGAGGGGGCCGCAGCCACGCGCCGCACCGCATGAACGAGCAACGGCTCACCGGCCAGCGTGCGGAGCGCCTTCGGGGCACCCGGCCCCAGCCGGACTCCCATGCCCGCAGCCGGAACGAGGACCGCGACGTCATCACGCACGGAATGCGCGGTCACGTCGCGGTCCTCGGTCGGTTTGGAAGCTGCGGTCAGGCTTCCGTCAACACCTTGTCGAGCAGGACTTCCGCCTCGTCCTTGGTGCTCTTTTCGGCGAGCGCCACCTCGCCGACCAAAATGTCTCGCGCCTTGGCGAGCATCCGCTTCTCTCCTGCCGACAGGCCGCGCTCACGCTCACGACGCCACAGGTCACGAACGACCTCGGCGACCTTGAGCGGGTTACCCGAGGCGAGCTTCTCGAGATTGGCCTTGTACCGCCGCGACCAGTTGGTCGGCTCCTCGGTGTGGGGAGCACGCAGAACGTCGAAGACCTTGGTCAGGCCTTCCTCGCCCACGACTTCACGCACACCGACGATCTCGGCGTTTTCGGCGGGCACCCGCACCGTCAGGTCACCCTGAGCGACCCTGAGAACGAGGTACAGTTTCTCCTCGCCCTTGACGACCCGGGTCTCGATTGCCTCGATGAGTGCGGCCCCGTGGTGGGGGTAGACAACGGTCTCGCCGACACTGAAAACCATAGGTTCGAAACCCCTTTCGCTCCCACCAGGGTAACACGGGATGGGCTCCGATTCCCACCCTGAGCGGCAGCATTACCGCAGGTCAGGGTAGGTGCGAGTCGCCTTTCTCCCGCTTGACAGGTCGCGCCGGACCTGCATCACGGGGCTGGACAGCGGTAGCGTATGGGGGTCCGGCACGGGGCCGCGACACGTCTGACCAGCGCACACGCACATGCGGAAAGGACACGTAGAGTCACGGTGGACGATCGGGGTCGGCCGTTCGCCCGTCCCCGCGGGCACGTGACAACCCGCGCGACCGGCTCCGCCACTGGCACTTGTCGGCGCGGTGCCAGACACTGGACGCGGGCGCGAGGAGTCGGGTAGATGGGCACGCTGCGGGGCGGCAACGGCGACGAGCAGCCGCCAAACGGCGGCGGCGCGTCGGACGGCGTCCCCGAACTTCCTCCCGAGTGGGGCCGCATCGTCATCCCCGACGACGCCTCCGCACTCGACGCCGAGGCGGCCGAGGTCCGCAAGGAGCTCAAGCGCGAGAAGACCCGCTACCGCTGGCAGCGCTGGATCAGGGTCGCCGCGCCCGGCGGCAAGCGCGAGGTGCCGTCGCTGGGCGTTCCGCTGGCGATCATGGCCATCGCCGTCATCGCCACGCTCATCAGCCTCTTCGCCGTGGCGTGGCCGGGCGGCTATCCGCAGGGCACACCCGACCCGGACAGCGTCACCGCCAAGGACCGCCCGCTGACCCTGCCCGACCTGCCGCTGATCGACCACGAGGGCAACTGGGTGCGCCTGCGCGACCAGGTTCCGGCCGTGGTGGTGCTGGTGGACGGCTGCGACTGCACCCGGGTCGTCGACACGCTCATCGAGTCGGTCGACCCGCGGATCAACGTGCTCGTCGTGATGACGCCCGACCCGCGGGCCTCCGCGTCCGGTTCGACGGCTCCGGGGTATGCCGGGTGGCCCTCGGCCGTCCCGACGGGCAGCAGCACGCCCAGCGGGTCGCTCGGACCGGACTTCGTGACGGTGCCGCCGTTCCCGACTCCGTCGGTGGATCCGTCCGCGAGCCCGAGCCGCCCGCCGGCCAGCCGCACCGGGCCGCCCGGGGTGCGCACGCGCTTCCTGCTCGACCCGGCGGGTGCGCTGCGGGCGGCGGTCCCGGGCGTCCCGGGCGCCAGCCGCAAGGGGTGGCTGATCCTGGTCAGCTCCGACTGGGGCATCACGCTGGTGACGGATGCCACCAAACCGGTCGCCGACCTGAAGCCCGACCTGGAGCGCCTGCTCGGCTAGGGCCCTAGACCCTCTCCAGCAGGGCGGCGTACAGGGTCAGGCCGGGGCCGAAGGCCATCGCCAACACGCGCCTCGGGGGTGTGGGCCTCGCGGCCAGGGCCTCGATGATCAGAAGGACCGTGGGGCTGGAGCAGTTGCCGTGCTCCGCCAGCACCTGCCTCGACTCCGTCAGGTCCGACTCATCTAGGGCCAGTTCGTCGCGGACCACGTCGAGGATCTTGGGACCGCCGGGGTGCACGGCCCAGCCGTCTATGTCCGCGCGGGTCAGGCCGTGGCCGGCCAGCAGGGCGTCGATCGTGGGTGCCACGTGCCTGGACAGGGCGTCGGGGACCTTCGGGGACAGCCCCATGCGGAACCCGAGATCCGTCACGTCCCACGTCATGTGATCCGCCGTCGTGGTGTCCGTGACGGCGGACACCTCGCGCAGGGCGTAGCCGTTCGCGGAGGGGCGGAGGACCACGGCGACGGCCGCGTCGGAGAAGAGCGAGTGCGCGATGATCTGCTGCGGGTCGCGCGTGGCGGGCTGGACGTGCAGGCTCGGCAGTTCCGCGCAGAGCAGCAGCGCCGGCCGACGGTGCACGGTCACGTAGTCGGCCGCCGCGCCGAGGCCGGGCAGCGCCGCGTAGCAGCCCATGTGCCCGACGAACAGCCGCTGCGTCCGCGGCGCCATCCCGAGATCGCGGGCCAGGAGGATGTCCAGCCCCGGCGTCACGTACCCGGTGCACGAACAGACCGCGAACAGGCCCACGTCGGCCGGGTCCAGGGCGGCGGCGTCCAGCGCGCGACCCACCGCGTCCTTGGCCAGCGGCAGGGCCTCGACGACGTAGCGTTCCATGCGGGCGCCGGTGGACCAGCCCGACACGTCCTCCACCAGCGGATTGATCACGCCGTGGCGGGTGGTGACGCCGGCGTTCTCGAAGATGCGCTTGGCGAACCCGCGCTGCACGCCGGTGTAGTGCCGGTCGAAGAAGCCGCGCCACAGGTCCTCCTGGCGCACGGCCGGCGGATGCGCGATGCCGAAGCCCGCGACGACCGCCCGCGACGGGCTCACCATCGCGGTGCCGTGCCGTCGGACTCCGGATCGCCGCCGAGCGCGGCCACGCCGAGCCAGTCGGCGCACACGTCGGAGGTGGCCGGCTGCAGCGAACCGCAGCGGGCGTCGCGGTAGAGGCGTTCGAGGGGGTGGCCGCGTCTCGTGGCGCTGGTGCCGGCCGCCTCCAGCATGCTCGCGGCGACCTCCGCCGCCGTCGTGCCGGCCAGGTACTTCGCCCGCCACACCCAGCGGTTGGTCTCCTCGTCACCGGGCGCCTCGTCGACCCGTCGGGCGGCCTCGTCGACCGTGAGCTTTGCGGCGGCCACGGCCGCGTCGGCCCGCCCGATCCGCGAACGCACATTCGGGAGGCCGGCGAGACGACGTTCCCTCGAATGGGAAACAGCCGCGTCGACGGCCGCGCGCGCGACTCCCACGTAGACCGCGGCGTAGCTCGCGACCATCCAGTGCGGCATCAGCTGGGCGACCAGCAGAGCCAGCCCCTCGACGGCCCCGACCAGCGCGTCCTCGGGCACCGTCAGGTCCAGGTGGACGTCGTGCGAGCCGGTGGCCCGCATGCCGAGCGCGTCCCAGGTCGGCTCCACGGTCAGCCCCGGCGCACCCGCCGGCACCAGGAACTGCGACACCAGCGACGGGTCGGCGGTACTGCGTGCGGCGACCAGATATCCGTCGCTGTGCCCCGCGCCGGAGCAGAACGACTTCGCGCCCTTGATCCGCCAGCTCCCGTCCGGCTCGCGCGTGTACGAGGTGGACAGCTGCGACAGCCGCGAACCGACACCGCGTTCGCTCATCGCGACGGCGTACCAGCGGCCGGCCGCGGCGTCGGCGAGGATCCGGTCGCGGGCGGCGAAGAAGTGCTCGGGCACACCCAGCGCCTCGACCATCACGTCCGGGACGCCGGCCAGCGCGCCGGTGACCGAGGCGTGCATGTTGAACACCAGGGCGGTGGCGCCGTTGCCGCGGGCGAGTTCGTAGGCGACCCGCGCGTACTCGGCGAAGCCGGCGCCCAGGCCGCCGAGGCGGGTCGGGACCATGAGGCCGAAGAGACCCGCGTCGCGCAGGTCGGCGAAGTCGTCCACCGGGAAGTCGCCGGCGGCGTCGTAGCCCGCGGCCCGCGCGGCGAACCGGGGGGCCAGCCGCCGGGCGATGTCCACGGCGCTCACTGCTTGACCCCGCGACCCTGGAAGATCACCGCGGTCGACCACGTCGGGATCATGCGCACCGGCCGGTCCCGCCGGCCGGCCAGCCACCGGGCCATGCCCACAGTGGACGGTCGGATGCCGCGCAACCGCAGCGGAACGCCGTGCCGCGCCGCCTCCGCCACGAGCCTGCGCCGGTCGACGAAGAGCGCCGGGTCGTGGATGCCGGGCGGCGCACCGCCGGGGATGCGTTCGCCGACGGTGACGGCCACGAACCGGGCCACCGCCGTGCGCGCGAGCGTGTCCAGCACCAGAACGCCACCCGGGCGCAGAATCCGGCACGCCTCGGCGACCACAGTGGACAGATCGCGAACGTGTTCGAGGATCTCGCCGGCGCTGACCGCGTCGGCGCTCTCGTCGGCGAGCGGGATCCGGGCCACGTCGGCGCGCACCGGCGCCAGCCCGTGCGGCGCGGCCACCCGCAGGGCCGACTCCGCCAGGTCGAGCCCCACGTGCCGGTAGCCCTTGCCGGCCACGTGCGGGGCGAGCAGTCCGCCGCCGCACCCCAGGTCGACGAGCACCGCGTCGGGCCGGGTGGCCGGTGGGATGAGCGCCGCCCGTGCCCGCGCGAGCCAGTGCAGCATCGCGAACTGCCCGTCCGCCAGCCACCACTGCCCCGCCAGCACGTCGTACTGCCGCACGTCGTTGCGGGGTAAGCCGGTGACGGTCATGGAACAGACTGTGACATGAAAGTGCCTCACCAGCCACACGAGCCGCTTCCGTGATCGTCAGTTCGTACGGCAGGGTGCTTTCCAACGACGAGGAGGCCGGGGTGCTCAGAGGACTGCTGCGGGCCTGCCACCCCGAACCGGCGGCGGCCGTGACGCTGGTCGGAGGCGTGCTGGCGGTGGGCGCGGGGCTCTCCGCGTGGCAGGTCGCCGGGGTCACCGCCACCGTCGGCACGAGCCAGCTGGCGGTGGGCTGGAGCAACGACGCGATCGACGCACCGCGCGACGCGACCGTCGGCCGCACCGACAAGCCGGTGCCGTCGGGGCTCGTCTCCCGGCGGGTCCTGTTCGTCGGCGCGGCGATCGCCGCCGCAGCCTGCGTGACGCTGGCGTTCGCCACGTCGGTGCGCGCGGCGCCGGTGTACGTGGTCGCGCTGGTGTCGGCCCTGCTCTACAACTGGCCGCTGAAGTCCACTGTGGCCTCTCCGGTGCCCTACGCGGTGTCGTTCGGGTGCCTGCCGGCCTTTGTGGTGCTGGTCGCCGGTCGGGAGGTGCCGTGGTGGCTGCCGGCCGCCGGCGCGCTGCTGGGCGTCGCCGCGCACTTCGCCAACGTCGTGCCGGATCTGGCCGACGACGCGCGGACGGGGGTGCGCGGGCTGCCGCACCGGTTCGGCGCGACGGGCTCGCTGGCGGCGTCCGCCGTGCTCCTGGCCGCGGTCACCGCCCTGCTCGTGTTCGGACCGCCCGGGCCGCCGCGCCCGATCGGCTGGATCGCCGGCGCACTGACCGTCGCGGTCCTGCTCATCGGGGGGAACGGGCTGGTGCGCGGCGGGCGGCAATGGGCGTTCCGGGCGGTGCTGGTGGTGGCCGTGCTGGACGTGGTGCTGCTTGTCGGCGGCGGTGTCCTGGGGTAAGCGAACGGCCCTCCGACGCCACTATTACGCTGTATGCGTGATCCGCTCGACGAACCGCCGCACGTTGCTGCTGGCCGCGTCCGCCCTGACGCTCGGACTGGCCTCGGGATGCGGCGCCGGCCAGGTGACCCAGACCGAGGGACAGCAGCCGCCGGTCAGCGGGGTCAACGTCACCAGTGCCGACAAGCTGATCCAGATCCGCAATCTCGCGGTGGTGTACAAGGACCCGGCCGGCTACCCGGCGGGCGGCACCGCCCCGCTGCAGGTCTACATCGCCAGCAACGGCAACAACACCGTGAAGCTCGTGTCGGTGACGGCCGATCTCGGCACCGTCGTGCTGGGTGGTCCGGCCGCGGCGGCCGCGTCGTCGGCCCCGGCCGCTCCCTCCGCCTCCGCCAGCGCGTCCGCCTCGGCGGGCGCATCCGCCGGTGCTTCCGGCTCGGCCAACCCGTCGGCGTCGGCGGGCGCCTCCGCGAGCGCACCGCCCTCGCCGGCCACGCCGCCCGCGCCCAACACGAAGATCGACGTCTCCATCCCGTCGCGCGAGTTCGTGGTGCTCAACCCCACGCAGACGCGCTTCCTGCAGGTGATCAACCTGTCGAAGCCGTTCAAGCCGGGCGACTCGCTGCAGCTGCAGTTCCGCTTCGACAACGGCACCACGATCACGACCGAGGTGCCGATGGCCATCCCGATGACCGCCCCGCCGCGCAGCCCGATGGAGCTGCACGAGGAGGAGGGCGCGGGCGGCAGCGAGCACTGACGCCGTTCCTGTCGTACCCCCGGGTTAACGTCCTCGGGTGAGTCAGCAAGCGAAGGCGCCCCGCGCGACGTTCGAGTGCGGGGCCTGCGGGCACCGGATGCCGAAATGGCTGGGCCGGTGCCCGGAGTGTCTCGAGTGGGGTTCGGTCGGCGAGGCCACGTCCGGGCCGGCGCCGGCCCTGCGTTCGCTGGCCGCGACCCGGCCGAGTGAGCCGGCGCGGCCGATCGCCGAGATCAGCGCGACGCGTGCGCTGGCCAAGCCGACGTTCGTGAGCGAGTTCGACCGGGTGCTCGGCGGCGGGATCGTGCCGGGCGCCGTGGTGCTGCTGGCGGGCGAGCCGGGCGTGGGCAAGTCGACGCTGCTGCTGGACGTCGCGCAGCAGTGGGCCGCCGGGCAGGACACGCCGGCGCTGGTGGTCAGCGGCGAGGAGTCCACGAGCCAGGTGCGGCTGCGCGCCGAGCGGATCGGGGCCATGCACGAGCGGCTCATGCTCGCCGCCGAGACCGATCTTTCCGCGGTGCTCGGGCACATCGACGCCGTGCAGCCGGGGCTGCTGGTGCTGGACTCGGTGCAGACGTTCTCGATGGCGGGCACGGACGGGGTGTCGGGCGGCGTCACGCAGGTTCGCGCGGTCACCGCCGCGCTGGTGGCGGTCGCGAAGGAGCGCAACATCGCCACCATCCTCGTGGGACACGTGACCAAGGACGGCCAGGTCGCCGGTCCACGCACGCTGGAGCACCTGGTCGACGTGGTGCTCCAGTTCGAGGGCGACAAGCACTCGTCGCTGCGGATGGTGCGCGGGCTGAAGAACCGCTTCGGGCCCGCCGACGAGGTGGGCTGCTTCGAGATGCACGAGGGCGGCATCACCAGCATGCCCGACCCGTCCGGGCTCTTCCTGACGCGGTACGCGGACGCCGTTCCGGGGACGTGCATCACCGTGGCGATGGAGGGCCGGCGGGCGCTCACGACCGAGGTGCAGGCGTTGATCGGTGCGGTGGTGGCCGGTTCGCCGCGGCGCACCGTCAGCGGGCTCGACTCGGCGCGGCTGGCCATGGTGCTCGCCGTGCTGCAGCGCGCCGCCAAGCTGAGCCTGCACGACAAGGAGGTCTTCGCCGCGACCGTGGGCGGGATGCGGGTGGTGGAGCCGGCGGCCGACCTGGCGATGGCGTTGGCGGTCGCGTCGGCCGCGCACGAGCTGCCGTTGGCGCCGGATCTGGTGGTGCTCGGCGAGGTCGGGCTGACCGGCGAGATCCGGCGGGTGGGCGCGGTGCCGCGCCGGCTGGCCGAGGCCGCCCGGCTCGGGTTCCGGTACGCGCTGGTGCCGCCGGGGTGCGGGCCGGCCGCTACCGGTTCGCTGCCGCCGGGGATGCGGGTGCTGGAGGTCGGCGACGTGCGCACCGCGTTGCACTACGCCGTCCAGGCCGGCGCCGAACACAAGCAGTAAAGGCGAACAACCTATAGGCGTTCTTCGAGCGTGACCGTCTCGGGGGCGTAGGCCGCGAGCGCCGCCACCTTGCCCGCGGGCGGGCCGGCGAATTCCCGAAGGTTGACCGCGAGGTCGTAGGAAGCCGCCTGCTCCATGCCCTTTCGCGCGTTCTTCAGCACGAGCTGGTCCCATGCTTTGGGACGGTCGCCCGCGAAGCGCTGATCGAGGCGGATCAGTAGGTACTCGATGCCGTTCGACGAGATGGCGACGACCTCCGATATGCCGGCCCACGGCAACAGGAGGGTGCGCCACGGACCGGGGCGGACGCGGAGCGCGTAGTGATCCGCGGCGACGGCCGGGCGCCGCAACAGGGGCACGGCGACCACGGCGAGCGTCGCCAGTACCAGCAACCCCGTCCACAGTGGAACGTCGTCCAACACGTTGTGCGAACCGTCGTCCAGCGTCGCCGGCTCCGGCCCGAACAGCAGCAGGGCGACGCCGAAGACGATCGCCCCCACAACGGCCCACCAGGCCACTCGCCGCAACGCCTGCCGGGGTGCTCCCCGGCGCCATTCGATCCGCCCCGGACCGGTCATCGCTCCCGCCCACGAGCCGCCAGTGTGAGTGCTGGCTCACTCTACGGGCTGCGCGGCGGCCCGCAACAGCACCGCACGCCGCGCGGTCCGTAAACTGTGCGGGTGCCGATAGACCGCGAACCGCACCACCACGGTGACGGAGTCTGGACGAGTCCCGTCGGCAGCGGCGACCCGATGCGCGCCACCCTCGCGTTGATGGCGCCCGGCACCGCGCTGCGCGACGGCCTCGAACGCATCCTGCGCGGCCGCACCGGCGCGCTCATCGTGCTCGGCCACGACGACGTCGTGGAGTCCATCTGCACCGGCAGCGGCTTCGCGCTCGACATCGAGTTCTCCGCGACCCGCCTCCGCGAACTGTGCAAGATGGACGGTGCCGTGGTGCTCTCCAGCGACGGCACCAAGATCGTGCGGGCGGCCGTGCACCTGATGCCCGACCCCAGCATCCCCAGCGACGAGTCCGGCACCCGGCACCGCACCGCCGAGCGGGTGGCGAAGCAGACCGGGTTCCCGGTGATCTCGGTGAGCCAGTCGATGCGCATCATCGGCCTGTACGTCGCCGGCCAGCGGCACGTGCTCGACGACTCCGCGTCCATCCTCAGCAAGGCCAACCAGGCCCTGCAGACGCTCGAACGCTACAAGCTGCGGCTCGACGAGGTCTCCGGCACGCTCTCCGCGCTGGAGATCGAGGATCTCGTGACCGTGCGGGACGCCGTGGCCGTGGTGCAGCGCCTGGAGATGGTGCGCCGCATCGCCGACGAGATCGCCGGCTACGTGGTCGAACTCGGCACCGACGGCCGGCTGCTGGCCCTCCAGTTGGAGGAGCTCATGGCCGGCGTCGAGGCCGATCGCACCCTGGTGATCCGGGACTACCTGCCGGTCGGCCGGCGCGTCCACGACGCCGACGACGCGTGCGCCGAACTGGACGGGCTCACCGCCACCGAGCTGATCGACCTGGTGGCCGTGGCCAAGGCGTTGGGCTACCCCGGTGCCGCGGACGCGCTCGACGCGGCCGTGTCGCCGCGCGGGTACCGGCTGCTGGCAAAGGTTCCGCGGCTGCCGGTGCCGGTCATCGAACGGCTCGTGGACCACTTCAGCAGCCTGCAGCGGCTGCTCGGCGCGACCGTCGAGGACCTGCAGGCCGTCGACGGGGTCGGCGACACCCGGGCGCGGGGCGTGCGCGAGGGGCTGTCCCGCCTGGCCGAGGCGTCCATCCTGGAGCGCTACGTCTGAGCCCGGGCCGCTTCCTCGGGCGGCCGGCGCGGCTCAGGTGGTGACGGTCAGCGTGGTGGGGTTGCTGCGCTTGGTCCCGACGCGCGCGTACACCTGGTAGGTGCCGGGCGACAGGTAGGGACGGTTGTCGCAGCCCTGCGAGGTGATCTTGCCGTTCCAGTCGACGGTGAACGGCAGCTCGTGCCCGGAGGCGAACGACGTCATCCCCTCGCCGGTGCGGTTTTCGCACAGGTCCGACGACCACTGCTTCTTCGTGTCGTCGTTGCTGTCGGCGATCCACAGCTCCGTCATGTCGGCGCCGACGTCGCGGCTGCACGTGCGGCCGGAGATGTTCTTGACCCGCAGCGTCAGCTGGGCGTGCTCGCCCTGCCGCACCGACGGCTTGTCCACGGAGGCGGTCACCTGCACCTCGGCGTCGCTGCACAGGTCGCCGGCCCCGGCGGGCCGGTTGGAAGCGCTGGCGTTGCCACCGTTGCCGCCGCCGGCCACGGGCGGTCCACCGGTCGCCTCGCCCGCCGACGGCACCACGGCCGGCGGCCCGGGCGGGCCCTGCGTCTGCCCGTTGGGATCGGCGCTGGCGCTCGTCTTGTTGCCCGTGGCGCCCTGCCGACCGTCCTTCTCGTCACCGCCGCTGCACGAGTAGGCGACCGCCAGAACGACAACCGCCACCGTGCCGGCCACCAGGGCCCGGCGCCGCCAGTACACCGCGGGAGAAAGCGGTCCGACCGTCGTTCTCATGATGCGGCTCACGTTAGTGGGACGACCGCGCACAGTCGCGGCGGCGCGCCGCGCCGGAAATGATCGTTGGCCAGCTTGTTACCGTCCTCGGCGATGACTTCCCCTGATGTTCTCGACTCCTATGCGCCGGTCGTCGCCGAGTGGTACTCCGCAAACGCCCGCGACCTCCCGTGGCGCCGCGCCGGCACCACCCCGTGGGGCGTGCTGGTCAGCGAGGTGATGCTCCAGCAGACCCCGGTCGTGCGGGTCGCGCCGGCGTGGCACGAGTGGCTGGCACGCTGGCCCACGCCGGCCGCGCTCGCCGCCGACCAGCCCGGTGAGGCGATCCGCGCGTGGGGCCGCCTCGGCTATCCACGCCGGGCGCTGCGCCTGCACGAGTGCGCCGTGGCGATCACCGAACGTCACGGCGGCGTGGTCCCGTCCGTGCTCGACGAGCTGCTCGCCCTGCCCGGCGTGGGAACGTACACCGCGCGGGCCGTGGCGGCGTTCGCCTACGGGCAGCGGCACCCCGTCGTCGACACGAACGTCCGCCGCGTGGCCGCCCGTGCCGTTCTCGGCGAGCCGGACGCCGGTCCGACGACGACGGCCGCCGACCTGACTCTCGTGGAGTCGCTCCTGCCCCTGGAGCCGCCGCTGGCCGCACTGGTCAGCGCCGCCCTGATGGAACTGGGCGCCGTGGTGTGCGTCGCGCGAACGCCCCGCTGCGGGGTGTGCCCGCTGGCGGAGCGGTGCCGCTGGTTGATCAGCGGGGCGCCGGCGCCCGTGGGGCCGACGCGCCGGCCGCAGACGTACGCGGGCACCGACCGGCAGGTGCGCGGGAAGCTCCTCGCGGTCCTGCGCGAGAGCCACGGCCCGGTCGCCAAGGATGCGCTCGACGCTGTCTGGGGCGACCAGGTCCAGCGCGAACGCGCCCTCGCGGGCCTCCTGGAGGACGGCCTCGTCGTGACGCCCGCTCCCGGGATCTACGCACTGCCGTAACGCGAAAGGGCGGGCGCCGTAGGCGCCCGCCCTTTCTCACGTACTACCTCAGGCCGTGTCGCCCTTGCCCAGGTCGACCGGGACCGCGTCCGGCACCAGCGCCGGCTTGTCGGCGCCGCGGAAGACGAGGCTGGACTTCTCGACGTCCATCGGGTCGCCCTCGCAGTCC
>NZ_BOPF01000045.1 GCF_016863615.1 Virgisporangium aliadipatigenens | reverse complement strand
GCGGCTTGCTAGGGCTTGTCGGCCAGGACGTTGGGGAGATTGCCGAAGCGGGCCTGCGCGTCGTTGGTGATGACGGTGCGGCCTGTTTCGGCCGCGTGGGCCGCGATGATCAGGTCGTGTGCGCCACGAGGTGTCCCGCTGCGTCGTACGTGGGCGAGGAGCCGGGCGTAATGGGCCGCTGTCGCCTCGGTGTAGTCGAGGACGTCGACGGACGAGACGATCGCGGCCAGGGCCCGTGCGCGGTCGGCTGCCCGGGCGGCGGTGTCGGCCAGTTCGATGCCGACGCGGTACTCGGCGATCGTGACTGCGGCGACCGCGAGTTCGTCGTCGTCGAATGTGGTGCGGTCGATCCTTCCGCGTTCGTAGGCGATCAGGACGTTGGTGTCGAGAATCAGGCGTCGGCCCACGGGTCCGTCCGATCGGTCGTGACATACGCCAGAGCGTCGGCGACATCGCGTTCGAAAGCGTCGTCCGGTGGTGGGACCTCGGAGAGCGCAGCGCGGAGGTCGCGGCCGGTACGTCGATGGGCCGGCCGGATCTCGGCGACCGGGCGGTTTCCGCGTGTCACGGTGACGGTCTCGCCTCGCTCGATCGCGTCGAGCAGGTCGGAGAACCGTCGAGATGCCTCGGTGGCGGAGATGGTTCGCATGATTCCAGGCTATCTGATTATCAGATTTCGGTGCGGGCAATGTTGCCTGCCGGGTGCGGCCTTGGGTGAACGTCGGGATCAAAAAGATCGAGGTGGGTCGCAACCTCGGAGGGCGGCTCGGGGTGTAGTCGGGGTCAGTGTTCTTCGCCAGGTGTTCGCACCCCTTGGTTCATGAAGAGGTTTCTCGATGCGTTTGCGCGTTCTTCTGCTCGCCGCGGCTGCCGGGGCCGTCCTGCTGGGCTCGGCCGGATGCCAGGGGCAGGACCCGGCGAAAAGCCCTGTTCAGGCCGCCGGCGGCGCCGCGTCGGCACCCGTCGACGGCACTGCTTCGGGATCCGCCGGCACGGGATCGGGTGCCGTGGCGGAGGCGGGTGTGACTGGGTGTCCGGTGTCCGCGGCCGTTCTGGAGAAGGTCGCCGGTTACCCGGCGGGGTGGCGGATCGATGCGGCCAGTGTCCGTTGCGCGCAGGGCTGGGCCGTCGCCGGCGTGATCGCGCCGTCGCCGCAGCAGCAGGGCGACGGCGTCATCGTCTTCCGGTACGACACCGGCACGAGCGGTTGGACGAAGAAGGCCGAGGGCAGCGCCGTCGAGTGTGCCGCGTTCGACATGCCGCCGAGCACCGGGCTCTGCTCGGCGAACTGAGTTCCGTGCGGCCCGCGCACGGGGGCGGGCCGCACGGGGTCATCGTTCGATCAGGTCGGCGGTGCCGTAGAGCGAATCCTTGTGGTGCTCCGCGAAGAGTTTGGCGACCAGTTCGCCGCGGCTGCTCACGCCGACCTTTCCGAAGATCGCCTTGAGGTAGTCCCGCACGGTGTGCGGCGACAGGAACAGTTCGGCGGCGATCTCCTGACTGGAGAGGCCGCGCGCTATCCCGCGGGTGACCTGCTGCTCCCGCGGGGTCAGCGCGTAGGCCGCCACGATGATCGGCGCGATCTGTTCCGAGCGCGCCGGTTCCACGGTCACCGCTGTCGGGCCGGGGGAGCCGTCCGGCCCGAACAGGCGCGAGGCGTGCAGGGACAGCCAGCGACCGGATGCCGCCCGCAGCCGGATCACCGCGGGGCCCTGATCCCGGCCCAGCGCCACGGCCGTGGCCCGTGCCGTCACCGCGTGCACGGGTGTCATCGAGGCCGGGAAGGCGTTCCATCCGGGGCCGCCGATCTCCTCGAGGAGGCGCTCCGCCCGGGCGTCGAGCGAGAGCAGGTTGCCCCGATCGTCGAACAGCGCCGTGCCCGGACCGTCGGCGGCAGCCGGCCCGCCGCGTTCGACCGCGAACGCGCGAAGCGCTCCCGCCACCACCGGTGCGATCTGCTGGACGTGCGCACGATCGGCGGCGGTGAACGGGGTGCGCAGACGATCGCGGTGCAGAGCCAGTACGCCCCAGGTCGTGTCGCCGAGCCGGAAGGCGGCCCGCAGTTCGTCGCCGTAGCCCTGCGGAGCCAGGAACTCCCGGTAGCGAGCGCTGTTGACGGGCCGGTTCCCCGTGGCGTCGAACAGGGTCGCCACACCCTGCGAACTGCGCGCCACGTCACGGAACAGCAGCACGTCCTCGACCAGGCACTCCCGTTCCCAGTAGGCGGCGCAGTGCGCCGGCTCGATGTTCTCGGCGCGTACCGCGCTGGTGCCCAGCAGGGTGGCCGGATCCGTGGCGAACCACCCGGCCCCGTCGAACGGCACCAGTTCGCGCAGGTGCTCGGAGACGGCCTCGAACAGAGCCAGTTCGGAGGAGGCGCCCCGGCACGCCCGCGCCAGCGCGTCGACCCGCTGCGGGGGCCTCATGCGGGACGCAGCACGTAGTCGTGGACGAGCGTGCGATAGGGCCGGTCGAGTCCGCGGCGCGTGTAGTCGTCGGGATCGTCGTGCCGGGTGGTGGTTTTGACCGCCGACGCCGGAACGGCCCCCTCGACGGTGCTGTCGACCAGGGGATCGCCGTCGAAGTAGATCTGGGTGGTCAGCGGGAGGCAGCCGTCGGCCGTGACGACGGAGTGGATGTGCAGGGGGCGCTCCCCGCGTAGCCGCAGCGCGTTCACCAGCGTGTCGAGTGGGCTGTCCGGGTCCAGGCCGAAGGTCTCGACGCCCGGAACCACGGTGCGGAACTCGAAGCGGCCGGCCGCGTCGGCGACGATCGTGGCCCGGAGATTGTCGGCCGGGACGCCGGAGGAGTCGTTCGGGATGTTGAGCGGCGCGAAGTCGCTGGTGTCGATGCCGGAGTAGATGTTGTCGGCGTCGATCTGCCAGATCTCCAGGGCCGCGCCGGGGACCGGGTCGCCGGCGGTGGTGCGCACGCTGCCGGAGACGATGAGGGGCTCGCCGGGTTCGTCGGGTCGCATCGGCAGCACTGCGGGGCTGTGCAGGAGCGGGGCGCCGGCGATGTAGGCGGAGCCGCGCATCTCCCAATGGCTCGCGCCGTCCTTCTCCGGATGGGCGTAGGCGGCGCCGTCGGTGGCCCGGCGAACGGTCTTGTAGAAGAAGATGCTCGCCGCCGTCAGTTCGCCGGCGTCGGCGACCTGCTGCAGCCAGCTGATCGTGGCCGACAGTTCGTCGAGGGTGACCTGGTGCTTGAGGATGACGTCGTCGACGGCTCGGCGCAGATCGCCGAAGACGATGCGCAGGCGGCTTTCGGGCTCGATCACGTGCGTTCACTCCCTGCGTGGCGCTCGATCAGTGCTCGATGGTGACGACGGTCTTTCCCCTGGCGTGTCCGGCGGCGATCGTCGCGAGGCCGTCGACAGCCTGTTCCAGGGAAAGAACCGTCTGGACATCGACGGCGATGGAGCCGGCGGCGGCCCGCTCGGCGATCGGACCGGTGACCTCACGGGTCGCCCTGGTCATGATTTTGGTGACGGTGACCCCGGCGGCGGCGCCGGCCTCGCTGTCGGGTGCCTGGGCCAGCGTGGACACCCTGCCGCCACGGCGGACGGCGCCGAGCGGGACGTCGGCGTCGGTGCGGCCGAACAGGTTGACGAGCGCGTCGACGCCGTCGGGGTGCGCGGCCCGGACCTGCTCGGCGATCGGGCCGGCCGCCCGGTCGACGACGGCGGTGGCGCCGAGGCCGGTGAGGCGTGCGGCGTCGGTGCCGGTCGCGATCACGGTGACGCCGCGGGCGGCGAGCAGCTGGATCGCGAACGAACCGATGCCGCCGGAGGCGCCGCTGACCAGCACGGTGTGACCGGGTCGCGGGTCGACGGCGTCGACCGCCTGGGTGGCGGCCGCGGCGGCCAGCGGCAGCGCGGCGGCCCGGACGAAGTCGAGGCCGGCGGGCTTGAGCGCGACCGCGGCGGCCGGCAGGAGCGCGTACTCGGCGAGCGTCCCGGCCTGGATCGGCGGCGCGAGGACGACGTGGCCGAACACCTCGTCGCCCGGCTTGACGTGGTCGACACCGGCGCCCACGGCTGCTACGACACCGGCGGCGTCGCGGCCCAGCACCAGCGGGTACTCGTGCGGGATCAGGCCGGCGAGCCATCCGCCGGCGATCGCGTTGTCCATGGGGTTGAGGCCGGCGGCCCGGACCCTGATCAGCACGGTGCCGTCGGTGACGGCGGGGACGGGAAGGTCGCCGATCCGCGGCTTCTCGCCGGCGGACGGAACATGCAGTGCGCGCACGGTGTGCTCCTCGAAATAACTTCAACAGTGAATAAAACCGTACGGCCGAAAAACTTCAACATGCAAGTAAAACGTGCGCCAGGTCACTTCAGCGTGCAAGTTATGCTCCCGGGCATGGAACCTGGCGCGCAGCCCCGCTGGCTGGACCCGGACGAACGCGAGACCTGGCTGGCGCTGATCAAGGTGCTGCTCCGGGTCCCCGCCACGCTGGATGCTCAACTGCAGCGCGACGCCGGCATCAGCCTGTTCGAATACCTCGTGATGGCCGCGCTGTCCGAGGCGCCGGAGCGGACCATGCGGCTCAGTGACCTGGCAGCCCGGGCCGAAGGCACCCTCTCCCGGTTGTCCCAGGCCGTGGCCCGTCTGGAGAAGCGCGGCTGGGTGCGGCGCCGACCCGACCCGAACGACGGCCGGGCCACCCTGGGCATCCTCACCGACGAGGGCTACCGCCAGGTCGCCGGCGGCGCGCCCGCGCACGTGGAGGCCGTTCGTCAGCACGTCTTCGACCCCCTGACCAAGGCGCAGCAGCGCCACCTTCGCGAGATCGCCGAACGCATCAACGCCACCACGGGTCCGGATCGCCGCAAGGCCGACAGGTTCTAGTCGAATCCCCAGGGGTAGCCGACATACCCCCACAAACGGGGGGTGTCCACCCGGGCGGGCACGGTCTGAGGATGGGGGCGTGAAGATTTTCGACCGTAATGGGCCCGCGCAGTGGACGCCGGGCCGGACCGTGGCGTTCAAGGGTGCCAGCGTGATCACGATGGATGCCGGTGCCGGCGACTTCGTCGGCGACGTCGTCGTGACGGGTTCGATGATCGCCGCGGTGGGACCGGACGCCGCCGCGACGCTACCGGCCGACGCGTTGATCATCGACGCCGGCGGCACGGTGATCACGCCGGGGCTGGTCGACGGCCACCTCCACGCGTGGGAGGGTGCGCTGCGCGGCGTCTCGCCGGACAGCGAGATCATGGGTTACCTGAACCTGACGCACACCGTTCTCGCCCCGCTCCTCACGCCGGAGGACGTGGCGATCGGGGAGAAGGTCACCGCCGTGCGGGCCCTCGAGCAGGGGGTCACGACCATCGTCGACAACAACCACAACGTGCGCAGCCTCGAACACGCCCAGGCGGCGGTCGAGGCGCTGCGGGAAACGGGGCTGCGCGCCGTTCTCGCGGCCGGCGTGGGCATGGGGCAGCCCGACGGGCACCTGCACAAGGCCGTCCTGGAGCTGCGCGACCGCTACGCCGGGGATCCGCGCATCGACGTGCGGCTGATGGAGCTGATGCCGTCCGAGGCGGGTCTGCGGTTCGCCGCCGAGAACGGCATCGGACTGGTCGCCGAGACCATCGCCGGCATGGGGGACCTGGACGCGGCGCTGACGCCGGAACTGCTCAACCCCCTGGTCACGCTCAACCACGTGCTCGGCCTGTCGGATGTTCACTGGCAGGCGATCGCGGCCAGCGGCGCCGCCGTCGCGTTGGCGCCCCGCTCCGACCCGCACTACGGGCTCGCCGTCGCCAATCCCGTGCTGACCGCGAACCGGTTCGCCGTGCAGGAGGCGATCAGCACCGACAACGAGTTCGAGTACGGCAGCGACATCCTCGGCGAGATGCGCACCCTGCTGGGTGTCCAGCGCGGCCAGGCGTACGTCGCCGCGCAGGCCGGCAGCGCGGACGCGCCGCGCCCGTACGGGGTTCGCGACGCGCTGCGCGCCGCCACGGTCGGCGGTGCGCGGGCCGCCGGGCTCTCCGGCCGGATCGGGGTGCTGGCGCCGGGCGCCAGGGCCGACCTCACCGTCTTCTCGCTCGAACGCCTGCGGCCGATCGCCTCACACCTCGGCGCGGTGGTCAGCTATGCCGAGTCGCAGGACGTGACCGCGGTCGTCGTCGACGGCGTGCCCCGCAAGTGGGCCGGCGAGGTGCTCGGCGTGGACCGTCGGGAGCTGGTGCGGCAGGCCGAGGAGAGCCGTGACCGGCTGCTGAAGCGGGCCGGCGTCGAGGCCGAGGCCCTGCGCTTCACCGGCGCGCTGGAGCTGCCCGGCGCTCGCTGAGCGGCCGCCGTAGGGGATCCTGGGGCGTGCGCGCGGAGCAGTGGATTCTTACCGAGGACGTCGAGGAGTTTCTCGACCGGGCCGGGGGCTTCCTGCGTTCCCGCCCCACCATGCACCACACGCAGCTGACCACGATCGAGAAGCTGCGCGGCGTCCGGGAGGCCGAGCCGACGGTCTTCGGCCGGTCGGAGTCGGCGGGGCGGGTCCACGCGATCTTCTACCGCCGGCCGACCGGTCGCATGATGCTGTCCCCGCTTTCGCCCGAGGGGTGTGACACCCTCGCCGGCCTCGGCCTCCCGCTCGCGGGCGTCGTCGCCGACCGCGACACCGCCGACGCGTTCGTCGAGGCGTGGCGGCGGCGCACCGGTGCCGCGTCGAGGCGCACGTGGGCGGGACGGCTCTACCGGCTGGGCACGCTCGCCCCGCCGGAGCCGTTCCCGCCGGGGCGGGGCGTGCTCGGGCGCGACCGTGCGCGGATCGTCCGCTGGTGCGATGAGTTCATGGCCGGTGTCGGGGAGACCCCGGCGGCGTCGTGGGAGGCGTCGCGCTTCGCCGACAAGCGGTTCACCTTCTGGGAGACCCCGGACGGGGCGCCCGTCTCCATGGCGGGCTCGACGCCGATGGTCGCCGGGATGGTCCGGGTCGACCCGGTGTTCACCCCGGAACGCTTCCGGGGACGCGGCTACGCTGCGGCGGTGACGGTCGCGGTCAGCCGGGCGGCGCGCGATGCGGGGGCGACGGACGTCGTGCTCTTCGCGGATCCGGCCAACGCCACCAGCAACGCGCTGTACCGTCGCATCGGGTTCGCTCCGGTCGCCGAGTTCGTCGGCCACGACTTCGAGTAGCCGTCGTGGACGGCGAAGGGGCGGAAAGAGCGGCCGGGGCGACGTCACGTTCGCCCGGGAGGCGTTTCCCGGGACGCCGATCGCGGCGGCACATGGGTGACGGCGGTGTGCGCGAGGTTGCCGGCCACCCCGCCGGCGAGCATCGCCACCAGGGTGCCCCAGTGGCCCCAACCGTCCACGGCCGCGTGCAGCGGGACGGCGACCGCCGCCGCGGCGGTCAGGCCCGCGCCGACGGCCCACCACCGGTGGCGCACGCCGTCGAGGTGCACCATGACGGCGGGCATCACGACAAGGCTCTGGAGGGCCAGCGGCGACTGGTCGAAGAACGCCAGGAGGGCCCCGCCGAGCACCGACATCGGCGCGAACAGCGCCATCCCGGTCAGCGTCTCGTCGAGCGGCACCGCCCGGTGCGACATGTCCGGCCGGCGCCGGAACGTGCGGCGGAGATTGTCCGTGAAGGTGCGGGGAGGGGCGTCGTCCACCCGGGAATCATGAACGACCGGATCGCACCGCGACAGGCGTCGACGCGTCGGATGTGTGTCCGACGGCCAGATCCTCCAGGCGCCGCAACGCTTCCCGGTTGCGGTAGTGCAGGAGGGTGTCGCCGAGGGCGTTCCGGACGCCGAGCATGGGGCCGTCGGTGAACTCCTCCACCATCGTCACCCGCGTGGCCCGCGGCCCGACCTCCTGCAGCGTGATCCGGACCGTGCCGGCGCCCAGTGGCCACAGGCGCACCTTCAGCAGCAGGTCGCGCCCCGGCTCGCAGGACAGGACGGTGGAGCTGTCCTTGAGCGAGAACGGCCACGGCCCCGCCTTGTGGTGGATGCGCGTGCCCACCGCGGGCCAGTCGGGGGCGACGTCGCGGATGTGCACCGTGCCCACCACCCAGTCGCTGTAGCTCCACCCGTTCGACAGAACGGCCCATACCTGCTGCGGGTCGGCGTTCATCAGCCGCGTCGTGGTCGACATAGGAGTCAGTCTGCCCAGCTGGGGCTCGGTCTAACGGGTGATTCGGCGATAGGCGACGGCCGCCGCCAGGCCGCCGAGCAGCAGTGCGCTGGGCCGGTAGAGGTTTCCCGTGCTGACCGGCGCCCGCCCCGGGCTGAACGCCGCCCGCGCCCCGTACCAGCCCATGCCGCGTTCGGTGAGGCCGGGGGCGATGCGTTGGCCGATGGCCATGGCGTGGCCGAGCGCACCCGCGTACGCCTCGCGACGCGGCCGGCGCAGCACCCGCACGATCGTCGTGGCGACCGTCTCCGGCCGGTACACCGGCGGAATCGGGCGGGGTGTGCGCCCGGTGACGTTGGCGGCGTTCGGGTAGAAGGGCGTGTCGATCGAGGCGGGCAGCACGGTGCAGACGGAGACCGGCTCGTCGCCGATCTCCTGGCGCAGCGTGTCGGAGAGCGCCCGCACGGCGTGTTTGCTGAGGTTGTAGGCGCCCATGAAGGGGGTGGTGACGGCGCCGAGCACCGACGCGACGTTCACCAGCACCCCGCCGCCCGTGGCGCGCATCCGGGGCAGCGCCTCCTGGACGCCGTGCAGGTAGCCGAAGACGTTCACCTCGATGGTGCGGCGCACCTGCTCGACCGGGGCGTCCTCGAGCGCGGCATAGAGCCCGACGGACGCGTTGTTGATCCAGGCGTCGATCCGGCCGTATCGCGACTCGGCCTTGTCGGCCAGCGCCGCCACCGCCGCCCGATCCGTTATTTCCGTGGGAACGTCCAACGCCCGACCACCCGCCGCCCGGCAGCGCTGCGCCACCTCGGCCAGCGCGTCCGGCCCGCGCCCGGCGAGCACCACGGCGGTCCCGTGCCGGGCGAGGGCCTCGGCGGTGGCGGCGCCGATCCCGCCGGAGGCACCGGTCAGCACGACGACGGATTCGGACAGCGG
The DNA here is from genome assembly GCF_016863615.1 of Virgisporangium aliadipatigenens. Lineage (GTDB taxonomy): Bacteria > Actinomycetota > Actinomycetes > Mycobacteriales > Micromonosporaceae > Virgisporangium > Virgisporangium aliadipatigenens. The sequence continues at coordinate 75,546 of NZ_BOPF01000045.1, read as the reverse complement.
GCGACGCAGCGACATCCCGGCCGCTTACCCGCGGCGTGGCGGGGTATGCCCTCCACCATGGCGGAGACCGTCGATGCGGTGGTGGTCGGGGCGGGGCACAACGGGCTGGTCGCGGCGAACCTGCTCGCCGACGCCGGCTGGGACGTGGTGGTGCTGGAGGCGACCGACGAGGTCGGTGGTGCGGTGCGCTCCGGGGAGATCACCGCGCCGGGGTATCTGAGCGACCTGTGCAGCGCGTTCTATCCGTTGGCGGCGAAGGGGTCGCCGCTGGCGGCGCTCGATCTGGACATCGAGTGGACGCATTCGCCGGCCGTGGTGGCGCACGCGCTGCCGGACGGCCGGGCCGCTCTTCTCGAAAGGGATCTCGACGCGACGGCCGAGTCGGTTGCCGCGTTCGCCCCGTCGGACGCGGACGCGTGGCGCCGCACCTACCGCCTCTGGGAGTCCGTCTCCGAACCGCTGCTGGAGTCGCTGCTGACGCCGTTCCCGCCGGTGCGCGGGGCGGCCGGTGTGCTGCGCCGGGGCGGAACGGCGGAGGCGCTGCGGCTGGCCCGGCTGTTCCTGCTGCCGGTGCGGGTGCTGCGCGACGAACTGTTCGCCGGCGAGGGCGCGAAGCTGCTGCTGACCTGCCTGGCCCTGCACACGGATCTGTCGCCGGAGGATGCGGCGAGCGGCGGCTACGGCTGGCTGCTGGCGATGTTGGGGCAGCAGTACGGGTATCCGGTGCCGGTGGGCGGGGCGCAGAGGATCACCGACGCGCTGGTCTCACGCCTGGAGCGCAAGGGTGGCCGGATCGAGTGCCACGCGTGGGTCGACCGCGTCGTCGTGGCGAACGGCAAGGCGCTCGGCGTGCGCTGCGGCGACGGCCGGCACTTCCGGGCCCGACGCGCGGTGCTGGCGGACGTTCCGGCGCCGCAGCTGTACAAGGATCTCGTGGGCGTCGATCACCTGCCGCCGCGGATGGTGTCGGACCTGCGCAACTTCCACTGGGACAACGCCACGGTGAAGGTGGACTGGGCGCTGTCCGGGCCGGTGCCGTGGAAGAACCCGGCGGTGGGCCGGGCCGGGACGGTGCACCTGGGCGGGGACCTGGCGGAGCTGTCGACGTTCGCCGGTGACCTGACCGCGGGCCGGGTGCCGGAACGGCCGTTCCTGCTGGCCGGGCAGATGACGACCGCCGACGCCACGCGCTCGCCGGCGGGGACCGAGTCGCTGTGGGCGTACACGCACGTGCCGCGCGACGCTCTCCGTGACGTGCAGGCCCACCTGGAACGGGTCGAGCAGGCGTTCGAGGAGTGCGCGCCGGGCTTCCGGGACCTGATCGTCGGCCGGTACGTGGCGGGGCCGCGCCAGTTGCAGCGGCACAACCCGTCGCTGTTCGGCGGTGCGATCAACGGCGGCACGTCGGCGGCGTTCCAGCAGCTGTTCCTGCGGCCGGTGCCGGGGCTGGGCCGGGCGGACACCCCGGTCGACCGGCTGTACCTGGCGTCCTCGAGCGCGCACCCCGGTGGGGGAGTGCACGGCGCCCCGGGTGCGAACGCCGCGCGTGCGGCCATGGCGCGCGCCCGCCTGCTCACCGGCGACGCGTACGCCGGACTGATCCGCGGCGCGCACCGGTTGGTGTACTGAGCGCCGGACCGGTCTCAGGCCCAGGTGTCGACCTCGGCGGCGGTGTCGCGCGCGAGGTGCGCGGCGGTCGTGCGGGACAGGCGCGCGGTGGCGAGCAGGCCGATCAGGGCGCCGGTGAGCAACTCCGCCCGGCGCCCCGCGCACTCGCTTCCCGCCAGTGCGTTCTCGAACGCGCGCCGCACCCGCAGGCGGTACTTCGCGCCGGCCGCGCGGGCCGCCTCGTCGTGCGGTCCCAGTTCGGTGATGGTGTTGACCATCAGGCAGCCGAGGTATGGCGGAAGCTTGGTGAAGCCGCGGAAGTAGGCGGCGATCGTGGCGGGGCCGGCGTCCGGGGCCTCCAGGGCAGCGAGCCGCGGGATCGCCACCTCCTCGAGATAGTTGTCGAGCGCGAGCGCGAACAGCTGCCGCTTGCCGCCGAACGCCTGATACAGGCTGGACCGGTTGAGCCCGGTGACGGCCTCGAGGTCGTTCAGGGAGGTGGCCGCGTAGCCGTACTGCCAGAAGCGGTCGCGCGCGGCGCGGATGGCATCGGCCGTATCGAACGTCTTCTTTCGTGGCACGGCTCTCCTTGACGTATTGAACTGATCGGTTCAATATAGCCCGGTGCTTACTCTAGCCGCTGTCGCCGTTGTCGTCGCGTCCCTGCTCCACATCGCGTTCTTCGCCATGGAGAGCCTGCTCTTCAGCCGCCCGGCCGTGTGGCGGCGCTTCTCGGTACAGTCCCAGGGGGACGCCGACGCCATCCGGCCCTGGGCGTTCAACCAGGGGTTCTACAACCTGTTCCTGGCGTTCGGCGGGCTCGCCGGAGCGATCGCGCTCGCCATGGACGAACGGGTCGTCGGCGCCACGCTCATCGCGCTCGCGGCCGGCTGCATGGCCGGCGCCGGTGTCGTGCTCATCGCCAGCGGCGGAATGCGCTTCGCGCGCGCGGCCGCGATGCAGGCCGTCCCGCCGCTGGTGGCCGTCGTGGCGCTGGCACTGTCCACAGTGGTCGGCTGAGCCGCTAACGGGAACAGTGCGCCAGCACCAGCGTCACCGCGGCATCGTGGTAGGTGGCGAGCGCTACCGGTTCGATCGGATCCACCTGCCGGCGCACGGCATCGCGGTAACGGTCGGGCAGGCGCTCGACGGGTAGGTCGCGCAGCATCCGTTGCAGGAACCCGGCAGCCAGGTACGGGCGGCCCCGATAGGCGTAGTGGGCCGGAAAGCCGCGGTCGATGTAGTCCCGCAGCGCGTCGAGCGCCGAGATCATGGGCGCCACATTCGACCATGAGCGCCGCCACATGTCGCACAAACTGTCCCACCGCCGCGGCGCGGAAGCTGGTTTATCGTGCCGGGGTATGTCGCACTCACCTGCACGGTCCCGCGATGTCGCCGAAGAGTTGATGGTGCAACCGTTGCCCCGCCGCTGGCGGCATGTTCAAGCCGTGGCCGCCAAGGCGGAATCCTTTCGGCCGGCCCTCGGGCACGAGGCCGATCTCGGCGGGCGCACCGGAGATCCGAGCGGCGATCGCGGGAGGCGAGGACACCACACGCCACCGACCGACGTCCACCCCACAGTCGTTCGGTGGCAGGCCGGCAGCCCGTACGGTCACCGCAACATCAGGGACTCGAGCGTCGTCCAGGCATATGCGCGTTCCTGTCGCCGGACGAGCACCAACTCCACCCGGTCGACCGGCACGGTGACGAGCGGCAGAGCGCGCAGCGTCGCGACCCGGGCGACCAGCGGCGCGGCCGGAACGGCTCGGTTGCAGTAGGCGATGCCGACATGCGGACGGAACTCGGCCGCCGGACGGCCCGGGCCGAGAACGCTCGCAACGGCACCGCGCAAACGGTCATGCAGCAGGACCAGTTGTTCCCACGGCGTGACGCTGAATCGCACGGCGCCCGCCGAGCCGGACAACGGCCCCACCCCCAGGTCGAACCGCCGGACGGCCGAGCACTCCGCAACGGCGGCCTCGGCGATCCGTTGCACCTCGGCCGGCGACACCTCGTCGGACCAGCCGATCCTGGGCATTGTCAGATGGATTCCGAACGGCGGGACAGGATCGAGAAAGGGCAGGTCAAGTCGACGTTGGCAGGAGACGGCGAGATCCCGCAGGGCCGGTGAGTCGAAGGTGAGGTACCAGTAGTACGCCTGTCGGCCATCGGTCCACCCTGGACGATCCCAGTGATTCGCCATTCGGGACAGCGCACTGAACCGTCGCCAGTCCTCGTCCTGTGGTGTCGTTCGCGCCTGAACCGGCTCGGCGGTCACCGGTTTCCCGCCGCCCGCAAGGCGTCGGCAGCCTGTCGGACCGCCGGAAGTCCGCTCCATTTCTCTGTGGCCGCGAGGAACTCACGACCGCGCTGGAGTACCGACGTGATCGGACGGTCAGCGGAGATCATCAGCGCCTCCGTCACGAGTTCCGCTCCGCGCTCCGGTTCCGGATGGTCGGCCGTGACGAATGCCGTCGCCATGTCCATTCGCACCAATGACTGACTCCATCGTGACGACGAGGCCTCGAAGACCGGCATGACCTGCGCGACATACTCCCGCACGCGATCAGGTCTCCGCAGCGCGACAAAAGCCGTGGCCGCGTTGGCGGCGGTGCGCGCCGTGCTGTACAGCCCGAACGAGATGCACGGGCTCACTCCGGCCGGCGCATCGAGCCGGTCGGAGATTTCGAAAGCGCGCCCGACAGCACCGTCGACTCCCCGTCGGTCGCCCAGCTTCGCGAGCGCTCGGGCCTCACCGTTGGCCGCGAGCCGAATGATCTGCGAACTGTCGGCTGCATACTGCTGCCCGTCGCGAGCGAGATCGACGGCGCGACGGAAATCGCCGGGCGCGTTGCCGTGGAGGCTGATGACCGTCGAGCAGCCGCTGGACATGCTTGCGTTGCCGCACCACGCGGTGCGCGAGACCGCCCGGACCGGCGTCCTCGTACTCGTCGACAACCAGGTGAATGAATCTGTCGAATTGGTTCAGCGCCTCCTCGTCCGCGTTCGACCCGATGAGCATTTGCATACGTTCGGCGACATCCAGTGGGGACTCCAGGCCATTCGCCATCTCTTCGATCTCGGGGAGGCTCGGACGAAAACCGAGCTGCTGCTCCGAAACGCCGAATAGCTGACACAGGAGCTTTCGGTATCGCGTGTCCGGAAGCTTTCGTTCTCGTTCCCACTTGGACACCATTTGGCGGTCGACACCGAGAATCCTCTTGTGATGCTTCCACGCCAGCGCCGCGAGCTGCTCGGCCACGCCCTGCTGCGTGAGCTTGTAGTGCTTCCTGAAGCGCTGAAGCTGAGCGCCGTACCCGCTGGGCCTCACCAATGCCTCCGCGTGTCCGTGTGTCCTCGAAGATATCGCATCGTACGAAGCCGGCGGCGAATGTTCTGACGCCGGACTACAAAGGGGACTACAGCGCTGATCGCGGCGGCCTACACGGCGGACCCGGATCGTCCAAGCAAATCGGTGTTTGATGGTGGCCTCAGCCGACGTCGTTAGGAGCGAACCATGACCGTGCCGGCCACCCTGCCTTTGATATCCGGCGATTTTGCCCATCCCTCGTGGTGCGATCCCCGATTCTGTGGACGGTCGAACCCCGTTCCCTGTCACCTGAGTGCGCCTCTCCGGATCGCCGAAAACCGGATCGGCGGCGTCGTGATCACCGCGCAGCTCACCTGCGTGATCGACGAACCGTTGGAGACGGCGCCGGTCTCGATCGAAATGGTCATCCGCGACCCGGTCACCGGAAAAGCCGGTCGGTACCTCCTCGACGAAGAGGTCGCTCGTGCTTTGCACGCGACACTCGGCGCGCTCGTGCCGATGACGAGCTGAGGAGCCCGATGGACACCGACGGGAGACGGCTGCAACGGCTGGCGGACCGGGCCGATCATTTGGCGCATGGGTCCGATCCCGGGCGAGCCTTCTTCGACTTCTTCACCGAATTGGTCCACGAGTGCCGCGGAGGAGACTCGTTCGGAGAGGTGGCTCCGGCAGCAGGAAGCGACGCGAACCGCCCCGAACACTTGGTGCTTATCGCGCTGGCCCGCCTGCTCGAACGGGCCCAACGAACCGGCCGCGTCCGTCCCGACGTGAGTGCGCACGAACTGAGGGCGGTCATCGTGGGCACGGGTGCCGCGCTGCGGCACGCCGGTGACGGCGCCCGTGCGCTTGCGATCGTCGTCGACGGCCTCCGCCTCGCCTGATGCTTTCGCCGATCTTGCAGTTGTGGTGCCCGGTGTGTCCGGCTTTGCCCACCACTGTCCCCGCCACAACTGCAAGATCGGCGCGGCGGGTTCAGCAGCGGTTGATGGTCGAGTTCACCAACGTGATGTTGCGGATGACCGTCCCGGTGCCGCACGGGCTCTCGCGGATCGTGTTGTTCGTCAGCGTGAAGTTCTGCAGCGTGATGTTGGAGTTGCCGGGGAACTCCGTGCGCGCCGCCAGTCGCACCTCGCCGCCGCCGCTGATCGTGCCGCCGTTCGTGGCGATGCCGACGTTGTAGCAGTTCTCGACGAGGATCGCGTTGTTGCCGGTGTTGGCGATGTCGACCCGGTCGATGACGGCGCCGCCGCTCTCCGACACGCAGAAGATGCCGCGGCCGCCGCCACGTGCGCGCACCGTGCCGACACGGATGTTCGTGTTGTAGCTGCTGCCGATGCGGCCGTTGCGGTTGGCCATGCGGAACGCCGCGTAGCCCGTGCCGGCGCCGGCGTTCTCCGCGTCGACGGTGCCGACCGTGGCGTTGATCGTCTGGTTGAGGAGCAGGCCGGACTCGCCGACGTTGCGGGCGGTGACGGTGCCGACCGTGAGGCCGTCGACGCCGTAGGTCTCCATCGCGTGCGAACTCGCCCCGGACACGTAGACGGTGTCGACGCGCACGTTGCGGGTCCACTGGCTGGTGTCACCGCGGTTGTCGATGCGCACGCCGAGGCCGCCGGAGAGGCGCATGTCGATGGTGCCGAGCACCACGTTGGTGACGTTCCGCAGAAAAATGCCGTAGATCGGCGCTCCGGTGACGGTCAGATGCTGGATCTCCACGTCGGTGGCGCCTCGGGAGTACAGCGGCGCCTTGTCGCCGCTGCCGGAACCGGTGACGTTGATCGTGCCGCAGACGTCGATGGTCGTGTAGCTCGGCAGGCTGATCCGCGCGTTGGCGGACATCGTGCCGCCCTGCCAGACGACCACGCGCTGCTTGCTGGTGCGGCCGGCGGAGAGGCTGTTGATCGCGGCCTGCACCGCGCTGACCATGTCGGTGCCGGTGTACCTGACGCTGGAGCCGTTGCGGGCGGTCCAGGTGCCGCCGCTGAGGTAGGCCTCGGCGTTGAAGGAGCCCGAGCCGCACGCCGCCGCGGCCTCCGCGCCGGTCAGGGTGGCGACGGCACCGCCCGCCACCAGCGCCGTCGTCGCCGCGACCACCGCGCCGATTCTCCATCCGGGGGAACGTCTCATGGGGGTGACCTCCTGCTGGGGGGTTTCGTGAGGCGCGGACGCTAACGAAACCGGACTGATCACCGCAATGCCGGTCGAGTCATCCCCCGGTCAGTGGCCCGGAGCCGTGAAACTTACGGACCCCTCTGTTCCTGCGAACCTGAGCAGTTCCGCCGCCTCCCGGGTGAGCGCGTCCCGGGCCGCCTCGGTGATCGCCTCGAACGGCGCGAGCACGATGCCGGCACCCGTCATGCTCCACATCCCCCGCACGAACCCGTCGACCAGGAACGTCGGCCGCACCACCGCGCCCGTGATCACCACCCGCCGGTGTGCGTCGGCGATGACCCGCGTCCGATCGGCATGCGCCAGCAGCAGATTGTCGAACTCCGGCACCAACCTGACCGGCGCCGGCGCGTCCTCGTCCGCGAGCGGCGCGTCCGGCAGGTCGTACAGCACGACGCCCGCGGGCGTTCGGTAGCGGCGCAGCGGCAGGCGTTCCAGCACCTCGCGCAGCCGGGTCAGCCCCGACCAGGCCTGCACGTCCCGCGCCGATCCCGGCCCGAACGCCGCCAGATAGCGCACGACGAGCCGTTCGGCGTCGGGTGCGGCCATCGGCCGGCCGAGCCACTCCTCCGCGAGCACGAACGGCGTCGCCCCGAACCGCCCCCACGTCCCGCTCGGCGGCGGATGCACCACCGGCAGCAGACACTGCGCGGACCAGCCCAACGCGAGCGGCTCCACATCGGGCCAGCGTTCGGCGAGCAGCCGGGCCAGCGCCGGGCGGGTGAGCGTCTGCCCGGTCAGGTGCTTGCGTGCCAGCGCCGCCAACTCGACCGGGTCGACGCCGGCCGTCACCCGCCCGAACGCCCCCTGCCTGCCCCGGTCCAGCACCGGCTGGACGGTCGGGCGCAGCCAGGGGTAGTCGTCGTCGGTGGCGATGTGTTGCGTGCCGCGCAGGATGGACGAACGGACCGCTCTTCGGTCGGCGAGGAGCGCGGTGAGGTCGTCCTTCTCGAAGGCCTCGAGCCTCGTCCAGAGGCTTATGTACGGGGCGTTGGACTCCTGGGCCTGGACCGCCACGAGGTGGTGGATGAGGTCGTGCGCGGTCTGCGTGGAACGGGCCAGGAGGTGCTGGCGGGCGAGCAGGGTTCGGTTGAGTCGGCGGGCGGTGAGCTCTTCCACGCGGGCCAGTGTGTCGGGGGAAGCGGCCACCTCCTGACCGCTTCCCCCGATCGATCACGGATGGGTCAGAGCGCCCGGATCGCGACGCTGCCCGGCGGGTACTGCTTGGGTTCGAGCGTCACGACGACGCCGTCGATGGCCTGAGCCGTGTGGATGATGTGCCGGACGACCAGTTCGCCGGGCAGGTTGTGCGACTCGACGGCGGCGAGCCGGTCCAGCGGGACGAGCGTGCCGTGGGCCGGCCCGAGAATCGCCCACCACGCCTCGTCGGTCGCGCCGATGACGTGGTTGGCCTCGGCGACCGCCGCCGAGGGGAACACGCCGAGCGGGGCGCTGGCCCAGGTCTGCTCCCATGCCCGGTAGACGTCCGGATGGGCGTCGAAGAGGGCGACCAACGCGGTGTGGTCGAAGACGAGCGGTTCGATCATGTCTTCTCCCGCTCCGCTCTCTTCTTCTCCGCCCAGAACTTCGCCGCGTATTCGCGGGCTTCCGCCATGGCGGCGTCGAGTTCGGCCGCTCGTTCGGGTGAGACCTCCGGGGGCTTGGACCAGCCGAGGGCCTTGCAGATGGCCTGGACGTGTGGCGGGTACATGGACAGGTCTGGCTGCTGCGTCGAGGTTTCCATGGCGGGCAACGTACACCCTGTCCGTCGATCTGGCTACGCGGAGTGATGGCTCCGTTTCGCACTTTTACCCGTTCGAGTAAGGGATTCGGGGCCCGGACGCTCCCGCGCCGGGCCCCGTTCGTGACGTTGAGTTACCGGGTTTCGTAGGCGTTCAGCAGCGTCGTGGTGACCGTGGAACCGGCCGCGTCCACCGCCTTGGCCCGCAGCGACACGTACCCGGCCCGCGCCGGATGATCGATCACCGCGTTCCACCGGCCGAAGAGTTTGACGACCGGCACGCGCCGCCAGGAGACCCCGCCGTCGAACGACACCTCCACCTCCACGCGCGTCACCGCGGTGGCCCCCGCCTGCCCGGCGATCGTCACCGGCAGCGCCGTGAGGCAGCCCGCGCGCGCCGTGTTGTGCTCATCGACGTTCGGCGCGAAGCCGATCGTGTGCAGCGGCACCGGAGTGTTCGTGCCGGTGTAGGCGTTCGTGAACTCCCACACGGTCTCCCGGCGGGTGGACAGGCGCAGGGCGGGGTCGGACTGCTGGGAGTACCGCAGCGTGTACCTCGCCCGCTCCTGCGGGGTGGCGATGACGGCGAAGCCGCCGTCGCGTTCCTCGACGAGGGTGCCGTTGCGGTACAGGGACATCGAGGCGGCCGTGTAGTCGTGCGTGCCGAAGTTGCCGTCGGCGTCGGCGACGTTGCCCACGCGCAGCCAGAACCCGTCGTCCTTGCGTTCCACCGTCGGGTACTCCGGATACTCCGAGGCGAACGTCGTGTCGAGCACGGCCCGGTTCCAGCGTTCCACAGTGGACTGTCCCGAACGACGCTGCGGTGACGGCCCGCGCAGCCGGGTGACCCACGGCGCGTCCACTGTGGACTCGTAGAACCGCTCCTCCCACGGCAGGTTGCCGGCGTAGTACTCGGTGCGGCCCACCGGCAGCGGCGCGTCGGCCAGCAGGCGCAGCTCGGTCCTGAACTGCACACCCGGCGGTGCCGCCGTGTCCGCCCGCAGCCCGGTCCCGCCCACGGCGTTGGCGTGGTAGACGGCGTGTGCCGTCGCCAACTCCCGGCGCTGCACGTGACGGGTGTACCCGGTGGCCCACGACCCGGTCCAGTACCAGCCGAGCCGGTACACGAACGGGCTGCCGGCGAAACCGCCCGGGCCGTCGGGTCGGGCGAACGCCGCCAGCACCTGCGTCACCACACCGGGGACGTTCTTCGGCCCCAGGTCCAGCGTGAAGAGTGTGCGGGGGTCGCCGGAGAGGCCCGCGATCACCGGTGTCGGGCCCTGGGTCTGCTGCACCTCGATGAGCGCGTCCATCGGGGCGGCCGCCCGTTCGGGGACGGTGAGGTCGAGGCCCTTCGCCTTGCGGGCGTCGAACACCACGTCCACCCGGTCGCGGTCCACCACGAGTCGCGTGTGTGCGGCCACTGTGGACGTTCCGTCGGCGCCGACGATGTACGAGGACGCGAAGTAGGTGCCGTAGGGCAGCCGCAGCGCGGCGGTCGCCTCCTGGGCGCGGACCACCTCGCCGCTGGCCGCGTTCACGAAGAGGTCGAAGGTCTGCTCGGGCGTGTTTCCCTTGCGGTCCAACGCTTTCACGTTCACCGTGGCGGTCGGCCCCTCGCGGTAGACGCTGTACGGCGTCTGCACCGTCACGCCCCCGCCGGTCGCCGTGATGCGGCCGTTGACGAGCAGGGAACCGCCCGGCAGGTCGAGGTCCATCGAGACGTCCACTGTGGACGTTCCGCCGGCCGGCACGGTGACGGAGGAGGCGCTCAGCGACAGCGGGGACGGCGCCGTCAGCGCCAGGGTCAGCGGTGCGCCGCCGCGGTTGGTGTAGGTGATCGTGCGGGTGACCGTCCGCTGCGTGTGCGGGTACGCCTGGAAGCCGACGTTCACCGTCGCGGGGGAGGCCGTCACCGGTTGGTGCAGCGCGCGGGCGAGGTCCAGTTCGCCGGCGCCCTGGGCGTCGAACCCGCTCGCCTCCATCGGGCGGGCCGCACCGGTCAGCGCCGCCTTGCGCTGTTCGGCCGTCCAGTCCGGGTGCGCCTGGGTCAGGATCGCGGCGGCTCCCGCCACGTGCGGCGACGCCATCGAGGTGCCGGTCAGCGGCACGTACGGGTCGCCCTGTTCGCCGGTGGGGTACGCGCCCTCGCCGGCCGTCGAACTGCGCGCCGCCGTGATCTCGGTGCCGGGGGCGCTGATCTCCGGCTTGACCGCGTAGTCCGCGATCCGCGGCCCGGGCAGCGAACTCCAGTCGACGGCGCCGGCCTTGGTGTTGTTCGCGACCGAGAGCGCCGCGTCGGCGGTGGACGGCGAGGCGACCCGGTACGGCGAGAAGAAGTCGAGGTTGCCGGCCGCGATGACGAACAGCGTGCCGTACCGCGCGGTGATGTCGTCGACGGCCGCCTCGATCGGGTCGACACCCGGCTCGTCGGGCGAGCCGAGGCTCATGTTGACGACCTGCGCACCGTTCTCGGCCGCCCAGTACATCGCCTCGATGATCGCGGAGTCGTCGCAGAGGCCGCCGTACGCGGGGTCGTAGAAGCAGACCTTGCCGTCCAGCAACGACGCGGCGGGGGCCATGCCGCGGTACCGGCCGCCCGACGCGGCGCCGGTGCCGGCGACGATCGACGCGACGTGGGTGCCGTGGCCGGCGATGTCGTTGTCGCCCTCGTAGCGCTGGACGAAGTTCTTCCGGAGGGAGACGCGTCCCGCGAGGTCGGGGTGGGTGTCGTCGATGCCGCTGTCGATGACGGCCACCTTCACGCCGGTGCCGTCGAGCCCCTCGGACCAGGCGACGGGTGCGCCGGTGCGCGGCACGCTGACGTCCAGCAGCGGCCGGCGCACGCCGTCGAGCCAGATCTTGCCGGCGAGCATGCCGTCGCGGACGCTCGGCCAGTTCCTCGCGAGTTCGGCGACCGGCACGCGGGTAGCGAACCCGTCGAGCGCCGGCAGCGGCCGCCCGGCCGTCAGGCCCCGGACCGCCTTCGTGTCCTCGACCATCAGCGGCAGTTCGGCGCGCTTGTCGAAGCCGTCCGCCACGAGGCGGGTCACGTTGAACAGGCGGTCGTCGAGGCGTCCGAGCCGCAGCAGCCCGAGCGCGTCCGACGGGACGACATAGGTGCCGCCGTCCTGCCGGAAGCGCAGGAACTGCACGCCGGCGCGGGGTTCGACGCGGATGGTGTCGCCGGTCGCGGTGATCCGGTCGCCGGTGATGAGCGTGAGCACGCGCGGGCTCGCCGACCCGGCAACGGCGGCCGCGGGGTCCACAGTGGACGGAGCGGCCGAGGCCGCGGTCGGCACGCCGCCGAGCAGCGCGGCGACCAGTAAGAGGACCACAAAACTAACAGTGGTAGTGCGCATGGGACCGGACCGTACCGGCGCGTGAGAGTCAGTTCTGTTACGGCGCGGGAACGATCCCTGCCGATGCCCCGGATCGGGCGTCCCCGTACGGGGACGGGGTCACTCGCCGAGCGCCCGGTCCAGGTTGACGGCTGCACTGATCAATGCCAGATGGGTGAACGCCTGCGGGAAGTTGCCCAACGCCTCACCGGCCGGCCCGATCTCCTCGGCGTACAGCCCGACGTGGTTCGCGTAGGTGAGCATCTTCTCGAAGATCATGCGTGCCTCCTTGACCCGGCCGGCCCGCGTCAGCGCCTCCACGTACCAGAACGAGCACAGGTTGAACGTCCCCTCGCCACCCGTCAGCCCGTCGTGACCCGTCATCGCGTACCGGTGCACGAGCGTGTCGGACGCCAGTTCGGTACCGATCAGGTCCAACGTGGACAGGAACCGGGGATCCGTCGGCCCGGAGAACTTCACCAGCGGCATCACCAGCAGCGAGGCGTCCAACTGCTTGCTGCCGGGATGCATCACGTACGCGCCGACGTCCGGATCCCAGCAGGAGTTCTGCACGAACCGGTACGCCGCCGTCGACAGCTTCTTCCACTTCTTCACCGGCGCCGGCAGGCCACGGTCGCGGGCAAGCCGCACCGCCCGGTCGTACGCCACCCACGTCATCAGCGCCGAGTACGTGAACCGCTGCCGCGGCCCGCGCACCTCCCAGATGCCCTCGTCCGGCTCCTCCCAGTGCGCCGCGAGCCAGTCCAGCCGCTTCGACAGCCCCGTCCAGAGGTCGTACGAGATGGGCATCTCGCGGTTGTACAGGTACACCGAGTCCATCAGTTCGCCGTAGACGTCGATCTGCCGCTGGCCGACGGCGTTGTTGCCGATGCGCACCGGCGCGGAGCCCCGGTAGCCGGACAGGTGATCCAGCACGATTTCCGGGATGTGGTCGCTGCCGTCGACGGCGTACATGATGGAGACGTCGCGCTCCAGCGAGGCCGTCTCGCAGCGTTTCTGGATCCAGTCCATGAAGGCGGCGGCCTCCTCGAGAAAGCCGAGCCGCATCAGCGCGTACACCGTGAACGCCGCGTCGCGCAGCCAGCTGTACCGGTAGTCCCAGTTGCGCGCGCCGCCCAGTTCCTCCGGAAGGGACGTGGTCGGAGCGGCGACCAGGGCGCCGGTCGGGTGGTACACCAGCAACTTGAGGGTCAGCGCGGAGCGCTGCACGGTCTCCCGCCACCGCCCGCGGTAACGCGACTGGGCCAGCCACCGCTGCCAGAAGTCCGAGGTGCGGGCGAAGAGCTCGTCCGTCTCGCCGGTCCGTAGCGGGCGGACCTCGCCGTTCCACTCGAGTTCGATGTCGAGCGTCTCGCCCTCGTCGAGCGTGAAGCGGGCGATGACCCCGCCCTCGTCCTCCTTCAGCGGAACGTTGGCGCGCAGGACCGCCCGCCCGATCGCCGACGTGAACACGGCGCCGACCCCGTCGACGATCTCCACGGTGTGCGGGATCCGGGCGTAGTCGAAGCTGGGGAAGCACGCGAGGTCGAAGGTGGCCCGGCCGCGCACCGCACGGGCCTGCCGCACGAGCAGGTCCCGTGGTGCCGCGGTGCCGCTGGTCTCCGGCACCATGAAGTCGATGACCTCGCCGACGGCCTCCGCGCCGAGAAAGCGGGTCACGAGAATGTTGGTGTCCGGCAGATAGAGCTGCTTCGAACGGGTCCTGGTCCCGCAGGCGAGGCCGAAGTAGCCGCCCTTGCCGGCGTCCAGGAGGGCGGCGAAGAGCGCCGGCTTGTCGAACCGGCCGGGGCAGTACCAGTCGATGGTGCCCTCCGTGCCGACCAGGGCCACGGTGCGCAGGTCACCGACGATTCCGTGTTCCTCGATCGGCAGGTACCCGTAGGACTGGTCGGTGTCACGGCCCGCGGGCGGGAAGAGGGCAGCCATGCCTCTTCATCGTCAGGCTGTTTGTTACAGGGACGTTGCGCTTCGGCGACGCCGCTGGACCGCGCCGACGAGGCCCGGCAGTTCCCGCACGCTGAACGGCTTCAGGATGTAGTCGTCGGCCCCGGCCTCGTAGCCGCGTTCGATCGCCGCCGGGTTGCTGGCCGCGGTGAGCAGCACGATCGGCACGTCCGCGGTCGCCGGGTTCGCCCGCAGGCGGCGGCACACCTCGATGCCGTCGGTGTCCGGCATCATGACGTCGAGCAGGACGACGTCGATGCCGCCGTTCTCGGCGAGCGCCAGCGCGGTCCGCCCGTCGGGCGCGGTGAAGACCGTGTAGCCGGCCCCCTCCAGCTTGAACGCGGCAAGATCCCGCAGGTCGTAGTCGTCGTCGGCGTACAAAACGGTCGTCATACGACCAGGGTGCCCATGGTCACGCCGCAGGTCGAGGCCCGCAACCGGTAAGCCCCCCGAGGTACCCGAGCTGCCACCGGGCCGGCGCAAAAACTCTATTGAGGAAGGGAGCTGGGGCCCAGGAGTGCCTTGATGTCGCCCTTCAGCGCGGTCGTCGGGGCGACCCGGAAGGGGCCCAGGCGCAGCAGGGTGGTGCGGCTGCCGTTGACCAGGCGCAGGTGCACCTCGGCCTGGCCCGGGTGGCTGAGCAGCACCTCCTTGAGCCGGTCGACCACGGGTGGCGTGCAGCGGTTGACCGGAAGGGACACCGTGAGCGGGCGGGACTCGTCGGCGGCCGTGATGTCGGGGAGCTGCATGTCCATCGCCATGATGCGCGGCGTCTCGTCGCGCCGGTCGATGCGCCCCTTGACCACCACGATGGCGTCCTCGGCGATGTAGGGCCCCACGAGCTCGTAGGTGTTGGGGAAGAAGAGCGCCTCGACCGCACCGGCCAGGTCCTCCAGCGTGGCAGACGCCCACGCCTTGCCCTGCTTGGTGATTCGCCGCTGCACCCCGGTGAGCATGCCGGCGAGCGTGACGACCGCCCCGTCCGGCACCGAACCCTCTTCGGACAGCGCGGCGATCGGCGTGTCGGCGGCCTTGGTCAGCACGTGTTCCAGGCCGAAGAGCGGGTGGTCGGAGACGTACAGGCCGAGCATCTCGCGTTCGAACGTGAGCAGCTCGCGCTTGTCCCACTCGGTCTGCGGGATCGGCGTGAGGGGGACCGCGCCGGTGTCCGCGTCGTCGCCGAAGACCTCGCCGAAGAGGTCGAACTGGCCGGCGGCCTGGTTCTTCTTCAGGCTCGCGTACGAGTCGATCGCGTCCGAGTGGATGGCGAGCAGGCCCTTGCGCGGGTGCCCCATCGAGTCGAACGCGCCCGCCTTGATGAGCGATTCGATGGTCTTCTTGTTGCAGGCCACGGCGTCCACTTTGGACAGGAAGTCGTGGAAGTCCTTGTACGGCGCGGCTTTGCGGCAGCGCACGATGGCGTCGACGACGTTCTTGCCGACGTTGCGCACCGCGGCGAGGCCGAAGCGGATGTCCTTGCCGACCGGGGTGAACGGGCCGGCCGACTCGTTGACGTCCGGCGGGAGCACCTGGATGTTCATGCGGCGGCACTCGGACAGGTACAGCGCCATCTTGTCCTTGTCGTCACCGACGGAGGTGAGCAGACCCGCCATGTACTCGGCCGGATAGTTCGCCTTGAGGTACGCCGTCCAGTACGACACCAGCCCGTATCCGGCGGTGTGCGCCTTGTTGAACGCGTAGTCGGCGAACGGGACGAGGATGTCCCACAGCTTCTGGATGGCGTCGTCGGGGTACCCGTTGGCCTTCATGCCGTCGCGGAACGGCACGAACTCCTTGTCGAGCACCTCCTTCTTCTTCTTGCCCATGGCGCGGCGCAGCAGGTCGGCCTTGCCGAGGCTGTAGCCCGCGAGGACCTGCGCGGCGCGCTGCACCTGCTCCTGGTAGACGATCAGGCCGTAGGTCGGGCCGAGGATCTCCTTGAGCGGCTCCTCCAGCGTCGGATGGATCGGAACGATCTCCTGCTGGCCGTTCTTGCGCAGCGCGTAGTTGGTGTGCGAGTCGGCACCCATCGGGCCCGGGCGGTACAGCGCGAGCACCGCGGAGATGTCCTCGAAGTTGTCGGGCTTCATCAGCCGCAGCAGCGAGCGCATCGGCCCGCCGTCGAGCTGGAACACGCCGAGCGTGTCGCCGCGCGCGAGGAGTTCGTAGCTGGGCTTGTCGTCGAGGGGCAGCGACAGCAGATCGATCTTGATGCCGTGGTTGGCCTCGATGTTCTTCAGCGCGTCGTCGATGATCGTCAGGTTGCGCAGCCCGAGGAAGTCCATCTTCAGCAGGCCGAGCGTTTCGCAGGTCGGGTAGTCGAACTGCGTGATGATCGCCCCGTCGGCGTCGCGGCGCATGAGCGGCACGTGGTCGATCAGCGGCTCGGCCGACATGATGACGCCCGCGGCGTGCACACCGGTCTGGCGGATCAGCCCCTCGAGGCCCTTGGCCGTGTCGACGACCTTCTTGACGTCGTGATCCGACTCGTAGAGCTGCCGGAACTCCACGGCTTCCGCGTAGCGCGGGTGCTTCGGGTCGAAGATGCCCGACAGCGGGATGTCCTTGCCCATGACGGCCGGCGGCATCGCCTTGGTGATCCGGTCGCCGACCGCGAACGGGTACCCGAGCACCCGCGAGGCGTCCTTGATGGCGGCCTTCGCCTTGATCGTCCCGAACGTGGCGATCTGCGCGACGCGGTCCTCGCCCCACTTGTCGGTGACGTAGCGGATGACGTCGCCGCGCCGGCGCTCGTCGAAGTCGATGTCGATGTCGGGCATCGAGACGCGCTCGGGGTTGAGGAACCGTTCGAAGATCAGCCCGTGCGGCAGGGGATCCAGGTCGGTGATGCCCATCGCGTAGGCGACCAGGCTGCCGGCCGCCGAACCACGGCCCGGGCCGACGGCGATGCCCTCGTTCTTGGCCCACATGATGAAGTCCGACACGACGAGGAAGTACGCCGGGAACCCCATCTGCAGGATGACGCCGATCTCGTACTCGGCCTGCCGGCGGTGTTCCTCGTCGTAGCCGCCCGGGAAGCGGCGGTCCATGCCGGCCCACACCTCTTTGCGGAACCAGGTCTCCTCGGTCTCCCCCTCGGGGACCGGGAACCGGGGCATGAGGTTGCGCTCCTTGAACATCCCGTCGGTGTCGACCCGTTCGGCCACCAGCAGGGTGTTCTTGCAGCCCTCCAGCCACAGTTCGGAGGAGTCGACGGCGCGCATCTCGTCGGCGGTCTTCAGGTAGTAGCCGCTGCCGCCGAAGCGGAACCGGTTGGGGTCGGCCACGTTGCTCGCGGTCTGCACGCACAGCAGAACGTCGTGCGCCTCGGCCTGCGACTCGTGCGTGTAGTGCGAGTCGTTGGTGACGACCGGCCGGATGTTGAGCCGCTTGCCGATCTCGGTGAGGCCGTCCCGGACCCGGCGTTCGATGTCGAGGCCGTGGTCCATGATCTCCAGGAAGTAGTTCTCCTTGCCGAAGATCTCCTGGTACTTGGCGGCCGCCGCGAGCGCCTCGTCGAACTGGTCCAGCCGCAGCCGGGTCTGCACCTCGCCCGAGGGGCAGCCGGTGGTGGCCATCAGCCCGTCGGAGTACTCCGAGATCAGTTCCTGGTCCATCCGCGGCCACTTGATGTAGTGGCCCTCGAACGAGGCCCGCGAGTTCAGCGCGAAGAGGTTGTGCAGGCCCGTGCGGTTGCGGGCCCAGATGGTCATGTGCGTGTAGGAGCCACCGCCGGAGACGTCGTCGTCCTTCTGTTCCGGCCGTCCCCAGCGGATCCTCTTCTTGGTGAACCGGGACTCGGGCGCCACGTACGCCTCGACGCCCAGCACCGGCGTGATGCCGGCCGCCTTCGCCTGCTTGTAGAAGTCGTACGCGCCGTGCATGTTGCCGTGGTCGGTGATCGCCACGGCCGGCATCCCGAGCCGGTTGGCCTCGGCGAACATCTCCTTCAAGCGGGCCGCTCCGTCGAGCATCGAGTACTCGGTGTGCACATGCAGGTGCACAAAGGAGTCGGCCATGGTGTGGACCATCCTTCGGCGTCGGGCTGGGTGACGAGCCAGCCTATCGAGCCGCCGAGGGCGATGTCCCGGGTGACACTTACAACATCGATTTGTGGCACGCTCGCCCCGTGGAACAGGTGTTACGCGAGGCGACCCCGCATGTACTCGGTGCACTGGTGCGCCGGTACGGACACTTCGACACCTGCGAGGAGGCGGTCCAGGAGGCCCTCCTCGCGGCCGCCGCGCAGTGGCCCGAGGAGGGCCTGCCGGACAACCCGCGCGCCTGGTTGATCACGGTCGCCTCGCGCCGCCTGATCGACCGGTGGCGCAGCGACCAGGCCCGCCGCAACCGCGAACTGGCCCTCGCCGCGCAGGCGCCGGTCGAGACCGAGGTGCCCGACCGGGACGACACGCTGACGCTGCTCGTCCTCTGCTGCCACCCCGCGCTGACGCCGGCGTCACAGATCGCGCTGACCCTGCGCGCCGTCGGCGGGTTGAGCACGGCGCAGATCGCGGCGGCGTTCCTGGTACCCGAGGCGACCATGGCGCAGCGGATCAGCCGTGCGAAGTCGAAGATCAAGGAGGCGGGGGCGACCTTCGGCGCGGTCGGGCAGCTCGGCGCGGTCCTGCACGTGCTGTACCTGATCTTCAACGAGGGCTACACCGCGACCAGCGGCCCCGACCTGCATGTCGGCGAACTGACCGGCGAGGCGATCCGGCTCACCCGCGAGGTGCACCGGCTGCGCCCCGACGAGGGCGAGGTCGCCGGCCTGCTGGCGCTGATGCTGCTGACCGAGGCCCGCAGCGCCGCCCGCACGACGCCCGATGGCACCCTCGTCCCGCTCGCCGACCAGGACCGCACCCGCTGGGACCGGGCGATGGTGGACGAGGGCATCGACCTGATCACCCGCACCATGGCGAACGCCCCGATCGGCCCGTACCAGCTCCAGGCGGCGATCGCGGCCGTGCACGCCGAGGCGGCCACGGCGAAGGAGACCGACTGGCCGCAGATCGTGGCGCTCTACGAGGTGCTCGGCCGGCTGGCGCCCAACCCGATGGTGTCGCTCAACCACGCGATCGCCGTCGCGATGGCCGACGGGCCGGAGGAGGGGCTGGCGCTGCTGGCGAAGCTGGGCGAGGACGACCGGCTGAAGGGCCACCACCGCCTGGAGGCGACGCGCGCCCACCTGCTGGAGCGGGCCGGCGACCTGGACGCGGCGCGGGCCGCCTACCGGACCGCGGCCCGCCTCACGACCAGCCTCCCCGAGCGCCGCTACCTGTCCGAGCGCGCCGCCGGCTTGTAGGCCCAGTGCCACGGCTCCCGCGGCGTGTCGGCCCGGAAGCCGAAGCGGGCGGCGTTCGCCTGCATCCAGGCCTGGGCGCGGTCACCCAGGTCCAGGTCCACCGCCATGCCCCAGCCGTGATCGCTCGTTCCGGGCACCGCCGCCAGGCCGCCGTTCTTGTACAGCCCCTTGCGGCGCGCCACGTCGACCTGCTCCGGATAGGAACGGTACGAGTCGGAGATCCCGATCTGCACGCCGTTGCGACGGGCCGTCGCCATCAGCTGTTCCAGGGCGGTGGCGGCCGGGGCCCAGAGCCGGTGGCCGGTGCTCCCGACCGGTGCGAGGGCGTTCATCGGGATCTTGCCGTTGCCGTAGGCGGCGAGCGCCGCGGGCACACCGTCGCCGTTGAGGCCGCCGACGCCGCGCGCGCCGAACCCGTCGAGGTTCATCTGCGGCGCGTAGTCGGAGGTGGCGTTCGTCTCGTAGAGCGCCTGGGCGTACTTGGTGGGAAAGGTGCCCAGGTCGGGGATCACCCCGTGCGGGGCACCGAACGGCGCGGGCGCGAGCCCCTGCCCCACCATCGCGAGCTTGGCGCGGATCTCCGCGATCCTGGTCTCCACTCCCGGCAAACCGTCCACGCCGCTGCCATCGGCTCAGCCGCCCGGTAGCTGAGAGGTTTCCACCCGGGTACCGAACCCGGCCGCCTGAGCGCCGAACCCGGCCGCCGACAGCCGGTCGGCTATCCGGCGCAGCCCGCTGCGCAGCCGTGACTTGGCCGTTCCCTCGGGAATCTGGAGCCGCTGGGCGACCTCCCGGTACGTCAGCCCGTAGTAGTAGGCCAGCGCGATCGCCTCGCGGTGCGGCGTCGGCAGGTCGTGAACGGCCGACCGGACCACCTTCAGCACGGTCGCCGCGATCACGTCCTCCTCGACGGTCGCCACGGTCGGCGGGCCGCCGGCGAGGATCAGCGCGTACTTGTCCCGGGTGACCTGCCGGCGCAGCCAGTCGATGGCGCGCCGCCGGCCGATCATGCACAGCCAGCCGCGCATCGAGGCGGCGTCGGGGTCGTACCGTTCGGGGCGCTGCCACAGGTCGAGGAAGACGTCCTGGACGATGTCCTCGGCGACGCCGTGATCGTTGGTGATCCGCAGCGCCAGCCCGTAGACGGCGGTCGCGTGCCCGTCGTACGCCTCGGCCAGGGCGTGCTCGTTGCCGGCCATGAGGCCCTCGCGCAGCCGGCCGTCGGTGTCGCGGGTCGGGTTGGCCATGTCAGTCACATCCCAGCGTGGCCGCGACGGCGAGCACGTCGGCCGCGACCGCGTGGTCGCCGGTGATCCGCAGGTCCCGTTCCCCCGCAGCAGCCCGACCGGCCATCAGCCGGCAGAACCGCACGGCCGGCAGCACGATCTCCGCCGCCTCGGGACCGCCGACGCACGACCCGCGCGCCGCCAGCGGAACGACATGCTCACCCCCGCCGGCCCCGGTGAGCACGAGCCGGGCGCACCGACCCGGGTGGGCCCGCCCGGCGGCGTCCATCGCACCGGGCAGCAGCCGCAGCCCGAACTCGACGATCCGCGCGACGTGCTCGGGCGGCGGCGCCTCGACCGGCAGCCGCAGCGCCACCCGGATGTCGTCGGCGTGGATCCACGTCTCGAACGCCCGCTGCGTCAGCGCGTCGCGCAGCGGCGCCTTGACGCCGCCGCCGGCCAGGCGCACGGGCCGGGCGAGGATGCGCGTGTCGGAACCGGCGACGGCGCGCAGCAGTTCGTCCGCCTGCTCCTGCCAGCCGCGCGTCCCGGCGGAGAGCCCGAGGTCGGCGGCGACCAGCCGGTCGTTGCCGGTGAGGTGCCCGACCATCTCGCGGACGCTGGTGTAGGGCCCGGTCGGCAGCAGCCACTCCGGCTCGTCGAGGCCGGCGATCAGCCGCCCGAACGCCGTCACCTGCACCACGTAGGGATCGAGGTGCACGCCGGTCGCCGGTTCGCGGGCCGGCCGGGCCTGGAACGCCGCCGAGAGCACACGCGCCTTGAGGCCCTGGGGGAGCGGCACCTCCGCGTGGCCGGCACCGATCCAGCGGGCCGCGTCAGCCAATTTTTCGATCTCCGCGGTACAGGCGTCGCAGGCCGCCGCGTGCGTCGCGACCCGGGTGGTCTCCTCCGGTGTGCAGGATCCCGTCGCGTATGCCCCGAGCAGGTCGTCCGGATGCGCGGATGAGGTCATCCCGGTCTCCATCGATGTGTGCGGTGCCCATGCAGGGTGTTCGGACGAACGGCCCGCCCGGATGACCCGGTGCGAAAGATCGATTGCGCGTGTCGTGCGACCGGGCGGGGAGCGGGTTACGGTTTTCGCATGTCGAAGGAGCAGTGGATCGCGATCGGCGTGGTGCTCGCCGTGGTCGGCGTGGTGACGCTGTACTTCGCGGTCAAGCTCGCGATCAAGCTGGTGCGCACCAAGCGCGATCTCGGTGCGCTGGGCCTCGGCGGCAACGTGGCGTTCTACGGGGCGCTGGCGTACACGATCCTGCCGGTGGACCTGCTGCCGGACCCGGTGTACCTGGACGACATCGGGGTGCTCGGCGCCGCGTTGGTCTACCTCACCCGGCTGGCGCAGAAGCGTCGGGCGACGCGCGCTGCCGCGCTCCGGCGTTGACGGTCACGGTCGAGACGGTACGCCCCCGGGGCGGCCCGTCCACTGCCTGACCGGACCTCGTCCACGGCAGTACACGACACGTTCTTGTATTGGATCACCGGATCCAATGAACTCGATGCGTGACGAACCGTCGAACACTCCTCACCATGACCGCGCTCGCCGCCGGTGGTGCCGCCGCCGGTGTGACGTTCGCGGGCGACCCGGCGAGCGCGGGCGCACCCCGGCCGCGCCGGCCGCTGGTCATCGGGCACCGCGGGGCCAGCGGATACCGCCCGGAGCACACGCTCGCCTCGTACGAACTGGCCGCCCGCACGGGCGCCGACTTCATCGAGCCGGACCTGGTCGCCACGAAGGACCGGGTCCTGGTGGCCCGCCACGAGAACGAGATCTCCGGGACGACCGACGTCGCGACGCGCGCGGAGTTCGCGGGCCGGCGCACCACGAAGACGATCGACGGGGTGGCGATCAGCGGCTGGTTCACCGAGGACTTCACGCTGGCCGAGCTGAAGAGCCTGCGCGCGGTCGAACGCCTGCCCGCCGTGCGCCAGCGCAACACGCTGTACGACGGCCGGTTCCAGGTGCCGACCCTCGACGAGGTGCTGGAGCTGCGCGCCCGGCTCTCCCGCGAACTGGACCGCGAGATCGGCGTCTACCCGGAGACGAAGCACCCGACGTACTTCCGTTCGATCGGGCTGCCGCTGGAGGAGCCGCTGGTCGAGCGGCTGCGCCGGCACGGTCTGAACAGGTCGGACGCGCCGGTGTTCGTGCAGTCGTTCGAGTTCGTCAACCTGAGGCGGCTGCGCACCGAGCTGAAGGTGCGGGTACCGCTGGTCTTCCTGGCGGGTGCGGGCAGCCCGTTCAACGACCCGAAGACCTACGCCGAGTACCTGTCGCCGGCCGGGCTGCAGGAACTGAGCCGCACGATCGACGGGATCGGCCCGGAGAAGGGCCTGGTGATCCCGCGCAACGCCGACGGTTCGCTCGCCGCGCCGACGTCGCTGGTGCGCGACGCGCACGCCGCCGGCCTGCTGGTGCACCCGTACACGTTCCGCCCGGAGAACCAGTTCCTCCCGGCGAATCTGCGCGTCGGCGCCGACCCCGCCGCCTACGGCAGGGCGATCGACGAGATCCAGGTGTTCCTCGGGACCGGGATCGACGGCTTCTTCACCGACACCCCCGACATCGGCGTCCTCGCCCGCGGCTGAGCCGCATCATGTGGGGATGGTGGATCGGAAGCGACTGACCTTTCTCCTGGCCCGCGAGCGCGGCGCGTTCGCCGACGCCCGGCCGCGCTCGCGGGCCATCTTCAGAAACTTCCAGAGCTTTGTTTCGCAGGCCCGTCGGGGGCATGACCGTTGCCTCCCGGGCCGCACCACTGGGCCCTTCGGGCCTACGCTGCCACGCTCGCGTCCAGCTGTCCCGGTCACCGCCCGCCCGTCCCCGGCGCTCGATTTCCCTCCCGCGCGTCTACCACAAAGACCCGTGCACGAGGTCGGACGCGCAGCGGGGCTGGTTTGGCGCGCCGGTTCGGGCTGCCGCACAGCCGCGAGGGCAACGTGGGCGCCCCGTGCGACGTGCGGCTGACCAGCCGGGTGGCCGAGTACAACGACCTCGACGGGCTGGCGCCGCGCTGGCGTCCACATTGGACGGTCGCACCGGTCTGGACCTGGTGGACGCTGTCGAGCGCCGCCGCGCGGGCCACGCTCACCGAGGTGCTGACGGCGGAGGCGTTCGCGGGGATGGTGGCCGTCGCGGACCGGTTCGCGGCCGGGGTGCGGTCCATTGTGGACAGTCATCGGCTGCCGTGGTCGGTCAGCCGGCTCGGTGCGCGGGTCGAGTACCGGTTCGCCGACCCGGCGCCGCGCACCGGTGGGGAAGCCGCCGCCGCGGCCGATCCCGAACTGGAGGACTACCTCCACGTCTATCTGGCGAACCGGGGTGTGCTGCTGACGCCGTTCCACAACATGTCCCTGATGAGCCCGGCCACGACGGACGGCGACGTCGACCGCCACCGGGTGGTCCTCGACGCCGCCGTCGCCGAACTCGGAGATCGCTAGGCGGCCGCCATCAGGCGGGCCAGCTCGGTGCGGGAGCGCACGCCCAGCCGCGCGAAGATGTTGCGCAGGTGGTGGTCGACCGTGCGGGTGCTCAGGAACATCTGCGCCGCCACCTCCCGGTTGGTGGCCCCGTCGGCGACCAGCTGCGCGATCTGAACCTGTTGCGGCGTAAGGCTTCCGGCGACGGCGACCTGGCGCGGTTCGATGTGCTCGCCGGCCGCGCGCAGCTCCGCCGCCGCCTGGTCGATGTACGGCTTCGCCTCGAGCTGGCGGAACGTCTCCAGCGCGCTGCGCAGGTGTTCGCGGGCGACCCCGGGCCGGCGGCGGCGGCGCAGCTCCTGGCCGAACAGCAGCTCCGTATGCGCCCGGAACAGCGGCGACTCGCTGGTCAGGTGCTGTTTGAGCGCCTCCCGGAAGTACTTCTCCGCCTCACCCTCACCGGTGGCGAGCAGTGCCCGGCTGCGGGCGGCGAGCGCGAGCCACGTGGCGTTGCCGGTGGTCTGCGCCCAGCCGGTGAAGAGGTTCAGCGCGTCGCGCGCGATCTCCTGCTCGCCGCAGCGCGCCGCCGCCTCGACGAGGTGCAGGGTCGCGGGGACCTGGATGACCGGGCTGCCGTGACCGGTGGTGGTCCACATGAGCCCCTGGAGGCGGGTCATGGCGGCAGCGGCCCGGCCCTCCGACAGGTCGAGCACGGCCAGCGCCCAGTCGCAGAACGCCTGCGGCTGCCCGAGCCCCGCGACGATGGCCCGGGCCCGGGCGTCCCGCACCCGCGCGAGGCAGGTCTCCCGGTCGGCGGCCATCGCGGCGAGCAGGGCGAGGGTGCTCAGGTGGTTGGCGGCCAGGTTCTCCTGCCCGGTGGCGCGCGCCAGGTGCAGCCCCTCCGCCGCCGCCTCGACCGCCGCCTCCGAACGTCCGAGCGCCACGTCCGCGAACGCCGTGAACTCCAGCGCGTGCGGCACCGTGACGGCGTCGCCGGCGGCGCGCGCCACGACGACGGCCTGCGCCGCGAGCTGGTGCGCCTTGGCCGGGTCGCCGAGCAGGATGGCCGCCATCGCGGCGCGCATCAGCACCGGCGCGTCGTCGAGGAACGGCGCGCGGGTGACCACCCGGGTCAGCGGCCCCCGCGCGCCGGCCTGGTCGCCGCGGAACATCGCGTCCGCGCCGGCGATGTAGGCGAAGCGCAGCTCCTGGGCGGGGGCCGGGTCGGGGCCGCGCAGTTCGGCGGCGAGCCGCGCGACGCGGGGATACTCGGCGTGGTTACCGGCCTGGGTGAGCGCCTCGCCGGCCAGGATCAGCGCGTCCACGGCCCGAACGGGATCGTCGGTGCCGAGCTTGCGGGCGGCCGACATGAGCATCTGGTGCGCGTTGGCGGCGACGCCGGCCCGCAGTTCGATCTCCCCGGCGAGAAGTTCGGCGCGCGCCAGCAGGAGATCGGTCGCCGCGCCCCGGCGGATGCGCCGCAGCAGCAGCCGGGCCCGGTGCGGTTCGCCGGCGAGCCAGGCGGCGTGTGCCGCGTCGACGAGGTCGGCTGCCGCGGCCGGCGGGTCGGCGCTCAGTTCGGCGGCGCGCTCGAGGGCCAGGGAGGCGGCGGCGTGGGCGGGGCCGGCGCGGTGGGCGGCCCGTTCCAGGGCGGCGGCCAGCGCCGGGTCGGGTCCGGAGGCGGCGGCCGCCAGGTGCAGGTCGCGGCGCAGCGGATGGACCCGCCGGTCGAGCGTGCGCGCCAGCAGCCGGTGCGCGTCGCGGCGCTGGGCGACGGTCGCCTCGAAGTAGGTCACCGAGCGCAGCAGCGGCTGGCGGAACGCGAGCGCGGCCCCGTCGGCACGGATGAGGCCGGCGGCCTCTGCCGGTTCCAACGAGGAGATGTCCGTGTCGGCGGCGTCGGCGGCCGCGATCAGCTCGCGCACGTCGAGGTCGGGGTCCGCCGCGGCGAGCAGCAACAGCCGGCGGGTGTCGGGACCGAGCCGCGCGAGGCGGGCGCGGTACCGGGCGCGCAGCGGGCTGTCACCGGGCAGCGTCGGCGGCGGGGGAGTGTCGCCGCGGCGCTGCTCGGGCGTCAGCGAACGGGCGAGGTCGGCCAGCGCGCCCGGGTTGCCGGCGGCGAGCTTGACCAGGGCGCCGGCGACGTCTCCGGGCAGCCCCTCGGGCAGCAGGTCGGCGAGGATGGCGTGCCCCGCGTCGGGCGTGATCTCGGGCAGCCGGACGGTGGCCACACCGGGGATGCCGGCCGCTGGTGCGCCCTCGTCCTCGTCGACGCCGAAGAGCATGGCGACGCGTTCGCCGCCGAGGCGCCGGGCGACGAACGCGAGCACCTGCAGCGACTCGGGGTCGAGCCACTGGAGGTCGTCGACCCGGCACAGGACGGGCTGCTCGGCGGCCACGTGCGTGAGGAGGGCGAGCGTGGCGAGGCAGAGGGTGAGCGGCGCGGGACGGGCGCCGCCGCAGATGCCGTCCAGGGCGGCGGCCGGCTCGGGCGGGAGCTCGGCGCGCCGGTCCAGAACGGGGCGCAGCAGGGCGTGCAGCGCGGCGTGGGGGAGTGCGGACTCGTCCTCGTTGCCCGAGGCGTGCAGGGTCCGGAAGGTGGGGGTGTCGGGCACGTCCGCGCCCAGGAGGGTGGTCTTGCCGGCGCCGGCGTCGCCCTGGATCACCAGCGCCCCGCCGCTGCCCTGGGCGGCGCCGGTGAGCAGCGCCGCGATCAGCTTCAGCTGGTCCGCCCGGCCGTGCGGCGGACCTTTATGCACCGTCGATGCATATAGCATCTCGACAGTGTTACCTGCGGGTAAAAGAATGTGAAGGGGTAAGGCCCAAGTCGCGAGGCCAAGTTGAGCCAGGTCGGTCGACGGGGCTCAGCCGGAGAAGTCGCTGGTGTGGCTGCGCACCAGCTTCGCCAGGTCGGCGTCGAACTGCGCCACGACCTGCACCACGCGCTTCTCGGCCAGCCAGGCGAGCCCGTCGTACAGCTCGATGAACAGGTCCCGCGCGGCCTGCCGGGGCCACGGCTGCGGCAGCAGGCTGCCCGGCAGCTGCGGGTCCAGGTTGGGGAAGTTGCGCCACGCGTCCATCAGCGCGGTGCGGGCGACGAGCGCCTCCGCGGTGCTTACCTGGCCGGCGCGCAGCCGGTCGCGGACCGGCTCGTACTCGGCGATCAGCCCCTGGTACAGCTCGCGCAGCGCGTCGAGGTCCCAGGCGTTGATCGGATGGCCGCCGGTGGGGCTGCCGTCGGCGACCTGCGCGGTGAACACGGTTGCCGTCGAGATGCCCAGCTCGCTCAGCACGGAGATGACCTTCTCGGCCTGCCCGTGCGGCGAGACCCACAGCCCGTCGTAGAGCGAGGCGAACCCGTGCCAGCCGAGCCGCGTGCGCAGACTGTGGCGCAGGTCCCGCTGGTCCTCCGGCACCGAGAACGCCGCCACGGTCCAGGTGCCCGACCACTCCTTGTCCTGCGCGCCGAAGGAGATGATGTGCCGGATGCCCTCCTGGAGCACGTCGGCGGCGCGGGGGCTCAGGGCGTACGCCGTGCGGCGGCCGGACTTGGACAGCGCCAGCAGCCCGCGGCGGGCCAGCCGGCTCAGCGCCGCCCGCGCGCTCACCCCGGTGATGCCGAACTCCCCGAGCAGCGCCACGAGCGCGGCGGAGGGCAGCGGCGTGCCCTGGCCGTACCAGTAGTCGCCGAGCAGTGTCAGGAGCAGGTGCTGGGGACTGCCGCCGGCCTGCATGCGCGGCAGGTCGACCGGATCCGTGGCCTCCACGGCTGCTGACATGGCATCACCTTACAGATCACGGGTCGAGGCGTTAATATAAGACAGTAATTGCTGCGTCCGTTTAAGGAGATGTCGTATGGATGGAGGACCCCTCACGGGGCGCACCGTCGTTGACCTCACCACGGCTCTCGCCGGACCATACGCGACATTGCTGCTCGCCGGGTTGGGAGCCCGCGTCGTGAAGGTCGAAAACCCGTTCACCGGAGGCGACTCCTCGCGAAACAACTCCCCGTATCTCGCCGCCGACGGACTCTCCGTCGCCCGCGAACGCGCCGAGGACATGTCCGTCTCGTGGATGGCCCGGGGCCGGGGTAAGCAGAGCGTGACGCTCAACCTCAAGCACCCCGACGCGTTCGATGTCTACGCCGATCTGATCCGATCGGCGGACATAGTGGTGGAGAACTTCAGCGCCGGCGTCACCGGCCGCCTCGGCATCGACTACTCCGCGACCCGCGCGCACAACCCGCGGATCGTCTACACCAGCATCACCGGCTTCGGCGCCCAGGGCGGCGGACCCGGTTCGGGCAAGGCGATGGACACGATCGTGCAAGCGCTCTCCGGCGTCATGCTCACCGCCGGCACACCGGGTGAGCCGCCGGTGCGGTTCGGGCTGCCGGTCGCCGACCTCATCGCGCCGCTGTTCGCCGTCATCGGCACCCTCGCCGCCGTCGTCGAGGTCGACCGGACCGGCCGTGGCCAGCACGTCGACGTCTCCATGCTCGGCGCGCTCACCTCGCTCGTCGCGTGCGAGCCGTTCGACGCGTTCGAGGCGATCGGGCTCGCCACCCGCACGGGTCCGACCGTGCCCCGGCTCGCCCCCTTCGGGGTCTTCGAGGCACGGGACGGGTGGTTCGCGCTGTGCGGTCCGACCGACGCGTTCGCCCGTGGGCTTTTCCACGCGGTCGAACGCCCTGAGCTCGCCGACGATCCCCGATACGCCAAGCGGGACGGCCGGGTCGCCCACGCGGAGGAGGTGCACGCCATGGTCGCCTCCTGGGCCGCCGGCCTGCCCCGCGACGAGGTGCTGGCCCGGCTGACCCGCCACGGCGTGCCGGCCGCCGAGGTGCGCGACACCCACGAAGCGGTGCGCGACCCGCTCGTGCTCTCCCGCGGCGAGGTCGTCGAGCTCGCACCGGGACTGCACGGTTCCGGCGTGCCGATCACGTTCTCCGAGACGCGGGCCGGATTCGACGGGCCCGCACCGCACCTCGGCGAGCACAACGCCGCCGTCTACGGCGACTGGCTCGGCTACTCCGACGAACGCCTCAAGTCCCTCGCCGACGCCGGCGTCATCTGATGCGCGCGCTGCTGTCCGTCTACGAAGCGCGCTACCCGCGCGAGGCGGAGTTCGTCGTCGGCTACGTGGGCGCCGACGTGCCGGTCGAACTGATCACCGCCGCCGGGGCGCTGCCGGTGCGCCTCGCCGGCGATCCCGACGGCGACCTCTCCGCCGGCGACACGTACCTGGGTAGAGGGCTGGACCCGATGGCCCGTTCGGTGCTGGCGCGGCTGCTCGCCGGCGACTACGGGCGGCTCGACAAGCTGGTGGTGTCGCGGGACTGCGAGGCGTCGCTGCGGCTCTTCTACGCCGTGCGGGAACTGCGCCGTATCGAGCCGGCGTTCGGGCTGCCCGAGGTGTACCTGGTGGACGTGCTGCACCTGCCGCACCGCACCACCACCGCGTACAACCTGGCGCGCCTGGAACAGTTCCGGCAGCGGCTGCGGGACTGGACCGGCCGGCCCGTCTCCGATGCGGACCTGGCCGCCGCGATCGCCTCCCACGACGAGCAACGCGCCCTGCTGTCCTCGTTGGCGGCGGCCCGCCGCGAGGGCCGGATCGCCGGCAGCGACTGGCTCGCGGTCGTCGGGGCCGGCACCGTGCTTCCCGTCGCCGCGCACCTCTCCCTGCTGCGTGAACTGTCCACAGTGGACCTGCCGGAGCACGCCGGGAAGCGGGTCTTCCTCACCGGGAGTTCGCACGACACGCCGCACGTGTACCGGGCGTTGGAGTCGGCGGGCCACCTGATCGTGGGGGAGGACCACGACTGGGGCGACCTCTGGTACCGGCGCCGCGTCGACGGGCACACGCTGCTCGCGCTCGCGGAGCGCTACCAGTACAACGGCCCCACGGCACAACGCTCCACAGTGGACGAACGCCGCGCGCTGATCGCCGAGGGCATGCGCCACGCCGAACTCCTCATCGGCTACGCCCGTCGCGGGGACGAGGCGCCCCCGTGGGACTTCGCCGGCCACGAGGGCCTCTTCTACGAACGCCAGGACTACGGACGGATCGCGCTATGAGTGTGACCCCATCGGTCGCGGAAGAGGCCAAGCGCTACCAGCGCGAGTGGTTCCGGGGCCTGCGGGCACGCGTGGCGGGCGGTGAGCCGTTCGCCGTGGTGAACGCCGACGCGCCCCAGGAGATCCTGCGCGCCATGGACTTCCCGTACGTCGTGAGCCAGTGGTGGGCCTCGATCATCGCGGCGAAACAGCGTTCCCGCGACTATCTGGACCTGGTGCGGGAGCGCGGCTACCCCGACTACACCGAGCAGTACAACTCAGTGGTGCTGGGCTCGGCCTTCGACCCCGACCCCGCCGGTGGCCCCTGGGGCGGCCTGCCCCGACCCACGCTGCTGCTCGGCGACGCCACCGGCGACGTGACCCGGCGCATCTTCGACGTGTGGGCGCACGAACCGGGGGTCGCGTTCTACCCGCTGGAGAGCGCCGCCGAGAACGAGGTGCCGACCAACTGGTGGGAACTGATGCCCTACCGGTGGGAGGAGGCGGTCGGCGCCACCCGCCTGGACCTGCTGGAGGCCGAACTCGAGGGGCTGGTGCGCTTCCTGGAGTCCACCACCGGGAGGGTCTTCTCGGAGGCACGCTTCCGCGAGGTGCTCGCCCTGGTCAACGAGCAGCAGGAGTGGAACCTGCGGACCCGGGACCTGATCGCCCGCACCCGTCCCGCGCCGCTGCCGGTCAGCGACACCATCCCCGGCGTCATGGTCCCGCAGTGGCACCGCGGCACCGAGTGGGGCCGCGACATGGCGCGGGCGTTCCACGACGAGGTCGCTGCGCGCGTGGCGGCGGGTGACGCGGTCTGTCCGGAGGAGCGGCTGCGCCTCATGTGGATCGGCCGGGGCCTGTGGCACGACATGGGGCTCTACCGGCGCTTCGAGCAGTCCCACGGCGCGGTCTTCGTCTGGTCGATGTACCTCGCGATCGCCGCCGACGGCTACCGGCGCTACGGCGGCCGGCCGTTGCGACAGCTCGCGGCGCGCTTCGCGGCGTTCACCGACCAGCTGTACATGCCGCCCTGGGCCGGTGCCTGGTACGTGAAGGAGGCGCGGCTGCACGGGGTCGACGGCGTGGTGCACCTGGTGTCGGACGACCCGCGCGGCAGCTGGTTCACGACGCGCGCGCTGCGCGACGCCGGGTTCCCCGTCTTCGAACTGCGCGCCGACAACGTGGACGCGAGCGCGGGCTACGACGGCGGCGCGGCGCTCGGCGAGTGGCTCGACGCGACCTTCTGACCCGTCCGTGCGTGCCAGCCGTCGCGCAGGATCGTCCCGATGTCCGAACGCCGCGGCTCCCACCCGAGGGCGGCCTTGACGAGAGCGGGGTCGGCGACGAGCGTGTGCGGCTCCTCGACGGGCGGGTCGCCGCTTTTCGGGCCGGAAGGCATAGGCCCGGGATAAATGTGCATCAGGGGTACCGGGTGTCCGGTGACCCGCCGCGCCGCCTCGACGACCTCGGCGACCGAGGCCCCGACGCCGGTGCCCAGGTTGTAGGTGCCGGGCGGCCCCGCAAGCGCCAGCCGGAACGCCTCCGCCGCGTCACGCACGTGCACGAAGTCCCGCACCGCGTCGCCCGCGCCGTTGATGCTCAAATGCGGCTTCTCGCCGGCGGCGACGGCGAGCGCGTTGTTGACGATGCGCGTGCGGTCCGGGTCGGCGACGCCGTCCCAGCCGCCCACGACGTTGACGCAGCGCAGGACGGTCACCGCCGCCGGGACCTGGCGCAGCAGTCGTTCGGCGGCGAGCTTGGACGCGGCGTACGGGCTGCCCGGGGCGGTCGGGGTCGCCTCGGTGAGCGCACCCGTGTGCCCGCCCCCGTAGACGGCGGTGGTGGAGGCGAGCACGACGCGCGCGAAGTCGCCGGCGGCCAGCAGGTTGGCGGTCCCGCCCACGTTGGCCGCCCAGTAGGCGGCCGGCGCCTCGAACGACTCCCGCACCCGCACCCGGGCCGCGAGATGCACGAGCCCGTCGAGGTCACCGGCGGCGCGCACGAACCGGGCGACCCCCGGCCCGTCGGTGAGGTCGACGTCCGAGCGGGTGAGCCCGACGACGCGATGCCCGTGCTCGCGCAGGACCCGGGTCAGCACGCGCCCGAGAAACCCACCCGCCCCCGACACCAGAACTCGCATCGCTCGAGCCTATCGGTGGCGCTTCGGGTGCTGATCATTCATGACACTAACCTTGACGGTAGAAAAGTAAGTCGCCAAACTAGGGTTCATGGCGGAACCCGCGTCCATCGCGTTCGAACGACGGCTCGAATGGTCCGAGACCGACCCCATGGGCCGGTGGCACTACTCGGCCGTGTTCAAGTTCGTGGAGGCGGCCGAGACCGCCCTGCACATGCGGCTCGGCATCGCGCAGGAGACGTTCCCGCGGCTGCCCCGGGCACAGCTCGCGGTGGACTTCCTCGCCCCGCTGCACTTCGCCGAGGTGGCCCGGATCCGGCTCTCCGTCGAGGAGATCGGGCGCAGCTCGCTGCGGTACGCGTTCACGGTCTGCCAGGGGGAGACCGAGCTGGCCCGCGGCGGCATGACGGTCGTGTACGTGGACCCGGTCACCGAGCGCAGCGCGCCGTGGCCGGACCACCTGCGCGAGGTGCTCACCTCCGCCGGTCCCGTCGAGCCGGTACACGTCCGATGATCACCGCGACGATGGGCGACATGCAGCTCACCGTCGGGATGATGCTGCGCCGCGCGGAGGCGATGGGCCCGCACGCGGCCCTGGTCGGGATCACCCCGGGCGGCCGCCTCCGGGAGACCTGGCCGGGACTGGCGTCCCGAGCCCGACGGGTCGCCGCCGCACTGCCGTCGTTGGGCGTGCGCCCCGGGGACCGCGTCGGCACCTTCGCGTGGAACGGCCTGCGCCACCTCGAACTCTTCTTCGGCGTCCCCGCGTCCGGCGCCGTCCTGCAGCCGCTCAACGTGCGGCTCTTCCCCGAGCAGATCGCCTGGATCGCCGCGCACGCCGGCGACCGGGTCGTCTTCGTGGACGCGGCGCTGACCGCACAGCTGGCGCCGTTGCGCCCGATGCTCACCGGCGTCGAGACGTACGTCGTGCTGCCCGACGGCACCGAGCCGCACCCCGACTTCGCCGACGCCGTCGACTACGAGGCGCTGCTGGCGAGCGTGCCCGACACCGAACCGTCCGATGTGGACGAACGCGCGGCGGCCTGCCTCTGCTACACCAGCGGCACCACGGGCAAGCCGAAGGGCGTCGTCTACTCGCACCGTTCGCTGACCCTGCACGCGATGAGCGGCTGCTTCGTCGACTCGTTCGCCGTGGCCGAACGCGACACCGTCCTGCCGCTCACGCCGCTCTTCCACGCCACGTCGTGGGGGCTGCCCTACAGCGCCGCGCTCGCCGGTGCCGGCCTGGTGCTCGCGGGGCACGACACCTCCGCGCCGGCCGTGGTGGAGCTGATCCGCCGCGAACGCGTCACGCTGGCGGCCGGCGTGCCGACGTTCTGGCTCGCCGTCGACCAGGTGGCCGGCGACGATCTGGGCACGCTGCGGCGCATCCTCTGCGGCGGTTCGGCGATCCCGCCGGCGCTGATCCGGCAGTACCACCGGCGCGGCGTCACCGTGCAGCAGGGCTGGGGCATGACCGAGATGTCCCCCTCCGGTTCCCTCACCCTGGTGCGCCGCCACCTCGACGACCGCCCCGAGGAGGAACGCCTCGCCCTGCACTCCACGCAGGGGGTGGTGACCGCCGGCGTGGAACTGCGCATCGTCGACCCGGCCGGCGAGGTGATCCGCGACGGCGTGGGCGAGATCGAGGTGCGCGGCCCCTGGGTCACCGCGGCGTATCTGCGACCCGACGACGACAGCAACGAGAGCCGGTTCCACGACGGCTGGCTGCGCACGGGCGACGTCGGCACGGTGGACGGCGACGGGTATCTGCACCTGCTCGACCGCGCCAAGGACCTGATCAAGTCCGGCGGCGAGTGGATCAGCTCCATCGAGCTGGAGAACCACCTGATGGCGCACGCCGGCGTGGCCCAGGCGATGGTGATCGCGATCCCCGACCCGCACTGGGCGGAACGCCCCGCCGCGCTCGTGGTGCGCAGCGAACGTGGCCCCGAGGTCACCGCCGAGGAACTGCGCGCGCACCTGCGCGAGCGGGTGGCGAAGTGGATGGTTCCCGAGTCGGTCGAGTTCGTGGCGGCGCTGCCGACCACCGGCACCGGGAAGTTCGACAAGAAGGCCGCGCGTGCGGCCTGGCGCAAGAGGTCCGAAGAGGAGCAGGTGTGACCGGAATACTTGATGGCCGGGTGGCGGTGGTGACCGGTGCCGGCCGGGGGATCGGCCGCGCGACGGCCGAACTGCTCGCGGCGCACGGCGCCCGGGTCGTCGTCGGCGACCTCGACGAGGCCGCGCTGAAGGAGACCGTCGAGGCTCTCGGCGGCAGCGGCGTGGCGCACGCCGGCGACCTCACCGATCCGGCGGTGCCGGCCGCACTGGTGTCGCGGGCGATCGACGAGTACGGCCGGCTGGACATCGTCGTCAACAACGCCGGCTACACGGCCGACGGCATCTTCCACAAGATGACCGACGAACAGCTCGACGCGATGCTCGACATCCACCTGAAGGCGCCGTTCCGCCTGCTGCGCGCCGCCGCGCCGGTGCTGCGCGAGGCCGCCAAGAAGGACCTGGCCGAAGGCCGCGAGGTGTTCCGCAAGGTGGTCAACGTGACCTCGATCGCGGGCACGATGGGCAACGTCGGCCAGGCCAACTACTCGTCGGCGAAGTCGGCGCTGATCGGCCTCACGAAGACGCTCGCCAAGGAGTGGGGGCCGCTGCTCATCAACGTCAACGCGGTGGCGTTCGGGTTCGTCGAGACGCGGCTGACGGCGGTCACGTCGACCGTCGAGCACGCCGGGCGCAGCATCCAGCTCGGCATCCCGTCGAAGGTGCGCGAGCAGGCCGCTTCCCGGATCCCGCTCGGGCGCGGGGCGACCCCGGCCGAGGCCGCCGGCGGCATCTTCCTGCTCTGCACGCCGTGGTCGAACTTCGTGCACGGCCAGGTCGTCACGATCGCCGGCGGGCAGGCGGAGGGCATGTCCGCATGAGGTTCTCCGACGTGGCCGTCCCGCTCGGGCTCGCGTGGACGTCGCCGTTCTGCCGCTGGCAGGGTCCCTTGGCGGAACTGTCCAGTGTGGACCTGGCCGTCGACGTGGCCACCCGCGCGCTGTCCACTGTGGACGTCGCCGGCATCACGCATCTGTCGTTCGGCACGACGGTGCCGCAGGTGCACTCGTTCTACGGGGCGACCACGATCGCGCCGCGGCTGGGCCTGGAGACCGTCACGGGCCCGACGATCGCGCAGGCGTGCGCCACCTCGGCGGCGGTGCTCCAGCAGGCGGCCGCACAGGTGGAGATCGGCGGGCACCGCACCGTGCTCGCGCTGGCCACCGACCGCACCAGCAACGGGCCGCTCATGGTGTACCCGTCGGCCGCCTCGCCGGGCGCGGCGCCGAAGACGGAGCACTGGGTGCTGGACCCGATGACGTTCGACCCCAACACGGGACAGTCCATGCTGGACACCGCCGAGAACGTCGCCGCCGACGAGGGTTACACCCGCGACGAGATCGACGAGGTCACGCTGCTGCGCTACGCCCAGTACCGGGAGGTGGCCGAACGGGACTGGCTGGTGCCGGTGCACATCGCGGGCAAACGCGAGACGACGGTCGTCGACGCCGACCACGGCATCCACCGCACCACGGCCGAGGGGCTGGCCAAACTGGCACCGGTGAAGGCGGGCGGCGTCGTCACCTACGGTTCGCAGACGCATCCCGCCGACGGCACGGCCGGCATGGTGCTGTCCACTGTGGAGGGTGCCCGGGAGCTGAACGGCGGCGCGGGCGTGGCGCGTGTGCTGTCCGTGGCGTTCGCCCGGGTGGGGCGTGCGCGCATGCCCGCCGCCCCGGTGCCGGCCGCCCGTGCGGCGCTGGCGGATGCCGGCCTCTCCGTCGCCGAGCTGGACGTCGTCACGACGCACAACCCCTTCGCCGTGAACGATCTGTACTTCGCGCGGCAGACCGGGTTCCCCCTGGAGAAGATGAACCCGTACGGCTCCAGCCTGGTGTACGGACATCCGCAGGGACCGACCGGGATGCGGGCGATCACCGAACTGATCGCGGCGCTGCGCGCCCGGGGCGGCGGCCGGGGGCTCTTCACCGGATGCGCCGCGGGCGACACGGCGGGCGCGGTGGTCGTGGAGGTGTCCTCATGAGCAGCAAGGCGCGCAGCTTGCGAGCACCGCTGTCGCGAATCGAGGAGGCACTGTGAGCTTCGACGTCTCGGTGGTCGGCCGGTGGAGCGCGCCGCACGTGTTCGACGTGACGCCCGACAGCGTGTCCCGTTACGAGTCGGTGGTCGGCGGGCCGTCGCCGCTGTACGCGGTCGTGCCGGCGATGGATCTGGTGTTCGCGACGGCCGCGGCGGCGGTGCGCGACGATCCCGCGCTGCGCGCCCGGGTCGTGCACGGCCAGCAGGACCTGCTGATCCACCGGCCGCTGCCGGTCGGCGAGAAGGTGACGCTGCGGGCGGCCGTCGTCGGGCTGCACGGCAAGGAGAAGGGCACCACGGCCACGATCAAGGTCGAGACGGTGGACGCCGAGGGGGATCCGCTCAACGAACAGTACGTGACGGAGTTCTACCGCGGGGTGCCGTCGGAGTGGGCGATCGGCCGGCCGGCCCCTTCGACCGGCCTGCCGCGCGATTCTCCGCCGGCGGAGCCGCTGCGGGTGGAGTCCGTCGCGCTGCCGGTCGACCTGCCGCGCCGGTACGCCGACGCCTCCGGCGACCACAACCCGATCCACCTCGACGAGGAGTACGCCCGCGCGGCGGGTCTGCCCGGCGTGATCGTGCACGGGCTCGCCGTGCTCGCCATCGCGGTCTCCTCCGTCGCCGCCGAGGCCGGCGGGCGCGCGCTCACGCGGGTCAGCGCGCGGTTCACCCGTCCTGTCGCGCCCGGCAGCGTGCTGACCACGAAGGTGTGGCCGCACGACGGGAGCTACCGGTTCGAGGCGGAGGACGACGCGGGGACGACCGTGCTCGGCGCCGGGCTGGCGGTGCCGGGTTCCTGAAGGGGGCGTGAGGGGCCCGGCCTGGGGGGCCGGGCCCCTCACGCTGCCCCCGTAGGGTGCGCGCATGGGTGACGAGCGGGTGGTCGGCGAGTCGGCGGCGTACATCGCCGGCAACGGGGTGCGGCCGCGCGACGCCTGGGCCGCCGAGGCCGCCGCCGCGGGTGGCACGGGCTCGCAGCGGATCACCTTCGCCGGAGCCGTCCCCGCGACGGCCGACGTCGCCGCGGCCCTCGGTGTCGAGGCCGGTGCCACGGTGGTCGTTCGGCGGCGGCTGGTGCTGCTCGACGGTGCGCCCGTGGAGACGGCCGACGCCTACTACCCGCAGGCCGTCGCCGGCGGGACACCGCTCGCGGAGCCGTCGAGGATTCCGGGCGGCGCCGCCGCTTTCCTGGCCGGGATGGGCCTCGGCGCGGACCGTGTGCTGGAGGAGATCCACGCGCGGGTGCCGACGCCGGACGAGCGGCACGTCCTGCGGCTGCCCGCGGGGGAGCCGGTGCTGGTGCTGACCCGGCTGAGCCTCGCGGGCGACGGAACGCCGTTCGAGTACGCCGTCATGACGATGCGCTCCGCCGGACGTGTGCTCCGCTACGACCTCCGCCCAGGCGCCTGATGTGCGCTATCGGGTAGAGAACCGGAATCGCGCTCGACAGTGGATATAGCGGGAGTCTTCAATATATGGAAGACGTTCCTCCTCCTGCCGGCCCGACCTGTGGGGAACGGGCCGGGCCGGCCCAGGAGCATCAGGCGGTGTCCGGCCCGCGGTACGGGCCCTTCTCCAGCGCCAGCCCACCCGGCACGTCGGCCGCCCTCATCAGGTAACTGTCCACTGTGGGCGGTGCGCCGTCGCGCGAGTAGTCCATCGTCGGGGCCAACCCGCCGAGGTCGGCCTTCTTGAGACCCTGCCGCGCCTTCGCGACCCCGTCGCGGGTCAGGTCCTTTGCGGCACAGGCGCTCTCGAGCAGTTGGCGCATCACCTCGCCGCGGGCGAAGCCGAGCGTCACCTGCAGGGTCGGGTTGGTGCCGGGGTACTTCTTCAGGTACTTGTCCAGCACGGCCTTCGACTGCGGCACGTCGAACGGCGCCACGGGCTGCGCCCCCAGGAAGTGTTCCTTGAGGTACGCCCCGCCTGGTGTCTTGAGCACGCCGGGCGCGAACGTCTGGGTGTTCCCCAGAATGGGAACCCGCATCCCCTGCGCGGCGGCGACGGCTGCCGCGGACGCCAGCGCGTTGCTGCTCGTGGAGACCATGATGGCCTTGACGTTCTGCGCCTTCATCGTGGTGACCTGCGCGGTCATGTCCACGTCGGTCGGCTTGATCTTCGCCTCGACGAGCGTCAGGTTCTGCTTGCCGGCGACCTTCTTGGAGCCGATGAGCGCGCTCTCGCCCAGTTCGCCCTCGAAGTAGATGTGACCGACCTTGTCGCCGGGCGCGAGCTTCTTCTGCTCGATGAGGTAGTCGAGGAGGTTGACCACCTCCAGGTCCGTCGTCGTCCCGACGATCGCCATGAAGGGGTTCTTCAGCAGGACCGGCGCCCAGGTCCCGGGCAGGGAGACGACCCGGTCCTTCTGGATCTCGGGCGACAGGGCCGCGTTCATCGGACTGCCCAGGATCTGGTGGAACGCCAGATTCTTCTCCTTCATCGACGCGTAGAGCGTCACGGCGGTCTGGGTGTTGTAGCCGTGATCGCGAACGTCCAGATCCACCTGGAACGTGCCGCAGATGCCACCGGCCGCGTTGCGTTCCTCCCAGTAGAGCTTTTCGGCGTTGGTGAGTTCGGTGGCCAGCGGCGCGAACTGGCCGGTGAGGTCGGTCAGGACGCCGAGACTGATGCGGTTGCCGGAGACGCCGACGTCGACCTTCACGTCCTGCACGGAGGCGGCGTCGCCGTCGGCGGCCTTGCCGCTGCACGCGGCCAACGCCAACAGCGCCGCCAATAGCGCGATGCGTTTCATGATCTGCTCCCAAGGGCGGAGGGGCGGAACCTGTGCAGGGCACCGGAGCGCGTGAGCACCACCGCGATCACGGCCACCCCGAAGACGAACCGGGCGGCGTGGCTCGCCGTCACCCCGCCGCTGCCCGGCTCGGCGAGGAACGGCAGATACCCGGCGTACTCCTGGAGCAGCACCGGCAGGGCGGTGACGGCGGCCGCACCGGCCACGGCGCCGGCGACCGAACCGAGCCCGCCGATCACCACCATCACCAGGTAGAGCACGGAGACGTCGAGCGCGAACGAGGACGGCGCCACGCTCCCGATCGCGACCGCGTAGAGCACCCCGGCGAGGCCGGCGTACATGGACGACACAACGAACGCCAACGCCTTGTACCGCTGCACGGCGATGCCCACCGACGACGCGGCCGGTTCGCTGTCGCGCAGCAGCACGAACGCCCGCCCGACGCGCCCGCGCACGAGGTTCCGGGCAAGAAGTGCGGCCAGCGCCAGGAAGGCGAAGCCGACGTACCACTGCTTCTCGTACGCGCCGAACGGCACCCCGCCGATCGACACCTTGGCATCGCTGACGATCCCTGGGGTGAGCCGGCCGTTGAAGCCGCCGGTGAGCGGCGCGGCGGTGTTGAGCACGTGCTGGCCGATGACGACGAGGCCGATGCTGGCGATGCCGAGGTAGATGTGCCGCAGCCGCGCGGCGACCGGGGAGAACGCCAGCCCGGCGAGCCCGGCGAGCAGGACGCCCGCGAGGGCGGCGACCAGCGGGGGCCACCCGAGGGAGACGAGATCGGCGTCGGTGCCGGCGAGCGCGCAGTACGTGACGGCGCCGACGCCCAGGAAGAACGCGTGCGCCAGCGA
Source organism: Virgisporangium aliadipatigenens (assembly GCF_016863615.1). Classification (GTDB taxonomy): domain Bacteria; phylum Actinomycetota; class Actinomycetes; order Mycobacteriales; family Micromonosporaceae; genus Virgisporangium; species Virgisporangium aliadipatigenens. The sequence continues at coordinate 35,459 of NZ_BOPF01000045.1, read as the reverse complement.
GAGCTGGCCGGCCGTCCCGGTGAGGATCGTCAGGCCGATGGCACCGATGCCGGCGGCCGCGACCGAGAAGCCCAGCCGCAGCCAGAACTGCCCGACGTAGTAGGGCAGGACCAGCAGGAGCACCACGCCGAGGCCGAGCAGGATCCGCCTATACACGCCCCACCTCCCGCGTGCCGAACAGCCCGGCCGGGCGCACCAGCAGCACGGCGATCATCACCACGTACGGCACCACGTCGCCGAAGCCCCGGCCCAGGAACGAGAGCTGGTCCTGATAACCGGCCGCGAGGGACTCGGCGACGCCGACGACCAGCCCGCCGACGAGCGCGCCGGTGGTGGAGTCGAGGCCGCCGAGGATGGCCGCCGGGAGTGCGCGCAGCGCGATCACGCCCACGGCGGGGGAGAGCCCCGGCGTCGGCGAACCGGCGAGGAAGATCCCGGCGACGACGGCCAGCGCACCGGCGAGGATCCAGCTGAGCGTGGTGACCCGGCTGAGCCGCACGCCGAGCAGCGCGGCGGTCTCCCGGTCCTCGGCGGCGGCCCGCATCGCCACGCCCCAGTCGGTGAGCTTGAACGCCACCAGGAACGCGACGATCAGCGCGCCGGCCACGAGCAGGGCGATCAGCCGGTTCGCCGGGACGGCCACGTCACCGAGGCGCGCCGCCGTCCCGCCCCAGGGGTGGCCGACGACCACGATGTCCGGCCCCATGCGCCGGTTCAGCTCGGTGGCGATCACGATGTCGACGCCGATCGTCATGATGGCGAGGGCCACGGGTGCGGCGTCGCGCATGGGGTTCGCCAGGAGCCGCTCGACGATGACGGCGGCCAGGGCGCCCACGAGAACGCCGAGCGCGACGGCGGTCGGGAAGCCCACGGCCTCCCAGGTGCGGGCGGTGACGTAGGCGCCGAGCAGCAGGAGCGACCCGTGCGCGAAGTTGACCACCTCGGCCGCCTTGAACAGCAGCACGATCCCGAGCGCCACGAGCGCGTAGATCGCCCCCGTCGACAACCCGGTCAGCAGCAACGAAAGAAAAGTAATCATTGCTTCCCGCCCGACATCGGGGCGCCGCTCCCGGCGCCGTCTTCCCTCGTCGCTCCGGTCGCTGCGCTCCCTGCACTCCTCAGTCCAGACGGCGCCGCGGCGCCCCGATGCGGGCTCATGAGGCCACTCCCAGGTAGGCCCTGATCACGTCGGGGTGATCCTGGATCTCGGCCGGCGTCCCGCCCGCGATGCGGCGGCCGAAGTCGAGCACGGTCACCTCGTCGGCGAGCCCCATCACCATCGGCATGTCGTGCTCGACCAGCACGACCGTCACGTCGTGCTCGTCGCGCATGCGCCGGATCAGCGCCGAGACCGCGGCCGTCTCCCCGGCGTTGAGGCCGGCGACCGGCTCGTCGAGCAGCAGCACCTTCGGCTCGGCGCACATGGCGCGGGCCAGGTCGATCCGCTTGCGGTCGCCGTAGGCGAGCTGGGCGACGGGGCGTTCGAGCAGGTGGTCGAGGCCGAAGCGGGTGGCGATCTCGGCGACGGCGGCGCGATGTGCGCGTTCCTCGCGGCGGGCTCCCGGGGTGCCGAACGCCGTGCGCCACGGGCCGGCCCGCATCAGGCGGTGGCGGCCGAGCAGCATGCTGTCCATGGCCGTCTGGCCGCCGGAGAGGGCGACGTTCTGGAACGAGCGGGCCACGCCGAGCCGGGCGATCTCGTAGGGCTTCACGCCGGCGAGGTCGGTGCCGTCGATCCGGACCGTGCCGTGTGCCGGGCGGTACAGGCCGCTCAGGACGTTGAGCAGGGTGGACTTGCCGGCGCCGTTCGGGCCGATGACGGCGTGCACGGTGTGCGGCGCGACGGTGAGGGACACCGCGTCGAGCGCGGTCACCTGGCCGAACCGCACCGTCACCTCGTCGATGGTGATCATGTGGCGACCGCCGTGGCACCGAGGTAGAGGCGCCGCACGTCGGGGTCGTCGCGCAGCTTCTCCGCCGGCCCTTCCAGCGACACCCGGCCCAGTTCCAGCACGTACGCGTGCTGCGCCAGGGACAGGGCGAGGGCGGCGTTCTGCTCGACGAGGAGCAGGGCCACGCCGTCGGCGTTGATCTCCCGGAGGACCGTCACGATGCGGGCCACCACCTGCGGGGCGAGGCCGAGCGACGGTTCGTCCAGCATCAGCAGGCGGGGGCCGGCCACCAGGGCGCGGCCGAGCGCCAGCATCTGCTGCTCGCCACCGGACAGCAGCAGGCCGGGCTGGCGGCGGCGTTCGGCCAGCACGGGGAAGAGGTCGTAGACCCGGTCCGGGACCAGTTTCTTGCCGGCGCCGTGCGCGGCGAGGCGGAGGTTTTCCTCGACGGTGAGCCGGCCGAAGATCCGCCGGCCCTCGGGCACCTGGATGAGCCCGCGCCGCACGCAGTCGCCGGGATCGCGCAGCGGCTCGCCGTCGAACGTCACCGCGCCGCCGGTGATCTCGCCGCGGTGCCGGCGCAGGTTGCGGCTCACGGCGCGCAGGAGCGAGCTCTTGCCGGCGCCGTTGTTGCCGACGAGCGCCACGATGCCGCCGGCCGGAACGGAGAGGCTGACGCCGCGCAGGGCCGCGACGGCTCCCTGGTAGGAGACGTCCACATCACGAACGATGAGCACAGTTGATCACCTGCGTATCCATCGTGTTACGGACCGTGGGCTGAAGTTAGCAGTTACCTATGCGGGCGTCGAGGTTTCTGTCTTGGTCACTTTTTGTTGTGCCGTAGGGCGTTGGGGAGAAAGCTAGGCTTACCCGCCGGTAACTAGTTGAAGGAGCATCACCGTGAAGGTGCTGTACACCGCCGTCGCCACCGCCACGGGCGACGGACGCAACGGCCACGTCGAGACCTCCGACGGGCTGCTCGTCGCCGACGTGCGGCACCCCGTCGAACTGGGCGGCGAGGGCGGGGCGACCAACCCCGAGCAGCTCTTCGCCGCCGGCTACGCGGTCTGTTTCCACTCCGCCATCCACACCGTCGCCCGGCGGCTCAAGATCGAGACGCGCGACTCCAGCGTCACGGCGCGGGTGGGCTTCGGGACCATCGGCGGCGGTGCGTTCGGGCTCACGGTCACGCTGGACATCGCGCTGCCGAGCCTGCCCAAGGATCAGGCCGAGCAGTTGATCGCCAAGGCGCACGAGCGCTGCCCCTACTCCAACGCCACCCGCGGCAACATCGACGTGGAGCTGAACCTGGTGGAGTCGTCATGAGCGGACGCTTGCGGGAGCGAATCATGGGCACTGCGCGCCACGCGTCTCATGGCGCCGGTGAGCGCAGCGAGGCGGCGTCATGAGCGGCAAGGCCCGGGAGATCCATCTCGCGTCCCGCCCGCAGGGCTGGCCGACCGCCGACAACTTCGCGCACGTTCAGGTCGAGCTGCCGGAGCCGGCCGAGGGCGAGGTGCTGGTGCGCAACCTGTTCATGTCGGTCGACCCGTACATGCGGGGCCGGATGAACGACGTGAAGTCGTACGTGGCGCCGTTCCAACTCGACAGGCCGATGGAGGGCGGCGCGATCGGCGAGGTCGTCGCCTCGAACTCCGCGGACCTCGCGGTCGGCGACACCGTCACGCACAACTACGGCTGGCGCGACCACGCCGTCGCCCCCGCCAAGCACTTCCGCAAGGTCGACCCGACCGCGCCGCCGACCCTGACCGCCTACCTGGGCGTCCTCGGCATGCCGGGCCTCACCGCCTACGCCGGGCTCACCGAGGTCGCGGGCTTCAAGGAGGGCGACGCCGTCTTCGTCTCGGGGGCCGCCGGCGCCGTCGGCAGCGTCGTGGGACAGATCGCCCGGGCGCTCGGGGCGTCCCGGGTCGTGGGCAGCGCCGGGTCCGCCGCCAAGGTCTCCCGTTTGCTGGAACTGGGCTTCGACGCCGCGTTCGACTATCACGACGGCCCCGTGCGGGACCTGCTCAAAGCGGCCGCACCCGAGGGCATCGACGTGTACTTCGACAACGTCGGCGGCGACCACCTGGAGGCGGCCATCGGCCGGATGCGCCTGCACGGCCGGATCGCCGTGTGCGGGATGATCAGCGTCTACAACGCCACCGAACCCGTGCCCGCGCCGCGCAACCTGAGCCTGCTCATCGGCAAGCGGATCACGATGCGCGGGTTCCTGGTGCAGGACCACGCCCGGCTCATGAAGGAGTTCGTGCCGCGGATGGCCGGCTGGCTGCGCGACGGCACCGTTCGCTACGACGAGACCGTGGTCGACGGGCTGGACAACGCGCCGGAGGCGTTCCTCGGGCTCCTGCGCGGGGAGAACACCGGCAAGATGGTCGTCCGGATCTAGACCTGCCCGCGGGACCGGCCCGCGGCGGCCACCTCCTGGGCGGCCGAGAGCACCAGGTCGCGCGTGCGCGCGGTGCTCTCGCTCTGTTCGGTGATGGCCTGACGCATCTGCTCCTGGATCGAGGTCGCCGTGCCGAGCCGCTCGGCGACCTCCCGCACGGCGGTGGTGACATTCGCCGCCTGCGCCTTCACGTCGTCGACGGTGGCCTCGATCCGGGCGGTGGCGGCGGCGGTCTGCTGCGCCAGTTCCTTGACCTCGCCGGCGACCACCGCGAAGCCCTTGCCGACGTCGCCGGCGCGGGCGGCCTCGATGGTGGCGTTCAACGCGAGCAGGTTGGTCTGGTCGGCGACCGCCTGGATCAGGCCGGCGATCGTGGAGATGTCGGCGATCGCGGTGCCGAGGGCGCCGATCGCGTCCACGGCGCCGTTCGCGGTCGCCATGGCCGTCGTCAGCTGCGTGGTCCCGTCCGCGACGGTGTTCGCCGCCTCGCCCAGGTTCGACTCGAACGCCGCGAGCGCCTCACCCGCCTCGGTGCCGAGCCGGTCGCCGGTGCCGGCCACCCGGCGCAGCACGGCCTCCAGTTCGCGGGCCAGCACGGCGTTGCGTTCGACCTCCTCGGCGGCCGAACGGGCGGCCTCCGCCTCCCGCTCCTTCGCCTGCTCGGCGGCCCGGCGCAGGTGTTCCTCGGCGTCGCGGGTCACCTGGTCGCGCACGATGTCGGCCTGCCCCTGGGCGACGGCCGAGAAGCGCCAGTACGCCATCTGCGCCGCACACATCGCCAGCACGAACGCCGCGTGCATCAGCGCCCACGCGAACGGGTTGTCCCGCGCCTTCTCCTCGGAGAAGACGGTCTCCGGGGCGATGATGCCGACCCCGAGGTGGTGCACGGCGACCATGCCGACCGAGAGCGCGAACGGCACCCAGTCCTGGTACAGGCCGATCAGCGCGAGCACCACGAAGAAGTGGAAGTGCAGGTCGGTGAGGCCGCCGCCGGCGTGCACGAACGCGTCGGCGGCGAACATGTAGCCGACCGACACGGCCACCGCGCCGCCGCGCCGCGAGGTGACGACCTGGGCGGCGATCGCGCAGCCGAGCACCAGGATGGTGACGGCCCAGAGGATCGAGGCGTGGCCTCCGGACGAGATCTCGCCGGTGAACAGCCCCACACCGATGATCAACGGTAGGTGCAGCCACAGGATGATCCGCAGCGCCTTGTGGCGGGCGGCGTAGGCCTCGTCGGACAGCGTGACCGTCGGGATCAGACGGCCGAGCGCGCTACCTGCCACCGTGCTGTCCTCCTGCCGGTCGGCCCGGCGGGTACGGCCGGTCAGCAGGTTCATCGTCCGGGACCACGCGAACTTTACGAGGTCCTTGTCCCAAACGGTTGAGACAAGGATTTACCCGGACGCAACGGGTCGGCGGCGAAAGGGGCGCATGATCGGACAGATGGAACTGCTTCCACCACCGGTCCACGCGGACCTCAAGGCACCGCTGCGGGACTACTGGCTGGCGCGCGAGGCGCAGCACGTCAAGGACGTGTACGCGGGCGTGCGGATCCAGAAGCTGCCCGAGGACCTGCGGATGTACGAGCACCTGCTCTGGGTCTCGGCCACCGACACCGTCATCGAACTGGGCACCAACCACGGCGGTTCCGCGCTGTGGTTCCGGGACCGGCTGGCGACCATGGTGTCCTACGGCCGGATCAGCGCCCCGATGGTGATCACCGTCGACCTCGACCACACCAAGGCGCACCGTGCGATCGGGGAACCGCCCGGCGTCTCGTTCGTCACTGGCAGCGTCACCGACCCCGGGCTTCCGGAGCGGGTGGCGGCGCTGGTCCGGCCCGACGCCCGGTGCCTCGTCATCGAGGACACGCTGCACACGTACGAGACCACCCGCGCCGCGCTGGACGGGTTCGCGCGCTTCGTGCCGGAGGGCGGGTTCTTCGTGGTCGAGGACGGCATCGTGGACGTGCCGGACCTGCGGCCGGACAAGGACCACCTGGGCACCGGAGTCCTGCCGGCCGTGGACGACTTCCTGCTCAGCCCGGCCGGACAGGGCTTCCGCGCCCGGCCCGACCTGGAACGCTACGGACTGACCTGCTTCCCCGGCGGGTTCCTGGAGCGACACACAGCGTGACGGAATCGCCTACCGGCTGAACCTCAGCCCGAACGGGCTGAGCAGCGCGGGCATCGGGCGTTCCGGGTCGAGCCGGCCGCCGGTCAGCCGCGGGTCGCCGGTGATCAGTTCGGCGAGCAGGTGACTCGTCGTCAGCAGCACCAGATTCTCCGCGGGGCAGCGCGCCGGGCCGCCGCTGAACGGCACGATCCCGCCGTGGCGTTCCGCTCTGCCGTCGAGCCACACGTCGGGCGCGAACGTGTCGGCGTAGTCGAGCGCCGTCGGGTCCCGGTGCAGGAACGCCGCGTGGATCAGCACCGGTGTGTGTTCGGGCACGATCTCGTCGCCCCACCACAGGTCGGCCGTGGTGTCCCGCAGGATCAGCGGCGTCGTCGGCCACAGCCGCAGCGACTCGAGCACACACGCCCGCAGATATGGGAGTAGAGGCCGCTGATCGGCGCGGGCGCGGGCGAGTGCCGCCGGGTGGGTGGCGAGCAGCGCGAGCGTCCGGAACACCGCCATCCCGGCCGCGTCCCAGGCGAAGAGCCAGTGCGCGATCTGATGCTCGGGTGCCGTCGCGACGTCTGCCCGGGCGGCCGTCCCGGCGAGGCTGTCGGGGTGGCCGAGCGTGATGTAGTCCCGCACCCGCTGCAGGAACCGTTCCCGCAGGTCACGGCGGGTCGGATGGAAGTAGGACCAGTTGCCGGCCCGGCGCAGCGTGCGCAGCGAGTCGGTGACCCAGGTGTCGTCCCGGGCGGCCGGCCCGAGCGTGATCGTCCGCACCGCGCGCCACCACTCGCGCGCGAACCCGCGCCACACCAGCGGGTCGCGCTCCCTCAGGGCGCCGCCCAGTTCCGACACCGACGCGAGGATCGGCCCCGCCAGGTGGTGCACCGGCGCCGACGTGTCCAACGCCCGCTCGTTGAACGCCCGCCGCGCGTCGCGGGCGCGCCCACGGGAGATCAGCACCCCCTCCGGTTGGAAGTGCGCGAGCGCGCCGATCTTCTCCCGGTTGGCCGGCGAGAACGGGGCCGGTGCCTGTTCCAGGACGCGGCGGGCCTCGTCGGCGTCGAGCACGAGCGTCAGCGGGCGCGCCGGGATGCGCAGCCGCACCGGACCCGGGCCGTACCGCTCCCGGATCCGGCGCAGCGTGCGCATCGCCCGCCGGTCGGCACCGGTGCGGGCGAGCAGGCCGGTCAGCCGGGGCCGCCGCACGATGACGCCGCGGGCGATCACCGGCGCCAGTACCGTCGCGGCCACCCGCGCGGTGTCGGCGATGCTCGCGTGCTTCGGGGTGCTGGCCACCTGAACGTCGGTCATAAGACCGCTGGTTACCCGGCCGGCACCGGGGCAAGCCTCCGTTCGCGGGCCAGATCGGCGGCGACCCGCAGCGGGGTCGTCCCGGCGTGGCGGGCCCGGGCCAGGACGGTGGCGAGCGTGTCGCCGATGCCGGCGAGCCGGGCGTCGATCTGTGCCGGGGTCTCGTGGTGGATCTCGACGCCGAACCCGTGCAGGATGCCGCCGGCGCTGACGATCACGTCGGGCGCGAACAGGATGCCGCGTTCGTGCAGCAGGTCGGCCACGGAGGCGTCGGTGAGCTGGTTGTTGGCCGGCCCGGCGACGGCGGCGCAGCGCAGCCGGCCGACCGTGTCGGGGCCGAGCAGCCCGCCCAACGCGGCCGGCACCAGCACGTCCGTCTCCGCCCAGGGCGCCTCCTCGGGCGTGAGCCAGCCGGCGCCGAGCTCGTCGGCGAGCGCCTTCTTGCGGTCGTCCACGTCGGTGATGGACAGCGTGGCGCCGGCCTCCGTCAGCAGGCGCGCGAGGGGTGTGCCGACCGCGCCGGCGCCGAGGAGGGTGCAGCGCAGGCCGTCGAGTTCGCGCCCGAGGTCCGCCGCCACGGCGCGGATCGCCGCGAGCGCGCCGACCGCCGTGGCGGGGGAGGAGTCGCCGCTGCCGCCGTTCTCCGGGGGGCGGCAGAAGACGTGCCGGGTGCGCTCGGCGATGACGTTCATGTCGGCGGGGGAGGTGCCGCTGTCGGGGCCGGTGCCGTAGACGCCGCCGAGGCCCTCGACCGCGTCGCCGACGTCGAGCAGCGCCGCGCGTCGCCGTTCCCCGGAAAGAGGTCCGTCGGAGGCGATCACCGTCTTGCCCCCGCCGTGCGGGAGCCCGGCGAGCGCGGCCTTGTCGGTCATCGCGGCCGAGAGGCGCAGCGCGTCGTCGAGGGCGTCCTTCCAGTGGGGGAACGCCTTGAGCCGGCACCCGCCGATCGCCTGACCCAGAGTGGTGGAGTGCACCGCGATGATCACCGGCAGACCGGAACGGCGGCCGGTGTGGATCCGCACCTGTTCGTGTTCCATGCGGGAAACGCTAGGCACCTCGACGGCCCAGCGGCAGGTGCACCGAACATAATTCGGCGGCAGCGGCAGAATGGCGATCATGGACGACATTGATTCGGCGATCGTGCGGGAACTCCAGACGGATGCCCGGCAGACCAACCGCGAACTGGCCGCCCGGATCGGCATCGCACCCTCGACCTGCCTCGAACGGGTACGCGCCCTCAAGGCCCGCGGCGCCATCACCGGCTACCACGCCGAGATCAGCCTCCCGGCCCTGAACCGGCACGTCCAGGCGCTGGTGGCGGTGCAGATCCGGCCGCTCAGCCGGGCCGTGATCGACGACTTCAAGACGTACCTGTACGGCCTGCCGGAGGTGCTGTCGGCGTTCATCCTCGCGGGCGGCGACGACGTGCTGGTGCACGTGGCCGTCCAGGACGTCGAGGCGCTGCACGCGTTTCTCATGGACCGCTTCACCAAGCGGCGGGAAGTCGTCAGCTTCCGCACCTCGGTGATCTTCGAGCACACCCGGAACCGGGTGGTCGCACCGCTGGGGGAGCCGCGGGCATAAAGAAACCCGGGGTGTCTCCGTGCTGTACCTCTGAGGCATTGTGCCTTTGAAGCACTGTGCCTCTGCGGCACTGGCACGGGCCGGCTGGACAATGTCCGGCACCCCGGGAATCCGGTGAGTCCTGGAAGTCGCCGAGCCGCCGACGCGGCCTAGGCGAGGTCGGACGGCGGCTAGCTGGAGCCCACCTCACGTGTCCGGTTCATACTCAAAACTGGATCACCTCCTTCCTCGTGTACGGCAACGCTAGCGCCACCCCGCGCCCGGTGCCAACGAATATTCGGAAGGCTCTCGGGGTAAATCGCGGCCGTGGGAGCGAACGACCGTCATCGAGAACTACGACCCGACGAGACCGAGGCCGAGCGGGCCGACCGCCAGCTCGGCGAACTGCTCCAGGAGTTGCGCGTCGCACAGACCGGCGTGCAGATCCTGTTCGCGTTCCTGTTGACCATCCCGTTCCAGCAGCGGTTCGGCGAGTCGGTCGGGACGAACCTGCGCTGGGAGTACATCGGCACGCTGATCGCGACCGCCGTGTCGTCAGGACTGCTGATCGCGCCGGTCTCGCAGCACCGCATCCTTTTTCGTCAGGGCCGCAAGCCCCTCCTGGTGACGATCTCCGACAAGATGGCGGAGTGGGGGCTGTTCTTCCTGGCCCTGGCCATCCTCGGCGCCGTCTACCTGGTGCTCGCCGTCGTCTCCGGCACGGTCACCGCCGTGGTCGTCGTCGCGGTGCTCAGCGTCCTGTTCCTGGTGACGTGGGTGATCGTGCCGATGCGGCTGCGGGCCAGGGGCGATCTGGGGAAGGACTGAACCGTCGATTTCGGCGCGCACCCGCGGCAGCGCGTCGGGGTGCGTGGTGCGCAGCCAGGTGACCAGGTCCTCGCGCACGTCGCAGCGCAGGTCCCAGAGCGTCGGCGCGTCTCCGGCGCTCACCAGGGCGCGCACCCGCACCTGCGAACCGGTCGCGTCGGTCACCTGCAGCGCGCAGACCCGGCCGTCCCAGCGTTCGTTCTCCTTGACGGTGCGCTCCAGCTGGGCGCGCATCGGCTCCATCGGCACGCACCAGTCGACGTCCAGTTCCACGGCACCGATGACGGCCGCCTCGGTGCGCGTCCAGTTCTCGAACGGCGTCGACAGGAAGTACGAGGTGGGCAGCACGAGCCGCCGGTCGTCCCAGATGCGTACGACCACGTAGGTGAGGGTGATCTCCTCGACCCGGCCCCACTGCTGCTCGACCACCACGACGTCGTCCAGCCGCACCGCGTCGCTGAACACCAGCTGCATGCCCGCGATGACGTTCCCGAGAAGGCTCTGCGCGGCGAAACCGGCGATGACGCCGGCGATCCCGGCGGAGGCCAGGACGCTCGCACCCGCCCCTCGGAACGCCGGGAACGTCAACAGCATCGCGCCGACCGCGAGCACCGTGATCCCGGCGACCCCCATCCGCTGCATCACGCTCACCTGCGTGTGGATGCGGCGGGCGTTGCGGTTGTCGCGCACGTCCGTGCGGAACCGGGGCAGCGCCAGGTCGATGACGATCGCCAGCACCGCCGCCGCGCCCCAGGCCAGCAGCGCGATGTCGACCAGCAGCAGCACGTGCTGGGCCGCGCGGTGCCAGTCGGCGCGCGGCAGGCCGACGATCGTGAGATGCGCGGCGAGCGCCACCACCGCCAGGTGGGCCGGCTTGCGGCCGTGCTTGGACAGCGCGGCGGCCACCTGGGTGCGGCGGGCGGCGCGGCGCAGGATCAGGCGCAGCAGATACAGCACGAGGAACCCGACCACCAGGGTGGCCAGGCCGAGGCCGATCGGGACGAGGGCGTCGGACATGCCCTCCTGCCTACCCGCTACCCCCGGGGGTGCGTCAAACCCCCGTGTTCTTGCTCTCCACGAAGTTGGCCATCACCTTGGCGCGGTCGGCGGCCACCGCCAGGTTGGCGCTGATGTCCCGGGTGGTGCTGGTCTGCTGGTCGACGGTCTCCGCGATCGAACGCTGCTTCTCGTCCACCTTCACCACGATGTGGGAGATCTCGGCGATCGCCTCCACGGCGGCGTTGCTCAGCGACTGGACCTGGCCGATCATCTCGTTGATCCGCTCGGTGGCGGACTTCGTCTGCTTCGACAGCTCCTTGACCTCGCCGGCCACCACCGCGAACCCCTTGCCGGCCTCACCGGCGCGGGCCGCCTCGATGGTGGCGTTCAGGGCCAGCAGGTTGGTCTGGTCGGCGACCTGCGTGATCGTCTTCACGATCTCGTTGATCCGGCCGGAGGCCTCGCCGAGCTGCACCATCGTCTCGTTCGCGGCGCGGACCGTGGAGATCGCCTCGGCGACGGTCTGCGAGGCGTCCGAGGCGTGCCGCGCGATCTCGCTGGCGGTCGCGGCCAGCTCCTCACTGGCCCCGGCGACCGTGGCGAGAACGGCGCTGACCTCCTGCGTGTCGTCCTGGGCGCGCTGGTCGGTGGCGCGGCGTTCGGTGATGTCGGCCCAGGCGACCGTGTAGCCGACGCACTTGCCGACGTCGTCGAGGATGCGGCTGATCTGGGTGCCGATCGTGGCGCCGGCGAACTCCAGCAGCGTCGAGACCATGTTGCGGTGCGGGTCGGTGAGCTGGTGGCGCAGGTCGTTCGGGTGCGGGTGCAGCTTGGCGAGATCCTCGCCGACGAGCGTCTCCGGCCGCAGGCCGATCCGGGCGAGCGGGCCGGCGAGGTTCTGCAGGGTGGCGACGGCACGCGGGTTGACGTGCATGATCGTGAAGTCGGCGTCGGTCACGAAGATGTTCGCCTGCACCGAGTCGAGCACCGCACGCACGAACCGGGGGTCGTCGAGCGGACCGGTGAAGCCGGGCTCTGCCCTGCCGGTCCCGCGTGCGGTGAATAGGCCCATGGCTCCCCTGTCGACCGGATTCCCGCCTAGCTGAGGCAAACCGGAACCCTCCCTTGCGGGTGGGGGAGTTCATCGATACGTTGCCGCCATCTCCACCCCTCCGCCAAGGGGTTCCGGGAAAGGCGGCCGCCGATGTTCCGTCGTCTCCTCGTCCTGCTCATGCTCGTGCTGCTCGCCGTCCCGGGCAGCCTTCCGCCGACCGCCGACGTGCCGGTGGACCCGACCGGCGGCGGCTGGGCCGAGGAGCCCGGTGCCGCGTCGCTTGCCCGATGGGGCCAACGTGAGCAGGAGACGAAGGCCGAACAGTTCTACTTCGTGCTGCCCGACCGGTTCGCCAACGGGGACCCGGCCAACGACACCGGCGGCATCCCCGGCGACCGGCTCGCCCACGGGTACGACCCGACCGACAAGGGCTTCTACCACGGGGGAGACCTGAAGGGGCTGCTCGCGAAGCTGGACTACATCCAGGGGCTCGGGACGACCGCGATCTGGATGGCGCCGACGTTCAAGAACAGGCCCGTGCAGGGCGAGGGCGCGGACGTCTCGGCCGGCTACCACGGCTACTGGATCACCGACTTCACCGCGCTGGACCCGCACTTCGGGACCGAGGAGGACCTGAAGCGGCTGGTCCGGGAGGCGCACCGGCGGGGGATCAAGGTCTACCTCGACGTGATCACCAACCACACCGCCGACGTGATCAAGTACGCGCAGAACCAGTACACCTACCGGAGCAAGGCCGACTACCCGTACCGCGACGCGCAGGGCCGGCCGTTCGACGACCGCGCCTACGCCGCCGGCGGCCGCGGCTTCCCCGAGGTCAACACGTCGTCGTTCCCGTACACGCCGGTGCTGCCGACCCCGGCCGACGCCGTGGTGAAGAGGCCCGCGTGGCTCAACGACCCGCTCATGTACCACAACCGCGGCGACTCCACCTTCGCCGGCGAGAACAGCGAGTACGGCGACTTCTTCGGCCTCGACGACCTGTGGACCGAACGCCCCGAGGTCGTCGCCGGCATGACCAAGATCTACGCGGACTGGGCGGTGCGCACCGGCGTCGACGGGTACCGCATCGACACGGTCAAGCACGTCAACCTGGAGTTCTGGCCGCGCTTCGCCAAGGGGGTCACCGACCGGGCCGGGCAGGACTTCTTCATGTTCGGCGAGGTGTACAGCGCCGACCCCGAACTGACCAGCACGTACGTGCGCAGGGGCGGCCTGCCGGCGACGCTCGACTTCCCGTTCCAGGACGCGGCCGCGGACTACACGGCGCGCGGCGGCTCGGCCCAGCGCCTGGCGCAGCTGTACTCCGCCGACGACCTGTACACCACGGCCGGCACCGACGCGCGGCGGCTGCCGACGTTCCTCGGCAACCACGACATGGGCCGCATCGGCATGATGGTCGCCGGCGGGGGCACCGACCCGGCCACACACCTGCAGCGGGACCGGCTCGCGCACGAGGTCATGTTCCTCACGCGTGGGCAGCCGGTGATCTACTCCGGCGACGAACAGGGCTTCACCGGGCCGGGCGGGGACCGCGACGCGCGGCAGGACATGTTCGCCTCCCGGACGCCCTCGTACCTCGACGACGACCTGCTCGGCACCGAACGCACGCACGCGGTGGACAACTACGACACCGGCCATCCGCTGTACGTCTCCATCGCGGCGCTCGGCGCGCTGCGCAGGGCGCATCCGGCGCTCGCCGACGGGGTGCAGGTGACGCGCTACGCGGCGAACGGGCCGGGGGTGTTCGCGTTCTCTCGGACGCTGCCGTCGGAGAAGGTCGAGTACGTGGTGGCGGTCAACAACGCCACGACGGCGCAGACCGTCGACGTGCCCACGTACTCCGCCGGGATGACCTTCGACACCGCCTACCCGGGGCGTGGGCCGGCGCTCCAGTCGGGCGCGGACAAGCGGGTGCGGGTGAACGTGCCGCCGCTGTCGTCGGTGGTGCTCAAGGCGCGCAAGCCGTTCGCTCGTCCGGCCGCCGCGCCCACTGTTTCGCTCGCGTCGCCGGGGGCCGTGCACACCCGGGCGACCGTTGAGGCCGCCGTCTCTCCCGAGGGGCTCAACACCGTCACCTTCGCCGCCAAGGTGGGCAACGGGCCGTGGAAGCCGCTGGGCAGCGCCACCCGGGCGCCGTACCGGGTGTACCACGACCTCGACGGGCTGGCCGCCGGGACGCCGCTCACCTACAAGGCCGTCGTGCGGGACTCGTTCGGGCGCACCGCCACGAGCACGACCACGGCGACCGTGGGCTCGCCGCCACCGCCGGGAGCCGATCGGGACTATGCCGTCGTGCACTACCCGGCGACCGGCACCGACTGGTCGCTCTACGCGTGGGGCGACATCGACCCGGCCTGGTCGACGCCGTGGCCGCAGGGACAGCCGTTCGCGGGGGAGGACTCCTACGGGCGCTTCGCGTGGGTGAAGCTGAAGCCGGGCGCGACGAGCGTGGGCTTCCTGCTGGTCGACGCGGCAGGCAACAAGGAGGTCGCCGCCGACCGGTTCATCGACCCGTCGAAACAGGCGGAAGTGTGGCTGAAACCCGGGGATGTCACCGTCTATCCGTCGCGGGCGGCGGCCACCGGATCGGTCACCGTCCACTATGGACGACCGGACGGGAACTACGCGGGATGGGGACTGCACCTGTGGGGCGACGGCCTGGCACCCGGTGTGCCGACGGAGTGGACCGCGCCGAGGCAGCCGGACGGCACCGATGAGTACGGCGCCTACTGGAACGTCCCCGTCGCCGACCCGTCGAAGCCGGTGAACTTCATCGTGCACAACGGCGACGTGAAGGATCCGGGACCGGACCAGTCCGTGCTGCCGAGCGCGCAGGGCGAGGCGTGGATCCGCTCCGGCGAGGCGCTGGTGCACGCCACCCGGGCGGCGGCGGAGCACACCGCCGTTCTGCACTACCGGCGCGCCGACGGCGATTATGCTGGCTGGGGCCTGCACGTGTGGGAGGGGGCGGCCACCCCGACCGACTGGGCGGCCCCGCTGCCGCCCGCCCGGGTCGACGCCTACGGTGCCGTTTTCCGGGTACCACTGGCGGAGGGCGCCACGAAGCTCGCCTACATCGTCCATCGCGGTGACACCAAGGACCTGCCGGCCGACCAGCTCCTGGACCTGGCCGAGGTCGGTAATGAGGTGTGGATCCTGTCCGGTCAGCCCGAGTACCTGCTCCCGATGCCCGCCGGCGCCGGCGCGCCCGACACCGACCTCACCAAATCCCGGGCCGTCTGGCTCGACCGGGACACCGTGGCCTGGCGTAGTGGTCCCACCGACGGGCATTCGTTCGAACTGCGTTACGACCCGCTCGGCACCATTTCCACTGTGGACGGTCGGCTCGCCGGCGGGGAGTCCATCCGGCTGCACGCCGCCGGTGCGCTCACCGAGGCGCAGCGGCAGAAGTATCCGCACCTGTGGGCATACACCGCGTTCACGGTCGACCGCGCCGATCGCGGGAAGGTGCCGGACGCGGTGCGGGGGCAGGTGGTGTTCGGGGCGTCGAACGCCGACGGGGCGTTGACCGCCGCGACGGGTGTGCAGATCCCGGGCGTGCTGGACGACCTGTACTCCGCGGCGGCGAACGAGACCCTGGGCCCGACGTTCCAGCGTGGACGGCCGTCGCTCGCGCTGTGGGCGCCGACCGCGCGGACCGTGGCGCTGGAGCTGTACGACACGCCGACGTCGCAGCCGGTCATGTTGCCGATGCGGCGGGACGACCGCACCGGCGTGTGGAAGGTGACCGGCGAGCCGTGGTGGACCGGTAAGTACTACCGGTTCCTCGTGGCGGCGTGGCAGCCGGCCAACCGTTCGATCGCGCCGGTCTCCGTCACCGACCCGTACTCCGTGGCGCTGTCGGCCGACTCGACGCACAGCCAACTCGTCGACCTGGCCGACCCGGCGTTCGCCCCGCAGGGGTGGGCGGGGCTACGCAAACCGGCCGTCCCGGCCCGGCCGCAGATCCAGGAACTGCACGTGCGGGACTTCTCCGTCGCCGACGAGACCGTGCCCGCCGCGCACCGGGGCGGATATCTGGCGTTCACCGACGGCGGGTCGGCCGGCATGACGCACCTGAGGTCGCTCGCCGAGGCGGGCACCAACTACGTGCACCTGTTGCCGGTCTTCGACATCGCCTCCATCCCCGACCGGCGCGCCGACCAGCAGACCCCGCCGTGCGACCTGGACGCCATGGCGCCGGACTCCGCGCAGCAGCAGGCCTGCGTCGCCGAGACCGCCGCGCGCGACGGGTACAACTGGGGCTACGACCCGTGGCACTACAACGTTCCCGAGGGCTCCTACGCCACCGACCCGAACGGTCCACAAAGGACGGTCGAACTGCGCCGGGCGGTCGCCGGGCTCAACGGCGCCGGACTCCGGGTCGTCGTCGACGTGGTCTACAACCACACCGTCGCCGCCGGAGCCGACCCGCACTCGGTGCTCGACCAGGTGGTGCCCGGCTACTACCAGCGGCTCCTCGACGACGGCACCGTCGCCAACTCCACCTGCTGCGCCAACACCGCACCCGAGAACCTCATGATGGGCAAGCTCGTCGTGGACTCCGTGGTGCTGTGGGCCAAGACGTACAAGGTCGACGGCTTCCGGTTCGACCTCATGGGACACCACCCGAAGGCGAACATCCTCGCCGTGCGGGCCGCCCTCGACCGGCTCACTCTCGCCGGGGACGGCGTCGACGGCAAGCGCATCCTGCTCTACGGCGAGGGCTGGAACTTCGGCGAGGTGGCCGACGACGTGCGCTTCGAGCAGGCCACCCAGGCGAACATGGCCGGCACCGGCGTGGCGACGTTCAGCGACCGGCTGCGCGACGCGGTGCGCGGCGGCGGGCCGTTCGACGCCAACCCGCGCCAGCAGGGCTTCGGCACCGGCCTCTACACCGACCCCAACGGCGACAGCGTGAACGGCTCCGCCGACGCGCAGCGCGCCCGCCTCGCGCACTACCACGACGTGGTGCAGGTGGGGCTGACCGGCAACCTCGCCGGGTACACGTTCACCGGCGCGAACGGTCAACGCGTCACCGGTGCGCAGGTCGACTACAACGGCTCGCCGGCCGGGTACACCGCGCATCCGGCCGAGGCGGTCACGTACGTCGACGCGCACGACAACGAGATCCTGTACGACGCGGCGGCGTTCAAGCTGCCGGCCGGCACGTCCGCCGCCGACCGCGGGCGCATGCAGACGCTCGCCCTGTCCACCACGGTGCTCGGCCAGGGAACGGGCTTCGTCGCCGGCGGGTCGGAACGGCTGCGTTCCAAGTCGCTGGACCGCAACTCGTACGACTCCGGCGACTGGTTCAACGCGATCCAGTGGGACTGCACCAAGGGGAACGGCTTCGGCCGTGGACTGCCGCCGGCCCCCGACAACGAGGACAAGTGGCAGTACGGGCGGCCGCTGCTGGCGGATCCCGCGCTGGTCCCGTCCTGCGCCGACATCACGGCCGCCGCCGAGCGGCACCGCGAGCTGCTGCGGGTGCGTTCGTCGTCGCCGGTCTTCGCGCTGGCGAACGCGGCCGAGGTGCAGAAGCGGCTGGCGTTCCCGCTCGCGGGGCCGTCCGCCACGCCGGGCGTCATCACGATGACCCTCGACGGGCGGGGTGTCGATCCGCGGTGGCGCACGGTCATCGTGGTGTTCAACGCGACGCCGGGTGCCGTCACGCAGGCGCTGCCGGAGCTCGCGGGCGCCTCCGTCGCGCTGCATCCCGTGCTCGCCGGGTCGGCGGATCCGGTGGTGCGTCAGGCGGCGTTCGACTCGGGGAGCGGCACCCTCACCGTGCCGGGCCGGACCGTGGCGGTCTACGTCAGGAGCTGAACGGGCTACCGGTCCGCGCCGGCGTCGCGCAACGCCCGGAGGAGTTCCGGGGCGGCGCCGGCCCGGGTCGCGCGGTGCAGCGGCGTCGCGCCGAGCCCGCCGGTGCGGTACCGCTGGCGGCGGTGGTGCCCGTCGGGTTCGTTCGGGTCGAGACCGGCCGCCACGAGCCGGCCGACCAGTGCGACCGCGTCCGCGCCGTGCAGGCAGGCGAGCAGGTGCAGCAGGCCGCCGCCGTGTCGCGGGCGCACCAGCGTCGGGTCGAGACCCGCGTCGAGCAGCCGCAGCAGCTCGCCGGCGTCGCCGTGGCGGACCGAGTTGATCGTGTGCAGGAGGAGCCTGCGCAGGTGGCGCGGCCAGTTCCCGATGTGGTGCTCGGCGAAGCCGCCCCGCCAGAGCGTCAGCTGTTCCAGGCAGCGGATCGGCCGGCCGCCGAGCGCGGTGAGGACCCGTTCGCGGGTGATCTGCGCGGCCGTGTGGTCGGTCAGGTGCACCGTGCCGCCCGTGACGACGAGCCGGTGCGGGCCGCCGCCGCACCACTGCGTCACCACCAGCGGCGGCTCCCGGAAATCGGGTCGCGGCGGCGCGTAGCGGTGCGGTCCGGGCAGGTCAGGGAAGAGCGACGCCTGCACCAGGGGATGCAGGTGCTCCGGACGCGGCGGCTCCGGGCCGAGCGCGGCCTGCCAGGAGACGCGCGGCAGGCGCACGACGTCGGGGCCCGGATGGCGACCGTGTCGCGCCCACAGGGTCGCACCGCCGCCCGGCTCCAGGGTCAGGACGGGATCGGCCGCCCACCCCCGCACCCGGTGTTCGGGCGGGTGGCCGCCGCGCGGTGCGCTCGCGCGCAGCGCCTCCGCGGCGAGGGTGGACAGCGCCAGCAGGTGCCGGCCGTGGGTGAAGCGCCAGGTGGCCGCGGCGGGTGGCGGGTCGGCGGCGGCGCCGGTCGCGTACCGGATCCCCGCCGCGGACAGGGCGCGCGCCGGCGGGCCCGGGTCCTTCGGGTCGGGGAACTGGAGGAGGGTGAGCCACTCGGTCCACGCCGGGCGGTCTTCTTCCGGCGGGGCAACGGTGGGCAGCTCCGCGCGGGTGAGCGGGGTGCCGTCGCGGTGGAAGAACGGCGCGCGCTCGCCGCCGCCGATGCGCTGCCGCAGCTCGGCCGTGCGCCGAACGTCCCACAGGTGGCGCTGGTCCTCCCAGCGTTCGACCCGGGCCGGCGACCGGCGCGGGCGGGCCGACACGTACAGGCGCAGCCGCTGCGGCCAGTCCAGCGCCTCCACGAACAGCCGCGCCCCGGGCGAGTAGGCCGCCAGGCACAGCGTGCTCGCCGTCTCCAGCAGGCTGCCCTCGCTCCTGCGGTACCGGTCGCGGGGGAAGTGCCAGCGCAGCAGGTCCGGAACGAGGTGCGCCAGATCCTCCTCCAGCGCCCCGGCGACGGCCGGCCCGTGCTCCCGGCCGATGCCCCGCAGGTCGACGTCGACGACCACGCCGGCCCGGTCGCACGCGCCGCGCCGGTCGCCGGACTCGCGCAGCGCGGTCGCCTCGGCGAGCCGGCCGGCGGGCAGGCGGTACGGCAGGGGCGTCAGCCAGGGCTCCACGCACGCTCCTCCAGCAGCGCCAACAGGTCGCGCCGGGCGCGAAACGTCAGGTCCTCGACCATCCGCGCGCCCGCGTCGCCGGCCGGCGGGCGGGCGCCGAGGTCGAGCAGCGTGCGGAAGAGCTCGGGCGTGCCGCGACCGCCCCGCCCGACCCTCCACAGTGGAGTGTGGCCCCACAGGTCGGCCTCGTCGACGGGGATTCCGGCCGCCACGAGCCGGCGCGCCAGCGCCGGAGCCACCCGGGCGTCGAAGCAGGTGAGCAGGTGCAGCAGGCTGCCCCGGCGCCAGGTGCGCACCAGCGCCGGGTCGAGGCCGGCGTCGAGCAGTCGGTGCAGTTCGTCGGCGTCGCCGTGCCGGGCCGCCGTGAGCGCGTGCCGGCACAGGGCCCGGAGCCGGCGGGGTGCGTCGGGCCGGGCGCCCCAGGTGGTGCGCCACTCGTGGCGTTCGGCCACGCAGCCGATGCGGGTCGCGCCGAGGGCGCCGAGCGTCTCCTCGCGGGCCACCTCCGCCGCCGGGTGATCCTTCACGTGAACGGTGCCGTCGCCCAGGACCAGCCGGTGGAACCCGCCACCGCACGGGACCCGTACCGCGACCGGCAGCGCGGGCAGGCGCGGGCGCGGCGGCTCGTAGCGGTACGGCGCGGCCAGGTCGGGAAAGAGCGACTCCTGCACCAGGGGATGCAGGTGCTCGGGACGCAGCCGGCCCTGGCGCGGCAGGAACGGGTCGATCGCCGGCAGCCACCCGGGATCCCCGGACGGCTCGTGCCGGTGCCCCCGGTCCAGCCACGGCCGGGTCCCGGCGTGGTGCAGCGTCTGCCACTCGGTCCACGCCGCGCGGTCCTCCTCGGGCGGCGGCGCGGTGGGCAGTTCGGCGCGGGTCAGCGGGGTGCCGTCGCGGTGGAAGAACGGGGCGCGCCGGTCGCCGCCGACGAACTGCCGCAGCCCGGCCGTGTACCGGGAGTCCCACAGGTGCCGCCGGTCGTACCACGGCACCGTGCCGGTCGACGGCACCGCGACGAACACCCGCAACCGCTGCGGCCAGTCCGTCGCGTGGGCGAGGAGCCGTAGCCCGCTCGGCGCGTGCCGGTAGAGCGCGAGACCCAGCGTGACGTACCGGGCGAACAGCCCGTCCCGCTCCCGCGGCGGGCCGGGGAAGTGCCAGCGCAGCAGGTCCGGGACGAGGTGCGCCAGATCCTCCTCGACCTGGGCGGCGAAGCGGGCGGTGTGGTGGCGCGCGAGGTCGGACAGGTGCACGTCGACGTCCACGCCGGCGCTCTCGCAGGCGCCGCGCCGGTGGCCGGCCGCACGGCGTTCGGTCGCCTCGGCCAGCATGCGTGCGGGCAGCCGGTACCGCTTGCCGGTCAGCCAGGTCTTCACGGACGCTCCTCCTCGTCCAGCAGCGCCGCCGTCGCGTCGTCGCCGCGTTCCTCGGCGATGATCACCAGGGGGCGCCCGAACCGGTCCGTGACCGTGCGGTCGGCACCGGCCCGCAGCAGCGCCCGCACCGCCGGCACCGAACCGGTGTCGACGGCCCGCACCAGCGGAGTCTCCCCGAAGCGGTCCCGCGCCCCGACCGGCACGCCCGCGTCCACGAGCAGCCGCACCGTTTCCTCCGCGTCCGCCCCCCGCACCAGGTGCAACGCCGTGCGGCGGGCGGCGCCGAGCGTGGCCGACGGGTCGGCGCCGGCGTCCAGCAGCGCCCGCACGGTGGCCGCCGGTGCGCCGCCGCGCACCCCGAACAGCAGCGGTGTCGTGCCCGTGCGGTCGGCGGCGTTCGGGTCCTCGCCGGCCGCGATCAGCCGCCGCACGACGGCCGGTGCGTGTTCGGGGGCGATGCCCGCGAGCAGGTGCGCGAGCGTGTGGCCGTCGCGGGTGCGCATCAGCGTCGGGTCGAGGCCGGCGTCGAGCAGGCGCAGGAGTTCGGGGCCGTCGCCGTGGCTGGCGGCGAGGATCGCGTGCCGGCGCAGGATCCGCACCGGCCGGGGCGGATGGGCGCGCCAGCGCTCCCGGACGGTGGCGCAGCCGATCGGGGTGCCGCCGAGGGCGGCGACGGCGCGTTCGCGGGCCAGTTCGGCCGGGGAGTGGGCCGGGAGGTGCAGGGTGTTGTCGGCGACGGTGGCCGGGTGCCAGTCACCGCCGCACGCGACGCGCACGGTCAGCGGGAGCGGCGGGATCTCCGTCGGCGGCGGCACGTAGCCCGCCACACCGCCTGCCGGGGCGCGACCGCCACGACTCCCGGCGACGCGGTCGGCCTCCGCGCGGTCGCGGCCGGCGGGCTGCGGCGCGGCGGTCGGGCCGTGTGCGGCGGGGCCTTCCGTGGGGGCGAGGGCGGGGAAGAGCGCCGTGCGGACCAGGGGGTGCAGGTGATCCGGGCGGAGCAGGCCGGCGCGGAGCAGGTCGAGGTCGGCCGGACGTTCCCACGAGAGCTGCGGAAGGAGCGGCAGGTCGTGCGGCGCGCCCACGAGCCGGACCACCGGCTGGGCCGCGCTGAGGTCGACGGCGAGCGCCACGTGGCGGTGCGGGTCGGGCGGCGCGAGGGCGACCACGTCCGCGCCGAACCGCCGCGCGTCGGCCAGCAGCGTCGTGAACGCCACGCGCGGATCACCGAGCGCCTCGAACCACGCCTCCGCGTCGACGGCGCGCGCGACGGCGAAGCCGGCCTCCTCCCACGCCCGCACGAACTCGCCGGCCTCGTGCCGCAGCGTGGTCCACTCCGTCAGCGCGGCGGGGTCGTCGCCGGACGGCCGCTGCTTCGGGAGTTCGGCCGGGGTGCCGTCGGGCTCGAAGAACGGCGTGCGGTCGCCGCCGCCGACGCGGTGCCGCAGTTCGTCGGCGTGCCGGGCGTCCCACAGGTGCCGCAGGTGCCGCCAGTCCTGGACGGCGCGGGCGCGGGGCCGGCGGCCGAACGACGGCTCCCGATCGGCCGCCGGCCGAAGCACCAGGCGCTGCGGATGATCGCGGCGTTCCGGGGAGTGCACCGTGAGGCCGTCGTCGGTGAGCCGGGCGACGACACCGATCCGGAACAGGCCGTCGCCGGGCTCCCGGGGGAAGTGCCAGCGCAGCAGGTCGGGTACCAGGTGCGGGAGGTCCGCTGCGGCGGCGGCCGCGGCCGCGGGCTCGACGTCGACGCCGGCCGTCGCGCAGGCACCCCGCCAGTCGCCCGCGAGCCGCAGCTCGGTCGCGCGGGCGAGCATCCACCCGGGGAGCCCGTACCGCCGGCCGGTCAACGTCCCGATCACATCGATCTACTCATAATTCCAGGTTCACCCATGAACGCGGGCCGGCCCCGGCCTCGCCGTCAACCCTCGTCCAGCAGCGCCACGAGGTCGGGTCGGCCCACCTGTTCGGCCACGGCCACGGTGGTCGGTCCCCACCCGTCCCGGACCGGTCGGGCGCCGGCGTCGAGCAGCCCCCGCACGAGCGCGGCCGGCGGGCTGAGCGAGATCGCGGCGTGCAGCGGCGTGCGGGCGAACGTGTCCTCCGCGTCCAGCGGCGCGCCGGCCGCGAGCAGCCGGGGCAGCACCCGCACGGCGTCCGGGCCGTGCAGCAGGTGCAGGGCGTGCGACTCGTACATGTCGGTGGCCCGCGGGTCGGCCCCGGCGTCGAGGAGCGCGTCGACCAGGGCCGCCGAACCGCCGTCGAGGAGCACCGCGTGCAGCGGGGTGCGTTCGTGGCTGTCGGTGGCGTCGACGTCGAGGCCGGCGTCGACGAGGCGGCGCACCAGCGCGGGTGCCCGTTCCCGGTCGAGGCAGGCGAGCAGGTGCAGCAGCGTGCGTTGCTGCCGGGTGATGACGATCCGCGGGTCGAGCCCGGCGTCGAGCAGCCGCACGAGGGCGTCGGTGTCGCCGTGCCGGGCGGCGAGGATCGCCTGGTGGCGCAGCTGCCGAACGACCCGCGGCACCCGCCCGGGGCGTTCCCACGCGCGGGTGGCGGCGACGCAGCCGATGACCGGCCCGCCCAGGGAGCCGAGGACGCGTTCCCGCGTGATCTCCTCGGCGGTGTGGTCGGGGTGGCGTACGGGGCCGTGTCCCAGTTCGACCGAATGCCAACCGGTACCGCAGCGGACCCGGACGGTCGACGGGAACGCGGGGAGGTCGGGCGCCGGTGGTCGGTAGGCGGTGGCCGGACGGTCCGGGAAGAGGGCCGCGGCGACCAGCGGGTGCAAGGCCTCCGGGGTGATCCGGCCGGCGCGCAGCAGGGCGAGGTCCGGCGAACGGCTCCAGAGGACGGACGGCAGGGCCGGCAGCGTCCGCGCGTGCTCCACAGTGGACAGTCGCAGGACCGGCCCGTCGGACGTGAGGTCCAGGATCGGGTGGACCCGCGCCCGGACCGGCGGTCGCATGGCCACGATGCCGCGGTCGCCGACCGCCCGGCGGGCGTCGTCGACGAGCGTGGCGTGCGAGATCCGCATCAGGTGCAGGAGCTCCGGGCCGCCGTGGCCGTAGTAGCGGTAGACGCCCTGCTCGGGCTCGGTCAGGTCGAGCCGGATGCCGGCCGCGCGCCAGACGCGGGCCAGCGCGTCGTCCTCGGCGCTCGTGCCGCGCCGGGCGGCGTCGTCGCCGACGCGGGCTTCGGCGGCCCGGGCTTCGGCGGCCCGGGCTTCGGCGGCCTCGGCCAGCAGGGTGAGGTACTCGGTCCTGGCCGCCCGGTCCGCGGCGGAGGGCCGGCCCGGCGGGTCAGGGACGCGCGGAAGAAGGCCGTGGGCGTCGGCCGCCCCGCGCGAAGAGGCGTCGCGCTCGAAGAACGGCGTGCGCTCGGCGCCGCCGAGCCGCTCCCGCAGCGCGTCCGTGTGCCGCGCGTCCCACAGGTGCCGGGCCTGCTCCCAGGACTCGACGAGCGGCGCCCGCCGCCAGTTCTCCACCGCCGCCGGATCCCAGGGGAGGACGCGCAGGGTGAGGCGCTGCGGGCGTTCGTGGCAGTCGGGCGGGATCACCTGGAGGCACCACCGCCGCTCGTAGGTGGCCAGCCGGACCGGCGTCGCCGGGCGCAGCAGCCCCGCGCCGCCGGCGGCCTCGCGGGGGAAGTGCCAGCGCAGCAGGTCGGGCACGAGGTGCCGGAGATCCTCCGCGACGCCGGCAGGGGCCGTCGCGAGATCGATGTCGACGTCGACGCCGGCGGCCGCGCAGGCCCCGCGCCAGTCGCCGGCGAGGCGCAGTGCGGTGGCGCGTTCGACGACGGCGGCGGGCAGCCCGTACCGGCGTGCGGCCAGCCATCCGGCGGCTTCTCCCGGAGGAATCACGGCGGCTCCCCTCGGTGGTCGACCGGCGATGATCGCGGGCGATGGGGCCGGCCGGATTCGAACCGGCGTCCTCCAGCTTGAGTGCGGGCGCGACTACCTCTGCGCTACGACCCCATCGCGCGCAGACAGTACCGCGTCGATGATCCGCGCGTGTTCCCGCTCCGGACGGACCGAGACGCGAACGGCCCGTCCCCGGTAAAGAGCCGACAGGTCCGACAGGTCCCGCAGGTAGACCCCGTCCCGCCGGGCCCGCGCCACGCATTCTCCCGCCGAGGGAACGTCGACCAGCACGAAGTTCCCGGCGACGTCGTCGTCCACGGTGGCACCGCGCTCGCGGAGCGCACCCGCCAGTTTCCGGCGCAGTTCGGCCGTCTCCGCCCAGCGCGCGGCGTACCAGGCCGGGTCGGCGAGTGCGCGCACGGCGGCGATCTGGCCCGGCAGGCCGACCTGCCACGGCGGCGTCCACCGGCGCAGTTCCGCCGCGGCGGCCGGGTCGGTCACCAGGTACGCCACCCGCACGCCGGACAGCGCGTACACCTTCGACATCGACTTGCAGACGACGACGTTCGGGCTCCCGGCGGCGAGGCCCTCCAGCGACCCGCCGCCGGTGTACTCCAGATAGGCCTCGTCGACCCAGACCCGCGTGCGCGGGGGCGCCTGCGCGAGGGCGGCGGCCAGGTCCGGCTCGTAGCGGCCGGTCGGATTGTTCGGGTTGACCAGCACGACCAGGTCGTAGCGCCCGCTCCCGAGCGCGTCGCCGAGCCGCCGGTTGTCGAGCCGCCAGTCCTCGTCGGGGTGCAGCGGCAGCCGGTCCACCCGCGCGCCCACGACGTTCTCCAGGACGTGCGCGTACTCGCCGTAGGTCGGCTCCGGCAGCAGCACCCGGCTGGCCGGCGACAGCCACCGGCCGAACGCCCGGAACACCAGATCCGACGAGCCGGCCCCGACGGCGATCGCCTCCGGCGGCACACCCCGCGCCGCGCTGATCGCCGCCACGAGCCCGTCGGCATGGGTCGGCGGCGACGAACGGGTGATCCAGCCGGCGTGCCCGCGCAGGGCCTCCACCGCCCCCGGTGCCGGTGGGAACCACGCGTCGAGCACGTCGGCCGGGATGATCCGCTCGCGCCGTTCCAGGGTGTCGAAGCCGCTGCCGATCGCGGCGAACGACGCCCCGCCGTGAAACGCTCCGGCCGCGCCGGACGGTTGCCACGGCATCGGCAGGTCCCACCGCGTCAGCGCCCGCTCCAGCGCACGGCGCTTCCCGGCGGCGCGTTCGGCCAGCCCGGCGACCTCGGCCTCCAGCAGCTCGAACGTCACCTCCCCGCTGCGGAACCGGTGCCCCACCGGCCGCAGCCCCGCACGGGTGTAGAGGCTCAGCACCTCGGCCCGCCCGATGGCCACCACGCGACGGCCCCCGTGCGCCTGCACCCACCGCAGCGCCGCGTACATCAGCAGCCCCGCCGCCGCGCTCGACCGATGCCCCCGCGGCACCGTGAGCAGCCGCACCTCGAACAGCCCCGAGGCGTCGCGCAGCGGCGGCCAGTCGGCGCGCCGCAGGTACTTGTCGATCGAGTACCGGCCGAGCCACGGCGGCGTGACGCTGACGAACCCGACGATCTCGTCCCCGCTGCCGGTGGGCCCCCGGCCCTTCGTGGCCGCGACGATGAAGACGTTCTCGCCGTCGAGGTCGTCGGTGAGCGCACCGTCGTCGTTGCGGGGGTGCTGGCCCAGCTCGGCGGCGTAGACGTCGTGCCGGATCCGGCGGATCTCGAGGAGGTCGCCGTCCGTGGCGATGCGCAGTTCCATCCCGGCAGCCTGCCACCACCGCGGTGGACAGGCATGGGTATGAATACTCAGTCCGGTCGGGTAGCGGATATACGACGCTGTAAGCAATGACCGAACCGCAGCAGGGCGAGCGTCGGGCCGACCGGACCGACGCGGCGATGCTGTCCCTCCTGGAAACCGTCGCGCGCTCGGCCAACGAGGCCGAGTCCCTGGACGACGCCGGGCGCCAGACGCTCGACGCGGTGTGCCGCACCACCGGCTGGCCGGTCGGCCACATGGCCCTGCCGTCGGCGGAGGAACCGACGACGTTCGTCTCCAGCGGGGTGTGGGTGCTGCCGGCCGGCGACGACTTCGGCGTGCTGCGTTCGATCACCGAGACGATGCGCTTCCCGCCGGGCGTCGGCATCATCGGCACCGTCGCGGCGACCGGCGAGCCGACCTGGTCCCAGGACGTGCCGAACGATCCGAACTTCGTGCGCGCCCAGCAGGATGTCGACCTCGGCGTCGCGTCGGCGTTCGCGTTCCCGGTGTGGGGGCGCGACGGGGTGGCGGCCGTGCTGGAGTTCTTCAGCCGCCGGCAGCTGGCCGTCGACGCGGAACTGCTGCGCGTGATGGGCACCGTCGGCGTGCAGCTCGGCCGCGTCGCCGACCGGATGCAGGCCCGCCGCGAACTGGAGGCCGGCGCCCGCAGGCTGGAACAGATCATCGAGACCTCGGCGGAGGCGTTCGTCTCGATCGACGAGGAGAGCCGCATCACCGGGTGGAACGCGGCCGCGGAGAACATGTTCGGGCTGCCCCGCGATCTGGTGCTCGGGCAGCCGCTGGCCGAGACGATCATCCCGCCGGGGCTGCGCGCGGCGCATCACGAGGGGCTGGCCCGGTTCCTCGCCACCGGGGAGAAGCGCGTCATCGGCAAGCGCATCGAGATCACCGCGTGGCGGGCCGACGGCGAGTTCCCCGTCGAACTGGCGATCTGGGCGCTGCACGAGGGCGGGCGCTGGTCGTTCAACGCGTTCCTGCACGACGTGCGGGACCGGCGGCGCGCCGAGGAACGCCTCCGCGAGGCCTACGAGACGGAACGCGCGACCGCCGCCCGGCTGCGCGCGCTCGACGAGGCGAAGGACGAGTTCGTGGCGACCGTCTCCCACGAGCTGCGCACGCCGTTGACCAGCATCAGCGGCTATCTCGAACTCCTGCTCGACGGCGACGCCGGCGAGGTGCCCCGCCACCAGCAGCGGATGCTGACGACGATGGCGCGCAACGCGACCCGGCTGCGCGCGCTCATCGAGGACCTGCTGCTGATCAACCAGATGCGGGCCGGCACGCTCAACCTGGAGAAGGAGCCGACCAGCATCCCGGGCGTGGTGACGCGGGCCCTCCGTTCGGTGACCGGCCAGGCGAACGCCCACGACCAGCGCTTCGACGTCGACCTCGACCCGACGCTCGAACCCGTCCGCGCCGACCCGGCGCACCTGGAACGCGCGCTGCGGGCCCTGTTCAGCAACGCGATCAAGTTCAGTCCGGAGGGCGCCGTGGTGACGGTGCGCGGGCGGCGGTTGGACGGTTCCGTCGAACTGGCCGTCACCGACCGCGGGGTCGGCATCCCGGCCGACGAGGTGCCGCAGCTCTTCGAGCAC
Organism: Virgisporangium aliadipatigenens; assembly: GCF_016863615.1. GTDB lineage: Bacteria > Actinomycetota > Actinomycetes > Mycobacteriales > Micromonosporaceae > Virgisporangium > Virgisporangium aliadipatigenens. Next base: position 7,173 of record NZ_BOPF01000045.1, on the reverse strand, counting down.
TTCTACCGGGCGCGGCACGCCAACGCCGAGGCGGTGCAGGGCGCCGGCCTCGGGCTGACGATCGCCCGCCGCATCGTCGAGGAACACGGCGGACGGATCGAGGTCCAGTCGTCACCCGGCGAGGGCTCGACCTTCACGGTGTGCCTACCGGCGTGAGACGCGACGAAGGGCCGGCTCCTGCGCCGGCCCCTCGTTTGCTTGATCGTCAGGCCCGGACCGAGGGCTGCGAGCCCTGGCGGAACGGCGTGCGGGCGCCGCTCGCGAGGTCCACCAGCACCAGCCAGGAACGCCCGTCGTGCCTGCCGGCCACCAGGGCCTTGCCGGTCGCGCCGACGTACGCCAGTTCGCGGTCCTGCGCGGAACCGACCTGCCGGTGCGCGGTGCCGTCGGCGTTGGCCTCGGTGACGTGCACCTGCTCGCCCTCGGCGGCGGTGGTCCAGGAGACCTTCGAGCCGTCGGCGTTGAACGCCGGCACCGTGGCGAAGCCGTCCGCGCTGCCGCCGCCGCCGAAGCCGGCGAGGGTGCGTTCCATGCCGGTGGTCAGGTTGCCGATGGAGAGGCAGTTGTCGAAGACGCTCTCGCAGTCCCCGCCGCGGAACGCGATCTTCGTGCCGTCGGGCGACCAGGCGACCGCGTCGTCCTTGCTCAGCCGGGTGGCGAGGTCGCCGGTGGCGGGGCCGTTAGGGGCGGTCGGCGCGGGAGCGGCCTGGTCCTTGCAGGCCGCCGGGAAGAGCACCTCCGGTGCGCCGTGCGGGGCGGCGGCGCGGACCCGGTACACGCCCGGGCCGCCCAGGCAGGCCGGCGCGGAGTAGGCGATCCACTGCCCGTCGGGGGAGTAGGCGGCACCGGCGGCGGCGCCCTCGGTGACGCGGTGCTTGTCGGCGCCGTCGGCGTTCATCTGCCACAGCTCGCCGCCGTGCAGGTAGGCGATCCGGGCGCCGTCGGTCGACCAGCGGGGCCGCGAGTTGCCGTCGGCCTCGGTGAGGCGGGTCTCGCCGGCGCCGCGCGTCACGTAGATCGCGCCGTCGCGGGCGTAGGCCACGTCGCGATCGAGGGTCGGGGCGGCGGCTGCCTGGGCGGCGGTGCCGGTCAGCGCGAGCGCGGCGATGCCGGAGCCAAGGACCAGAGCCGTGCGAAGAGCGGTGGTGATCATCGCTGTCGTCCCCCGATGTCAGCGTGGTGTTTCTCTGCCGACATGCACGTCGGCGCACCCCGGCTGCACCTGAGCGATACCGCGCAGGAACCGAGCGGAAACTTCAGCTAATCAGTTCTGCGGCTCGTCCGTGGACTGTTCGGGGCAACGCAACCGCAACTCGCGGAAACCGAACGGCGCGTCCACGTACCAGCAGTGGTGCGGCGTCTCCGACCCCGGATGCGCGTACCCGTCGAAGAACCGGCAGGTGAGGCAGATCCGGGTGACCGGGATGCGCCCCTCCCGCTGCAGCGTGGCGATCTGCTTCGTGACGAGGTCGAGCACCTGTTGCTGCTCCACCTCGTCCAGCTCGTCGACCTCGGCCAGCAGGTCGTCGGCCCAGTTGGCCAGGTCCGGAACGGCCGCCTCGCCCCGCCCGGTCAGGCTGACCCGCACCTCGTCCGGCGCGTACGAGGGGGAGGGCCGCATCTGCACCAGTCCCTCGCGGGCCAGCGCGCCGCTGGTGGCGACGACCGCCTGCAGCGTCATGGCCAGCTCGTGCGCCAGCTCCGTCACCCGGTACGTGCGCGAACGCCGCGCGAGTACGAGCAGGAGCTGCTGCTGCGCCATGGTCCGCTCGACCGTCGGCGCCGCGCCCTCGGGCACGGTGTCGTGCTGGGTGGTCACGGCGACCCGGACCAGCCCGGCGGCGAGCCGGCTCACGATCGTGTCGGATCCCACGCCAGCGTCCATCTGCGTCCTTAGAACCGTGTCTCCCGTGACTGACGCTCAGCTGATCAGAAACGTGCGGAGCGTGCGTATCACCGGCAACTGTAACCACCGGGTGTCACCTGAGTGAACCCGATGCGTGGACCGTGGACGGTCAGCGGGCGGACGCCGCCGGACGGGCACCCGGGCGGTCGTCCGAGACCACCCGTCCGTCCGCCAGAGTGATCACCCGGTCGGCCAGGTCGATCACGGCCTCGTCGTGGCTGGAGATGAGCACGACGTTGCCGGCGTAGGCGTGCGCCCGAAGCAGCGCCACGACCAGCAAAATTCGGTCCCGGTCCTGGTGGCCGGTGGGTTCGTCGCCGAGCAGCACGGGTGGGAGCAGGCGCAGCGCGCGGGCGATGGCGGTGCGCTGCTGCTCGCCGCCGGAGGTCAACGACGGGTACCGGTCGGCCAGGTGGCCGATCTCCAGGCCGTCGAGCAGCTCCGCGGTGCGGCGTCCCGGACCCGCGTCGGGGTCCAGGAGCGCGGGCAGTTCGACGTTCTCGGCCACCGTGAGTTCATCCAAAAGAGCTAATCCTTGTGGAACGAACGCCAGGTGCCGCCAGGTCAGTGACTCCGGCGGTGCGTCGGGAGGCAGCGGTTCGGCGAACCGGACCCGGCCGGCGTCGGCGCGTTCGAAGCCGGCGATGATCGACAGCAGCGTCGTCTTGCCCGAGCCGGAGGGCCCCGCCGCGACGGTCAGTTCGCCGGGGCCGAGCGTGAGCGAGACGTCGTCCAGCGCGGTCACCGTCTCCGCCCCGCGCCGGAACCTGCGCGTGAGGTGCTCGACCTCGATCATTTAACTAACCCCGTTCACTACGCGGCCGTCGCGCATCCTGATCACGCGGTCGGCGCGGCGGGCCACCGCCGGGTCGTGCGTGGCCGCCACGATCGCCACCCCGGTCTCCGTCAGCGCCGCGAACGCCGCCAGCACCGAGTCAACCGTCCCGTGGTCGAGCTGGCCGGTGGGCTCGTCGGCGACCAGCACCGCCGGCGGCCCCAGCGCGGCGAACCCGATCGCGGTGCGCTGCTGCTCGCCGCCGCTGAGCTGCTTGGGTAGGTGTCCCGCGCGGTCGGCCATGCCCAGCCGGTCCAGCATCTCCTCGATCTGCGGGTCCCCGGCCGGGCGTCCACGCAGCCGCGCGCCCAGTTCGAGGTGCTGGCGCACGGTCAGGTACTCCAGCAGGTTGTCCGCCGGGGACTGGAAGAGGAAGCCGATCCGCTCCCGGCGCAGCCGCACCCGGGCCCGCCGGGACAGCGGCGTCACGTCGGTCCCGTCCACGGTCACCGAACCGGTGTCGGCCCGGTCCACGCACGCGAGCAGGCGCAGCAGCGTCGACTTGCCCGATCCGGAGGGCCCCATCAGGGCGGTGAACGACCCGCGGGGCAGGTCGAGGTCCACGCCGCGCAGCGCCGGCACGTCCCGCCCCTCCAGATGGTAGGAACGGACGACGTCCCGGCACGTGACAGCAGGTTCAGCCGACGTCACGCAGCACCTCCGCGGGTGTGGCCCGGCCGACCCGGCGCTGGGCGTAGCCGACGGCCAGGAACGCGATCACGGCCACCGCGGCGGCCGTCCCGACGAGCGCGGCCCCCGGGAGCGTGACGACGGTCCCCGGCTCCAACCGGCGGTTGATCTCGAACTCGTCGGCGAGCGCGGCCACCAGCCCCGCCGCCAGGGCCATCCCGCCGACCAGGCCGGCGACCAGCGGGGTGGACAGCTCCACGGCCACCGCGAGCAGGTGGCCGCGCGGCCGCAGCCGCATCCGGCGCAGCAGCGCGTACCCCCGCCGATGGACCGGCGCCCGGCTCTCCAGGTACAGCAGCAGGCCGACCGTGGTGATCAGGCCGGTCAGCAGCGACAGCGCCGCCAGATAGTCGAACGTGTACGTCAACGGCTCGAACAGCGTGTTCGCGTACAGCGCGTCGGCGGCCTGGAAGCGGGTGAGCGGCAGGCCGGCCGCGACCGCCGTGCGCCGGATCTCCGCCGGGTCGCCGCGCACCCACAGCTGGTGCACGGCGCGCCTGGCCAGCCCGCCCAGCCGGTCCGGCGTGGTGAGCACGGTCGGGTAGCCGCCCTGGGCGGCCGGCAGCGCCGGCACCTGCGTCACCTCGACCCGGGCCACCTCCTCGCCGCCGAGGAGCATCCCCTGGCTGCCGGAACGCACCGGTGCGCCGGCGAGCGCGCCGCCGTCGCGCAGGGTGGCCACGGCCGCCTCGAGATCCAGGCCGGCCGGCCGGTCGTCCCAGAACGCCCCGTCGGCGAACGTGTCGACGTCGACCGCCACGATGTCGGCCTGGATCTTGCCGACCAGGATCGCGTTGACCCGCTGGACGGCGGCGGCCCGGCCGGCGAACCGCGGCGGGATCGGCGCCGGCTTGGAGAGGCTGAGCACCACGTCGGCGCCGACGACCATGCGCGCCTCGGCGGCGAGCGTGGCGCGCACCGAGCCGGTGACCGTGGCCCCGTACGCCGCGAACGCGATCGGCACCGCCGTCGCCGCGGCCAGCAGGGCCGCCACGGGAGCCTCCCGGGCGAGCCGGCGCGCCGCGAGGAAGAGCGCCGGCGACCGGCCGGGCGGGCGTCCCGAACGGCCGCGCAGCCACCGCGTTCCGCTCCTGCTGAGGAACGCCGAGAGCCCCACGATCACGAGGATCGGCACCACGAGCAGCCGGCCCGGCACCCGGGCGACCGCACCGGAGCCGTCGGAGCTCAGTTCCCGCGAGTCGTCGAGGGTGAACCACAGCGCGACGCCGGCGGCCACGACAAGGAGTTCCCACGGAAGGGCGGCGAGGCGGAAACGGCCGTGCGCGCGGACGACGTCGGTGAGCGACCGGCACCTGACGGCGGCGGCGCAGCCGACGAGCAGTGCCGCCACGACGAACGTCGCACCGGCCGCGGCGAGCGACCGCGGAACCGCCTCGGCGGAGATCACCGGCCCGGGGCCGAGCCACCGCACCAGCGCCAGCGCCACCCCCCAACCGGCGGCCGCCCCGGCCAGCAGCGCGGGCGCCGCCTCGGCCAGCGCCTTCACGCCCAGCGCGGCGGGTCCCACCCCGTGCGCGGCCAGCACGGTCAGCTCCCGGCGCCGCCGCTGCACCCAGAACAGCCCGGCGGCCGCCACGACCAGCAGCCCGACCACCACGCCCGCCCCCGTGATCGGCAGAACGGGCGGCAGCAGGCCCCGCCGGACCAGGTCCGCGCGGTCGAGGTAGCCCGGCAGGCGGGCGGTGACCTGCAACAGCGACAGCGCCGGGTCGGCGTTGAACTTATTACGCAGGGTCTCGATCGCGGCGGCGGTGTCGCGCGCCCGCTCGTACGGCAGGGCCTCGTCGCGCACGGCGTAGTCGATGCGGTGCGTGATGTTCGTGCTGTTGACGCTCGCCGCGTCGACCCACGTCTTCTGGTCCATCAGCAGCAGCGCCGGGATGGGCGTGTTGCCGAACTCCTGCCCCGGCTCGCCCTCGTACTGCGTGCGCACCGTGCACCAGTACTCGTCGAACGGCGTGTTGCGCAGGTCGGTGTAGACGGCCGTGACCGGCAGCGCGACGGCCGGGATCGGGATGTCCTGCCCGGCCGGTCGGATCGTGCGGGCCGGCAGCGTGACGGTGTCGCCGACGCGCAGGCCGTTCTGCTCGGCGAAGCGGTCCGGCAGCCACACGCCCGGCCCGGGACCGCCGGCGACGACCTTCACGTGTGCGGCGAAGTCCGGGCGGGTCATGAAGTTGGCGGCGACGGCCTCACCGCCCGGGCGGGCCTGCGCGCCGCCGCTCCACCACAGCGTGCTCATCGGGTCGCGCAGCTGCGGCGGTGCCAGTCGGGCGGCGGTCGCCTCGCGGTACTCCACCACGCCCGGCAGGGTTCTCGGCACACCCGGCGGCAGGTCGCCGCGCACACCCAGCGGCCCGAACGCCTGCGTGCCGACGATCCACGGGCAGGCCGCGTCGATCTGGTGGTGCAGGGTGGCGTTGCGTGCCGAGGAGAGGAACAGCGGCGCGGCGGCGGCCGGCAGCACGGCCACGAACGCGGCGGCGGCGAGCGCCAGGGCCACGGCGGGCCGACGGGCGAGCAGGAACGGCGCACGGCGCCACGGCGCGAGCCGGAGCATTCAGTCCTCATCCTCGCTGTCGGGTCCCGGGTTCAGTGAGGTTGACCCGGGGGTCACCCGTACGGATGCAGCCGATACCTAATCGTGATCCGGCAGGTCCCGGCACCGAGATCGGCCCCCGCGCCCGGCTTGTGCCGTCGCGAGGACTATCCTGCGGTCGAGGCACGGGTCGACCTTGACAGGACGGCCCACTTGGAAATAGCCGCTCAGGAGGGGCTCGTGACGACCGTCGCACCGAAGCCGATCGTGACCCGGCCCTGGCCGGTCCGGCGGCCGACCAGGGGTTCGGCGATCGGCCGGTTGCTGCGCACCACCGACGCGAAGACGATCGGGCTGATGTACCTGGTCACCTCGTTCGTCTGGTTCTTCATCGGCGGGTTCCTGGCGCTGCTCATGCGCGCCGAGTTGGCCCGGCCGGAGCTGCAGTTCCTGTCGACGGACCAGTTCAACCAGCTGTTCACGATGCACGGCACGATCATGCTGCTGTTCTTCGCGACGCCCATCGTGTTCGCGTTCGCGAACTTCATCACGCCGCTGCAGATCGGTGCGCCGGACGTGTCGTTCCCGCGGCTGAACTCCTTCGCGTACTGGCTGTACGCGTTCGGGAGCACGCTCGCGGTGCTCGGCTTCGTGACGCCGGGCGGCGCCGCCGACTTCGGGTGGACCGCCTACACGCCGCTGTCCGACGCGACGCACTCGCCGGGTGTCGGCGCCGACATGTGGATCCTGGGCCTGGCGCTGTCCGGCCTCGGCACCATCCTCGGCGGCGTCAACATGATCACCACGATCCTGACGCTGCGCGCACCGGGCATGACGTTCTTCCGGATGCCGATGTTCACGTGGAACATCCTGATCACCAGCGTGCTGGTGCTGATGGTCTTCCCGCTGCTGGCCGCCGCGCTCTTCGCCCTGGAGGCCGACCGCAGGCTCGGGGCGCACGTGTTCGACGTCTCCACCGGTGGGCCGATGCTCTGGCAGCACCTCTTCTGGTTCTTCGGCCACCCCGAGGTGTACATCATCGCGCTGCCGTTCTTCGGCATCATCACCGAGGTCATCCCGGTGTTCAGCCGCAAGCCGCTGTTCGGCTACAAGGGGCTGGTCGGCGCGACGATCGCCATCGCGGCGCTCTCGCTGACCGTGTGGGCGCACCACATGTTCGCC
>NZ_BOPF01000044.1 GCF_016863615.1 Virgisporangium aliadipatigenens | reverse complement strand
AGCGCTGTGACCGAGCCGCTGGATCCTGACGAGTACGAACGGCCGCGCCCGACGCGGGTGGGGCCGGTGCGCGTCAGAGTCCCAGCGAAGATCAATCTGCACCTGCAGGTGGGGCCGCTGCGCCAGGACGGCTACCACGAGCTGACCACCGTCTATCAGGCCATCGGCCTCTACGACGAGCTGACCGCGCGCCCCGGTGACACGCTCACGCTCACCATGGAGGGCGAGGGCACCGGCGAACTGCCGCTCGACGGCTCCAACCTGGTGATCCGCGCGGCCCGGGCCCTCGCCGCCTACACCGGCCGGCAGCCGCACGCCCGCCTCCACCTGCGAAAGCACATCCCGCTCGCGGCCGGCCTGGCCGGTGGCAGCGCCGACGCGGCGGCCGCTCTGGTCGCCTGCGACGTGCTGTGGGACACCAACCTCGGCCGCGACGAACTGGCGCACATCGCCGCGTCGGTCGGCTCCGACGTGCCGTTCCTCGTGCTGGGCGGCACCGCGCTCGGCACCGGCCGCGGCGAGCGGGTCAGCCCCGTCCTCGCCCCGCCGCACTCGTGGCACTGGGTCGTGGCCATCGCCGACGGCGGGCTCTCCACGCCCGAGGTGTACCGGGAGCTGGACCGGCTGCGTGAGGCGGGGCTGCCGCTGACCGACGCCGTGCCGCCGGAGGCGCTGATGGCGGCCCTGCGCCAGCGCGACCCGGAGGTGTTGGCGGCCGCCCTGGCGAACGACCTCCAGGACGCCTCGCTCTCGCTGTGGCCGGCGCTGGTGGACACCCTGGAGGCGGGCCTCGACTGCGGCGCCCTCGCCGGGATGGTCAGCGGTTCGGGGCCGACCTGCGTGTTCCTGTGCGCCGACAGCCGCCACGCGATGGCCGTCGCCGACGAGTTGGGTGCGATGAACGTCGCCCGCACGGTGCTGACCGCGGCCGGCCCCGTCGCGGGTGCGAGAGTCTGCTGATGGCCAACATCGTCAACCTCGACCGGGTGTCGAAGGCGTATCCCAACAGCACGCTCCTCGACGCGGTGTCGCTCGGCCTCGACGAGAACGACCGGATCGGCGTCGTCGGCCTCAACGGCGCCGGCAAGACCACGCTGCTGCGCCTGCTCACCAAGCAGGAGGAGCCGGACAGCGGCCGGGTCACGCACCGGCGCGACCTGCGCGTGGCGACCCTGCCGCAGACGCTGGTGCTGCCGCCCACCGCCACCGTGCGGGACGTGGTGGTCGGCTCCGCGTGGCAGCCCGCCGAGTTCGGGGCCGAACACGAGTGGGCCGGCGACGCCGGGGTCCGCACCGTGCTCGACGGGCTCGGGCTGCACGCGCTCGGGCTGGACTCGCCGATCGCGCCGATGTCCGGTGGCGAGCGGCGCCGGGTGGCGTTGGCGGCGCTGCTGGTGCGCGCGTTCGACGTTCTGGTGCTGGACGAGCCCACCAACCACCTGGATCTCGCCGGCGTGACGTGGCTGGCCGAACACCTGAAGCAGCTGCGCGGGGCGCTGGTGGTCGTGACGCACGACCGCTGGTTCCTCGACGCGGTCTGCACGGGCACGTGGGAGGTGGCCGGCGGCGAGGTGCACGCCTACGAGGGCGGCTACGCGGCGTGGGTGCTGGCCCGCGCCGAGCGCGAACGGGTCGCCGCCGCCACCGAGGCCCGCCGCCAGAACCTGCTCCGCAAGGAGATCGCCTGGCTGCGCCGGGGCCCGCCGGCGCGCACGACCAAGCCCAAGTTCCGCATCGACGCCGCGAACGCCCTCATCGCCGACGTGCCGCCGCCCCGGGACACCGTGACGTTGCAGCGGCTCGCCACGTCGCGGCTGGGCAAGCAGGTGTACTCGTTGGAGGGCGTCAGCGTGCGCTTCGGCGACCGGGCCGTCCTCGACGACCTCGACTGGCTGGTCGGCCCCGGCGACCGGATCGGCCTGCTCGGTTCGAACGGCAGCGGCAAGAGCACGCTCCTGCGCCTGCTCGCCGGCACGAACGCGCCGACGGACGGGGTGATCCGGGTCGGTCAGACGGTCAAGGCCGCCTACCTGTCCCAGGAGCTGACCGAGCTGCCGCTCACGGCCCGCGTGCTGGAGGCGATCGAGGAGGTCGCCCGCCGCGTGGTCCTGGGCGGCCGCGAGCTGTCGGCCTCCCAGTTGGCGGAACTGTTCGGCTTCGGCGACCGTCGACTGTGGACGGTGGTCGGCGATCTTTCCGGTGGGGAACGCCGCCGCCTGCAACTGCTGCGCCTCCTGGCGGCCGAGCCCAACGTCCTGCTGCTCGACGAGCCCACGAACGACCTGGACACCGACACGCTCGCCGCCCTGGAGGACCTGCTCGACGGCTGGCCGGGCACGCTGATCGTGGCCAGCCACGACCGCTACCTCCTCGAACGCGTCTGCGACCGGATGCTCGGCCTCTACGGCAACGGCAAGCTCCGCGACCTCCCCGGCGGCGTAGACGAATACCTCCAAAGACTCGACCCCACGAGTGCGCCCGCGGGAGCCACCGCGCCGGCCGATGCGCAAGCGCCGCAGCGCCCGAAGTCCGACCTGCGCGCCGACCAGAAGGAACTCGTGCGCCTGGAAAGACTGGTCGACCGCCTGACCAAGCGCGAGAAGGCTCTCCACGACGACATGGCCACCCACGCCACGGACTACGAGAAGGTCGCCAAACTCGACACCGAGCTCCGCGAACTCCGCGCCGAGCTGGAGGCCGCCGAGGAACAGTGGCTGGAGGTCGCGGACCGCGTCAGCTGACCGCACGCGGACGTGGAGCGCAGCGACCCGGCGGGAGCAGCGGTAGTGCCCCCGACGGACCGTCGCAATGAAGCTTTGTAAACCCGGGGTCGGGGAGCAGGGAAAAACCGGGTACGCGAAGATGGAGCTATGTTCCTCGCGCACATTCCGGTGAACCATCACCTGCGTCCCGTCTACCGGGTGCTGTCGGGTATCGCTGCGCTCTACCTGCTCGTCTTCGGGATCATCGGCGTCGTGCAGGCGAGCGGCCTCGACCTGTACGCGCGGGAGGACCTGCCGACCGTGCTGGGCCAGCAGGTCAATCCGGCGTACGCGGGCCTGAGCCTGGTGTTCGGCGTGATCTCCCTGGTGGCGACGGTGATCGGGCGCAACCTCGACCACTACGTCAACCACTGGGTCGGCCTGGTGCTGCTGGGGATCGGCCTGGCGATGCTGGCCCTGATGCGCACGGACGCCAACATCCTCGGCTTCGAGATGACCAACGTCATCGTGATCTTCGTGATCGGCTCGCTGCTGTCGACGGCGGGGCTGTACACGAAGGTCGGCCCCACGGCGACCGCCGCCGCGCACTAGTTACGCGGTGCGCCGCTTGAAGAGCAGGCCGGCGCCGACGTAACTGACCAGCAGGATCCCGCCGAACCACGCGATCGCGAGCCAGGCGCTGTTGCCGATCGGGGCGCCGCGCAGGAGCCCGCGCAGCGTCTCGATCATCGGCGTGATCGGCTGGTGGTCGGCGATCGCGTGCAGCGCCTTCGGCATCGTGCTCGTCGGCACGAACGCGCTGCTCAGGTACGGCAGGAACAGCGCGATGAAGGTGAAGCCGCCGGCCGCGTCGGCGTTGCGGGCGAGGAGCCCGGCGCAGACGGCCAGCCACGACATCGCCAGCACGAACAGCAGCATGAACGCCACCGCCGCCAGCCACTCCGCCGCGGTGGCGTTGGGCCGGAAGCCGGCGATGACGGCGACGCCCAGCACCAGCACGGTCGCGATGGCGTTGCGGAAGAGGCTCGCCGCCACGTGGCCGGTCAGCACCGTCGAGCCGCGGATCGGCAGCGACCGGAACCGGTCGATGACGCCGGTGACCATGTCGTTGGTGACGCCGACGGCGGTGGCCGTGGAGCTGTAGGCGCAGCAGAGCAGGATGATGCCGGGGACCACGTAGTTGACGTAGGCGTCGCGGCCGGCGATGGCGCCGCCGAAGATGTACACGAACACCAGCATCAGCAGCACCGGCAGAATGATCGACGTGAGCAGCGAGTCGATGCTGCGGGTGAGGTGGCGCAGGCCGCGCCCGGTCATGGTCAGCGCGTCGCTGACGGCCCAGTAGGCATTGGTCATCGTTTGTTCCCCGTCAGGCTCAGGAACGCGTCGTCCAGCGTCGGGCGGCGCAGGGTGATGCGCTCGACCGCGATCGCGCGGTCGGCGAGGTCGTTGAGCAGCAGCCGCACCTCGGCCGCGCTCCCGCCGGTGGCGACGCTGACGCTGCGCCGTTCCGGGTCCTTGTGCAGGGCGGTGCCGTTGAACAGCCGCGTCGCCTCGTCGTAGGAACCGGCGTCGGCGAGGTGCAGTTCGACCTGCTCGCCGGCGAGGGTGGACTTGAGCTGGTCGGCGGTGCCCTCGGCGATCACCCGCCCGTTGTCGAGAACGGCGATCTGGTCGGCCAGCTGGTCGGCCTCCTCCAGGTACTGGGTGGTGAGCAGGACCGTGCTGCCGGTCCGCGCCAGGTCCCGCACCACCTGCCACATGTCCTGGCGGCTGCGCGGGTCGAGCCCGGTGGTGGGCTCGTCCAGGAAGATCACCTCGGGGCTGGCGAGGAGGCTCACGGCCAGGTCGAGGCGCCTTCGCATGCCGCCCGAGTAGGTCTTCACCGGCCGCTTCGCCGCGTCGACCAGGTCGAACCGTTCGAGCAGCTCCCCGGTCCGCGCCTTGCGCGGCGCGCGCGGGAGGTGCAGCAGGCGGCCCATCATCAGCAGGTTCTCCTCGCCGGTGAGCAGCTCGTCCACGGCCGCGTACTGGCCGGTCAGGCTGATCCTGGTGCGCACCTTCGCCGGCTCGGTCCGGACGTCGTGGCCGGCGACCTCGGCCGTGCCGCCGTCGGCGTCGATGAGCGTGGACAGGATCCGCACCGTGGTGGTCTTGCCGGCGCCGTTCGGGCCGAGCAGCGCGAAGATCGACCCCCGTCGGACGGCCAGGTCGACCCCGGCCAGCACCTCGGTCTTCCCGTACGACTTGCGGAGCCCGGTGGCCCGCACGATCACGTCCGTCATCTTCCCTCCGTTAACTGTGTATCACGTACACTAGCTGTGTATGTAATACACGGTTTTAGGATGGGGCGTCAACCAGCGATCGGAAAACGGACGGCGATGACCGAAGAACCGGCACTCCCGCGGGCGATCACCCTGTTCTGGGGCGAACAGCAGCAGCCCCGCCGGGGCCCGAAACCCGGGCTCAGCGTCGACCGGATCGTGGCGGCGGCCGTGGAGATCGCCGACAAGGAGGGGCTCGGCCCGCTGTCCATGGCCCGCGTGGCCGAACGCGTCGGCGTCACCACCATGGCCCTCTACCGGCACGTGCGCAGCAAGGACGACCTGCTGATCCTGATGATGAACGCGGTCTCCGCCGGCGCCCCGGTGTACCCCGACGACGGCAGAGTCGAGTGGCGGACGGCGCTACGCGCCTGGGCGGCGGCCAACTACGCCGGCTACCAACGCCACCCGTGGATCATGCAGATCGCCAACGCCGGCCCGCCGCTCACGCCCGCCATGCTCGACTGGATGGACTCCGGCCTGCGCGCGCTCGGCGGCACCGGGCTCTCCGAGCCGGTCAAGCTCCTCGTGATCCTCAACATCACGGCGTACGTGCACGGCCAGGCGACGTTCAGCGTCAAGCTCGCCGACGTCGACAACACGCCCGACGGCGACGCGTTCGGGAAGAACTTCGGCCGGCTGGTCGACCCCGAGAAGCACCCGGCGCTCGCCCGCGCCGTCGCCAGCGGCGTCTTCGAGGCCGAGGAGGAGGACTACGAGGCCGAGTTCGCGTTCGGGCTCGACCGGATCCTCGACGGGATCGCCGCGCTCATTTCCCCCGGGTCACCAGGGTCGGCTTCGCATCCAGATGGGACAGGCCGTTCCACGCCAGATTGACCAGGTGTGCGGCCACCACGTCCTTGCGCGGCTTGCGCACCTCCAGCCACCACCGGCCGGTCAACGCCACCATGCCCACCAGCGCCTGCGAGTACAGTTCCGCCAGCTTCGGCTCGTAGTTGCGCGACTTGAACTCCGCGCCCAGGATGTGCTCCACCTGGTGGGCCACGTCGTTGAGCACGCTCGAGAAGTTGCCCGAACCCGACCCCACCGGCGACTCGCGCACCAGCACGCGGAAGCCGTCCGTCTCGCCCTCGATGTAGTCCAGCAGCGCCAGGGCCGCCTGCTCGAGCAGGTCGCGCGGGTGCCCCGCGGTCAACGCCGTCGTGATCCGGTCCAGCAGCGAACGGACCTCCCGGTCGACCACGACCGCGTAGAGCCCCTCCTTGCCGCCGAAGTGCTCGTAGACGACCGGCTTGGAGACCTTCGCGCGGGCGGCGACCTCCTCGACCGAGGTGGCGTCGAAGCCCTTCTCCGCGAAGAGCTGCCGGCCGATGGTGATGAGCTGCTCCCGGCGCTGTGCCGAGGACATCCGCACCCGCGAGTTCTTCGGCGGCGGCACGATCGGCGTCGGGGGCGGACTCGTCATCGGCTCAAGGGGGTCGATCACCCGTTCATCGTGCCAGTGGCCGCCAGGCGTTTGCTGTCCAGCCGGTCGGCCTTCGGCCAGCGCACCTCCGAGGCCCATCCCAGCTTCTCGAACGCCCAGATCAGCCGCGCGTTGATGTCCACCTGCCCCTTGTCGACCCCGTGCCGGGCGCAGGTCGGGTCGGCGTGGTGCAGATTGTGCCAACTCTCGCCGAAGGACAGGATCGCCAGCGGCCAGAAGTTCGCCGCGCGGTCGCCCTCGCGGGTCGCGAACGGGCGTTCGCCGTACACGTGGCAGATGGAGTTGATCGACCAGGTGACGTGGTGAATCAGCGCCACCCGCACCAGGCCGGCCCAGAAGAACGCGCTCAGCGCCCCCTGCCACGACCAGGTGACCAGCCCGCCCACGAGCGTCGGCAGCCCGAGCGACGCCACCACGATCCACCCGAACATCCGGTCGACCAGCGCGATGTCGCGATCCGCCACCAGATCCGGCGCGAAGCGCTCACGGTTGGACAGTTCGCGCTTGAACAGCCAGCCCATGTGGGCGAACGCGAGGCCCTTCGCGAGGCCCAGGAAGTTCTCCCCGAAGCGCCACGGCGAGTGCGGATCGCCCTCCCGGTCCGAGAACGCGTGATGCCGCCGGTGATCCGCCACCCACTGGATCGGCCCGCCCTCGACCGCCGTCGACCCGGCGACCGCCAGCACCACCCGCAGCCACCGCTTCGCCCGGAACGAGCCGTGCGTCAGATAGCGGTGGAACCCGGTGCCGATGCCCACCCCGCCCAGCACGTACAGGACCACGAACATCGCGACGTCCAGCCAGGTCAGGCCCCAGCCCCAGGCGACCGGCACCGACACCAGCAGCGCCACGAACGGCACCAGGACAAAGGTCCACAGGGCGACCGTCACCGGCGTGGAGCGGTTTCCCTCAAGGATCGGCTTCGACTGTTTGGGCGTTTTTCGGGCAGACGATTCGAGAACGGACGTCATGGGACCCTCTTTTCGGGCTGGAAAATGCCCGGGCAACTCCAGGCGGGGATTTATGCGCTCGACGACGGCGCGGTGACGGTGGCGGGCTGAACCTGGCTCACTCGGCCGAGGACGACTCGGGGGCCACCTCCCCTTACCTACGTAACCGTAACCTACGGGTGCGTAGATCGCTCATCGGCGACGCTGACAGTTTTCGGAGGCTTTCCGTCGACCCCGAACGGGTTCGGGCGGGGATGGTGATATCCCGATCGCGGGCCGCCGGGCCGATTGGCTACGCTGAGTCCGCAGTCGGCGGTGGTGTAATCGGCAACACAGGTGACTTTGACTCATCTATTCCAGGTTCGAGTCCTGGCCGCCGAGCTTTCCCTAACGTGGCGGAACGTCCCGCTCTGTCCGGCCGCCCCGGTCGTATCGACCCCTCCCGCGTCGTTACCATGGCCCCGTTCACGCAGGCCGACACCGAGGGAGTGCGCGTGCGCACGGTGATTGTTCTGGCCGCGGGCATGGGTAAGCGGATGAAGTCCGACCTGCCCAAAGTCCTGCACCCCGTTCTGGGTCGCACTCTTGTGGGGCACGTGCTCGCTACTGTGGGTGAAGCGTTTGGGGGTGACGCGCGCACCGTCGTGGTGGTCGGAAACGGCGCCGAACGGGTGACGTCGCACGTCGCGGAGATCGCCCCCGAGGCGGTCGTGGCACTGCAGGCGGAGCAGCGCGGCACCGGTCACGCGGTGCGCATCGCGCTGGAGAGCGCGAAGGTCACCGAGGGTCGGGTGATCGTGCTCAACGGCGACATCCCGATGCTGACCGCCGAGACGCTGCGGGCGTTGGAGCGGCTGCACGACGAGGGCGACGGGGCCGCCGCGACGATGCTGACCGCCGAGGTCGACGACCCGACCGGCCTGGGCCGCATCGTGCGGACCGTCGACGGTGGGGTGGCGAAGATCGTCGAGCACCGCGACGCCACGCCGGAGGAGCTGGCGATCCGCGAGATCAACGCGGGCGCTTACGCGTTCGACGGAATGCTCCTGCAGGAGACGCTGGCGAAGGTCTCGACGCACAACGACCAGGGCGAGGAGTACCTGACGGACGTCGTGGCGCTGCTGGTCGACTCGGGTCGACCGGTGCGGGCCTACCGGACGGCGGACGCCGACGAGACGCTCGGCTGCAACGACCGGGTGGAGCTGGCCGCGCTGCGGGCCCGGCTGCGGGACCGGGTCAACGAGGGCTGGATGCGCTCCGGCGTCAGCATCATCGACCCGGCGACGACCTGGATCGACGTGACGGCCCGGGTCGAACCGGACGCGGTGATCGAGCCCAACACGCACCTGCGCGGCAGCACGACGGTCGGCGCCGGCGCGGTCGTGGGGCCGGACACCAGCCTGATCGACACCGACGTCGCGGCGCGGGCGACGGTGCTGCGCACCCACGCGCAGGGCGCGTCGGTGGGGGAGGGCGCGAGCGTCGGCCCGTACGCCTACCTGCGCCCGGGCACGGCACTCGGCACGAAGGCCAAGGTCGGCACGTTCGTCGAGACCAAGAACGCCCAGCTCGGCGAGGGCGCGAAGGTGCCGCATCTCTCATATATCGGAGATGCCACAGTCGGCGAGCATTCCAACGTCGGGGCCGCCACGGTTACCGTCAACTACGACGGGGTAGCCAAACACCGGACAGTCATCGGCGCGCACGCGCGCACCGGCGCGGACAACATGTTCGTCGCGCCGGTGGAGGTGGGCGACGGGGCCTACACGGCGGCGGGTAGCGTGATCACGAACGATGTCCCACCGGGCGCACTCGGTGTGGCCAGGGGTAAACAGCGGAACATCGACGGCTGGGTGGCTCGCCGCCGGCCGGGCACCGCCGCGGCGGACGCGGCGGCCCGGGCATCGGGCGGGCCGGTCGACGATGAGGGTGCGGCGTCGGGAGACGTCCGTGGGGACCGCGCCGGCGAGGAAGCCGGTGGCCGGTGAAGCAGACGAATCCGACAACCGAAGACGGGCTTATCGATGACCCTTACCGAGGTTTCCCGGCCGAACGCCGGTCAAGATCGGGGAGCTGACGGACTGATGAGCAGCATCGGGGCAGAGAGCCGCAAGTCGCTCATGCTGTTCTCCGGGCGCGCGTTCCCGGAGTTCGCCGAGGAGATCGGCGGAGTGCTGGGCGTGCGGGCCACGCCGATGGACGCCTACGACTTCGCCAACGGCGAGATCTTCGTGCGCTACCGGGACTCCGTTCGTGGCTGCGACGCGTTCGTCGTGCAGTCCATGTCGTACCCGGTCAACAAGTGGATGATGGAACTGCTGATCATGGTCGACGCGCTCAAGCGCGGTTCGGCCAAGCGGGTCACCGTCGTCCTGCCGTTCTTCCCGTACGCCCGCCAGGACAAGAAGCACAAGGGCCGCGAGCCGATCTCGGCACGCCTGATGGCCGACCTGCTGAAGACGGCGGGCGCCAACCGGGTGCTCACCGTCGACCTGCACACCGCGCAGGTGCAGGGCTTCTTCGACGGGCCGGTGGATCACCTGTTCGCGATGGACCTGCTGGCCGGGTACGTCGAGGACAAGTACGGGGACCGGCCGCTGACCGTGGTGGCGCCGGACTCGGGCCGGGTGCGCGTCGCCGAGCGCTGGACGGACCGGCTGGGCGGCTGCCCGCTGGCGTTCATCCACAAGACGCGTGATCCGCTCAAGCCCAACCAGGTCGTGGCCAACCGCGTCGTCGGCGACGTCGAGGGTCGGGTGTGCCTGATCGTCGACGACATGATCGACACCGGTGGGACGATCACGAGCGCGGCCGAGATCCTGTTCGACGGGGGCGCGGCCGACGTGATCGTGGCGGCCACGCACGCCGTGCTCAGCGACCCGGCCACCGAACGCCTGCACAACAGCAAGATCAGCGAGGTCGTGCTGACCAACACGCTGCCGCTGCCGGCGCAGAAGCAGCTCGACAAGATCACTGTGCTGTCGATCGCGCCGCTGATCGCCCGGGCCATCCGGGAGGTCTTCGACGACGGTTCGATCACCACCCTCTTCGGGGGAATCGCCTGACGGCGTGTCCGTTCCGTTCAAGACGTGCGCCGGCGGGCGGCCGTAACGTCGCCCGCATGGCACCCACCTTGGATCTGATCGGAATCGTCGTCGCCGACATGGCGAAGTCGTTGGCGTTCTACCGGCGGTTGGGGCTCGACCTGCCGGCCTCCGCCGACAGCGAGCCGCACGTCGAGGTCACCCTTGCCGGCGGCCTGCGCCTGGCGTGGGACACCGTCGAGACCGTCCGGAGCTTCGACCCGGAGTGGACCCCGCCCAGCGGCGGGCACCGCACGGCGCTCTCGTTCCGGTGCGACTCGCCGGCCGAGGTCGACGAGGTCTTCGCGGCGCTGACCGGCGCCGGCTACGTGGGGCACCTGGCGCCGTGGGACGCCTTCTGGGGCCAGCGCTACGCCGTCGTCCTCGATCCCGACGGCAACGCTGTCGATCTCTTCGCCCAAATTTAGAGCTTCTTTCAGGGCTTTATTGCCACGGTCCGTCGGACTACTACCGCTGCTCCCGCGGCGGACCGCTCCGCTGCCAGGTCCGCGTGCAGTGGCTAGCGCAGGAGCGCGCTCAGGGAGACGCCGGCCAGGTCGCGCACCTCGCGCGAGAGGTGCGCCTGGTCGGCGTATCCGACGGCGGCCGCCACGTCCGCGGCCGGGGCCGTCCGCGCCAGCGCCACGGCCCGCTGCAGGCGCAGGATGCGCGCCAGCACCTTCGGCCCGTACCCGAACGCCGCCGTGCTCCTGCGCAGCAGTTGCCGCGCGCTGAGGTGCAGGTCGGATGCGATCACCGCGACGGGCGCGCCGGCCGTGATCCGCGTGGCGACCTCCCGGGCGACCGGATCGGGCCGGGAGTCGACGAGTCGCCCGATCGCGAGATCCTCCAGGGCGGTGATCCGGTCCGCGGCGCCGGTGATCGCGTCGGCGGCGCGGCGGGCCCGGGCCGGTGTCCACACGTCGGACAGCGGCACGCGCAGATCCCGCAGAACATCCGCCGGCACCCCGAACACCGCCGGCCCCACGCCGGGCGGGAAGCGCAGCGCCGCATAGGCCGCGCCGGGTGTCGGCGACATGACATGTGCCGTGCGGTCCGGGCCGGCGACCAGGAGTTCGCCGTCCCGCCAGATCAGATCGAGGCAGCCGTCCGGCAGAATGCGCCAGGTGCCGGCGGCCGGCGCGGTGCTTCGTTGCCACGCCACGACGCCGGAGATGCGGGACGGCCGTTCCCGGTACACGGGACCAGCATCCCATCGGGCCGGACGGAAACTCGTTCTTACCGAGGCCGATTCTTCAAGCGCGACACGCCTCGGGTAGGCTAGTGCGGTTGCCACGGCGAGGGTGCCCGGGCGACCCGGAGAAGTTGGATCCGGGCCACGCCGAGGGTCCCGTCATCGACGCGGTGCTTCGGGCGCCTTTTGTGTCCCCCGCACCTTCGCCCGCGCACCGCAGACCGGCTCGAACCATGAGAAGACCGCAACAGGAGTACTCCCGTGTCCGAGGTAAAGATCAGCGCTGAGCCACGCACCGAGTTCGGCAAGGGTGGTGCCCGCCGTACCCGCCGGGCCGGCAAGGTGCCCGCCGTGCTGTACGGCCACGGCGAGAAGCCCCGTCACATCGCGCTGCCCGCCCGTGAGTTCGCCGCCGCCATCCGGCACGGCGGCATGACCCAGGTGTTCAACATCGAGATCAGCGACGGCGGCACCGCCCTCGCGCTCGCCAAGTCGATCCAGCGTGATCCGATCAAGGACACGTTCGATCACGTGGACCTGATCATCGTCAAGCGCGGCGAGAAGGTCACCGTCGACATCCCCGTCCAGCTGACCGGCGAGCCCGCCCGCGACACGCTGGTCATGCACGAAAACGACCGCCTCGCGGTGCTCGCCGACGCGACCCGCCTGCCGGACCACCTCGAGGCCTCGATCGACGGCCTGGGGGCGGGCTCGCAGGTGACCGCCGCCGACGTCAAGCTCCCGCAGGGCGTCGAGCTGGCCGCCGACCCGGCTCTCGTCATCGCCGTGGTGACGGGTGCGCCGACCGAGGCGGACATGGACGCCGCGGGTGGCGATGCGGCTCCGGTCGAGACCACCGACGAAGCGCCGGCCGAGACCGCCGACGCCTGATCCACGTAGCATCTGGGAGCCCGCGGCGATTCGGCCCGCGGGCTTCCGCCATTTTCGCTGCACGTGTGAGGTCGAAAGGGAACGGCGATGACGACGCCTGAGGCGCCGTGGCTGGTGGTGGGGCTGGGCAACCCCGGGCCGGAGTACGCCAAGCACCGGCACAACGTCGGGTTCATGGTGGTCGACCTGCTCGCCGGACGGATGTCGGCGAAGTTCGGGCGGCACCGGAAGGCGGTCGCCGACGCGGCCGAGGGGCGGTTCTCCATCGGCGGCCCGCGGGTCGTGCTCGCCAAGCCGCTGACGTACATGAACCTCTCCGGTGGTGCCGTCGCCGGGCTGGCCAACTTCTACAAGGTGCCGTTGGAGCAGGTCGTAGCGGTGCACGACGAGCTGGATCTGCCGTTCGGCACGCTGCGGCTCAAGCGCGGCGGCGGCGAGAACGGCCACAACGGCCTGCGTTCGATGTCCAAGTCGCTCGGCGGGCGCGACTATCTACGCGTGCGCTTCGGGATCGGTCGGCCCCCGGGCCGCCAGGACCCCGCCGACTTCGTCCTCTCCGACTTCAGCGCGGCCGAACGCAAGGAGATCGACTTCCTGGTCGACCGCACGGCGGACTCGGTCGAGGAACTGGTCAACCGCGGTCTGGAGCTGGCGCAGAACGCCTTTCACGGGGATTGACAGCTTCCGTTCGTCATGAGTGCGTGACGCTCTGCGAAGTTCCTCCGTTGTATCGCTGAAGCACCATTTGTCCGAATGGTGCGTTCGGGCGGTGCGAGGAGGCTCTGTGTCGGTCGGTGCCGGGCACGACGGCCGGAGACTGCGCCGCCCCTCGCCTTCTTCTCCGGAGTCCGCCCGGGCGGCGCGGAGTGACGGGCGCGCCCGCGGCGGCCCCGCGGACGGCACCGGCCGGACCACGCCCACGGGCCCGCCTTCTGTGCGCGGCACCACCGGGGACGCTCTGCTGCCGGAGCGGCCGAACGCGCGCGGTGCGGCGCCGGTGCACCGGCCCATCGGCGGCGGAGCACGCCACGCCGCCCGCCGAACGCCCCCCACCCCCACAGCGCCGGAATCGCGGCCCCCGGCCCACGGGATGCGCCCGCACGGCCCCTTGGCCTCGCCCGCCGACGCCTCGGTCGCCGCACGCCTGCTCAGCGAGGGCAGCACCCGCCCGCCCGCGCCCCAGCCGTCCCCCACGCGGCCACCACGCGAAGCAACCGCCCCCGGCCCCGCAGCCGCCCGCCCCGCCGGCGATCCCGCCGCTGTCCGCCCCGCCGGCGGTGAGCGGAGCGCCGGCCGGCACGCCGAGGCGCTGGTCGAGCGCCTCGGTGACGGGCCCCGTGCGGGCCGGCAGCGCGGCAGCGACGTGCCCGCGCTGCTTCGGGACGGCGGGCAGCGCGGCAGCGACGTGCCCGCGCGGCATCGGGACGGCGAGCCCGAATCCGGTCGGCAGCGCGGTGAGAGCAACGCCGCCCACCAGGGCGATGTCCCGGGCGGCGCCCGGCAGCGTGGTGAGGCCGGCGCCCGGGCCCGGGGCGGTGCGGCGCCGCCCGTGCACCGGGGCGATGTGTCGAGTGCCGATCACGGGCGGGGCGAGATCGGTGCCGCTCGCCGGCGCGGCCGGGATGCCGCTGATCATCACGGCGCCGGCCGGCATGCCGAGGCGCCGGGAGCGACCAAGGCGGCCGTCGCCGTGCCCCGGCCTTCCACGCAGGAGGCGACCGCGTCCGGGCCGTCCGGACGGGAGGCGGCCGCGCCCAGGACGGGCGGGCGGGAAGGGGTTGCCCGGCGGGCGGACCGGGTGGAGACCGCCGGGCGACCCGACATCGGGATCATCCTGCCCGACCAACTACTCACGCGGGAGATCAAGACTCCGCCGGCCGTCCCGGTGACGCGCGGCGTCGCCCCGTGTGCCCGCGCGGTGGCTACGGTCGGTGCCCCGGCCAGGCTCCCGGTAGTTCCATCGAAAAGGCCTGTACCGCGACGGCCGGCGCCCGCGCACCGGAGACCGCGACGGCGGTGGGAGGTCCGGTATCTCGCGCGGACGGTGGCGCTGGACCTGGTGGCCGGGGTGATCGCGGCGATTCTCGCGTTCGAGGTGCGCTTCGGCGAACCGATCACCCCGTACAACCTCACCTATCTCGTGCTGTCGGCGCTGCTGCCGATCGGGCTGTTCGGGGCGCTGGCGGTGAACCGCGCCTACGAACGGCGGCTGCTCTTCGTCGGCACCGAGGAGTACCAGCGGGTGCTCAGCGCCGGCCTGGCGCTCACGGCGACGGTGGCGATCGGGTCGTACGCGCTCGACGTGCACCTCGCGCGCGGATACGTGCTGGTGGCGCTGCCGCTGGGAACGGCCGCCTGCCTGCTGATGCGCTTCGGCAGCCGCAAGGCGCTGCACCGGGCGCGCCGGCGCGGCGAGTGCCTGCGACGGGTGATCGTCGTCGGCCACGAACTGGCGGTCGTGGCAATCACGCGGCAGCTGCGGCGCGAGCGGTACCACGGGCTGGACGTGGCGGGTGCGTGCCTGCCGCCGCTGCGGCGGGGCTCGATCGCGGACATCCCGGTCTACGGAACGTTCGCCGAGGTGCCGAGGGCGGTGCGCCAGGCCGGTGCGGACACGGTGATCGTGCTGAGCTGTCCGGAGTTCGACGGGGTGCGGCTGCGCCGGCTCGCGTGGCGGCTCGAACGCGACGACGTCGACCTGATCGTTGCCAGCTCGCTGATGGACGTGGCGGGTGCGCGCACGACGATCCGGCCGGTGGACGGGCTGCCGATGCTGCACGTCGAACACCCGAGCCTCTCCGGTGCCCGCCGCGTGGTGAAGGACGTCTTCGACCGGGTCGGGGCGGCGGTCCTGATCCTGCTGGCGGCCCCGATCCTGCTCGGGGTGGCGCTGGCGGTGCGGCTGGACTCGCCGGGGCCGATCCTGTTCCGCCAGGTGCGGGTGGGGCGGCACGGGCGGGAGTTCCTGATCTACAAGTTCCGGACGATGTACACCGACGCGGAGAGCCGGTTGGCGGCGCTGAGGCATCTCAACGAGCAGGACGCCGTGCTTTTCAAAATGCGGGACGATCCGCGGATCACCGGTGCCGGTAAGTGGCTGCGACGGCTGTCGCTGGATGAGCTTCCGCAGCTGTTCAACGTGCTGGGCGGCACGATGTCGCTGGTCGGCCCGCGCCCGCCGCTGCCGCAGGAGGTGGCGCAGTACCCCGCCGACGCCCGGCGCCGGCTGGAGGTCAGGCCGGGGATGACCGGCCTGTGGCAGGTGTCGGGGCGTTCCGACCTGCCCTGGGAGGAGGCCGTGCGGCTGGACCTGCGCTACGTCGAGAACTGGTCGCTGACCCTCGACCTGATCATTCTGCTGCGCACGTTGACGGCGGTCTGCCGGGGAGCGGGAGCATATTAATGGAGGTCAATATAATGAGCACCGGCACGATGCCAGAGGCCCCCGAGGCGCGGCATACTGGTCGGATTGTGCCCCAGCCTCATGCGAAAGGGTCGATCATGGCCGCGACCGGTTACCGGGTCAGTCATCTCGACGCGCTCGAAGCGGAGAGCGTGTTCGTGATGCGCGAGGTGGTCGCCGAGTTCGAGCGGCCCGTGCTGCTGTTCTCCGGCGGCAAGGACTCGATCGTCATGCTGCGGCTCGCCGAGAAGGCGTTCTGGCCGGGGCGGATCCCGTTCCCGGTGATGCACGTCGACACGGGGCACAACTTCGACGAGGTTCTCGCATTCCGGGACAAGCGCGTGGAAGAACTCGGCGTCAACCTCGTGGTGGCGAGCGTGCCCGAGGCCCTCGCGAGCGGGCTCGTGCGCGAGTCGCCCGACGGGCTGCGCAACCGGATCCAGACGCCGGTGCTGCTGGACGCCGTCGAGAAGTACCGCTTCGACGCACTGTTCGGCGGGGCCCGCCGCGACGAGGAGAAGGCGCGGGCCAAGGAGCGGGTCTTCTCCTTCCGCGACGAGTTCGGCCAGTGGGACCCGCGCAACCAGCGGCCCGAGCTGTGGTCGCTGTACAACGCGCGGGTGGCGCCCGGCGAGTCGATCCGGGTCTTCCCGCTCTCCAACTGGACCGAGCTGGACGTGTGGCACTACATCGCCCGTGAGCGGCTCGAGCTGCCGTCGATCTACTTCGCCCACGACCGCGAGGTGGTGGACCGGGGCGGCATGCTGTACGGCGTTCACCCCACCCTGCCGGCGCGGGCCGGCGAGACCGCCACGACCGAGCGGGTGCGCTACCGCACGGTCGGCGACGCCTCCTGCACGGCGGCCGTGCGCAGCGACGCGGACACGGTCGAGAAGATCATCGAGGAGGTCGCCGCCACCCGCATCACCGAACGTGGTGCCACGCGCGGCGACGACAAGGTCAGCGAGGCGGCGATGGAAGACCGCAAGCGGGAGGGCTACTTCTAATGAGCGCCGTGCTGGAAGCCCCGGCCATGGACCTGCTGCGGTTCGCCACCGCCGGCAGCGTGGACGACGGCAAGTCGACCCTCATCGGGCGGCTGCTGTACGACACCAAGACGATCTTCGAGGACCAGCTCGCCGCCGTCGAGCAGGTCTCCAAGCAGCGCGGCGACGAGTACACCAACCTCGCCCTGCTCACCGACGGCCTGCGCGCCGAACGCGAACAGGGCATCACGATCGACGTCGCCTACCGCTACTTCGCCACGCCGCGGCGGAAGTTCATCATCGCCGACACGCCCGGGCACATTCAGTACACGCGCAACATGGTCACCGGCGCGTCGACCGCCGACCTCGCGCTGATCCTGGTGGACGCCCGCAAGGGGCTGGTCGAACAGTCGCGGCGGCACGCGTTCCTCTGCTCGCTGCTGCGCGTGCCGCACCTCGTGCTGTGCGTCAACAAGATGGACCTCGTGGACTACGACCGGGAGGTGTTCGACCGGATCGCGCAGGAGTTCACCACCTTCGCGGCCAAGCTCGACGCCCCGGATCTGACCGTCATCCCGATCTCGGCGCTGCAGGGCGACAACATCGTCACCCGTTCGCCGAAGATGCCGTGGTACGACGGGCCGTCGCTGCTGCACCACCTCGAACACGTGCACATCGCCTCCGACCGCAACCTCGTCGACGTGCGGTTCCCGGTGCAGTACGTGATCCGGCCGCAGTCCAGCGACTTCCCGGACTACCGCGGCTACGCGGGCCAGGTCGCCTCCGGCGTGCTCAAGCCGGGCGACGAGGTGATGGTGCTGCCGTCGGGGTTCACCTCGCGGATCACCGCGATCGACACGCCGACCGGACCGGTCGACGAGGCGTTCCCCCCGATGTCGGTGACGCTGCGGCTGGCGGACGAGATCGACATCGCCCGCGGCGACCTCATCTGCCGGCCCAACAACGCGCCGGCCGTCGCGCAGGACATCGAGGCGCTCATCTGCTGGATGGACGAGACGCGGCCGATGCGCGTCGGCGGCAAGTACGCGATCAAGCACACGACGCGCAACGCGCGGGCGATCGTGCGTTCGCTCAACTACCGCCTCGACATCAACACGCTGCACCGCGACGAGGCCGCGTCCGAGTTGGGGCTCAACGAGATCGGCCGGGTCAAGCTCCGCACGACCGTCCCGCTGCTCGCCGACCAATACCGCCGCAACCGCACGACGGGGGGGTTTGTAGTGATTGATGAACAAACCAACCGCACCGTCGGCGCCGGCATGATCATCGAAGCTTCATAAAGGAGCTTATTGCGACGGTCCGCCGTGGTGCGGACCGTCGCTCCCGCCGAGCCCGCTCCGGGTCGATCCGCCTGCGGCGTGATCGACCGCTCCGCTTGCCAGGCCCGCGGTCCCAAGATCGTCAGTGGGTGGCGCGGTAGAAGTCCCAGGCGTCGGCCACGATCTCCGACAGCGCGGGCTTCGCCGGGGTCCAGCCCAGCTCGCGCTTGGCCTTGTCGGAGCTCGCCACCAGGTCGGCCGGGTCGCCGGCGCGGCGCGGGGCGATCTCGGTCGGCACCGGGTGGCCCGTCACCTCGCGGACCACGTCGATGACCTGGCGGTTGCTGAACCCCTGGCCGTTGCCGAGGTTGTAGATGCGGTGCGCGCCACCGTCCATCGTGGACAGCGCGAGCAGGTGCGCGGCGGCCAGGTCCGAGACGTGGATGTAGTCGCGGACGTTCGTGCCGTCGGGCGTGGGGTAGTCGTCGCCGAAGAGCTGCAGCTTCTCCCGCACACCGGCCGCCACCTGCAGGGCCAGCGGGATCAGGTGGGTCTCCGGGTCGTGGCGTTCGCCGATGAACGTGCCGTCCGACGCGCGGTGCGCACCGGCCACGTTGAAGTAGCGCAGGCTCACCGCGGCGAGCCCGTGCGCGGTCGCCTCGCCGGTGAGCGCGTGGTCGACGGCGAGCTTCGAGGTGGCGTACGGGTTCGGCGGGCGGGTGGCGGCCGTCTCCGGGATCGGCGTGCTGTCCGGGTCGCCGTAGACGTTGGCCGTCGAGGAGAAGACCAGCCGCTTGACGCCGGCCGCGCGCATCGCGTCGAGCAGGCGCAGCGAACCGACGCAGTTGTTGTCCCAGTACTTCTCCGGCTTCTGCACGCTCTCACCCGCCGCGATGAACGCCGCGAAGTGCAGCACCCCGTCGAAGTCCGGCGTGAGCACGTCGCCGACCGCGTCGTGCACCCGTCCGCGCACGAACGTCGCCGCCGGATGAACCGCCACCTCGTGGCCGGTGGAGAGGTCGTCGAGGATCACCACCTCGTGGCCGGACTCGATCAGGAGCGCGGAGACGACACTTCCGATGTAACCGGCGCCGCCGGTGACCAGAAACTTCACGCCAACAAACTACCTTTCGGCGATCCGCTTACACTTCACCCATGTCCGGCAGCCATCCGGGCGCACCGGTGCCGTCGGGGGTACCAGGGCCGGTGCGACGTATCACCGCCCGATTCGTGCTGCGGGGGCTGGACGGACTCCGCCGGTTGGTGCTGCGCGCCACCGGTGCCGCCGCGACGGCCGGCCGCGAGGACTTCACCGAGGCGGAGCTGCGTGACCTGGTCGCGGCCAACACCGTGCTCGACGGCGAGGAACGCCGCCTGATCGACGAGGTGCTCGCCGCCGGCACCCACTACGTGCGCGAACTGATGGTGCCGCGCACCGAGGTGGTGTTCCTCGACGCGAGGCTCTCCCTGGAGGAGGCCCTGACGCTGGTGCGCGGCGCGCGACATTCACGCTTTCCGGTGACGGACGGCAGCCACGACGACGTCGTCGGGTTCGTGCACCTGCGCGACCTGCTGCTGCGCCCCGCCGGCGACCCGTGCGTGCACGTCGGCGACCTGGCCCGGGAGATCAAGCGCCTGCCCGGCAGCAAACGCGTCCTGCCCGCCCTGTCCGAGATGCGCCGGGAACGCCATCACCTCGCCGTCGTCATGGACGAGTACGGCGGGACGGCCGGCATCGTGACGCTCGAGGATCTCCTCGAGGAACTGGTCGGCGAGATCCACGACGAGTACGACGCCGCGCCGGAGCCCGTTCCGGCGGCGGGGGCCGTGGAGGTCGACGGGCTGCTCAACCTCTCCGACTTCGCCGAACGGGTGGGCCTCGCGCTGCCGGCCGGACCCTACGAGACGGTCGCCGGGTTCCTCATGGCGCGGCTGGGCAAGGTGCCGGTCACGGGAGACGAGGTGCGGCTGGACGGGTGGCTGCTCACGGTGCGCGCGCTCGACGGCCGCCGGGTCTCCCGCGTGGCGCTCACCCGCCCGGCGCGTTGAGGCCGCCGGTGCGCCTCAGCCGCCGCCCGGGGGGACCACCGCGGGGCGCGGCAGCGGGGTCCACGTGTGCGCGTCGCGGGACATCGCCGGCGGATCACTGATCGACACGTACCCGTCGGAGACGGCGACTATCGGGCCGCCGGGGCCGTTCGTGGAGTGGTACGTGCGGCCGCCGTCGCTGCTCTCCGCGTAGACGGCGCCCGGCGAGTCGGCGAGCCACACCAGGATCGACCCGTCGGTGCGCAGCACCGCCCCGAACGGCTTGTTCGTCGCGTCGAACCCGGCGCTGAGCCTCGGCAGCGCCGACGCCGTTCCGATCGACTCCCAGGTGCGGCCGCCGTCCGTGGTGCGTTGCTGCTGCAGCCCCGCCGCCGTGCGCACGAACAGGTAAGCGGTCTGCCCGTCGGTCGTCGTCAGCACCGGGTCGCCGATGCCGGGGCGCACCCCGAGCAGCCGGACCGTCCAGGTCGTGCCCTGGTCGTGGCTGGTCGCGACGGCCAGTTCGCCGGTGCCGGGGTCGGTGCCGGTGATCCACCAGCCGGCGCCGTCCGGCACGGAGCCCACGACGTCCATGGCGGAAAGGGTGGGCGGCGTGGCGAGCGATACCACCCGGTCGTCGTTCTGCCGCACGTAGTACGGCAGGCCGTGGCGCTGCAACTGCACCAGGCGGTCACCCGGACGGGGCCCGGTCGGGTCCGAGTACTCCGGCTCGATCGCGTAGCCGCCGCTGTTCAGGCTGATCCGCCGGTAGACCCGCCGCCCGTCGGCGCCGACGGCCGAGAGCATCACCGCGCTCGGCGACAGCACCTGCAGGTCCACCTCGCGCAGTTGCTCCGTCGGGTCGCGGCGCACCTCGTCGTAGGCGACCGGGTGGCGCATCTCCTGCGCGCTCGTCCCGACCGGAACGACCTGCAGGCTGCACACCGCGTTGCCGTCGGCCGGGCGGCAGGAGTCCATCGCGGCCCACAGGCTGCCGACCTTCAGCCCCGCGACGGCGTACACCGTCGTCACGATCGGCGACTCCGGGGTCTGCGTCGCCTGGGGGACGTGCTCCAGCGGCGAGGGGCCGCGGCGCGGCGCGCTGTCCAGCCCCGCCAGGCCGGCCGGCACCAGCACCGCCACGGCCAGCGCCGCGACGACGCCGCGCGCGGTCCGGTCGCGGCGCCGGGTGCGCCGGCTACGCCGGTCGATCGCGCTGAACTCGGGTAGCCGGGTGGTGCTCTCGACCTCCGCGCGCAGTCCCGCGAAGTCGAGTTCAGGCATGGTGGCTCCCCGGTTCGGGCTCCGGTGCGGGGACACCCGTGCGGGTGGGCTGCGCCGGCACGGGCCGGTGCGCGGGCGGCGCGGGGGTCTCCACCGAACGGTCGCCGAGCAGGGTCGCCAGCATGGCCCGTCCGCGCGACAGCCGTGCTTTGACCGTTCCCACGGGAACTCCCAGAGTCTCGGCGACCTCATGGACCGAGAGATCGGCGAGATGGTGCAACACGATGGTCTCGCGCGTGGCGCGGGACAGCTGCTGTAACGCGGTCACCAGCGCGACCCGATCGGGATCGAGCCCCGGCACGGTGTCCGGCGGCCGGTTGACCCGTCCGGTGCGCACCAGGGTGTCGAAGAGCTTGCGCCGCCGGAACCGGGTCCGGGCGAGGTTGATCGCCACGGTGCGCAGCCACGCCTCGGGGTCGGCCACGTCGAGGAACTGCTTCGAGCGCGCCAGCGCGCGGGCATACGCCTCCTGCACGAGGTCCTGCGCCTCGGAGTAGTCGCCGGTGAGCCCGTACAGCGCGGCGACGAGGCGCCGGTAGTAGGCGGAGTAGGCGGCGCGAACCGCCTCACGGGCCTCCAGTTCCTCGCCAGTCCCCACAGCTGCATCCAATCCGTCGCGGGCCTCGCATGGAAGACCTCCGAACGGACCGCTCGGTTGCCCGCGACCCGCGTACGGGGGGTGCGGCGTTCCGGGCGGGCGGCTGACACAATGACCTCCATGTCCGACGCTCGACCCCGCGTGTTGTCCGGCATCCAGCCGACGGCTGACTCGTTCCATCTCGGCAACTACCTGGGGGCCGTGCGCAACTGGGTGTCGCTTCAGGAGACGCACGACGCGTTCTACTGCGTCGTCGACCTGCACGCGATCACTGCCGGCCACGACCCGAAGATGCTGCGGGCGCGTACCCGTAACGGGGTGGCGCAGCTGCTCGGCCTGGGGCTGGACCCCGAGCGCTGCACGCTTTTCGTGCAGAGCCACGTGCCCGAGCACGCCCAGCTCGCCTGGATCATGAACTGCCTCACCGGCATGGGCGAGGCGAGCCGGATGACGCAGTTCAAGGACAAGTCGTCGAAGCAGGGTGCCGAGCGCGCCACGGTCGGCCTGTTCACGTACCCGATCCTGCAGGCGGCCGACATTCTGCTGTACCAGGCGGACGCCGTCCCCGTGGGCGAGGACCAGCGGCAGCACCTCGAGCTGACCCGGGATCTGGCGCAGCGGTTCAACAGCACGTTCGGGAAGACGTTCACGCTGCCGGCGCCGTACATCCCCAAGGCCGCCGCGAAGATCACCGATCTGCAGGAGCCGACCGCGAAGATGTCCAAGTCGGCCTCGACGCCCAACGGGCTGATCGAGCTGATGGAGGACCCCAAGCGGATCGCCAAGAAGATCCGCAGCGCCGTCACCGACACCGGGCGGGACATCGTCTTCGACCAGGAGAACAAGCCCGGCGTCGCCAACCTGCTGACGATCCTGGCCGCGTTCACCGACCGTTCCGTCGAGGAGATCGTGCCCGGTTACGAGGGCAAGGGCTACGGCGACCTGAAGAAGGACGTCGCCGACGCCGTGATCGCGTTCGCCGAGCCGATGCAGCAGCGCGTGAAGCTCTTCCAGGACGACCCGGCGCAGCTCGACAAGCTGCTGAGCACCGGCGCGGAGAAGGCCCGTTCGGTCGCCTCCGTCACGCTTGCCCGCGCCTACGACCGCGTCGGCTTCCTGCCACCCGCCGCCGGTGGGGCCGGCTGACCCCCGCCGCCGGGTTTTCGGGACGGGGGATCGGGGGACAGAGGACTGTGAAGAGGCGGGCGTGCGGACGACGATCGGGATCGCGGTGGACATCCCTGAACCGTGGGGCGGGCAGCTCACGCGGGCGCGGGCACAGACGGGTGACCCGGCCGCGGCACACGTTCCTGCCCATGTGACGGTGCTCGGTCCGACCGAGATCGACGTCGTCGACCTGCCGGCCGTCGAGGCGCACCTGTCCGAGGTGGCGGCCGCGCACGAGCCGTTCACGCTGCACCTGCGGGGGACGGGCACGTTCCGGCCGCGCAGCGAGGTGGTGTTCGTCAACGTCGCCGGCGGCGTCGCCGACTTCGAACGGCTCTGGGCCGCCGTGCGGGAGCTGGACGCGGTGCGCCGGGAGCTGAAGTTTCCGTATCACCCGCACGTGACCGTCGGGCAGGAGGTGCCGACCGGGGCGCTCGACGCGGTCTTCGAGGAACTGGCCGGATTCGAGGCGAAGTTCCAGGTCAACGGGTTCACGCTGTTCGAGCACGGTGCGGAGGGGCGATGGCGCCCGCAACGCGAGTACCGCCTCGGTGACGGTCCCGCGCCGCCGCCGTCGTCGCACCGACGTCGTGCGTGATGGCCTACTACGACCGGCTCGAACACGCCGTGGTCAAGCGCGCCCGCGCGGCTCGCGACCGCTGGCCGGTCGTCGATCACCTCTGGCGTAGCTACGACCGGTTCGACGGCGTCTACGGCACCCGCCTCGCGGCCGCGAACGCCTACTACGCGTTCTTCGCCGCGTTCGCGCTGGGCGTGCTGACGTTCGCGGTCGTCGGGTGGGCCATCCCGGGCGGGGCCGACAACGCGGGGCTGCGCGCGGTGCAGGACTACCTGTCGACCAACCTGCCGCAGCTGGAGGCGCAGTCGCTGACCAACGCCAGCAAGAGCGTCGGGGTGCTGGCCGTGATCGGCCTGATCATCGCCGGGGTCGCCTGGGTGGAGACACTGCGTTCGTCGCAGCGCGCGATCTGGTGCCTCGAACAGGAGCCCGGCCATCCGGTGCTGCGCTGGCTGCTGGACCTGTCCGTGCTGGCCGGGCTCGGCGTGCTGCTGCTGGCGTCGCTGGCCGTCTCGAGCGGCATCATCGGCGTGCTGCAGCGGCTTACCAAGGAGGCCGGCGACTTCCTGCCCGAACAGGCCACCGCCGGCGCGCTGGACTGGACGGACACGCTGCTCGGCGCCGCGATCGACCTGGTGCTCGCCTCCGCCGTGCTGGCCGGGGTGCCGCGGCTGCGCATGACGTTTCGGCGGCTGATCCCGTCGGCGCTGCTGGTCGTGGTCGGGTTCGGCGTGATGAAGGTGATCGGGCGCTGGTTCATCTCGCGCACCCAGCACAACCCGGCGTACGAGAACTTCGCCGCCGCGGCCGCCGCCGTCGGGCTGCTGCTCTTCATGTACCTGGTGCACCACGTGATCCTGTTCGCCGCGGCGCTGGCCGCCACGTCCGTGCACGGTAGGGTGCTGGATCTCGCCACCCGGCCGGCCGTCGAAGTCGACTGCGGTACCGACGCCGAGGCGGCGCGTAATCCCCATCTGATCCGACTGCAGAAGGAATGATGTTCCGCGTGGGAACTCTCGTGACCTTGGACCTGCCGGACGACGCCCCGGCGCTCAACCTGCCGTGGATCATCACGTTCGGCCCGCTGGACGACGACGAGGTCTGGGAGCCGGTGGTCTGCGGCCCGTACGAACGGGCGCACGCGCTGGCGCTGGCCGAGGCCGTCGTCGCCGACGAGGACCTTATGGCGGTCGTGGAGCCGCTGCAGCCGGCCGTCACCGTCGACCAGATCAAGGGCGAGATCGCCGCCAACCGGCTCGCCGCCGACGAGGCCGAGGACGATCTCACGGAGGACGACGACCACGACCACGATCACGAGGACGATTCGGTCCCGCCCTCCGAGCCGCCTACGCCGGAAGAGTTGCGTGAGGGATTCGCCCGCATCGGCGCGAAGCTCGCCGAAGGGCTTTCCGCTTAGTGCTTCAAGTGCTTCAAGTGCTTCAAGTGCTTCAAGTGCTTCAAGTGCTTTAGGTGCTTCCTTGCGACGGTTCGCCGTGGTGCGGACCGTCGCTCCCGCCGAGCCCGCTGCGCTCCACATCGGGGCGGCTGCGCGCCCCGATGCTCCGGCTCCGCTTGCCAGGTCCGCGGTCAGTCCCCAAGGGTCCAGGCCGCGGTCTCCGTGGCGATCACCGTGTTGCCGGTCGGCTCCACGCGACCGCCGCTCACGTCGACCGTGCAGGTGAGCCCTCCGGGACGGCGGAAGCGGAGCACGCCCTCCTCGGACGGGAGCCACTCCATCGTGTGCGGGGCCGACCGCAGGTGCTTTTTTCGTGCCGCAATGGTCTGGCGGTAGAAGGTCAGCATCGACGTGGGGTCCTGGTGTTGGGCCGCCACGCTCAGGCCGGCCCACTCCTTCGGCTGCGGTAGCCAGGACGCCCCCGGGCCGAAGCCGTACGGGGGCTCGGTGCCTTCCCAGGGGATGGGGACGCGGCAGCCGTCGCGGCCGGGTTCGGCGCCGCCGGAACGGGTCCAGATCGGGTCGCGGCGCGCGTCGTCGGGCAGGTCGGTCACCTCGGGCAGGCCCAGTTCCTCGCCCTGGTAGACGTACGCGGCGCCGGGCAGCGCCAGCATGAGCAGCAGCGCGGCGCGGGCGGCTTCGGCCCCGCCGTAGCGGGTCAGGTGGCGCACCCGGTCGTGGTTGGACATGACCCAGGTGGGCGGTGCGCCGACGGCCCGCATCGACGCCACCGAACGCTCGATCACCGCCCGCAGCGCCGGTGCCGACCAGGGCGCGTCCAGGTAGTCGAAGTTGAACGCCTGGTGCAGCTCGCCCGGCGACACGTAGCGCGCGAGGCGTTCCGGGGTGGCGGCCCAGACCTCGGCGACGGCGATGCGCTCCCCGGGGAACCCGTCCAGGATCTTGCGCCAGGAACGGTGGATCTCGAGCACCTCGTCCTGGTCGAAGTAGGGCAGCGGCAGGCTGTTGCGCAACGCCATCTGGTACGGGTGGCCGGCGTCCGGCAGCCCGAACGCCTTCGCCATCCCGTGCGCCACGTCGATCCGGAAGCCGTCCACCCCGCGTTCCAGCCAGAACCGCAGAGTGTCCGCGAAGTGGTCGTGCACCTCGGGGTTGTCCCAGTTGAGGTCCGGCTGCGCCGGGTCGAACAGGTGCAGGTACCACTGGCCGTCGGCGACGCGGGTCCAGGCGGGGCCGCCGAAGACGGACTCCCAGTCGTTCGGCCGGTCGCGGAAGTGGTACCGCGCCCGGGCCGCCGAACCGGGTGGGCTCGCCAGCGCCTCACGGAACCACGGGTGCGCGCTGGAGGAGTGGTTCGGCACGATGTCGACGATCACGCGCAGCCGCAGCTCGTGCGCGCGGGCGAGCATCGCGTCGAAGTCGGCGAGGGTGCCGAACATCGGGTCGACGTCGCGGTAGTCGGAGACGTCGTACCCGCCGTCGACCATCGGCGAGCGGTAGAACGGCGACAGCCACACGGCGTCGGCGCCCAGGTCGGCGATGTGCGGGAGGCGTTCGCGGAGGCCGGCCAGGTCACCCACGCCGTCGCCGTCGGAGTCGGCGAAGCTGCGCGGGTAGACCTGGTACACGATCGCGTTGCGCCACCATTCATCACCCATGGTGACGACGTTAGTCGGTCGACGATTCCCGCAGGGCGCTCACGAACCAGCCCCACAGATGCGTCTGCGGCGGGAACGCCGGCCAGCCGTTGATGGTGCCGAGCAGCTGCCAGTACCGCTCGGCCTTCGGCTCGTAGGCGAGTTCGACCGAGGGCAGCAACCGGCGGCGGTACTCGGGGGTGTCCGGCGTGCCGGCCGCCTCCGCGAAGATGCCGATCAGGTCGTCGACCACCGGTGCGGCCGCCGGCGAGTCGGGCGCGATGCCGGCGTCGAGCGCCTCCTGCACGCGGGCGAAGATCTTCTCGGAGAAGGCCCTGGCGTCGGGGCCGCTGACGGCGGCGGCCGGGTCGTCGTCCCGGGTCGGGAGGAAGCTGCGCCGGCTCATCTCCCGCAACCGCGCGCGGAACGCCTCGTCGCGCATCAGCTCGGCCAGTTCCAGCCAGGCGTCGAGCTGCTCCTCGGTCGGGTCGTCGGGCAGCTCGGGCGTGGCCCCGCGCATCATCCTCGTGAAGTCGTTGTCGATCGGGCCCTCGCCGAGGTCGAAGATGCTGTTGAGGAAGTCGTCGAGGTGCCTTCGGCGTTCCTCGGCCGTGGCCTGGGCGATGCGGTTCATCCGGTCCACCTCTTCCGGGGTGGTGTCGCCCTCGGCGAGTGCGCGCAGCGCGGCGCGCTGCACCCGCAGCAGGCGGATCTGGGCGGCGAGCGCCTCCGCGTGGGCCCGCGCCACGGCGCGCAGGTCGACCTGCCGGTCCAGGACCCGTCGGATGGTGGCCAGGTCGAGGCCGAGATCGCGCAGCGTCCGCACGAACTCCAGCCGGACCAGCGCCGCCTGGTCGTAGCGCCGGTACCCGGACGCCGTGCGCGACACCTCCGGCACCAGGCCCTCGTCGGAGTAGTACCGGATGGTCTTCACCGACAGCCCGGTGCGACGGGCCAGCTCGCCGATGTTCATGCCGACGATCGTGCGGTCTCCCGTGAGGGGAGAGTCAAGGTCGCGCGCAGCCCCGCCTTGTAGGTCTCCAGGTCGGGGCCGCCGGTCAGGAGCCGCACGATGCCGTAGCCGATGATCGACGAACCGAGCACCGCCCCGACGCCCTCCGGGTCGGCGTGCGGCGGCAGGTCGCCGCGTTCGACGGCGTGCCGGGCGATGGCGACGTAGTTGGCGAGGATGCCGGAGTAGATGACGCGCGTCAGTTCGGCGAGCGCGGGGTCGCGCATGGCCTCCGACCACAGCTGAACGGCGAGGCGGAGCTGGCCGTCGTCGTCGGAGTTCTCGTCGACGATGCCGGCGGCGAGCACCATCGCGTCGACCAGCGACAGGTCGCGGGCCTTGACGAACTGCGCCAGCCGGTCGGAGACCTGGGCGGCGGTGTCCTCGGCGATGCCGATGATGAGCGCGGTCTTGCTGGGGAAGTACCGGTAGATCGCGCCGACCGAGAGTCCGGCCTCGGCGATCACCTCCTGCATGGAGGTCGCGTGGAACCCGTTGCGCACGAAACACACCCGCGCGGCGTCGAGAATCTGCTGGCGGCGGGCGGCGAGGTGCTCGTCGGACACGCGTGGCATAACGGAAACCGTAGAACGAACGCCCCGCCGTGAACCGGCGTTCGGGGACGATTCGGCGCCTGCGGCATACTCTGCGCCGTGGAAGCCCTTCGGTTGATCCTCCGTTACGCCCACCTCATCGGCTTCGGCCTGTTGCTCGGTGGCGCGATCGCGCAGTACGTCTCCGGGAAGCTGCGCATCAACCCCGCGATGCTGTGGGGCGCGGTCATTCAGGTGGTGACGGGCCTGATCCTCGCCGCGCCGTGGCCGGACCGGGACGCCCAGCCGTCGCCCGCGAAGCTCGCGGTCAAGCTTGTGCTGGCAATATTGATTTTCGTGATGGTGTTCTTCTCGCGCCGTCGCGAACAGGTCGCCAAGGGCCATTTCCTGGCGACGCTCGGCATGGTTCTGGTCACCGGCGCCGTCGCCACCCTGTGGACCTGAGAGCCCACGTCACGCTCCGGTAACGCGGATCTCCCAACCTCGCAGCAAACATCGGATCTGCTCTGCGTGCGGCGTACGCTGCGGTCCGTTGGGTCACCGCAACCAGGCGGTGCTTTGGGGAAGGAGGTCATCTTGCGCCAAGCGCGTGGGATGCAGCTGCTCGCGGTGGCCAGTGCCGCGGTTCTGTTACTCGGGGTCTCCGCCTGTGGTGGTGGCGACGACGACTCCGGGACCGGGGACGGCAAGACCAAGGTCAAGGTCGGGCTGGCGTTCGACATCGGCGGGCGCGGCGACAAGTCCTTCAACGATGCCGCCGCGGCAGGGCTCGACAAGGCGAAGCAGGAGCTTGACGTCGAGGTGAAGGACCTCGCCGCCAACGCCACCGAATCGGAGAACGACAAGTACGAGCGGCTGAAGCTGCTGTGCACGTCGGGATACAACCCGGTCATCGCGGTCGGGTTCGTGTACGCCGGCGCCGACCCCGCGACCGGCCCCGTGGCCAAGGCCGCGAAGGAGTGCCCGGACACCAAGTTCGCGATCATCGACTCGGTCGTCCCGGGCAGCAACGTGGCGAGCCTGGTCTTCGCGGAGGAGCAGGGCTCCTTCCTGGTCGGCGCGGCCGCCGCGCTGAAGACGACCAGCGGCACGGTCGGGTTCGTCGGCGGCTGCGACACGCCGCTGATCAAGAAGTTCGAGGCCGGCTTCAAGGCGGGTGCCGCGGCTGCCAAGGCGGGCACGAAGGTGCTCGCGCAGTACATCTCGACGCCGGCCGACAAGTGCTCCGGGTTCAACGACCCGGCCAAGGGCCAGACCGTCGCCGAGGGCATGTACGACCAGGGCGCCGACATCGTGTACCAGGCGGCCGGCGGCTCGGGCTCCGGCGTGTTCAAGGCCGCGAAGGCCAAGGGCAAGCTGGCCATCGGGGTCGACTCGGACCAGTACAACACCGCTGACGCCGCGGTCAAGGACGTGATCATCACGTCGATGCTCAAGCGCGTGGACGTCGCCGTGTACGACTTCGTCAAGAGCGTCTCGAACAACACGTTCGCCGCGGGCACGCTGACGTTCGACCTGAAGAAGGAAGGCGTCGGCTACTCCACCAGCGGCGGCAAGGTCGACGACATCAAGCCGAAGCTGGACGAGTACAAGCAGCAGATCATCGACGGCAAGGTGACGGTGCCGACGGCGCCGACGTCATAGTCGTTCCGCATCACATAGGGTCGCGGCGGCGAGGGGTCATCCCCCTCGCCGCCGCACCGCTTGACATACAAAGTCGTGTTCCGACCACCAGGAGCGATAGATGGCCGCCGAACCCCCCGCAGCCGTCGAACTGTCCGGCATCACCAAACGTTTCCCCGGCGTCGTCGCCAACTCCGACATCCACATCACGGTCGGACGGGGCACGATCCACGCGATCGTCGGGGAGAACGGCGCCGGCAAATCGACGCTGATGAAGATCCTGTACGGGATGTACCGCCCCGACGAGGGCGAGATCCGGATCAACGGCTCGGCGGTGCGCTTCACCTCCCCGCAGCAGGCCATCGGCGCGGGGATCGGCATGGTGCACCAGCACTTCATGCTCGCCGACAATCTGACCGTTCAAGAGAATGTCGTCCTCGGCGCGGAGAAGCTGTACGGGATCGGCGGGAAGGCGACGGCGAAGATCCGGGAGATCTCCCGCCAGTACGGCCTGGAGGTCGACCCCGAGGCCCTGGTCGAGGAACTGGGCGTCGGCGACCGCCAGCGCGTCGAGATCATCAAGGTGCTCTACCGCGGCGCGAAGATCCTGATCCTCGACGAGCCCACGGCCGTGCTGGTCCCGCAGGAGGTCGACGAACTCTTCGGCAACCTGCGTCAGCTCACCGCCGAGGGGCTGACCATCATCTTCATCTCGCACAAGCTGCACGAGGTCCTGTCGGTCGCCGACGCCATCACGGTGATCCGGCGCGGCACCACGGTCGCCTCGGTGCTGCCCGCCGACGTGACCGCCCGCGAGCTGGCCACCCTCATGGTCGGCAGCGAACTGCCCAGCCCGGAGACGCGCGAGTCGACCGTGACGACCACGCCGGCCCTGACCGTGCGCGGGCTGACCGTGCTGTCGGCGGCCGGCCGCACGCTCATCGACGGCGTGGACCTGACCATCCACAAGGGCGAGGTGCTCGGCATCGCCGGCGTCGAGGGCAACGGCCAGGCCGAACTGGTCGAAGCGATCATGGGCATGCGCCCCGCCGCCGGCACCGTCGAACTGGCCGGCGACGAGATCACCGCCTGGTCCACGCGCAAGCGGCGTGAGGCCGGGCTCGGCTACGTTCCCGAGGATCGGCACCGGCACGGTCTCCTGCTGGAGGCGCCGCTCTGGGAGAACCGCATGCTCGGCCACCAGACCGAGTCCCCGAACTCCGGACGCGGCCTGCTCACGACGGGCGCGGCGCGCAAGGACACCGAACGCATCGTCGAGCAGTACGACGTCCGCACGCCCGGGATCGAGGTCGCCGCGCACGCCCTCTCCGGCGGCAACCAGCAGAAGCTGATCGTCGGCCGGGAGATGAGCCACGCGCCGAAGGTGCTGATCGCGGCGCACCCCACGCGGGGTGTGGACGTGGGCGCGCAGGCCGCCATCTGGGACCACATCCGGCAGGCCCGCCACGACGGCCTGGGCGTGCTGCTGATCAGCGCCGACCTGGACGAACTGATCGGCCTCTCGGACACGCTGCGGGTGATCTACCGCGGGAAGCTGGTCGCCGACGCCGATCCGGCGACGGTCACGCCCGAGCAGTTGGGCCTGGCGATGACGGGCGCCGCGGAACAGCCCTCACCGGCGGTGGAGCGCATCTCGGCCGCCGTCGAGGAACTCAAGAAGGAAGCGCCGAAGGGGGAGCAGGCATGAGCGCGCGGCGGGGTGGCGCGACGCCGCCTGGACTGAGGAGCGGAGGGAGCGTAGCTACCGGAGCGACGAGGGAAGGCGGCGGCGCCTGCGCCGCCCCGGCGCCTGCGCGGGGAT
Source organism: Virgisporangium aliadipatigenens (assembly GCF_016863615.1). Taxonomy (GTDB): domain Bacteria; phylum Actinomycetota; class Actinomycetes; order Mycobacteriales; family Micromonosporaceae; genus Virgisporangium; species Virgisporangium aliadipatigenens. The sequence continues at coordinate 57,418 of NZ_BOPF01000044.1, read as the reverse complement.
CGTCATGAAGACCCGCTTCGACTGGGTCCGGCTGCTGCCGCCGCTGATCGCCCCGCTCGGTGCGATCCTCATCGCGCTGGTCGTGTCGTCGATCGTGCTCGCGGTCGGCGGCAAGGAGGTCTTCCCGACGTTCGAACTGATGCTGGACTACGGGTCGCAGCCCGGTTCGATCGCGGCGATGCTCGACAAGGCGACGCCGTACTACCTGTCGGCGGTGGCGGCGGCCATCGGGTTCCGGATGGGGCTGTTCAACATCGGCGTCGACGGGCAGTACCGGATCGCCGCGCTGCTCGCCGCCGCGCTCGGCGGTGCGTCGTTCATGGACGCGGTGCCGGGCGTCGTGCGGATCGTGCTCATCGTGCTGGTCGCGATGCTGGTCGGGGCCGCGTGGGCGGGACTCGCCGCGCTGCTCAAGGTGACCCGCGGGGTCAGCGAGGTGATCTCCACGATCATGCTGAACACGATCGCGGGCGGCTTCGTGGCGTTCCTGCTCACGACGGACAAGCTGGGCGTGCAGGCCGCGGGGAGCAACGCCGTCACCACACCGATCCTCCCGAAGGACGTGTGGATCTCGGACCTGCCGATCGTGTCCGGCACGAAGGACGGCGTCTTCGGCTTCATCGTCGTGGCCGCGCTCGTCGGGGTCGCGTACTGGTTCCTGCTCGGGCGCACCCGGTTCGGGTTCGACCTGCGGGCGGCCGGCGCCAACCCGTCCGCGGCCGTCGCGAGCGGGGTCGACGCCAAGCGCATGGTGATTGCGGCGATGCTGCTCTCCGGGGCGGTCGCGGGGCTGGTCGGCCTGCCGCAGCTGTTCGGGGAGCAGCACGCGTTCACGGAGAGCGTCGGCGGGCTCGGGTTCACCGGTATCGCGATCGCGCTGCTCGGGCGCAATCATCCGATCGGGATGGCGTTCGGCGCGCTGCTGTGGGGCTTCCTGGAACGTTCCGCGCAGATCCTCGACCTGGAGGGGATCCCGAAGGAGACGGTCACGATCATGCAGGGCACGGCCGTGCTCGCGGTGGTGGTCGCGTACGAGCTGACCTCGCACGTGACGAAGCGGTTGCAGCAGAAGCGGGTCGGCGAGAGTGTCGCCACCCCGGCCCCGACGGGAGTTTCAGCGTGACCGCGGACGCCATCTTGTCGAGCCAGCCGGCCGGGCCGGCCGGCGGGCCGGGGCACGACGCCCCGCCGAAGAAGCGCCGGCTGCGGCTGCCGATCGTGCTGCTGATGATCGCGGGCGGGCTGGTCGCGCTGTCGCTGGTGCGGGTCCTGACCGGCGCCGACGACCTCACCTCCAGCGGGGCGACCCGCGCGGCACTGCAGGCCGCGGTGCCGATCGGGCTCGCCGGTCTGGGTGGCCTCTGGTCGGAACGCGCCGGCGTGGTCAACATCGGCCTCGAGGGCATGATGATCTTCGGTACCTGGTTCGGCGCGTGGGGCGCGTACAACTGGGGGCCGTGGGTGGGCCTGGTCGCCGCCCTGCTCGGCGGCGCGCTCGGCGGCCTGCTGCACGCGGTGGCCACGGTGACGTTCGGGGTGGACCACATCGTCTCCGGCGTCGCGATCACCATCCTGGCGAGCGGCACCTGCCGGTACCTGTCGCAGCTGGCGTTCGAGGGAACGGAGGGCGGCGGCGTCAACCAGTCGCCGACCGTGCCGGAGCTGCCGCGGATCTCCGTTCCGGGCGTCGACGGGTTGGAGACGCTGGAGAAGCGCGGCTGGTTCCTGATCAGCGATCTCGCCGGTGTGCTGCGCGGCCTGTTCACCGAGGTGTCGGTGCTGACGGTCATCGCCGTGCTGCTGGTGCCACTGACGTTCTACATCCTGTGGCGCACGCCGTTCGGGCTGCGGCTGCGCTCCGTCGGCGAACACCCGGAGGCGGCGGAGACCCTCGGCGTCAACGTCTACCGGTACAAGTACTACGGCGTGGTGGTCTCGGGCGCGCTGGCCGGGCTCGGCGGGGCGTTCCTGTCGATGGTCGCGGCGTCCATCTACCGCGAGGGCCAGGTCAACGGTCGCGGTTACATCGGTCTCGCCGCCATGATCTTCGGGAACTGGCGACCGGGCGGCCTCGCGACGGGTTCGCTGCTGTTCGGCTACATCGACGCGGTGCAGCTGCGCCGGGGCGCGGAGTCGGTGCACGCCCTGCTGCTGCTCATCGCGGCGCTGCTGGTGCTGGTCGGCGCGTGGCAGCTGTACCGGCGCAAGTACATCGTGGGCGGGTTGGCCGTGGCGTTCGGCGTGCTGTCGGCGGTGACGTACTTCGCGACGGACCGGGTGCCGGTGCCGTTCGTGCAGTTCGCCCCGCACGTGACGACGCTCGTGGTGCTCGCCCTGGCCGCGCAGCGCCTGCGACCACCCGCGGCCGACGGCGTCCCGTACCGACGAGGCAGCTAGATCACCGGCGGATTCCGGCGGCCGTAGGATCGGGTGCGTGGACGTGGACTGGGAATCCCTGCGAGCCGCGGCCAACGCGGCCATGCGACGGGCGTACGCGCCGTACTCGGGCTTTCCCGTGGGAGCCGCCGCGCTTGTCGACGACGGGCGGGTGATCTCCGGCTGCAACGTCGAGAACGCCTCCTACGGCGTCGGGCTCTGCGCCGAGTGCGGCCTGGTGTCGGCGTTGCACGCCTCGGGCGGCGGCCGGCTGGTGGCGTTCGCCTGCGTCGACGGCAACGGCTCGCCGCTGATGCCGTGCGGCCGGTGCCGGCAGCTGCTGTGGGAGCACGGCGGCGCGAAGCTGCTGGTGGACCACGTCGGCGGGCCGCTGACGATGGCCGAGCTGCTGCCGTACGCGTTCGACGAGGTGGACCTCGGCCGGGTGGCGACCGCGGCGGCGGCGACCGAGGGGGTGGCGGGCGGCCTCACCGGCAGCCTCGACCGCTCCGAACGGGTCCCCGCCACGCTCGCGCACGTGGTCGGCACGGGCACCGTCTTCCTGCACCCGGACGTGGCCGGCGGCCAGCAGGTGTGGACCGGCTACTGGAGTGCCGACCAGGGCGGCGCGATCATCGAGGAGGCGCCGGTGTGGGGCGGTGCGCCCGACGCCGTCGCCTGGGGCCGGGCCCGCACGCCGCGCGTGGTCGTGGTGGACGGCCAGGGCGGCACGTACTGGGCCGGCGCGGGGACCCGCCCGGCGGACCTGACCGAGGACTGGCACCCGTGAGCGCGCCGCACAAGCCCGTCAGCCCGCCCGACAAGCCGTGAGCAGGACGCACCCATGAGCAGCAGCTTCAGCGCGGTAGAGGTCATCCGGACCAAGCGCGACGGCAAGGTCCTTTCCGACGCCGCCATCGACTGGGTGATCGACGCCTACACGAAGGGCGCGGTGGCCGACGAGCAGATGTCGGCCCTGGCGATGGCGATCCTGCTGCGCGGCATGACGGCCGGCGAGATCGCCCGCTGGACGGCCGCCATGATCGCCTCCGGCGAACGCCTCGACCTCTCCGCCGTCGAACGCCCCACCGTCGACAAGCACTCCACCGGCGGCGTCGGCGACAAGATCACGCTGCCGCTCACGCCGCTCGTCGCCGCGTGCGGGGCGGCCGTTCCGCAGCTGTCGGGGCGGGGGCTGGGGCACACCGGCGGCACGCTCGACAAGCTGGAGGCGATCCCGGGTTTCCGGACGCGGCTGTCCAACGAGGAGTTCGTGGCGCAGCTGTCGGAGGTCGGCGCGGCGATCTGTGCCGCCGGGGAGGGGCTGGCACCCGCCGATCGCAAGCTGTACGCCCTGCGCGACGTGACGGGCACGGTCGAGGCGATCCCGCTCATCGCCAGTTCGATCATGAGTAAGAAGATCGCCGAGGGCACCGCCGCGCTGATCCTGGACGTGAAGTTCGGCTCGGGGGCGTTCATGCGGGACGTCGAGGACGCCCGCGAACTGGCCCGCACCATGGTCGCCCTGGGCACCGCGCACGGCGTCACGACCAGGGCGCTGCTGACCGCCATGGACACCCCGCTCGGCCTGGCGATCGGACACTCGGTGGAGGTCGAGGAGACCCTGGAGGTGTTGGCCGGCGGCGGCCCGCCCGACGTGGTCGAACTGACCCTGGCGCTGGCCCGCGAGATGCTCGACGCGGCCGGGCTCGACGCCGATCCGGAGAAGGCCCTGCGCGACGGCCGGGCGATGGACTCGTGGCGGGCGCTGGTGCGGGCCCAGGACGGGGATCCCGACGCGGCGCTGCCGGTGGCGCCGGAGACGGAGTTCGTGCGCGCCGAACGGGACGGCTTCGTCGCCGGGATCGACGCGTACGGCATGGGGGTCGCCGCGTGGCGGCTCGGCGCCGGCCGGGCCCGCAAGGAGGATCCGGTGTCGGCGAGCGCGGGCGTCGTGCTGCACCGCCGGCCGGGGGACCGGGTCGCGGCCGGAGACGTGCTGTGCGAACTGCGTTCCCAGGAGAAGGAGCGAATCCCGGCGGCGCGCGAACTCGCGGTCGCGGCGGTGACCGTCGCGGACGCCGCGCCCGAACAGGGGCCCCTGATCCTGGAGACGATTACGGACCGCTGAGCGGGTCACCCGGCCCGACCGGCGAGGGAGTGACTGAGGGTAGTCGATCGTTGTCGCTGCGCCCAGGCGATGGTTACAGTCCTCCCGAGGAGGGCGCCGTGACCGTACCCGCACCGGACCCCGTCGAGATTCGCGAATCGAGCCTCGACGTGCTCGAGAAGTTGCGCCTGCCGGTGCCCGCGTCCGGGTTCCCGCTGGTCTGGGAGCCCGGCGACGAGCTGGCCCTGCGCCCCCGCGCCGAGATCGAGGCACGGGTCGCGATTCTCAACGTCGTGCTGGCCCGCAGCTTCGGCATGCCGCCCGAGCGGGCCATGGAGTGGCTGCTCGACGCGCGCCTCGTGGAGCAGCTCACCGGCCCCGAGTGGCGCTTCGTCGTCTCCGACAAGGGCGACACCATGGCGTTCTCGCTGCATCTGGAGGCCGTCTTCGCACTGGCCTGGGTGATGGGACTGACCCCGGACCTCGATCCGCTGTACCCGTCCGTCGACGACCTCACCCGCCGTCTGCCCGTTCTGCCTCAGGGGGAACGCTTCAACGAGTGGCGCGCCCGCACCCTCGCCGCACCGCGCGGGGCGGCCGAGGTCGCGGCCATGCTCGACATGTACTACTGCCTCGACTGGGCCTATCTGGAGTCCGAACGCCGCCGGCTGCCCCTGCCCGGGCAGGTCGACTCCAACACGATCGGCCAGCGCCGGTGGGCGTTGGAGTGGGCGGTCGTCTTCCACGGGCCGTATCACGACGCGCCGCTGACCTGGGAAGAGATCGACCTCTCCGTCTGAGGCCTAGCGCAGTTCCTCCGCGACGTCGTTGTAGAGCTGCTCGGCGGTCGGCACGAGGTCGCGCAGTGTCTTCTCGGCGGTCGCGGGATCCATGTGCTTCGGGACGTTCCGGGCCACCCTGAAATAGGAGACCTTGATGACGGCGTTGCCGGTGCGGCCCACCGCCACCAGGTCGGTCGACTCGTCCTTGTCCAGCCGCTTGACCGTGAAGGACACCAGCCCCACCTGGCCGACGCCGTAGGTCTGCTCCACGCGGGTCTCCTCGATCGAGGGGATCTGCGGTCGGTCCAGATAGACGGCGAACTCGAACCTCTCCTGCGCGTTCTCGACGCTGTCCGTGAACTTCTCGCGGTGATAGATGTCCACCTCGACGTGCAGGATGAAATCGGTGCCGTTCCACTCGCAGCGGTAGGTGCCGTCCTTCGGGTCGCCGGAGAGCCCGCCGATGATCTGCTTGGCGACGTCGCCGTTCATCAGCTGGCAGGCGCTGGGGATCGCGCTGTAGGGGCCGTTCTCCTGGGTGAAGTAGACCAGCGCGGTGACGCCCGGCCCGCCGAGGCACACCACGGCGACCACGATCAGCAGGAAGACCAGCCCGCCGCGGCCACGCCGGCGCGGCGGTGGCGGTGCGAAGCCGGGCGGCGGTGGATAGCCGGGCGGCGGGTATCCGTACGCGGGCCGCTGGTCCTGCGGGTATGGCTGCACCCGCGACACCGTAGCGGCAGACGGCACTCCTGCTCCGTGGGAGTTTTCCCGCGTGGTGCGAAAGCGCCCTCAGTCCCTCGGGTCGCCGGCCTTCACGAGGTCCACCGGTGCCCGTTCGGCTCCGGGCTCCGGCAGCGTCGCCTCGCGCAGCCCGAACTTCTCGTGCAGCCTGCGCAGCGGCGCCGGCGCCCACCAGTTCCACCTGCCGAGGAGGGTCATCGTCGCGGGAACCAGCAGACAGCGCACGATCGTCGCGTCGATCAGCACGGCGACCGTGAGCCCGAGCCCGACCTCCTCGATCTGACCCACCCGCGCGCCGGCGAAGCAGGCGAACACGACCACCATCAGCAGCGCCGCCGATGTGATGATCCGGCCGGTGTGCTGCAGCCCGCGCCGCACGGCGGTGTCGGAGTCGACCCCGCGTTCGACGTACTCCTTGATCCGGCCGAGCAGGAACACCTCGTAGTCCATCGACAGCCCGAACGCGAACGCGAACACGATCACGACGATGAACGGCGACAGCCCGCCGATGGTGAGCGTGTGCAGGACGTCCTCGCCGTACCCGTACTCGAAGACGGCCACCAGCACGCCGAACGTGGAGCCGAGCGAGATGACGTTCGCCAGGATCGCCTTGATCGGGACCACGACGGACCCGGTGAACGCGAACAGCAGCAGCACCATCGCGAGCAGCGTGACCCCGACCGCCCACGGCAGCCCGTCGTAGATCAGGTCCATCAGGTCGACCAGGATGGCGGCGTCGCCGGTGACCCACGACTCGCCCGGCGGCCGGTCGTCGCGCACCCGCTCGACGAGCGCCTGGGCCGCCTCGTCCTGCGCGCCGCCCCTGAGCACGAGCTGCACCTGGGAGATGTCGTGCCCGGTGGCCCGCGCCGGGCGGACCTCCGCGACGGCGGCGTCGGTGCTCCACCGGCCGGCCCACGCGGTGAGCTGTTCCGGCGTGGTGCGCGCGACGACGAGCACGGTCGGCGCGGACTCCAATCCGAACCGGGCCGTCCGGGCGTGTTCCACCTGGACCGACTCGAGGTCGTCGGGGAGCCCTTCGAGCTGCGGCAGGATGACGGTGGCGGTCAACAGCGGAAGGCCCATGGCGATCAGCGCGGCGGCGGTGAGCAGCGCGACCGGCCACGGACGCCGCTGCACGAAGCCGGAGAGCCGGGCGAAGAAGCCGTGGTCGTCGGAGTCCTTGGACGCGGCGGCCGGCTTGATCCGGTTGCGCGCGAACGCCAGCAGCGCGGCCGTGAACGTCAGCGAGGTGACCATGGCCATGAGCGCGATCGAGACGCCGGCCGCGCCGAGGGCAGCCAGCGCCGAGATGTCGAACATGAGGAGCCCGGCCAGCGCCGCCGCCACGGTGAGCGCACTGAACATGATCGTGCGGCCGGCCGTCGCCCACGCCCGCGCCGTCGCCTCCTCCGGGTCGAACCCGGCACCGCGTTCCTCGCGGAAACGGGCCACCAGCAGCAGTCCGTAGTCGATCGACAACCCGAGGCCCATCAGCGTGACGACGGTCACGACGTTCTGGTCGAGATCGGTTAAGTAGGAGAATCCCAGGAGAACCGTCATCGCGGCGGCGACCGAGAAGGCGGCGGTGAGCACCGGGAGCCCGGCGGCGACCAGCCCGCCGAAGACGACCACCAGCACCAGCAGCGTGACCGGCAGCGAGATGATCTCGGCCCGCTGCAGGTCCACCTGAACGGTCTGGTTGACCTCCCGGTTGAGGACGGTGTTGCCGCCGACCTTGATCTTCGCGTCGGGCTGGCCCGCCGCGCGCAGCTTCGCGGCGATCCCGTCCAGCCGGCCGGTCAGCCCGTCGATGGTCTCGCCCTTGACCCGGTCGTCCTCGGCGGGCTTGAGCACCACGCTGATCAGCAGCGCGCGGCCGTCCCGGGCGATCATCGCCGGCGCGGCCGGTGAACCGTCGAACGGGTGCGCCACCTCCTTGACCGCCGGATCGGTGCGCAGGTCCTCGGCGAACAGTGACACGACATTGCGCACCGGTGCCGACGCGGCGTCGACGCCGTCGACCAGGGCGACCACCGTGCCGCCGGACTCGTTGCCGGCACCGAGCACGTCGAACGCCTCGATCGACTCGACGCCCCGCGGGTTGTTGTCGCCGACCAGCCGGTCGAAGACGGCACCCGCCGAGGCGCCGCCGGCGCCGACCGCGAGGACCCAGATGAGCAGCACCCACCACCGGTGACGGAAGCACCAGCGGCCGACCCCCGCGATCGCACCCAACGTCGTCACTCCTCCGCTCGTCGCCAGGTGCTGATCCGCACCGAGGCGGTGACCGTGCCGCCCGCCGGCCGGGCGGCCTGCTGATGGTGGGCGTTGGGACCCATCGCCACGAACGCGGCCGCGTCCTGCCCGGACAGCCGCAGGCTCGTGCGCAGTCCCGCCTCATCTTCCCGGATGAACCACGGCGCGAGGGTCGAGGCCAGCCGTTCCGCCTTGGCGGGGTCGACGCGGACCGTCAGGTGCAGCTCACGCAGGTGCTCGTCGGTGGGCGTCACGACGACCAGCCGGCCGCCGGGCGCCAGCACCCGGGCGAACTCGGCGCCGTCGCGGGGGGCGAAGACGTTCAGGAGGGTGGTGGCCGCGTGGTCGGCCAGCGGCAGCCGCCGCCAGGCGTCGGCCCGCACGGCCGTCAGCCGGGGGTGTGCCCGCGCGGCCCGCCGCAGCGCGGCCTTGGAGACGTCGAGTCCGAGTCCGAGGTCGTCGGGCCGGCCGTCGAGCAGCGCGGCCAGGTGATGCCCCGTTCCGGCCCCCACGTCCACGATCACTCCCCGGGGGAACGGCATGAGCACGTCGCGCAGCCCGTCCGTGAGGAAGGCGAAGTGGCCGGCGCCCTGCACCGCCTCGCGCGCCTGCACCATCGGCGCGGTGTCGCCCTCGTGCGTGACCCGACCGGGGGTGAGGTCGACGTAGCCCTGCCGGGCCTGATCGAACGTGTGCCCTTTTTTGCAGCGCAGCCCGCTGTCGGCGGGACACAGGGTGCCGCCGCAGTGCGGGCAGCGCAGGAGGTCGACTATCCGTTGATCCACCCGTCCATCCCTTCGGGCGCGCACTAGGGTCTTCGCATGGCACCGACCTATGACGAGATCCGGCTCGCCCCCAAGGTCCTACTGCACGATCACCTCGACGGCGGCCTGCGGCCGTCCACCGTGGTCGAACTCGCCGCGGAGGTCGGGCACGAGCTGCCCGCCGACTCGGCCGACGCCCTGGGGGAGTGGTTCACCAGGGCCGCCGACTCGGGCTCGTTGGAACGGTACCTGGAGACGTTCAGCCACACGGTCGCTGTCATGCAGACGGCTGAGTCGCTGCACCGGGTCGCCGCCGAGTGCGCCCTCGACCTGGCCCGCGACGGGGTGGTCTACGCCGAGGTGCGGTTCGCGCCCGAGCAGCACCTGACCCGCGGACTGACGCTGCCGGAGGTGGTCGAGGCGGTGCTGGCGGGCTTCGTCGACGGTTCCGCGCGGGCGGCCGCCGAGGGCAAGCCGATCCGGATGGGCACGTTGTTGACCGCGATGCGGCACGCCGCCCGTTCGATGGAGATCGCCGAACTGTCCGTGCGCTACCGGGACGGCGGCGTCGTCGGCTTCGACATCGCCGGTGCGGAGGCGGGGTTCCCGCCCACCCGGCACCTGGACGCGTTCGAGTATCTCCAGCGGGAGAACTTCCACTTCACCATCCATGCCGGCGAGGCCTTCGGGCTGCCGTCGATCTGGCAGGCGATCCAGTGGTGCGGGGCGGACCGCCTCGGTCACGGGGTGCGGATCGTCGACGACATCGATCCGGCGGACCGGTCATTGGGCCGGCTCGCCGCTTACGTGCGCGACAAGCGGATCCCGTTGGAGCTGTGTCCCTCGTCGAACGTGCAGACCGGCGCGGCCCCGTCGATCGCGGAGCACCCGATCGGCCTGCTGCGTGACCTCCGCTTCCGGGTGACGGTCAACACCGACAACCGCCTGATGAGCGGCACCTCGATGTCGCGGGAGATGGCGTTGCTGTGCGACGCCTTCGGCTACGGGTGGACCGAGTTGCAATGGTTCACCGTCAACGCGATGAAGAGCGCATTTATCGCATTCGACGAACGACTCGCGCTCATCAACGATGTGATCAAGCCAGGGTACGCCAAGCTCGGCGCCGCGTGATTGTCGGGTGTACCAACGGTGTGCGCAACCGATGCGCACACCGTGTCCGCGTCATACCGCCAGTCAGCGTCAACATACGGGCGGTACCGGGATCGTCCGGTCGGCTCATTCCGAGTGCTCGGGCTAGTGTCCGGATCACGGGCTTTGGTCTTGTTTCCTACCAAAGAACGGTGTCCGAATAAGGGCTTTGGTCCCGAAATTAATAAGGACAAATCGTGTTCTTTCCCCGCCCACCGCGCGGTCCAACCATCTCCATACATATGCGATCCCGGGCATCCTGGGCTTTCTTTGGGGCAACGGACGTGGTGGAATCTCGGAGGTCTGGCCGGATCGAGCCGGACGGTTACGGTTGCCCTGGCAAGTGTGGGCGCCGGTATGGAGGGGCGGTGAGGTGAGCGATCGGCCGATGACGGAGAACCCCAGGTTCTCCCGTCTGCGCAACCCGGTGGGCCGGCTCCGCGACCTACCGATCTGGTCCAAACTCGGACTGATCATGATCGTTCCGACGATCGCCACGATCGTGGTGGGTACCGCGGGACTCATCGAAAACGTCGACTCCGCCAACGGGGCCGACCGGACGCGCACCCTGTCCCGGCTCTCCGAGCAGGCCGGCGGGCTGATCCACGACCTGCAGAACGAGCGCGCCGCCGCCATCCTGCTCGCCGGTTCGCCGGAAGCGGGCAAGGCCGAGGCCAAGGCCGCGTTCGACAAGGTCACACCGCAGACGGACAAGACGCTGCAGGGCTACCAGTCCAGCCGTTCCGCCGTCGCGGACGTGGACGACACCGCCAATCCGGTGCTCAAGCAGGTCGACGGCCAGCTCAGCGACATCCCCGTCATCCGGGAGCAGCTGCGCAGCGACAAGGGCCTCGCCCAGTCCAACCTGGCGCACCGCTACCAGGAGATCGTCGACGGTCTTCTCTCGGTCAAGCAGGCCTCCGCGCGGCTCACCAACGAGCCCGAGCTGAGCGTCGACCAGCAGAACGCGTACGCGATCTCGGAGCAGAAGGAGTTCCTCACCCAGGAACGCATCGTCGTGCTCCGGGCGCTCGCCGCCGGCGAAGGCGGCATGACCAGCGTGCTGCAGCAGGAGTTCGACAGCCGGATCGCGCTCCGCCAGGAGGCCGAGGCGCGGTTCAAGGAAAACGCGCTGCCCAGCCAGAAGGAGCTCTTCGAGCAGACGCTCTCCGGTGGTGACCTGCGCAAGGCCGTTCTCTACGAGGGCCAGGTGGGCTCCGCCCAGGGCGCCGGCCTGACGTTCACCGCGGTCGACTGGGACAGCGCGATGTCGGCCTACGCCGACCGGCTGCGCGAGGTCGAGCACGAGATGGACGAGGCGATCGTCGAACGCGCCACCATCGAGCGGGACAACCTGCAGCGCACCGTTCTCGTCGAGACCGGCCTGCTCCTGGCGATGCTGCTCCTGGCGATCCTCTTCGCCTGGCTCGTCGCCCGGTCGATGGCCCGCTCCCTGCGCGAACTGCGCCACGGCGCGCTCACCGTCGCCCAGTACGGCCTGCCGCAGGCGGTGGCCCGACTGCGCGATCCCGCACTGGCCATCCAATCCTCGCCGGATCAGGTAGCGCGCCAGATCTCGGAGCCGCTGCCGGTGCGCAGCCGGGACGAGTTCGGGCAGGTGACCGAGGCGTTCAACGCCGTTCACCTCGAAGCGGTGCGTACCGCGGCCGAGCAGGCCCAACTGCGCGCCAGCGTCGCGACGATGTTCGTCAACCTCGCCCGCCGTTCGCAGATCTTGGTCGACCGGCTCATCGGTCACCTGGACCGCCTCGAACGCGGTGAGGAGGACCCGGACCGCCTGGCCGAGCTGTTCCAGCTGGACCACCTGGCCACCCGAATGCGGCGTAACGACGAGAACCTCCTGGTCCTCGCCGGTGCCGACTCCTCCCGTGTGCAGCGCGAGCCGGCGCCCCTCATGGACGTCCTCCGCGCCGCGCAGTCCGAGGTGGAGCACTACACCCGCATCGAGTTCGGCACGATCGACCGGGACGTCGAGATCGCGGCGCACGCGGTCAACGACATGGTCCACCTGATCGCCGAGCTGCTCGACAACGCGACCGCGTTCTCGCCGCCGGACTCCGCCGTCGTCGTGGAGGCCCGTCGGGTCGGTGACCGCGCCGTGCTGCTGGTCGAGGACCGCGGCATCGGCATCAGCCCCGACCAGATGCGCGAGCTCAACGACAAGCTGGCCAACCCGCCGGTCGTGGACGTCGCCGTCTCCCGAATGATGGGCCTCGTCGTGGTCGCCCGGCTGGCGGCCCGGCACGGCGTCAAGGTGGAACTGCGGCGCGCCCAGGAACGCGGCACCGTCGCCGACATCGCCCTGCCGGCCGGTGTGCTGGTCCAGCGGGCGATGGCCGGACGGACCCCCACCTCGCAGATGCCGATGGTGGGCGCGGGTGCCGGCCCGGCCCCCGCACCCGAGCGGCAGCTTCCGCCGTCGCTCCCGCCGCAGCCGGCTCCGACCAGCGGCTCCCGCGCACTCGCGCTGGAGGGCAGCCAGGGCATTCCGACCCGGCAGTCCGGCTTCCAGAGCGCTGGTGCGGGTGCCAACGGGCTCACCCCGGCCGGTGTCGGCCCGTCGTCGCCCAGTGCGTTCGTCGGCAACAACGGCCCCGTCCCGGGCAACGGCGCGCTGCCGTCCCGGCCGCAGGCCGCGCCGACCTCCGGTGGCGCCGCCTCCGGTGGGTTCGGCGGGTTCAGCAAGCCGCCCTCGGGTGGCGACCGTCCGATGCGCGGTGGCGGCGACGCGCCTCCGCCGGCGCGCCCCGGCCCGCAGCGTGCCCTGCCGCCGTGGTCCGACCTGACGGGTGCCACGCCGGTCGTGCCCAACAACGGCAACGGCACCATGCCTCCGCCGCCCGTTCCGGCCCCGGACAGCTCGCTCCCGCAGCGTCGCGCCGGTGACCACTGGACCGTCGACGGCGAGGTCTCTTCGGACCAGGGTGCGGGCGACAACGGTTCGCTGATTCCGCGCCAGCGTCCGACGACGCCCGAGGCGTTCCACTCCGGCCCGCCGGCCGGTCCGGCCACGCCGCCTCCGGCGCTGCCCCCCGCGGGCAGCCAGTCGGCGCCGCTGCCGGCCCGTCCGACCGGTCCCCTCGGTGGTCCGCCGTCCGGTCCGACCCCGCCGCCCGCGTGGCCGCCGGTCGCGCCGACGCCGTCGCCGGAGCCCGAGCCGGCAGCCGCCGATTCGATCTTCGGTCCGGCCGTCGACATGACTGCCGAGATCCCGCGGCTGCGGGACGACTGGGAGCCGCCGCAGGGTTCGCGCAGCAACCTTCGCCCGGAGCTGCCGAGCGAGGAGCAGCTGGCCGCGATGCCGGCCATGGACGAGACCATGGAGCTGCCGATCTTCCGGTCGGTGGAGTCCAAGTGGTTCAGCACCAAGCGGCCGTCGCCGATGGACGCGGAAAACGCGCCGTCGATCGAGGCTCCGGCCGCGATCTCGGCCAACGGCACGGCGGCTGCGCCGTCGCTCAACGGTTCGGCGGAACGGCAGGCTCCCACGGCTCCCGCCGCTTCGGAGCAGCCGGCCACGCCGCCCTCGGGTGGCCGCGCCGGCGGTATCACGGCGCTGCCGACCCGTCCCACGACGCGGGGGCCCAACCCGGCCGACGCGGCACCGTTCTCCGACAGCCCGTACGGCAGCCCGCCCTCGACCGCCGACAGCCCGTACGGCACGCCGCCGTCGCGGCCCGCTGAGCCGGCCCCGTCGATGGCTCCGGCCGCCGCGATGTCACAGCCCGGCACCGGTCCGGTTCCGGGGGACAGGGTTGGTCCGGGCGAGCAGGTAACCTGGCGTACGGCAGCCGACGAGGGCTGGCAGGCCGCCGAGGCGATCGTGGAGGAACGGGACTTCAGCCTTACGGAGACCGGTCTGCCGAAGCGGGTGCCGATGTCGCAGCTCGTTCCGGGCGGCATCGAGAAGAGCACGACGACAGCGCACCGACGCACTCCCGAGGGTGTCCGGGGCCTGCTGTCCGCGTACCACCGGGGCGTCCAGCGTGGACGCACCAGCCAGCAACCGACTACCGCTGATTCCGGCGCGTCCCAGGCAGGGGCACGGAACCCGCAGGGTGGCAAGGAGCACGAAGCATGACATCGACCCAGGACCTCGGTTGGTTGCTCGCCAACTTCGCCGATCGCGTACCAGGTGTCGCACACGCGGTGGCGGTCTCGGCGGACGGCCTGCTTCTGGCGGCTTCCCGGGATCTGCCCCGGGACCGTGCCGACCAGCTTTCCGCCATCGCTTCCGGGCTCGTCAGCCTCACCCAGGGCGCCTCGCGTTGCTTCGAGGGCGGTGCGGTGCTGCAGACCGTTGTCGAGATGGACAACGGCTTTCTCTTCCTGATGTCGATCTCGGACGGCTCGTCGTTCGCGGTGTTGGCCGCGCGGGCATGCGACGTCGGTCAGGTTGGTTATGAAATGGCGCTGCTGGTTGACCGGGTCGGTGACGCTTTGACACCGGCTCCGCGACCCGCAGCATCGATGCTTGGCTAAATTAAGCGGTTGGTGCAGGATGCGGAAGCGTTGAGGAGGTGAACGGCGAAATGGCGGATCGGGACGAACCAACAGGCGCGCTTGTGCGGCCATACGCCGTGACCCGAGGCCGCACCCGGCCCACCCTTGAGATCGCGATTGAAGCGCTCATCGAGACCACGGTGCGCGGCCGGACTGCGGGGAGCCGGCCGGGCGGAAACCATGGCCAGGAGCAGCAGTACATTGCCACGTTGTGCGATGGCAGGGTGCAGTCGCTCGCGGAGATCGCGGCGCGATTGCATCTCCCCTTGGGTGTGGCCCGGGTGCTCATCGCCGATATGGCGGAGGACGGCCTGGTCTCGGTACATGAGCCGGCCTCGTTGGACGACAACGAGCCGGTGGGCACAGAACTGCTGGAGAGGGTGCTCAGTGGACTTCGGAGGCTCTAACATGACGCCACGCCCCGCCTCCGGGCGGGTCACATCAGCCAAGATCGTTATTGCCGGCGGATTTGGTGTCGGCAAGACGACGCTGGTGGGCTCGGTCTCGGAGATCACCCCGCTGACAACCGAGGCCGTCATGACCTCGGCCGGCGTGGGGGTGGACGACACCCGGCAGGTGCCCGGCAAGCTCACGACCACGGTCGCGATGGACTTCGGCCGGATCAGCATCGACCGGGACCTGATCCTGTACCTGTTCGGTACGCCGGGTCAGACGCGGTTCTGGTTCATGTGGGACGAGCTCGTGCGCGGTGCCATCGGTGCCGTGGTCATGGTCGACACCCGCCGGTTGGCGGACTGCTTCGCGGCCATCGACTTCTTCGAGCACCGTCGCCTCCCGTACCTGGTGGCGATCGACTGCTTCGACGGCGTTCAGTACCACAACGCCGACGACGTCCGGGAAGCGCTGGCGATCTCCAGCGACGTTCCGGTCGTGCCGTGCGACGCGCGTACCCGCGAGTCGACGAAGCAGGTGCTGATCTCGCTCGTCGAGTACGTCCTCACGATGCGTCGGACGCGCTCCCCCGAACGGGTCTAGGACTGAGCCTTCAAAAGCCCGCCACGGCGATCGTGGCGGGCTTTTCGGTGCCCTCTGATCGTGCGGCACCCCTGGGCGGACACGAAAGAGGCCGCACCCGGTGTGGGTGCGGCCTCTTCGCGTACTGACGACTAGCGGCGCGCGGAGCGGTACTCGTACTCCTCCTGCTGCCCACCGTTGGCGGTGAACTGCTGGCTGTTGGACGCCTCGCGGGCGAAGTCCCAACCCGTCGAGGACTCCCGTCCGGGGCGGCCGCCGACGGAGAACCCGCCGACCTCCTGGCCCCGCCGGTACCCGCTGAAGTAGCCGCTGGTGTGTGCCGCGATGGAGGCCGCGTCGCGCACGATGCGCAGCGGGCGTTCCGGCGGCGGGATGGCCGAACCGGGCACCAGGTTCTCCTGCGGCACACGCTTCGGCAGCCCGGCACCCGTCTCGGCGCCCACGGCCGGCCGGTCGGCCTGTCGTGCCGCCTGCCAACCGAGGTCGGCGGCGGTGCCCCAGTCGAGTTCGTCCTCGGCGGCGTCGTTTTCCTCGGTCGGATCCGTGAACCACGCCGAGCGGCACTGCGAGAAGATCAGCAGGTCGTCGTCCGCGGCGCTGAGGTCCACCGGTGCGTCACCGAGCGGGTCGAGGCCGGCGCTCCGGCTGCCGTTGGTGGCGCGCATGGGCGGCGGGTCCGGCTCCACCAGGCGCAGCGCCGGCGGGTCGAGCCGGGAGTCCTGCGGCAGCGAACTGAGCGCCGGGTCGGCCAGCGGAGCGGGCTCCACGAGGCGCAACGTCGGCGGCTCGGCGGGCAGGTCGTCGGACTGCCACGGCGGCACGATCCGACCCTCACGCTGCCGGGGCAGGTCGACCAGCCGCGGTACATCCGTCACGCCGTTGCGCACCGGCTCCGGCTCGACCTCGGGCTGGGTGCCGTCGGCGGTGTTGGGCCACGTCGACCGCGAACCGGGAGCCGGCACCTCGGGCGACAGCTGCGGCGGCTCGACGGGCATGATCGGCGCCGGCGGCATCGCGGCCCGGGTCGCCTCGGGCGACTGGCGCGGTGCCGGGGCGGACCCGCCACCGTTGGTCGAGTCGCCGGACTCCCGGTCGAACGACGCCGCCAGCCGGCTGTACTCGCCGGTGGTGTAAAGGGTCGGCTCCGCCCGGGTGAACGGGGGACGCCGCGGCCCGGACTGCGGAGCGGACGCCGGCGGCAGCTGCCCGGCCGGCGGAAGGTGCCCCACCATCGGGTACTCGGCGCTGACCGACGGCGGTGCGGTCTGCCCACGGGTCGGCAGCGGCCCGGGCATCTCGACCCCGGAACGCGGGCCGGTCGCCCCGGTGGCGCGGCGCACGGCCTGCTCCAGCGGCGACGGCGGCTCGACCGGCGGGCTCTGCGCCGGAACGGCCGCGGCGGCGGGCTGGTCGAGGTCGGGCCGGCCCTGCGGGCGGCGGCTCGACGACGGGATCACGGTCGGCGCGGAACGCGCGGCCGGCTGCGCCGGAACGGTCCGGTGCTCACCGGTCCGAGGCCCGAATCCGGGCGCCGGGACGGTGCGCTGCTCACCGGTGCGGGGTCCGAACCCGGCTGCCGGGACGGTGCGCTGCTCACCGGTACGCGACGCGAAACCGGCGGCCGGCTGGGCCGGAACGGTCCGGTGCTCACCGGTGCGCGAGGCGAAGCCCGCGGCGGGAGCCGGCACGGTGCGCTGCTCGCCCGTGCGGAGCCCACCGAACGTCGCACCGCGCTCCGCGGGGTGATCGGCCGGCGGCACGAGCGAGGCCGCCGAGGCGGCGCTGCGGCGTCGGCCGCCCGACTGGCGGTCGTCGTCCTGCACCACGCGCAGCGGCGTCGGCCCGGGCAGCTCGTCCCCGCCCGGAACGGCGGCTTCGGCCATCCGGTCGGCGATGACCTCGACCATGGACTCGGCGGCGGCGTCGCAGGCCCGCACGGAGGCGACCGTCTGGCGCACCGACTCCGCGACGGCGGACGTCATGGCGCGGGTCATACCGGCCCGGCGGGGAGTTTCCGAGATCGCCACCCGCAGGGCGGTGACCGCCTCCGCGACGGTCGCCCGTTCGGCGACACCGGCCTCGACCAGCTGGGCGACGATGTGAGTTTCCTGGGTGCGGCCGGCGGCCAGCTGACCGGGCTCCGGCAGCGCGTCGAGCACCGCCAGCGGCACCGGCTCGGCCGGGTCGGCGTAGGCGCGCAGCGCCGCGGGGTACAGCTCCCGCAGGACGTCGCGCAGCGTCCCCGCCGCCGAACGCCGTCCGGTCACGACGGCGTCGTGCGCGGCGAGCAGCGGCTTCAACGACAGCAGCTCGCCGGGCGGCGCCTGCGGCACGGCGGACAGAACGCCGGCCTGCAACGCGCGGGCCAGTCCGACCGCGCGACGTTCGGCCCTGCCGGAGCGCATCTCCTCGGGAGACTCGTCGTCGGCGAAGCGTTCCGCGTAATCGTCCACAGAGGACTCGTCGCTCAACGAGAGGTACCTGCCGGCCGCGGCCAGCAACTTGGTGACGACATGATCGTTACCCTGTGTGGCGATGGCAACACCGCCTGAACCGGCACCACGCTGTGCGAAGAGAGCGCACAGCTCGGCGTACCCCCCTGGGTCGTCACTGATCTCGCAGATGTCCACGAGGCGGCCCGAGTCGTCGACCACCGCCACCGTCAGCCATGCCTGCACGTCAGTGGTGACGACGGCGCTTTCCGCAGACGCCAGTCCGCAATAGACCCGAACGAGCGTCACCGCGTCGTCCTCCTCCCGGGACAGGTGTCGTGAGCGTGCAGACCGTGTCGGCGTGTCCCTCCGCCTTTTCGATCCTTCGCTGCTGTGAGGCCGGTTAGCAGCCACTATTCACGGTTGTCAGACCGAAAGCGATCACCCGTTCCGGCCCAATACCGGTCCGCCCGAACGGTTGTCCCCTCTGGCGGGCCCTACCGTGCGACCCGCTCGACCGGCCGGGTCACTCGGTCCGATGAACAGGGTCGCACAACGTTCACCGGACCGATGCTCCCTGCTGATCGTCAGTCGCGCCAGTCCGTAGCCCCGGAGATCTTGCCAATAATCGTGCGCCATCCGAGTGCCGTCTGATCTGTCACGATTTTCCGCAGCTTCCGGCGGGCCAGGAAACCCCTTACCCCGCCGCCGTCGGCCGTACGCACCGCCTCGTCGATGTCGTCGAGCGGAGAGCCGGGTGACAACGCCGTCACCACAGCCTGCAACCGTAGCGCGTACCCGAGGTCACGCGCCGCCTCGCCCGCCTGGATGATCAGTTCGTAGTCGAGGGCGTCGGAGCCGCCGCGCAGGTTCTCCACGACGAGGTCGAGCTCGTAGCGGTCCTCCGGGTCCGGGACGACGTCCTCTACGGTGATCCGTTCCCGCAGCTCCGCCCAGGTGTCGAGCTGCGCGAGCTCGTGATCGTCCGAGGACTTGACGAAGTCGACCAGCCCCTGCGCGGTGCTGAACAGGTAGAGCCGGCCGCCACGACCGAGGAACACCGGAACCTCTTCGGCCGGCTCCTTCTCCTCGTCGTCATCGTCATCGTCGTCCTCCTCCTCGTCGGCCGCTTCGGCGTCGACGTCGTCGGAGTCCTCGTCCTCGTCCTCGTCGTCTTCCTCGTCGTCATCGTCCGCCTCGGCGTCGATGTCGTCCTCGTCGTCCGCCTCCGCGTCGAGGTCGTCGTCCTCGTCGAGGTCGTCATCGTCCTCGTCGTCGTCGCGCGACCGCTTGCCGGAACGGGCGCGCGGCTCGTCCTCCTCCTCCACGACCTGCTCGACGCCGAGGTCCAACTCGTCGAGGTCGAACTCCTCCTCGTCCACCTCGTCGTCGTGGCGGAGAGCGGCGAACTCGTCCTCCTCCTCGACGACCTCGACGGGAGCGAGCTCGTCCGACATGCGGTAGGCGCGCAGCGTGAACCCGGGGCCCTTCGGCAGCGCGATCTCGACGGGCGCGATGCGCATCTCCGACCAGAAGGCGGCGGTCGCCTCGGAGCGTTCGGCCGTGGTGGCCTCCGGCTCCTCGTCGTCGTCTTCCTCTTCGTCGTCCTCGTCGTACTCGGCCTCGATGTCCTCGTCCGCCTCGTCGACGTCGTCCTCGTCGAGGTCGGCCGCGGCCTCGATGTCGTCGTCCTCGTCGTCCGACGGCTTCGTGAGAGCGGGCTTGGTCGCGGCGGTGGCGGCGGGCTTGGTGAGCGCCGGCGTCTCCGTCACGTCCGTGGCCTCGGCAACGTCATCGGCGTCCACCACTGCCGGGTCCGGAGTCACCGTCACCGGTGCGGCCTTGGCCGCCGGGGTGCCCTTGGCGGGCGTGGCCTTGGCGGCGGGCGTGGCCTTGGCGGAAGCCGCGGGTGTGCTCTTCGCCGCCGCCGACCGGGCGGGCGCGCTCTTCGAAGCGGGGGTGGCCTTCGCCGCCGGCGTGCTCTTCGCGGCGGGCGTGCGCTTCGTGGCCGGCGTGGCCTTGGCGGCCGGCGTCGACTTCCCTGCGGGCGTCGACGACGAGGCCGGCGTCGCCGGTGAGTCGGGCGCCGACGGCTCCTCGATCCCGGCCGCGTCGGCGCCGGGCGCGGCAGCGGCCGTATCGGTCCCGGTCACCGCCTCGGGGGCGTCGATGTCGGGTGCGTCCGTCTCCGGCGCGTCGGCCGGTGGCCGTGCCGCCGTCGACTTCGCCGCCGGGCGGGTGGAGGCCGGTCGCGACCCCCGTGGTCCCCGCGGATTGCGGGAGCTGCTCGATCCGGACCGCTGGCGGGCCACGTCGACCTCCGGTTATGACTGCGTTCAAGGCGTGCACCACCCTAGTGCGCGCCGGGTGAGTCCGCTTACACCCCCTTGGGGTGCCAGACGGTCTTTGTCTCGAGGAAGGTGGTCATGCGCCCGGTTCCCGGATCCGCGGACCAGTCGATCGCGTCGGGGGAGGGGCGCAGGACGCGCTTCAGGTTCTCGGCGGCGTCGCGTTCCCAGGCCGTCGCCAGCTCCGGGTCGGTCGCGCCGGTCAGGTCCAGTCCGTTGACGTCCATGTGCGCGGCGAGCCACGGCGCCGTCTCGGCGGGGCGGCCGGTGAGGATGTTCACGACGCCGGCCGGCAGGTCGGAGGTGGCCAGCACCTCGGCCAGCGTGATCGCGGGCAACGGGTGGTCCTCGGCCGCCAGCACCACGACGGTGTTGCCGGTGACGATCGCCGGCGCGACGACGCTCACGAGGCCGAGCAGCGGCGAGTCGGGCGGCGCCACGACGGCCACGACGCCGGTGGGCTCGGGTGCGGAGAGGTTGAAGTAGGGGCCCGCGACGGGGTTGGCGCCGCCGTGCACCTGGGCGATCTTGTCGGCCCAGCCGGCGTACCAGACCCAGCGGTCGATCGCGGCGTCGACGCCGGCCGCGTCCCGGGTCTCGGCGATGAACTGTTCACGCCGGCCCTCGATCATCTCCGCGATCCGGTACAGGATCTGCCCACGGTTGTACGCGGTCGCCCCGGCCCATTTCGGGAACGCCGAACGCGCCGCGCGCACCGCGTCCCGCGCGTCCTTGCGCGAGGCCAGGGATGCGTTGACGGTCTCGCCGGAAGGCGACGACACGGGATACGACCTCCCCGATTCGCTTCGCGGGAACGCGCCCCCGATGAACAGCTTGTACGTCTTGCGGACGGCGAGACGCTCAGGCAAGGTACGCCTCCAACCCGTGACGGCCGCCCTCGCGCCCGTAGCCCGACTCCTTGTACCCGCCGAACGGCGACGTCGGGTCGAACTTGTTGAACGTGTTCGCCCACACCACACCGGCGCGCAGCCGGTCGGCGACGGCGAGGATGCGGGAGCCCTTCTCGGTCCAGATGCCGGCCGACAGCCCGTACGGCGTGTTGTTCGCCTTCTCGACGGCCTCGTCCGGCGTCCGGAACGTCAGCACCGACAGCACCGGCCCGAAGATCTCCTCGCGCGCGATCCGGTGCGCCTGCGACACCCCGGTGAAGAGCGTCGGCGCGAACCAGAACCCCCGGTCGGGCAGCTCGCACGCCGGCGACCAGCGCGAAGCCCCCTCCTCCTCGCCGACGGCGGAGAGTTCCCTGATCCGGGCGAGCTGCGCGGCGGAGTTGATCGCGCCGACGTCGGTGTTCTTGTCCAGGGGGTCACCGACGCGCAGCAGCGACATCCGCCGCTTCAGCGCGTCCAAGAAGGAATCCTGCACCGACTCCTGCACCAGCAGCCGCGAACCGGCGCAGCACACGTGCCCCTGGTTGAAGAAGATGCCGTTGACGATCCCCTCGACGGCCTGGTCGATCGGGGCGTCGTCGAACACGATGTTGGCCGCCTTGCCGCCCAGTTCGAGGGTGAGGCGCTTGCGGGTGCCGGCGACGGAGCGTGCGATCGCCCGCCCGACCTCGGTCGAGCCGGTGAACGCCACCTTGTCCACGCCCGGGTGCTCCACGAGCGCGCGACCCGTCTCGCCGGCGCCGGTGACGATGTTGACCACGCCCGGGGGCAGGTCGGCCTGCTGGCAGATCTCGGCGAACAGCAGCGCGGTCAGCGGCGTCGTCTCCGCGGGCTTGAGCACGACGGTGTTGCCGCAGGCCAGCGCCGGGGCGATCTTCCAGGCGAGCATGAGCAGCGGGAAGTTCCACGGGATGACCTGTGCGGCCACGCCAAGCGGCCGCGGATCCGATCCGAAGCCGGCGTGCGAAAGTTTGTCCGCCCAGCCGGCGTAGTAGAAGAAGTGCGCCGCCACCAACGGCAGGTCGACGTCGCGGGCCTCCCGGATCGGCTTGCCGTTGTCGAGGGACTCGAGCACCGCCAGTTCCCTCGAACGCTCTTGAATCAGGCGCGCGATCCGGAACAGGTACTTGGACCTGTCGGCCCCCGACATCGGCCCCCACACCGTGTCGAACGCGCGCCGCGCGGCCGCGACCGCCGCGTCCACGTCGGCGGGGGAGCCTTCGACCACCTCGGCGAGCTGCTCCTCGGTGGCCGGGTTGACCGACTTGAACGTCTTCCCGTCGACACTGTCCACAAAGGACCCGTCGATGAACAGACCGTAGGAGGACCGGATGTCCACAATGGACCGGGACTCCGGGGCGGGCGCGTACTCGAAGAACGACATGCCTCAGTCCAGCGTCACGTAGTCGGGGCCGGAGTACCGGCCGGTGGCCATTTTGGTCCGCTGCAGCAGCAGGTCGTTGAGCAGCGTGGAGGCGCCGAACCGGAACAGGTCCGGGTCCAGCCAGGTCTCCCCGGCGGTCTCGGCGACCAGCACCAGGTACTTGATCGCGTCCTTGGCGGTGCGGATGCCGCCGGCCGGCTTGACCCCGACGATCCGGCCGGTCGCGGCCCGGAAATCGCGCACGGCCTCCAGCATGACCAGCGTCACGGCCGGGGTGGCGGCCGGCTGCACCTTGCCGGTGGAGGTCTTGATGAAGTCGCCGCCGGCGAGCATCGCCAGCCAGGAGGCGCGCCGCACGTTGTCGTAGGTGGCCAGCTCGCCGGTCTCCAGGATGACCTTGAGGTGGGCCTCGCCGCAGGCCTCCTTGACCGCCACGATCTCCTCGAAGACCTGGTCGTAGCGGCCGCTCAGGAACGCCCCGCGGTTGATCACCATGTCGATCTCGTCGGCGCCGTCGCGCACGGCCGCGCGGGTGTCGGCGAGCTTGATCGGAAGCGGCGCCTGCCCCGACGGGAACGCCGTCGCCACGCTCGCCACGTGGATCCCGCTGCCCCTGAGCGCCTCGGCGGCCACCGGCACCATCGAGGGGTACACGCAGACCGCCGCGACCGCCGGGGCGTCGCCGCCCGGGTGCCGCGCCTTCGCGCAGAGCGCCCGGACCTTGCCGGGCGTGTCCGCCCCCTCCAGCGTGGTCAGGTCCACCATGCGGATCGCGAGGTCCAGGGCCGCGCGCTTCGAGGTCGTCTTGATGGAACGGGTGCCGAGCATCGCGGCCCGCTGCTCCGCGCCCACCTTGTCGACCCCCGGCAGGCCGTGCAGGTATGCCCTGAGGTCGGTGGGCTGGATGACAGCGGTCATGCGGCCGAGTCTACGCAGACGATCCGCTAGGTTGAGCGCCGTGGACGTACTCGTGGTTGAGCACCCTCTGGTCCGGTCGCGACTGACCGACATGCGCGACTCGCGCACCGACTCCGCGTCGTTCCGCGCGGCCCTGCACGAGCTGACCACCATGCTCGTGTACGAGGCGGCGCGGGCCTTCCCGGTGGAGGAGTTCGCGGTGGAGACGCCGGTGGCCCCGACGACGGGTGCGCGGATCGGCAACCCGCCGCTGCTGGTGCCCGTTCTGCGGGCGGGGCTGGGCATGGCCGACGCGGCGTTGGCGCTGCTGCCGGAGTCGTCCATGGGGTTCGTGGGGCTGGCGCGGGACGAGGAGACGTTCGCGCCGCGCGCCTACCTGGAGTCGCTGCCGGCCGACCTCAGCGGCAAGCCGGTGCTGGTGCTCGACCCGATGCTCGCCACCGGCGGGTCGCTGGAGCACTGCGTGCGGCTGCTGGTCGACCGGGGCTGCACGGACGTCACGGTGATCTGTGTGCTGGCCGCGCCGGAGGGCGTGCAGCGCCTTCGCGATTCGGGCCTGCCGATGCGCCTGGTCACGGCGTCGATCGACGAGCGGCTCAACGATCGCGCGTTCATCGTGCCGGGGCTGGGCGACGCCGGCGACCGCCAGTTCGGCGGCATGCCCCGCTTCGCGGAGTAGAGCCTTCATCGACGCGGGCCCGTCGGGGGCACGACCGCTGCCTCCCGGGCCGCACCGCTCCGGGCCGAGCCGCTTCGCGTGCTCGACCACTCCGCTGCCGGGCCCGCGTCCCCAAGTACCGGGGCCGTACGCAGGTTATGAGCGCCGCTTGACCTGCGTATCGCCCCAGTACTTACGGGCGGATGAGGCCGAGCGACGCGGCCACCTCGGCGCGGAGCGCGGCCACGCCGGCCGCCGCGCGCTCGCGGGCCGCCGCGAGGTCGTCGCCCGCGGGTTCCACGACCTCCAGGTAGGCCTTGAGCTTGGGCTCGGTGCCGGACGGGCGCACCACGACGCGGATCCCGTCCGCCCGCAGGATCAGCACGTCCGCGTCGGGCAGCAGGTCCTCCACATCGGACACCGGTTCGTCCAACATGGACACCGGGGGCCGGCGGCGCACCGTCTCCATCGCCCGCGCGATCTCGGACAGGTCGGTG
This sequence comes from Virgisporangium aliadipatigenens, assembly GCF_016863615.1. Taxonomy (GTDB): domain Bacteria; phylum Actinomycetota; class Actinomycetes; order Mycobacteriales; family Micromonosporaceae; genus Virgisporangium; species Virgisporangium aliadipatigenens. Next base: position 32,566 of record NZ_BOPF01000044.1, on the reverse strand, counting down.
ACCCGCACCGACAGCTGGTCCGTGGCGTACACCCCGAACTCCCGCGCCAGCTCGTCCAGCCGGTCGAGCAGCGTGCGCCCCTGCGCCTTCAGGCCGGCGGCCAGTTCGCAGACGGTCAGCGCGGCGGTGATGCCGTCCTTGTCGCGCACGTGCTCCGGGGCGACGCAGTAGCCGAGCGCCTCTTCGTAGCCGAACGCCAGGTCGTCACCGGCGCGCACGATCCACTTGAAGCCGGTCAGCGTCTCCCCGTACGGCACGCCCCGCGCCGCGCACATGGCGCGCAGCATCGACGACGAGACGATCGTGGTGGCGTAGCGGCCGGTGACCCCGCGCCGCATCAGGTGGTCGGCGAGCAGCACGCCCACCTCGTCGCCGCGCAGCATCCGCCAGCCGGACGGCCCGGGCACGGCGACCGCGCACCGGTCCGCGTCGGGGTCGTTCGCGAGCGCGATGTCCGCGCCGTTCGCCGCCGCGAGCGCGAGAACGCGATCCATCGCCCCCGGCTCCTCCGGATTGGGGAACGACACCGTCGGGAACGCCGCATCGGGCTTCACCTGCTCGGCGACGCTGAGCGGCGCGGCGAACCCGGCCCGTTCGAGCACGGCGGAGAGCACCGGCGCGCCGACCCCGTGCAGCGGCGTGTACGCCACGGTCAGCCCGCGCGGCCCGCCGGCCGGGATCGCGGCCACCGCACTGTCCACATAGGACTCGATAGCCGACTCGGGCAGTACCTCGCCGGAGTGTCCCAACGGGACTGTCGACAGTGGACCGACGGCCCGGATGGCCGCCTCGATCTCCCGGTCGGCCGGCGGTACGAGCTGTGCCCCGTCGGCCAGGTACACCTTGTAGCCGTTGTCCTCGGGCGGGTTGTGGCTGGCCGTGACGACCACACCGGCGGCTGCGCCGAGGCGGCGGACGAGGTGCGCCAGGACCGGCGTCGGCAGTGGGCGCGGCAGCACCAGCGCCGGCCGTCCGGCCCCGGTCGCCACGCGCGCCGTCTCCTCCGCGAACGCCTTCGAGCCCCGCCGGGCGTCGTACCCGATGACCAGCGGCCCCTGCGCGTCCCGTGCGGCCAGCCAGGCGACGAGTCCGGCGGCGGCGGCGCGCACCACGGCGAGGTTCATGCCGTTGGGGCCGGCGCGCAGCGGACCCCGCAGCCCGGCGGTCCCGAACGTCAGCGGCCCCGCGAACCGCTCCGCCAGCTCGGCGCGTGTGCCCGGCAACCCGTCCAGAACGGCGCGCAGCTCGGCCCGGTCGGCCTCGTCCGGATCGTCCTCGATCCAGCGCAACGCCTCTTCGACAAGCCCGTCGGTCATGCGGGGAAACCTACGCGCCGAACCGGTAGGAGCGGACCACCTCGTCGAAGATCGCCATGCTCGCCGCGAACTCCGCGTCCGGCACGGTCAGGAAGACGTGGTACGCCTTGCCGTTCTGCACGGTGAAGCGCCAGACGCCGTGCCGCATCTCGGCTCCGGCGCCGCAGGTGTACTCCAGCTGTGCGGCGGGCTGCCCGCCCAGGGTGAGGTTGCTGTCCTGCAGGGACACCCGGTTGTACGGCGTGATGCAGCTCGCCGGCTTGCTCTTCAGCCCGTTCTCGGCGACCTCGGCGAACGACTTCGGGGTGCCCTTCGAGTCCTCGACGTTGATGCGGATCTTGCGATTCTCGTTGGCGCCGTCCACGTAGTCGACGAAGCTGCCGTTGGAGGCCTTCTTCGTCCAGGTGGCCGGCACGTTCAACGCGAAGCCGCGGCTGTCCTTGTACTCCTGCACGGCCAGCGTGGGGCCGGTGGACGGCGGCTTGGTCGAGGCGACCACGCCACCCTTCTGGTCGTCGTCGCCGCCGAGGCCGGCGATGGCCCACACGGCGCCGCCGAGAAGCAGGACGGCCAGCACGACGGCGGTGATCTGCGCCCAGCGCGGCGCTGTCCTGGCGGCCCGGAGGCCACGGCTCGCGTGCGGCCCGGCCTTGGTGGCCACGACGCCCGCGGTCTGCGCCACGGCGGTCGCGGCGGTCCGCGCGTAACCGGCCATCCCGCTGGACTCCTGCTGCGCGGCGGCGTGTCGCCGGGCGTGGCGGCCGGGCGGCTGCTGCGGCGCGCGGGGATCCTGCGGCCGGCCGGTGGCCGCACCGGGCGGCGGGGCGCCGATCGGGATCGCGTCCACCTGGAACGCCGACACCGCCGGCGCGCCGACCCCGGTGTCGTCGGCGGCCAGGTCGGCGGCTGACATCTGCCCGGTCTGGTCGGCCGAACGGCGCGGCGGCGGGGGCATCCGCGGCGGCGTGGAGGTCACGAGCGGCGGCGCCGACGGCACCCGCGGCGCGGCGGTGTCGGCGACCGGCTGGGTCTCGGCGTTGGGGTTGCGCTCCTGGCTGAGCCGGCGCAGCGCACCGCTGACCGTCTCGCCCGGTGCGAGCATGGCCCGCCCGCCGATCTGGCGCGGCGGCGGCTCCGGCGCGGTCGGCGGCGTGAACGGCCGCGGCGGCACCACCGCGTACGGGTCGGTGTAGTGGGTCGTGACGTTGCTGGCCAGCGGCCCGGTGAGCAGGTCGCGCAGCACCGAACGGGCGGTCTCGACCTCCCACCGGCGGCGCGGGTCCTTCTCGAGGAGGCCGTACAGCACGCCGGCCAGCGCACCGGCGCGCATGGCGGGCGCGGGCGACTCCTCGACGACGGCCCGCATCGTCTCGAACGGGTCCGCCTTGTCGAACGGCGGCCGCCCCTCGACGGCGGTGTACAGCGTCACGCCAAGCGAGAACAGGTCGCTCGGCGGCCCGAACGCCGCACCGACGGCGCGTTCGGGGGAGATGAAGTGCGGCGAGCCGAGCACCATGCCGGGGGTGGTGAGCTCGGCGTCGGTGGGCATCCGGGCGACGCCGAAGTCGGTGAGCACGCATCGGCCGTCGGCGCTGATCAGCACGTTGGCCGGCTTGACGTCGCGGTGCAGGACGCCCGCCGCGTGCGCCACCTCCAGGGCGCCGAGCAGCGCGATGCCGATCTTGGCGACCGCGCGGGGCGCCAGCGGGCCGTCCTCCACGATCATTTCGGCGAGGGAACGCGACTGGAGCAGTTCCATGACAATCCATGGACGACCACCGTCGGTGACCACGTCATATACCTGAACGACCGCGGGATGGGAAAGGGCCGCGGCCGCACGCGCCTCACGCAGGGTGCGCTGGTACATCGCGTCGCGATCGCTCGGGGCGAGCCCCGGCGGGAGCAGGACCTCCTTCACGGCCACGTCGCGGCGCAGCACGGTGTCGGAGGCCCGCCAGACGGTGCCCATGCCGCCGTGCCCGATGGCGGTCCGCAGCGTGTAACGGCCGCCGACGACCGTGCCCGGCGCGGTCCGCTGCGGATTGCCCTGACCCTGGGTCGGCACGCGGGGCGTGTGCGGCGGCGGCGTCTCGGCCCGGACCGGGGCGGACGGCAGCGGCGGCTCGGCGCCGCGCGAGGCGTGTGCCCCGCTCGACGAACCGCTGCGCGGGGCGGGCGCGGGCGATCCGAACGGCCCGCCGGACGAGAGCGCCGCGCCGAACGGCCCGCCGGACGAGGGCGGGGGCGAGCCGTAGGGCCCGCCGGAGGAGGGTGCCGCGCCGGCCGGCCCGCCGGAGGAGGGCGGCGGGCCGAAGGGGCCCGCGGAGGGCGGCGGGCCGAGGTGCCCGGGCTCCCGGCCGGCGTGCGCGGAGAGGGCCGACGGCTGGTCGCCGGCGGCCGGCGAGACCGGGTCGTCGGACGCCGCTCGGCTGCGGCGGAAGGTCGAGCCGCGCGGCGCCACCGACTCGCCGTGGTTGGTGCTGTCGCCGGCGACGGCGATCCCGGGCCAGCGCGGGGCGGCCGGGGACTGCGACGCGCCGTGCGACTGCGACGGAACCGTGGCTCCGGACGCCCGGGGACCCTGCGCCGCCGGCGGGTCGGCCGGTGCGGCCGCCGCGGAGCTGTCGGATACCTGCTCGGGCTGCGCGATCTCGGGCGCCTCACCGGGCAGAGCCGGCAGGCCGCCCGCCACGGTCTCGGCGTGCAGCGCGCGCAACGAGGGCGAGGTCCGCTGCGGGACCTGACCGGCGCCGGGCGCGGGTGCGCTGGAAGAACCCCCGGGTCGCGCACCGGCTGGTGCCGGGGAACCGGGGGCGGGGGAGTCGCCGGGCCACGTCATCGTCACTGGCTTGTGCACCGTCGCAGGAGGGGGCGATTGAGTCGGTCCACCCTATCGTGCGGCCCCCCGCTCCTCACAGCTAGACGGCGTCGGCCCGGGTCGCACCGGCGGGTCGCACATCGATGCCGACCGTGTCGCGTGCCCGGCTGACGGGCGAGGGCAGTCCGTCCGAACGTTGGATGCGAATGTGTGGTGGGCCGTGGCGGCGGGATGTCCCCGAAAGGGGACCGGAGCATTTTTCGCAAATTCGCGACAAAGGTACAGATCGGGTCGGAAGATTAGGCCAGCGCGGATCGGGAATGTTGAACGTCAACGGGTGACCGGCGATGCGTTGCCGACCGCGGCCGGATATATGCGACAAGATGTTTTATTTGTGCGCAAAGCACAAGGTCGCTCCCGGACGGAGGTGACGGACGGCGTGTACGGCGAGAACCCCCCAGGTCGTGCCAGCCTGCGTATCGAGTCGTCACGCTGCGTCCTTCCTCGGGCATCTTGGCCGGTGAGCCCGCCATTTTGGCTGACCCGGCGTAACGATCGAATGAAGATGCCGTGACTACGCCGTCCGTAACACGTTGTAGGAGGTGTGGGGGCACATGCCGGCGCGGAAAAATGCGACACTGGCATCGCCGGCAACCACAAAAGGCTCTCACCAGGCGATTTGTGACCCAGTGCGATCCACTGATCACGAGAATGATGTTGCGCTCCGTTACCACCACGGGGCTAGGCTGTCCGGGGCGCGCACGGGGCGCGCTGCTCAAGACGAGCGAGAACGAGAACTCACCGTGACGAGTGCGCTGTCGGTGCCCAGTACGGGCACTTCGCTGACGTCGTCCTGGCCCGAGACTCCTCCCGGGGCCGATCCATTGCCCGGGCAGCTCGACCGCTGGCTCGCCTCCCGGGGCGCGGAGCTGGTCGCCGTCCGCCGGCACCTGCACGCCCACCCCGAGCTGTCGAACCAGGAGTTCGAGACCGCGGCGCTGGTCGCCAGGGAGCTCAAGAAGGCCGGACTCAGCCCACGGATGCTTCCGAAGGGCAACGGCGTCATCTGTGACATCGGTTCCGGCGACCGGGTGATCGCGCTGCGCGCGGATCTCGACGCGCTGCCGCTGCCCGACACCAAGGACGTGCCGTATCGCTCCACTGTGGACGGTGTATGTCACGCCTGCGGGCACGACGTGCACACCACGGTGCTGCTCGGCACGGGACTCGCACTCGCGCAGCTCGCCGAGAAGGACGAGCTCCCCGGGCGGGTGCGGCTGCTGTTCCAGCCGGCGGAGGAGCAGATGCCCTCCGGTGCGCCCGAGGTGATCGCCGCCGGCGGCCTGCGCGACGTCGACGCGATCTTCGCGCTGCACTGCGCACCGCAGCTGCCGGTCGGGCTCGTCGGTGTGCGTTCCGGGCCGTTCACGGCCGCCGCGGACAAGGTCGAGGTCAGGGTGAAGGGACGCGGTGGGCACACTGCCCGCCCGCATCTGACGGCCGACCTGGTGCACGCGCTCGGACGGGTCATCGTGGACGTTCCGTCGCTGCTGGATCGCCGCGTGGACGCCCGGGCCGGGATCTCGATGGTCTGGGGCGCGGTGAAGGCCGGCGACGCCGCCAACACGATCCCCGGCGAGGGCGTCGTGCGCGGCACCGTGCGGGTGCTCAACCGCGACGCCTGGCGCGAGGCCCCGGAGCTGGTGACCGAGCTGGTCCACAGCGTGGTGGCGAGCACCGGCGCGGACGTCGAGGTGGACTACATCCGCGGCGTTCCCCCGGTGATCAACGACCGGCTCGCGACCGCGATCATCGCCGGTGCCGCCGGCGCGGCCCTCGGCCCCGAGCGGGTCGTCGAGGCCGAGATCAGCATGGGCGGCGAGGACTTCTCGTTCTACCTGGAGAACGTCCCGGGCACGATGATCCGCCTCGGCGTCGGCATCCCCGGGTCGGACGTGAAGTTCGACATCCACCAGTCGGCGTTCGACGTCGACGAGCGTTCGATCGGCTACGGCGTGCGGGTGATGGTGCACACCGCCCTCGCCGCCCTGCAGGCGGGCGCCTTCTAGGAGTTCCGCGGGCTCCCGGTGGCTTCGGTCGCCGGGAGCCTTCGCGCATCCCGGCGGCGGCGCAGCAGGTACACCACGAGCCAGATCGGCAGCCCCAGCCCGACCACGAACGGCAGCAGCGCGCCGAGCACGGTCGTCAGCACCGTCAGCGAGCCGGTGAATGCCTCCCAGCCGCCCTTCAGCCCGGCGAGGAAGCCGTTGTTGGCCGTTATCGAGGGGTCGGGCTCCGGGCCCCTGAGCATGAGCGTGATCGTCGACAGGGCGGTCAGGTCGGCGAGCTTGTTCAGCTTCGCCTTCAACGACTCCAGTTCGGCCTCGCGCTTGGCGACCTCCGCCTCCAGCGTGACGATCTCGCCGATCGACTCGGCGCGGGCCAGCAGGGCGCGGACCCGTTCGACGCTTGCGGTCTGCGTGGCGATGCGCGAGTTGAGGTCGACGACCTGCGCGGTGACGTCCTCGGCCGACACGTCGCGGTTGGTCTCGGTGCCGAGCTTCGCCAGCCGGTCGAGCACCTCGGCGAACCGGTCCCGCGGCACCCGCAGCGTGAGGTTGGCCGTCGACACGATCTGGTCCTTGTTGCGCCGGTCCGCGCCGACGAACCCGCCCGCCGCCCGCACGAGGGAAACCGCCTCGGTCGCCTTACTGTCCACATCGGACACCTGGACGTTCAACGTTCCTTTGTAGACGATCGAACGCTCCGAGTCGGGCAGCTGCTCGGGTAAGGGCACCCCGGCCGGTTGGTTGCCGCCCTGGGCCGGACCCGCACCGGCCGCGTCGTCGGGCTTGTCCGCCTCGATCGGCGCGCCCGCCGAGGACTGCTGGGCACTGTCCTTCGAGTCCGCTCCGCACCCGGTGAGCGCCAGCGTGGCCAGCACACCGGCCGTCACGAGTTTCGCCGCGAGCCGCAGTGAACGTCCGCTTCGCATGGGTACTCCCAGGGGTAGATTGCGGTTGTCGTGCCGGGTCGGACGCCGGTGGGGATGCCGAGGTTCCGCCGGCCGTGTCACGGTTGGACAGCGCGGAGGTCACGAATGAAGCTGACCAAGTTCTCGCACGCGTGTGTGCGCCTCGAACGCGACGGTGCGGTGCTGGTGATCGACCCCGGCGCCCTGTCGGAGTCCGCGGCCCTCGACGGCGTCGACGCGGTGCTCATCACGCACGAACACTTCGACCACCTCGACGTGGCGAAGCTGACCGACGCGCTGGCCGCCCGGCCGAGCGTGCGCGTGTTCACCCATCCGGAGGTGACACCGAAGCTCGGCGACCTGCGCGACGTCGTGACCGAGGTGGTGGCCGGCGACGACTTCGAGGCGGCCGGCTTCCCGGTGCGCACCTACGGCGGGCTGCACGCGATGATCCATCCCGACCTGCCGCGGGTGGCCAACCTCGGCTTCTTCGTCGAGGGCGTGTACCACCCGGGCGACTCGTTCGACGTGCCGACCGACGCGGTGGTGGAGACGCTGTTCGTGCCCGTCTCGGGGCCGTGGCTGAAGCTGTCCGAGTCCGTGGAGTTCATCCGGCAGGTCAAGCCGCGGCGGGCGTTCGCGCTGCACGACGGGCTGCACAACGACGTAGCGAGCAAGGTGTACGACGGCGCGCTCACCCACCTGGCGCACTGCGAGTACGCCCGCCTGGGCGCCGGGGAGAGCGTTGACGCTTGACGAGGTCGCGGCGCGGCTCTACGCGCTGCCGCCGGAGGAGTTCACCGCCGCGCGGGACGAGTCGGTGCGCGCCGCGCGGGCGGCCGGGGACCGCGACCTCGCCAAGCGGATCGCCGGCCTGCGCCGCCCCACGGTCGGCGCCTGGCTGGTGAACCTGCTCGCGCACCAGCGCCCCGACCTGATCACCGAGCTGATGGGCCTGGCCGCCGAGCTGCGCGCCGCCCAGCGCAACCTGCGCGGCGGCGACCTGCGTGAATTGAGCGTGCGCCGCCGGCAACTGGTCGGCACGCTGGCCCGGGAGAGCCGCGCGCTCGCCGTGGCGGCCGGGCGGGGCGTGCGCGACGCGCTCCCGCTGGCGGAGGTGGAGGGGACGTTGACGGCGGCGCTCGCCGACGCCGACGTGGCCGAGCAGGTTCGCCTGGGACGGCTGGTCAAGCCGATCGAGTACCACGGCTTCGGCGAACTGCCCCGCCCGCAGCTGCGCCTCGTCCAGGGCGGCGCCGACGGACCCGGACCCGACGGCGCGCCGGAGCGCGACGGCTCCGAGCCGCCCGACGGCGACGACGGCTTCGACCCGGACGACGGCGGTTTCGAGCCGGACGGCGGCGATGACGAGTGGGCCGACGACGACGGCGACGACGGCGACGACGACGGTGAGCCGGAGTCGCCCGCCCCGGGCCGGCGGCGGGCCAAGGGCGGCCTCGTCGTGGTCGACGCGGGGAGCCGGCACCCGGCCGCTGCGCGGTCCCGCGCGCCCGGACCCGCCGCCACGGCCCGCACGCCCGGCCTCGCCCCCGCCAAGGGCCCCACGAGAGCCACCAGCGCCCCGGGAGCCGGTGCCGCGGGGGCCGGCGGCGGGAGCCGAGCCGCCGGCGCCACGAGGGCCGCGAGCGGGCGGGAAGCGGCCCTCGCCGAACGGGAGGCCGCTCTGGCCGCCCGGGAAGCCGCCCTGGCCGCGCGGGAGGCTGCCGAGGAGCGCGAGGCCGCGGAGCGCCAGGAGGCCGCCGACCGCCGCCGCGCCGCCAAGGAACGGGAGGCCGCCGAGCGCGCCGAGGAACGCCGCCGCGCCGCCGCCCTGCGCCGTCAACAGCAGGCCGCGCATCGCGAACTGCTGGCCGCCCGCACCGCCCTCGCCGAGGCCGAAGCCGCCCGCACGGCCGCCGAACAAGCCGTTCGCCTGGCAAAACGTCGGGTGGAGGCGGCATTGGCGGCGGTCACCGCGGTCGACCCGGACGGGTGAGGAATGACGGACCTGGAGGGTGGCAATGACATCAATGGGCCAGGGGGGCAGAATCAGGCCCTGTGACACCGGAACAGGCAGCGGCGGCCGCAAAGCGGGCCATCCTCAAGCTCGGCGGCGCCTTCGGCCATGATCCTCGCACCATGCAGAAGGCGCGTCAGCTGGGCCTGACCGGCTGGGCCTTCTACGTGGCCGGGCGCGGTGGCGCGCTCGGTGACGTGCGCTCGGACACGGTAGCGGCCGCGCTCGGGTTCATCGCGCCGGAGGCCGTCAAGGACGGCTGGGAGGCGGCCCGCGCCGTCGCCGACCCGGTGGTGGTCGCCGGGCACAATCTCGGCGAGTGCTGCCGCTGGGGCCGGGAGAACCTCTCCGACTACTACGGGCTGGAGCGGCTCGTCGAGCTGGCCGAGCGCGTGGTCGTCGCGGCCGACGCGACCGGGATGCCGCTCTTCGCCGCCTGGCGCGCCATGCCGATCCCGGACGACGCCCCGGGCGCCCGGGCCGCCGTTCTCGCCCATCTGCTGCGGGAACATCGCGGCGCGGCACACGTGCTCGCCATCCGCGCCAGCAACCTCACGCCGCTCGAGGCGATCATGGCGGGGCCGGAGGGCGAGACGGGCGCGACGGCGTTCGGGTGGCAGCCGCCGTACCCGGCCTACGAGCCGCTGATCCGTCGTCGGGCCTGGGCGGAGGCGCTCACCGACCGGGTGGCCGGTGAGGCGTACCGCGTGCTCGACGCCAAGGAGCGCATGGAGCTCGTCGACCTGATCGAGGGCGCGTCGAACATCGTGCACGACGTGCCCGTCGAGGTCGGCTGAGCCTTACGGCTGCGCGGTGCGGGTAGGCCGGTCGCGCAGCCGCTGCACGTAGTCGGCCGGGGCGCCGGCCTTCTCCGCCGCGGTGGCGATCTCCGCCAGGTACCACGCGGTGGGCAGGCCGCCCTCGTAGCCGCTGTACACGTACACCCAGGCGGTCTCGTCGCCGTCGAGCGTGGCGACCCGCAGGTGCAGCTTGTTGTACGTCCCGGCCGTGACGCCCTCCACCTCGTCGAGCTGCTTCTCGTCGAGTGGATGAACGTCGTAGAGGGCCACGAACACGCGGTCTTCGGGTGCCTCGACGATGGTCGTGACCGAGCCTTCCCAGCCCAGTTCGACCTCGCCGGCAAAGGTCAGCCGCCAGCCTTCCAGCCAGCCGATGCCGATCATCGGCGAACGGGGGCAGTAGGCCCGCATTCGCCCGGGGTCCAGGTTTGAGCCGTAGGCGGCGTAAAGACGCACGGCGATGACGATAGCGGGGCGAGGCGATGGGGGAGAATAGTACGGAGCGTGTCGGGCGTGATCGTCCGGCGAGGAAGCACCTAAAGGGGGCAACAAAGGTGAACCGGGTCGTGATCATCGGCGGGGGGCCGGCGGGGTACGAGGCGGCGCTGGTGGCCGCTCAGCTCGACGCCGAGGTCACCTTGATCGAGGAGGCGGGTCCCGGCGGGGCCTGCGTGCTCGAGGACTGTGTGCCCTCGAAGACGTTCATCGCCAGCTCCGACGTGGTGACCGGGTATCGGGACACCGAGGAGTTCGGCATCCGCTCGGGCGGCATCGACTCGGTGACGGTCGACGCGGCATCGGTCAACCGGCGGGTGAAACGGCTCGCACAGGCGCAGTCCGCCGACATCGGTACGAAGCTCGTCAAGGCCGGCGTCGACGTCGTCGCGGGGCGTGCGCGTCTCGGTGCGGATACGCTCGGTCACACCCACCGGGTGGAGATCACTCCGGCGGAGGGGCCGGCCCGCAGTATCGACGCCACGACCGTGCTGATCGCCACCGGCGCGACGCCGCGGGTACTGCCGACGGCCGTTCCGGACGGGGAGCGGATCCTCGACTGGCGGCAGGTGTACGACCTGACCGAGCTGCCCACCCACCTGATCGTGGTCGGCTCCGGCGTGACCGGTGCCGAGTTCGCCTCCGCCTACCTGGCCATGGGTGTCGCGGTCACGCTGGTCTCCAGCCGCGAGCACGTCATGCCGCACGAGGACCCCGACGCCGCCCGCGCCATCGAGCGGGTTTTCCGGGAACGCGGCATGAACATCCTCTCCCGCGCCCGCGCCCAGGGCGCCGAGCGGACCGCCGACGGGGTCGTGGTGACGCTGGCCGACGGCCGGCAGGTCAGCGGTTCGCACGTGCTGGTGTGTGTCGGCTCCGTGCCCAATACCGCCGACCTGGGTCTCACCGAGTACGGCGTGAGTGTCGGCGACGGCGGCTACCTGACGGTCGACCGGGTCTCCCGCACGAACGTCCCCGGCATCTACGGCGCGGGCGACTGCACCGGCGTGCTGCCGCTGGCGAGCGTGGCCGCCATGCAGGGGCGGATCGCGATGTGGCACGCGCTCGGCGAGGCCGTGGCGCCGTTGAAGCTGCGCACCGTCTCCGCCAACGTCTTCACCGACCCCGAACTGGCCTCCGTCGGCGTCACCCAGTCCGATGTGGACAGTGGGAAGGTGCCGGCCCGCACGGTGATGCTGCCGCTGTCCGGCAACGCGCGGGCCAAGATGCAGGGGCTGCGGGACGGGTTCATCAAGCTGTTCTGCCGGCCGGCGACCTCGACGATCGTCGGCGGGGTCGTCGTGGCGCCCAAGGCGAGCGAGCTGATCCTGCCCATCACGATGGCCGTGGAGAACAGGCTCACGGTCGACGAACTGGCGCACACGATCACGATCTACCCGTCGCTCACCGGTTCGATCGCGGAGGCCGCCCGTCAGCTCATGCTCCACGAGATCGCCTAGAGGCGGTCGTAGCGGTCCCGGGCGTGGTCGGCCACCGCGGCTGCCCGGACCGTGGCCGTGATCGGCAGCACCTCCAGGCAGCGCCGGGTCGCCTCCGTCACCAGGGGGCGGGCCACCCGCATGGAGACGGTGCAGTGCGGGACCCAGGCGCCCGGCGTGTACTTCTCCGAGAGCGGGATCCCGGCCACGCTGAGCCGCCGCCACACCTCGGCCTGGTGGGCGAGCAGGGCGACGCTGGGGGCCGCGCCGAGCCACAGCACCCGGCCGACGAACCAGCCGGTGAAGAGGAACTGCACGCGCAGCGGCGGAGCCGGGTCGTAGCCGTCGAGGGCCTCCTTGACGGCCGCGGCGTCCAGCTCGTCGGCGACGGCGAGCGAGAGGTGCGGGCGGTGCCGGCCGCCGAGCAGGTCACGCATCGACTGGACGCCCTCGCGCTCCAGCGCCTCCCACAGCACCCGCACGCGGCGTTCGGCGATGTGGTCGAGGTAGAGCTCCAGCGCGGCGACCATGCCGCACAGGCTACGACTGGCAGGTCGGGCACCAGTACAGGTTTCTGCCGCCGAGCGCGTCCTGGTGCACCGGCGTGCCGCAGACCAGGCACGGCTGCCCGGTGCGCCGGTACACGTACACCTCGCCGCCGTGCCGGTCGACGCGCGGTTCGCGGCCCATCGCCTCCGGCGTGTGCTCCTCGCGCACGGTGTCGATGCGGCCGGCGATGACGGCCGCGGCCATCAGCGCGCGCAGGTCCGTCCACAGTGGAAGCCACGCGTCGGCGGGCATGTCCCGGCCGGCCGTGGTCGGGTCGATTCCCGCGCGGTACAGGGCCTCCGTCGCGAAGATGAGCCCCGCACCGGCCACAATGGACTGATCCATCAGCAGCGCGACGATCGGCCGCGAGCTGCGCGCGATCTTCGCGAACGCCGCGATCGAGTCCGCGCCCCGCTTGAGCGGATCCGGTCCCAGCCGGGCCAGGAGGGCCTCGACGCCGGGCGGGTCGAGCAGTTCGCAGGCGGTGGGGCCGCGCAGGTCCAGCCAGTGCGCGTCGTTGGACATCCGCAGCCGGATCTCCCCGAACGGCTCCGGCGGCGCCCCGTCCCCGTCCGTCACCTTGCCGTACAGCCCGAGGTGGATGTGCACGGTCCGGTCGCCCTCGTACCGGTGCAGCAGGTGCTTGCCGTGCGCCAGCGCACCGGTGAACATCAGCCCGTCGAGCGCCTTCGCACCCGCCTCGAACCGGCCCTGCGGACTGCTGACCCGCACGGGCTTGCCGGCGAACAGCTTCCGGTGCCGCGACGCGAGTCGATGGATCGTGTGACCCTCAGGCACGTGATCATCCCTTCCGAAGTAAGCGCAAGGACCCTATAAAGCGCGTGCGCCCCGCCGGGAGAAGCCCCTACCCTCATGTCATGCGTTCAGCCGTGAGCACGACGACGCCGGGTCCACCCGGTGTCGTCGTCGCGTGAGCTGACTTCCACAAGACCCCGGGCGCCCGCCGCCCGGGGTCTTGTGCGTGCGGCGGCGCCCTCTGCCAAGGAGAGCGTCATGAGGGACCATCGCAGGATCGGCCGGGAACTCGGCTACTTCCACTCCGCACCACTCGTCGGTGCGGGGCTGCCCATCTGGCTCCCGGACGGCGCGGCCGCCCGCCACGCCGTCGAGTCGTACCTGCACGAGGTCGAACGCCGCGCCGGCTACCGCCACGTGTACTCCCCGCCGCTGGCCAGACGGGAGATGTTCGAACGCTCCGGCCACCTGCCGCACTTCGCCGAGGAGATGTTCCCGGGGATGGCGGACGGGGAGGGGGAGCTGTTCCTGCGGCCGAGCCTGTGTCCGCACCACGCGCAGGTGTACGCGAGCCGGGGGCGTTCGTACCGGGAGCTGCCGCTGCGCGTCGGCGAGCTGGGGCCGATGCACCGCATGGAGCGTTCGGGTGTCCTGGGTGGGCTGTCGCGGGTGCGGGCCGTCTCGCTCAACGACGGGCACATCTTCTGCCGTCCCGATCAGGTTGCCGGCGAGATCGCGCGGGAGCTGGGCCTGCTCCGCAGGGCGCACCGGGCCGTGGGCATCGAGGCCGCGCGCTACCGGCTCTCTCTCGCCGGTGCCGGTGACAAATACGTCAAAGAGCTTCCGTGGGAACGCGCCGCGCAGCTGCTGCGCGAGGGACTGGCCGGCGCGGGGCTGCGGGCCGACGAGGAGCCGGGGGAGGCGGCGTTCTACGGGCCGAAGATCGATGTGCAGATCGTGGACCCCGCCGGACGGGAGCAGACCCTCTCGACCGTCCAGGTGGACTTCTTCCAGCCGGAGCGGTTCGGTCTGTCCTATGTGGACGCCGACGGCGAACGGCGCCGCCCGGTGATGGTGCACCGCAGCCTGCTCGGCAGCATGGAACGCCTCATGGCCCACCTGCTGGAGGTGCACGACGGTGCGCTTCCCGCCTGGTGGCGCCGGTGCAGGCGGTGGTGCTGCCGGTCGGTCCGGGGCAGGCGGACGCGGCGCGGGAGTTCGCGGACCGGGCGGTCGAACGGGGGCTACGCGTCGAGGTCTGGTACGACGGCACCCTGGGAGCGCGGATCCGGCAGGCAGCGGAGCGCCGGGTGCCCTTCCAGGCGGTGATCGGCGAACGGGAGGCCGCGTCCGGCGGTGCCTCGGTGCGGGGGCAGGAACGCGAGCAAGCATTGCCTTACCTGGTGAAAGCATGCGAAATGCCGCTTTAACCGTTCTACGCTCGGCGCGTGTTGGTTGTCACGACGGATACGTTGCCCGGGTATGACATCCGGGTGGTGCTCGGCGAGGTGCTCGGGGTGACCGCGTCCACCCGCAACCCGTTCGCGTCGGGGTTGCGCTCCCCGCGCACCGGCGCCAAGGGCGACATGGCGCAGGTGCTGGTGCAGACCAGGGCCCGCGCCATCCGGCAGATGATCGTGGCGGCGAAGCGTCGCGGCGCCACCGCGGTCCTCGGGATGCGCTTCGACAACCGGGACTTCACCAGTTCCGGGGTGGAGATCGTGGCCTACGGGACGGCCGTCATCGCGGTGCCGGTCACGCCCGAGGCCAAGGCGCACTTCGACCAGCTGACCCTGGAGGTCCAGGTCTACGAGCCGCAGCCGATCTGACGGCCCTGCTCACTAGGACAGCAGGCAGATGGTGGCGCCGGCGGTGATGACCTCGCCGACCGCCGCCGACAGGCCGCTCACCGTGCCCGCCTTGTGCGCGTTGAGCGGCTGCTCCATCTTCATCGCCTCGAGCACCACGATCAGGTCGCCCTCCGACACCTCGTCGCCGTCGCTGACCGCGATCTTCACGATGGTGCCCTGCATCGGGCTCACCAGCGCGTCGCCACCGGCCGCGGCGCCGGCCGCACCGGAACGACCACCGGCCCTTCTACGCCGTGCGGTGCCGGCGGCCGGGGCGGTGCCGGTTCCCCCGGCGAAACCGGAGGGGAGGGAGACCTCCAGCCGCTTGCCGCTCACCTCGACCACGACGGTCATCCGCTCTTCCGGCTCGTGCGCCGGGGCGCCGCCGGTGAACGGCGCGATCTCGTTGACGAACTCCGTCTCGATCCAGCGCGTGTGCACGTCGAACGGCGACGCCGTGAACGCCGCGTCCCGCACCACCGCCCGGTGGAACGGCAGCGCCGTCGCCATCCCCTCGACCACGAACTCGTCCAGCGCACGCGCGGCCCGCTGCAGCGCCTCCTCGCGGGTCTCGCCGGTGACGATCAGCTTGGCCAGCAGCGAGTCGAAGTTGCCGCCGACGACGCTGCCCTCGACGATGCCGGCGTCGACCCGCACGCCCGGCCCGGAGGGCAGGCGCAGCGCGGTGACGGTGCCCGGCGCGGGCAGGAAGTTGCGGCCCGGGTCCTCGCCGTTGATCCGGAACTCGAACGAGTGCCCGCGCGGCGTCGGGTCCTCGGTGTGGCGCAGCGGCTCGCCGGCCGCGATGCGGAACTGCTCGCGCACCAGGTCGACGCCGGCCGTCTCCTCGGTCACCGGGTGCTCGACCTGCAGCCGCGTGTTGACCTCCAGGAACGAGATCGTCCCGTCGGCGGCCACCAGGTACTCCACGGTGCCGGCGCCGTGGTAGCCGGCCTCGCGGCAGATCGCCTTGGCGGAGGAGTGGATCGTGGCGCGCTGCTCGTCCGACAGGAACGGCGCCGGCGCCTCCTCGACCAGCTTCTGATGGCGCCGCTGGAGCGAACAGTCGCGGGTGCCGACGACGATCACGTTGCCGTGCGTGTCGGCGAGCACCTGCGCCTCCACGTGGCGCGGCCGGTCGAGGTAGCGCTCGACGAAGCACTCGCCGCGCCCGAACGCCGCGACCGCCTCCCGGGTCGCCGACTCGAACAGCGCGGGGATCTCCTCGATCGTGCGGGCCACCTTGAGCCCGCGCCCGCCGCCGCCGAACGCCGCCTTGATCGCCACCGGCAGCCCGTGCGCCTCGGCGAAGGCGACGATCTCGTCGGCGTCCTTCGCCGGGTCGGAGGTGCCGGGGACCAGCGGGGCACCGGCCCGCTGCGCGATGTGCCGGGCGGTGACCTTGTCGCCGAGGTCGCGGATCGCCTGCGGGGTGGGACCGATCCAGGTCAGGCCGGCGTCGAGAACGGCCTGGGCGAAGTCGGCGTTCTCGGAGAGGAAGCCGTAGCCCGGGTGCACCGCGTCGGCGCCCGAACGGACGGCCACGTCGATCAGCTTCCCGATCCGCAGGTACGTCTCGGTGGCCGTGTCGCCGCCCAGCCCGTAGGCCTCGTCGGCGAGCGTGACGTGCGGGGCGTCGCGGTCGGAGTCGGCGTACACGGCGACGCTGCCCAATCCGGCGTCGCGGCATGCGCGGATCACCCGGACCGCGATCTCGCCCCGGTTTGCCACCAGGACCTTGCGCATGGAGCCCTCCCGACGTGTCCCCCCGACTGAACGGCAGTTTAGCCACCGGCGATTTCCGACGTCGGCCCGTTCCTTCTGGATCGATTCAGAGGTAACGTCGGCTCGTGCGTCTCGCCCTTACCAGGGACAAGCTCACCTGGGTCATGTACGGCCAGCTGTCGATCTACGGGTACTTCCTCTACGGCTTCGGACCCGTGGTACCCCTCCTGCGCGACGAGCAAGCCACCAGCCGGGCGGTCGCCAGCCTGCACGGCACCGCGCTCGCCGTCGGCGGCATGCTCGGCGGCATCGTCTTCTCCGGCCTGGTGCGCCGCCACGGCCGCGGCGCCGTCCTGCTCATGGGCCAGATCGGGCTCGCGCTCGGCGTCGCCGGGCTGTGGGTGTCGCACGCGCCCGCCGCCACCATCGGCTCGGTGTTGATCGCCGGGACGGCCGGCACGTTCCTCATCAACACGGCCACCGCCGCCCTCGCCGAGCGGCACGGGGCGGCCGGACCCGCGGCGATCAGCGAGGCGAACGCCGCCGCGGCCGGCGTCGGCACGATCAGCCCGTTGATCGTCGGCGGGGCGATCACCCTGGGGTTCGGCTGGCGGCCGGGGCTCGCCGTGGCGGCGCTGCTCGCCGCCGCGCTGGCCCTGGTGACGGCGCGCCTGCGGCTGTCCCGGCCGGCCGACCCGCACGCGGCGCCGGTGCCGGAACGCCCGCTCCCGAGGCTCTACCGGCTCGCCTGGGCCAGCCTCTTCTTCACCGGCTCGGTGGAGGTGTCGTTCAGCCTGTGGGCCGCGGACGTGCTGCGCGACCACGCCGGAACGGCCCCCGGCACCGCCACGGCCGCCGTCTCCGGCGTCGTCGCGGGCATGTTCGTCGGGCGGCTCGTCGGCGTGCGGCTGCTGCTGCGCCACTCCGCGCCGGGGGTCCTGCTCTGCGCGTTGGCGCTCAGCACGGCCGGGCTCGCCGTGTTCTGGGCGGCGACCGTGCCGTGGCTGGCGATCACCGCCCTCGTGGTCTGCGGGCTCGGCAACAGCGTGCACTACCCGTTGGCGATGGGGCTCGCCGTGCGGCACTCCGACGGCCAGCCGGACAAGGCGGCGGGGCGCACCGCCTATGCGGTCGGGCTGTCGTTCGGGCTGGCGCCGTTCGTGCTCGGGTGGGTGGCCGACCGGACCGGCCCGCATCCCGCGTTCCTCCTGGTCTTCGTGATGCTGGCCGGCTCGGCGATCGTGGTGTCGCGCCTGTGGTCCGCGCAGCGGCGGACGTCAGGCCACGACGCGCGCGACCGTGACGCCGTCGGCGATCGGCACTAGGACGGCCTCCACCCGCGGGTCGGCGACGACCGCCCGGTTGAACTCGATGATCACGCGGTCGCTGTCGTCCTGCGGATCGATCACGCGCCCCTCGCGCAGCACGTTGTCGACCAGGATCAGGCCGCCGACGCGCATGCGCGGGACCAGTTCGGCCCAGTACGTCGGGTAGCTGCGCTTGTCCGCGTCGATGAACGCCAGGTCGATCTCCCTGGTGGCCGGCAGCGCCGCGAGACCCTCGGCCGCCGGCCCGATCCGCAGCTCCACCCGGTCGGCGACGCCGGCGCGGGCCCAGTACCGGCGGGCGATCGACGTGTACTCGTCGGAGACGTCGAAGCAGATGAGCCGCCCGTCGGCCGCCAGCCCGCGCGCGATCGCCAGCGACGAGAACCCGGTGAACGTGCCCACCTCGACGGCCAGCCGAGCGTCCACCAGCTTCGTCAGCATCGTGATCAGGGCGGCCTGCTCCGGCGCGATCTGCATCTCCGCCTCGTCGGGCAGGACGGCGTGCGTCTCGTCGATCAGGTCGCTGGCGACCGGGTCGGGCCGGCTGCCGTGGGCCACCACGTAGGCGTGCAGCTCTTCGTCGAGGCCGAGGGTGCGGTTGGACATGTGATCAACTCCAAAGCGTGGTGAGGTCGTGCCCCAGTGATGTGAGCAGCTTGCGCAACAACGGCAGCGAGAGGCCGATGACCGTGCCGTGATCGCCCTCGATGCGTTCGACGAACGCGCCGCCCCGGCCGTCGATCGTGAACGCGCCCGCCACGTGCAACGGCTCGCCGGTCGCCACGTACGCGTCGATCTCCGCGTCGCTGACCTGCGCGAAGTGCACGATCGTCCGGGCTCCTTGCAGAGCGTGCCGCCCGGTCGCGGTGTCGATGACGCTGTGCCCGGTGTGCAGCACACCCGACCTGCCGCGCATCTTCTGCCAGCGTCGGGTGGCCTCGGCCGCGTCGGCCGGCTTGCCCAGGATCTCCCCGTCGAACGCGAGCACCGAGTCGCAGCCGATCACCAGGGCGGGGCCGGTGACCTGTGCGGCGACGGCCTGCGCCTTGAGGGCGGCCAGCATGCCCGCCGTGCGAGCCGGGTCGGTGTGCTGCACGACGCTCTCGTCCACCCCGCTGACGATCTTCTCGGCGGTGATGCCGGCGTCGTGCAGCAGCTTGTAGCGGGCCGGGCTGGCCGAGGCGAGGATCACGCGGTGCGATGAGGTCACGGCGAGGAACGCTAACGCACGTCGCGTCGCGGACGAACCCGCGCACCCAATGACCGTTTTGTGAGTAAAATCAGCGGGGCAGCCGGCTCGCTCGCCAGCCACCCGTGACCGGCCTGCCCGGACCGGCGGAGGGCCGCGCGTTGACCCGCCACTGCGACACCGGTGCCGTATCCGACGGAGAACCCGCATCGCGGCCGAGCCCCGTCAGCACGGCCACGACGGCAGCCAGCTCCTCGCTCGTCGGCGAACCCCGGTGGAACCGCAGCTCGTGCACGCGGCGTGCCCCTTTCGAGATGGGATCGATGCCAAGCATAGGCCGAAAGGGGGGCCATACTCGAAATCGGACCACCGGGGGTGATCTTGTGCGAACGCGGATCTTACGATCGGTTGCCGCGCTGGTGTGCGCCCTGGCGGTGCTCGGCATCCCGGTCCACCCCGCGTCGGCCGCGCCGACCCCGGCCCCGGCCGATCCGGAGAGCGGCCCGTTCGCGCGCTCCAGTTCCACGACCTACCGGGTGACCCTCGTGGCGCGCTCCTGCGCCGCCTACGGCGAGGTCATGGCCAACCAGGTGCGCGACGACGACGGCGAGAGCCCGGGCAAGCCCGGCCGCGAGACGGCCTACACGCCGGGGCAGGCCGTCGACCCCGACATCGAGGCGCGCGACAACGCCTGCACGCCGCTGCCCGGCGCCAAGTTCACGTTCGGCGCGGGGCGGGAGAAGACCGGGCCGCTCTCCACCGTCACCGCGCCGCGCGAGCCGCTCACGGCCGCCGACGGCACGGCCCGGCTCGACGGCAGCGGCAAGACCACCGGCGCCACCCTCGCCGGCGCCGTCACCACGATCCTCACCGACGAGCAGCTGCGCCTCACCGCGCGCCGGCAGCTCTGGCTCCAGGGCGGCGCGACCGGTGCGCTGGTGCCCGGCGGCCACTCGTTCGGGGTGCTGCGCTGCGGGGTCGACGGGCGCACCGCCGGCAACGTCCAGTGGGTCACCTTCCCCGCCGGGGTCCGGCACGTCTTCTGCTACGCCTACTACGTGCGCGGCAGCACGGCCACCGGCACGTTCGCGGTCAAGCTGCGCACCACGCGGCCGGTGGGCTACCCGCAGCGGATCGGCTTCCAGGGCAGCATCAGCCAGGCCGGCGGCTTCTCCCTCACGGCCGACGCGTCGGAGACGTCGTTCGCGCGGCTCGCCGGTGAGCAGCACCAGGTGCAGCCCGTTCTGCCGGCCGGGTGGCGGGTCGCGGACGTGACCTGCGCCGGTTCGCACGTCGCGGCCGATCCGGCCACCGGGCACGCCCAGGTGACGCTCGTGGCCAATGAGACCGCCTCGTGCGCCTACGCCGTCGAGCCGCCCGCCGCGGCGGCCGGCCTGACCGTGCGGCTCTACTCCGAGGGCGGGGCCGGCAAGTTCGGCGTCACGGTCAACGGCACCGGCACCTCCAGCGCGCTCGTCGCGGAGCCGCGCGGTGACGGTTCGGCCGTGACGGCCGCCGGCGCCGACCTGAGCCGCCTGGCGCCCGGCGCGTACACGGTCAGCGTCCAGCCGCCGGTCGCCGACGCCAAGGAGTGGACCCTCGCCAGCGCCACGTGCAACGGCGCGCCGGTGACCGTGCAGTCCGGCACGCTCCAGGCGCTCGTCGGGGCCGGGGTCGCGACCGACTGCGTGCTGCGCGTGATCCGCCGGCAGGCCACCGTCTCGCTCAAGGTGGTCACGCAGGGCGGCGTCGCCACCGCCGGTTTCGCTCTTGTCCCGTCGAACTCCGGTGAGCCCGGCTGGGGCGCCAGTGCCACCACCGGCAACCCGGGCACCTCGACGGCGGCCACCGGCGACCTGCCGCAGTCGGTGCCGTTCGGGGCCTACATCGTGGTGCCGGTGCCGCCGGTCTCCACCGCCGACGCCTCCTGGCGCCTGGCCGGCCTCGGCTGCCAGCCGGGCAACGCCGCCGGTGCGGACTCGCTCAGCCTGCGGGTGGACGTCAACGCGTCCACGGCGGCCGTCGAGTGCACCGCCACCTACCAGCAGCAGCCGGCCATCCGGGTCAGGGTGGCGCTGCGCGCCGAGGGCCCCGGCCAGAACACCGACGCCGTCGTCGACGTCTCGTGCGGCGACGGCTCCGCCGGCCGGGCGGTGCTGGCCGGCGACGAGAGCGGCCCGTCCGAACTGCCCACGCCGCTCTCCTTCGCCGACAAGAC
Organism: Virgisporangium aliadipatigenens; assembly: GCF_016863615.1. GTDB lineage: Bacteria > Actinomycetota > Actinomycetes > Mycobacteriales > Micromonosporaceae > Virgisporangium > Virgisporangium aliadipatigenens. The sequence continues at coordinate 11,092 of NZ_BOPF01000044.1, read as the reverse complement.
GCCGTGCACGGTGAGCCTGCCGGAGGGCGCGGACCGGCCCAAAGCGGCCGCCCTCCTGGTCGAACCGGCACCCGGCAACGCGCCGCTGCCGCTCCCGGCGACGGTCGCGCTGGACCAGCCCGGCACCGAGTACACGCTCACCGTCACGCTCGTCTACGAGGGCGAGGACGAGGGCGGGCAGAAGACGGCGGCGGGCGCGCTCAACTCGTTCACCGTGCTGCCGTTCGCGCTGATCGGCTCCGGGCTGGTCGGCATCGGGGCCGCGATCCTGCTGGTGATGGTGGCCCGCCGCCGGATGGGCATCGAGTAGCCGCGCTCAGCGGCTCACAGCGGGATGTTGCCGTGCTTCTTCGGCGGCAGCGTCTCCCGCTTCGTGCGCAGCATGCGCAGGCCGCGCAGCACCTCGACCCGGGTCGCGCTCGGCCGGATCACGCCGTCGACGTAGCCGCGTTCGGCAGCCACGTACGGGTTGGCCAGCGTCTCCTCGTACTCCTGGATCAGGCGCGCGCGCTCGGCGACCGGGTCCTTCGCGTCCTTCAGTTCCTGGCGGTACAGGATGTTGACCGCGCCCTGCGCACCCATCACGGCGATCTGCGCGGTCGGCCAGGCGAAGTTCAGGTCGGCGCCGAGGTGCTTGGAACCCATGACGTCGTACGCGCCGCCGTACGCCTTGCGCGTGATCACGGTCACCTTCGGCACCGTCGCCTCGGCGTACGCGTAGATCAGCTTGGCGCCGCGCCGGATGATCCCGTCCCACTCCTGGCCGGTCCCGGGCAGGAACCCCGGCACGTCCACGAACGTCAGGATCGGCAGGTTGAACGCGTCGCAGGTGCGCACGAAGCGGGCCGCCTTCTCCGAGGCCGCGATGTCGAGGCAGCCCGCGAAGTGCATCGGCTGGTTGGCGACCACGCCCACCGGGAACCCGTCGACCCGGCCGAACCCGCACAGGATGTTCTGCGCGTAGAGCGGCATGACCTCGAGGAACTCGCCCTCGTCCAGCACCGCCTCGACGACCGTGTGCATGTCGTAGGGCTGGTTGGCCGAGTCGGGGATCAGGGTGTCGAGCGTCCGGTCGTCCTCGGTGATCTCCAGGCTCGACTTCGCGTCGTACACCGGCGGGTCGTCCAGGTTGTTGCTCGGCAGGTAGGACAGCAGCTCCTTGACGTAGCCGATCGCGTCCTCCTCGTCGGTGGCGAGGTAGTGCGCGTTGCCGCTGCGGGTGTTGTGGGTGCGACCGCCGCCGAGGTCCTCGAACGCCACGTCCTCCCCGGTCACCGTCTTGATGACGTCGGGACCGGTGATGAACATGTGCGACGTCTGGTCCACCATCACCGTGAAGTCGGTGATCGCCGGCGAGTACACGGCACCGCCGGCGCAGGGGCCCATGACGATCGAGATCTGCGGGATGACGCCGCTGGCGCGCACGTTCCGGAAGAAGATCTCGCCGTAGAGGCCGAGCGAGGTGACGCCCTCCTGGATGCGGGCCCCGCCGGAGTCGTTGAGCCCGATCACCGGGCAGCCGGTCTTCATGGCCAGGTCCATGAGCTTGACGATCTTCTCGCCGAACACCTCACCGAGGCTCCCCCCGAACACGGTGAAGTCCTGCGCGAACACGCAGACCTGCCGGCCGTCCACGGTGCCGTAGCCGGTCACCACACCGTCGCCGTAGGGCCGGTTGGCGTCCATGCCGAAGTTTGTCGAACGGTGCCGGGCCAGCTCGTCCAGTTCGACGAAGGAGCCCTCGTCGAGGAGGAGGGCGATCCGCTCCCGCGCGGTCTTCTTGCCGCGGGAATGCTGTTTCTCGACGGCACGCGCGGAGCCGGCGTGCAGGGCGTCATCGAGGCGTTGGGAGAGGTCCGCGAGCTTACCGGCGGTGGTGTGTCGGTCCGGGGAGGTCACCCGCCGGATATTAACCGTCGTTCAGTGTCGTCAGAATAGCCGGATGGTTAACCCATACCATGATCTTGATCGCCCTCCGTTACGGGCGGAGGCCCTGCGCAGGGCGCTGGTGGTGCCCGACGGGCTCTGGACGGACGTCCGGGTGGTGCCCCGCACCGCCTCCACGAACGCCGACGTCGCGGCCGCGGCCCGCGATGGCGCACCCGAGGGGCTGGTGATCAGCGCCGAGAGCCAGGAGGCCGGCAAGGGACGCCTGGGGCGGCAGTGGACCTCGCCGCCGCGCGCGGGCATCGCCGTCAGCGCGCTGCTGCGGCCGACCGCCGTTCCTCCGGCCCGCTACGGGTGGCTGCCGCTGCTGACCGGCGTGGCGGTCACGGAGGCCGTCCGGCGGGTGGGGCTGATCGACGCCGTGCTCAAGTGGCCCAACGACGTGCTCGTCGCCGAACGCAAGCTCGGCGGCATCCTCGTCGAGGCGCACGACGGTGCGATCGTCGTCGGCATCGGCCTCAACGTGTCGCTGCGCGCGGAGGAACTGCCCGTCCCGACGGCCACGTCGCTCGCGCTCGCCGGCGCGGCCGTCGCGGACCGGGGGCCGGTGCTGCGCGCGGTGCTGCGTTCCCTCGCGGGCTGGTACCGGCGGTGGCACGACGCGAAGGGCGACGTCGAGGAGAGCGGGCTGCGGGAGGCCTATCTCTTCCACTGCGCGACGATCGGTCGCGACGTCCGGGTGGAGCTGCCCGGCGGGGCGGTCGCGGAGGGCCCGGCGCAGAACATCGACGACGACGGCCGCCTCGTGGTGGCGGGTGTGGCTTATGCGGCCGGTGATGTCGTGCACTTGCGTTAGCCTGACGCCCGTGGCGGCCTTTCCGGACAGCGTCCTGACCACCGACGAGAGCGTGGTGCTCCACCGGCACCCGCACTGGAAGTCCCTGATCGGACCGATGTTCTTCCTGGTGGTGGCCGTTCTGGCGGTGATCGCCACGGCGGTGCTCTGGTGGGGCGTCGCGACGCTCGTGGTGGCCGTCATCGCGCTGGTGCTGTCGCTGTGGCTCACCTACTGGCCGTGGCTGCGGTGGCGCAGCGTGCACTACGTGTTCACCGACGAGCGGGTGCTCTTCCGGGAGGGCGTCTTCGCCCGCCAGGGGCGGGACATCCCGCTGGGGCGGATCAACGACGTGTCGTTCTCGCACAACCTGCTGGACCGGATGCTCGGCTGCGGCACGCTCACGATCGAGTCGGCCGGTGAGCGGGGCCAGCTCGCCCTGATCGACCTGCCGGGCGTGGAACGGGCCCAGACGGTCCTCTACGAGCTGGTAGAGGCCGACCGGGCCCGGTATGCCGCGATGGCGGCCGAGGACGAGCAGGAGATCGCGCCGAAGCGGGTCCGCGACCTGCGCGAGGGGAACGTCTCCTAGCTGTCGGCGCGGCTGTCGGCGCGCGCCGGCCGCTCGAGCCGGCTGAGATCGTCGTCGAGCCTGCCGGTGAGATGGCCGACCTCGGACTCCTCTTCCAGCACCTCCGCCAGACCCTCGGCGGCACCCGTCGGGGCGGCGTGGTCGCTGGGGTGCTTCCGGAAGACCAGCGTGCGGTAGGCCCAGAACCGGAACAGCGTGGCCAGGCCGACGCCGATGCAGGTGAAGAAGTTGAACCACAGCCGGTTTTCGGTGAGCGTCAGCCCGAAGCCGTACTCGCCGACGGCCACGACGCCCGACTGGATCACCAGCCCCGCCATGTTGAACGCGAAGAAGAGGCTGTACTCACGGCGCTTCTTGCTCTTCGGCCGGGACCGGTAGGTCCAGTGCCGGTTGGCGAGGTACGACGTCGCCGTGGTGATGAGCGTGGCGATCACCTGTGCCTTCACCGCGCCGATGCCGACCGTCAGGTTGACGATGACGAAGTAGGCGAGCGTATTGGCGAGGCCGATCAGCGCGAACGCCGACGCTTCTGGCGCTAGGGACCGGAGCCGTTGCGGCGTAATGGAGGCTAGGCGCACCGGGCAACTGTACGTGACGGGTCAACCGGACGCACGACGCTCGATGTTGCGGTCGGGTGACATCGGCTCTGGGTTACTTCTTGAACACGATATTGCGGTATGCCCAGAAGCGGAACAGCGTGCCCAGGCCCGTTCCGACGATCTGCTTGGCGACGAATTCCGCGCCGTCGCTGCTGAAAACCGGCCAGATCGCGCCCAGTCCGTAGGTCGTGATGCCCAGACAGGCGAGCGTGATCAGCAGGCCGATCAGATTGAAGATGAAATACAGACTGTATTCGCGCCGTAGCCCGGTGCGCTCGCGATCGCGCCACGTCCAGAACCGGTTGCCCACGAACGCCACCGACGCGGCGATCACCATGGAAATGGTGGCGGCGGTCAGCGGCTCGAAGTCCGCCTTCTGCAGGGTCAGGAAGATCGCCGTGTCGACGATGAAGCTGATGCCGCCCACGGTGCCGAACTTGCCCAGTTCGTGCACGAGGTGCCGGAAGCGGCCGAGGCCACGGGGGGTCTCGACGTCGGGCGCGTGATCGGCCGCGCTGACCTCGGCGGTCGCCGAAGCGATGTCGACGGTGTGGGGCTCGTCAGGGTCGACAGGGCTCACTGTCTGCTCTCCGGGTCGCTGCTGCGTGGACACCCGGTCGAGGGTACGCGGCGGACCGCCGTCGCGCGGCGCGGCGCGTCGCCGACCGGCCGTCACGCGAGGTCTTGCGCGAAGGTGCGCGGAAGGCCGCAGAATTGCTCGACAATGCGCCTCCGCGCGCAAAAGTCTCGGTATTTGTGCATATCTTCACAAGGTTGGAAACGCTCCCAGCGGGTACGCGGGTTTACGCTCAGGCCAATCCCCGTTTCCCGTTCGGTCGCGTAGATATCGCCACGCGGCCCGGGTTGTCGTACCCGTGCAAACCCGGGCGGGAAACGGTGCCCCCAAGGTCGGTTCGACCGCAAGGAGATGCCCGATGTCCGCTCCGACAACTGTCAAGGGGCTCGACCAGGCCCCCACCTCGCACGCCGGGCTGCTGGCCTGGGTGCGCGACGTAGCAGCGCTGACGACACCCGACCGCGTGGTCTGGTGCGACGGCTCAGACGACGAGTGGAAAAGTCTCACCGACCAATTGGTGGATGCCGGAGTATTGACCCGGCTGAATGCGGAAAAGCGGCCCAACTCTTTCTGGGCGAGAACGGACCCGACGGATGTGGCGCGCGTCGAGGAGCGCACGTTCATCTGCTCGGTCGACGAATCCGACGCCGGTCCCACCAACAATTGGATGGCGCCGGACGAGATGAAACGCGTCATGACCGAGCTGTACCGCGGGTGCATGCGCGGGCGCACGCTGTACGTGATCCCGTTCTGCATGGGGCCGCTCACGGCGGAGCAGCCGATGTTCGGTGTGGAACTCACCGACAGCCCGTACGTCGTGGCGAGCATGCGCATCATGACCCGGATGGGCAGCGCCGTCCTCGAACGCATGGGCGACGACGCCGACTTCGTTCCGTGCCTGCACTCCGTGGGCGCCCCGCTGGAACCGGGTGAGGCGGACGTCGCCTGGCCGTGCAACGAGACCAAGTACATCTCGCACTTCCCGGAGACCCGCGAGATCTGGAGCTTCGGCTCCGGCTACGGCGGCAACTCCCTGCTCGGCAAGAAGTGCTTCTCGCTGCGCATCGCCAGCGCCATGGGCCGCGACGAGGGCTGGCTGGCCGAGCACATGCTGATCCTCAAGCTCACCTCGCCGCAGCGGAAGGTGTACTACGTCGCGGCGGCGTTCCCGTCGGCCTGCGGCAAGACCAACCTGGCGATGCTGGAGCCGACGATCCCGGGCTGGAAGGTGGAGACGCTCGGGGACGACATCGCGTGGATGCGCTTCGGCGAGGACGGCCGGCTCTACGCGGTCAACCCGGAGTACGGCCTCTTCGGCGTCGCGCCCGGCACCGACTGGCGGACCAACCCCAACGCCATGCGCACGCTGGCCAAGGGCAATTCCGTCTACACCAACGTGGCACTCACCGACGACGGCGACATCTGGTGGGAGGGCATGGGCGAGCCGCCCGCGCACCTCACCGACTGGAAGGGCCGCGACTGGACGCCCGACTCGGACGAGCCCTCGTCCCACCCGAACTCCCGCTTCTGCACGCCGATCAACCAGTGCCCGATCCTGGCGCCGGAGTACGAGGACCCGAAGGGCGTGCCGATCGACGCGATCCTCTTCGGCGGGCGGCGGCGCACCACCATCCCGCTGATCGCCGAGGCGCGGGACTGGGTGCACGGGGTCTACATGGGGGCGACGCTCTCCTCGGAGACCACCGCCGCCGCGGCCGGCAAGGTGGGCGTCGTGCGCCGCGACCCGATGGCGATGCTGCCGTTCATCGGCTACAACGCCGGCGACTACTTCGCGCACTGGATCTCCATGGGCAAGGGCGTCGACGGCGATGCGAGCAAGCTGCCCCGGGTCTTCTACGTCAACTGGTTCCGCCGGGGTGCCGACGGCCGGTTCCTGTGGCCCGGGTTCGGCGAGAACTCGCGCGTGCTGAAGTGGGTCGTCGAACGGATCGAGGGCACCGCCGACGCGGTCGACTCGCCGGTGGGCAAGATCCCGACGGCGGCGTCCCTCGACACCGACGGGCTGGATCTCACCGAGGCCGATCTGGAGGCGGCGCTGCGGGTCGACGCCGACGAGTGGCGTGCGGAGATTCCGCAGGTCACCGAGTGGTTCAACAGGTTCGGGGACAGGCTGCCCGGAGTGCTGTGGGCGGAGCTGGACGCGCTGAAGGCACGCCTCGGCGTGGAGTGACGGTGTAAGGGGGTCCGTTGAACCGGCGGATCCCCTTGCGTTTCCTCCGGGTTAACGCTCCCCACCTGCACCGGGATCGCCGCGCGCGGTGTCTGGCCGAACGTGCCCGCACCCGTTAGCGTTCTAGTGCGGAACGGGGTTTTCCCGCACCGCCCGGCAGTCCCGGCGTTCCATCCCGGGGTCCGCACCCGACCCCGTGCCGGGTGGTCGGACGCGGCGAGGACGGGTGGGGGTGTCCGCCCGTTGGAGTTGCTCCGTGACCGTACGTCGTACCAGCTCGCGGGGCGCCGCCCCGCAGGCCGCCGGCGCCGCTGACGCTCCGGCTCCCGCCCCCCGCAAGAGGACGACCCGGGCGCGCACCCGGGCGACGGCCGAGGAGGCCGCCCCAAAGCGCCGGGTCTTCGTTCTTGATACCTCAGTCCTGCTCTCCGATCCGGCGGCGTTCAACCGCTTCGACGAGCACGAGGTCGTGCTCCCGCTGGTCGTCATCTCGGAGATGGAGGCCAAGCGCCATCACCCCGAGCTCGGCTGGTTCGCCCGCCGTTCGCTGCGGTTCCTCGACGACCTGCGGGTGCAACACGGTCGCCTCGACCTACCCGTGCCGATCACCGAAAACGGTGGGACGCTGCGCGTCGAGCTCAACCACGCCGATCCGCAGGTGCTGCCGCCCGGTTTCCGCAACGAGGCCAACGACACCCGGATCCTCACGGTGGCTCTGGGGCTGGCGGCGGAGGGCAACGACGTCACGCTGGTCACGAAGGACATGCCGCTGCGGGTGAAGGCCGCGTCCGTGGGCCTGCGGGCCGACGAGTACCGGCAGGGGCCGGTCGGCGACCCGACCTGGACCGGCATCGTCGAGCTGCCGGCCGGCGAGGACCAGGTGAAGCAGCTTTACGCGGGCGAGGAGCTGGATCTCGAGGGTGCGCAGGGGCTGCCCTGCCACACCGGCCTGGTGCTCCAGTCGAGCAACGGATCGGCGCTGGGACGGGTGGGCCCGGACAAGACGGTGCGGCTGGTCCGCGGGGACCGGGAGGCGTTCGGGCTGCGGGGGCGTTCGGCGGAGCAGCGGATCGCGCTGGACCTGCTGCTGGACGACTCGGTGGGCATCGTCTCCCTGGGCGGCCGCGCCGGTACGGGCAAGTCGGCCCTGGCGCTGTGCGCCGGTCTCGATCTGGTGATGGAACGCCGTAAGCACAAGAAGGTCGTCGTCTTCCGGCCGCTGTACGCCGTCGGCGGGCAGGAGCTGGGATTCTTGCCGGGCAGCGAGTCCGAGAAGATGAACCCCTGGGGTCAGGCCGTCTTCGACACGCTCAGCGCGGTGGTGCACGACAACGTCATGGAGGAGGTCGTGGCGCGCGGGATGCTGGAGGTCCTGCCGCTGACCCACATCCGCGGGCGCAGCCTGCACGACTCGTTCGTGATCGTCGACGAAGCGCAGTCGCTCGAACGCGGTGTCCTGCTCACCGTGCTGTCCCGCATCGGCACCGGCTCGCGGGTGGTGCTGACGCACGATGTCGCTCAGCGTGACAACTTGCGCGTGGGCCGTCACGACGGCATCGCGGCGGTGATCGAGGTGTTGAAGGGGCACCCGTTGTTCGCCCACGTGACCCTGACCCGTTCGGAACGCTCCGCCATCGCGGAGGTAGTCACGGACCTCCTGGAAGATCAGCCGTTCTCTCCCTGATTGTCTGCTATCACCTATTATGGTGATGTGACTTGCTTCACAATGTCCCGCGCTCGGGTCGCCAGGTTGCCCGAGCGTGGGACAGGGTGTTCGACGGACCGGAGCGGTGCTGAGTGTGCTGCCCGGTTCGTCGCCCGTCCGGGAGCGCCAGGGATGCCTCTCGTCGGGTGCACCGGTTGTGACTCGCCGTAGTTGTGCGGGACATCCGGCCCTTGTCACCGACGGAGGGAACCATCGAGTGATCCGGCTCTGGAACCGGGTCGGCCCATTCCGCGTGCTCGCGGTCCTGCTCCTCGTGGGAGCGGTGGCCGGCGGCGCGGCAGTGGCGCTGAACGACTCGGACGACCGCCCGGCCGCGGCCTCGAACAACACCGACGCCGCCGACGCCGAGCAGCGCAAGCAGCTCGCCGAGATGGCCGCCCAGCACGCGGAGGCCGAGCGGGCCGCCCGCAGCGACGCCCAGCGCAAGGCCGACGAGGCCGCCGTCGCCGCCGCCGAACAGGCGAAGAAGGTGCCCTCGGCGAGCCCCAGCAAGTCCGCCTCGCCGAAGCCGAGCGGCTCGCCGGGCAAGCCGGTCAACGTTCCCGCCGACTGCAACGGCTACAGCGGCAACAAGCAGATCGGTTGCGCGCTGCTGTCGGAGTTCGGCTTCGGGCTCGACCAGATGCCCTGCCTGGAGAAGCTCTGGGACAAGGAGAGCGGCTGGCGCACCACCGCCGAGAACAAGAGCTCCGGCGCGTACGGCATCCCGCAGGCCCTCCCGGCCAGCAAGCTCGCCAAGTACGGCAGCGACTGGCGGACCAACGCGGCGACGCAGATCCGCTGGGGCCTGGACTACATCCGCGGCCGGTACAAGACCCCCTGCGGGGCGTGGGCTTACTTCCAGTCCCACAACAATTACTGATTTCACTACCGTCTCGCGTTGCAGGGGTGCCTCACCCCTGCTACCTACTCGTACGTGAGTCAGCGTTTCGGGACAGACGCGTTCTACGCCGCGGTCGGCCGCGCCTTCGTCGCCATGTGCGCCGTGGTGCCGGTTCTCTTTCTGATCGAACTGGTGGACAGCAGGCTGATGGGCGGTCGGCTCGACGTCCAGGGCGGCATCCTGCCGCACGAGATCGCCGGCCTTGACGGCATCGTCTTCGCGCCGCTGCTGCACGCCAACTTCGCCCACGTGCTGGCCAACAGCGCGCCGTTGATCCTGATGGGGACGTTCGTGCTGGCGGCGGGGCCGCGCCGGTTCTGGCTGTCGACGGTCCTCATCGCGGTGATCAGCGGGGTCGGCGTGTGGTTCACCGGCGAGACCGGCACCGTGGTCGTCGGGGCGAGCGGCCTCATCTTCGGCTACCTCGGCGTGCTGCTCACCCGCGGCGTGGTCGAGCACAGCTGGTGGAACATCGCCGTGGGCCTGCTGATCGGCCTGCTCTACGGGTGGCAGCTGATCGGCGTTCTGCCGACCGACGAGCGGATCTCGTGGCAGGGGCACCTGTTCGGGTTCATCGGCGGGATCGTCGCGGCGATCGCGTTCCGGCGGCGCAAGGGCGATCCGCTGACCGACGAGGCCGATGACGACGATGACGACCTGAAGTAAGCCTTAGCGCCCTTGCCCTGTGAGGGGCGTCACCCTACCGTTCGCGCTATGCATGCCGTGGACGTCGCGGTGGTGGGAGCGGGTCCGACCGGGCTCTTCGCCGCGTACTACGCCGGGTTCCGGGGACTGTCCACCGTGGTCATCGACGCGCTGCCCGAGCCGGGCGGCCAGGTCACGGCGATGTACCCGGAAAAGATGATCTATGACGTGGCCGGGTTCCCGGCGGTGCGCGGGCGGGACCTGGTGGCGCAGCTGGTCGAGCAGGCGGCGCAGTTCGACCCGACCTACCGGCTGGGTGTGCGCGCCGAGACGCTGGTGTACACCGACGACGGGCTGCCGGTGCTGGGGCTCGACGACGGTTCGTCGCTGCGGTGCGGGTCGGTGATCATCACCGGTGGGCTCGGGAGCTTCAGTTCCCGGCCGCTGCCGGCCGCGGAGGCGTTCGGCGGGAGCGGCGTGTGCTACTTCGTGCCCCGGCTGGAGGCGCTGGCCGGGCACGACGTGGTGATCGTGGGCGGGGGCGACTCGGCGTTCGACTGGGCGCTGTCGCTGTACCCGCTGGCGAAGTCGGTGACGCTGGTGCACCGGCGGGACCGGTTCCGGGCGCACGCCGCCACCGTGGCCAAGGTGCAGGCGCTGCCGATCGAGCTCATCGTGAACGCCCAGGTCGAACGCCTGCTCGGTGACGGGCGGGTCACCGGCGTCGCCGTCACCCCGGCCGGGCAGGAACGGCGCACGCTGCCCGCCGACACCGTCGTGGCGGCGCTCGGCTTCACCGCCAACCTCGGCCCGCTCGCCACCTGGGGGCTGGTCCTCGACAAGCGCCACATCGTCGTGGACTCCACCACGGCGACGAACCTTCCAAGGGTCTTCGCGGCCGGCGACATCAGCGAGTACCCCGGCAAGGTGCGCCTGATCGCGGTCGGCTTCGGCGAGGCCGCCACTGCGGTCAACAACGCCGCGGTGGCCATCGACCCCGCGGCCCACCTCTTCCCCGGCCACTCCTCCGACGACGGCTGAGGGGCGCGGACCGGGGATCCGGCCGCCGGAGGCGCCGCGACCGGACGCGGACGTGACAACGTAGCCCCGCAGGGGCCAGAGGTGCGGCCCGGGAGGCAACGGTCGCGCCCCCGGGG
>NZ_BOPF01000043.1 GCF_016863615.1 Virgisporangium aliadipatigenens | reverse complement strand
GGTCGCCCGCCGGTGGCCCGACCGGAGCGGCGGGTGCCGCCGGCGCCGGGGGCGAGGCGGGCGCCGCCGAAGCGGACTGCGCCGGGGCACCGGAGACCGGAGAGCCGGAGATCGGGGCACCGGAGATCGGGGAGCCCGACACCGGGGCACCGGAGACCGGGGCACCGAAGGAACCGGGGGAGATCGGGGCGTCCGGGTCGCTCTCCCGGACCGCCGCCGCGGCGGCCGCGATCGTGCCGGGCGCGTCCGCCGGGGTCGGGGTGCGTCGCGGCAGGTCCGGTGACGTGCGCCGGGGCAGGTCCTCGGCCGTCGACGGGGTGTCGCCGGCCGGCATGCCCCACACCGGCCACCCCGGGGAGACCTGCTCGGGAACGCGCGGCTCGGGCACGCTGTCGGTGAGCCGCGCGGACTCGGTGAAGCGGGCGGGCTCGGTGGCGCGCAGGGGCTCGGCCGGACGCGCGGGCTCGGCGGGGCGCTGGGTCTCGGCGGTGCGGAGTCGTTCGGCGGCGCCGCGGGTCAGGAAGAGACCGGCGCCGGTCACCGGCTCCTCGGTGCGCGTGGTGGACTGTTCGGCCACCGCCGTGCCGACGCCGCCGCCGGCGGGCTGCGCCAGGCCGGTCGCGTCCACCGTGGGCGATGCCGCACCCGGGTACGCGTCGAGGTGAGCCGGGGAGGCGGGCCGGTAGAGCTCCGCCCCGGTGCCCGGCGCCGGGGCCTCCGGGACCTGCGTGGCCGTCGGCCATCGCCGCCAGCGCTGCCCGCTCACCGTCGCGACGACGAGTGCGGCGCCGAGTGCCGCCAGGGTCCCGTTCTCCAGGGGAACGGCACAGTCGACGCGAAGATCGCCGACCCGCCACACCGGCAGCCGGTCGAGCAGGGGAAAGGGCCTGACCAGAAGGTAGCCGTAGACGCCGAGCAGCACCGTCCCCGCGACCAGCGGGCCGAGCGGCGACCAGCGCAGGCACGCCACGAGTCCGATCAGGACGCCGGCCCCGATGAGGAAACCGAGCGCCGGGAGCAGTTGCCCGGTACGGATCGTCTCCGCCTCGCCCCATCGGGAGAACGTCTCACCCGCGCGAGGTTGACCGAGAGCAAGCAGCACCCACGCGAGCGGCGTGATGACCAGCGCCGCGACCAGGCTGCCGAGGTGTCGCATGCCACGCACCGTACCGGTTGTCGATAACGGTGAGCAGTCCACCAGGGAGGACGGAAAGAACGCTCGCAGCGTGTAATCCTCGTGCCCACGCCCGGTGTCACAGAAGTTGACGAGATCCGGGGAGGGATTCATGCGGGGTGCGGACTTCGACGAGTTCGTGAACGCGCGTGCGGGTGCGCTGCTCAGACTCGCGTACCTGCTGACCGGTGAACGGCACGCCGCGGAGGACCTGCTCCAGGACGTGCTGGAACAGGTCTATGCGCGGTGGCCGACGGTGCACACCTCGGCCGAGGCGTACAGCCGGCAGGCCCTGGTCAACCGGGCCACGAACCGGTGGCGACGGCGGCTGCGGCGGCGGGAACAGCCGCTGGGCGACCACGACCGGCCGGCACCGGACGCGAGCGAACGGGTGGTGGTGCGCGACGCCGTGCTGACGGCGTTACGACAGCTGCCGACCCGTCAGCGCGCGGCGGTGGTGCTGCGCTTCCTGGAGGACCTGCCGGTGAGCGAGGTGGCCAGGATCCTTGGCTGTTCCGAGGGAGCGGTCAAGAGTCACACGGCCCGCGCCCTGGAACGCCTGCGCGGGGTGCTGAACGGCACGCAGTTCTTCGACCCGGATCTCGCCGTCCCGGTTACCAGTTCGACAAAGGGGGCCGACAGTGGCCGATGACATCGAGGTGCGGGCGGCACTTCACGAGACGGCGGATGGCATCACGACAGCATCCGACCTGCTCGAACGGGTCCGCACCGGCGGGCAGCGCCGGCTGGCGCGCCGACGGATCGGCACCGGCGCGGTGGCGGTGCTGCTCGTGGCGGCGCTGACGGCGACGCTCGTCTACCTGGACCGCGCGACGCCGCAGGAACCGGCGGGACCACCGGCGCCGGCCGACGGCGTCCCGGCCGACCTGTTCCACCAGAGCGGCGGCGAACTGATCGGCGACGCGAAGTTCATCGCGGACGCGAAGGCGGCGTACCGGCGCGACGTCGACAAGTACATGGACGACCTGGACGGCTCCGACGACGTCTCGCCGCTGCCCAGCGGTCACCCGTCGCTGCAGCCGGGACCCCCGCCGTCGTCCGGCGCCTCGGGCAGCCCGCACCCGTCCGCCGGGAACGGGCCGAGCGAACCGGTCGTCAACAACTCGCCCGTGACGACCGGGGAGATCCACGTCTTCTGGGCGGCGCGCACACCGGCCGGCCGGGTGGCGGTGCTGGTGCAGCGCACCGCGGGCATCGACGGCTACGTCGGCTTCGTGTACGACACCCCGAAAGGGCTGACGACCCAGGTCGCCGGCGCGCGGGACACGTTCCCGCAGACGGATGCCGGTGGCTACGCGGCCCTGGTCGGCGACAAGCGCGACGTGCTGGTGGCCCTGGACCCGGGTCGGGCGGTCGAGTACTCGGCCGATTACCGGATCGGCGAGGACGGCCGCTTCAACCGGACCTGGAAGCGGCTGGCGTTCTCGCCCGACGACGTGGCGGTGGCGAAGGTGCCGTCGCAGCGCGACCGGCGCAGCGTGGCGCTGCGCGCCGACGGCGACGGACCCGCGTCGATAGGGATCATCGGCGACAACCGGTCGCCGCTCGACAGGGACGGTTACGAGCTGCTCGGGGACACGGCCGGCGCCGGCTGCGAGGGCGCGTCGTTCGGGCCTCTGGACGGCAGTGCCCGGGTGGTCGTGCCGCCGGACGGCGGCCCGGCGACGGTTCTCGTGGGGAACGACCTCTTCAAGGACTTCAAAACGGGGACCGGCGGGTACACGCTGCGGCCGGTGCTCTGCGCGAAGGCCGCCGGCGGCCGGGACGTCCTGGTCCAACAGCTGTGGGGGGACGGCGGGCCGATCCGGTTCGTGGCGGTGGTGCGTAGGGCCGACGGAACGGCCGGGCCGGCCGACATCGTCGCCGCGGTCCTGATGCCGGGCAGGCCGTTCGAGGCGGCCAAGGTGAAGCTGCCGGACGGCCAGGGGTTCCTGGTCGTGGTGCCGGGTGCGACGCTGCGCTACCGCACCGACGGGGGGCAGTGGCGCGACGCCGAGCCGCAGGTCGCACTTCTTCCGACGGAGGCACGGGCGGTCGAGGCGAACGTGCCGGGCAAGGGGAAGCGGGTCGTCGAGCTGCGCTGACGGTGCTCGATGCGGGGGCCCGGTGGCACATTTCACCGGGCCCCGACGCTTTCCGGGCGGGCCTTCCCGTGGTGAAGAATGTTCGCCATGACCGCTGGTGACGTGCTCTGGAACCCGCCCCACGACGTCCGGGAGACCACGCGGATCGGCGGATTCCTCGACCGGCTGAGGGCCGAACGGGGACTCGACTTCGCCGACTATGCCGCGCTGTGGCAGTGGTCGGTGGACGACCTGCCGGCGTTCTGGGGCGCGCTGTGGGAGCACTTCGAGGTGATCGCCCACACGGAGCCGACCGCCGTGCTCGCCGACGCGACGATGCCGGGGGCCCGATGGTTCCCGGGCGCGACGCTGAACTACGCCGAGCACGTGCTGCGCGCACCCGGCCGGGACGACGCCGACGTGATCGTCTCGGCCTACAGCCAGACCCGCGCACCGATCGACCTCACCGTCGCCGAGCTGCGCGAACGGGTCCGGCGGGCGCGGGCCGCGCTGCGTCGGCTGGGCGTCGGGCCCGGTGACCGGGTGGCGGCCTACGCGCCGAACATCCCGGAGACGTTCGTGCTGCTCCTGGCGTCGGCGAGCCTCGGGGCGGTCTTCTCCAGCTGTGCGCCCGAGTTCGGCACCCGCAGCGTCGTGGACCGCTGGCAGCAGATCGAACCGGTGGTGCTCGTGGCGGTCGACGGGTACGTGTACGGGTCGAAGACGATCGACCGGCGCGTGGAGGTGGCGGCGATCCGGGCGGCGCTGCCCTCCGTTCGGCACCTGGTCGAGCTCTCCTACGTCGCGGGCGATGCCCCGTCGGTGCTCGACGAGGAGACCGACGAGCCGCTCGCGTTCGAACCGGTGCCGTTCGACCATCCGCTGTACGTGCTGTACTCCTCCGGTACCACGGGACTGCCGAAGCCGATCGTGCACGGGCACGGCGGGATCCTGCTCGAACACCTCAAGAACCTCGCCCTCCAGCACGACCTGGGGCCGTCGGACCGGTTCTTCTGGTTCAGCACCACCGGCTGGATGATGTGGAACTACCTGGTCTCCGCCCCGGCCGTGGGCTCCTCGATCGTGCTGTTCGACGGCGACCCCGGCGCGCCAGACCTCGGTGCCCTGTGGCGGCTGGTCGCCGACGCGGGGATCACGTACTTCGGCACCTCGGCGCCGTTCCTGCTGGCCTGCCGCAAGGCGGGGCTGGTGCCGAAGGAGATCGCGGACCTGTCCGGGCTGCGCGGCGTCGGGTCGACCGGCGCGCCGCTGCCGCCCGAGGGGTACGAGTGGGTGTACGAGGCGGTCGGCGACGGCGTGTTGCTCACCTCGGCCAGCGGCGGCACCGACGTGTGCACGGCGTTCGTCGGCGGGGTGCCGCTGCTGCCGGTGTACTCCGGCGAGATCACCTGCCGCGCGTTGGGTGCGCGGGTGGAGGCGTTCCGGCCGGACGGCACCCCCGCCCCCGTCGGCGAACTGGGCGAACTGGTGATAACCGCGCCGATGCCCAGCATGCCCGTCGGCTTCTGGAACGATAAAGACGGCAGCCGGTACCGCGAGGCCTACTTTGATACGTATCCAGGGGTATGGCGGCACGGGGACTGGCTCACCATCACGGAGCACGGCACGCTGGTGATCACCGGCCGCTCCGACGCCACGCTCAACCGCGGCGGGGTGCGCCTCGGCACGGCGGAGTTCTACTCGGTGGTGGAGTCGTTCGACGAGGTGGTCGACTCGCTCGTGATCCACCTGGAGGACCCGGCGGGCGGCCCGGGGACGCTGATGCTTTTCATCGTCCCGGCACCGGACGCGACGCTCGACGAGGCCCTGCGCGCGAGGATCGCCAAGGAACTGCGCTCGGCCCTGTCGCCGCGCCACGTCCCCGACGTGATGACCCAGGTGGCCGCGGTGCCGCGGACGCTCTCCGGCAAGAAGCTCGAGGTCCCCGTCAAGCGCATCCTGACCGGCACCCCGGCCGAGACGGCGGCGGCCAAAGGGGCACTCGTCAACCCGGAGTCATTGACGGAGTACGAACTGCTCGCCAGGCTGACCCCTGGGACCGGCGAGTGACGGGTGGGGCGCCCCGACCCGTCGACACGGTGAAAGCGGCGATTGTGCCGATGCGTCAGCGCGGCACGTCGGTCGACACTGGCGGGTAACTCGGCAGAAGGAGCACTCCCATTCCTGAGCGAGCCGCGCCACGGCGGGTGGTGAGCAGCGACGACGTGGTGATCGGTGCGTGTCGCTTCTTCCTGCGTCACGCCACCGTCGACATGGACAAGGTGGCGCTCGACCTGGCGATCAGCCGGGCCACGCTGTACCGGGTGGTGCACAGCCGGGACCGCCTGCTCGGCGACGTCCTGTGGCGGCTGGCCGAGGGGATGCTGCGCCGGGCCCGCGAACAGCGCTCCGCCCCCGGCGTGGACGGGGTTCTGGAGATCACCCGCCACTTCTCGGCCGGGCTGCTGGAGTCGGCGCCGTTCCGCGAGTTCCTGCGCACCGAGCCGGACACGGCGGCGCGGGTGCTGTTCACGGCGTCCGGCGGGGTGCACCGGCGCGCGGTCGAGTTCCAGTGCGAGATCCTGCGCGACCTGGCCACCGAGGAGGGCTGGTCGCGCACCGACCTCGACCACCTGGCGTACCTGTACGTGCGGATCATCGAGTCGATGCTCTACGCCGAGCTGCTCACCGGCCGGCAGCCCGACGCCGAGCTGGCCGAACGCGCGATCCGGGCGCTGCTGCAACCCGTCTGAACCGGCGATGGCGACTCTCGTCGATCTTGCAGTTGTGGCTGCGACAAACTATTCCCGCGAAGGGCAAGTCGGGCGCCACAACCGCAAGATCGGCGGGTCAGAGGACCGTGTCGGCTCGCTCGGATTCGGCGCGGCGGGGGAGGGCGCCGGGGTCGGGGTTGGCGCAGAGGACCAGTGTCGCGGCCACCGACAGGGGAGCGAGCAGCCAGTCCAGCACCGGGCGGTCCGTGGACAGGTCGAGCAGGACGCGGCTGCCGGGCTTGATGCCCAGTTCGGCCGCGCGGGAGGTGGCCCGCGTGACGAGTGTGGCGTGGTCGTCCTCGTCCGTGGCCGGGTCGGATCCGTCGACCGGGGTCATCGGGGTGAAGCGGTCGCCGAAGGTGCGCACCTCGGCGACGTAGTCGAGCCAGCCCTCCGGGACCGCGCCCCGCATCGGCAGGCCCATCGGCGCGAAGCCGAGCAGGTACCGGTCCGTCGCGCCGGACGCGTCGGGCGTGCTCGCGAACAGCACGTCGGCGGCGCCGGCGGAGCCGACGGTGAGGCCGGCGTTCCAGCAGCCGAGGAGGACGGCCGCGCTCTGCCAGTGCGGCGGGAGGGCCACCGTCGCGCGGTCACCGGTGCTCAGGCCGAGGCCGTCGACCAGCAGGTTCGCGGTCTTGGCGACCCAGTTGTCGAGCGTGACGCCGGAGAGCTCGACGCGTTCGCCGGTGGCGTCGTCGTACCACGTGAGCAGCGGTCGGGTCGGATCCGCGCCGACCGCCGAGGCCCACAGCGCCGCCACTGAACGGACATTTGCGCTCATACCACTCCAATATCCCATTTCCAAGGTGCCGGACGTGCGTTAAGACGGAGGTGCGGAAACGGGCGGCGAAACGACATCGGACCGGTGCGGGTCTGCTCGCGACGGCGCTGCTGCTCGTCCTCCTGATCGCCACCGAGCCGGACGGCCGGCCGGAGGACCAGGCTACCGGCCCCGTGGCCGCCCCCGCCCAGCAGCAACCCGCCGCGGAGAAGCCGGCCGGCGCGCCCGTCGCGGGGCCGCCGACCACCGGCGTCAGCCCGCGGGCGGTGCGGATCCCGCTCGGCCGGTTCGACGGGCCGGCCGAGGGTGTGCGGGCCCGCACCGGTGTGCCGAAGGGCGTCCCGGTGAAGGGCAAGCGCAGCCTGACCGTGCGCCGCGAGGGCACCGGCCCGTTCAGCGCCGTCGGGCTCACCTGGAACGGCGCGCCCACGGCAGACCTGACCGTGGCCGTGCGTTCGCATGTTCCCTCGAAGGGGTGGACGCAGTGGCGGACGGCTGACACCGCGCCCGCCGACCGGGACCCGGACGGGCGCGCGACGGCGGCGAAGCCGGGACGAAAGGCCCCGACGGCCCGGCGCAACGGCACCGACCTGGTCTGGCTCGGCCCCTCCGACGGCCTGGAACTCGTCGTCACCGGCCGCGCCACCCGCGATCTCACCGACCTCGCGGTCGACCTCATCGACCCGCTCACCGCCCCCGGCGACGACGCCGGCCCGCCGCCCGAGAAGCCCGCCGAAGCCGGCCGCGTCTACATGCCGCCCATCGCGAGCCGCGCCGCCTGGGGCGCCGACGAGCGGTTGATGACGTGGAACCCGGAAATGGCCGGCCCGGTCGCCGCGATCGCCTTCCACCACACCGCCACCGGCAACGACTACCTGCCCGACGACGTGCCGAAGCTCCTGCGTTCCGTCTACTACTTCCACGCGGTCAGCCGGGGCTGGGGCGACATCGGCTACAACGTGCTGGTGGACCGCTTCGGCCGGCTGTGGGAGGGCCGCCGCGGCGGCCTGAACATGCCGGTGATCGGCGCGCACGCCGGCGGCTTCAACCGCAACACGGCCGGCATCTCGGCCATCGGCGACCACCGCACCACCCCGGTGCCCGACGGCGTGATCGAGTCCGCCGCCCGCTACACCGCCTGGAAGCTCTCCCTCGACCAGAACGCCGACCCGCGCGGCACCACCCGGCTCACCGGCGGCGGCAACACCTCCCGGCACCAGCCCGGCACCACGATCACCGTGCCGCGGGTCTTCCCGCACCGGCTCACCAACACCACCGAGTGCCCCGGCGACCGGGGCATGGACGCGCTCGACCCGATCCGCAATCGCGCGGCCGCCCTGATGGGAACCCGCACCCGCGAGTCCACCCTGCGCCCACGGCTCGCCACGTGGAATCCCGCCGAGGCGCGCTGGCGGGTGAACGGCGCCGCCGACGTCCCCGCAACGCCCGGCGACCTGCCCGCCGCGGCCGACTACGACGGCGACGGCGCCACCGACCTCGCCACCTGGACCCCGGCCGACGGCCGGTGGCACGTTCCGGGCGCGCCGCAGGAACAGCTCCTCGGCGGCCCCGGCGACCGCCCCGTGCCCGCCGACTACACCGGCGACGGCAAGGCCGAACCGGCCGTGTGGCGCCCCGCGGACGGAGTGTGGCAGTTCGCCGCCGGGAACTCGGTCCAGTGGGGATCGGAGGGAGACATCCCCCTGCCGGGCGACTACGACGGCGACGGCAAGGCCGAACCGGCGGTGTGGCGGCCCGCCGAGGGCACCTGGTACGTGCGCGGCAAGGGCACCTACCGGCTCGGCGAGAGCTACCACGTCCCGGTGCCCGCCGACTACGACGGCGACGGCGACGTCGAACCCGCTTCGTGGTCGCCGATCACCCACCGGTGGTTCGTGTGGGGCGCCGCTCCTGTCACGTTCGGTGAGGACGGGGACGTGCCCGTGGTCGGGCAGTTCGACGGCGACGGCAAGGCCGACCGGGCCGTGTGGCGCCCCCCGGCCGGCCCCGACGCCGAGGGAACCTGGCTGATCAGCGGCGGCGCATCGGTCGAGTTCGGTCGGACCGGTGACATTCCCGTCGCGATCCCCTGAACATTCGCTCAAACCGGTGCGCGGTGGTCAACGTCTCATGGTGGTGCGGGCGTAGGGTAGTGCGACAGGGATCGCATCCCGGCTACGGGACGTATTCCTGTGAAGATCCGAAAAGCTCGATGCGAGGAGCCGCCACGTGACCCCCGGTCGCCCACCCCGCGTGTTGGTCGACGCCACCAGTGTCCCGGCAGACCGGGGCGGGGTCGGCCGTTATGTGGACGGACTCCTCGGTGCGCTGTCCCAGCGTGAGACCGATCTCGCCGTGGTGTGCCAGCGCACCGACGTCGAACGCTACACCCGCCTGCTGCCCGACGCCCGTGTGCTGCCGGCCCCGGCGGCCGCCGCGCACCGGCCCGCCCGGCTCGCGTGGGAGCAGACCGGCCTGCCGATGCTCGCCCAGCAGGTGGGCGCCGAGGTGCTGCACTCGCCGTTCTACACGTGCCCGCTGCGCACCTCCTGCCCGGTCACCGTCACGGTGCACGACGCCACGTTCTTCACCGAGCCGGAGCACTACGACAAGTCGCGGCGGACGTTCTTCCGTTCGGCGATCAAGACGTCGCTGCGCCGGGCCGCCCGGGTGATCGTGCCGAGCAAGGCCACCCGGGACGAGTTGATCCGGCTGCTGGAGGCCGACCCGGTGCGCATCGACGTCGCCTACCACGGGGTCGACGCGCAGGCGTTCCACGTGCCGTCGGAGGAGGAGAAGGCGCGGGTGCGTGCCCGGCTCGGCCTCGGTGGCACCGGTTACATCGCGTTCCTCGGGGTCAAGGAGCCGCGCAAGAACGTCCCGAGCCTCATCCGCGGCTGGGTGCTCGCCGTCAAGGACCGGCCGCAGCCGCCCGCGCTGGTGATCGCCGGCGGTTCGGGGCACGACGACGAGATCGACCAGGCGGTGTCGACCGTGCCGGCCCACCTGCGGCTGCTGCGCCCCGGCTACCTGCGCTACGGGGACCTGCCCGGCTTCCTCGGCGGGGCGATGGTGGCGGCGTACCCGTCGTTCGGCGAGGGGTTCGGGCTGCCGATCCTCGAGGCCATGGCCTGCGGCGCGCCGGTGCTGACCACCCCGCGGCTCTCCCTGCCGGAGGTGGGCGGCGACGCGGTCGCCTACACCGGGCCGACCCCGGAGGAGATCGCGCAGGACCTGGCGGCGCTGCTCGACGACGAGCCGCGTCGGGGCACCCTCGCGGCGGCGGGCATGGCGCGGGCGCGGGAGTTCACCTGGGCGTCGAGCGCCGACGTGCACATGGGCGCCTGGGCGCGGGCCGCCCAGCAGGCCGCCGTCCTCGGGGCGATCCGTCCGTAGGTGCCGTAGCGCGGTGTTTACCAGCGGCGACACGCGGGACACACCCTCGACACCCGAGAGCGTCGTCACATCCGGCATGATGGTCCGGTGTTGTACGCGGTCATTCCCGCGGGCGGTGCCGGCACACGGTTGTGGCCGCTGTCGCGCGCTTCGCATCCCAAGTTCCTGCACGCGCTCACCGGCACGTCGGCCTCGCTGATCCAGGCGACCGTCGGCCGGCTCGGCGGCCTGACCTCCCCGGACACCACGATGGTGGTCACCGGGGCGTCGCACGCCGCCGACGTGGCGCGTCAGCTCCCCGACCTGCCGGCCGAAAACGTGCTCGTCGAGCCGCTGCCCCGCGACTCGTGCGCCGCCATCGGGCTGGCCGCCGCGGTGATCGCCGAACGGGAACCCGAGGCGGTGATGGGTGCGTTCCCGGCCGACCACCTGATCACCGACGTGCAGGCGTTCCAGGCCTGCGTGCTGGCCGGTGTCTCGGGCGCGCTCGCCGGCAAGCTCATGACGATCGGCATCACCCCGACCCGGCCCGAGACCGGCTACGGCTACCTGCGCTGCACCAGCGACGAGGGCCAGGTGCGCGAGGTCGCCGAGTTCGTCGAGAAGCCCGACAAGGAACGCGCCGCCGCCTACCTGCAGTCCGGCGAGTACCTGTGGAACGCCGGCATGTTCATCTGGCGGGTCGACGCCTTCCTCGCCGAGCTGGCCCGCCAGCAGCCGGAGCTGCACGACGGGCTGCGCCGCATCGCGGCCGCGTGGCACGGCCCCCGCCGGGACGACCGGATGGCCGAGATCTGGCCCGACCTGAAGAAGATCTCCATCGACTACGCCGTGATGGAGGGCGCCGCCGCCCAGGGCCTCGTCGGCACCGTGCCGGGCGAGTTCGGCTGGAACGACGTCGGCGACTTCCACACCCTCGGCGACATCCTGCCCGGGGACGAGCAGGGCAACGTGGTGCTCGCCGCCGACGACGCCAAGGGCGAGGTCGTCCTGCGCGACTCCGAGGGCGTGATCGTGGTGCCGCGTTCCGGCCGGCTGATCGCCGCCGTCGGGCTGCGCGACGCGGTCATCGTCGACACCGAGGACGCCCTGCTGGTCTGCCCGCGCGACCGGGCCCAGGAGGTCAAGGCCATCGTGGACGGGCTCAAGGAGCGGGGCGCTACCGACCTGCTGTGACGCCGACGGCGAGGAGGCCCGCGTCGGGCAGCCACACCGACGCGAGGCCTTCCGCCGCGAGGGCGGCCCGGAGCCGTTGCACGTCCATGCCCGCCTTTACGTCACTCTCCGCCTTCACCTTGAGGACCTCCCGGGTGAACGGTGGGAGGCCGTCGCCCCCGGCCGTGCGCTCGACCGATGCGTCCACAATGGACAGTGCGCGCTCGATCGCGTCGCCCGGGACGGGGCCGTCCACAAAGGACGGTGCGTCGGCCAGCGTCGCCGCGGCGCGCAGCCCCTCCGCCCGCGCCTCCGCGGTGCCGAGCGAGAAGAGATCCAGTTCGGCGTCGCGCACCAGCGCCCGGGCGCCCGCACCCGTCGACGCCGGCACGTAACCCCGGATGACCGCCGCCGGGATCCCGTCCGCCTTGCCTTTCACCAGGTCCGCCGCCGCCGCCAACTCGTCGATGACGGCCACCTGCGTCACGGACAGTTCGTTGCCGTGCGCGTCGTAGGAACCCCGGTGGTCGTGCAGCGCCCCGATCCCGGCCGCCCCGATCGCCACGTCAGTGAGGCCGTTGCGCCACGGCCGGCCCATCGTGTCGCTGACGATGACCGCCACGTGCACCCGCAGCCGCTGCCGGATCCCCGAACGGATGCGGTGCGCCGAGGCGTCCGGGTCGACCGGCAGCAGCACGGCGTGCCCACGGTCCACATTGGACACATCGATGCCGGCCGACGCGAGCACCAGCCCGTGGTGCGTCTGCACGATCCGCGTCTCGCCGCGCCGCGCCACCGGCCGCGCCGTCTCGGCGTCGATCAGCTCGGCGCGGGCCGCCTCGCGCTCCGGGCCCTCCGCCGGCGGGATCGGCACGAGGCGCCCCTCCGCCTTGCTCACCACCTTGCTGGTCACCACGAGCACGTCGCCCTCGGCGAGCCACG
Organism: Virgisporangium aliadipatigenens; assembly: GCF_016863615.1. GTDB lineage: Bacteria > Actinomycetota > Actinomycetes > Mycobacteriales > Micromonosporaceae > Virgisporangium > Virgisporangium aliadipatigenens. The sequence goes on along the minus strand of NZ_BOPF01000043.1, from coordinate 80,092 downwards.
GCGCGGCGTCCACCAGGATCTCGGCGAGGTCGTCACCGGGGCGCACCTCGCCGATGCCCTCCAGCGGCAGCACCGTCAGATCAGCCATTGTCCAGCGCCTCCTCGACCATGGCCGCCGTCGTGGCCGGGTCGGTCATCCACAGTGGACGGCTGCGCACCTCGACCCCGGGCACCGCGGTGCCGGCGTCCGTCGTGTCGACCAGCCAACGATCCAGGATCCCTTCCGCCGAACGCGCGCCGTAGAGCCCGCCGACGCCGGCCGCGCTCACCGCCACCCCCATCGCGTCGAGGCACTTGTCGGCCATGCCCCGCACCGGGGAGTTCCCGATGATGGGGCTGAACCCGGAAACCCTGGCGGGGCCCGCTCGCAGTGCGTCGCGAATACCGGGGACGGCCAGGATCGGGGCCACGCTCACGACCGGATTGCTCGGCGCGACCAGAACGGCGTCCGCGGACGCGATCGCGTCCAGCACGCCCGGCGCCGGCTTGGCCGACTCCGCACCGACGAACACGAACCGCTGCGCCGGAAGCTCCCCGCGGTACCGGATCCACCACTCCTGGAAGTGGATCGCCTGGGTCTTTCCCTCAATGTCAACGACGACGTGCGTCTCGCACCGTTCATCGGTCGCCGGGATCATGCGCACGCCCGGCTCCCAACGGGTGCACAACGCCTCGGTGACGGCCGACAGCGGGTAGCCCGCGTCGAGCATGCGGGTGCGCACCAGATGCGTGGCGATGTCCTTGTCGCCGAGCCCGAACCACGTCGGCTCCGCGCCGTAGCGCGCCAGCTCCTCCTTGACCACCCACGTCTCGCCGGTGCGTCCCCAGCCGCGTTCCGGGTCGGCGCCCCCGCCCAGCGTGTACATGACGCTGTCCAGGTCGGGGCAGATCCGCAGCCCGTGCAGCGTGACGTCGTCACCGACGTTGACGACGGCGGTGACCTCGGCGCCGCGCGCGCGGGCCACCTCCCGGACGCCGAGCAGGAACCGGGCTCCGCCGATCCCTCCGGCCAGAACGACGATGTGCATGCGTCCATCCTGTCGCACGCATCCCGGCCGGGCCTGTCGTGGGTGCCGGGCCTGCCGCGGCAAGCGCCGGGGGATTAGGCTCGCGGGCGACCCGCCGTACGTCCTTTGGGGGACCTGTGACCACCCAGTCCACTGACGTGGCTCCCGCCGTCGCGCAGACGCGACCGCTGCGCGAACTGATCGCATTCGTCCTGCTGGGCGGCAACGGACTGCTGCTCCTACTCGGGTTCGCCCAGTTGCTGATCGTGACAGAGGGTTTCGCCGACGGATTCACCTCGCGGGCCAACACGGGGTTCTACGACTTCGTCGGCCTGGAGAACGTCGTCGCGCCGCTGCTCGCGGTCCTGCTCGCGACCCACATCCGGCCGCCGGTCGCCAAGGGGCGGCTCATCGTCCTGGTGGCCCTGGCCCAGTACGGCGTGTCCGCGTTCTTCGGACTGATCTGCCTCTTCGGCGGATTCGTCTTCGGGGTCGACACGGCGGGCAGCGAGATCCGGCCGGCGCTGGAGCTCCTCATCGTCCGGCTCGTCTCCCTCCTGTGGCTCGGGCTCGTGATCTTCATCGTGGTGCGGGTGTTCCGGTCCTACACGGCGGTGCCGACCGCGCCGATCGGCGGGCAATACGGCTACCCGGCGGGGTACGGCCAGCAGGCGGGGCTGACCACCCAGCAGCAGCAGGCGGTGTACGCGCAGCAGCAGGCGGCGCAGGCGGCTCACCGGCAGGCGTACCAGACCGGGCAGCAGCCGGCGGTCCAGCCGCAGGGCGTTCCGCAGCCCGGCCAGTACCAGCAGCCCACCGCGTGGAACCAGCCGAGCGGCCAGCAGCCGCTGGTGCAGCAGGGGCAGGCGCCGCAGCAGGGTCAGGTGCCGCAGGGGCAGTACCCGCAGCCGGGCACCTTCCCGGCGGCGCAGCAGGGGCAGTACGCGCAGCCGGGCGCGCCGGCCGCGCAGCCCGGCCAGGCCGGTGCGGCCGCCGCGGGTGCGGTGGCGGGCGGCTTCGCCGGTGCCGGATGGCCCGGTGCGGCCCAGACGCCGGGTGCGGCACCCACCTCGGGTGTCCCGGCGGCTGCGCCGGCTCCGGACGCGGCGCCCACGTCGGGCGCGGCCCCGGCGTTCGGGGCGGCCCCGACCTCGGGTGCGGCCACGGGCGAGTCGGCGGCGCCGGTCGGGCTGCAGAAGGCCCCCGAGACGGACACCTCCGGCGCCGCGACCACCGTCTTCCCGACGAGCGGTGCGGGGACGGGTCCGGAGACGCCGCCGGTGACGTCGGCCCCGCCGGTGCCGTCCACGCCGCCGGCCGCGACGGGCTGGCCGTCCCCGCAGTCGGCCCAGCCGGGTGTGGCGGGTGCGGACTGGCCGGCCACCCAGCCGACCTCCCCGGCGGAGACCGCGCCGGCCGCGCCGACCTCCGGGCCGGCCGGGGACGCCACGCCGTGGGCCGGGACCGCCGCGCCGGCTCCCGCCGCCGAGGGCTGGCCGCAGGCCACCACCCCGCCGGCCACTCCCGCCCCACCGACCACCGCCTGGTCCGGCCTGCCGACCACGCAGGCGCCGGAGACCCCGCCGGCCGCGAGCCCGTTCGGGGTCACGCCGGGGCTGCCCAGCACGCCGCCGGCACCCGCGGCGGAGCCGGACGCCGCCGAGACGGAGCAGCGCACGCCGTCGTCGTGGCCGTTCGCGGCACCGGAGAGCGGCAGCGCGGGCACCGACACGCCGGCCGCACCGGAGGCGTCGCCGGCCGACACCCCGGCCGCCGCGCCGGCGTTCCCGCCGCCGACCCCGCCGTTCGGCCCGGCCAACCCGCCGTCCAACCCGGGTGACGAGCCGACGACGCCGGTCAGCGGCGACGAGCCGACCGCACGGGTGGACAGCGGCAGCGACGAGCCGACCGCGCTCATCGCCAGCAACGACGACGACGGCCAGCGCACCCAGGTGATCCGCACCGATCAGCAGCCCGGCGACGAGCAGCCGACGGAGCGGTGGCAATCGAGCTGACCGTCATGGTCATGTGACACATACCGCACGGGCCGGGAGGAGCGATCCTCCCGGCCAACGGCCGGGCCTGCCGCTCATGACGGCCTGTGGCGGACCCAGACGCCGCCTCGCGGCGCCGGCGAGTCGCCCGGATACAACACCGGTATCCGGGCGACTCGCCGTCTGGCGACGCGACGCCTGGGCCTCGCCGCGGCTCGCCATGATCGACAGGCCCGGCCTAGTCTTCATGGGTGATTGACGCACCGGACTCCTCCGCTGTCCGCCGTGCCCTGCGCCGCGCCCGGGACGGGCGGACCCTGGACGCGACCGAGGCCACCGTGCTGCTCGGTGCGCGCGGGGAGGCGCTCGACGAGCTGCTGACGATCGCGGGTGCGATCCGCGACGCCGGCCTCCGCGACGCCGGCCGGCCGGGCGTCGTGACGTTCTCGAAGAAGGTTTTCATCCCGCTGACCCGGCTCTGCCGGGACCGGTGTCACTACTGCACGTTCGCGACGGTGCCGCACCGGCTGCCGGCCGCGTTCCTGGAACGGGACGAGGTCCTCGCGATCGCCGCCGCCGGCGCCGCGCAGGGCTGCAAGGAGGCGCTGTTCACCCTCGGGGACCGCCCGGAGGAACGCTGGACGCAGGCCCGCGAGTGGCTCGACGCGCGCGGCTACGAGTCCACATTGGACTATGTGCGCGCCTGCGCCGTGGCGGTGCTGGAGGAGACCGGCCTGCTGCCGCACCTCAACCCGGGCGTGCTGTCCTGGGCCGACCTGCAGCGCCTCAAGCCCGTCGCGCCGAGCATGGGCATGATGCTGGAGACCACGGCGACCCGCCTGTGGTCGGAGCCGGGCGGCCCGCACTACGGTTCGCCCGACAAGGAACCGGCGCTGCGCCTGCGCGTCCTCGACGACGCCGGCCGGGTCGCGGTGCCGTTCACCACCGGCATCCTCATCGGCATCGGCGAGACGCCGGCCGAACGCGTCGACGCGCTCTTCGCCATCCGCCGCACGGCCCGGGAGTACGGCCACATCCAGGAGGTGATCGTCCAGAACTTCCGCGCCAAGCCGGACACCGCCATGCGCGCGATGCCCGACGCCGAACTGGCCGATCTCGCGGCCACGGTGGCGGTGGCGCGGCTGGTGCTGGGCCCGCGGGTGCGGCTGCAGGCGCCGCCGAACCTGATCGCGGGCGAGTTCGACCTGCTGCTGCGCGCCGGGATCGACGACTGGGGCGGCGTGTCCCCGGTGACGCCCGACCACGTCAACCCGGAACGCCCGTGGCCGCAGATCGACGAGCTGGCGCGGCTCTCCGAGAAGGCCGGCTTCACCCTCCGCGAACGCCTCACCATCTACCCGGATTACGTGCTGCGCGGGGATCCGTGGCTCGACCCGCGCCTGTCCGCGCACGTGCGCGCGCTCAGCGATCCGGCGACCGGCATGGCGGTCGAGGAGGCCCGCCCGGTGGGCCTGCCGTGGCAGGAACCGGACGGCGGCTTCGCGTCGACCGGCCGCACCGACCTGCACGAGAGCATCGACACGACCGGGCGCACCGGGGACCGGCGCGGCGACTTCGACAGCGTCTACGGCGACTGGTCGCTGGTCGCGGAGGACGCCGCCCGCACGTCCGCGCCCGCCGGCACGGAGGCCGACGCGCACAGCCCCGGGCCCGCCGCCCGAAGCGGCGCCGCGCAAAGCCCGGCCGCCGGTGTCCCGAGGCTCGACGCCGAGACGAGAGCCGCACTGGCCCTCGCCGACACCGACCCCGCCGCCCTGCTCGACCCGTCCCACGAGGCGAAGGCGATGGCGCTGTTCACGGCCGAAGGCCCGGCCCTGGACGCGCTCGCGGCGATCGCCGACCGGCTCCGCGCGGAGGCCGTCGGCGACGACGTCACCTACGTCGTCAACCGCAACATCAACTTCTCGAACGTCTGCTACGTCGGCTGCCGCTTCTGCGCGTTCGCCCAACGGGAACGGGACGCCGACGCCTACCGGCTCTCCGTCGAGGAGGTCGCCGACCGGGCCGAGGAGGCCTGGCGGCTCGGCGCCACGGAGGTCTGCATCCAGGGCGGCATCGATCCGAAGCTGCCGGTGAGCGTCTACCCCGAACTCGTGCGCGCCATCAAGGCCCGGGTGCCCCGGTTGCACGTCCACGCGTTCAGCCCGATGGAGATCGCGACGGCGAGCGCGAAGGCCGGTGTGTCGATCCGGGAGTGGCTGACCGGCCTGCGGGAGGCGGGCCTCGACACGATTCCCGGCACCGCGGCCGAGATCCTCGACGACGACGTGCGCTGGGTGCTGACGAAGGGCAAGCTGCCGACGGCCACCTGGGTCGAGGTCGTGACGACGGCGCACGAGGTGGGGCTGCGTTCGAGCGCGACGATGATGTACGGCCACGTCGACTCGCCCCGGCACTGGTTGACGCACCTGCGGGTGCTGGCCGGGATCCAGGATCGGACCGGCGGTCTGACGGAGTTCGTGGCGCTGCCTTTCGTGCACACGAACGCGCCGATCTATCTGGCCGGGGTGGCCCGCCCGGGGCCGACGATGCGGGACAACCGCGCGGTGCACGCGATGGCCCGGGTGCTGTTGCACGGCCGCGTCGCGAACATCCAGTGTTCCTGGGTGAAGCTCGGCGACGAGGGCACGGTGACGATGCTCCGCGGCGGCGCGAACGACCTCGGCGGCACGCTGATGGAGGAGACGATCTCCCGGATGGCGGGCTCCGCACACGGTTCGGCACGGACGGTCGAGCAGCTCACGGCCGTTGCCGCGAAGGCCGGACGGCGGGCGCGGCAGCGTAACACTGTGTATAGCGCGGCAGGCTGAGACGGGTTTCCGATTGGCACCCGTAACCCCGGGCGGGCCTCGCTCGATGATGGTATGAGCCACTCCGGGGAAACCCTGGCAACCGCGCCCATTTAGCAGGTTCGGCTTGACGGGTCACGCATTACACGCGTGTAATTTCACCGGGGGGGTCGGAAAGGCGCGGGTCATACCCGTTCTGATCGGACCTTTGTGGACACCACGCCACCGCGAACAACGGGAACTTGAATCGCAAGGGCCTTCCGCGTGGGGGGTTGCACCGACACCGTTCGGTGCGCATTAAGGAGGCACGCTGGATGGACGGCCAGGTCGTCGTGGCCGATCTGCTTGGTGACGCACCGGAGTGGCAAGAGCGCGCCCTGTGCGCTCAGACGGACCCGGAGGCGTTCTTTCCCGAGAAGGGTGGGTCCACCCGGGAGGCCAAGCGGATCTGCTCGCGCTGTGAGGTACGTGCCGAATGCCTGGAGTACGCGCTCGGACAGGATGAGCGCTTCGGCATCTGGGGCGGGCTCTCGGAGCGCGAACGCCGCAAGTTGAAGCGCCGCGCCGCGTAACGGCGCGCACCGTACGGATGAGCCCCCGGGTACCCCAGCACCCGGGGGCTCATTCGTCCAGGTCGTCGGGCGACACGCCCAGCAGGTTGGCCACCTGCTCCACGATCACGTCGTGCACCAGGTCGGCCAGGTCGTCCCGGTCCGCGGCCCGCAGCTCCAACGGCCGCCGGTACAGCACGATCCGCGGCGGCAGGGCCTGTCGCCCAGGCCGTCCCGGCAGCAGTCGCGCCAGCGGCACCTCGCCGTCCTCGAGCACGTCGGAGTCGTAGACGTTGAGGTCCGGCGGCACGTCCTCGACCGCGAACTCCACCCCGGCCAGCTCGCCGGCGAAGCGCCGCTCGAGCTCCTCGACCGCGTCGAGCACGAGATCGTCGAAGATCTCCGCCCGGGTCCGGGCCATCGGGACGGAGGCGGGCACGAGCCGGCCGCGCATTCCCCGGCCGTGCCGGTCGCGGGCGCGGCGACCGGGCCCTGCGCGACGGCTGTCCGGAGTGCTCACCCGGTCAGCGTAGCCGCGCGAACGCCGCTCACCGGAGTCGAAGCGCCGAACGGCGCCCGAGTCTGGTAACAACCCGATTGCGACCCGCGGCGGGGCGCTGTGAAACGGCGTGTCGCGGGGCTATCCGGCGGCACGAAAGGCGTCGGAGCGATACCGTTCGGCCGTGAGGTCACCACGGCGCTGCTCCCGCAACGGTTGCCCCCGCACGCCGGTTGCGACCCTGACCTACGTCTACGCCGATTCGACCGCCGTCGTCGGCCCACTGGCCGTGCACGCCGAGCCTCACACCTACGACCTCTGCGAGCAGCACGCCCGAGGCCTGACCGCCCCCCGCGGCTGGGAGGTCGTCCGCTACGAGGGCGAGTACGAGCCGCCGCCGCCGAGCAGCGACGACCTGGTCGCCCTCGCCGACGCCGTCCGCGAGGCGGCACGTCCGGCCCAGCGCGTCCCCGACGACACCGCGTCCACAGGCCGCCGCGGCCATCTTCGCGTGATTCCGCCCGCCTGAAGATCAAGTGCTTCAGGTCGCACGTCCGTCGGGGGCGTGACCGTAGTTCCCAGCCGCACCGCTCCGGGTCGCTCCGCCTTCGGCGTGATCGACCGCTCCGCTGCCACGCTCGCGGGCACTAAGAGCCCAGGAACCGGCCCAGCAGCGCCGCGCGTCTCGAGGGCCGGTCGGTCTTCTCCTCCGCGGCGTCGGCCGCCGTCATGGCCTTCAGGACGGCGTTCACGGCCAGCCAGCGCAACGGCTCCGGCTCCCAGCGCGGGGACCGATGGCCCACCCAGGGCAGGCGCGTCAGGTCGGACGAGCGGCCGGTGATCAGGTCCGCCAGGGTGCGGCCGGCGAGGTTGCTGGTCGTGACGCCGTCGCCGACGTAGCCGCCCGCCCGGGCCAGGCCCGTGGCGCGGTCGAAGTCCACCGACGCCGTCCAGTCCCGGGGCACACCCAGCGGGCCGCCCCAGCGGTGCGTCGGCGACACCTCGTCCAGCACCGGGAAGAGGTCGACCAGGACGCGCCGCAGTTCGGCGAAGACGCGCGGCTCGTGGTCGTGCTCGGGGCGCACGCGCGACCCGAAATGGTACGGCGCGCCGCGCCCGCCGAACGCCAGCCGCCCGTCCACGGTCCGCTGGCCGTAGACGATGAGGTGCCGGTAGTCGGTGAACGTCTCGCACCCGGCCAGCCCGATCGCGGACCACACGTCGTCGGGCAGCGGCGGCGTGGCGATCATCAACGAGTACACCGGCGCCACGGCGCGCCGCAGCCCGGGTAGGCCCGGCGTGTACCCCTCGGTGGCGCGCACCACCACCGGCGCGCGCACCTCGCCGCCGGTCGTGACCACGCGGCCGGGCGCGATGCGGAGCGCGCGGGTGCGTTCGTACACGGCGACGCCGCGGGCGGCGACCACTGTGGACAGTCCGCGCACCAGCCGGCCCGGGTGGATCCGTGCGCAGTGCGGCGTGAACGTGCCGCCCAGCACTCCCGTGGCGGCGCACCGCGCGGCGGCCTCGCCGGCCGACAGCGACGTCACCCCGAGCCCGTACCCGGCGGCCTCGGCCACCTCCGCCCGCGCCCGTTCGAGCTGCGGGGTCGTGCGCGCCAGCGACACCGTGCCGCCCTTGACGAACCCGCAGTCGATACCCTCCACAGTGGACACCCGCCCGACCTCGTCCACGCTCTCCCGCATCGCCGCGTACAGCGCGACCGCCGCGTCCCGGCCGTACCGGCGGGCGATCGACGAGGGCGAAGCCGGAAACAGCGCGGAGCACCAGCCCCCGTTGCGCCCCGACGCCCCGAATCCGCAGCGAGCGGCCTCCAGCACGGCGATCCGCAGGGCGGGATCGGCGGTCGAGAGGTAGTAGGCCGTCCACAGCCCCGTGTAGCCGCCGCCGACGATCGCCACGTCGGCCTCGATGTCCCGGTCGAGCGCCGGCCGCTCCGGAACGTCCACAGTGGACGCCCACAGGGGGCCGGTCAGATCCGGTTCCACGCCTCGGTCAGCACCGTGCGGAGAACCCGTTCGATCTCGGCGAAGTGCTCCTCGGTGCAGATCAGCGGGGAAGCGAGCTGCACGACGGGATCGCCGCGATCGTCGGCCCGGCAGTAGAGGCCGGCGTCGAAGAGCGCCTTCGACAGGAAGCCGCGCAGCAGCCGTTCGGACTCCTCGTCGTTGAACGTCTCCTTGGTGGCCTTGTCCTTCACCAGTTCGATGCCGAAGAAGTACCCGTCGCCGCGCACCTCGCCGACGATCGGCAGGTCGTTCAGGCGTTCCAGATAGGAGCGGAACGTGCCGGTGTTGGCCCGGACGTGCGCGAGCAGCTGTTCCCGTTCGAACAGATCGAGATTGGCGAGCGCGACGGCCGCGCCCACGGGATGACCTCCGTACGTGATCCCGTGGGTGAAGCTCGTGGTCCCCTCCCGGAACGGCGCGGCCAGCCGGTCCGACGCGATCATCGCCCCCAGCGGCACATACCCGCTGGTGAGGCCCTTGGCCACGGTGATGATGTCCGGCTGGTAGCCGTAGCGGTCGGCGCCGAAGTACTCGCCGAGCCGGCCGAACGCGCAGATCACCTCGTCGGAGACGAGCAGCACGTCGTAGCGGTCGCAGATCTCGCGCACCCGCTGGAAGTAGCCGGGCGGCGGGGGGAAGCAGCCGCCGGAGTTCTGCACCGGTTCGAGGAAGACGGCCGCGACGGTCTCGGGTCCCTCGAACTCGATCGCCTCGGCGATGCGGTCGGCAGCCCAGACGCCGAACTCCTCGGGCGTGTCGCCGGAACCGGGCGGGCGGCGGTAGAAGTTGGTGTTCGGCACCCGCATGGTCGACGGGACCAGCGGCTCGAAGTCCTGCTTCAGCGCCGGCAGGCCGGTGATCGACAGCGCGCCCATGGAGGTGCCGTGGTAGGCGATCGAACGCGAGATCGCCTTGTGCTTCAACGGTTTTCCGGTCTTCCTGAAGTAGGCGCGGGCCAACTTCCACGCACTCTCGACCGCTTCCGAGCCGCCGGCCGTGAAGAAGACGTTGTTGAGGTCGCCGGGGGTGAGGGTGGCGAGCCGCTCGGCCAGCTCGATCGCCTTGGGGTGGGCGTAGGACCAGATGGGGAAGTAGGCCAGCTCGGCCGCCTGCTTGGACATGGCGTTGGCCAGCTCTTCGCGGCCGTGGCCGACCTGCACGACGAACAGGCCGGAGAGCCCGTCGAGGTAGCGCTTGCCGGCGGTGTCCCAGATGTAGGGCCCCTCGGCGCGGGCGATCACCGGCGGCGGCGTGTCCTTGTAGGCGCCGAGCCGGGAGAAGTGCATCCAGAGATGTTCATGAGCGCTCATCTGGTCCCCCAGGCGTACGTTTGCTTGGCCAATTTCAGGTAGACGAACGTCTCCGTCGACACCACGCCCGGCACCGACCGGATCGCGTCGTTGAGCAGGTCCAGGAGATGGTCGTCGTCGGTGCAGACCAGTTCGACGAGGATGTCGAACCCGCCCGCGCACAGCACGACGTAGTCGATCTCGGAGACCGCGGCGAGCGCGTCGGCGACCTTGCGCAGGTCCCCCTGGGCCTTGATGCCGATCATCACCTGGCGCTTGAAGCCCACCGTCAACGGGTCGGTGACCGCCACGATCTGCATGACGCCGCCGTCGAGGAGGCGCTGCACCCGCTGGCGCACCGCCGCCTCGGAGAGCCCGACCACCTTCGCGAGCGCGGCGTAGGACATCCGGCCGTCGTGCTGCAACCGCTCGATGATCTGCTTGTTGACGTCGTCAAGGACGGGCTCCGTCACGCTACCGATCCTTACTCAATAAGCGCCGAGGCGCAATGGATTCCGTCGGGGAGTGGCCATTGCGCCTCGGATTCCGAAGAACTCGCTGAGTTAAGGCTGGGCCTCGACCTCGCTGCCCGGGACGTACTCCCCGCGGAAGTAGGCCGGGCGCAGGATATTCCAGACGACCATGAACACGATCCCGAGGAGCAGGGATCCGATACCCATCACGAACGCCCCGGCGACCCCGAACAGGTTCGTCTCCGACTCGCCGGTGTACAGGTTGTACCCGGTGGTGAAGAACGCCGCGAAGAGGAGCAGCCCGCCGATCAGCGGCAGCACGATCTTCTGCAGCATCTCCTTGGGAGTGCCCGCCTCCTTGCGGAAGAACCACGCCGACGCGAGCCCGGTCGTCCCGTAGTAGAACGCGATCAGGAACCCGAGGGCGCCGATGACGTCGGTGAGCAGCACTCCCTCGTTCAGGGTCGACAGCAGCACGAAGAAGATCGTCGCCACGATGCCCACCGTCCACGTCGAGAAGCTCGGCGTCTGGAACCGCGGGTGCACGTGCGCGAACCGGTCCGGCAGCGCCTTGTTGACCGCCATCGACAGGCTCGAACGGGCGGCCGGCAGGATCGTCGTCTGCGCCGACGCGGCCGCCGACGAGATGACCGCCAGCAGCAGGATCTTGCCGAACGTGTGCCCGAACACCGCCTCCGAGATGGGTGACAGCGGGTCGTCCACCGACTCCGGGTTGTTCAGCCCGACGCCCTCGGTGCCGACGCCGGCGTACGCCACGGCCGCCATCGTCACGAGCACGTACGTCGTCACCAGCAACAGCGTGGAGATGACGGCCGAACGCCCGGGCGTGACGGTGGAGTTCTCCGTCTCCTCGTTGGTGGAGACCGCGGTGTCCCAGCCCCAGTAGGCGAAGATCGCCACGAGCACACCCGCCGACAGCGCCGACCACGTCAGATCCTGGAACGGGTTGAACCAGCTCAGGCTGATCGGTTCGGACCCCTCGGCGGCGTTGTCGGTGAAGACCGCGCCGAACGCCAGCACCGCGAAGATGAGCAGCACCACCATCTCGATGGCGAGCAGCGCCATCTGGAGCTTGGCCGACAGCTCGATGCCCCGGTACGCGACGTACGTCATCGCGATCAGCCACACCGTGCCGACGCCGGCCACCGCGAGCACGTTGTCGGCCAGGCCGTCCAGCCCGAAGATCAGGAACGTGTAGATGCCGGCGATCTGCGCCAGGTTGGCCAGCACGATGATCTGCGCGACGATCGCCGCCCACCCGGACATCCAGCCGGTGTGCGGCCCGAACGCCCGCGCACCCCAGGTGAAGTTGGTGCCGCAGTCGGGGATCCGCGAGTTCAGCGCCTTGAACGCGTACGAGATGAACAGGATCGGGACGAACGCCAGCAACATGATCAGCGGCGCCTTGACGCCCACCTCGCCGGAGACATAACCCAGGGAGGCGGCGAGGCTGTACGCCGGTGCCGTCGAGGCGATGCCGATGACGACGCTCGCGAGCAGGCCGAGCGCGCCCTTGCGCAGGCCCTTGGATCCGGCCTCGGGTCGGCCGTCCGGAGCGGAGGGTGCCGAACTGGCCGGCGGTGGAGCGGAAACGGTCATGTCGATCCTCGCCAGGGGAGAGAGAGATCGGGGAGGGGTTGCCGCGCGGGAGTCGGCACGTTAGGCAGCTTGCTGCGTTTATCGCAGGTTCGCGGTCCCTTGACAAGGGTTTCCGTAGCAGGAAACCTGCTGTTAGCACGGTTTCAGTCATGTTGCGAAGGGTCGTGCCACGTCATGCGCATTCTGCAGGTCGGTGCCGGAGGCGTGGGATCCGCAGCCGCCGCGATCTTTTCCCGCCGCTCCTTCTTCGACCACGTCGTCGTCGCGGACTACTCGATGGAACGTGCGTCAGCGGCCGCCGCGCTGGACGATCGCTTCTCGGCGACGCGCATCGACGCGTCGTCGGCGGAGGCCGTCACGGCACTGTGCCGGGAGCACGGCATCACGCACGTGTTCAACGCCGTCGATCCGCGGTTCGTCATGCCGATCTTCGACGGCGCGCTGGCGGCCGGCGCGGACTACCTCGACATGGCGATGTCCCTGTCGAAGCCGCATCCGGACGAGCCGTACGCGCGCACCGGGGTCCGCCTCGGCGACGAGCAGTTCGCCGCCGCGGAGAAGTGGGCGCGGGCCGGCCGGCTGGCGCTGCTCGGCATCGGCGTGGAGCCCGGCCTCTCCGACGTCTTCGCGCGGTACGCCGCCGACGAGCTGTTCGGCGAGATCGACGAGATCGGTGTGCGCGACGGGGCCAACCTCGTGGTCGACGGCTACGACTTCGCGCCGTCGTTCTCCATCTGGACGACGATCGAGGAGTGCCTCAACCCGCCGGTGATCTGGGAGGAGGGGCGCGGCTGGTACACGACCGAGCCGTTCTCCGAGCCGGAGGTGTTCGACTTCCCCGACGGCATCGGCCCGGTCGAGTGCGTCAACGTCGAGCACGAGGAGGTGCTGCTGATCCCGCGCTGGGTCAAGGCCAAGCGGGTGACGTTCAAGTACGGGCTGGGGGCCGAGTTCATCGACGTGCTGCGCACGCTGCACAAGCTCGGGCTCGACTCGACCCGGCCGGTGCGCGTGGGCGGCGTCGAGGTGGCCCCGCGCGACGTGGTGGCCGCGTGCCTGCCCGACCCCGCGGGCCTCGGCGACCGCATGAGCGGCAAGACGTGCGCCGGCACCTGGGTCAAGGGAACGGGCAAGGACGGCCGCCCGCGCGAGGTGTACCTGTATCACGTCGTCGACAACGCCTGGTCGATGCGGGAGTTCGGCGCGCAGGCGGTCGTCTGGCAGACGGCGGTCAACCCGGTCGTGGCGCTGGAACTGCTGGCGCGCGGCACCTGGTCCGGCACGGGTGTGCTGGGGCCGGAGGCGTTCGCGCCGCGCCCGTTCCTGGACCTGCTGAACGAGTACGGCGCGCCGTGGGGGCTGCGCGAGAGCCCGATTGTGTGATTTGCCCGTAATCGGGCGATACTGAGCCATAATTGAGTGCCTGTGGCATGTTTGAACGATCGGTCCATGGGGAAGCGCCGATGCCCCGGCGGCGTCCCGTCCGGGTGACAGGGGGTCCTGACGGTGGCATACGTAAATCCCGACAGCGCACTGGTCCAGGCAGCAGACGATCTGCTGGTCAAGCACGTCGCCGCGCAACCCGGCGGTCCCTGCGTCAGCTGCGGCCAGGTGAGCCCGTGCGCCTCCGCCCGCAACGCCGCGGAGGTCCGTCGCGCCGCCGGCCTGACCGCCGTACCCGGGGCCCCGGTAAGCGCGCCTCCCACGAACGCCGGCGCCTTCGCCCCGTCCGGCGCCACCTCCTCCCGCCGCCTGACCCTCGAAAAGGCCTGAGCGCCCGTCAGAGTCCTGCGGCGGCCTCCGCCAGGACGGCCAGGCCGCGGTCGAGGGTGTCCGGGGGGATGACCAGCGGGGGGAGCAGGCGGATCACGTTGGCGTAGGTGCCGCAGCTGAGGACCAGCAGGCCGGCCTCGTGGCAGGCCTTCGCCAGCGCCGCCGTCCGCGCCGGGTCCGGCGTCGGGCCGTTCGGGCCCACCGAGTCCGGGTGCGTCACCTCCAGGGCGAGCATCGCGCCGCGGCCGCGCACCTCGGCGATCCACGGGTACCGGGCGGCCAGCTCCGTCAGGCGCGGCAGCGCTAACGCCGCGATCCGCTGCGCCGCCGCGCACAGGTCCAGTTCGCGCATCGTCTCGACGGTGGCCAGCGCGGCCGCGCACGCGACCGGGTTGCCGCCGTACGTGCCGCCGAGCCCGCCGACGTGCACCGCGTCCATGATCTCCGCGCGGCCGGTCACGCCGGCCAGCGGCAGCCCGCCGGCCATCCCCTTGGCGGTCGTCACCAGGTCCGGTTCGACCGACTCGTGCGCGGACGCGAACCACGCCCCGGTCCGGCAGAACCCGGTCTGGATCTCGTCGGCGATGTAGACCGCGCCGATCGACCGTGCCCAGGCGGCCAGCTCCGGCAGGAAACCCGGCGCCGGTACGACGAACCCGCCCTCGCCCTGGATCGGTTCGATCAGCACGGCCGCCACGTTGTCCACCCCGACCTGCGTGGTGATCGCGTCGATGGCGCGTGCCGCGGCAGCCGAACCGGAGAGCCCGCCGTCGCGCAGCGGGTACGACATCGGCGCCCGGTACACCTCCCCGGCGAACGGCCCGAACCGGTGCTTGTACGGCATGTTCTTGGCGGTGAGCGCCATCGTCAGGTTGGTGCGCCCGTGGTAGGCGTGCTCGAACACCACAACGGCCGGCCGACCCGTCGCGTGCCGAGCGATCTTGACGGCGTTCTCGACGGCCTCGGCGCCTGAGTTGAAGAGCGCGGACCGCTTGTCGAAGTCGCCGGGCACGAGGGAATTCAGGGCCTCGCAGACCGCGACGTACCCCTCGTACGGCGCGACCATGAAGCAGGTGTGCGTGAAGCGGCCGACCTGTTCGCGGACCGCCTCCACCACCCGTGGCGCGGCGTTGCCGACCGAGGTGACCGCGATGCCGGCCGCGAAGTCGATCCACTCCCGCCCGTCGACGTCGACGATCGTGCCGCCCGACGCACTGTCCACATAGGACGAGATGACGCTCCCGACGCCACGGGCGACCGCGGCCGAGCGCCGCGCGGCCAGCGACCCGGAGTCCACTACGCCCCCAGGTAGTGCATGACGTGCTTGACCCGGGTGTAGTCCTCGAACCCGTACACCGACAGGTCCTTGCCGTGCCCCGACCGCTTGAACCCGCCGTGCGGCATCTCGGCGACCAGCGGGATGTGGCAGTTGACCCACACGCAGCCGAAGTCCAGCCGCTGCGTCATGCGCATCGCGCGGCCGTGGTCCCGGGTGAAGACCGACGAGGCCAGGCCGTACTCGACGCCGTTCGCCCAGCGGACCGCCTCGTCCTCGTCGGTGAAGCGCTGCACGGTGATCACCGGCCCGAAGATCTCGTCCTGGATCGCCTCGTCCTCCTGGCGCAGGCCGGAGACGACCGTGGGCGCGTAGAAGAAGCCGCGGTCGCCGACCCGTTCGCCGCCGACGGCGAGGGACGCGTGATCGGGCAGCCGGTCGACGAAGCCCGACACCCGCGCGAACTGGTTGCCGTTGTTGAGCGGGCCGTACGCCACGTCCTCGTCGTCGGGTGCGCCGACCTTGGTGCCGCGCGCCTGTTCGGCCAGGGCGGCGACGATGTCGTCGTGGATGCCGGGCGCGGCGAGCACCCGCGTCGCGGCGGTGCAGTCCTGGCCGGCGTTGAAGTAGCCGCCCACCGCGATCGCCTCGGCCGCCACCGCCAGGTCGGCGTCGTCGAAGACCACCACCGGGGCCTTGCCGCCGAGTTCGAGGTGGGTGCGCTTGAGACCCGACCCGGCCGCCGTCGCGACCTCCCGGCCCGCCCGGGTCGATCCCGTGATCGATACCAGCTGGGGAACGTCATGAGCCACCACCGCGCGCCCGGTCTCCCGATCGCCGCAGACCACGTTGAGGACGCCCGGCGGGAGGAACTCGGCGGCGATCTCGGCCAGCAGGAGGGTCGACGCCGGTGTGGTGTCGCTCGGCTTGAGGACGACCGTGTTCCCGGCCGCCAGCGCGGGAGCGATCTTCCAGATGGCCATCATGAACGGGTAGTTCCACGGCGTGACCTGCCCGACGACGCCGATCGGTTCGCGGCGCACGTAGCTCTCGTAGCCCGCCATGTACTGCCCGGCCGAACGCCCTTCCAGCAGCCGCGCCGCCCCGGCGAAGAAGCGCAGCTGGTCGACGGCGGGCGGCAGTTCCTCGGACGTGGTGAGCGCGCGGGGCTTGCCGGTGTTGCGCACCTCGACGTCGACCACCTCGTCCGCACGGCTCTCCAACGCGTCGGCGAGCTTGAGCAGGGCGCGCTGGCGCTCGGCCGGGGTCGTGCCGCCCCAGCTCTCGAACGCCGTCGCCGCGGCGCGCATGGCGTCGTCGACGTCGGCGGCGCTCGACACGGGTGCGGCCGCCCATACCTCCCCGGTGGTGGGATCGACCAGGTCGGCGTACCCGCCCTCGGTCGGCTCGACGTGTTTGCCGTTGACGAAGTTGCGCAGCACCTGCTTGTCGGCCATGGGGACTCCCATCCTCGGGTTGCTGGCATTCTTTCGATCGAATCCGTCGCGGACAAGGTCTGTCGCCACTGTTTCCGCAGGGCATAGCCTGTGTTTCATGGTGGTGACCCCGTTCTACGTGGCCGGTGCTCCCGAGACGAGCGACGACGTGCTGACCGTGCGCCATCCCGGCGACGGGCGGGAGGTGGGGCGCACCGCCCACGCCACACCGGAGCAGGTCGACCGTGCGCTCGACGCGGCGGTCGAGGCCGCGAAGGAGTCCCTGCCGGCGCACGCGCGGGCCGCCGCGCTCGACGCGGTGAGCCGTTCCCTGGCCGAGCGCGCCGACGCGGTCGCCCGCCTCATCACCGGGGAGAACGGCAAGCCGCTCAAGTGGGCCCGCGCCGAGGTGGGCCGGGCGGTGTCGACGTTCCGCTGGGCGGCGGAGGAGGCGCGCCGCTTCTCCGGCGAACTCCAGCGGCTGGACACCGACCCGGCCGCCACGGGGCGCATCGCGCTGGTGCGGCGGGTGCCGCGCGGGCCCGTGCTCGGCATCAGCCCGTTCAACTTCCCGCTGAACCTGGTGGCGCACAAGGTCGCCCCGGCGATCGCGGTCGGGGCGCCGATCGTTCTCAAACCGGCGCCGGCCACCCCGCTCTCGGCGCTGCTCCTGGGAGAGATCCTCGCGGGGACCGACCTGCCGGCCGGGATGTTCTCGATCCTGCCGGTGCCGAACGACCGCGCCCCCGGCCTGGTCGCCGACCCGCGGCTGCCGGTGGTGTCGTTCACCGGCTCCGGGCCGGTGGGCTGGCAGATCCGCGACGCCGTCCCGCGTAAGCACGTCACCCTCGAACTGGGCGGCAACGCCGCGGCGGTGGTCTGCGCGGACTGGACGGACTTCGAGTGGGCGGCGAGCCGCATCGCGACGTTCTCGAACTACCAGGCGGGGCAGAGCTGCATCGCCGTGCAGCGGGTGCTGATCCACGCCGCGTCCTACGACACGCTGGCCGCGCTGATCACCGAGAAGGTGCGCGGGCTGAAGGACGGCGACCCGTTCGACGAGGAGACCGAGGTCGGCCCGATGATCAGTGCGGCCGCCGCGGAACGGGTGGAGGCCTGGGTGGCGGAGGCCGTCGCCGCCGGCGCGAAGGTGCTCACCGGTGGGACCCGCGACGGTGCGCGCTTCGCCCCGACGGTGCTCGCCGACGTGCCGCCCGAGGCGAAGGCGTGGTCCGAGGAGGTCTTCGGGCCGGTGCTCGCACTGTCCCGCGTCGGTTCCGACGATGAGGCGTTCGACCAGGTCAACGCCTCGGAGTACGGCCTGCAGGCGGGGGTCTTCACGCGGGACGTCACGGTCGCCTTCCGCGCGGCGCGGGACCTGAAGGTCGGCGGCGTGATCGTCGGCGACGTGCCCAGCTACCGCGCGGACCAGATGCCCTACGGCGGCACCAAGGGCAGCGGCGTCGGCCGCGAGGGGCTGCGCAGCGCCATGGACGACTACACCGAACCGCGCACCCTGGTCCTCACCGGCCTCGCCCTCTAGCGAGCCTGCCCGGCGGAGGACTCACCGGAGCACTAGGCTGCTTGACGTTGCAAGCGTGCGCTGGTGTGGCCGCCGCCCTGCCAGCCGGTGACCCAGAAGGAGCGCGGGCCAGTGTCCGACCTCACCCGGATCGTCAAGGCGTATGACGTGCGGGGCACCGTCCCCGACCAGATCAACGAGGGGGTGGCAGAGGCGATCGGCGCCGCGTTCGTGCAGACGCTCGGACCGGACACCGACCGGATCGTCGTCGCGCACGACATGCGCGAGTCGTCGCCGGGCCTGACCGAGGCGTTCGCCCGGGGTGCCCGGGCCGCCGGCGTCGATGTGATCAATGCCGGCCTCGGCTCGACCGACCTGCTGTACTACGCCTCGGGTTCGCTCGACCTGCCCGGTGCGATGTTCACGGCGAGCCACAACCCCGCCCAGTACAACGGCATCAAGATGTGCCGCTCCGGCGCCAAGCCGATCGGCCAGGACACGGGACTCGCGGAGATCCGCGACCGGGCGCAGGCCATCCTGGACGGCAAGCCGGCGACGGCCGACCGCCAGGGTTCGATCGAGACCCGGGACGTGCTCGTCGAGTACGCGCGCCACCTGCGCACCCTGGTCGACCTGTCCGGCATCCGGCGGCTCAAGGTCGTCGTCGACGCGGGCAACGGCATGGCGGGCTACACCGTTCCGGCCGTGCTGGGCGACAGCAAGCTCGACCCGCTGCCCCTGGAGATCGTGCCGCTCTACTTCGAGTTGGACGGGTCGTTCCCCAACCACGAGGCCAACCCGCTGGAGCCGGCCAACCTGGTCGACCTGCAGGCCGCCGTCCGCGAGCACGGCGCCGACATCGGGCTCGCCTTCGACGGCGACGCCGACCGCTGCTTCGTCGTGGACGAGCTTGGCGAGCCGGTGTCGCCGTCCGCCGTCACCGCCCTGGTGGCTGTGCGGGAACTGGCGAAGCACCCCGGTTCGACCGTCATCCACAACCTGATCACCTCCCACGCCGTGCCGGAGATCGTGTCGGAGAACGGGGGCACGCCGGTGCGCACGCGCGTCGGGCACTCGTTCATCAAGGCGGAGATGGCCAGCACCGGTGCCGTCTTCGGCGGCGAACACTCGGCGCACTACTACTTCCGCGACTTCTGGGGCGCCGACACCGGCATGCTCGCCGCGATGCACGTGCTCGCCGCGCTGGGGGAGCAGGGGCTGCCGCTGTCGCACCTGGCCCGCGAGTACTCCCGCTACGCGGCCTCGGGCGAGATCAACTCCACGGTGTCGGACCAGGCGGGGCGCATGGCGGCCGTCGAGTCGCAGTTCCAGGGAAGGGACGGGGTGAGCATCGACCACCTGGACGGGCTCACGATCGTCCTGCCCGACGGAAGCTGGGCCAACCTGCGGCCGTCCAACACCGAGCCGCTGCTGCGCCTCAACGTCGAGGGCGCGACGGAGGCCGAGATGGCGAGCCTGCGCGACGAGATCCTCGCCCTCGTCCGCGCCTGAACCGCAGGTATATAAGGAGAAACAGATGGATGCGGCTCTGCTCGAACTGCTGCGCTGTCCCGATCAGGACCATGCCCTGCTGGCCTACGACGCGGCGGCGCAGACCCTGACCTGCACCGTGTGCACCCGGGTCTACCCGGTCCGGGACGGCATCCCGATCATGCTGATCGACGAGGCGACCGGCGGCCCGGGGAAGGCGGCGGGCGAGTGAGGCCGCTCGACGGGAGTGCCGGCGTCCGCGGCACCCGCAACGCCGACCACGCGCTGATCGACGACCTGCAGTCCGTGGAGGCGGCCGACCCGGGGCAGATGCTGCGGGCCACCGCCTCCGCGGGCGCGCAGGTGCGGGAGACCGCCGCGCTGGCGGCCGAGGTGGACCTGACCTCGCTCGGCGACGAGGGCCGGCCGCGTGCCGTCGTCGTCGCCGGCGTCGGCACCGCCGCGCGCACCGGCGACGTGCTGTCCACGGTGGCCGGGCCGCGCTGCCCGGTGCCGGTGATCTCGCACCGCAGTTCGGGCGTGCCCGGGTGGGTCGGCGCCGCGGACGTGGTGATCGCCGTATCGGCGTCGGGGCGTTCGCCGGAGGCGCTGGCCGCCGCCGACGCCGCGGGCCGGCGGGGCGCCCGCCTCGTGGCGATCGGCGCACCCGACTCGGAGCTGCAGAGCGTGGCCGAACGCGCGCGGGCGCCGTTCATCCCAGTGCCGCGCCGGTTCAACGCGCGCACCAGCCTGTGGGCGCTGACCGTGCCGGTGCTGTTGGCCGCGCGCGCGTTGGGGCTGGTCAAGGTGGCCGAGGCGGACTTCGCGGAGACGGCCGCCCGGCTGGACACCGACGCCGAACGGTGCCGGCCGACGCTGGAGTCGTTCGTCAACCCGGGCAAGACGCTGGCGCTGGACCTGGCCGGCTCGATCCCGATCCTGTGGGGCTCCTCGCCGCTGGCCACGGTGGCGGCGCACCGGTTCGCCGACACGCTGGCCGCCAACGCCCGGTACCCGGCAGTGGCGGGTGCGCTGCTGGAGGCGGGGCGTGGCCGGGTCGGCCTGCTCGACGGTGCCTACGGCGCCCTGAGCGAGAACGAGCGCGACATCTTCGCCGACCCCGGTGAGGGCGATCAGGACAACACCCGCATCCGGGTGGTGCTGCTGCGCGACGGCGGCCTGCGCGACGACAACGAGGACACGGCCGAGGAGAGCGACGAGCCGGCCAGCGTCGAGGAACGACGCGCCGACGCCGTGCAGCGCCTCGCCGAGCAGCGCGGCGTGCGGGTGAGCGTCGTCGAGGCCGAGGGCGGTTCGCAGCTCGAACGGCTCGCGTCGATGGTGGCCGTGCCGGACTTCGCCTCCATCTATCTGGGGCTCGCGCACGGGTTGGACCCGATGGCCGTTCCGGCGATCCAGGAAATGAAGGAGCTGACCAACTCATGAGTGCCGGTGGGGAGGGCGGCACCAAGGCGGTGGTGGCCGCGCTGGCGGCGAATCTGGGGATCGCGGTGACGAAGTTCATCGCGTTCTTCCTGACCGGTTCCTCGGCGATGCTCGCGGAGGCGATCCACTCGGTCGCCGACTCGGGCAACCAGGGCCTGCTGCTGCTGGGCGGCAAGACGTCGAAGAAGGCGGCGACGCCGCAGCATCCGTTCGGCTACGGGCGGGAACGCTACATCTACGCGTTCATCGTGGCCGTGGTGCTGTTCTTCGTGGGCGGCATCTTCGCGCTGTACGAGGCGTGGCACAAGTTCGCCGACCCGCATCCGATCGAGGAATGGGCCTGGGTGCCGGTGGTGGTGCTCGTGGTCGCGATCGTGCTGGAGTCGCTGTCGTTCCGCACGGCGATCGTGGAGACCAACAAGATCCGCGGGAACGCGTCGTGGAAGGACTTCGTGCAGCGTTCGCGGGTCCCGGAGCTGCCGGTGATCCTGCTGGAGGACCTGGCCGCGCTGGTCGGCCTGATCCTCGCGTTGTTCGGGGTCGGCATGACCCTGATCACCCACAATGGCATCTGGGACGCCGTCGGCAGCGCCGCGATCGGGGTCCTGCTGATCGTCGTGGCGGCGATCCTGGCGGTCGAGATGAAGAGCCTGTTGGTGGGTGAGTCCGCGACGGACGAGCAGGCCCGGGCGATCGACGCGGCGATCCGGGCCGGCGACGAGGTCGAGGACATCGTGCACATGAAGACGGTGCACCTCGGTCCGGAGGAGCTGCTCGTGGCGGTGAAGGTGGCGGTGCGCCACGACGACACGGCGGCCGACGTGGCCCGCGGCATCGACGCCATCGAACGGCGCATCCGCGAGGCCGTCCCGATCGCGCGCGTGATCTACATCGAACCGGCGCTGCGTAGTGCGGTGGGAGCAGGCTCTTGATCGAAGTGATCGAGGCGCCGATCCGGCCCTACGCGTGGGGTTCGCGCACGGCGATCGCCACGCTGCAGGGGCGGCCGGTGCCGACGGCGGAGCCGGAGGCGGAGCTGTGGCTGGGCGCTCACGCGGGCGCCCCGGCCGTGCTCACCGGCACCGGAACGCCGTTGGACCGCGCGGTGGCGGCCGATCCGGAGGGGCTGCTCGGCGCGGGTGTGGCGGAGCGGTTCGGCGCGCGGTTGCCGTTCCTCCTGAAGGTCCTGGCGGCCGAGGCGCCGCTGTCGCTGCAGGCCCACCCGGACCTGGACCAGGCGCGGGCCGGGTTTGCCGCCGAGGAGGCGGCGGGCGTCCCGCTCGGCGCGCCCAACCGCACCTACGTCGACGCCAACCACAAGCCGGAGCTGCTGGTGGCGGTGGAGCCGTTCGACGCGCTCTGCGGCTTCCGCGCGCCGGAGGAGTCGGCGGAGCTGCTGGCCGCGCTGCGGGTCGCGGCGCTGGGGGAGGTCGTCGACGCGCTGCGCGCGCCGGACGCGGCGACCGCGCTGCACGGCGCGGTCTCGCAGCTGGTGGAGCTTCCCGAGTCGGTGGTCGCCGCGGTCGTGTCCGCCGCGGCCGACCGCCCGGATTACGAGCTTGTGGGGGAACTGGCGAAGCGCTACCCCGGTGACCCCGGTGTGGTGCTGGCGCTGCTGCTCAACCGCGTGACGCTCGCACCGGGCGAGGCGGTCTGGATGCCGGCCGGCAATCTGCACGCCTACCTGCACGGGTTGGGCGTGGAGATCATGGCCGCGTCGGACAACGTGCTGCGCGGCGGGTTGACCCCCAAGCACGTCAACGTGCCGGAACTGCTGCGGGTGCTGCGCTACGAGGTGCTCTCGGACGCGGTGCTGCGCCCGGTGCCGGTGGCGCCCGGAGTGGTGACGTGGCCGGTGCCGATCGACGACTTCGCGCTGTACCGGGCGACGGTCGACGGCACCCCGGTCGAACTGCCCGGCGACGGCCCGCGGATCGTCCTGTGCCTGCGCGGCGAGGCGACGGTGGACTGCGGCGGGACGGCGGTGCGGCTGCGCGGCTGTGACGCGGCGTTCGTGCGGGCGTCGTCGAAGCCGGTGCTGGTGACGGGTTCGGCCGAGGTTTTTCAGGCGAGCGTCGGCCGCTAGTTTGTCCGTTTCTCCGGAAAAGCTTGACTTATCCCTGCCGGAGGGTAATCTCTTAACCACGCAGTGTCACGCGACGCAAGTCCGAGCCACGCGCGGGGGAACCAAACCGGGGGGAAGCACGGGGCGGTGGCGGGCATCACGCTCGTCACCGCCCCGTGCGCATAGGTGGACGTTTTCGGTCTCGCAACCGGTGTCGCGTAGGGTGGATGCGCCTTCTCAGCCTGCGGCGCCACACTCGCGCGCCGGGCAGACGCCGATCAGGAGATTTGATGACCAGTACCCTTCCGCGTGCCGAACGCCCGCAGACCGTGGCCGAGGGCGACTTCAAGGTCGCCGACCTGTCGCTTGCGGCCTTCGGTCGCAAGGAGATCCAGCTCGCCGAGCACGAGATGCCGGGCCTGATGGCCGTCCGCAAGGAGTACGCCGGCACGCAGCCGCTGCGGGGCGCCCGGATCACCGGCTCCCTGCACATGACGATCCAGACCGCCGTGCTGATCGAGACGCTGACCGCGCTCGGCGCCGAGGTTCGCTGGGCCTCCTGCAACATCTTCTCCACCCAGGACCACGCTGCGGCCGCGATCGCCGTCGGCCCCGAGGGCACCCCCGAGGCGCCGGCCGGCGTGCCGGTCTACGCCTGGAAGGGCGAGACCCTCGAGGAGTACTGGTGGTGCACCGAGCAGGTGCTGCTGTGGCCGGACGGCCAGGGCCCCAACATGATCCTCGACGACGGCGGTGACGCCACGCTGCTGGTGCACAAGGGGGCCGAGTTCGAGGCCGCCGGTGCCGTGCCGTCGCCGGAGACCGCCGACAACGAGGAGTACGCGATCATCCTCGGCGTGCTCCAGCGCTCGCTGGCCGAGGACTCGCAGCGCTGGACCCGGGTGGCCGCCTCGATCAAGGGCGTCACCGAGGAGACCACGACCGGCGTGCACCGCCTGTACGAGATGCTCCAGCAGGGCACGCTGCTCTTCCCGGCGATCAACGTCAACGACTCGGTGACGAAGTCGAAGTTCGACAACAAGTACGGCTGCCGGCACTCGCTCATCGACGGCATCAACCGGGCGACCGACGTGCTCATCGGCGGCAAGGTCGCCGTGGTCTTCGGCTACGGCGACGTCGGCAAGGGCTGCGCGGAGTCGCTGCGCGGCCAGGGCGCCCGGGTCATCGTGACCGAGGTCGACCCGATCTGCGCGCTGCAGGCGGCGATGGACGGCTACCAGGTCGCCACCATCGACGACGTGGTCGAGACGGCCGACATCTTCATCACGGCCACCGGCTGCTTCAACGTCATCACCGCGGAGCACATGTCGCGGATGAAGCACCAGGCGATCGTGGGCAACATCGGCCACTTCGACAACGAGATCGACATGGCCGGCCTGGCCAAGCTCGACGGCGTGACCCGCACCGTCATCAAGCCGCAGGTCGACGAGTGGCGCTTCGCCGACGGCCACACGATCATCGTGCTGTCCGAGGGCCGGCTGCTCAACCTGGGCAACGCCACCGGTCACCCGAGCTTCGTCATGTCGAACTCGTTCACCAACCAGGTGATCGCCCAGATCGAACTGTTCACCAAGACCGACCAGTACCCGCTGGGCGTCTACACGCTGCCCAAGCACCTCGACGAGAAGGTCGCCCGGCTGCACCTGGACGCGCTGGGCGTCAAGCTGACCGAGCTGACCAAGGAGCAGGCGAGCTACCTCGGCGTGCCGGTCGAGGGGCCGTTCAAGCCGGACCACTACCGGTACTGATCTACCTGCACAAAGAGGGGCCGGGATCACCCTCCCGGCCCCTTTCCGTTTCCTGTGAGCCGCAGCTAAGGTCAGCCTGACCTAACCTCGCATCCAGGGAGCGCCATGACCGCGAGCTACCTCATCGGGCTGCGGGAGGGGCTGGAGGCAACGCTCGTCGTCAGCATCCTCGTGGCGTTCCTGGTCAAGAGCGAGCAGCGCGCCTACCTGAAGCTCGTGTGGGCGGGCGTCGCGGTCGCCGTGCTGCTCTCCGTGGGCGTCGGGGCGCTGCTGGAGTTCACCGCCGCCAACCTCACGTTCGAGCAGCGGGAGGCGTTCGAGGCCATCACCTCGCTGGTGGCCGTGTGCTTCGTGACGTTCATGATCTTCTGGATGCGGCGGATGGCCCGCAGGATGGCCGGCGAGCTGCGCGAACAGCTGGCCCAGGCGATCCGGGTCGGGCCGGTCGCGGTCGTCGTGATGGCGTTCCTGGCGGTGGCCCGTGAAGGGCTGGAGACGGCGGTGCTCTTCTTCGCCGCCGCGCAGGGGTCCACGGCGTCGCCGTTCGTGGGCATCGCGCTCGGGGTTCTCACGTCCGTGGTGCTCGGCTGGCTGCTGTACGCCAGCGCCGTGCGGATCAACCTCACCCGCTTCTTCACCTGGACCGGTGCGCTTCTCGTGCTGGTCGCCGCCGGCATCCTCAAGTACGGCGTGCACGACTTCCAGGAGTCCGGCATCCTCCCCGGCCTGAACGATCTCGCCTACAACGTCGAGGCGACGTTCCCCGGGGACTCGTGGTACATGGCGCTGCTCGCCGGGATGTTCAACATCACGTCGACGGCGTCGGTGCTGGAGAGCATCGCGTGGGTCGCCTACGGCGTTCCCGTGCTGGTCCTCTTCCTCCGGCCCCGGCGCACCGCGCCCGCGCCGGTCCCCGCTGCTTGAGATCCAAGGAGAACCATGCGCACCCGAACCTCCCTCTCGGCGCTGTTCGCCGCCGCCCTCGCGGTGACGGCGCTGACCGCCTGCGGGGAAGAAGACTCCGGCGGTGACGCGCCGAAGGACGGCAAGATCACTGTCACCGCGTCCGACACCGAGTGCAAGGTGGGCCGCACCGAGGCCGACGCCGGCACGCTGACGTTCACCATCACCAACAAGGGCAGCAAGGTCACCGAGTTCTACGTGTACGCCTCCGGCGACCGGGTGATGAGCGAGGTCGAGAACATCGTCCCGGGCATCACCCGCGACATGATCGTCGAACTGCCGGCCGGCACCTACGAGACCGCGTGCAAGCCGGGCATGGTCGGCAAGGGCATCCGCGGCGCGTTCAAGGTGAGCGGCTCGGCCGCCCCGCTGACCGCCGACGCGAAGCTCGCCGAGGCGACCGCCAGCTACCAGCGCTACGTGAAGTCGCAGACGGCGGCGCTGATCGAGAAGACGACCGAGTTCGTCAACGCCGTCAAGGCCGGCCAGGCGGAGCAGGCCAAGGCGCTCTTCCCGGTCTCGCGTACCTACTGGGAACGCATCGAGCCGGTGGCCGAGATCTTCGGCGACCTCGACCCGGCGATCGACGGCCGCGAGGACGGGCTGGAGCCCGGCCAGGAGTTCACCGGGTACCACAAGCTGGAGCAGGACCTCTGGGAGAAGAAGGACATCTCGAAGTCCGGTCCGATCGCGGACAAGCTCCTGGAGGACGTCAAGAAGATCGTGGAACTGGCGAACTCCACGACGCTCTCCCCGGTACAGCTCGCCAACGGCGCCAAGGAACTGCTCGACGAGGTGGCCACCGGCAAGATCACCGGCGAGGAGGACCGCTACTCGCACACCGACCTGTGGGACTTCCGCGCCAACCTCGAGGGCTCCAAGGCGGCGATCGCGGCCCTGCGCCCGGTGCTTGAGGAACGCGACCCCGCGCTGGTCAAGACGCTGGACGAGAAGTTCGCGGCGGCCGAGGCCGCGCTGGACAAGCACCGCGCCGGGGACGGCTGGAAGCTGCACAACGAGCTGAGCGAGGCCGACCTCAAGGAGCTCAGCGACACCATCAACGCGCTCGGCGAGCCGATCAGCAAGGTGGCCGAGGTCATCGCGCGCAAGTAGACAGGTAGGGACACAGCCATGCGGATGAACCGGCGCACGGCCATCGGGCTGGCGGCCACCGGTGCCGTCGGCGCGGCAACGACGGCGGCGCTCGTCGCTCAGGGGCCGGAGTCGCATCCGGTCGCGGCCGGCCAGCACGGGTCGGCCGCGGCGGTGCCCTTCTACGGCGACCGCCAGGCCGGCATCACCACACCGATGCAGGACCACCTGCACTTCGTGGCGTTCGACGTGGTCACCACGAAGCGCGAGCAGCTGGTGGACCTGCTGCAGACCTGGACGGCCGCCGCCGCGCGGATGACCGCCGGTCTCGACGCCGGAACGCTCGGCGCGGTGGGCGGTGCCCCGGAGGCGCCGCCGGACGACACCGGGGAGGCGCTGGGCCTACCGCCGTCCGGCCTGACGCTCACGGTCGGGTTCGGTCCGTCGCTGTTCCGCGACGCGGCCGGCAAGGACCGGTTCGGGATCGCCGATCGGCGGCCGGAGGCGCTGCAGGAGCTGCCGCGCTTCCCGGGCGACGCCATCGAGGCCGGCATCTCCGGTGGTGACCTGTGCGTTCAGGCGTGCGCGAACGACCCCCAGGTGGCCGTGCACGCGGTCCGGAACCTGGCCCGTCTGGGCATGGGTGTGGTGTCGGTGCGCTGGTCGCAGCTCGGCTTCGGGCGCACCTCCGCCACCTCGCGCGCACAGGCGACCCCGCGGAACCTGTTCGGGTTCAAGGACGGCACCCGCAATCTGAAGGCCGAGGAGACCGCCGCGCTGGACGAGCACCTGTGGGTGCCGGGAGCCGACGGGCCGGCCTGGATGGTGGGCGGCACGTACGCGGTGGTTCGCAAGATCCGGATGCTGGTCGAGACGTGGGACCGCACGTCGTTGACCGAGCAGGAGGCGATCGTCGGCCGGACCAAGGGCGAGGGCGGCCCCCTGGGACGGACGAACGAGTTCGACGAGGCGGATTTCGCCCTTCAGGGAGCGGACGGCGAGCCCGCCATCGGTGAGGTTGCGCACATCCGGCTGGCCCACCCGAGCAACAACCAGGGGGCTCGGCTACTGCGGCGGGGTTACAACTTCGTGGACGGTTCGGACGGGTTGGGCCGCCTCAACGCCGGCCTCTTCTTCATCTCGTACCAGCGGCACCCGGGACGCCAGTTCGTTCCCGTGCAACAGAAACTGGCGCGACATGACGTTATGAATGAATACATCCGCCACGTCTCCACTGGGGTTTACGCCTGTCCTCCGGGGGTACGGGCGGCCGACGAACACTGGGGCGCAACACTTTTCGGTTGACGAGCGAAGCCCGTTTCCGGCCGGTAAATTGTCCGGATAGATAGGGACAAGTCAGACAGAAAGTGGTAACAATCGATCCCATTCTTCAGCCTTTCGGTCAGCGCTTATCCTACGAACGGACTACCCGCATAACTGCGCTGGCGCGTCCGCATAACGGGACAGTCACGAATCTCCGTCGGCCCTTGGCGCCGCGCGTCGCGCGTCGTTTCCTTTAGGCACTACACAGCAATCGGTCGGCCGCGGTCCATGTCTCGTGGGTCGGAGCCTTTCTGCGACCGGGATGCGGTAGCTGACTGGAGGGAACATGCGCACTCGATCCAAGAGGCTGGGCGGCCTCGTGGCGATTGCTGCGGCGTCGGTGTTGGTCATCAGTGCCTGTGGCACGAGCGGTGGCGGCGACAAGCAGCAGTCCTCCCCAGGCTTCGCGGCCTGCGAGGAGAAGCCGAACGAATGCAACAACGGCCCCACGAAGCCCGGGGGCTCGATCGTTGTTGCGCTCGAAAAGCCCATTCCGAACTTCAACGTGCTGGACTCCGAGGGCAACGTCTTCGAGGCCGGCCAGATCATGAACGCGACCACGCTGACGCCGTTCACGAACCAGCCGGACAACTCGGTGAAGTGGAACAAGAACTGGCTCGCCGAGGAGCCCAAGCTCCTGTCGACGACCCCGCAGACGGTGCAGTACAAGATCCGCAACGAGGCAGTCTGGGACGACGGCACGCCGGTCTCCGCCAAGGACTTCCAGTGGAACTGGAAGTCGCTGAACGGCAAGGACTGCCCGAAGTGCACCCCGGCCTCGACCAGCGGCTACGAGCTGATCACCGCGGTGGAGGGCTCGGACAACGACAAGACCGTCACGGTCAAGTTCGACAAGCCCTACCCGGACTGGAAGGGCCTGTTCCAGCTGTTCCCGGCGCACAAGGGTGCTCAGCAGGGTGACATCAACACCCCCGAGGGCCTCGAGAAGGCGTGGGAGTACTTCAAGGCCAAGCCGGACTGGACCGGTGGCCCCTACAAGGTCAGCGAGTACCAGCAGGACGTCTCGGTGACCCTGGTGCCCAACCCGAAGTGGTACGGGACCAAGACCTCGCTGGACAAGATCACGTTCCGCATCATCACCGACCAGGCGCAGCAGCTGCCGGCGATGCAGAACAAGGAGATCCAGGTCATGGTCTCCCAGCCCAACAAGGACATGGTCGACAAGGTCAAGGGCATGGCCGGCGTGAACTTCAACCTGTCGAAGGGCCCCACCTGGGAGCACATCGACATCAACACGAAGAACACGTACCTGGCCGACGTCGCCCTGCGGCAGGCGATCTTCACGGCGACCAACCGCCAGGAGATCATCGACAAGACCGTCGGCTCGTACTTCCCGAGCGCCGCGCCGCTGAACAACCACATCTTCATGCCGGGTGCCCCGGGCTACAAGGACGTCATCACGTCCACCGGCCAGGGCAAGGCGGATGTCGAGGCGGCCAAGAAGATCCTGACCACGGCCGGTTACAAGATCGAGGGCGACAAGCTCATCGGCAAGGACGGCCAGCCGGTCCCGGCGTTCCGGTTCCGCTACACCGCGGGTAACCAGGGTCGTCAGCAGTCGGCCGAGCTCTTCCAGGCGCAGATGAAGAAGATCGGTGTCGAGATCAAGATCGAGCCGACCACCAGCCTCGGTGGCACCACCTCGAGCGGTGACTACGACATCATCATCTTCGCGTGGGTCGGTACCCCGTACGTCGGCGACAGCGTCTCCATCTGGAGCACCGGTGGCGGCCAGAACTACGGCAAGTACTCCAACACGCAGGTCGACGCGCTCATGAAGGAAGCCTCGCAGACCCTGGACGAGACGAAGATGCGCGAGCTCTTCAACCAGGCCGACGAGATCATGGCGAAGGAAGCCTACGTGCTGCCGCTGTACCAGAAGCCCGTCTTCCTGGCGGTGTACGGCGACTACATCAACATCCGCAACAACCCGACCAACGTGGGTCCGACTTACAACATCGAGGAGTGGGGCCTGAAGGCCGACTCGTGAGGTAAGTAAGCCCAAGCTCGCAACGCTGTCGGGGACCCCGGACGCTTACCCGGCGTCCGGGGTCCCTCGACAACGGCGGGTCACTCCCCGGAGGACTCATGCTCGCCTACACCATCCGACGCATCCTGGTGGCGATACCGGTGCTGCTGGTCGCGTCGATGATCGTCTTTACCCTCACGCTCTTCACCGGTGACCCGGTGGAGGAGAAGTACGCGGGACGCAACCCACCGGTCCCGCAGCAGACCATCAACCTCGAGCGCGAACGCCTCGGTCTCGACAAGCCGGTCGTGGTCCAGTACGTGACGTGGCTGAAGAACCTCGTCACGAAGGGCGACTTCGGGCCCTCGATCGAGTCGACCCGCGACATCGGCGGCGAACTGGGCAAGCGCATCTTCGTGACGCTGCGCCTGATCTTCTTCGCGATCGTGCTCGCACTGGTGCTGGCGATCATCTCAGGCGTGCTGAGTGCGACAAGACAATATTCGAAACTCGACTACACGTTCACGTTCCTGGGCTTCATCTTCCTGGCGATGCCCGCCTTCTGGGTGGCGGTGCTGCTCAAACAGGGAGCGTTGCAGTACAACGAGGCCACCGGCACGCGGACCTTCTTCACCATCGGCGAGCGCTCGGTCGAGACCGAACCCGGCCTGTTCAACGCGTTCGCCGACATCTTCGGCCACATGATCCTGCCGACCATCTCGCTGGCGTTGATCACGTACGCGGCGTGGAGCAGGTTCCAGCGTTCGTCGATGCTCGAGGTGCTCAACAGCGACTACGTGCGGCTGGCGCGGGCCAAGGGGCTGAGCCCGCGCAAGGTGCTGGTGCGGCACGCGCTGCGCACCGCGCTCATCCCGATGACGACCGTGAGCGCGCTCGGCATCGCGCAGCTCATCGGCGGGGCCGTCATCACCGAGACGGTGTTCCAATGGAACGGCATGGGCAGCTACCTGATCACGTCGATCGCCACCCGGGACCGTTACGCCGTCATGGGCTGGCTGCTCGTCGCAGGTATCTTCATCGTCGTCGGCAACCTCGTCGCGGACCTGCTGTACGGCATTCTCGACCCGAGGATCAGGTATGAGTGAGCGACAGAGCGGCGCGGCGTCGCCTGGACTGAGGAGTGCAGGGAGCGCAGCGGCCGGAGCGACGAGGGAAGGCGGCGCCGGTAGCGCTGCTCCGAGCGAACGGGCCAGCAATGAGTGACATCCAGAGCCCTCCGGTGCCCAAGGCGCCGGTTCCCGCCGGGTCGACGGAACGCGAGTTCACCGTCAAGGAACGCACCCAGTGGCAGATCGTGGTGCGGCGCTTCCTGCGGCACCGCCTGGCGGTCGTCAGCCTGATCGTGTTGATCCTGCTGATCCTGTTGGCCTACATCGGCCCGCTGGTGTGGATCCACAAGCTCGAGGATCTGGACTCGCCGACCGACATCATGATCTCGGCTTCCAACCCGATGGGCACCGACAGCCTCGGGCACGACATGTTCGCCCGGGTGCTGCGCGGCATGCAGCAGTCGATCAAGGTCGCGGTCATCGTGGCGGTGCTCTCCACCGGCATCGGTGCCCCGTACGGTGCGATCGCCGGCTACTTCGGCGGGCGGGTCGACACGATCCTGATGCGCATCTGCGACGTGCTGCTGACCCTGCCGCTGCTCCTGGTCGCCGGCGCGCTGGTCACCGGCCGCGGCGGTAGCGTCCTGACGGTGGCCCTGGTGCTGGGCCTGCTCGGCTGGGTGGTCAACGCCCGCGTGGTGCGCGGTGTCGTGCTCTCGCTGCGCGAGCAGGAGTTCATCGAGGCGGCGAAGGCGCTCGGGGCGGGCACGTTCCGGATCGTCTTCAACCACCTGCTGCCCAACGCGACGGGCGCCATCATCGTCCAGGCGACGCTGGACATCGCGGCGGCGATCCTGGCCGAGTCCGCGCTGTCGTTCGTCGGGCTGGGCGTGCAGCCGCCGGACACGTCGCTGGGCGTGCTGGTCAACGACGCCCGTAGCGCCGTGGAGACGCGGCCGTGGCTCTTCTACTGGCCCGGCATCATGATCATTCTGATCGCCCTGACCATCAGCTTCATCGGCGACGGTCTGCGCGATGCGTTCGACCCCCGACAGATGAGGCAACGCCGATGACCGAATCGACCGATATCACGCTGGACCGCAGCGGGGCCGCCCCGAAGTCCGACGTGGTGCTCGAGGTGGACAACCTCACCGTCGAGTTCCCCACGGACGACGGGGCCGTGCAGGCGGTCCGGGGCGTCAGCTACCAGCTGCGCCGCGGAGACGCGCTCGGCATCGTGGGCGAGTCGGGTTCCGGCAAGTCGGTGACGTCGCTGGCGGTGCTCGGCCTCCTGCCGAAGACGGCCCGGGTCAAGGGCTCGGTCAAGCTGCTGGGCGAGGAGCTCATCGGCAAGCCCGAGAAGGAGTACGCCAAGCTGCGGGGCAACAAGCTGGCGATGATCTTCCAGGACCCGCTGACCTCGCTGAACCCGGTGTACACGGTCGGCTACCAGATCGCCGAGGCGATCCTGGCGCATCACGACGTGTCGAAGAAGGCGGCCCGCGACCGGGCGATCGACCTGCTGAAGACGGTCGGGATCCCGTTCCCGGAGCAGCGGGTCGACAACTATCCGCACGAGATGTCGGGCGGCATGCGCCAGCGCGTCGTGATCGCGATCGCGATGGCCAACGACCCCGACGTGATCATCGCGGACGAGCCGACCACCGCCCTGGACGTCACCGTGCAGGCACAGGTGCTGGAGGCGCTGGAGGCCGCTCGCAACGAGACCGGCGCCGCCATGGTGCTGATCACGCACGACCTGGGCGTCATCGCCGGCCACGCCGACCGGATCTGCGTCATGTACGCCGGGAAGCTGGTCGAGAAGGGGTCGATCGACGACGTCTTCTACCGGCCGCGGATGCCGTACTCGCTCGGCCTGCTGGGCAGCCTGCCCCGCCTCGACGAGTCCGGCAAGGATCGGCTGACGCCGATCGTCGGTTCGCCGCCGTCGCTGCTGAACCTGCCGCCGGGGTGCCCGTTCACCCCGCGGTGCCCGCTCGCGCAGGACGTGTGCGAGCAGGAGGAGCCCGGCCTCTACCCGACCGGCGATCCCGAGCACGTGGCGGCGTGCCACTTCCACGAGCGTCTCGTCGGGGTGAGTTCGTCCGACCTGTTCCGGCCGATCTCCGTCGACACCGAGGACCTGACCGCCGCCGACCTCGCGCCGGTGGACCTGGAGGGACAGAAATGACGGCTCCTACCAGTCTCGGGAAGCCCGAGCCGGAGGCGACCAAGGCAGAGCCGGTCCTGTCGGTGCGCAATCTCGTCAAGCACTTCCCGGTCCGCTCCCGGGGCCTGGTCCGCCGCAAGATCGGTGACGTGCACGCCGTCTGCGACGTGTCGTTCGACCTCAACGAGCGGGAGACGCTGGGCCTGGTGGGCGAGTCCGGCTGCGGCAAGACCACCACCGGGCGGGTGCTGCTCAACCTGGTCAAGGCCACCTCCGGGCAGGTCATGTACCAGGGCAAGGACCTGACCAAGATGTCCGCCTCGGACATGCGGCCGCTGCGGCGGGACCTGCAGATCGTGTTCCAGGACCCGTTCGCGTCGCTGGACCCGCGCATGACGATCAACGAGATCGTCGCGGAGCCGCTGCGCATCCACGGGCAGTACGGCTCGTCCGAGAAGGGTCGGGGCCAGGTCCGCGAACTGCTGCGCACCGTGGGTCTCAACCCGGAGCACGGCAACCGGTACGCGCACGAGTTCTCCGGTGGTCAGCGGCAGCGCATCGGCATCGCGCGGGCACTCGCACTACGGCCGAAGGTGCTGGTGCTCGACGAGCCGGTGTCGGCCCTGGACGTGTCGATCCAGGCCGGCGTGATCAACCTCCTGGAGGACCTCCAGGCGGAGCTGGGCCTGTCGTACCTGTTCATCTCGCACGACCTCTCGGTCATCCGGCACATCGCCGACCGGGTGGCGGTCATGTACCTCGGCCGCATCGTCGAGACGGCGCCGGTGGAGCAGCTGTTCCGCACGGCGGCGCACCCGTACACGCAGGCGCTGATCTCGGCGATCCCGCTGCCGGACCCGCAGAAGGAGCGCACCCGCAAGCGCATCCTGCTCACCGGCGACGTACCGAGCCCGGTCAACCCGCCGAGCGGGTGCCGGTTCCGGTCGCGGTGCCCGAAGTTCGCCAACGAGCTGAGCGAGGGTGAGCGGCAGAAGTGCGTCAACGAGGTGCCGGCGCTGGTCGACCGCGGTGAGGGGCACCGCAGCGCGTGCCACTACGCCGAGGCGATGAAACTGATCTAGGAGACCGGTGTGGCCGGGCGGAGCGGTGAGGGATCCCCTTGCGGCCCGCCCGGCTTGCTTTCCAGCGGGGGAACGGGCGAACGCACCGCCGCCCACACCGAGGCGCTCACCTGACGGCCGGCGGCGAGACGATGGGCCGCCCGCCGGTGACGTTCCGCCAGAACAGCCGCGAGGTAGGCCCAACCGGGAGTGCCCGGCGGCGGCGGGGGAGTCGTGCACGCGGCCACCTCGGAGGCGAGGCGCACGCCGAGCCGACTACGGACCGGCTCCCGGATCCGGCGGTTGCGGGCCAGGTAGTGACGAACGGCGAGCGCGAGGTCGTCGCTCAGCCCGGTCAGGTCCAGCAGCGGCGCCCAGTGCTGCAACGGCGGCGGCATCCGCGGGATCCAGCCCCACGCCGCCGGGGTCCGCTCGTGCACGACGATCGTGCCCGCCGCGAGGTCGCCGAGTCGCCGGCCCTGCCGCTGGGCGATCATCGTGGCGAGGCTGACGCCCCAGGTCAACGGCACCAGCACCATGCCCGGCCACTCCAGCGCCACCCCGACCAGGCAGCGGGTGAGCGCGTGGCGGAAGCGCACCGGCCCGCCGTCGACGCGGACCACCCGCACGCCCATCACCGCCTTGCCCACCGAGCGCCCGTTGAACGCCGTCTCGGCCGTCACCGGATACCCGACCAGCACCGTCACCAGGCAGGCGACCGCGATCGCGCCGAACAGCGCCTCGTCGATCTGCGCACCGGTGATCGCGATGCCGATCCCGATGCCGGTGAGCAGCAGCGCGGTCGCGGAGACCTGCAGAAAGATGTCGATCATCAGGGCCAGCGCGCGGGAGCCGATGCGTGCGACGCGCACCTCCAGCTCGACCGCCTCGCCGCTGACCAGCCGGTCGACGGTGGACTCCGGCTCCTCCAGCGCCCACTTCGTGGTCTCCACGGCCTGAAGCCTAGTTGCGCTGTCACCCTGCGCGTGGCCCCGATGGTGTTGACTGTTCCCCGTGGATCTCGACGCGTACGTCGCGGAGCACGCCGGCGAGTGGCGCCGGCTCGACGAGCTGTCGTCCCGGCGGCGACGCCTGAGCGCGGCCGAGTCCGACGAACTGGTGACGCTGTACCAGCGGACCGCGACGCACCTGTCGGCGGTGCGCAGCCGTTCGCCCGACCCGGCGCTCGTCGCCCGGCTCTCCCGGCTGGTGCTGCAGGCGCGCGGCGCGCTGACGGGCGGGCCGCAGTTCTCGTGGCAGATGGTGGCGCGGTTCTTCACGACGACGTTCCCGTTGGCGGCGTACCGGGCGGCGCCGTGGTGGGTCGGGGTGTCGCTGACCTTCTCGGCGTTCTCCGCGCTGGTGATCTGGTACGTGGCGAGCGATCCCGAGGTCGCCGCGCGGTTCTTCCCGCCGGAGGCCGTCGACGAGCTGGTCAACTCCGGCTTCGCCGCGTACTACACCGAATATCCGGCGCAGAACTTCTTCCTGCGGGTCTGGACCAACAACGCCTGGCTCGCCGCGCAGTGCCTCGCCAGCGGGGTGCTGATCCTGCCGGTGTTCTACCTGCTCGCCGTCAACGCCCTGAACGTCGGCGTCGTCGGCGGGGTGATGATCGGTAACGGGGGCGCGGAGACGTTCTTCGGGCTGATCATCCCGCACGGGCTGCTGGAGCTGACGGCCGTGTTCGTGGCGGCCGGGTTCGGGCTGCGGATCGGGTGGGCGTGGATCGCGCCGGGGCCGCTGCGCACCCGTGGGCAGGCGCTGGCCGAGACCTGCCGCGAGGGGATGCTGGTGGCGCTGGGGCTGGTGCCGGTTCTGCTGATCAGCGGGTTGATCGAGGCGTTCGTGACGCCGTCGGGGCTGCCGACCGCCATGCGGATCATGATCGGGGTGTCGGCGTGGCTGGGGTTCATGGGCTACGTGTTCGTGCTCGGGGCCCGCGCCAGCCAGGCGGGGGAGAGCGCGGATCTCGACGCCGACCTGCGTGAGGCGTCGGTGCCGGTCGCCTGATCCTGGTTTCCGGCGGCGGCTGATCTAGAGGCGGCCGATCGCCTTCAGGGCCAGATACTGGTCGGCCACCTTCGAGGCGAACAGTTCCACCGGCGCGTCGACCACCTCGACGCCGTAGCGGACCAGGGCCGTGCGCACGCGGTCGCGTTCGGCCAGCGCGCGGTGT
Source organism: Virgisporangium aliadipatigenens (assembly GCF_016863615.1). Lineage (GTDB taxonomy): Bacteria > Actinomycetota > Actinomycetes > Mycobacteriales > Micromonosporaceae > Virgisporangium > Virgisporangium aliadipatigenens. The sequence goes on along the minus strand of NZ_BOPF01000043.1, from coordinate 43,193 downwards.
GCCGCTGCGGCGGTGTAGACGTCGGCGGCCGTGTGCGGCTTGGCGGACGCGAGCGCCTGCAACGCCGGGTCGTGCACCGCGGCCACCACCACCTTGTGCCGGGTGGCCAGGCGCGGGAGCACCGGCAGGAGGCCCTCGGCGAGCGCACCCGGTTCGAGCGCGGTGAAGAGCACCACCAGGGCGCGCTTGCGCTCGCGCCGCAGCACCTCACCGGCGACCAGCCCGAAGTCGGTCTCCACCAGCGCCGGCTGCAGCGGCGCCATCGCCGACACCAGCTGCCACAGCAGCGTGCGCTTGCCCGGGTTGGCCACCGACGCGCGCACCGCCGTGTCGACCGCGAGCAGGTCCACCCGGTCGCCGGCCCGTGCGGCCAGCATCGCCAGCAGCAGGGCCGCGTCGATCGCCGCGTCCAGCCGTGGTTCGTCGCCGATGCGGGCCGCCGAGGTCCTTCCCGTGTCGAGAACGCACAGGACCCGGCGGTCGCGTTCCGGGCGCCACGTGCGGACCACCACGTCGGAACGGCGTGCGCTGGCCCGCCAGTCGATCGAGCGCACGTCGTCGCCGATCACGTACTCGCGCAGGTTGTCGAACTCCGTGCCCTGCCCCCGCCCCCGGGTGACGACGGAGCCGTCCAGCACGCGCAGCCGGGACAGCTTCTCCGGCAGCAGCCGCCGCGACTCGAAGCGCGGGTACACCCGCAGCGTGAACGCCGGGGTGCGCTGCCGGTAGAACCCGGCCCGGGCCTGCCGGTACGCGAACCCCAGGGGCCCGTACGAACGCACCGTGACGCGCACGGCCGGCCGGTCGCCGCGCCGCGTGGGCGTGAGTCGGGTCGTGAGCGTCAGCCGGTCACCCGGTTCGACCCCGGCCTCGTGGTCGAACGGCGTCGCCCCGGCCGACGGCACCCAGGCGTCGCGCACCCGGGCCCGCAGGAACCGCGGCGAGTCGTTGTGCACGATGAGGTCCACGCTGGTGCTCTCGCCCAACCAGATGGCCTTCTCGCCGGTGCGGGAAAGCCGGATCGCGTTGAGCGGCGCGGCGACGGCCAGGTCGGCCAGGCACAGCAGCGCCACCAGCGCCACGATCACCCCGGCGGCGATCCACGGCCCGCTGCCGGTCGGGTCGCCGAAGAGCCCGGCCAGGCCGACGACGACCGCCCCGACGGCGACCAGAACGGCCGCCCTGCCGGTGATCATGTTTCCCGCTCAGTGCACGGCTCCGCGTTGCCCGCGCTCGAAAGGACGGCCATGGTCATCGGGGCGTCGGGACGGTGGCGAGCACCGCGTCGAGCACGGCGTCGGTGGTGACACCCTCCAGCTCCGCCTCGGGCCGCAGCCGCACGCGGTGCCGCAGCGTGGGCCGGGCCAGCGCCTTCACGTCGTCCGGCGTCACGTAGTCGCGGCCGGTCAACCAGGCCCACGCCTTCGCGGCGGCCAGCAGCGCCGTGGCGCCACGCGGCGAGGCACCCAGCTCCAGCGACGGGGAGACGCGGGTCGCGCGGCACAGGTCGACCACGTAGGTGAGCACCGGGTCGGCGACCGCCACGCGCTGGGCCGCGGCCCGCCCGGCGGCGAGATCGGCGGCACCCGCCACCGGGGTGACGCCGGCCGCCTTCAGGTCGCGCGGGTCGAAGCCGCCGTGGTGCGCCCGCAGCACGCCCAGTTCCTCGTCGCGGGAGGGCAGCGGCACGTTGATCTTCAGCAGGAACCGGTCGAGCTGCGCCTCCGGCAGCGGATACGTGCCCTCGTACTCGACCGGGTTCTGCGTGGCGATCGTGACGAACGGCTCCGGCAGCCGCCGTGGCTCGCCCTCGACCGAGACCTGCCGTTCCTCCATCACCTCCAGCAGCGACGCCTGCGTCTTCGGCGGCGTGCGGTTGATCTCGTCGGCGAGCAGCAGGTTGGTGAAGACCGGCCCCTCCCGGAACTCGAACGCCGCCGTGCGCGCGTCGAAGATCAGCGAGCCGGTGACGTCACCCGGCATCAGGTCCGGCGTGAACTGCAGCCGCTTCATGTCCAGGTCGAGCGACGCCGCGAGAGTGCGCACGAGCAGCGTCTTGGCCACGCCCGGAACGCCCTCCAGCAGCACGTGCCCCCGGCACAGCAGCGCGATCACCAGCCCGGTCACCACCGCGTCCTGGCCGATGACGGCCTTGCCGACCTCGGTGCGCAGCCGGCCCAGCGCGGCGCGGGCCGCGGCATCCGGCGCCGCGGGGGGAGCGGATACCTCGGTCATGGGTTCTCCTTATCGGCCGGTACGGCAATCACAGCGTCGATCAGCGAGTCGAGTGCGGCGGCGAACGCCACCAGGGCGTCGTCGTCATCCAGCCACCGCTCGCCGTAGAGCAGCTCGGCGACGGTCTCCTTCGGGGCGCCGGCCTGCGCCGCCACGGCCGCGACGAGCGTGGCCCGGTCGACCTCCGGCGGCTGGTCCAGCAGGTGCGCGAGCCGGGTCCGGGCGGCCTGGCTCAGCACCGCCGCGGCGGCCGTCCGGTCGCGCGAACGTTCGTAGAGCCGGCCGCGGCCGGTGACCGTCTCCGTCGACGGGACCAGCACCGGCAGCGGTTCGTGCACCGGTGCCCCGATCCGGCGGCCCGCCGCGAGCGCCGCGAGCACGAACGCCAGCAGCGCCAGCGCCAGCACGCTCCACGCCGACGCCGGGAACAGGTCGGCGGTCGACTGGCCGCTGTTGCCGCCACCGCCGCCGCGCCGCACACCCGGCTGGGGGTTACCGCCTTCCGTGCCCTCGTCGTCCGGAACGGGGAAGTCCGGGTCGGGCGAGCCCACCCTGCCGAGGTCGGCCGGGGCCGGGCTGGGGTCGAGGTCGGTGCCCTCGAGGAACCGCGGGCCGGGCTGGGCCTTGTGCACGTCGAGCCAGATGACGCGGCGCGCACCGGAGAGCAGGCCGACCGCGAGGGCCGCGTTGCCGTACTCGTCGATCCGGTCGTTGCGGAACGGCTCGGCGGCCCCGATCGCCGTGACCGTCGTCGCGACGTGCCGCGTGCGCACCAGCCCACCGGCGTAGCAGCTGACCAGCGCCAGATCGATGTCGGTCAGGTACCTGATCCGGTCGGCCGCCGCGCGCCCGGCGGTGCGGGCCGCCGGGTCGTCGCAGCCCGGCTGCCCCACCCGGGTCGCCCAGTGCTCCTCCTCGACGCCCACCGGCAGGTAGCCCCGGTCGAGCGTGCGGGCGTCGGGGCGCACCAGCACCACGTTCGTCGTGGAGGGCATCAGCTTGAGCATGCGCAGGTGGTACGAGTGCACGAACTCCGGCGCCGGCACGAACAGCGTGGCGTCGCCGCGGTGCGCGGAGGTCAGGGCGGCGCCCGCGTCGGTGACCCGTTCGACGGTGATGCCGCGTTCGCGCAGCCGGCCGGCCAGTTTGCTGGCGCCGACGTCGTCGTTGCGCAGCGGCGAGAGGAACGTCGCGTCCTCGGGGTCGGGCGAGTCGAGGCTGTACGCGAGGCCGCTGATGCCGAGGAGGGCCAGCACCACCAGGTACGGCACGACGAGGCGCAGCCAGCGGTAGCTGCGCGGCTTCTTCGCCTCGGCGGGCGGCGGAGCCTCGGTCGCGGGTCGCAACGTCGCCGTCATCGAGCCGCCGCTCCTACGGGGGTGCGCAGCGCCGCCGACAGCGTTCCCGCGAGCTCCTTCATCCTGGCGTCGTGCTCGGCGCCGGCCGGACGTTCCCCGTACCAGATGTCGGAAAAGATCATGCCCGCCTCGGTGAGGGGCGCGGCGACCTGGGGCCGGCGGGCGACGGCCACGGCGGCCAGCTCGGTGACCGTGAGGCCCGGGCTGTGCTCGAGCACGCGCAGCTCGATCAGCTCGCGGACCATGCCGCGCAGCCGCTCGCGGACGGCCTCGGCGAAGCGGCCCTCGGCGGCGAGCCGGTCGGCGAGGCTGACGAAGTCGGCGACCGGCACCTCCGGCACCTCCTCGCTCCCCGGCTCCAGCGTCTCGACGGTCTCCTCCTTCGCCGGGACGGTCTTCTTCCGACGGCGCCACGGCCACGTGAACGTGAACCGCGGCCACCGCCACTTCGGCCACCGCAGCGCCGGCCAGGTGAACCGGGGCCAGCGCCACGACCGCCACCGCCAGCGCGGCATCCCGGGCAGCCGGCGCGGCACCCAGCGCGGGAAGAAGTACCAGAGCAGGGCGATGACGCTGGCCGCACCGAAGAGCAGGAGCAGCAGCAGGGGCAGCGTCACCGTCTGCGAGACGCGGTCGACGAGGCCGTTCCACCAGCGGTACATCAGGTCACGACCAGCTCGGCGGCGGGCGGCCGCCCGGTGGCGCGGGCCCGGCCGATCGCGATGTCGAGCCCCTCGGTGCGCATCCGCGTCTCCAGGTGCAGCACCGCGTCGAGGCTTGCCAGGATCGGGTAGACGACGGCGTTGACCACCGTCCAGGCGAACCCGGCGACCAGCCACACCGTGGCGTTGTCCAGCGCGGAGCCGGTGAGCAGCTCCAGCGGCCCGATTGTGCCGAAGCCCAGCGCGAGCCGGACGGTCGCCCAGCCGAAGTACGCCAGCAGCCGCACGCCGGCGCCGCGCAGTCCCACCCGCACCGACATCGCCACCGATCGCCCCACCGCCCGGAACGGGTTGACCCGGTCGATCACCAGAGCCGGCGCGGCGAACCCGATCAGCGCGTACACCACGAACCAGGGCGCGAAGCAGGCCAGTGCCGCCACGCCGGCGGTCAGCCCGAAGAACACCGCGACCGCGAGCACCCAGCCGAGGCGGCTGCCCCGCGGGGCGAACAGCGCCCGGGGCGGGAGCCGCTCGCCGAGCAGGGCGGAGCCGGCCGCCCGCGCGGTGAGCCCGCCGAGCAGCGTGATGATCAGCGCCTCGGTCGCGAACCCGACACCGATCATCACCCAGTACCAGTCGAGCGCGTCGTCGTACGGAACCATGTACGGCGGCTTGGCCGTGTCTATCCGCAGCGGGTACAGCAGCGCCTGCTCGGCCGCCGCCAGCAGCACCGCGACCAGGAGCAGCGGCCGGGCGTTGGTCCGGAACAGCGCGACCGCCGCGTCGAGCAGCTCACCGACGGTGAGTGGACGCAGTGGCACCGTGCCGGCCTGCACGCGGCCTCCTCGAATCGGGTGCGGCACGCCGGACGGGCACGCCTCCTGCTGAATCCTTCCATGTGGGCACCAACCGCCGTGGCCCTTGCCGTTGATCATGCGTTCCGGCGGCCCGTTCGGGCGTCCCCGGGTATGCCCGTTCGGCCCGGATATCCACTGGTGGCAAGGGTGGGCACGCCGCCGTTCGGCGCAGGTGCCAATATTGGGTCGCATGAGGGCCCGTGTACTGGTGGTGGACGACGACCCCGCGCTCGCCGAGATGCTCGGCATCGTGCTGCGCAGTGAGGGGTTCCTCCCCTCGTTCGTAGCTGACGGTGAGCGTGCGCTTGCCGCGTTCCGCGATGCGCGACCCGACATCGTCCTGCTCGACCTGATGCTTCCCGGCATGAGCGGCATCGACGTGTGCCGGGCGGTGCGCGCGGAGTCGGGCGTGCCGATCGTGATGCTGACCGCGAAGAGCGACACCGTCGACGTCGTGCTGGGCCTGGAGTCCGGCGCCGACGACTACGTGGTGAAGCCGTTCAAGCCGAAGGAGCTGGTGGCGCGCATGCGGGCCCGGCTGCGCCGCGGCGAGGACGTGGCGCCGGAGCTGCTGGCCATCGGGCCACCCGGCAACCAGATCACCATCGACGTGCCGGCGCACACCGTCGCCCGCAACGGCGAGGAGGTCAAGCTCACGCCGCTGGAGTTCGACCTGCTGGTGGCGCTGGCCCGCAAGCCGCGGCAGGTGTTCACCCGCGAGGTGCTGCTGGAGCAGGTCTGGGGCTACCGGCACGCGGCGGACACCCGGCTGGTCAACGTCCACGTGCAGCGGCTGCGTGCCAAGATCGAGCCGGATCCCGAGCGGCCGGAGATCATCCTGACCGTCCGCGGGGTCGGCTACAAGGCCGGGACCGGCTGAGTGCTGCGGATCGACCCGGTGCTCGCACCGCTGCGCCGCACGGGAGTGTGGGCGGCGGTGCGGCGTTCGCGGTGGTGGCAGGCGTTGCTGCGAGGGCCGGTGCGCTCCCTGTACCGGGTGTGGCTGCTGCTGCGCCGGGCCTGGCGGCGCAATCTCCAGCTGCGCGTCGTGTCGATCACGCTCGCGTTGTCGGGGCTGCTGGTGGGGTCGTTCGGCGTGCTGGTGTCGGTGTCGATCACGGACGGGCTGCTCGGCGACAAGCAGAAGGACGCCCACCGGGACGTGACCGCCGCGGCCGAGTACGCGATCCAGCAGCTGCAGGTGGGCGATCCCAACGACCCGGCCCTGCGCAAGTACGTGGGCGAGGTGCTGACCCGGCTGGCCAGTGAGCAGAGCGGCAGCAGCCGCGCCGAGGTCGCGATCGTGCCGCACGGCCAGCTCCAGGTCACCGAGGACGCCGCGCCGGACCGGTCGGGCACGCTCGACGTGATCAAGTCAGCCGAGCTGGAACGCCTCCGCGCCGGCGTGCAGGCCGGCGACATCATGTTCCAGTACGTGACCGCCGATCCCGACGGCGACGGCATGCGGCCGTTCCTGGTGTACGCCACGCGCATCTCCATACCGGCCGGCACGCTGGGGCTCTACTACCTGTTCCCGCTGGACGCCGAGGTCGTCACGGCCGACCGGGTCACGTACACGGTGACGGTCACCGGGTTCACGCTGGTGCTGCTGCTCGCGGTGCTCGCGGCGCTGGTCACCCGCATGGTGGTGCGGCCGGTCCGGCTTGCGGCGCGCACCGCGCAGCGGCTCTCCGCCGGCCTGCTCGACCAGCGGATGGAGGTGCGCGGCGAGGACGACCTGGCGCGGTTGGCGGCGTCGTTCAACCAGATGGCCGCCAACCTCCAACGGCAGATCATCCGGCTGGAGGAGATGTCCCGGCTGCAGCGCCGCTTCACCTCCGACGTGTCGCACGAGCTGCGCACCCCGTTGACCACCGTCCGGATGGCGGCCGACCTGATCTTCAGTTCGCGGGACGAGTTCGAGCCGGCGACCGCGCGCAGCGCCGAGATCCTGCAGGGCGAGCTGGACCGCTTCGAGAGCCTGCTGACCGACCTGCTGGAGATCTCCCGGTTCGACGCCGGGTTCGCCGTGCTGGACGCCGAGCCGACCGACCTGGTCGCCGTCGTCGGACGGGTCACCGACCGCCTGGAGTCGTTGGCCGAACGCTGCGGCAGCCCGCTGGAGGTCGACGTTCCCGACATCCCGGTGATCGTCGAGGTCGACCCCCGCCGGGTCGAGCGCATCCTGCGCAACCTCGTCGGGAACGCCGTCGAGCACGGCGAGGGCGCACCCGTGCGGGTGACCGTGCGGGCCGACGAGTCGGCCGTGGCGGTGACCGTGCGCGACCACGGGATCGGCCTGAAGCCGGGCGAGGAGAAGCTCGTGTTCAACCGCTTCTGGCGGGCCGACCCGTCCCGTGCCCGGCAGACCGGCGGCACCGGCCTGGGGCTGTCGATCAGCGTGGAGGACGCCCGGCTGCACGGCGGCTGGCTGGAGGCCTGGGGCGCACCGGGGGAGGGCGCGCAGTTCCGGCTGACGCTGCCGATGCGGTCCGGCGACCGGTTGGTGTCGGCGCCGCTTCCGCTCGTTCCCGAGGATGTGGCGATCCCGATCGACGGTGCGGCACGGACGGAGGTGGCCCCGTGAGCAGCTTGCGAGGACCGCTGTCGCGAACCGGTGGCACCGCGAGGAGGCGCCTGGTCGGTCTCGTGCTGGCCGCCGCCGTCGGCCTCGCGGGCTGCGGCGTCCCCGGCAAGAGCGAACCGCGCACCGCCGGCACCGCGCCCGGCGTCAACGACCCGCGCCCCGGCAGCAACAACCCCGAACTGCCCTCCGCGATCGGCATCCCCGACGCGGGTGAGCTGGTGGACCGCTTCTTCAAGGCGGCCGCGGCCGGCGACGTCGACCCGACGCTGCGCGACCAGCGCTTCGACACCGCGGTCCGGTACGCGAAGGACTTCCTCACGCCGGCGGCCGCGCAGGAGTGGAAGCCGACCGTCGGGCAGGTGGTCGTCATCGACGTGACGCAGAAGCGGGTCGTCAGCGCCGACGAGGTCGACGTCGACGTGCGGGCGGTCGGCCTGCTCAACGAGTGGGGCGCGATCGAGGCCCTGGCGGAGGGCTCCCCGAGCCCCGTCCCGCAGACCCTCAAGTTCCAGGTGGAACGGCCCGCCGCCGGCGGCGAACTGCGGCTGCGCAACGCCCCGCCGGGAGCGCTGGTCCTGTCGACGACCGCGCTGAACGAGTTCTACGAGGCGCGCTCGGTGTACTTCTGGGACAGCAACGGCCGCTACCTGGTGCCCGACCGCCGCTACCTCAACGGCCAGGTCAACTCGCAGAAGCGCGCCCGCGCCGTGGTCGAACGCCTCATCGACGGCCCCTCGAAGATGATCGACGACGTGGTGGCCCGGCTGCCGGACAGCCTCACCATCACCAGCAACCCCGTCGTGGAGAACTCCCGCATCACGGTCAACCTGAGCGCACCCACCCCGCTGGAACAGGAGAAGCTCGAGCGCCTCGCCCGGCAGCTGCGCTGGTCGTTGTCGCCGACCCAGGAGGCGGTCGAGATCCAGATCGACTCGCGCACGCGACACGTCGAGGACGGCTCCGGCTATCTGGCCTACAACCCGACGTACCGCTTCCAGGAGGCCGACAACCAGGCGAAGTTCGGCATCTTCGGCATGGTCAACGGCAAGGTGACCCGCACGGCGTCCGGCGACCGGCCGATGCCCGTCCTGAACGACGAGCACAACAGCAACGTCGTGGCCGCCGCCGTCAACGTGGAACGCCGCACCGCCGCGCTGGTGCGTCAGGTGGCGTCCAACCGGCAGGAGCTGTGGTTCGTGCGCGAGGGGCCGGAGGGCGTCGGCGCCGCCGGCACCCCGAACGCCTTCCGCGCGGAGTTCCCGGCCGACGTGACGTCGATGGGGCGGCCGGTGTACCTGCCCGGCTCCAACGGCCGCTTCCTCGTTCCCGCGCAGGGGCGGCTCTTCGACGTCACCTCCGACGTCAACAACAGCGCGGCCCGGACGGTCGACCTGCTCGGCCGCACGATCAAGGCGATCTCCGTGGCTCCCGACGGCCGGCGCGTGGCGATGATCGTCGTCGACCCGAACGGCCCGGAGCGCGTCGTCGTCGCCACGGTCAACCCGGAGTCCAGCCCGGTGAGCCTCACCGACCGGCGCACGCTCGACGTCGGCGACGTGACCGACCTGCGCGGCGTCGCCTGGGTGCTGGAGCACCAGCTCGTGGTCGCGGCCGCCGGTTCGCTGACCGAGGTGACGATCGACAACTCGGAGCGCAACAAGGTGACGAAGCCGGACTTCGGCCTGTTCCCGGTGACGGCGGTGGCGGTGGTGCCCCGGCCGACCGGCGGGGCCGGCACGATGGTGGTCGAGGGCGGCACCGGCGGCAATGTGCAGTCGTACCGGGTGTACACCGAGTCGCTGGCGCCGATCACGGTGACGCTCTCCCCGTCGGCGAACCCGACCCCGGGCGCGAGTCCGGCACCGACGACGATGCCCGTGCGCGGGGCGTTCTACGTCGATCTCGCGGCGGACTGACCGGTGGGTGCGCTCCTGGCGGCGCTGGCCGACCTGGTGCTGCCGGTGTCGTGCGCGGGCTGCGAACGGCCGGCCGAGGCGTGGTGCGACCCGTGCGCGGCCGCCGTGGCGGCGTGGGCCCCGGCCCGGGCCGTGCCGCGGCCGTGTCCGCCGGGGCTGCCGCCGGTGGTGGCGTCGGGTCCGTACGCGGGGCCGCTGCGTGGGGCGCTGTTGGCGTTCAAGGAAAGGGGCCGGCACGGGCTGGCCGGGATGCTCGGGTCGCGCCTGGCCACGGCGGTCGGCCCCGGTCCGGTCCTGCTGGTCCCGGTGCCCGCGACGTCGGCGGCCGCGCGGCAGCGCTACGGCGACCACATGGCGCTCCTGGCCCGGCACGCGGCCCGGGCACTGCGGGCGCGCGGTGTCGAGGCCGCGGTGGGGCAGCCGTTGCGGGCGTTGCCGCGCGCCGACTCGACCCACCTGTCCGTCGAGGAGCGGCACCGGACCGCGGGCGCGGCGTTCGCGGTGCGCCCCGGGCGCCTCCCGGCCGTCCGCGACGCGCTGTCCGCCGGGGCGGCCGTGGTGCTCGTCGACGACATCGTCACGACCGGCGCCACCCTCTCCGCCGTCGCCGATCTGTTGCGGGGGAACGGCATCAGCGTCCGACACGCCGCAGTCGTCGCCGCTGCCACACTCCGTCGCGATCCGTAGCGTTTTGAGCTCGGACAGTCCGACTGGGGGAATCCTCCGGGTGCCTCTTTCCTGGGATTACCCACCAGTTCGCGGAACGAGGGGTGACTACGGGATGTACTCGGGTTAGCGTCGAAGTTCGAAAGGCTCCCACCGCGAAGGGAGGCGGAACACCGAATTTCCCGGTCGACCGCCGTGCGGATCACGAGTGGCGGCAGGGCGATCGGGGTAGCAAACCGGGTCCAACCTGTACATCGAACCGCTTGGGGGAGGTCCTTTAGTGGACATCGTCGTCAAGGGCCGCAACGTCGAAGTGCCCGACCACTACCGCACTCTCGTCGCCGAGAAGCTGCAGAAGGTCGAACGGTACGATCAGAAGCTCATCCGGGTGGACGTGGAGCTTTTCCACGAGAAGAACCCGCGCCAGGCCGACAAATGCCAACGCGTCGAGATCACCTGCGTGTCCCGTGGACCGGTGATCCGCGCCGAGGCGTGCGCCGCCGACTTCTACAGCGCCCTGGACGCCGCCATCAACAAGCTCGACGCGAGACTGCGCAGGGCCGCCGACCGCCGGCGGATCCATCGCGGCCGGCACGCGCCGATGTCCGTGGCGGCGGCGACGGCAGGACTCGCGCAGGTGCAGGCACCCATGACGACGCAGGCGTGGCCGGACAACCCGGAAGCCGAGAGCGACTCGTGGGACGCGCAGGACAACGACCAGCCGTGGCGCATCGTCCGGGAGAAGGAGCACCCGGGCGAGCCGATGACGGTCGAGGACGCCCTGTTCCACATGGAACTGCTGGGCCACGACTTCTACCTGTTCAACGACAAGGAATCGGGTCGGCCGAGCGTGGTGTACCGCCGCAAGGCGTACGACTACGGCGTTCTGAGCATCAACCAGACGCTTTGAGGTCCGCGGGCAGCAGCCCGTAGGAGACGACGTCGGCGCGGCCACCGTTCAGCGTGGGAAGGTGGCCGCGCTGGTATCCCTCGCGTACGAAGCCGACCTTTTCGAGCACGCGCTGCGAGGCGACGTTGTCCGGCGCCGTGCCGGCCGTGAGCCGCGCGAGGCCGGCGTCGCGCAGCGCCCACCGGGACAGCAGCCGCACCGCGCGCCCCGCGTAGCCGCGCCGTCGCCAGGGGCCGCGCATCGAGTAGCCCACCATGGCGGTGCGGGTGAGCGGGGCGACGTCGAAGAGCACCGCGTCGCCGACGAGTTCGCCGGTGGTGAGTTCCCGGACGGCGAAGTGCGCCGAGGTGCCGGCGAGCCACGTCGACCCGGCCCGTGCGCAGAACCGGGCGGTGTCGACCATCGAGCGCGGCGGTTCGCCGACGGCGGTGGCGGCGACGTCCGGCTCGGTGTACAGCGCGTGGATGTGCGGGGCGTCCGCGCGTCCCAACGGGCGCAGCGCGACGACGCCGTCCGAGAGGGTGCCGCCGGGCAGGTCGGGCAGCAGGCGCGGGGTGGGCCCCGGCGGGTCGCCCGGCGTGCGGGCCCACACCACCAGGTCGTGGCGCGCCCCGTCCCGCCCGATCGCCGAGGAACGCTGCACGCCCTCGCGGCGGTAGCCGGCCCCGAGCGCCACCCGCTGGCTGGCGAGGTTCTCGTACTCGGTGCGCAGCTGCAGCCGCCCGTAGCCGGCCAGGAACGCGTACCCGGTGAGCGCGATGGTGGCGGCGGTCGCCACGCCGCGGCCCCGGCCCCAGGGCGCCACCCAGTAGCCGATCTCGCCGCTGCCCTCACGCTGGTGGGTGATTCCGATGCCGCCCAGGAGCCGGTCGCTGCCGGGGTCGGCGATGGCGAAGTTGCCGCCGCCGGACATGAACGACGTGACCGACCCCTCGGCGATCCACCAGGCCGCTTCCTCGTACGTGTACGGGCTCGGCAGCAGCGGAAGGAAACGCTGAGTAAGTGGATCGTCACAGCCGACCCGGACGTCTTCGACGTCCTCCTCGCGGTAACGCCGCACGCGGACCCCGGCGCCCTCGATCGACTCGGCGGCCAGTGCCAGCTGGGTCGGCGTCCCCGCGGCTCCGCCGGGTGCGGCCCGTGGGCCCGTGGGCGGCGGTGTCGGCTCCATGGCGTCGAATCCTGCCCGACCGGGCCGGCGCGGCAACATTCAGGGTCAGTGCGTGTTTTGTCGGTTTGGTCAGGCGCTGTGGGCAGAGCGCCCATGGGTGCGCCTACGATGGGTCCCGCAGGACGTTGAGGGAGCGCTGACCCGTGTCGATTTTCGAGAGAATCCTTCGTGCCGGCGAAGGACGACTGCTCAAGCGGCTCAAGGCCGTAGCTGACGCAGTGAACGCCATTGAGGACAACTACACCGAGCTCACCGACGAGGAGTTGGCCGGGCTCACCGCGCAGTACAAAGAGCGCCTCGAAGAGGGCGAGACCCTCGACGACCTGCTCCCGGAGGCGTTCGCCACCGCGCGTGAGGCCGCCCGCCGAGTGATCGGGCAGCGGCACTACGACGTGCAGCTGATGGGCGGGGCCGCCCTTCACTGGGGCAACATCTCCGAGATGAAGACCGGTGAGGGCAAGACGCTCACCATCGTGCTGGCCGCCTATCTCAACGCCCTCTCGGGCAAGGGCGTCCACGTCGTCACGACCAACGACTACCTGGCCCAGCGTGACGCCGAGTGGATGGGACGCATCCACCGGTTCCTCGGCCTGACCGTCGGCACCATCCTGCCGAACGAGCCGCCCGCGGCACACCGCGCCGCGTACGAGTGCGACATCACGTACGGCACCAACAACGAGTTCGGCTTCGACTACCTGCGCGACAACATGGCCTGGTCGAAGGAAGAACTGGTCCAGCGCGGCCACAACTTCGCGATCGTCGACGAGGTCGACTCGATCCTGATCGACGAGGCGCGTACGCCGCTCATCATCTCCGGCCCGGCCGAGCAGTCGGCGCGCTGGTACGGCGAGTTCGCCCGCGTGGTGCGCCGCCTCCAGCCCGGCAAGGACGGCGAGAACGACTACGAGGTCGACGAGTCCAAGCGCACCGTCTCGATCACCGAGCGCGGCGTGTCCCGGGTCGAGGACCAGCTCGGCATCGACAACCTCTACGAGTCGGTCAACACCCCGCTCGTCGGCTACCTCAACAACGCGCTCAAGGCCAAGGAGCTGTACAAGCTCGACCGCGACTACATCGTGCGCGACGGCGAGGTGCTGATCGTCGACGAGTTCACCGGTCGCGTGCTGCACGGGCGGCGCTACAACGAGGGCATGCACCAGGCCATCGAGGCCAAGGAGGGCGTGGAGATCAAGCAGGAGAACCAGACTCTTGCCACGATCACCCTGCAGAACTTCTTCCGCCTGTACGAGAAGCTCGGCGGCATGACCGGTACGGCGCAGACCGAGGCGGCCGAGTTCAACAAGGTCTACAAGGTCGGCGTGGTCAGCATTCCGACCAACAAGCCGATGATCCGCATCGACCAGGCCGATGTCATCTACAAGACGGAGAAGGCCAAGTTCCAGGCCGTCGTCGACGACATCGTCGAGCGCCACTCCGAGGGGCAGCCGGTCCTCATCGGCACGGTCAGCGTGGAAAAGAGCGAACTGCTGAGCCAGATGCTGCGCCGCCGTGGCGTGCCGCACTCGGTGCTCAATGCCAAGTTCCACGACAAGGAAGCCGAGATCATCGCGCAGGCCGGCCGCAAGGGCGCGGTCACCGTGGCCACCAACATGGCCGGCCGCGGTACCGACATCCTGCTCGGCGGCAACGCGGAGTACATGGCCGCCGCCGAGCTGCGCCAGCGCGGCATCGAGCCGGACAGCGAGGACTACGAGGACGTCTGGGAAGAGTCGCTCGCCCGGTGGAAGAAGCTCTGCAAGGACGAGGCCGAGGAGGTCACCGACGCCGGTGGGCTCTACGTGCTCGGCACCGAACGCCACGAGTCCCGCCGGATCGACAACCAGCTGCGCGGTCGTTCCGGCCGGCAGGGTGACCCGGGCGAGTCGCGGTTCTACCTGTCGCTGCAGGACGAACTGATGCGCCGGTTCCGCGCCGGTGCCGTCGAGGCCGTCATGGAGCGCCTGAACATCCCCGAGGACCTGCCCATCGAGTCCAAGATGGTCAGCCGGCAGATCAAGAGCGCACAGACCCAGATCGAGGCGCAGAACGCGGAGATCCGCAAGAACGTCCTCAAGTACGACGAGGTCATGAACCAGCAGCGCGTCGTCATCTACGCCGAGCGCAAGAAGGTGCTCAACGGCGAGGACCTGCACGAGGACATCCGCGAGATGCTCACCGACGTGGTGCAGGCGTACGTCCGGGGCGCCACGGCCGAGGGCGTCGGTGCCGAGGACTGGGACCTCGACCAGCTCTGGACCAGCCTCAAGCAGCTGTACCCGGTCGGCGTCACGGTGGAGGACCTGGTCGAGGAGGCCGGTGGCGAGGAGGGCCTCGACTCGGAGTTCATCGAGACCCGCCTCAAGGAGGACGCGCACGAGGCGTACGACCAGCGCGAGGAGGACCTCGGCGCCGAGGCCATCCGCGAGCTCGAACGTCAGGTGCTGCTGGCCGTCATCGACCGCAAGTGGCGCGAGCACCTCTACGAGATGGACTACCTCCAGGAGGGTGTCGGCCTGCGCGCGTACGCCCAGCGCGACCCGCTGGTCGAGTACCAGCGCGAGGGCTTCGACATGTTCCAGCAGATGCTCGACGGCATCAAGGAGGAGGCGGTCGGCTTCCTGTTCAACCTGGAGGTCCAGGTCGAGGAGCAGGAGCAGCAGGCCGACGTGAAGCTGTCGGACGCACCCGTCGCGATTCAGGCCAAGGGGCTCGGGGAGGCCCGCCAGCGGCGCGCCCTGCAGTACTCGGCACCCGCGATCGACGGTGCGGCCGGCGCCGGCGGCGTCGTCGAACGCGAGGAGCAGGTCGCCCCGGCGCTCGGCCTCGGCAGCGGCGGGTCCGCCAACGGGGCCAAGGCGAGCCCTCGGCCCAACGGCCGGCGCCCCTCGCCGACCCCGACCCGTGCGGCCGGGCAGGCGCAGCGCTCCGGTCCGGCCTCCCCGACGGCGGCCGGGGCACGCAAGCCCGCGCCGGGTCAGGCCGCCGGCACCGCCGGCCCGTCGCGGAACGCCCCCTGCTACTGCGGCTCCGGCAAGAAGTACAAGCGGTGCCACGGGGCGCCGTCCGCGTAGTCCCGTTCGCGTTCGAAGGCCCGTCGGCGGTGCAGCCGGCGGGCCTTCGCGTGTTCACAGCACCTGCACCAGGGTGCACAGCCACGACTCGCCGTGGCGTTCGAGCCGAACGGCCATCGCCCACACCCGCGGGCCGTACTCCAGGACGGCGGCCACCTCGGCCACCCCGTCGACGGGCTCGCAGACGTGCAGGCTGCGCAGCCGAACCCGGTGCGGGCGGGTGCCCGGCGGCGTCGGCCGGGCCAGGTGCGCCCGCGTCGTCCGGCGGATCACCTGATCGGTGACGCGGGCGAGGTCGGCCGTCGAGGTGACCGCGCGCAGGTGACTGATCGGCCGGTGCCCGCCGAGAACCTCCACGCAGACGCCGACGAAGCGCTGGGCGGCGGCACGGGCCGCCGGGGACGCCCGGAGAGCCGCGGCGCGGCGGCGCGCCTGCAGGGCCGCATCCTGCCGCGCGCTCTCGTCGTCGGGTGCCGGCCGCGGGACCCCACGCACCGGGCCGTCGGCAGCGGAGCGCCCACCCCGCCCGGCCCCGGCACCCCGCCCCGACCCGGCACCCCGTCCGGCCTCGATCCCCGAGCCCGGTCCTGGCTGGGCGTCCCGCCCGCCCCCGGCACTCCGCCCGGTCTCGGCACCCCGTCCGGCCTGAATCCCCGTGCCCCGTCCTGGCTGGGCGTCCTGCCCGGCCCCGGCCCCGGGTTCGGCGTCCCGCCCGGGTCCCGAGTCGCCGTGTCCCGCACCCCCGGCGGTGCCCGCTCCCGCACGCCGTCCCGTCCCGACCTGCCCGTCGCGGCGGTCCGGGTCGCCCGCGCGGCGCCCGGTCTTCCGCTCGCGGCGCTCCGGGTCGTCGGGTCGGCGGTCGCCCTCTCTGTCGCCGGCGTCGTCACCCCGCTCGGCGCCTTCCGGACGGCCCTCGGCGTCGTGGCGGCGGTCCGGGTCGCCCGGCCGGCCGTGAGCGACATCGCGCCCACCGGGGCCTTCCGGACGGCCGTCGGGGTCGTGCTGGCCATCGGACTCGCCCGCTCCGGCGGCCGGCCGGCGCAGGAGGTGCGGGCTGAGCGCCACGATGATCCCGGCCCGCGGACACGGCCCCGCCTCGGCCCGCCCACTCGCCGTCCGGATCGCCTCGGCGCACCCGACCGGCATGCTCCCCGACCCGGGCCGTGACCCGGGCCCCGCCCAGGACGCCGACGCCAGCCGCGCGACGTCCGCCCGGTCCGGCCCCGCGTCTGCGAGCCCGGTGCCGGCGAGCGCCACGTCGGTGAGACCGGTGTCGGCAGAGTCGGCGTCGGCGGATCCGGCGTCGGAGAAGGTGCCGTCGGCGGGCTCGCCGTCGTAGCGGTGCTCCGCGTCGTACCGGTGCCCTCCGTCGGCGGGGTCGTCGTAGGGCGGCTCGAAGGCGGGCGGGGCGTAGAGGCGCACCGTCGCCGATGGCGGGGACCCGTCGTCCGGGGACGACATCCGCTCCGGTCGGGTTGCCAGCAGTTGAGCCATCGCCCGCTCCGATCTTGCGTTTGCCTACGTTTGCCTCCGACAAAGTGTGAAGGGAATCGATAATGATCCTCAAGAACCTTGCGTTTGCTTTCGTTTGCTTAGAGCAGGAGAAGCGGCATGCCTCACATAAGCCGTGAAGCATCCGAGAGCGGGACGCGTGTCATCCGGGCGGGAGAGCCGCTCCGGGCCTCAGTCCTCGAACTCCTCGCGGCCGGCCACGAGCGGGTTGTCCTTGACCCACTCGGCCGTCTCCGCGTACTTGCGCTCGATGTACTCCTCGAGCTTGGCGCGTTCGATGCGCCACTGGCCGCGGCCGCCGATCTTGATCGCCGGCAGGTCGCCGCTGCGCACCATGTGGTACACCTGCGACTGCGAGGTGCTGAGCAGGTCGGCGACGTCGGACATGGTCAGGAACCGTGGCTCCACGTACCGCCTCCTCTCGTTCGCATCGACCGGTTGCCTCAGTTTGCCACCGAACGCCTGTGACGGGGATCCGCGGCGGCGCGTTCGACCGGGCGGCGGGGGAGCGGGCTGGAGTAGACCACGTTGGTGGTGACCGCACCGAGGCCGGCGATCCGCCCGCTGACCTCCTCCAGGTGTCGCATCGAACGGGCCGCCACCTTGAGCACGAAGCAGTCCTCGCCGGTCACGTGATGCGCCTCGAGGATCTCGGGCGTTCGGGCGATGAGCGTGTGCACCGGGTCGTAGCGGCCCGACGGGTAGCGCAGCCGCACCAGCGCGAGGATGCCCAGGCCGACGGCCTCCAGCGAGATCTCCGCGCGGTAGCCGGTCACGATGCCGCGTTCCTCCAGGCGGCGGAGGCGCTCGGTGACGGCGCTGGCGGACATGTTCACGGTGCGGGCCAGGTCGGCGAAGCTCACCCGGGCGTCGTCCTGCAGGGCGGCGATGATCCGCCAGTCGACGTCGTCCAGGGAATCAGCGGCCATCCCGGCAGAATACCGTTGATGTCCCGGCAATCCGAAGAATGTGCCGACGATTGCGTCTGCTGTCGGCCAAAACAAAGGCCTACGGTCGTTCCCATGGAATTTGCTGAACCGGCGGTCGCGGCGCACCACTACGCGGCCTCGCTCGCCCTCTACACCGATGCCTCCGACGTCTCGGCGGCAATGGCCGGTGGCGGCTTCGTGCTCCTCGACTCGCGCAGCCGCGCGGCGTGGGACGAGGCGCACATCCCCGGCGCGTTCCACCTGCCCACGGCGGAGATCGCGGCACGCGCACCCCGCGAACTCGACCCCGGCGTCCCCGTCGTGACGCACTGCTGGGGGCCCGGCTGCAACGGCGCCACCCGCGCGGCCCTCGCCCTCGCCACGCTCGGCTACCGGGTCAAGGAGATGCTCGGCGGCATCGAGTACTGGCGGCGCGAGGGCTACCCGGTCCGCACCCCGGCCGGGATCACCGCCGACCCCGTCGACCCGCTGACGGCGCCCACGGCGGTGTCCTGCGGATGCTGAGCGCCGGCGGCCTCCTATCCTGTTCGGATCAGTGACGACGTGACCGACGGGAGCCACGGTGGCCGACGAGCCCGTCCGGGTGTACCTGCCCGCGACCCTTCCCGCCCTGGCGGGCCTGCGCGACAAGGGCGAACTGTCGCCCCCGGGTGAGGCGCACGCCGTCACCCCGGACCTGCGCGAGTGGTACGCCGAGGGCGACGAGGAGGAGCTGGAGTACGTCGCGTTCACCCGGGCGGCGCAGGGGGCGCTGCGGCTGCTGCGGGCCGACGCCGAAGCGCCGCGGCGTCGCGTGGTGGTGTCGGTGGACCTGCCGCCTTCGGCGGTGCGGCCGGGGCCGCGCGAGCTGGGGTCGAGCCTCGTGGTGGTGGCCGACGCCGTCGCGCTGGGCGTGGTCGCCGCGATCCATGTCGACGCCGAGGAGGCCGAGTCCGACGTGGGAGCCGCGGCGGCGGTGGTCGCGGAGGCGGAGGCCGGGGACCCGGACGCCCAGTTCACCGTCGACGGGGCAGAGGACCACGACCTCCTCTGGTACGACCCCACCGAGCTGGACCAACTGATTTAAGGGCGGTATGTCGCGCGTCCGTCGGGCGCGCGACCGCCCGCTCCCGCGCGCACCGCTCCGGGCCGATCCGCTGCGCGTGACCGGCCGCTCCGCTGCCGGGTCCGCGTGCGGTCCCTGGCGGGGCTCAGCGCTTCGGGGGCAGGGTGCGGCCGACCGCGAGGATCGCGGCGATCGTGCCGGCGAAGAGCACCACGAGCGCCGTGCTCAGTCGGGCGGAGCCGACGTACTCGAGCGCGATCTCGTCCGCCGTTCCCTGGGCGCCGGCCAGGCGCAGCAGCGAACCGCCGCCGATCCGGCTGGCCACGTCCGACGCGAGCAGCAGCAGCCCCGGCGTGGCCCCCGCGGCCAGGTACGCCGGCCACTTCTCGCCGCCGCCGCCCCGCCGCCGCAGGTAGGCGTACGCCGTCAGCCCGGCGAGCGCGCCGCCCGCCAGCGCCACCGCGAACGTGATGCGCCCCGCCGCCGCGAACTGCGCCGCCGGCGAGGGCCCCGCCGCGAAGACCTCCTGGAGCTTGCCGGCGAACAGCCCTTCCAGCAGCGTCACCGCGAACCAGCCCAGCGTTCCGGCCAGCCCCGCCGCGAGCACCGCCGGCGCCGGCAGGCCGGACAGGGCGCCACCCACCGCGGCCGCGATCGCGATGGCCGCCGCGAGGGCGACGAGCGCCTCCGCACGCCCGTAGCCGAGCAGCACCAACCCGGCGGCGACGCCACCGATGACCAGCCCGACACCGGCGCCGATCAGCGAACGCGCCCGCCAGCCGCGCGGCCGGCCCGAGGTCGTGACGGCGAGCGCCACCGCCGCGCCGGCGAGCAGGCAGGTGGAGATCACCAGCGGGAACGACAGCGCCACGTTGGCCAGCCCGAGTTCGGGCGTCAGCGAACTGGCGACCGTGTGGTGGGTGAACCAGAGGGTGGCCGCCAGCCAGAGCACGGAGATCCCGGCGAGAACGGTGGGCCCGCGCCGGTCCCGGCCCGGTGTCTCGTCGACCGGCTCCGCGGCGGAACGTTCGCGCGCGGCGGCCGCCTTGCCGGGGCCGGTCTTGCCCGCGTCGGTCTTGCGGCCGGCGGCTGCAGTCTTGGCGGCGCCCGTCCTGCCCGCGGCCTTCGTGGCGCGCGCGTTCTTGGCCGGCGTGCCTTCGGCGGGCGTGCCCGCGGCCTTGGTGGCGCGCGCGGTCCTGGCCGGCGTGCCTTCGGCGGCGGGCGTGCTGCCCGCGGCCGGTGTGCGCTTGCGGGCGGCGGCCTTCCCGGCGGGTGCCTTCTTCGCGGGTGGCGTGGCCTTCCGGCCGGCACTCCCGCCGGACGCCGGCGCCTCGTCGGCCACCCCGGGCGCCGGCCCGTCGGCGGTGCTTCCGGGCGCGTCGGTCGTTCCCCCGGATGCTGTCGTCCCGGCGGAAGACGGCTCGGCGGTCTCGGCGGCGCGCGCCCTCGGCGGAGTCACCGATCCCCGCTCCGCCGCCGTCTCGGTCTGCGGGTCGGCCGCCACGGGTCCGGGGACAACGGTGCGCCCCGCCGGTCCGCGACGGCTCTTCGCCTTGCTCATCTCGGGTGCTCTCCTCACGGTGCGCCGCCGTCACAGGGTACGCGGGCTTGCTCCGGGCGCTTCCGGACCATGCGAGGATTGAGCAATCCTCGCCAATGCAGTCGACGGGAGCACACAATGGATGCCGTCTTCAGCGTGCCGGAGCCGCGTAACGAGCCGATCCGCGCGTACGCCCCCGGTACTCCGGAACGGGAAAGCCTCAAAGCCGCCGTCGACACCCTGGCGGGTGAACGCCTCGACCTGACCATGACGATCGGCGGCAGGCAACGACCGGGCGGCGGGGAGCCGTTCGACGTGGTGCAGCCGCACAATCACGCGCACGTGCTCGGTGTGGCCCACCACGCCACCGCCGCCGACGCGCGGGACGCCGTGGCCGCCGCCAAGGCAGCCGCACCCGCGTGGCGGGACCTGCCGTTCAGCGAGCGGGCCGCGGTGTTCCTGCGGGCCGCCGACCTGCTCAGCGGGCCGTGGCGGGACCGGCTCAACGCGGCGACGATCCTGGGGCAGAGCAAGAGCGTGGCGCAGGCCGAGATCGACGCGGCGTGCGAGTTCATCGACTTCCTGCGGTTCAACGTGCACTTCGGGCAGCAGGTGCTGGCGGAGCAGCCGTTCTCCTCGCCGGGCATGTGGAACAGGTTCGACCACCGGCCGCTGGAGGGGTTCGTCTACGCGATCACGCCGTTCAACTTCACGGCCATCGCCGGCAACCTGCCGATGGCGCCGGCGCTGATGGGCAACACGGTCGTGTGGAAGCCGTCGCCGACGCAGCAGTTCGCGGCGCACTTCACGATGCGGCTGTTCGAGGCGGCCGGGCTGCCCCCGGGTGTGATCAACATGGTGACCGGTGACGGGCTGGCCGTCTCGGAGGTGGCGCTCGCCGATCCGGACCTGGCGGGCATCCACTTCACCGGTTCGACGGGGACGTTCAAGCTGCTGACCCGCACCGTCGGCCAGAACATCGACACCTACCGCACCTACCCGCGCCTCGTGGGCGAGACGGGCGGCAAGGACTTCGTGATCGCACACCCGTCGGCGGAGCCGTCGGGGCTGGTGACGGCGCTGGTGCGCGGGGCGTTCGAGTACCAGGGCCAGAAGTGCTCCGCGGCGTCGCGGGCGTACGTGCCGGCGTCGCTGTGGCGCGACGGCGTGCGCGACGAACTGCTCGCCGCGGCCGAGTCGCTCAGCTACGGCGATGTCACGGACTTCTCGCACTTCGGCGGGGCGGTGATCGACCGGCGGGCGTTCGACAAGCACGCGGCGGCCCTCGACCGGATCAAGGGTTCGGCCTCGTGCAGTGTCGCGGCCGGCGGCACGGCGGACGACTCGACCGGGTTCTTCGTGCGGCCGACGGTCGTGGAGTGCGACGACCCCGGGCACGAAGTTTTCACGACCGAGTACTTCGGCCCGATCCTCGGCGTGCACGTCTTCGAGGACGCGCGCTTCGACGAGGTGGTGGCGCAGGCGGAGTCGGCGGCGCCGTACGCGCTCACCGGTGCGGTCTTCGCGACCGACCGGCAGGCGATCGAGCGGGCGAGTCACGCGCTGCGCTTCGCGGCGGGGAACTTCTACGTCAACGACAAGCCGACCGGTGCGGTGGTCGGGCAGCAGCCGTTCGGTGGCGCGCGGGCCAGCGGCACCAACGACAAGGCCGGCTCGGTGCTCAACCTGCTGCGCTGGGTCAGCCCGCGCACGATCAAGGAGACGTTCGTCCCGCCGACCGATCACCGCTACCCGCACATGGGCTAAGGGGTGGACACCGCGCGGATGCGGTTCAGGGAGAAGACGCGTTCGTCGTCCCTCAGCTGGCACCACGCGCGGAGCAGGTACCCGTCCTCGATCTCCATGGGCTCCACCACGCGTTCGGACCTCCGGCCGTCGGCGTTGATGTAGACGATGTGGACCGGCTCGCCCTTCGTCAGCGCGTCGGTCAGGAGGTCGGCGTCGTACGGCGCCAGTTGCGGGGCGGCGCGGGCGATCGTCACCCGTTCGGGGTGCGCCTGCGGCGTGGGCTCCTCCGCCTGCGGCGTCGTCGCGAGGATGCGTTCCGCCGCGGCCATGGCCTCGTCGGAGCGCATCGGCACGGGCCGGCGACGGATCCGCCGGTACGTGAACGCCGGTTCGGCGCGGCGCTGCGGTGGCAGTTCGATCAGCGGCCGGCCGTCGGCGTCCTCGGCGGCGGGGGCGTATCCGGCGGCGCGCAGGGCGGCCAGGGTGTCGGCCGGCGGCCGGGTGCTCGCGAGGACGGTGGGCGCCAGCACGGTCAGGCCGAGGCCGGCCAGGCGGCGGTCGGCGGCCACCTCCGCGAGCAGCTGCGGGTCGGCGCCGCGCAGGACGCACCCGACGGCGCGCACCCGCATCCGGCCGTGCCGCCGGGCGACGTCGTTGACCAGGTACTCCAGGGCCTGCGGGACGGAGCCGACGGCGCGCAGCCGATCGAGCAGTTCGGGCGCGGCCGTTCCGGAGTCGAGGCTGCGGCGCACCGAATCCGGCGTGAACCGCCACACCGACGCCGTGCCGCGCGCCTCCCGGACGGCGCACCCGTCGAGCAGCTCACGCAGTTCGACCGCGGGAGAACCACCGACCACGGCCGTGAGGTCCGCCTGGAACGTCGCGCCGCGCTGCGGTGCGACCACGAGATCACCGGCCACCGCCGCCACGTCGCCGCCGTCGCGCAGCGCGCGCCCGAGCGGGGTCAACACCCCGTGAGCCACGACGCCGAGCAGCGCGGCCTCCGTCCACAGTCCCGCCGCGAGCCGCTCCAGATCCTCTGGGGGAACGGCGAGAGGGGCGTGCCAGTGCAGCAACCGCGGCACCAGTTCGCCGTCGCGGGGCAGGGCGCCGGCGAGGTCGGCGAGCACGTCGAGCAGGGTCGTGCGCAGCGGCAGCGGCTCCTGGTAGCCGGCGCGCAGCGGCGTGCCCCCGGCGCCGGGCGCCCCGGCCAGCTCCAGCCACGCGTGCAGCAACGTCGCCAGCCGCTCGGCGGGCTCCTCGGCGGCCCACGCGTCGTACTCCGGGGTCGGCACCAGCTCGGAGTCGTCCTCGGCGAGCAGGCCCGCGCCGCCGGCCAGTTCGAGGAAAAGACCCGCCGCGGCCGGCGAACCGGCGACCCGCGCCAGCCGCCCCACCTCGCGCGCACCGACCCCGCCGGCCTTCAGAAGTGCGACCGGCGTCGCCTCGACCACGGCGGCCACCCCGTCGAGTGCGGCCGCGGCCGCGGCGGCGGCCTCCCGCGCCACGGTCTCCGGGGCCGGCACGCCCAGCGGCGGCAGCGGCGGATGCGGCTCGAACGGCGCCCGCCACTCCTCCCCGCGCAGCGCGAACGCCACTTCGCGGGGCATTTCGGCGCGGGCCCAGCCGTCGCTGACGAGAATGCCGTGTTCTATCGCCCAGCGTAGTTCCGGGGGAAGGTAGCCTTGCTCACCCTCCGTAACCGGATGGACGGTCGCGAGGCGCTCCAGAGTGGGCCGCAGCTCCTCCGGGACATCGACCATGATGCCTGCGATGACCTCCGGCGTGCCGAGGTGCGCGGAGAGGGCGGCGAGCAGTTCGGGCTTCGGTCGACCGGCGAGCGGGCATCCGATGTTGGTGGCGATGCGCCGCAACTCGTCCACCGGGCGGGCGGAGAGCAGTGTCGCGGCCGGCCGCCCGAACCCCAGCGGGAACGCGAACCAGTGACGCAGCGGTCCCGCGAGGACCACGGATTGTCCGTCCGGCCACGCGAGCGCGCGTTGGTACAGGACCTCCAATGCCGCACAGAATTCGCCGCTGTCTGGGATTTGTCCCAGAATTTGGGACAGATCCAGACGTGGCACACTGTGAGCATTACCTACTAGGAGGACTTGCGCCGCTTCGAGGAGTTGTACAGCGGGTGCGCAAAGTGTCGTGACGACATGGGCCACATGGTGTTGCTGAGATAGCCGTCCGGCCAGGTCACCAACGGTTTTCGGGCTGGGGGGAGCGGTACTCTCGGGGCGCCGCACCAGGATGTCGGACAACGCGTCCGCTTCGAGGCTGGCGAGCCACCGGGACATGGAGAGGGCGGACACGGTACACGAATCTACGCCCACAGGGCGTACCGTGACCGCTCGTGAGCCGCGATCACATCATCGACGTCGCCGAACCCGCCGTCACGGGTTCTGCCGTGCGTCCACGCGGTGGTGGTGGGCTGACGTACGGCTCCTACCTCCGGCTGGCCGACCTCCTGGCGCTCCAGGTCCCCGAGTCGGACCCGGTGGCCCACGACGAGTTGCTCTTCATCACCATCCACCAGGTCTACGAGCTCTGGTTCAAGGTGATGCTCTCGGAGCTCGTCGACGCGCGTGATCGCATGCTCGCCGGTGAGACGTACGTGCCACGGGTCCGGCTCCAGCGCTGCCACGTCATCGAACGCACGCTGGTCCAGCAGGTCGACGTGATCGACACGATGGCACCGCAGGACTTCGCCGAGTTCCGCGGCGACCTGGGGGCCGCGTCCGGCTTCCAGTCCAGCCAGTTCCGCGAGATCGAGTTCATCTCCGGGCTCAAGGATCCCGACTACACCCGGCGCTTTCGCGGCATCCCGCAGGAGGAGGCCCGGTTACGCCGCCGCTTAGCCGAGCCGACCCTCTGGGACGGCTTCGTATCGTTGCTCGACAAGGCCGGCTTCGAGGTGTGCACCGCCGAGGAGCGCTTCTCCGCCTACAAGCTGATCAGCGCCGACCGCGAGCGGTACAGCGCGCTGTGGGACCTCGCCGAGGCGCTCCTCGAGCACGACCAGGCGTGGGCGCTCTGGCGCGGCCGTCACGTCCTGATGGTCGAACGTCAGATCGGCACCAAGCCGGGCACCGGCGGCAGCAGCGGCACCTCTTACCTGCGTTCCCGCGCCGACCTGCAGTTCTACCCGGAGTTGTGGCAGCTCCGGACCCGCATCTGAAGCACGTCCGGGCGCACCTGCGCAAGGCTGTCCCCAATTCGTGCCACCTGCCGCCCATACTCCGACGACATGGCGCCCGCGCTTTGTAGCGTTTGCGATCGATGGTTGGGGGAGGCGTTGACATGAACACCCTGCTGGACGGCCGCTACCGGCTGACGGCCGAGATCGCCAGAGGAGCGATCGGGGTCGTGTGGCACGCGATCGACACCAGCACGGGTGAAGCGGTCGCCGTCAAGCTGCTCAGGCCCGAGGCCGCGGCAGTCTCCGAACTGGTCACCGGCTTCCTCGCGGAGGCCGAGATCCTGGCCGGTCTGGATCACCCCGCCATCGTCCGGGTCCGCAACCTGATAACCAGCCCCGAGGCCACGGCGCTGGTGCTGGACCTGGTCGGTGGAACAGACCTTCGCCGGCGGCTGCGGTCTGGGGGGCCGTTGTCGCCGGCGCAGGCCGCGAGCATCGGCGCCGAGGTGGCCGGCTCGCTCGAATACATTCACGGCAAGGGCATCACCCACGGCGACGTCAAGCCCGGCAACCTGCTGCTGCCCGCCGACGGCGGGATCGTGCGGCTGGCCGACTTCGGTGTGGCGCGCCGGCGGGACGAGGCGCCCGGGGCCATCCTGGCGACGCCGGAGTACGTGGCCCCCGAGGTGGTGGCCGGCGCCGTTCCGGAGCCCCCCGCCGACGTGTACGCCCTGGGCCTCGTCCTCTACGAGTTGATCGCCGGCCGCAGCCCGTACCGCGGCGGAACGCCCAGCGAGGTTCTCGCGCGGCACGCCGCGTGCGTGATCGTGCCGCCGCCGGGTGTGCCGGACCGGCTCTGGACGATCATCGACTCCTGCGTGCAACTCGACCCGCGGCTGCGGCCCGGTCCGGCCATGCTCGCCGCGCGGCTGCGCGACGCGGTGCCGGCACTCGCCGGGTTCCCGGCGGGCGACGCCGTGCCGATCGACGCCGTGACGTTCTGGCCGCGTTCGGCCGAGGTGACGGCTCCCGTGCCGGTGCCCGTTCGCAAGGTCGAATGGGTGCCGCTGTCCACGTCGGACACACCGACGGTCGCGCGCATGGTCGCCGTGCCGGTGGCCGACACGACCCGGATCACGCCGGGCACGCAGGCCGCGCCGGTGTCGCCGGCTCCGGCCTCCGCTCCGCCCGTGGTGGTGGGTGCCACCCCGGCCGGTGCCGTTCCGGCGGCGTCCGCGGCGCTCGGGGGTGTTTCCGGGGGTGCCGCGGCGGCCCGGGGCGCCTTGGGGGCGGCTTCCGCCGGGGACAGCGATGTCGCCGTGCCGGGGCAGCGTGTGCCCTCGGGCGTGGCGGGTTCCGGCGCCGCTGTCGGTGCCGGCGGTGTCGCTGCGGCTGCCGGCGTCGGCGCGGGCGCAGTCGGTGCGGCTTCCGGCGGGTCCGGCGCGGGCAACGGTGTCTCCGGCGTTGCCGGCGGCGCGGCTTTGGGTGCTGCCGGTGCCCGCGCTGTAGGTGCGGCTTCCGGGGGCGGCGGTGCTGCCGGTGACGGTGGGGCCGGTGCGGCTTCCCACGGCGCGGGACACGCCGGCGGCGGTGTGGCTTCCGGTGGGGTGGATCCAGTGTCGCCGGCCGGGCCGGTGTGGCCGGGACAGGCTTCGGGTGCGCCGGTGTCGGGTGCGCCGGTTTCCGGTGCGGCGGGTTCGGTGCCTTCGCAGGGTTCCGCGGCGGGTGCGGGTGTCGGCGGTGCGCCGGTCTTCGGGCCGCCGCACGCTCCGGTCTCCGGTGGCGCGCCGATGTCCGCGGTGCCTTACGCGCCACCGGTTTCCGGCGGTGCGCCGGTCTCCGGGGGTGCTCCCGTTTCCGGTGGGGGTGCCGGGTTCGGTGCGTCGCAGGCGGTTTCGGGCGGTGGCGTCTCCGCGGGGGCTTACGCGGCGCCGGTTTCCGGAGTGCCGGGCGGTGGTCCCGGGTCGCCGTGGGCGCGTCCGACAGACGGTGCCGAGCCGGTCGTGGCGGCGATGGCGTCGGGTGCGCCGGACGGTGCGACGTCGTTCGTGGGGAGCGACGGCCACTACGGCCCCGGCCCGGACGGCGGCGCGCCGCCGACCGGTACGCGGCCGGAAAACAAGCGGCGGCAGCGGATTCTCGTCGGCACCGGTGCGCTGGCGGCCGTGCTGGTGCTCGTTCTCGGGGGCATCTTCGCGGCCAACGCGATCGGTGGTGGCGACAAGCCGAACAAACCCACGGGTGTCGTCGTGGGCGACCCGAGCCCGTCGGCGCCGGCTCCGTCGAGCCCCGCTCCCACGCCGTCGAACGCCGTCCCGCCGAGCGCCGTTCCCAGTAGCAGCGCGGGAAACAACGGTTCCGGCGGAAACAACAACGGCGGAAACAACAACGGTGGCAACGGAAACAGCGGCAACGGCGGAAACAACGGCGGCGGCTCGAACGGTGGCGGTTCCTCCGGCGGTGGAAACGGTGGACAGCCCGGAATCGGCGATCCGCTGCCCACCTTCCCGGGCGTGCCGGTCGGTCCGCGACCCTGAGCGTTGGACCGGAGCCCTTTGCGGGCCGGGCTCCGGTCCACTCTCGACTGTCCTCCTGCGACAGTGCACAGTGGATCGAACACAGTGGAGTTGGTCGAAAACCTGGACTACTGACCGTTCAGGTGGCACTTTTGACGCATGGCCGAATCCGGACTCAATCCCACCGCGGCGGCGTTGCTCGGGCTCCTGCACGAGGGACCGATGACCGGCGGTCAGCTCATGTCCTCCGCACAGCGCCGGCTGGGCCCCTACTGGTCGATGACCCGTAGCCAGGTCTACCGCGAATTGCCCGCCCTCGCCGAGGCCGGTTTCGTCAAGCTCGGCAAGCCCGGTGCGCGTTCGAGTCAGCCGTACTCCATCACGCCGGCCGGTAAGCGGGCGTTCGTGCGGTGGCTCGGGGAGCCGTCGTCGCGTGAGGTGTTGCGCAGCCCGCTGGCGTTGCGGGTGGCGTTCGGGGCGCACCAGTCGGCGGCCCAGCTTCAGGCGGCCTACACCGAGGCTTCGGAGTACCACACGGCCGCTCTGGCCGAGGCGCGGGAGCAGGCGAAGGAGTCGAAGAAGAACGGCGACGACTTCGGTTCCGCGTCGCTGGAGCTGGCGGCGGCGTACCACCGCGCCGCGTTGGCCTGGCTGAAGAACGCGCCCGGAAAATAGCCGGGCGATAGGGCGTAGTCTTGGCAGCTGTGACCGCTGCCGAACACGCTGATGCGCTTTCGTCCCTCGATGCCACTTTGCGCAACATCGAGGTGGTGCTCGATCTGGACCGTCTCCGTGCGGACAAGGCCGCGCTCGAGGAGCAGGCGTCGGCGCCGGACCTGTGGGACGACCCGGCCATCGCGCAGCAGGTGACGTCGCGGCTGTCCTACGTGCAGGGCGAGATCAACCGCGTGGAGAAGCTGCGCTCCCGGCTCGACGACGCCAAGGTGCTGCTGGAGCTGGCCGAGGCCGAGGACGACAGCGGTTCGCTCGACGAGGTCGGCTCCGAGGTGACGGTGCTGCGCAAGGCGATCGACGAGCTCGAGGTGCGCACGCTGCTCAGCGGCGAGTACGACTCGCGTGAGGCGTTCGTGACGGTGCGCTCCGGCGCCGGTGGTGTGGACGCCGCCGACTTCGCCGAGATGCTGCTGCGGATGTACCTGCGCTGGGCGGAGCGCCACGGCTACCCGACGGAGGTCTTCGAGACGTCCTACGCCGAGGAGGCGGGGCTGAAGTCGGCGACGTTCGCGGTGCACGCGCCGTACGCCTACGGGACGCTGTCGGTGGAGGCGGGGACGCACCGGCTCGTGCGGATCAGCCCGTTCGACAACCAGGGGCGCCGCCAGACGAGCTTCGCCGCGATCGAGGTCGTTCCCGTGGTGGAGCAGACCGACGAGATCGAGATCCCCGACGACGAGATGCGGGTGGACGTGTACCGCTCGTCCGGCCCGGGTGGTCAGGGGGTCAACACGACCGACTCGGCCGTGCGGATCACGCACCTGCCGACCGGCATCGTCGTCTCCTGCCAGAACGAGCGTTCCCAGTTGCAGAACAAGGCGACGGCCATGGGCGTGCTCAAGTCGAAGCTGCTGGCGCTCAAGCGGGCCGAGGAGGCCGCGAAGATGGACGCGCTGCGCGGCGACGTGGCCGGTTCGTGGGGCGATCAGATGCGCAACTACGTACTGCACCCGTATCAGATGGTGAAGGATCTGCGGACCGAGCACGAAACGGGCAATCCGGCCGCGGTGCTCGACGGCGAGATCGACCCGTTCATCGAGGCGGGGATCCGCTGGCGGAAGCAGCGTCAGCTGACGACGACCAACTAGATCACCCGTTCGGGCACGGGTCGTGAGGTAGACATCACGTCTTGGTGTATTGGTCTTGCGTAGCCCCGTAAATCGTGCATGATTCTGCCCGGCATTCCGGGCAGAACGCACTTACCGCACAACGCACCACTTGGCGCAGCGGCTACACCGCGTAGACTCTGCCCCCGTGATTCAGCTTGAGCGCGTGACGAAGACGTATCCCAAGGCGTCCCGGCCGTCGCTGGACGACGTGTCGGTGTCCATCGAGAAGGGCGAGTTCGTCTTCTTCATCGGTCCATCCGGGTCCGGCAAGTCCACGATGATCAAGCTGTTGCTGCACGAGGTGACCCCCACGAAGGGGAAGGTGCTGGTCAACAGCAAGGACGTGACCGCCATGCGGTCGTGGCGCATCCCGGCGTTCCGCCGTTCGATCGGATGCGTCTTCCAGGACTTCCGGCTGTTGCCCAACCGCACCGCGTTCGAGAACGTGGCCTTCGCCCTCGAGGTGATCGGCAAGTCGAAGGCGGTCGCGCGCCGGGTCGTTCCCGAGGTCCTGGAGCTCGTGGGCCTCGGCGGCAAGGAGCACCGGTACCCGCAGGAACTGTCCGGTGGTGAGCAGCAGCGCGTGGCGGTGGCGCGGGCGTTCGTCAACCGGCCGCTGATTCTGCTCGCCGACGAGCCGACCGGTAACCTCGACCCGGACACGTCGATCGAAATCATGCGCCTGCTCGACCGGATCAACCGCACCGGCACCACGGTTGTCATGGTCACCCACGACTCCAACATCGTTAACCAGATGCGTCGTCGGGTCATCGAAATCGAAGGCGGTCGGATCGTCCGCGACCAGCCGCGCGGCGTCTACGGCTGATCCCGGAAGGAACTGTTTTCCCCGATGATGCGCGTCAAGTACGTCCTGACCGAGGTTCTCACCGGTCTGTGGCGAAACGTGACCATGACCGTCGCCATGATCATTACCATGGCCGTCTCCCTGACCATGCTCGGTGCCGGTGTCCTGCTGTACTGGCAGGTCAACGAGATGGAGACGTTCTTCAACACGAAGGTCGAGGTGTCGATCTTCCTCCGGACGGACGTCACCGAGGAGCAGCGCAACGGGCTGCAGTCCGACCTCAAGGCTGACCCGCTGGTGCGCGAGGTCAACTACGAGAGCAGCGAGCAGGCCTACGAGAACTTCCGCAAGCTCTACGCCGACGCGCCGGACCTGGTGGAGTCGGTCAAGGCGGACACGCTGCCGCAGTCGTTCCGGGTGAAGTTGAAGGACCCGCAGCAGTTCCAGGCCGTGTCGGACAAGTACCGGGCCCGTCCGGGCATCGACGAGATCGTCGACCAGCGGCAGCTGCTGGGCAAGGTGTTCGGCATCCTCAACTCGATGCAGAACCTGGCGCTGGTCGTCGCCATCGTGCAGGGCGTCGCGGCACTGCTCCTGGTCGCCAACACGATCCAGGTGGCGGCCTACAGCAAGCGGCGCGAAGTGGCGGTGATGAAGCTCGTGGGCGCCTCGAACTGGTTCATCCAGGCGCCGTTCGTGCTGGAGGCGGTGTTCGCCGGCCTGATCGGCTCGCTGCTGGCGTTCATCACGCTGGTGCTGGCGAAGTGGCTGCTCATCGACGGTTCGTTGAAGTCGTTGGCGAGCCTGTTGACGCCGGTGCCGTGGAGTCGGATCTTCCTGATGCTGCCGATCCTGGCGGGCATCGGGTCGCTCATCAGCGCGGTGACCGGCTGGATCACGCTCCGGTTCTACGTACGGGTGTAGAAAACCCCAGAAAACGCCCGGCGCATGCGGTTTTGAATCAGACCGCTGCGTCGGGCGTTTTTGTGTAATACACGCCTATATCGGGACAACTCATGGTTACCGTGGGTCAATGGGCGTGTACCGAAGGTTCATCTCCCTGGTTGCTGTGCTGCTGAGCCTGGCTCTGGCCGTTCCCGCGAATGCCGATCCGAACGACGACAAGGCGCGACTCGACAAGCAGCTCGACGCGGCCTCGGCGCATCTGGAGGCGGCGACCGAACGCGCGCAGCAGGCGGCCGCCGACTACGCCGCCGCTGTCGCGGGCCTGCCGGCGGCGCAGTCCGCCGTCGCCGAGGCCGAGGGCCGGGTGGCCGCCGCCGAGGTGAACGTCCGCGAGGCCGGCCGGCAGGTCGACGCGGCCCGCACCGTCCGGCACGACGCCGACCGCAGGTACGTCGAGGCCGGGGCCGGCGTGGCCCGCGCCCGGGAGGAGGTCGGCAAGCTGGCCGCCACCACCTACAAGGGCGGCGACATGCTCCTGCTCGACTCGATCGTCACGTCCGGGTCGCCCGAGGTCTTCGCCCAACGCATGGGCTACCTCGACCACGTCGCCGCGCACCGCAGGAGCGTGCTCGACGGGCTCGTGGCCGCCCGCGCGGTGCTGCGCCAGGAGCAGGCCGCCACCGCCGCCGCGCACCGGCGGGCCGAGGAGGCGGAGTCCGCCGCCCGCGACGCGTTGACCAGGAGCCAGGCCGCCGCCGACGAGGCGAACCGGGCCCGCGACCGGGTGCAGCAGCTCGTGGACCAGCGCCAGGCGGCCCTCGACGTGGCCAACGCCGAGCGCGGAGCCGTCCTGGCCAAGGTCGAGGAGCTGAAGGCGGAGAGCGCGCGGGTCGAGCAGGAGCTGCGCGACGCGGAGAACCGGCCGAGCGGCGACCCGCGGGTGCCCGTCCCCTCGGGGGGCGGCTTCTTCGGGATGCCGGTCGCCGGGCGCAAGTCCAGCAGCTTCGGGATGCGGTTCCATCCCCTGTTCCACAGCTGGATCCTGCACAGCGGCCTGGACATCGGCGCGGGCAGCGGCCAGTCGATCCTCGCCGCCGCCGACGGCCAGGTGGTCAAGGCCGGCTGGAGCGGCGGCTACGGCAACTACACCTGCATCGCCCACGGCCAGTACCAGGGCAAGGGGATCGCGACCTGCTACGGCCACCAGTCCGCGATCCTCGTCCAGGCCGGGCAGCAGGTGCGGCGCGGCCAGCTGATCGGACGGGTGGGTAGCACGGGGAACTCCACCGGCCCGCACCTGCACTTCGAGGTGCGCATCGGCGGCAGCCCGGTCGACCCGGAGAAATGGCTGCCGGGATGCCTGTGCTGAACGGATAGGATTGATCCTTCGCAAGCACAGGAGGATCAATGCCCCGCGAGAAGGGTCGGAAGGTCGTCGCGTCCAACCGCAAGGCCTACCACGACTACGCGATCCTCGATACGTACGAGGCCGGCATGCAGCTCACCGGCACCGAGGTGAAGTCGCTGCGGGCCGGCCGGGCCAACCTCGTGGACGCGTTCGCCGAGGTGCAGTACGGCGAGGTGTTCCTGCGCAACCTGCACATCCCGGAGTACACGCAGGGCACGTGGACCAACCACGAGCCGCGGCGCACCCGCAAGCTGCTGCTCAAGAAGATGGAGATCGCCCGTCTCGCCGGCAAGATCAAGGAGGGTGGGGTCACGCTCATCCCGCTGGCGCTGTACTTCTCCGACGGCTGGGCCAAGGTCGAGATCGGGCTCGCCCGCGGTAAGAAGACCTACGACAAGCGGCAGGACCTCGCCAAGCGCGATGCCGACCGGGAGATCGCGAAAGTTGCCGGCCGGCGCAACAAAGGTCGCGACTAGCCCTCGCGAGACTGGGACGATTCAACTAACGTCCCTGCGGTGGTGGTTCGGCCAGCGGTGGTTATCCGGCATACGGCGGCACGGCCGATCAGCGGGTGGACCGCCATCGTGCTCGGCGTGGCCGTCACGCTGATCGCCAGCCTCGTCGCGCTGACGCTCACCGACAACGACTCCCGCGACACCCGAAACGCCGGGCTGCCGCTGCGGCCGCCGGCCGTCGAGGAGTCCAGCCCCTCGACGGAGCCGGCCGAGTCGAGCGCGCCCGCCTCGCCCAGCGCGTCGGCGACGCCGAGCCCCTCCCGTTCGCGGACGCCGTCGCCGAGTCGTTCGCCGAGCCCCGCCGCGCCGAAGCTCACCGCGAAGTACGCGACCACGCAGCAGTTCAACAGCGGGCACTTCGGCACGGTCACCGTCAAGAACGCCGGTTCGGCGGCGGTCGACTGGAGGGCCGCCGTGGAGTTCGTGGCCGGGTCCCGGGTCACCCGCGCGTGGGTGGTCAGCGGCGACCAGAACGTCGACGCCGACCGCACCGACGACGGCGTGCGCCTCTCCGGCCGGATCGCCGCCGGATCGACGATCGTCGTCGCCCTCTCGGTCAGCCGCCCGGAACGCACGAGCGCCACGCCGCGTTCCTGTGTCATCAACGGTGTCCCCTGCCAGTAGGAATACCGGTCAGTAGTCGAGGAAACGCACACCGGAGCCGGACATTGTGGGCGGTCGTGTGCTGCGTGACGGAAATATAGTCGGACCGTGACGGAAATCCGGCTCGACGTCGATGTGGCGCATCCGCCCGAACGGGTCTGGCGCGCGCTCACCGACGCCGCCGTGCTCGCCGGATGGTTCGCGCCCGCCAAACTGCGCCCGGTCGTCGGGCACACGTTCCGGGTCGAGGCCAAGGGGCAGCCCGGGTTCGAGGAGCCCATCGACGCCGAGGTGCTGGAGGTCGACGCACCCCGGCGGCTCGCCATGCGGTGGCGTGCCCCCGAACTCGACGCCCGCGTCAGCGTCTCCATCGCCCGCGTCGGCGGCGGCAGCCGCGTCACGCTGCGCCAGAGCGGGTTCTTCGGCATGCAGGGGCTGCTGCGGCGGCGCGTGCTGCACCGCACCTACACGGAGATGCTCGGCCGGCGGTTGCCGGAGGCGCTCGACCGGTTGGCCGTCGAGGACGGCAAGCGCGGCCCGGTAGGAGCGGCCCTCGCGCGGCGGCTGGCCCAGCGCACCAAGGGTGCCGACCACTCCGGCAGCCGCCGCAACGCCCGGCCGTACCAGCGGCGGGGCGGATTCGCGCGGCGGTTGCGCGCCGTCGGGCGGGTCACCGTGACCCGGCCGTTGCATCTGGAACGGACCGTGCCGTTCGCCAGGCGTTCCCCCGCACACGGAAGGCGCGGGCACCGCCGGGACGGACGGCTGCACGCGCTCGGCGGCGCCCTCACCCGGATGGCGCAGCGCATCCGGCCCGACGCCCGGGGGCGGCACGTCGCGGTCGGCGCCGGCCTGCTCCTGGTGATCGCGCTCGTCTCGCTGATCGTCGTGGCCGCCACCCTCTCCTACCCGCCGGGCAGCCCGCTGATCGGCCCGGGCAACGGGCAGGGCCACGACGGCTACGCCGAACTGCCCGGCGGCACCCGTCCCCCGGCCAGCGCCGGCGCGTCCCGTGGCGGGTCCGCGTCCGGCCAGCCGGCCGAGCCCTCCGGCGTCCTGCCGACCGCCTCCGGCGGCGCGCACCTGGGCCCCAACCTGACCGCCGTCTACCGCACCGAGACCGTGCGCCTCGGCGGCTACCGCGGGGCCGTCACGATCAGCAACCCCGGCGGGCAACCCGTCGAGGGCTGGACCGTCGTGCTGACCCTGCCCGTCCTGAACCTCACCATCCGCAAGACGGCCGGGGCGCAGATGAAGCAGGACGGCGACCGGTTCGTCTTCACGCCGTCGCCCGACACCCGCCTCGTCGGCCCCGGACGCACCGCGCTGTTCACCTACGAGGCCGACGGGGTGGGCAAGCCGACCGCGTGCACCGTCAACGGCCAGGCCTGCGGCGGGATCTAACGGGATGCCGCCGGCGAGCTAGACTGGTACGGTCTTGGTTCAACATCCAGGGGGTGACTGGTTTCGACTTTGTTCGTAGCGACAGGGGAAGCGAGCCGAGGAAGCCGACATTGTCTCGTTAATCAGTGGTCGGAAACCAATAAGCGCCAACTACAAGCGCTCTGATCTCGCTCTCGCTGTCTAAGCGAGTTTGAGATCTGTCGGTCCGGGAGTGCCTTCGGCCCGGTCACCGGCATCAGCTAGAAGGCTGGCCAATCCGGACCCGTTGCGGGGCCGGGGCGGCGAGATTTAAATGCAACTGGGCCCGCCACACCGACTCGCTCACGTGATCGGAGGGGCCGAGTAGAGGCACAGTGAGCTGCGCTCGGAGAAGCCCTGACAAAGCGGCGAAGGACCCGGGTTCGATTCCCGGCACCTCCATCGAGTCGCCTGGGAGCCTCATGTCCGCGGAGTGCGCGGACCTGGGGCTCCTCGGTATTTGTGCGCGGACTTCGTCCGCGCGAGGCGGGGGCTTCGCCACCCGCACCCCCGTTGGGCCGGGCTTCGCCGGCGGCGGGGCGCTGCCCCTGCACCCCATCGGTAGGCGCTGTTCGTCCGGGTTTTCGCTGGCGGCAGGATGGTCTTCGTGGAACCGCAACTTGACCTGCAGCAGATCGGTCTCTCGCACCCTCGGGTGAAGCAGGTGCTGGACATTCAGCGCAATACGGCGCCCAACCGGCACAAGCTGTTCGTGGCTGAGGGGCTGTGGGCGCACAACCTGCTGCTGGAGACGGGTGCTCCGGTGGAGTGCTTCTTCTGGTGTCCGGAGGCGATCTACTCCGACGAGGCGCGGAAGCGGAGTTCGGAGATCGCGGCGCGGGCCTATCGGGCCTACCGGGTGTCGCCGAAGACGATGGAGCGGATCTGCGAGCGGGAGCGGCCGGACGGGATGGTCTCCATCGCGCAGTTGCCGGCGTGGGATCGCGACGAGCTGAGCTTCGGGGACAGCGCGCTGGTGCTGGTCGCCGACGCGGTGGAGATTCCGGGGAACCTCGGCACCCTGCTGCGCAGCATGGACGCCGCCGGCGCGGACTGTCTCGTCATGACGAACCGGCGCACCCGGCTGACCCATCCGAAGGTCTTCAAGGGGAGTCAGGGAATGTGCCTGACCATGCCGTCGGTGGAGTTCGACGAGGTCGAGGACGCGGCCATCTGGCTCAAGCGGAACGGGTTCTCGGTGTACCTCGCGGACACCGACGACGCGCGCAACTACCGCGAGGTGGACTACCGGGGCCGGGTGGCGTTCGTCGTGGGGAGCGAACGGTACGGGATCTCCAAGGCGTGGTACGCGCACGGGTTCGGGCGGGTGTTCGTGCCGATGCTCGGACGGGCCGACTCGCTCAACGTCAGCGTGTCGGCGTCGGTCCTGCTGTACGAGGCGCGCGCACAGCAGGACCGCTGGTAGGCCTCAGGCGAGCGTGATGGCGTCGCCGGTGACGTTCAGGCGCTTGGGGGGTAGGGGCTTGGTGGCCGGGCCGGCCTTGACCGCGCCGTCCGCCAGGGCGAACTTGCTGCCGTGGCAGCCGCACACGATCGTGCCGCCCTGGATCGACGTCACCGTGCAGCCCTGATGGGTGCAGGTCGCCGAGAACGCCTTGAACGTCCCGGCCGTCGGCTGGGTCACCACGACGCCCTGTTCCTTGAAGATCTTGCCGCCGTTGACCGGGATGTCGGCGGTGCGGGCCAGCGGTGCCGGGCCGCCCGCGGGCGGGGCACCCGAGGCGGGTGGTGTGCCGGCCGGGGACCCGCCGGACGGCGGCGGGGGAGAGGCGGCGTCCACGCCGTCCGGTGGGGGCTCGTCGGTGGATGTTCCCCCGTAGACGGAACAGCCACCGAGGGCGGCGGCGGCGCCCACCGCGAGCAGCGCGCGGCGACCGGCGCAGGGATCGAACGTCGTCACAGCGCGACTCCCGTCGTGGAGAAGAACCAGAACGCGGAACTGAACCAGAGGACCACGAGCGCGGTGAAGACGAGCCCGCCGGCGAGCGGCAACGCCCAACCGGGTACGCCCTTGCGCGGCAGGATCAGCATCTTCACGGTGAACGCCCCGAAGAAGAAGCACCCCATGATCGAGTGGACGGTGGTGCGCAGGTCGTAGGTCTGAAAACCGGCCGCGTACAGGCAGTGCACGGCGACCGGCGTCGCCAGCAGGAAAGCGATGCGCCCGGACCAGCGGTGCAGCCCGCCGGTCCAGGACGGGGCCCGCACCCCCGGCACCTTGCCGTACATCACCAGCGCCGACGCCAGCTGCACCAGCGCCAGCACCACCGCGCCGGTGGCGAGCCACGACTTCGCCGCGAACCCGCTGGAGAACCCGGCCAGCGACACCCCGACACCGGTCGGGCCGTGCAGCTTGCCGTACACGCCGAGGGTGAGCGCGACCGCGGCACCGACGGCGGCGGGGACCGCGAGACGCGCCGCCTTGGCCGTCATAGCGGCGCCCCCGTCACGGGAACGGCCTTGATGGCGCGGCCGTCGAGCGTGGCGGTGCCGCTCGCCGGGTCGAGCACCGGCGCCGGGGCGACCTCGTCACCGCGCCGCTGGATGCCGACCTGGCCGTCCGGCGTGACGATCCAGCCGACCACAGTCGCCGCCTGGGTGGCGGCGGCCTGCTCGACCGCGCGGAAGAGCCCGTTGGGCGCCTGGACCGGCTGCGCGGTGAACGTCAGGTCCCGCCCGGCGATCCGCACCGTCCCGGCGAGGGCGCCCTGGCCCAGCTTGGCCGAAAGCGTTGCCCCGTCGGCGTTTCCGGCGAGCGTGAACGCGGTGCCGTCGGTCGTGCCGCCCTGGTACCAGGCCTCGACGCGCTTGCCGTCGCAGACGTAGCCGACGGCGCTGCGGCCGTTGACTGCGACGGCGATCGAGGCGCCGAGCCCGGCGATGCTCCCGGCGTACGTGGTGGGCGGGCGGTCGGGGACGGTCGGGGCGCTCGGGCTGGGCTGCGCGCTCGGCGACGGCGGTACCGCCGGTGACTCCGCGGCGGCCGCGGCCGCGGTATTGCGCGCCGCGCGTTCCGCATCGCGATTGGCCGCCGTAATACTCAGACCTAATACGGTCGCGGCGACGAGTGCGCCCGCCGCGATCGTCACATATGGACCCTTCAATTTCATCGTGTGCTCCGTCGGGAGGAGAGATTGCGTGGATCGTCTGCCCGCCTCCACGGCCACGGAAGGCATCGCGGTTCAATCGGACCGGTCGGATAGGCGACAACGCCCTGCTCGGACGGTTGGCCGCCAAAGTCTGACCGGGTGGCCACTATGGAGTCGGATGCCGTGTGGTTTGCGGCGTTCCGGGCCGGAGCCCATCTCAGAACCGCTACGCTTCTGCTGTGTCACAAGGGATGTATTTCCCCTGTGGCGCAATCCCTCCCCAAGGGTTCCTCCACACAAGCTTCGTCTGTGGAGGTCAGCAAAAAATGAAGTCCGTACGTCGAATCGTCTCAACCGCCGTTCTCGGAGTCGCGCTGGCCGGTGCCTTCGCGAGCCCCGCGATGGCGTCCCCGCATCACCAGAACCACGACGACACCACGAAGTTCTCCGCGTTCCTGCGCGGCGACGGCTGGGGTGTCTTCAACGCCACCCTCGATGAGGACGGCCGGTTCTGCTACACGCTGTTCGTCCGCGACACCGACGCCGACGAGGCCCGCATCGAGCTCGGCCGGCGCGACATCTGGCTCAACGACCTTCGTCGTGGCCGCTCGGTCGGCTGCAAGTGGCTGTCGGACAACACCGCCTGGCAGCTCCTGCACAGCCGGCGCAACGCCGAGGTCGTTGTCGAGGAAGACGGCCCCGGTGGGGACGAGCTCGAGGGCAACCTCCGTCGCCAGCGCGGCGACGACTGGCAGTAATTACGGTTCGCTGACGTGATCGGGTCGTCGTCGACGACCGCCGTACGCTCGGCCTGTGGGGCAGAGTGTGCTGGTCGTCGACGACGACCCGACCGTGAGCGACGTCGTCCGGCGATATCTCGAACGCGCGGGGCTCGACGTCCACCTCGCCGGCGACGGCGTGTCGGCGCTGCGGGCGTTCGAGACCGGGCGGCCGGACCTTGTCGTGCTCGACCTGATGCTGCCCGGCATCGACGGGCTCGAGGTGTGCCGGCGGATGCGGGCCGCCCGTAGCGACGTTCCGGTCGTGATGCTCACCGCGCTCGGCGAAGAGGCCGACCGGGTGCTCGGACTGGAGATCGGTGCCGACGACTACGTCACCAAGCCGTTCTCTCCCCGGGAACTGGTGCTGCGTGTGCAGTCCGTGCTGCGCCGCACCACCACGGTTTCGCCGGACAGCGGCCTGCTCACCGACGGGGCGCTCACCGTCGACGTGGGACGGCGGGAAGCGAAGTTGCGCGGTGCCGTGCTCGCCCTGACGGTGCGCGAGTTCGACCTGTTGACGTTCCTGATGCGCCGTCCCGGCAAGGCTTTCCGCCGCGCGGAGCTGCTGGATGCCGTGTGGGGCTGGACGTTCGGCGACCAGTCCACTGTGACCGTCCACATGAGACGGTTGCGGGAGAAGGTCGAGGCGGATCCCGCGCAGCCGCGCCGCATCGTCACCGTGTGGGGCGTCGGCTACCGCTACGAGACCGGCACCGATGGCTGACGTCGCCTACACGTTCGTCATCGCGCTGAGCGGGTCGCTCGCCGTGGCGCTGCCCGGGCTGTTGCTGCTGCGGCTCATGCGGGCGGCGGCGATCGCTGCGCACATCGCCGTTCTGCTCGCCGTGGCGATCCTCGCGGTGCTCGCCGGGATCGTCGCCGCGTCGATGCGGATGTTCATCTCCGAGCACGACCTGCAGGTGCTGTTCGTCGTCGTGTCGGCCGCCGCGGTGGTGTCGTTCGCCGTCGCGCTCCCGGCCACCCGGCGGCTCGCCGCCGCCGCCATGTGGGCCGCCGAGGCGAGGGAACGCGAACGCCGGCTCGAAGCGAGCCGGCGCGAACTCGTGGCGTGGGTGTCGCACGACCTCCGCACGCCGCTGGCCGGCATGCGCGCCATGGCCGAGGCACTGGAGGACGGCGTCGTCGCCGACGAGGCCACCGTGGGCGAATACCACCGGCGGCTGCGCGTCGAGGCCGATCGCATGGCCGGGCTCGTCGACGACCTGTTCGAACTGTCCCGGATCAACGCCGGCGCGCTGCGCCTCACCACGCACGCCGTCGCGCTCGGGGACGTCGTCTCCGACGCGGTCGCCTCGGCCGCACCGATCGCCGCCGCCCGGGGAGTGCGCGTCGTGGCCGCTCCGGGCGGCTGGCCGGTGGTGCTCGGTTCCGAGCCGGAGCTGTCCCGCGTCGTGGCGAACCTGGTGCGCAACGCCGTTCGGCACACCCCGGGCGACGGCACCGTCGTCATCTCCGGCGGGCTCACCGGATCGGGCGCCACCGGCTGGATGGCCGTCAGCGACGGGTGCGGCGGCATACCCGAGGCAGACCTGCCGCGCGTGTTCGACGTGGCGTTCCGCGGAACGACAGCACGGACCCCGGCGGACAGCGGGGGAGGCCTCGGCCTCGCGATCGTCCGAGGCCTCGTCGAGGCGCACCGCGGCACGGTCTCCGTCGCCAACACCGACGACGGCTGCCGCTTCGAGGTGCACCTGCCCGCTACGACGTAGGCAGCTCCGGCACGTCGATCCCGGCCAGCGCGTCCCCGCAGCCGCACGAACGCTCGCCCGGCAACGCCTTCACCGCGTCCAGGAGCACCCCGCGCAGCCGGTCGGTGTTCTCCCCGAAGACGCGGAACACCTCCTCCATGGTGACGCCGTGATCGCCCTCCACGCCGGCGTCCAGATCCGTCACCAGCGCCACGGCCGAGTAACACAGGGCCAGCTCCCGCGCCAGAACGGCCTCCGGATGGCCGGTCATGTTGATGATCGTGCCGCCCATCGCCGTGTACGCCCGCGACTCCGCCCGGGTCGAGAACCGCGGCCCCTCGACGACCACCATGGTGCCGCCGTCGGTGGCCGCGATCCCGTTGCCGTCGGCCGCCGCCAGGATGGTGCGCCGGCCGGTGGGGCAGTACGGGTCGGCGAAGTTCACGTGCACCGCGCCGCTGTCGTAGAACGTCTGCACCCGCCCACTTGTGCGGTCGATCAGCTGATCCGGCACCACGAACGACCCCGGCCCCAGCTCAGGCAGCAGCCCGCCGACCGCGCACGGCGCCAGGATCTGCCGCACGCCGAGCGCGCGTAACGCCCACAGGTTCGCCCGATAGGGGATCCGGTGCGGCGGGAACCGGTGATCCTTCCCGTGCCGCGGGAGGAACGCCACCCGCCGATCGCCGACGGTCGCCACCGTCACGGCATCCGACGGCGGCCCGTACGGCGTATCGACCCGAATTTCAGTGGCGTCGGGCAACAAGGAGTACAGACCCGAGCCGCCGATCACGGCAATGTCAGCAGTCGCTGCGATGTCCACCCGCAGAGGCTAACCGTGGAGCGGGGGCCAGGCTAATGTGCGTGGCATGGCGTTGACACCCAAGATGGTCACGATCGACTGCGCGGACCCGCAGGCGCTGGCCAGATTCTGGACCGAGGCCGCCGGCTACAAGGTCGACGGCGACTGGTCCTTCTTCGTCATGCTCAGCCCGGCCGAAGGGGAGGGCATCGCGATCGGCCTGCAGAAGGTTCCCGAGCCGCGGGTGGCGAAGAACCGGGTGCACATCGACTGGACCAGTGACGACCGCCCGGCGGAGATCGAACGGCTGAAGAAACTAGGCGCCACGGTAGTCGGCGAGGAAACCATGCCGGGCCTGTCCTGGACCGTTCTGGCGGATCCCGAGGGCAACGAGTTCTGCGTGGCCGGGTAGGGCGCCGTGCAGCCAGGTCAGGGAGGCCCCGCGGACGCCGCGGGCGGCGCCGGAGGCGCGGGCTCGGGCGGTTCGGGGCCCGGCGGGCTCAGCAGCGGTGGCGGTCCCGGCTGGCCGGGGGCGTCGAAGGGGCGTTCGACCGAGTCGCTGACCGGCCGGCTGCTGGTCGCCACCCCGTCGCTGCGCGACCCCAACTTCGAACGCACCGTCGTGCTGCTCGTCGCGCACGAGGAGGGCGGCGCGCTGGGCGTCGTGCTCAACCGCGCCACCGAGGTGCCGGTCGCCGAGGTGCTCGGCCCGTGGGGCACCCTCGCCGACGACCCCGCCGTTGTCTTCGAGGGCGGCCCGGTGCAGCCCGAGGCGGCCATCTGCCTGGCGCGCGCCCGGCCCAATACGGCCGAGCTGGACGGGTTCAACCGCGTCTCGGGAGTGCTCGGGACGGTGGACCTCTCCACGGACCCGGAGGCGCTGCGGGCCGGAGTGCTCGGGGTCCGGGTCTTCGCGGGCTACGCCGGCTGGTCGCCCGGGCAGCTCGAGAACGAGATCGAGACCGGCTCGTGGTTCGTGTTCGACGCGCTGCCGGGGGACCCGTTCGCGGGGCGGCCGGACGACCTGTGGCCGATGGTGCTGCGCCGGCAGGGCGGGCTGCTGGCCGCGGTGGCGCACTTCCCGGCGGATCCGTCCCTCAACTGAGATACCCGGTGTGGGGCGGGGCGGTGGGGTGTGTACTATTGCGCGAGTGCCCGACGCTGAGGCGGGGGTACGAAATGGGGCCGTGGCGCAGCTGGTAGCGCACCACACTGGCAGTGTGGGGGTCAGGGGTTCGAGTCCCCTCGGCTCCACCCGAGATTGCAGAGGGCGTATGCCTGCGGAAAGCGCAGGCATACGCCCTCTCGTCATTTCTCTCCGGGGGCCGAGCCCCCGGACGCCCCCACGATCCCGTGCGTTGCGGTCGTGGGCTTGTGCGCTGCGGCTCATCTTGGTT
>NZ_BOPF01000042.1 GCF_016863615.1 Virgisporangium aliadipatigenens | reverse complement strand
GCGGATGGCCGATGACGGACTACCCGAATTCCTCCCACCCCCTTACCTGGACCCGCAGAGACGCCCACGCCGCAACATCTACCACCGGCGTCCCTGAGACGAATCCCCTTAGGGGACCGGCTCAGCGCGTTCACAGGCGGCGGGTCCGATAGTCAGCGGCATGTCGCGCGCACCAAGGCTTCCACCGCGCTGGTTCATCCGCCTCGCGTGGTCGACGCACCGTGCCCTCTACCGCCTCACCCGCGGCCGCATCGGCCTGTGGCCGCCCAAGAAGGGCCGCTGGGGCGCGTTACGCCTCACCACCACCGGCCGCCGCAGCGGACAGCCGCGCAGCGTCATCCTCGCCTACTTCGAGGACGGCCCGAACCTCGTGCTCATGGCCATGAACGGCTGGGGCGAGGGGGAGCCCGCCTGGTGGCTCAACCTGCAGACCCACCCCGAGGCGACGGCCGAGATCCGCGGCGGGTCCCGGCGCGTGCGCGGCCGCCGTGCCGTCCCCGCCGAGCGTTCCCTGCTGTGGGAACGGTGGCGCGCGTTCGACGCCGACCTCGACGCCTACGCGGCGCGGCGTTCCACGGAGACGGCGGTGGTGATCCTCGAGCCGCAGTGATCCTCGGGTGACAATGGGCGGCGTGCTTCCGATCAGCGACGTGGTGGACGCCTTGGCGGCCGGTACCGCGG
Organism: Virgisporangium aliadipatigenens; assembly: GCF_016863615.1. Lineage (GTDB taxonomy): Bacteria > Actinomycetota > Actinomycetes > Mycobacteriales > Micromonosporaceae > Virgisporangium > Virgisporangium aliadipatigenens. The sequence goes on along the minus strand of NZ_BOPF01000042.1, from coordinate 32,306 downwards.
TTCTCGTGGCTCCACCGGGGACGGGCAAGACGACGCTCGTGCCGCCCGCGCTCGCGAAGGCGTTCGACGGGAAGGTCGTCGTCGCGGAACCACGGCGGATCGCGGCGCGCGCGGCGGCCCGGCGCATGGCGGACCTGCGCGGCGAACGGGTCGGCGCGACCGTCGGCTACAGCGTCCGCGGCGACCGGCGGGTGGGGCCGCACACGCGCATCGAGGTCGTCACGACCGGCCTGCTCGTGCAGCGGCTGCTCGCCGACCCGGAGCTGGCGGGCGTCGGCACCGTCGTCCTGGACGAGTGCCACGAACGGCATCTCGACACCGACCTCGCCCTCGCGTTCCTCATCGAGGCGAGGCAGGCGCTGCGCCCCGACCTGCGGCTGCTGGCGACCTCGGCGACGGCCGACGCGCACCGCTTCGCGGAGCTGCTGGAGGCGCGGATCGTGGCCGCCGACGGGGTGCTGCACGAGGTGCGGACCGTGTGGTGCCCACCCGGACGCCCGGTCCGGCCGCCGCACGGGCTGCACGTCGACCCGGCGTTCCTGGACCACGTGGCCGACGTGGTGCGCCGGGCGTGGCGGGACGAGGACGGGGACCTGCTGGTGTTCCTGCCCGGCGCGGGGGAGATCGCGGCGGTGCGGCGGCGCCTGGGCGAGCTGCCCGTCGACGTGCTGCACGGCCGCCTCGCCGCCGGGGACCAGGACGCCGCCCTGAACATCCGATCGCACCGGCGGGTCGTGCTCGCCACGGCCGTCGCGGAGAGCAGCCTGACGGTGCCGGGCGTGCGGGTGGTGGTCGACTCGGGGCTGGCGCGGGTGCCGCGCACCGACCACGCGCGCGGGTTGGGTTCGCTCGCGACGGTGCGGGCGGCCCGGGCGAGCGCCGTGCAGCGGGCCGGGCGGGCCGGCCGGGAGGCGCCGGGTGTGGTGTACCGCTGCTGGTCCGCCCACGACGACGAACGCCTCCCCGCCCAGCCCGAGCCGGAGGTGGCCGTCGCGGAACTGACCGGGTTCGCGCTCGCGCTGGCCTGCTGGGGCCATCCCGACGGCACCGGCCTCGCCCTGCCGGACCCGCCGCCGGACGCCGCGATGCGGGTAGCCCGCACCACGCTCACGGCTCTCGGCGCGGTCGACCGGGACGGCCGGGCGACGCCGCGCGGCCACCGCATGTCACGTATCGGTGCACATCCGCGGCTGGCGCGGGCCCTGCTCGACGGCGCGCCCCGGGTCGGCTCCCGCCGGGCCGCCGAGGTGGTCGCGATCCTCGCCGACGACACGGTCGCCAAGGGGGACGACCTGGCGGCGGCCTGGCGCCAGGTCCGCGACGGCCGCGATCCCCGCTGGCGCGCCGAAGCGGACCGCCTCCGCCGCGCCCTGGAGACCACGACGGGCGCCACCGGAATCGACGACCCCGCCGGCCCCGCCCCGCCCGCGGCACCCACCGCCGTTGGCGCGGCCGGGCCCGGCGCGGTGCTCGGTGGCGCGGCCCTCGACGGCGCGGCCGCTGCGGCCGGGTCCGGTCGGGTTTCGCGCCGGGAATCCGGTGCCGGTGCCGACATGAGCGGCCAGGGCGCAGGCGGGGCGGAGACCGCCGCGGCGCCGCGTCGCGCGGGCGATGCCGGCGGAGTGGTACGCCTGCCGGACGACCTCGCCGCCGCACTCCTCATCGGGCTGGCGTATCCCGAGCGCCTTGCCCGCACCCGTGGCGGCGGCTACCTCATGGCCGGCGGGACGGAGGCCGCGCTGATGTCGGGTTCGGCGTTGGGCGGGCAGCCCTGGCTGGCGATCGCCGTCGCCGACCGGCAACCCGGTCAGGCCGCCGCGCGGATCCGGCTCGCCGCCGCGATCGACGAGGAGACCGCGCGCGAGGCCGGTGCGGCGCTGCTGTCCACAGTGGACGACGTGACGGCGGAGGGGGCGGAGCGCCGGGAGCAGTTGGGTGCGATCGTTCTGCGGCGGTGGGAGTTGACGGACCCGCCCCGCGAACTCGTGGAGCGGGCCCTGCGCGCGGCGCTGGCCAAGCAGGGGCCGCGCTGGAACCCGGACGCGACCCGACTGCGGCAGCGGATGGCGTTCTGCCGGGCGGTGGTCGGCGCGCCGTGGCCGGACGTCGACGACGCGGCCGTCGTCGCGCACACCGACCTGAGCGGCGTCACCAAACTGTCCACAGTGGACGCCGAACACACCGTTCGGGCGCTGCGCGCCATGCTGCCGTGGCCCGCCGCGCAGCACCTCGACACGCTCGCGCCGGACCGGCTGCCGGTGCCGAGCGGTTCGCTGATCCGGGTCGACTACAGCGATCCGCAGGCGCCGGTGCTGGCGGTGAAGGTGCAGGAGGCGTTCGGCTGGGCGCAGACGCCCCGGATCGGCGACGGGCGGGTCGCGGTGCTGCTGCACCTGCTCTCGCCCGCCGGCCGTCCGGTGGCGGTCACGCGGGATCTGGCGTCGTTCTGGCGGACGGGTTATCCGCAGGTGCGGGCCGAACTGCGCGGGCGCTACCCCCGGCATCCGTGGCCGGAGGACCCGACGACGGCGACGCCGACCCGCCGCACGAACCCACGCCGCTGACCGCGGGAAGATAGGCCGCCACCAGGAAGACCGCGAACAGCAGCAGGTTCAGGATCCAGCGCGGGTCGTCCAGGTGCAGCCCGTCGGTGAACCGCTCCCGCTCGGCGGCGGTCAGCGGGGTCGTGGCGCGTTCGTGGTCGGCGAAGTCGAGCCGGTCGCCGACGAAGACGACGTAGCTCCAGATCCGGTGGACGAAGTAGAGCGCGGCGGCCGTCACGATGAGCGTTCGTCGGGCCCCCGGGCGCCAGCCGAGGATCAGCAGTCCGGGGATGACGACGAGTTCGGTCGGGACGTTCGCCGCGATGGCGATCGGGATGCTCGGCAGGAACATCGCGACCATCGTCTCGCCGGTGATCGAGGGGCTGTCCAATGCGACGTTCCAGATGAGGAGCCCGACGGCGCCACCGAACGCGAACAGTGCCATCGCCGCGCAGCCCAGCCCGACCAGCACGTCCTCGGTCCACGCGCGCAGGGCGGGCCGGCGGGAGACGGCGAGCGCGGCGGACCCGATCGCGACCGCCCACGCGGCCCCGATCAGCAGCGCCACCGGCACCGGCACGAACGGCGACAGGGACAGCCCCTGGATGACGACGACGAAGACGGCGGCGAGGCCGTAGGGGATTCTCATGCCGGCGAACGCTAGGAACCGGCCGCGATCCCGGTCATCTGCCGAAGGGTCTAGTCCTGGTTTATTTCCTCGATGAGGCCGGCCTCGCGGGCGTGCGCGACCGCCTGGAGCCGGCTCGTCGCCTCGAGCTTGCGGAAGATGTGGTGCAGGTGCGCCTTGACGGTGCCGGGCGCGACGAACAGCGCCTTCGCGATCTCCCCGTTGGAACGGCCGGCGGCCAACTCGCGCAGCACCTCCCGCTCGCGCGGACTGAGCGGCTCGGCGAGGACCCGCCCGCCGGGGACGGAGACCCGCCGGGGGACGGTCACCCCGGCCGGTGCGGGGATCCGCGACACGGCGAACACGACCAGCGCCGCCATGAGCACCCCGAAGACCGGCATCGCCCACCACTGCCGCGCCCCGCGCTCGACCATCGCGAACGACAGCCCCACGACCACCATCGCCCACAGGAACAGCCCGCCGACGACGGCGGCGACCGACAGCGTTCTGACCACCCGTGGCGACATGCGCCTAATTGTGCTCGATCCGCTCGAGCGCCCACGAAGCCCAGTCGCGCAGCGTCTCGAACGACCGCAGCCCGTACTCCGCCACCAGCCGCCCGAACGGCAGCCCGCCCCCGCTGGCGGCGTCGGCGTCGGCGATCCCCTTGCGCAGTGCGGCGATCTCCCGTTCGCAGCTGTCGATCAGCGGAACGAGCACCGTGCGCGCGTCGTCGGCGTCCAATGTGGACAGCAGGAACAGCCGCAGCGTCCCCTCGTCGCGCACCACGAACGTCTCGGGCGGGTCGAGCATCCAGCGGCGCAGCTCGGCGCGGCCGGCGTCGGTGATGGCGTAGGTGCGCCGCCCCCGCGCGCCCTCGGCGGCCACCGTGACGAGGGAGTCGGCGGCCATTTTGGTCAGCTCGGGATAGATCTGGCTGTGCTGGGCGTGCCACGCGTAGCGCTGCAGCGCCTTCTCGAACCGGCGGGTCAACTCGTAGCCGCTGGCCGGCTCGTCGGAGAGCAGGCCCAGGAGGGCGTGGCGCAGCGACATGCCGACAGCCTACCTGACAGGATTGACATGTAGATTTTTACATGTCACTTTCGACGCATGTGGATTGCGGGCGGGTTGGTGATCGCGGTCGTGGCGGCCGGACTGTCCTATCGGAAACTGCGACAGCGGCGCGTCACGCGCGCCCTGCGCACCGGGTTCGTCGAGCGGCGCTACGTGCGCCTCGGCGGCGTCGACCAGTGGATCCAGGTCCGCGGCACCGACCGGAGCAACCCGATCCTGCTCTACGTCGCCGGTTCGGGCCTTCCGATGGAACCCTTCACCGCCACGCTCGCCCCCTGGGAGCGCCACTTCACCGTGGTGTTCTGGGACCGGCGCGACGTCGGGCGCACCCGTGGGCGCAACGGGAGGGCCGGCGCGGACGAGTGGACGTTCGACCTGCTGGCCGAGGACGGGATCGCGCTCGTCGAGCACCTGCGCGCCCACCTCGGCCAGGAGAGGGTCGTGGTGCTCGGCCACTCGCAGGGCAGCCTCGTGGCCACCAGGATGGTCCGCCGCCGGCCCGACCTCTTCCACGCCTACGTCGGCACCGGGCAGATCACCGACATGGCCCGCAACGAGGAGCGCACGCACCGCATGGCCCTGGAAAGAGCGATGCGAACCAACCGCCGAGCGGCCAGGGCACTGGAGCGCACGCCGCCGCCGTTCCGGACCGCTAAGGCGTGGATCACCAAGCAGCGCTGGAGCATGGCCACCGATCCCGAGTCGCGGCAGTGGCAGCGGGTCGCCGGCCCCGCGCTGCTGACCTGGCCGGGCTACGGACCCGGCGACCTGTACCGGGCGCTGCTCGGGGTGCTGTTCCTGCCGCCGCGGCTGTTCGAGGAGACGATGGCGTGCACCCCCGAACGCCTCGGCACCGACTTCGCGGTCCCCGTGTACCTGCTGCACGGCGCGGACGACGTGCACACCCTGCCCGACCTCGCCGCGGAGTACCTCGAGGCCGTCAGCGCACCGGCGAAGGCGTTCGTGCCGATCGACGGCGCGGGACATCTGGCGCCGTTCACCCAGGCGGAACGCTTCCTCGCCGCGCTCAAGGCCCACGTGCTCTAAGCGCGCACCGGCGCCCCGTGCGAACGCGCCATCGCCGTGCGGATCGCCGTCCCGCGCTCCCACAACAGCCGCTCCGCCTCCGGGGTCAGCGCCCGCCCGCCGAGCACCTGCGCCCGCGCGGCCCGCGCCGCCGACACCCGCGCCCGGTAGTCGCTGAACACCTGCACCTCACCGTCCTGCCAGGCGAGGTCGGTGTAGTCCATGCCGTGCCGGGCGCCCACTCCCAGCGTGAACACGCCGTACGCGTGCGCGCGCAGCAGCGCGTCGGCGGCCGCGAACGTCACCATCCCGTGCACCCGGTCCATCCACTCCCGCGTCGGCAGGCGCTGCCACTTGTGGCCCGCGGCCACCAGGCGGTCCAGCCCGTGCGTGTGCCAGCGCACCGTCCCGTCGCCCGGCCCGTGCAACGGCAACCGCCGTCGCAGGTCCCGCGCGGCGGCCGCGCTCCACGGCGTCAGCCGCGACGGGATCAGCACGATCGGGTCGCCCGGCGAGGCGTCGAACGGGTTGGGATCCACGAACGGCAGGTCGATCACCACAAGCGTCCCCGGCACCCGCTGGAAGGCCAGCCCCCACAGCAGCCGGCCGAGCAGCCGCGCGCCGCGCCAGTCCGACAGCACGTGCCACGTGTCGTGGAAGTAGTTGGTGCTGAACCGCGCGTCCGTCCCCGGCCGCAGCGTGATCACCGTGTGGTTGCGCCCGCCGAGGCGCAGCCGCCGCCGGTGCAGTTTCATCCCGTCGGCGATCGGCGCCGCGGGTCGTACGGGGAGCCGTGCCGACATACCATCCACTGAATCGCCCGAAAACCGTTTGCCACAAACGGTTTTCGGCCGCTGTACGGTTGCGCGATGCGTCCCGAAGCCCTCGAGCGTGCCCTTACCGAGCCGGGCCCGCCGCCCCTGCCGCCCGACGTCGCCGCGCTCCTGCGCGAGCTGGCCGTGCCGCCGCGGCTCGCCGCGCACCTGCGGATGGTCCACGAGGCGGCGCTCGCCCTGGTCGCGGGCGTCGCCGCGGGCTTCCCGACGCTGGCCTTCGACGCCGAGCGGACCTGCGTCGGCGCCGCACTGCACGACATCGGCAAGGTTCAGTTTCCGATGGAACTGGCACAGCCCGGCCACCTGCACGAAGCGGCCGGATACGCGCTGCTGCGCGATCGGCGGGTCCCCGAGGAACGCGCACGCTTCGCCAGTTCCCACGGAAACTGGAACGCGGACCGCGACACCGAGGAACTCCTGGTGAGCCTCGCGGACAAGATCTGGAAGGGCAAGCGGGTCGACGACCTCGAGCAGCTCGTCGTCGAACGCCTCGCGAGCACCGGCGTCGCGGCCTGGCAGGCCTTCGCGGACCTGGACGACATCATCGCGCCGATCGCCGCCGACGCGGACCGCCGCCTGGACTTCCAGAACCGCCACCCGATCTAGGCCGCGACCCGACCGCACCGCTACGACCGCAGCAGATACCCGTCGCTGTCCCGCTGCCGCCCGACCAGCAGCACGATCCCGTCGATCAACGGCCACAGCAAGATCAGCGGGATGAACAGCAGCCCGAACCCGAACGTCAGCAGCCCGAGGCACCCGAAGATCCCGACCCAGCTCCACACCACGGCGATCTGCGCGATGGCGAGCCCGATATGTCCGGTGTAGAAGCGCCCGACGCCGAACTGCCCCAGGAAGATCTGCAGCAACCCGGCCACGACCTTCGACTTCGGCGACAGCGGCTCACCCGTCAACGGGTCGAACGCGCCCCCGGCCCCCTGCGTCCACGGCCCCGGCGCCCCGTAGGGCTGCACGGCCTGCCGCGGCGGCACCGACTGCGGCATGCCCGGGTACGGGATCCCGGAGACCTGCTGGCCGTAGGGCTGCGGCGGCGCAGGCGTCATCGGCGGCCCCGACGCGGGCTGCTGCCACGCGGCCGGCATCGGCGGAATCGAGGGCTGGCGGGGATCGTCCCCGTACGGACCGTACGCCACGAACCCACCGTAGCGACCCCCGGCCAGCCCCGACACCGCCCGACCTGGTGGTGTTTCGCCCAGTGCTGACCGGCCGAAGCGCAGGTCACACTCCGCCGAACGGCGACACCTCCTTACACTCCGGGGGCAGGAGTGGTCACCTCGGCACAATCGCGGCAACGGAGCCGTCCCGCGGGGCCACCGGAAAGGGTGCGTGCCGTGAAGGTCGGAGTTCCCCGCGAGGTCAAGAACCACGAGTACCGGGTGGCGATCACGCCGGCCGGTGTCCTGGAGTTCGTCCGTCATGGGCACGAGGTGCTCATCGAGTCGCAGGCCGGAGCCGGTTCGTCGATCACCGACGAGGAGTTCGCGGCGGCCGGGGCCACCATCGTCGCCACCGCCGACGACGTGTGGGGCGAGGCGGGCCTCGTGCTCAAGGTCAAGGAGCCGATCGCCGAGGAGTACCACCGGATGCGCTCCGACCAGGTGCTCTTCACCTACCTGCACCTGGCCGCGTCGGCCGAGTGCACCAGGGCGCTGGTCGACCGGGGCGTCACCGGCATCGCGTACGAGACGGTCGAACTGCCGGACCGTTCGCTGCCGCTGCTGGCCCCGATGAGCGAGGTCGCCGGACGGCTCGCCCCGCAGGTCGGCGCGTACCACCTGATGCGCCAGGGCGGCGGGCGCGGCGTGCTGATGGGCGGCGTGTCGGGCGTCTACGCCGCCAAGGTCGTCGTCATCGGCGCCGGCGTCTCCGGCATGAACGCCGCCGCCATCGCGCTCGGCATGCAGGCCGAGGTGCTGCTGCTCGACAAGAACATCGAGAAGCTGCGTCAGGCGGACCGCATCTACCAGGGGCACCTGCAGACGGTGGCGTCCAACCTGTTCGAGATCGAACGGGCGGTGCTCGACGCCGACCTCGTCATCGGCGCGGTCCTGGTGCCCGGCGCCAAGGCCCCGCAGCTGATCAGCAACGAACTGGTCAAGCGCATGAAGCCCGGCAGCGTGCTCGTCGACATCGCCATCGACCAGGGCGGCTGCTTCGAGGACTCGCGGCCGACCACGCACGCCGACCCGACGTACCGGGTGCACAACTCGATGTTCTACTGCGTGGCGAACATGCCCGGCGCGGTGCCGCACACCAGCACCTACGCGCTGACCAACGTGACCCTCCCGTACGCCGTCGAACTGGCCAACCGCGGCTGGCGCGACGCGCTGCGCGCCGACAAGGCCCTCGCCCTGGGCCTCAACACGCACGCCGGGCAGGTCACCTACGGTCCCGTCGCCGAGGCGCACGGGATGGCCCACCTGCCCCTGGACGAGGTGCTCCGCTGAACGCAGTCGACCGGGCCGTCCGGGCCTACCTGGATCACCTGACGGTCGAACGGGGTCTCGCCGGCAACACGCTCGCCGCGTACCGGCGGGATCTCGAACGCTACGCGGCACACCTGGCGGCCAGCGGCGTCGCCGACCTCGACGCCGTGCGCCCCGCCGACGTGGCCGGCCACCTGGCGGCCCTGCGCGGCGGCACCGTCCCGACCGCCCGCACCCCGCCCGGCTCCACGCCGCACGGCATCGGGTCCGGCCCGATCGGGTCCGGTGCGGGCACGGCCGGCGGAGGTTCGGCGGGTGCGGGCACGGCCGGGGCCGAGCGAGCCGGGGGAGCGGCCGGGCGTGGCGGCGTGGCCGCCGCGGACCGGATCGCCGCCGGCAGGGGCGGGGTGGGCGCCCCGAGCGGCAAGAACGGCCCGGGCAGCGGCGGGAAAGGTGGTGCGGGGGAGAAGGGGGTGCGTCCGCTCTCGGCGGCCTCCGCCGCGCGGGCCGCCTCGGCCGTACGCGGCCTGCACCGCTTCGCCCTGCGCGAGGGCCTGACCGCGCACGACCCCGGCGCCGAGGTCCGCCCCCCGAGCCTGCCCCGCCGGCTCCCCAAGGCGATCGACGTCGACCAGGTCGAACGCCTCCTCGCCGCGGTCGCCGGCGACGGCCCGCGCCCGCTGCGCGACCGGGCTCTCCTGGAGGTGCTGTACGGCACCGGCGCGCGCATCTCCGAGGCGGTCGGCCTGGCCGTCGACGACCTCGACGGCGACGTGCTCACCCTGCGCGGCAAGGGCGGCCGCACCCGCCTGGTGCCGATCGGCGGCTATGCCCGCGACGCCCTCGACGCCTACCTGGTGCGCGGCCGCCCGACGCTGGTCGCCGCGGGCAGCGGCAGCCCGGCGGTGTTCCTCAACACGCGGGGCACACCGCTGTCGCGCCAGTCCGCCTGGGCGATCCTGCACCGGGCCGCCGCACTGGCCGGGTTGCCGGTCGACGGGCCGCACGCGGTCTCCCCGCACACGCTGCGGCACTCGTTCGCGACGCATCTGCTCGACGGTGGCGCCGACATCCGCGTCGTGCAGGAACTCCTCGGCCACGCGAGCGTCACCACGACGCAGGTGTACACGCTGGTGACGGTCGACCGCCTGCGGGAGGTGTACGCGACCTCGCACCCCAGAGCCCGCGGCTGAACGGCTACGCGGACGCGGTGTAGACGACGACGCGCAGGTCGCCCGGGTTGAGGGTCAGCACGTCCAGGTCCAGGTAGAGGTTGCCGTGCACCGGACTCGGCACGCACAGCCGGTCCGCGTGCCCGCCGGGCGTCGGCGGCGCGTCCCAGAGCAGGGTGAACTCGGGACTCCGCGCGCGCAGGTCGCCGATCATCGACGACAGCTCGGCGTCGGCCGGGTAGCGGCGGGCGGCGTCCCGCAGTTCGGCCACGACGGTGGCGCGGAACCCGGCCAGCCGCTCGGGGTCCCGGAAGACCGACGGGCCGGTCTCGGTGAACGCCCGCCAGACCACGTTGCGCTCGCGCCCGCGCTCCGGCACGGTGCACACGTCCGAGTGCCACAGGTCGTTGGCGGCCAGGACCGTCCAGGTCGCGTCGCACACGCACACCGCGACCTCGGTCAGGCGGTCCAGCATCCGGCGGGCCGGTTCGGTGATCTCCCGCGGGACCCGCCCGTCCGGCTCGGGAGTGGCGGCGAAACCGGCGAGCGTGCGCAGCCGGTCGTGCTCGTGCGAGGTCAGCCGCAGCGCCCGGGCCAGCGCGTCGACCACGTCGGGTGACGGCCGTCGGCGACCCTGCTCGAGCCGCTTCAGGTGTTCCTCCGACACGCCCGCTACACCGGCCAGCTCGTCGCGGCGCAGGCCGGGCACGCGCCGCACGGCGGGTAACGACGCCGGCACACCGGCCTCACGCGGTGTGAGCCGGTGTCGCAGGGACCGCAGCACGGTCCCGAAGTCGTCGTCCCGCCGCACGGCCCCATTCTGTCAGTCCCGGGCGAGACGCGGCCCACCCGGCACCGCGGCGTCCGCGGCGTCGACCGGCTCCATGTAGAACCGCGACCGGCGGATCAGTCCATCACGCACCGTAATGATGATCACGCCGCGCAGGTCCTGTCCGGCGGCCTTGGTGTAGTGCCACTCGCCCCACACCTCGTTCCCGACCTCGACCGCGTTCGTCATCTCGACGGTGATGTCCGGCGACATCTTGAAGATCATCTCCCAGTTGCGCCGCACCTGCTGCGGCCCGTGCACGTCCCGGGCGGGATGCGCCGGCCACTCGCCCACGAAGTCCGGGCCGAAGCAGGCCTCCACGCCGTCGAGGTCGTGCCCGTTCAACGCGCCGATCAGGCGTTCCACATCGGATCTGCTCATGTGGATCAACGCTATGCGGGATGCCGGCACCCCGCCGGGGCCAGGATGTACCACCCGGCGGCGGCCCGGGAAACCGCTGGCCGGCGCCGCCGCACCCGGGGACCATGCGACGCATGACGGTGTTCGCCTGCGCGGGGTGCGGCGCCCCGCTGACCGTGCCGTTGTCCCGGGTGGCGCTGCCCGCCCACGCCCGCCAGTACGGTTCGCACGTGCTGCTCGGCCCGCTGCTGGAGCCCGCCACCTACGCCGTGGAGACCCCGGGCGGCAGCATCGCCGTCGCGCCCGGCGACCTGCGCGGCACCGGGGTGATCCCCGGGCGCACCGGCGGCGACTGCTTCGGGATCACCGGCCCGGACGGACCCAACCTGGCCTGCGAACGCTGCGGCGCACCCGTCGCCACCCGGATCGACGACTGCGGCTGGTGGCAGGTCACCTGGCTGGAACCGGCGGCGGTACGCCGCGTCCCCGGTCCCGAGGCGCCGGTACTGACCTGGGCGGAACTGCGCACCGCGCGGCTGCCGGTGCCACCCGTCGAGGACGACTGCTGGAGTCCACTGTGGACGGCCGCCGTCGCGGCGGCGCTGCCGGGCGTGCTCGTCCGCTCGGGCGGCAGCCGCGTGGCCGTCCCGCGCGGCCTGCTCGCCGGCACGTTCGGCCGCGCGCTGGACGCCCTTCTTCCGCCGGGGCCACGCACGCGCACGCTCGGTCTCGACCGCACCGCCGACATCACCCTGGTGCCGCGCCACCCGCAGACCGGCGCGCACGACGACGCCGCCGGTGCCGTGCCGCTGGAGTACGACGTGTGGGCGTACCTGGCGCTGCACCGGGAACTGCCGGCCGCCGCCGAGCGCCACCGGGAGGAGCCGGCGCCGCGGCTCGCGTGGGGGGCGTTCGAGGCGGACGGGTACGTCTTCCGCGACGCGTTGCGGCGCATCCCGGACGCCGGCGAGCCGTGGCTGCGCGAGATCCGCGAACGGGTCGAGGACCGGCCGCTGCACTACCCGTTCTGACGCTATGGTGGAGCGGGCGCGCCGGGCGCCTCCGGTCCGCGGGCAGGGCTCAGCCCACCGGCGTCCACTGCGTGTGCACCACCCGGCCGACCTCTTTCCGGCCTGATCCGCGGACGTCAGGCGCCCGGGAGGAGGCCGTCGTGCCCGCTGTTCCGCTGCCCCAGAACCCGTCCCTCGACAAGCTCCGCGACGAGGCCAAGCGGCTGCTGCGCGCGGCCCGCGACGGCGACCCCGCGGCCGGTGCGGCGATCGGCGACACGCACACGCTCGCCGCCGCCCAGCGGGCGGTGGCCCGGCTGTTCGGCTTCGCCAGCTGGCCGCGCCTCAAGCACCACGTCGACCTCGTCACCGCCTACACGTGGCGGCCGGAGTCCGAAACCGGCGGCGACGTCGCCGACGAGTTCTGCCGGTTGGCGTGCCTCACCTACACCGACAAGGACAGCCCGGCACGGCGCGAGCGCGCCGCGCGACTGCTGGCCGAACGGCCGGACATCGTCGAGCGGCACGTGTGGGCCGCCGCGGCCGCCGGTGACGCCGAAGCCGTCGCCCGGCACCTGCCGCACGGCGCCGGTCGGGGCGGACCGTACCGGTGGTCGCCGCTGTTCTACCTCGTGTACAGCCGGGTCGGTCCCGCCGACGTCGAACCGATCGCGCGGATGCTCCTCGACGCCGGGGCCGATCCGCACGAGGGCTACCTGTGGAACGGCCTGCCGTGCCCGTTCACGCTGCTGACCGGCTGCTTCGGCGAGGGCGAACAGGGGCCGGTGGCCCAGCCGAGGCATCCCCGTTCGATCCCGCTGGCCGCCCTGCTGCTGGAGCGCGGCGCCGATCCCAACGACGCGCAGGCGCTCTACAACCGCATGTTCGGCACCGACGACGACCACCTCGAACTGCTGCTGCGCCACGGGCTCGGCCGCGGCGACGGCGGCCCCTGGAAGGCGCGCCTCGGCGACACCCTGCAAAGCCCGGCCCAGCTGATCGACGCGCAACTGCGCTGGGCGGTCGAACACGACCAGCGCGCCCGCGTCGCGTTGCTGGCCGGCCACGCCGCCGACCTCACCGACGCCGCACACCTGGCCGCCCGGATCGGCAACACCGCGCTGCTGCGGCTGCTGCGCGACGCCGGCGCCCCGGCGCCGGTCCTCGACCCGGTCGACGCCTACTTCGGCACCGCGTTCGCCGGCGATACCCCGGATCCCGGCCTCGCCGAAGCGGCCCGGCGCAGCCGCCCCTGGATGCTCGTCTGGGCGGCCGCGACCGGCCACCTCCACGCGGTGCGCACGATGCTCGACGACGGGTTCCCGCCCGACGCGCGCGGGCGGCACGACCGGCCGGGAGAGGACCCGTGGGAGACCGCGCTGCACGCCGCCGCCTGGGCCGGGCATCGCGCGGTCGTCGCGCTGCTGCTCGCCCGCGGCGCGGCGCGCGACGTCACCGACGCGAGGTTCGGGGCCACCCCGGCCGGTTGGGCGCGGCACGCCGGTCACGACGACATCGCCCGGTCGCTGGAACGCCCGGAGCCCGCCTGATCGGAACCCGTCCCGCCGCTCGCGCTGATCGAGCGGCCGGCGACAGCGTCGGCCTAGGGAGCCCCCGGGGGAACTTCCGAGCAGCGTTGACCGTATGGGATCCACGCTGCGAGCGTCGCACCCATGACGACCGTTGCCGATCGGGCATCCCTCATCACGCGGCTGCTCACCCGCGACGGACAGCAGGACCCCGGCCCGGTCTTCGGCGAACTGCACGCGCTCGGCGAGGTGCACCGTTCGCCGTTCATCGGACGGCTCGTAACCAGCTACCGCGCCGCCGACGCACTCATGCGTAACCCGCACGTCGGCAAGAGTCGCCCGGACGGCCGCCGCGGCCTGCCCGACGAGGACGTGCACGCCTCCCGCCGGCTGCTGAACGCCACCATGCTCATCGCCGACCCGCCGGATCACACCCGGCTGCGGCGGCTGGTCAACAAGGCGTTCACACCGCGCGCCGTCGGCGACCTGCGCGCCACCATCGAAGGACTGATCGCCGCCCGGCTCGACGAGATCACCGAACGCGCCGCCGCCGGCGAGGACGTCGACCTGATGGACACGCTGGCGTTCCCCTTGCCGGTGACCGTGATCGGGCGGCTCGTCGGGATGCCCGACGCGGATCTGCCGCCGTTCCGGACGCTCATCGGTGACCTGTCCACCGTGCTCGACGCCATCACCGACGACGCCGAACTGGCAGCCGCCGACAGCGCGGCCGACACGATGCTCGACTACTTCGCCGGTCTCGTCCGCGAACGCCGTGCCCACCCGCGCGACGACCTGACCACGGCCCTGATCGAGGCGCGCGACACCGGTGACCGGCTGACCGAGCACGAACTCCTCACCATGCTGAGCCTGCTCTTCCTCGCCGGCTTCGAGACGACCACGCACCTCATCGGGAACGGCATCCTCGCGCTGCTGCGCCACCCCGACCAGCTCGCCAAGCTGCGCGCCGACCCGGACCTGATGCCCTCCGCCGTCGAGGAACTGCTGCGCTACGACCTGCCGACGCAGACCGTCTCGCGGATCACGCACGCGAGGGTGACCCTGCCCGACGGCACCGTCATCCCGAAGAACAGGTTTCTCCTGATCTCGCTCGGCGCCGCCCACTGGGACCCGCGCGTCTTCACCCACCCCGAACGCCTCGACATTCTGCGCGACGAGGCGCCGACGCTGAGCTTCGGCAGCGGCATCCACTACTGTCTCGGGGCCGGACTGGCCCGCCTGGAGGCCCGCCTGGTCTTCGGTGAGCTGCTGCGCCGGTTCCCGGAGATCACCCTCGCCGCCGAGCCGGAACGCCGCATCAACAACGCGATCCGCGGACTGACGCGACTGCCGGTAACGCTCCGGACGCGCCCCGCACGATAGATCCACTAGATCGTCCGGGGCGGGCTACCTTCCGCCGCCCCGGGGAGCCACCATTGCCTGCGTGAAATCGATATACGTTGCCGCGGCGGCCGTCGTCGCCGCGGCCTTCCTTGCGCCGGGCGCGGCCACCGCCGCGCCGGTGTCCACTGTGGACTACGTAGCGCTCGGCGACTCCTACGCGTCCGGCCTGGGTGCCGGTGGCGAGACCGGCACCTGCAAGGTCAGCACGGGCGCCTACGCGACGCTGTGGGCGGCCGCCGCTCCCGACGTGGTCTCCCTGACGCAGAAGTCGTGCGCCGGTGCGACGACGGCCGACGTGGCCACCCAGATCGGCGCGCTGAACGACAAGACCGATCTCGTCACCGTCACCATCGGCGGGAACGACCTCGCGCTGCTCTCCGCGGTGCGGGTGTGCACCGGCACGACACCGACCCCGGCGTGCGAGGAGGCGCTGAGCAAGATCCGGGACCGGCTCGCCGAACTGCCCGGCCGCCTCGCCGGCATGTTCCAGGCGGTGAAGACGGCCGCGCCGAAGGCGAAGGTCGCGGTGCTGGGTTACCCGCTGCCGTTCGAGGGCGCCGAGACCTGCTCCCGGGTTCCGTTGCCGAAGGCGGTCCGCGACTTCGGCGACCTGGCCGTCACCAGCGTGAACGACATGCTCCGCGCCCAGGCGGCGCCCGGTGTGACGTACGTCGACGTGACGCGACCCTTCGCCGGGCACGGCGTCTGCTCCGCCACGCCGTGGATCATCGGCGTCGAGGGGCTCTCCGCCGGGACGACCCTGCACCCCTCGGCGCAGGGCCAGACCCAGGGCTACCTGGCGGCGCTGACCGCTGCCGTCGGCACGCCGCAGGAGTTCCTCGCCGGGCTGCAACCGCCGGCTTCCCCCAGCCCGTCCGCCTCTCCCGCGGCGTCGCCCTCCCCGACGAACCTCGCGAACGGCGGCAACGGCGGCGGCCTCCCGGTCACCGGCGTGAACGTCTGGTGGCTGGTGGGCGCCGGCCTCGCGCTGCTGCTGGCCGGCGCGATCCTGTACCGCACGCTTCGGCCGCGCCGCATCGAGGTCGTCTCCGGCTAGAACCGGCGGCGTCGTCACTCCCGGCGGCGACCGTCGGGCCCATGCAAAGATCCGGGACGGGCCTGGGGCCCGTCCCGGATCTCATTCACACCGTCGCGCTCAGCGTTGCAGCGCGTACTCCTCCTCGTCGGTGACCGCATGCCTTCCGGCCGGCGGCGCCGGCGCCGCCGGCGGCGGAGCGGCCAGCCGGCTCGGCCACCACATCCGCCGGTCGATCAGCAGCGTCAGGGCGGGCACCAGGACCGACCGCACCAGCAGGGCGTCGAGCAGCACGCCGAAGGCGACCAGGAACCCGAGCTCGACCAGCATCACCAGCGGAAGTGAGATAAGCACCGCGAAGGTGGCCGCCAGGACCAGGCCTGCCGAGGTGATGACGCCACCGGTGGCCGAGAGGGCTTTGAGCATGCCGTCTCGGGTGCCGAGGCGCACCGTCTCCTCTCTGGCCCGGTGGGTCAGGAAGATGTTGTAGTCCACGCCGAGCGCCACCAGGAACAGGAATGCCAGCAGCGGCACCGAATAGTCGAGGCCCTTGAACCCGAGGATCGTGTCGAAGAGGAACACGCTGCCACCGAAGGCCGCGGCGAACGAGACGACCACGGTGGCCATCAGGACCAGCGGGGCCACGATCGCGCGTAGCAGCAGCCCGAGCACGATCAGGACGACGGCGAGCACCAGGGGGATCACCAGCTTCTGATCGCGGCTGGTGGTCACCTCGGTGTCGAGGTGCTCCGCACTCGGCCCGCCGACGATCGCCTCCGCGCCCTGCACCGCGTGCACGGCGGCGCGCACCCGCTTGATCGTGTCGTACTCCGCGACGGTGTCCGGCGCGTCCTTCGGGAAGACGGAGATGTCGACCCAGCCGCCCTTGGTCTCACCCGGGAAGGCCTGGGCGACACCGGGGGTGCGCTTGGCGGCGTTGAGGACCTGCTCCTGGTAAGCCGGCCGCGCGTAGACCGTCATCGGCTGGCCGCCGAGCTCCGGGAAGTGCTGACGCAACACGGTGAAACCGGCGACCGACTCCGGCGTGGACAGGAACTGGTCCTGCTCCCGCAGGGCGCTGGTGTTGCCCGTCAGCCCGACGGTGAGCACGCCGAGGACTCCGAGCGAGGCGATCGTGGCCACCCACCGGCGGCGGCTGATGGAGGCGCCGAGCCGTCCCCACAGGCCCTGCTTCCGCTCCACAATCGTGGCGGAGAACCGCGGGATGGCCGGCCAGAAGATCCACCTGCCGAGCACCACGAGCACCGCCGGGAACAGCGTCAGCATGGCCACCAGCGCGCACACGATGCCGGCCGCACCGATCGGCCCCAACCCGCGGGTTTCATTCAGGTCCGCGGCGAGCAGGCAGAGCAGGCCGGCGACCACGGTGGCCGCGGACGCGATGATCGCCGGTGCCGCGCCGCGCAGCGCGTGGAGCATCGCGACCCGCACGTTCTCATGCTGGTGCAGTGCCTCCCGATATCGAGCGATGAGCAACAGCGCGTAGTCCGTGCCGACACCGAACACCAGGATCGTCAGCAGCGCCGAGTTCTGACTGTTGATCACGAGGTCGAAGTTCTTGACGAGCAGGTAGACGGTCGCCATCGCGGTCAGCGCGGCCACACACACCGCCATCAGCGGGATGAACCACAACACCGGACTGCGGTAGGTCAGGATCAGCAGCAGCGTGACGACGATGACAGTGGTCAGGAACACCTGCAGATCGATGCCGTCGAAGACGGCGTCCATATCGGCGTCGATCGCGGCCGGGCCGGTCACCTTGAGTTCCAGGCCGGCGGGGCGGTCCTTCGCCGTGTCCCGCAACGGGCCGATGAGGACCGCCGGCTCGCCGTAGCTCGTGCTCACATTGAGGGTGAACAACACCGCCTTACCGTCTTTGGACAGTTCCGTCGGTGGGCCCTCGTCCTCCTCACCGGCCGGGGCCGCCACCTTCGGCGGATACCGCTTCACAAAAGCGTTGTAATGACGCTCGACCGCCGCACGGTCGGCGTCGGTCACCCCACCGGCACGGTGATACACGAAGACGAACGTGTTTTCCTCACCGCCGGGAAGCTTTTCCTCCAGCGCCGCCACCTTGGTGGATTCGGCACTGGCGGGCAGGGCGTCCACAGCCTTGTCTTTGGTAACTCCACCCAACTTGCCGCTCAACGGCACCATGACGGCCGCCAGCGCGATCCACAGGCCGATCACCAACCACGGCACCCACCGGCCTGCCATCCGGCCTGCCGCTGCCTCCCCGGGCGGTGCTGCGTTGATTGCCATCACTAGCCTCCTACATTCTGCCCACGTCGCTTGTCTGGTGGAGACTTTGTATTCAGCGAACCTGAGAAGATCGTTAAAGCTGCGCCCAGGCCTGTGGTGGCGGAGCGCGCGGGTTCGCATCGCGGATGACGTCGGCCGTCGCGCGGCGGATGTGGGGCAGTTTCAGACGTGCAAATCAGCCCTTCGTCATGTCGCCGACCTCCGGGGTCCCCGGCCGCAGGCCGTAGCGCAGCAGCACCGCGCCCTTGTCGGTGCTGAACGGCGGCTCGAGGAGTTCCAGGACGGCGGGCACCTCCCCACCGTCGAACACCTTCTTGCCGACGCCCAGCACCACGGGGAAGATCCACAGGTTGAGCCGGTCGAAGAGGCGTTCGCGCAGGAGCGTTCGCACCAGGTCGAGGCTGCCGATCACGTGCACGTTCTCGTGCTTGTCGCGCACCTCCCGCACGGCGTTCACCAGGTCCGGCCCGAGCAGTACGGAGCCGGCCCAGCCCAGCTCGGGGTTGCCCCGCGACGCGACGTACTTCGGCACCCGGCTGAACAGCGTGCCGATGTCGTCGGTCTGATAAGGCCAGAAGTCGGCCCAGATGTCGTACGTCTTGCGACCCAGCAGCAGGGCGTCCAGACCCCGCATGCCGGCCCACACCTGCCGGCCGCCCTGCTCGTCGAAGTGCGGCGCCTGCCAGCCCCCGAACGGGAAGCCGCCCTCGGGATCCTCACCGGGGTGGCCGGGCGCCTGGCCGACCAGGTCCAGCGTCGCGAACAGGTCGATGTGAACGATTCCCACGATGTCCTCCGGGGTCGGTCCGATCGGTTCTCACACCGTGCAGACCGATCCCGGCGAAGGAACTCATCGTCCGAACGCGCCGAACGCGGTGGGGTTCTCCTCAGCGAACGCGGCCAGCGCCAGCGCGGGCTCGTCGGCGAAGAACCTGATCGTGCGCACCTCGTGGGTCAGGCCCAACGGCCGGGTGATCGTGACGGGTGCGGCGAGGTCGAGGACGAGGTTCGTCTGCGCGGTCACCGCCAGGACGAGCGTGTCGCCGTCGACGCGCACGGCGCCCCGCTCGTCCCGGCGGGTCGCGGCGCGCAGGCCGACGACCAGCGAGCGGGGGACGTGCGCGTCGAAGAACGCGCCGTAGCGCAGCCGCACCGCGTCGTCGGTGATCACGTGCGGGCGGGTCACGCAGGAGGCGATGACGGCCAGGGCGATCAGCACCCCGTAGACCCCGAGCGGGAGAAGTGCGCCGCGCAGCCCGGCCGGGGCGTCGAGGGCGCGCAGGAGAACCTCGACGACGACCAGTTCGAACACGCTCGCACCGAGGAACGCCACCTGCAGCGCCGTCTGCGCACCCGAGTACGACACCGCCGTGGCGCCGGGCGGGACGCCGTGCCGCCGCCGCAGCACCCACAGGCCCATGCTGGCCAGGCCGCGCGCGTCGAAGCCCAGGACCCGCTTCGCGATACGCAGGATTCTCATGCGTTCCCCCGTTCCCGCAGAATCTGAAGGACGCGGGTGAAGACCGCGACCTGGGCCGCGGACATCTCCCGCGACAACGCCGCCATCCAGGCCGGATCCGCCTCGCGCATGGCGTCCGCGAGCGGCCCGCGCAGGTGTGCGGCGAGATCCTCCGCGAGCGTCGGATCCTCGACCTGTCCGACCCGGTCCAGCCGCGCGTAGAGGTCCCGGCCGCGCTCCACCGCCTCCCCTCGGGTGAACGGCTCCAGCAGCGCGGCCACCGCCTCCCCCTGCTCCTGCCCGATCAACCCGAGCAGCGCACGGTCGAACTCCCCGAACGCCGACCCCTCCGCCGGCAGCCCGCGCAGCACCTGCGCCAGCTCCGGCGCGACGGTCGAGTCCGGATGCAGCTCACCCTCGGCGAGCAGAACGGCCAGCCGCGCCCGGCGCGCACCCAGCTCGGCCTGCTGTCGGGCCAGGTCGGCGTCCAGCTCCTCGAGCACCTCCCGCAGCTCGCGGCCCCGGTCGTCGGCGAGCACGTCGCGGATCTCGTCGAGGGACAGGCCCAGCTCCGCCAGGCGGCGCACCCGGGCCAGCGTGACGGCGTCGCGCAGGCGGTACTCGCGGTAGCCGTTCGGCAGGCGGGTGGGCTCGGGCAGCAGGCCGAGATGGTGGTAGTGGCGCACGGTGCGGGTGGAGACCCCGACCAGTTCCGCCAGCTCACCGATGCGCATTGCTCTCCTGGTGGCTCACACCCCCAGTAGAAACGTTGACGCTACGGCAGGGTCAAGCATTGGCGGCCTCGGTCGCGACCAGGGCGCTCAGCAGGGCGAGCGCGTCGGCGCCCGGGCTGTGCGGCTCGGCGTGGTAGCAGACCAGCAGCTGCCCGTCGGCGCCGTTGATCGTGAGCGACTCGTACTCCAGGTCGAACTCGCCCACCATCGGGTGCCGGAACCGCTTCAGCCCGGCCGTCTTCACCCGCACCCCGTGCTTGGCCCACAGCCGCCGGAACTCCTCGCTCTTGAGGCAGAGTTCGCCGACGAGCTCGGTGAGGCGGGGGTCGTCCCGGTCGGCGCCGGCGACCCCGCGCAGCACGGCCACCATGTCGGCCGCCACGCGTTCGCGGTCCGGGTACATGTCCCAGCCGTGCGGTTCGAGGAACGCGTAGCGGATCATGTTGGTGCCGGGGCGGAACGCGGGATGCACGGCCTGCGCCATCGCGTTGGCGGCCAGGACGTCGAAGTGGCGGCTGAGCACCTTCGCCGGCACCGCCGCCATCCCCTCCATGATCCGCAGGAGGCCGGTGCTGACCCGCTCCGGGCGGGCCGCGGGCCGGCGGCGGGCGGGTGCCGGGCGCACCAGCGCGTACAGGTGGACGGTGCTCGACTCGTCCAGGTCGAGCACCCGCGCGAGGGCCTCCAGCACCTGGTCGGAGGGGTGGGTGTCGCGGCCCTGTTCGAGGCGCACGTAGTAGTCGGTGCTCACCCCGGCCAGCAGCGCCACCTCCTCGCGGCGCAGCCCCGGCACACGGCGCTTCCCGAGACCCGTCGGCAACCCGACCGGCACCGCCGCCTGCTCGCGGCGCGCCCGCAGGAACTCACCCAGCCGGTTGTCACCCATGCGCGCAAGCGTAGGCGCGTCCCGCGCCGCGAACCTGGCCCCGCCGGGTCCACCCTCAGCCGAGCGCGCGCACCAGCGTCCGGTCCAGCGCGTGCGCGGCGATGGTGAGCACCGCCACGACGATGAGCGCGAACGTCACGCCGCCCGCGATCGCGCACCACACCCAGGCCGGGAGTCTCACCGCCCGGTGATCGGCGGGTAGCCCACAGGAGTGAGCGTTTCACCATGTCGGGTAGGCACTGTCCGGCATGACTACGATCTACTTCGACGCGTCAGGGGCGGCGCGACATACCGAAGATGGCGCGACACGCCGATGGGCTGAACGGTGTAGAGCGTCCGGGTGACGTACAGTCGGGCGACGGCAGGCCCGCCGGCCGGTGTCCGCCCCAGGACCGCGACGCTGTGGGGGACGGGGTTCGCCGTCAGGAGGGGCGAGGGCGCGACATGGCAGGCATCGAGCAGCAGGCCGAATCGTGGACCACCACGATGCGGGCCGAGCAGGCGTCCATGGACCTCGGTGCGCAGCTGGGTCCCGCCGATCCGACCGCCTACACCGCGCGTAAGCCGATCCCCGAGCCACAGCCGGTCGACCGGCACGGCCCGGCGCGGATCATCGCGATGGCCAACCAGAAGGGTGGGGTCGGCAAGACCACCACCACGATCAACCTCGGCGCCGCCCTCGCGGAGTACGGCCGCCGGGTGCTGCTCGTCGACTTCGACCCGCAGGGTGCGCTCTCGGTCGGTCTCGGCGTCAACCCGCACAACATGGACCTGTCCATCTACAACCTGCTGATGGACTCGGATGTCACGATCGACGACATCCTGATCAAGACCGACCAGGCCGGCCTGCACCTGCTGCCCGCCAACATCGACCTGTCGGCGGCGGAGATCCAGCTGGTCAACGAGGTCGCCCGCGAGATGGCCCTCGCCCGGGTGCTGCGCCCGGTGCTGCGCGAGTACGACTACATCCTCATCGACTGCCAGCCGTCGCTGGGCCTGCTCGCGATCAACGCCCTCACCGTGGCGCACGGCGTGCTCATCCCGCTGGAGTGCGAGTTCTTCAGCCTGCGCGGTGTCGCGCTGCTCCTGGACACCATCGACAAGGTGCGCGAACGCCTCAACTTCGACCTCGAGCTCGAAGGCATCCTCGCCACCATGTACGACTCGCGCACCACGCACTGCCGGCAGGTGCTGCAGCGGGTCGTGGAGGCGTTCGGCGACAAGGTGTACCAGACGGTGATCACCAAGACGGTGAAGTTCCCCGAGTCGACCGTGGCCGGTGCGCCGATCACCTCGCTCGACCCCGCCTCGTCCGGCGCGCGCAACTACCGCCAGCTCGCCCGCGAGGTCATCGCCCAGCAAGACGAACGACTCGGCAGGTAGCACCTGGTGCTGTGGGCGCTCGCGCAGCCCGCGGCGGTGCTGGGACTGGTGGCGGCGTTCGTGACCGCGATGCTGCTGCGCGCACACGCGCAATGGGCCGCCGCACGCCTGTTGCGCCTGCCCGTTCCCACCGCGCGCGTGGGCATCGAACCGGTCGGCGTCATCGCGGCCGTTCTCTCCGGCACCGGGTGGGGCAGCCCGGCGCGGCCGACCCGTACCGGCAGGTGTCGCCTGGCCGTGCTCGCCGGACCGGCGGCCGTCCTGGCCAGCAGCCAGGTCGTTTTGTGCGCATATCGCACGACGTTCCCCGAAGATGCCCTGGTCTTGGCCTTGAACCGGCCCTCGGACGTCCTCGTCGGCGCGATCACCCCGACCACGACGGCCCAGCTGCTGCTGTCGATCGGCGTCGGCCAGCTCTGCTTCGGGCTCATGGCGCTGCTGCCGCTGCCGCCGATGGACGGCTACCGGCTGCTCGGCCTCGACCCGCCCGGCCGCTCCGCCGAACAGCTCGGCGCCGTCGCGCTGCTGCTCCTGCTCGTGGTGCGGATCGGATCCGAACCACCACTGATCGTGCTACTCGACACCGTCGGCGGCCCGGTGCTTCGGCTCTGGGCCGCCGTGTGAGCTACCGTGTCGGCCGTGACTGAGCAGGTGGAACCGGCAGCGGCGCCCGAGGCGGCGCCCAGCAGCGGCTTCACCATCAAGCTCGCCAACTTCGAGGGTCCGTTCGACCTGCTGCTGCAACTGATCTCCAAGCACAAGCTCGACGTCACGGAGGTGGCGCTGCACCGCGTCACCGACGACTTCATCCACTACATCCGCAACATGGGCAAGGACTGGAACCTCGACGAGGCCAGCGAGTTCCTCGTCGTCGCGGCCACCCTGCTCGACCTCAAGGCCGCCCGCCTGCTCCCGTCGGCCCAGGTCGAGAACGAGGAGGACCTCGCCCTGCTGGAGGCGCGCGACCTGCTCTTCGCGCGGCTGTTGCAGTACAAGGCGTTCAAGGAGGCGGCGGCGGCGTTCGCCGTCATGGAGGGCGTCGCCGGCAAGCGCTACCCGCGCGCCGTGTCGCTCGAACCGCAGTTCGCCGAGATCCTGCCCGAACTGGTCCTCGGCATCGGGCCGGACCGGCTGGCCGCCCTGGCGGTCAAGGCCATGACGCCGCGCGCCACCCCGCTGGTCTCCGTCGACCACATCCACATGGTGCGCGTCAGCGTCCGCGAACACGCCAACATCCTGCGCGACCGCCTCATCGAGCTGCGCACCGCCACGTTCCGCGTGCTGTGCGCCGACTGCGGGAGCACGCTGGAAGTCGTGGCACGGTTCCTGGCGTTGCTGGAGTTGTACCGCGAGAACCTGGTGAGCTTCGATCAGGTGCAGGCCCTCGGCGAACTGACCGTGCGCTGGACCGCCGAGGACGACGCCGCCGGGGTCGCGCTGCAGGTCGACGAGTACGCCGGCGCGGCCGAACCGGCGCCCGAGAGCACCGACGAAGGTATCGAGGAGGGTGGCGCCGATGTCCCGTGACGAGGGAAGCGGATCTCTCGCCGATCAGGCGGCGGCGTGGGTGCCACCCTGGGCCCGACCCGCGCCCCCGGCCGCGTCGTCCGAGGAGGATCATTCGGTCGAACCGGCAACCGCCTCCGCGGTCGACCGTGCCGACGCCGACGTCGACGAGGACCTGGACGAGGCCTCGACGGACGACACGATCGACATCACCCCGCACATCGCGGCCGGTCCCGGCCTGGTGACGCAGCGCGGTCCGTCCGAGTCGCTCGCCCCGACCGAGCCTCCGGCCCCCGCACCGCAACCGCCCACGGCCGACCTGCCCCCGGCCGCGCCGCCGGCTTCCGACGCCGCACTCGCCGAGCCCGAGCCGACGGCCGCCGACGCACCGGACCCGGCCGGTGTCGACGTCGTCGTGGCCGATCTTGACCCCGGCGTGCGGGATGAGCCGGCGGCCGGCGCTGGCGTGCGGGATGAGCCGGCGGCCGGCGACGCCGACTCCGTTGCCCGCACTGTCTCCGTGCCCGTCGACTCCGACGGCTCGGGCGCCGACCCGGAGGTGAGCGTCGCCGCGCCGGCCGGCCCCGCCGAGGAGCGCTGGCACGCGGACGACGTCGTGGCGCTGGAGCCCGGCGAGCCGATTGAGCCGGGCGAGCCGCTTCCGCCGCTGGACCCGGGCGAGCCGCTTTCGCCGCTCGAGCCGGTGCCGCCGATTGCGCCGGGCGAGCCGGGCGAGCCGCTGCCGCCGGTGGAGCCCGCGGAGCCGCCGGTCCCGGTGCCGCCGCTGGAGCCCGGTCCGCCGGTGCCGCCCGAGCCGCTGCCTTTGGCCGGGAGTGCCGCCGCCGGGAGCACGGGCGGCGGGAGCACAGCCGCCGGGAGTGCCGTCGGCGGCCCCGGCGAGGCCTCGACCGACGGTGCCGTCGACAGTGCGGTCGACGCGGGTGAGACGCAGCTCATAGCCGTTCCCGAGGAAGAGCTGAGGGGGGCACTCGAAGCGATCCTCCTCGTGGTGGACGAGCCGGTCTCGGAGATCGTCCTGGCCCAGGTCGTGGAGCAACCGACCGAGCGGGTCGCCGCCCTGCTCACGGACATCGCGGCCTGGTACACCCGGCAGGACCGCGGCTTCGAGCTGCGGCGCGTCGCGGGCGGCTGGCGGCTGTACACGCGGCCGCGGTTCGCGGCGTACGTGGAGAAGTTCGTCACCGACGGACAGCAGGTACGGCTGACGCAGGCGGCCCTGGAGACACTGGCCGTCGTGGCGTACAAGCAGCCGGTGACGCGTTCGCGGATCTCGGCGATCCGCGGGGTCAACTGCGACGGTGTCGTACGCACGCTGCTGACGCGCGGACTCATCGAGGAGTGCGGCAGCGAACCGGACAGCAACGCCCACCTGTACCGTACGACGACGTTGTTCCTGGAGAAGCTGGGCCTGGACTCGGTGGCGGAGCTGCCGGCGCTGGCCCCGTTCCTGCCCGATGATGTGGAGGCGCTGGCCGATGCCCACGGCTGAGTCCACCGGCCCGCAACGCCTGCAGAAGGTGCTCGCCGCCGCCGGGATCGCGTCCCGGCGGGTGTGCGAGGAGTTGATCTCGGCGGGCCGGGTGACGGTCGACGGCCGCACGGCCACCCTCGGCGACAAGGTCGACACCGACGCCGAGATCTGCGTGGACGGCGAACGGGTCATCACCGACCCGTCCAAGGTGTACCTGCTGATGAACAAGCCGCGCGGCGTCGTGTCGACCATGGACGACGAACGCGGCCGCACCGCGCTGGCCGACTTTCTGCCGTTCGTGGGCAAGCGGGTGTTCCACGTGGGGCGGCTGGACCAGGACAGTGAAGGCCTCCTGATGCTCACCAACGACGGGGATCTGGCGCACAAGCTGATGCACCCGGCGTTCGGGGTGAGCAAGACCTACCTGGTGCAGGTGCCCGGTCCGGTGCCGCGCAACGTCGGCCGCGAACTGCGCGCCGGTGTGCGGTTGGAGGACGGGCCGGCGAAGGTGGACGCGTTCCGGGTGGTGGACTCGGTGGGGCGAAACGCACTCGTCGAGGTGGTGCTGCACGAGGGGCGCAAGCACATCGTGCGTCGGATGTTCGACTCGGTGGGGCATCCGGTGAGCCGGCTGGTGCGCACCGCCATCGGCCCGGTGAAGATCGGCGACCTCAAGGCCGGCAAGACGCGGCCGCTCACCCGGCCCGAACTCGCTGCTCTGTTCGCGGCCGTCGCCGGGCAGCCCGCCGCTTCGGCCGTTTCCGACGAATGAGGTCCTGACGGCGTTCCCTGGGTAATCAAGTACTGTCAACGGCGGCTTGTGGACGAGGAGGGGACGACGGCGTGAACGGCGTCTGTGTGGTTGCGGTGGACGGTCCCTCGGGTTCCGGAAAATCCACCGTGTCGCGGCGGTTGGCCGCTGCGCTGGAGGCCCGGTACCTCGACACGGGCGCGATGTACCGCGCCGTGACCTGGGCGGTGCTGGAAGCCGGCGTCGACCCGCACGACCGGATCGAGGTCGCCCGCGTAGCCGAGAGCGTGCGGCTGGAGATCGGCATCGACCCCGACCGGCCGTTCGTCCGGGTCAACGGGGTGCCGGTCGACGGCCCGATCCGCGGTCCCGAGGTGACCAGGGCGGTGTCCGCGGTCTCGGCCGTGCCGGACGTCCGCGCGCTGATGGTGGCGCAGCAGCGCGCCCTGATCCTGTCCGCCGGCCGGATCGTGGTCGAGGGCCGCGACATCGGCACGGTGGTCGTCCCCGACGCGGACCTCAAGGTCTACCTCACCGCTTCGGTGGACGAACGCGCGCGCCGGCGCAGCCTCGAGCACGCCACCGACCAGAGCGCTACCGCCGCGGACCTCACCCGGCGCGACAAGTTGGACTCCTCACGGGCGGCAGACCCGCTGCGCCGCGCCGACGACGCCGTGGAGCTGGACACCACGCGCCTGGGCATCGACGAGGTTGTGACGCGGCTGCGGGAGATGCTGGGCGTAGCGGCGTGACCTCGTTCTCGTATGACCTCGACTCCTCCGACGAATTCGACCTCGAAGCCGCCGAAGAAGAAGCGGAGGACTTCGCCCCGGCCCCGGTCGTGGCCGTCGTCGGGCGGCCGAACGTCGGCAAGTCGACGCTGGTCAACCGCATCATCGGGCGCCGGCAGGCGGTCGTGGAGGACGTTCCCGGGGTGACCCGCGACCGGGTCGCCTACGACGCCCAGTGGTCCGGGCGGCGGTTCACCGTCGTGGACACCGGCGGCTGGGAGCCCGACGCCAAGGACCGCGCCGCCCGCATCGCCGCCCAGGCGGAAAACGCCGTCGCGACGGCCGACGTGGTGCTGTTCGTGGTCGACTCGACCGTCGGCGCGACCGACGTCGACGAGTCGGCCGTGAAGATGCTGCGCCGCGGCGGCAAGCCCGTCCTGCTCGTGGCCAACAAGGTCGACAGCGACCGGCAGGAGTCCGACGCGACCGCGCTGTGGTCGCTGGGGCTGGGGGAGCCGTATCCGGTCTCCGCGCTGCACGGGCGCGGTTCCGGCGACCTGCTCGACGCGGTGCTCGAGGCGCTGCCGACCGAGGCGCCCCGCGACGACGTCGACAAGCCGCGCGGCCCGCGCCGCGTCGCGCTCGTCGGGCGGCCCAACGTCGGCAAGTCCTCGCTGCTCAACCGCCTCGCCGGGGAGGAACGCGCGGTCGTCGACTCGGTCGCCGGCACCACCGTCGACCCGGTCGACAGCATCGTGCAGATCGGCGGCGAGGACTGGCTGCTGATCGACACCGCCGGGCTGCGGCGCCGGGTCGGGCAGTCCAGCGGCACCGAGTACTACGCGAGCCTGCGCACCAACGCCGCCATCGACGCCGCCGAGGTGGCCGTGGTGCTGCTGGACGCCGCCGAGCCGATCAGCGAACAGGACCAGCGGATCATCACCATGGTCGTGGAGGCCGGGCGTGCGCTGGTGTTGGCGTTCAACAAATGGGATCTCGTCGACGAGGACCGCCGCGAACGCCTCGCCAAGGAGATCGACCGCGAGTTGCGGCGGATCCCGTGGGCCTTGCGGGTCAACGTCTCCGCGCGCACCGGGCGGGCCGTCGACAAGCTGGCTCCGGCGCTGCACACCGCCCTGGACAACTGGGAGCGGCGGGTCCCGACCGGCCAGCTCAACTCGTGGCTGACCGCGCTGGTGCAGGCGACGCCGCATCCGATCCGGGGCGGGAAGGCCCCGCGGGTGCTGTTCGCCACGCAGGCCGGCACCTCGCCGCCGAAGTTCGTGCTGTTCACGACCGGTCCGCTGGATCCCGGCTATGTGCGCTTCGTCGAACGGAAGCTGCGCGACGAGTTCTCGTTCGAGGGGACGCCGGTGCACGTGAGCGTCAAGCCGCGCACCAAGCGGAAGTAGGGACGTGCATCAGCCGGGTATCCCCGCCGATCTCGACACCCCGGCCCGGATGTGGGCACGTGCGGCGACCCTGGCGGTGCTTGCCGCTGCCGGACTGTCGTTCGACGAGATGACGCTCTCCGACCGGGGCGTGTACTCCTGGTGGGGCGGCGGGTCGGTGTGGTGGCGGCTCACCCTCGCGCCGGGCGGCGAGGCGGTGCTGGTCGGCCAGGACTCCGACGCGAGCAGCACCCATCCGGCCGCCGGCGGCGGGGCACGGGACCTGCTCGCCGGGATGCCCGACCGGCTGGCCTATCCGGGACTGCGCGCGGATCTGGACGACTTTCTCGTCTGCTTCGCCTACTGGTTCACCGACGGTTCGTGGCACCGGGTCGACTATCCGGCCGAGGTGCTCGACGACGGGCTCAAGGGCGCCGTGGGCTGTCTGCACGACGACGCCGGGGCGGTGCGGCATGCCCTGGAGATGAACGGCCTCGATCACCATCCCGAGGCGGAGGCGGCGATCGACGGGTTCCTGCGGCTGGCGCACGGCCGGGCGGTCGACGCCGACGCGGTCTCGTCGATGGTGACGCTCGTCGCGGCCGCCTCGCCCGACTTCGAGGGCGAACGCCCGGACACCGGCAAGGCGCTGGAGGTGGCGCAGCGGGCCGGCCTCGGCCCGACGCAGGGGCCACCGCTGCTCTCCTGACCGGCGGTGTTCCGTCGACGGCAGGCGCGCCCGGGTGTCCTTGCTCCCACTGCCCGGCGGGCGCGAGGGCCCGGCCGATACGATCCGGCCTGAGCTTTCAGCCGAAGGCCCGGTACGGAATGGACGTCATGGTCGGCCACGAGAAGATTCGCGCCCTGCTCCTGGAGAGCATCCACCCCGACGCGGTGTCCCGGCTGCACGCCGCGGGCTGCGTCGTCGAGAGCGTGCCCAGTGCGCTCGACGAGGACGAGCTGATCGAACGGGTGCGCGACGTGCACCTGCTCGGTGTGCGTTCCAAGACCCAGGTGACCTCCCGGGTGTTGGACGCGGCTTCCCAACTGCTGGGCGTCGGGGCGTTCTGCATCGGCACCGACCAGATCGATCTGGCGTCGGCGGCCTCCCGCGGGGTGGCGGTGTTCAACGCGCCGTTCTCCAACACGCGCAGTGTCGTGGAACTGGCGCTCGCCGAGATCATCATGCTCGCCCGCCGGGTGTTCGAGAAGAACGCGAAGATGCACGACGGCGAGTGGGACAAGGCCGCCACGGGCAGCCACGAGGTTCGCGGGCGCACGCTCGGCATCGTCGGGTACGGCAACATCGGCACCCAGCTGTCCGTGCTCGCCGAGGCGCTCGGCATGCGGGTGTACTTCTACGACACCGCCGACAAGCTCGCCCTGGGCAACGCCAGGCGCTGCGACACGCTCGACGAACTTCTCGAGGCGGCCGACACGGTCACGCTGCACGTCGACGGGCGGCCGGGCAACAGCGGGTTCTTCGGCGAGGAGCAGTTCGCCCGGATGCGCCCGCGCAGCCTGTTCCTCAACCTGTCGCGCGGCTTCGTCATCGACTACCCGGCGCTGCGGCGCCATCTGGTCAGCGGGCACATCGCCGGGGCCGCGGTCGACGTGTTCCCGCAGGAACCGAAGGGGCGCGGCGACGAGTTCCGCTCGGAGCTGCGCGGCCTCCCGAACGTGATCCTCACCCCGCACATCGGCGGGTCGACCGAGGAGGCGCAGGCCGACATCGGCGGCTTCGTGGCCAACAAGCTCGCCCAGTACGTCAGCGAGGGCAACACCACGCTGAGCGTCAACCTGCCGACGGTCGCGCTTCCGCAGGGGCCGGGCACGCACCGGATCGCGCACGTGCACCGCAACACGCCGGGCGTGCTGGCCCAGGTCAACAGCATCTTGGCCGAGCACGAGGTGAACATCGAGGGCCAACTGCTGTCGACCCGCGGCGACTACGGCTACCTGATCACCGACGTGGGTGCCACCTACTCCGACGGCGTGCTCACCCGGCTGCACGAGATGGAGCAGACCATCCGGCTGCGGGTGCTCTCATGAGCGGACGTTTGCGGGAGCTCATTGTGGGGCGCTGTGCGTTCGCGTCTCGTGGCGCCGGTGAGCGGAGTGGGGCGGCGGCATGAGCGGACGTTTGCGGGAGCTCATCGTGGGGGACTGTGCGCTCGCGTCTCGTGGCGCCGGTGAGCGGAGCGAGGCGGTGGCATGAGCGGCGGGTTGGAGGAGGCACTGCGTTCGGCGGTCGGGGCGGCGCACGTGCTCGTCGACGCCGACCTGCGCGCGGCGTACGAGACGGACTGGACCCGCCGCTTCACCGGCGCCGCGCGCTGCGTCGTGCGGCCCGCGTCCACGGCCGAGGTGGTCGCCGTCGTGCGCGCCTGCGCGGCGGCCGGGGTGCCGATCGTGGTGCAGGGCGGAAACACCGGGCTCGTCGGGGCCGGTGTCCCGACCGGCGGTGAGGTGTTGGTCAGCCTGGCCCGCTTGACCTCGGTCGAACCGGTCGACGCGGTCGAGGCGCAGGTGACCGTCGGTGCCGGGGTGACGCTGGAGAAGCTGCAGGCGCACGCCCGCACCGCCGGGCTCGACTTCGGGGTCGACCTGGCCGCGCGCTCGTCCGCCACGGTCGGCGGCATGATCGCCACCAACGCCGGCGGCATCCGGGTGTTGCGCCACGGCAGCATGCGCGCGCAGGTCACCGGCCTGGAGGCGGTGCTGGCCGACGGCACCGTGCTCACCCGCCTCGACGGGCTGGCCAAGGACAACACCGGCTACGACCTCACCCAGCTCGTGGCGGGCAGCGAGGGCACGCTCGCGATCGTGACCCGCGCGCGGCTGCGCCTGGTACCGCTGCTGCCGGAACGGGCGGCGGCCCTCGTCGCGGTCGCCGGCACCGAAGCGGCGCTCGAACTGCTCGCCGCCGCCCGCGCCCGGCTCGCCACGCTGTCGGCCGCCGAGATCTTCTACCCCGAGGGCCTGGAACTGGTCCGCGCCTACCGGCAGCTCCCCGCGCCCTTCGCCGAACCGGCCGGGGCGTACGTCGTGCTGGAGTGCGCGGCCCGCACCGACCCGACCGACGACATCCTGGAACTGCTGTCGGACTGCGCCGCCGTCGAGGACGCCACGGTGGCCTCGGACCGGGCCGGCCTGGAACGCCTCTGGTCCTACCGCGAGGCGCACACCGAGGCGATCAGCACCGCCGGCATCCCCACCAAGCTCGACGTGTGCGTGCCGCTGGGGGAGCTGACCGCGCTCGTCGCCGAACTGCCCGCGACGGTGGCATCGGTCGCGCCGAAGGCCCGGGTCATCACCTTCGGCCATCTCAACGAGGGCAACCTGCACCTGAACGTCCTCGACGCGGGGGAGCACGCCGAGGACGTCACCGACGCGGTGCTGCGCCTTGTCGCGGCGCACCGCGGCACGATCAGCTCCGAACACGGCGTCGGGCGGGCCAAGGCGCCCTGGCTGTCGCTGTCGCGCACGCCGGAGGAGATCGCCGCCATGCGCCGCATCAAGGCCGCCCTGGACCCGGACGGGATCCTCAACCCGGGAGTGCTGCTCCCCGCCTGACGGTCTTCTCCCGCTGCGATCAACGCCGGCCGGCGCCCGTGGTCCGGCCGGCGTTGCGCCGGCGGCCGGACACTGGCGCCGGGGCGTCGCTGCGGCTCGCCATTGCCGCCCGGAGCCGGCTCTTGCCGCAGGCTGCGGGCGGGCGCTCTACGCCGTTGGTGCTGGTCGTCTTGTGCGTGGCCGGCGTTGGGTGTTGATGGTGGTTGCCCTGTGCGTGGGC
>NZ_BOPF01000041.1 GCF_016863615.1 Virgisporangium aliadipatigenens | reverse complement strand
AGCCGGCATTGGACGTTTCCGCCGGCCGCCCTATGCGTGGCCGGCACTCGACGGCGCTGGTGGTCGCCCTACATGCGGCCGGCTTCGGCACCGCCGGCCGCGGGGCGGCCGCCCCAGCGGTCGTCGTGCCGGGCCAGGTGCAACGGCCGGCGGCTGCGCCAGCCGTGGCGTTCGAGGTCGGGCCCGTCGTGCAGCCGGGCGACCGGACCCAGGCACAGCCAGGCCACCGGCCGCACCCCGTCGGGGATACCGAGCAGGGTGCGCAGGAAGTCCTCCCGGTAGAAGGAGACCCACCCGACGCCGAGCCGCTCGGCCGTCGCCGCCAGCCAGAGGTTCTGGATGGCCAGGCACACCGAGTAGAGCCCGGCGTCGGCGATCGCGTGCCGCCCCAGCACCGCCGGACCGCCGCGTTCCGGGTCGTACGTGACGACGATCGACAGCGTGGACTCCCGCACCCCGTCGATCTTGATCCGGTCGAACCGGGCGGCAGCCTCCGCGTCCAGCGTCGCCGCGTACACGTCGCGCTCCCGGCGCACATGCGCGTGGAACGCCTCGCGCAGCGGCCGGTCCCGCACCACCACGAAGTCCCACGGCTGGGACAGTCCGACACTCGGTGCGGCGTGCGCGGCGGCCAGGATCCGCTCCAGCGTCGCATCGGGCACCGGTTCGCCGGTGAACTCGCCGCGCACGTCGCGTCGGCGTCGGATGATCTCGTACAGGTCGTGCATCATGGGCAGGCTCCCGCTGCGCTCATGCCCCGGGCGCGCCGGGGCCACCAGGCGCGAGGCCGGTCTTCGGACTCCCGGATCATCACCTCACCGCCCGCCTTCCCAGCCGTTCGGCCAGTGGCTGCGCACACGCGCATGGGCGGCAGCTCCCCGGTCACCGCGGCGGGCCCGTGCCGGACTTGCACCGGCTTCCCGATTCTCCCCACCGTCGCCGGCGGGGCACCTCGCAACAGTTCGTGCCGTCCCGCAGGCTACCGAGCGCCGTTGCTGAGCACGCGGGCGGCTTCGTCCCGGGGAGAACGGGAGCCAGATGTTCGCGGGGTCACCTGCCCGGTATTGCGTGAATGTTCGTCACCACGAGCACCGCTCTTGACCGTTGGCTGACGCGGCGACGGGCTCTATTGACGCCGACTTCATAATCTCTGCGCACCTCTGCCGCGGTCGCGACCCAGGGGTCGATCCGCTCTTCCGCCGCGAAAGGTGAGGAACACAGCCACCGTGTTCTGCGCATTCACGGCAGGGCGAGAAGGTCGTTCTCGTTCCGCTGCCACCCGCCGTCGGCAGGGCGATCGACCGGGCAAGCGGCGGGTGGCATCACCGGTTCGATCCTGCTCAACACCCCAGGCCGCCGCATGGACCGCCACGCCGCCACCCGCCGGCTCGAGCACCTCGCCGCGGCCGCCGGTGTCCGGATGCCGAGGATGCACCCCCACATGCTGCGGCACACGTTCGTCACCACCATGATCGTCGCCCGCCACGCCGACCCACGCACCACCATGCGCTACGACCGCGCCGCAAATCCTCGACCGCCGCCCCAGCTACGTCCTCGCCGCCTACATGGCATCTGGAACCCTTGCGCCAGCACGACTTTGCCGATGACCGTGCGTCAGCCGGTGCCGGCGGCACGCGAGAGCAGGGCGCGGCGGCTGCGGGTGCCGGTCTTGTTGAAGATGGACTTCAGGTGGTCCTGCACGGTGTTCTCGCTGAGGAACATCCGCGCGGCAACCGTGCGGGTGTCGGCGCCGGTGGTCACGTGATGTAGCAGCTCGGTCTCACGGGCGGCCAGCCCGCAGGCGCGGGCGAAGACGGCAGTCCGGTCCGGCACGGGGCTGTCCTCGACGGTCACCGCGATCTGGGTGTCGCTGTCGGCGGTCGGGCCCAGGCGGGCGGCGCGCATGGTCAGCCAGCGGCCGCCGGCGAGGTGCATGCGGGCCAGTGGCGGGTCGGTGGTCGCACCGGCCTCGGTGGCGAGCAACTGGGCGGCGACGTTGTAGGCGGCGGCCGGGACCGGGTCCGGGGTCGTGCCCGGCAGCAGGCGGTGTAGGTAGTCGTGAGTCTGCGGGGTCTGGCCGATCACCCGAAGGCCCGGGTCCAGCAGCAACATGACCGGTCCGGGGTCGCGGGCGACGGTCGAGCCGGCGGTACTGAAGCAGGCGGCGACGCAGCGACGCAACTGCTCGGTCAAGGGCGCCGTGGCCGCGTCGAGAAAGGCCAGCTCGCCGGGGGTGTAGGTACCACCGATCCGCCACAGGTCGAGGAAGGCCCAGCAGCCGTAACGGTCGCGGAAGGCCACCGAGGCGATGTCGGTGACCTCGTGGTCGCGCAGGAGCTCCCGCCAGAGCAGACTGGCCGCAGGCTCGTCGAGTCGCGCAGCTGCCGTCAGTCCCGTCCAGTGGTTGACCCGGCTCTGATACTTCAAGCGGATGAGTCGCGGTAGCTCGGGCATCAGCGCCGGGGGCACGGACGCCAGCGGGGCCACGCCGACCGACGTTTCCGGATCGGTCAGCGGCCACACATAGGCGTCGAACGGCACGACGCGGCCGATCTCGGCGAGCGCGGCGGCGCGGAGGGCGCGCGAATCCGCGGTACCGCTGCCAAGGCTTTGCAGTCGTTGCAGGGCGGCCGCTTTCGTCATGCGGTCACCGTAACCACCCAGACTTCTGGGATAGGCCCGGCGTTACGGATAGACCTAGCGTCGAGCCATGCCCACATTGCGTATCGAGCATCCGATCACCGACTATCCGACCTGGCGACGGGCCTTCGATTCCTTCGCCGAGGCGCGGGAGCGTGCTGGGGTTCAACAGCATCGCATCTTTTGTCCGGTCGATGACCAACAGTACGTGACAGTCGACCTCGACTTTCGGTCGGTGCCGGCCGCCGAGCAGTTCCTGGCCTTTTTGCAGGCCAACGTCTGGTCCGACCCCCGCCGATCGCCCGCTCTGGCCGGGGCTCCCGCGACCAGGATCCTGGTCATGCCGTAGCCGGCGCGGCCTGTCCGGTTGTGGTGCACCGTTGGGGCGGGCAGCGATTCCAGCGAGGCCGGGCCGGTCACGTCCCGAATAGCCGGCTCACAACGGCTTCCGCACAGGCCGCTGACCGCGCCAACGCGATCGGCCAGTCGGTTTCACGGCGCAGGGCGGCTATGACGGACGAAGGTGAAACCGCGTTCGGTTCGCAGATCCGCTACCGCGCAGAGTCGCTCACTTCGGGTCAGCTTTCGTCTTAATGTCATCAGATGTGGTGGTTCGGCGTGGTCACGGCCATAGCGATTCTGATGGCGCAGCTTTCGCTTGTGCGGCTCCAGCGGCGCAGATGACCGCCCGGACCGCCAACGCATTCGTTCGGCAATCCGTCGCCACGATCAATCGGGTGACGAGTTGCCGGCATGCGGATTTGCCGCTGCCAGTGCGCCGCCCGGTCGCCACTTGTGACGGTCGGTGGCCGGCATCCGGATCTGCCGAGAAGCGTGTGTCTCGCGCAGTGCAGTGGGGATTGCCTGTCGACTTGGTCTGTCAAATTCATGGCTGCTCGATGCCTGCGGTGCAGTCGTCGAGCAGCGGACGGTGGCCCACCGGGGTAACGACTCGTCGACGCTGGTGAATCACGGCCAGGCACTGACTACGGCGAGAAGCATCGCTACGGCAGCTGTCAGTCCTGCGAGTGCCACCTTGATCGGCGGTTCACCGGCCCGGACATGGACGTACACCGCGCCGACGCCAAGGATCGCAAGGGTTGCCGCTACCGCTGCGCCGACCGGCCGGTGGACCACTCCGATCAGCAGGCCGATCCCGCCCAGGACTTCGACAGCGCCGAAGGCGCGGTAGTACGGCAGTGGAATGCCGAACTTGGCAGCGTCTTGCCTGGCGATCGGAATGCCGGCGATGCGCAGCGGGCCGATGGTGAACAGGAAGACGCACATCAGAGTGGTGACGATCACATGGATCCCGTTCATCGTGAACCTTTTCGCCGTGAGAGGGAGCATCGTGCCCCCGCGCGGAACGCGGCGGGCAGCAACGAGGCTGCACGAGCCACGTTGTGCGTTGCAAAGCTTTTTGCCGATTGGCAAGATCGAGGGGTGGCTTCCGATGATCCAGCTCTCAGCGCAGTCGGAGGCCGCCTGAGGTCGCTGCGCCGCGCACGATCCATCTCCTTGAGCGAACTCGCGGCAACAACAGGCGTATCCATCAGTGCGCTCTCGCGCCTGGAGGCCGGCCGCCGGAAGCCCGCGCTGGCCCAGTTGCTGCCATTGGCTCGCTTCTACGGCCTGACCCTGGACGCCCTCATCGACCCGTCCGCTCACGCCAGACGCATCGACCTGCCCACATTCGAGCGGCATGGTGCGACATACATCCAGCTGAGCAGCCGACCGGGCGGAATCCAGCTCTACAAAATGCTGTACCAGCCGCAGACTGTGCTGCCCGAACCGGAACTGTGCCGCCACCAAGGCTTTCTCGTGCTCAACGTACTCGCCGGCCGACTCCGGGTAGTGCTGGGCGATCGCGAACTGGTGCTTTCAGCCGGCGAAGCCGCCGAATTCGACACGAGCGTGCCGCACGGCATGGGCCCGGTCGACTTCCAGCCCATCGAGGCACTTCTGTTGTATGGCTCTCAAGGCGAGCGGATGACCGTGACCGCCAGAACGGTCCGGACTCCCCGCACCCACCAAGATCAAGTGCACTGATCTGCCGCAGGCAACGCGCCACCTAGCTTCGGCGGGCCGATGGCCTGGTGAGTGATGTTCGAGTTCGTGTTGGTGCCGTTGCTGTATCGAGCGACGGTGCAGGTGTTCGGCTGGCTGTCGTCGCTGACCCGCGACGATGAGGCGAAGACCGCCGAGTTGCTTGTCCTTCGGCACGAGGTGGCGGTCCTGCGCCGCCAGGTCTGCACGCCGCGGATGTCGTGGCCGGACCGAGCTGTTCTGTCAGCGCTGACCCGGGTGCTGCCGCGGCGGTTGCGGGCGCATCGGATCGTCACACCGGCGCCGCTGCTGGCGTGGCACCGCCGGCTGGTCCAACGGCCCCGGGTCACCAGGAACGGCGGCCACCAGTGGCGTGGCAGCATCCGGTCTGCCGGGGTGTACCGCGGCCGGGCCACCTGCCGCTTCGCTGCAACACCGCGAGCTGGTGCCGCAGCACCGCGATCTCGGCCACGTCCGCATCCAGCGTCGGGCCGAGACCGAGCACGCCCAACAGCCGCCGCAAATCGATCGACACCACCGCCCGGACCACCACACGCCCAGCCTGCCAGCCGACATCGTCCCAAATCAGAGACGCCACCCTGAATTGGCACCCCCTCACGCTGCCCCCCGGCGAACGTGGCGTTCGCACCGCCGATGTCCCGCGCGGTCACCAGCGAACCGCTGATGGCGTCCAGGTCGGCGGTGTAGGCCGGCAGCCGGAACAGCGACTCCTTGACCAGCGTCGTCGCCTCGGGCGGTTCGTTGGCGTTGATGATCTCGCACGGGATGCGCAGGGTCCCGAAGAACGGCGGATCGGCCGCGCATCTCCACGAGGCGCAGCAGTGCGCAGGTGAAAGCCCGGCGGGCCTTCACCTGCGACGGACGGCGCGTCAGTAGCCGTAGCTACTTCGGGATTTCACGCGAGCGGCAATCTTTCGAGCGGCAATGTACCGACGCAACAATTATCGGTAGAGAAACTTTTCATTGCTGCGATCGTGGGTCTGATCCCAGGCGAG
Organism: Virgisporangium aliadipatigenens; assembly: GCF_016863615.1. Taxonomy (GTDB): domain Bacteria; phylum Actinomycetota; class Actinomycetes; order Mycobacteriales; family Micromonosporaceae; genus Virgisporangium; species Virgisporangium aliadipatigenens. The sequence goes on along the minus strand of NZ_BOPF01000041.1, from coordinate 53,955 downwards.
GAGCGAGATTACGTGAATGGTGTGCGCCTGATCTTGGGCGTCGCACGTGTAGCCCGGGTGAGACTCGGTGATGTCATTGGCATTGGAGTTGGTCTGCAGGATTTCGGTGCACAAGGTCTGGTAGTCGCCCCTGTTGTCAATGCACCAGTATCTCACGTAATCCTTGAATTCGTGACTCGCGCGGCACCGGACGTTCAGGGTGCCGCGGCCGGCCGACCGGTTGAACCACGTGGCGGTGCGGTCACTTTCATTACGGCGGTGCCGCTGGAGTGGGTCGTTGTCACATTGATGGCGGTGTCCGAACTGCTCCGGCGTCAGGTGGCGCCGGCGGCCGTGCGTCAGTTGCCAGATCGCCCCGCTCGGTTCGCGGAGCGGCCCGAGCGGGGTGCGCCGCGCCGGAGTCCTCGACGATTCTCTTTCAGCGGATCGGCCCGCAGTACTCCAGCAGGAGATCCGTTCTATGGCTCAGTGCAGGCTTGTCGGGCGTGGTGGCTGGCCATAGCGGTGCGTTGGTGTCGTCGGCGGTAAATGGACCAGGTGATGGCATCGGCGTTGCGTCGGGTCGGTTCGATGATCAGGGCGTGGAACAGTCGGCGGAGTTCGTCGACGGTGATCGCGATCAGACCGTCCGGGCTGGCGCTGCTGAGCGCAGTCGCGGCGGCGAGGAACGCGTGGGTTCACGCGCCAGTGCGCCGCGGAACGGCAGGACACTACCCACCGGCCCGACGCTCACGCTGGCGGCACGTAACGGAAGGCGTCCAACCGTAAACCTCTCAGTCGAACGCGAGCCTCGAATTATGGGTGAAGGAAGGATACTAAGTACGACAGTCCGGGATCGTCATATAGGTGGTCGATCCATATAGATGGTCGACGGTGCGAGGTCCGTATTCAGTTAGCGGTTCAGCCTGGTGAAGCGGCCAAGGAGGCACGCACAACATGGTCCATACGTGGGCCCCGGATGATTGCTGAGGTCGGGCGTGTCGGCGAGCCGGATTGAGCCTGTTCAGGCGTCAACCGAGGCCACCCGCAGGGTACGGTCCAGCACGGCGGTATGGGTGCGTTCGCCGCCCATGTTGCCCGCCCCGTGTCAGGGCCGCAGGCCGGCCTGGTAGGCCAGGACGACGAGCTGGGACCGGTCGCGGGCGCCCAGCTTGGTCATCGAGTGGTTGACGTGGGTCTTGACGGTGAGCGGGCTGAGCGTGAGGTGTTCGGCGATCTCGTTGTTGGACATGCCGGTGGCCACCAGGGTGACGATCTCGCGTTCCCGGTCGGTCAACCCGTCGAGCAGGCCGGTGTCCGCCGGACTTCCGGGCGCCGAGGTGAGGAAGCGTGCGATGAGGCCCCGGGTGGCGATGGGTGAGAGCAGGGATTCGCCGCGGGCCACGGTGCGAATCGCCTCGTTCAGCGCGTCCGGGCGGGCGCTCTTGCCGAGGAAACCGCTGGCGCCGGAGCGCAGCGCCTCGAAGACGTACTCATCGACCTCGAAGGTCGTCAGAATCAGTACCTTCACACCGGCCAACTCGTCGTCGGCGGTGATCCGACGGGTTGCCGCGAGCCCGTCGAGTTCGGGCATGCGGATGTCCATCAGGACGACGTCGACGCGTTCTTGGCGGGCGAGATGGACGGCCTGGCGCCCCGTGGCCGCCTCGGCGACGACGGTGAGGTCGGCGGCACTGTCGATGATCAGGCGCAGCCCGGCCCGGACGATGTCCTGGTCGTCGGCGATCAGTACGCGTATCGGGTTCATCGCACACCGGCCAGGGTGGGCAACTCCGCACTGACCCGGAAGCCGCCCTCGGGGCGTGGACCGGCGGACAGATGCCCACCGAGCGCGGCGGCACGCTCGCGCATCCCGATGATGCCGTGGCCGGCCGGCGCCGTAGGGAGGTCGGATGCCGGCCGTCCGTCGTCCTCGACGGCCAGCAGGAGAGTGCCGGGATGGAACGTAAGCCGGACGGATGCCGAGGTCGCCGCCGCGTGCTTGGTCGTGTTGGTCAGCGACTCCTGGATGAGCCGGTAGGCGGTGAGGTCGACGGCCTCCGGCAGCGGCCGGACGTCGCCGATGACATCGCAGGTCACGTGGAGTCCTGTGGCGGTGAAAGCGTCGATCAGCTGGTCGAGCTGGCCGAGCCGACCGGCCGGTTCGAGCGGCTCGAGGTCGCCCGGTTGCCGGAGCAGGCCAACGGTCAGCCGCAGTTCCTCCAGGGCTGCCTCACCGGCGTTCTGGATGTACTCCACGGACTGGCGTGCCTTGGCCGGATCCCGGTCCAGGAGAAAGGTCAGTGCGCCGGCTTGGACGTTGATCAGCGCCACGTGATGGCCGACGGCGTCGTGCAGGTCCCGCGCGATACGCAGCCGTTCGGCCTGGACCCGACTGCGGGCCTCGTCCTCCCGGCCCTGTTCGGCGCGCCGGGCCCGCTCCTCCAGCATGGCGCGTTGCGCCCGGTTCGACCGGAGCGCCTGCCCCGTAGCGGCAGCGGCCAGGACCCACGGCAGAACCTCGAGATTGCCCAGCTCCAGCCGGTCGTGGACGGCGGCCATCACGATGCCGGCCAGGGCGATGGCGCCGCCGGCTGCGGCGGTCACCCAGGCGACCCTGGTCGGCTCGTTGTGGACCGCGAAGAACAGCACCGCCAGGATGATCGCCGCCCGGATCGGGGAATCCGCCGGCCGGATCGGCATCAGGGCGATCACACCCGCCGTCGCGGTCGCCGGCACCATCCAGGACGGCCAGCGCAGGAGCGGAACGACCACGAAGCTGCCGGCGACCACCACGGCAGTAACGGCGGTGGGCAGGAATTTCGACCCGACCGGCAACGGAAACAGTGCTGCGGCACACACGAACACAGCCACGGCCACCCAGAAGGCGGCGCGATGCTCGGCGACGACCCGCGTCAGCCGGCCCCACACCCGCTCCGCGACCGTGGCCCGATGTGCGGCCGCGACCGGTTGCGCGTCCTGGCGTTCAGCTCCCACCCGCAGACGGTAAGCAGCCCCTGCTCACCGCCGCAAACGAACTACCACAGACGCAGTAGGCGGCGCGACCGTCGACCGGTTCGACACCTGTGATCGTGGTAGATCCCGGCCCGGCCTACCGCAATCGCGGCGGGTCAGGTCACGGCGTCCGGCGGAAGACGATCATCGTTGCGCCGGCAAACGATATGGGGGTCCCCGAGAGCTTCCAACCAGGAGATATCCGATGGCCTCGTTTCTCTATGTGCTCGGCCGCTTCACGTTCCGCCGGCGCTGGTTGGTAACCGGCGTCTGGCTCATGGTCCTAGCGGCCGCGCTGATCGGCGCTCTGACCCTGTCCGGATCGACCAAAGAATCGCTCAACATCCCCGGCACTCCGGCGCAGAAGGCGAACGACCTCCTGATGGAGCGTTTCCCGCAGATGTCGGCCGACAGCGCTACCGCCCGGGTCGTATTCGCCGCCCCGGCCGGCGAGAACCTCACCGATCCGCAATACCGCTCGGTTATCGACGCCACGGTGACCGACCTGAGGCAGGCGCCACAGGTCAAGTCGGTCGACGACCCGTTCATCAACCCGGCCGGCACGATCGGCTTCGCGCAGGCGGAGTACGCCGTGAACTCCGACAGTCTCAATGACGCGTCCCGGGCTGCCCTCACCGCGATCGTCGACCGTGCACGGGCGGGCGGACTGACCGTCGAGGTCGGCGGAGACGCCTCGCAGCCGGCGGAGGGTCAGAATGTGGGCGAGTTCATCGGCCTCGCTGTCGCGGCCATCGTCCTGCTGGTCACCTTCGGATCGCTGATCGCCGCCGGCCTGCCGCTGTTGACCGCGCTGCTGGGCATCGGCATCAGCATCGGCGCGATTACCGCGATGTCCGGGCTCGTCGACATGTCGTCCAACACCACAGTGCTGTCCATGATGATCGGGCTCGCGGTGGCGATCGACTATGCGCTGTTCATCGTCTCCCGCTACCGCACCGAACTCGCCGCCGGCCGCGAACCGGCAGAGGCGACCGGCCGTGCGCTCGGCACAGCCGGTTCGGCGGTGGTCTTCGCCGGCCTCACCGTGATCATCTCCCTGGCCGCGCTCTCCGTGGTCGGCATCCCGTTCCTCGCCCAGATGGGCTTGGCCGCTGCAGCCACCGTGGCGGTCGCCGTGCTTGTCGCGTTGACCCTGCTGCCCGCCCTGCTCGGCATCGTCGGCCACCGGCTCGCCGCCGGCCGGACCCGCAGCCGCCGGCGATCCGGCCGGCCGCGGCAAGGCGACGCCATGGGAGTGCGGTGGGCGCAGACCGTCGCCCGCCGACCGGTGATCACGCTCCTCGTCGCTGTCACCGCGCTCGGCGTGGTCGCGCTGCCGGCGCTGAGCCTACGCCTCGGCATGACCGACGACAGCACCGCCGCGGCGGGCAGCACTCAGCGCAAGGCGTACGACCTGCTGTCCACCGGCTTCGGCAAGGGCTTCAACGGGCCACTGATCGTCGTCGTCGACTCGCCCGCCGGCACCGTCGAGGTCACCGCTGAGCAGGTCGCCAACAAGTTGCGCGGAATCACCGGCGTCGCCGCCGTCACCGAACCGACACCGAACCCGGCCCGCGACGCCGCGATCCTGACCGTCATCCCGACCAGCGGGCCCAGCGACACCGCGACGAAGAACCTCGTCCGCACGATCCGCGCGACGGACGGAAGCGTGCCCGGCGCAAGCATCGCGGTCACCGGACTGACCGCCGTCAATATCGATGTCTCGGCGAAGCTCGGCAGGGCGCTGGTTCCCTATCTGGCCGTGGTGATCGGGCTCGCCTTCATCCTTCTGTTGTTGGCGTTCCGGTCAGTGCTGGTGCCGATCAAGGCCACCCTGGGCTTCCTGCTCAGCACGGCCGCCACCTTCGGCGCCGTCGTCGCGGTCTTCCAGTGGGGCTGGCTCGCCGACGCCCTCGGCATCCACCAGACCGGGCCGATCATCAGTTTCCTGCCGGTGATCCTGATCGGCATCGTCTTCGGTCTCGCCATGGACTATCAGGTCTTCCTCGTCACCCGGATGCGCGAGGACTACGTCCACGGCACTGCGGCCCGCGAGGCGGTCGTCACCGGTATGGGCCACGGCGCCCGGGTCGTCAGCGCCGCCGCCATCATCATGATCAGCGTCTTCTCCGGTTTCATCCTCGATCACGACCCGGTCATCAAATCCATCGGATTCGCCCTCGGCGTCGCCGTGCTCTTCGACGCCCTTATCGTCCGGATGACCATCGTGCCCGCCGTGATGACCCTGCTGCGCGGGGCCGCATGGTGGCTACCCCGGTGGCTCGACCGGCTGCTGCCCCACGTCGATGTCGAAGGCGAGAAACTGCGGCAGCGACTCGACGGCACGCCGGACACACCGCTGGCACCGACGCCTGAACACGCGCTGGTCTGATCGACCAGGTCGCATCCCGCCGCCGCCGACCGAACGGTCGGCGGCGGCTGCGGCCCTTCCACCACCGGCCCGCAGGAGCGAGTAGGAGCGCTTCGTGGACGTCGTCGCGGATCCCCCAGGCGGATACGCAGACGGCGGAACCGGTGCAGCAGCGCGAAGGCCCGTTCCGCGACGCAACTCGGTTTGCCCAACCCGAAGCCGTGTTCGGTGCTGGGCGGGCGATGACCGGCGTGATGCCACGCCCGACTCTCGCGCGCTCCCGAACGCCCAACGGCGGAAGCGGGCTCGGCCTGGCCATCGTCGCCCAACTCGTTCAATCCAGCGGCGCCACGATCAGCCTCAACGACGCCCACGGCGGTTGACTCGACGCGGCCGTCACCCTTGCGCGAGCCGGCCGCCAGCAGATGATCTCAGTCGGCGGCCCCACCTCGCACCACGCCGAACCCCGACCGCCCTCGTGCAGGCCGGCGTCGACGGCCTCGACCGCGCTGCGCTGATAGCCACGTGGCGACGGCAAGCTGAGCCCTTCCGCCGCACCCGCTCCGGTGGATGCGGCCGTCGCGGTGACCTCAGGGGTCGAGAACGGCAACAGCGCGTCGAACTGCGCCCGCAGTTCGGCCGGGACGGTGAATGGCTGCTCAATGACGGCAGGCAGCCCGCCCGGCGAGTAGGTCCGCACGTAGCTGCGGGCCTGCTGGGGCCGCGCTGGTGATGGTCACCCACGACGCATACTTCGCGGACCACGTGGACGTCGACCGGCGCCGGGTGATCGACGCCGGCCGGGTTCTCGTTGTGGACATGCCGCAGGCGAATGTGCCGCTGAGCGGGTGTAGCGCATCGGCTCCGGCGGGGACCGGAGCCGGTCCGGACGGTCAGCAGCTGTGGTAGAGCGTCATTCTGCGCAGGAACTGGAAGAAGTAGTTGTTGTACTGGCCGACGGTGAACCAGCGGTACGTCTGCCGGCTGTCGGGCAGGTTCTTGATGAACCGGGTGCGGTCCGCCGGGTTCTGGATGTCGGCCGTCTGTAGCCGGGTGAGCACGGAGCCGTTGCCGTCCTTGAGGTCCGCCCACATCAGCCAGGCGTCGTCGTCGTCGCTGCTCGTGACGACGCCGTCGAAGTCGGCGTATCCGTTGTCCCACACCGTCCAGCTCGCTCCCTGGAACATGGTGCAGTCGCCGGCGGTCATCGTGTTCCAGGTGAACCGCCAGCCTGCGGCCCGGTTCAACGACGCCGGAACGCGCTGCGCCGTCGCCGTGGCGGAGTGGACGGCGTCCGGTACGGGTGCCCCGGCGGCGGCCGGAGCCGGTGGGACGAGCGCGGCGAGGAGCGCCGTTCCGGTGGAGACGGCCACCAGCATGATTCTGGTTCGGAACATGGACGTGTGTCCTTTCGTCGGTCATGGGACGCCGTGGGCGCCCGGAGCGCAATTGACGATTCGGCGCGCGTGTGGTGTCCGGCAAGCGCGCCGGACGCATTGGTGACGGAGGCCGGGAAACCGCACGTCAGGCGAATACGCTCATCGATACGTTGCCGTCCGGTGATGCCGGACGCCGCCGCTCATGAGCTCACGGAGGCCCGGTGGACGAGATCTCCGACGACCGGGCGAGGTTCGCCCATCGCCTCCGGTCGCTGCGGGAGGCGGCAGGGCTGTCGGTGCGGAGGCTGGAGGTCGAGAGCGCCCGCACCCCGCGGCGCCACGGACAGCCGCCGGTCCGGCTCAAGCGGAGCACGATCGCCGACATGGTCAGCCGCAGCCGTCCGGTCCGGCCGGAGCCGGCCAACTTCGAGGTTTTCGTCGACACCTGCCTACGCGTCGCCGCTGAGCAGCGGCTCGACCTGCCGGACGACCTGACCGACCGCGCCGCGTGGGACGACGCCTACCGGCAGCTTCGCGACCACGTCGACCGGCATCCCCGCCCGGAGTCGGCCCGCCGGTCGCGCCAGCCGGCCCGGCTCGGGTCGGCACCGCCGGCACCGGACGAGGTACCGGCCGGCGATGACGCGACGCCGGCGCCCCAGTTCACGAGACGGCGGATCACGGTGCTGGCATCGGTGCTGCTGGCGGGCGCCGCCGTTCCGTTGACGCTGCGCCGGTTCCTGGCGTCGGCGGACGACCGCGACCCCGGAGCTGCACCCGGTGGGCCGGGCGGATACCGGGCGGCGGGCACACTGCTCAGCCCGGCGATCGGCCTGGACAACCCCGTCTGGTCAGTGTCGCTCGGCACGCTGGACGGCGCACCGCTGGCCGTCGTCGGACGCGCGGACGGCACGGTGCAGCTGTGGAACCCGGCCACCGGAGCCGCCCGGGGCATTCCGCTCACCGGCCACCAGAAGCCCGTCTTCTCCATCGCTCTCCGGCCACCGATCGCGGTGTCGGCAAGCGTCGACGGCACACTGCGGCTCTGGGATCTCCTGACCGACCCGCCGGCAAGCGTGCGGATGGGCGAGCCGCTCGCCGGAAGCATCAACAGCGTGGCGCTCGGCACCGTCGAAGGCGCCACGGTCGCCGTCACCGGCGGAGACGACCGCACACTGCGGGTCTGGGAGGTCGCACCGTCGCGGGCCACCGGCGCGGTCGTCGGCACGCGGCTCGACACCGAGATCACCAGCGTCGCCGCCAGCACGCTACACGGCACAATGATGGCCGTCTCCGGCAGCACCGACGGCACGGTCTGGCTCTGGGACATCGCCGCCCGGCGCGGCGTCCAACCGCTCGGCGCGCACCGGGCCGCGGTGTGGGCGATGACGACCGGCGTGGTCGACGGCAGGACGATCGCCGTCTCCGGTAGCGAGGACGGTGAGATCCGCAGCTGGGACCTGACCGCGCCGGTGCCCGGCGGACGCCGACTCGGCCAGCTGAGAGTCGCGGTCAAGACCCTCGCCATCGGCCGGATCGGTCACCGGACCGTCGTGCTGTCCGGCAGCGACGACGGGCTGATCCGGGTCTGGGACCCGGCCACCGGCGCGTTGTACGGCGACGGGCTCACCGGACCAGCGAAGGCCGCCGAGAGCATCGCCCTCGGCGAGGTCGGTGGCAGGCCGTTCGTGGTGGCGGGCCACTGGGACGGGACGATCTGGACCTGGAGCCCTTGAGCCCGATGGTCGCGGGACCTGCCGTGCCCCGGTCTGCCGGGACGAAGCACGGCGGAACGAGAGAGGCCGTCGCGGATCACCGTAGGGGTCCGTTGCCGGTGACGACATCCCGGATTCTGACGGAAAGGTCGACGACGTGGGCACGAACTTCGAGTTCGACGGACTCGCCGCGAGTTCGCCAATCTCGCCTACCTGCTCCACTCGAAGGCCACGAGGTGGCACTCGACCGGACGCTGAGGCTGTTTGTTGAGGCTTCCGCGACGCCTGCGGCACCGGCTGAGGACCGGCTGGCCGTTGCCCGGGAACGAGCCGAATCGTGGCCGAAGCAGGCCGGCCGGACGCCGCCTGCGCCGGATACGCCGCCGCGGTGGGTCCGATTCCGGAGGTCGCTTCGTCCGGTCCGGACCGGCGGTCCCGGGAACGCGTGTGGGCAGGATCGCGGCGGTCGCCACCGACGCCGCCGCCTGGCACCTGACTGTGCGGGACCCGACCGCCGCGATCGAACTGCTGGAAGTGGGCCGGTCGGTGCTGTCGACTGGCCTGCTCGACGAACGGCCGGACCTGTCCCGGCTGGAACTCGCCGACTCCGGGCTTGCCCGACGCCTGATCGAGGTCGGCGCCTGGCGCACCCGGCGGTGACCACGTCGCTCATGAGGAAACGGCGGCGGGCCCGTTCGAGGGAGCGAGTGCCTCGATCGCGGCGACCCGCCGGCTCTCCGGAATCTCGGCCAGCACAGCCTCGCGGTTCGGGGATTGTGGATCTTTCGGTGTTTCCGGCCTGACGCGCCGGGCGGTGGCCCGGCGGGGAAGGTGCCGTGATGACAGCGACACTGGGTGATGTGACCCCTCGGAAGAAGAGGTCGGAGCCGTCTGCGGAGGAGCAGGCCGCGGCCGAGCTGGTGCGGCTGGCCATGGAACAGGGCCTGTCGTTGACCGGCCCGGACGGGCTGTTGAAGCAGTTGACGAAGACGGTCCTGGAGACTGCGCTTCACGAGGAGCTGACCGAGCACCTCGGTTTTGAGAAGAACGATCCGGCCGGGGCCGGGTCGGGCAACATCCGTAACGGCACTCGGGCGAAGACGGTCCTGACCGATAATGCCGGCCCGGTGCAGATCGACGTGCCTCGGGATCGGGCCGGGACGTTCGAGCCGCAGATCGTCAAGAAGCGTCAGCGCCGCCTGTCGGGCGTTGATGAGATCGTGTTGTCGTTGTATGCGAAGGGTTTGACGACCGGGGAGATCTCGGCGCACTTCGCCGAGATCTACGGCGCCTCGGTCAGCCGGGAGACGGTCTCGCGGATCACCGACAAGGTGATCGAGGAGATGACCGACTGGTCCCACCGGCCGCTCGATGCGATCTACGCGGCCGTGTTCATCGACGCCATCGTCGTGAAGGTCAGGGACGGGCAGGTGGCGAACCGGCCGTTCTACGCCGCGATCGGCGTCACGTTGGATGGGGACAAGGACATCCTGGGGTTGTGGGCCGGCTCCGGTGGTGAGGGTGCGAAGTTCTGGATGAGCGTCTTGACCGACCTGCGTAACCGTGGTGTCAAGGACGTGTTCTTCGTCGTCTGCGACGGCCTCAAGGGCCTGCCGGAGGTCGTCGGCAACGCCTGGCCCCAGGCAATCGTCCAGACGTGCGTCATCCATCTGATTCGCAACACGTTCCGGCTGACCGCCCGCCAATATTGGGACGCCCTCAAACGGGACATCAAACCGATCTACACCGCGGTCAACGCGACCGCGGCGCGGGCGGCGTTCGATGACCTGGCCGAGCGGTGGGGCGGACGGTATCCGGCGGTGATTCGCTTGTGGGACAACGCCTGGGAGGAGTTCATCCCGTTCCTCGACTACGACGTCGAGATCAGACGGGTGATCTGCTCGACGAACGCGATCGAGTCGTTGAACGCCCGCTACCGGCGGGCGGTCAAGGCCCGCGGCCACTTCCCGAACGAGCAGGCCGCGCTAAAGTGCCTCTATCTCGTGACCCGGTCCCTGGACCCGACCGGAACCGGCAGGACCCGATGGACGATGCGCTGGAAACCCGCGTTGAACGCCTTCGCCATCACCTTCAGCGACCGCTTCCCGGCCGCTGAAACCTACTGAAGACCGCGCCGGAAACACCGTTAACGAGACAGTCCCCTTACAGGTGACAGATCACAGCTGGAGCGGCTCGCGGCTGTTGGACCTGCGGATGAACCCAACAAACAGCGCCTGCCTGCGGCCGACGGCATTCGACCCAGCCCACAAGGCCAACCGACCGGGACAACAAGAGCCAATCCCAGCAGGACTCGATCGAGCCACGATCTTGGCGTCCGCTCATGCCGCTGCGAGTGCGCGCTGCCCCAATCGCCGCTTGTCACGGTCGGTGACCGGTGCTCTCGCCGTCCGCATCCTTGAACTGCCGATGACCGCTCACACAAGTCGTGTGAGCGGGTGCTCGATACGCTGCTGGGCGCGAGTCCAAGGATTCTGAGCTGGATCATCAGCTGGGGGTGTGTGATGCCGGTTGCGCTTGGGCCGTACCCGCTATGTCCGGCATGCCGGATGACGAACGGCGGGCTGATCGCCGTGAGGCACCGCCAGATTCATCTAAAAGCACACGGCAAAGAGGCGTGTGTAGATCGAGGAATCGCCGGGCTGCTCGGCAGCCTGTGGGCCGTGTGCGACACACGGAGTTGTTGCGAGGATGAAGGCGGACGCGCATATGTGGTGCCGACGGCGGAAACCTGCGACGCGGCAACACAACTGCTGAGCAGCCTGCGGCTCCACCCGACGGTTGTGGACGGCATCATCTACTTTCGCTTGCCCGATGCTTTTCGTCTGGACGATGTGGAGCAGGTACGACAAAGGCTCCAAGGGCCAGCCGGCATACAAGTTACCTGGCGGCTAAACAGCGCCGGCGTAATTGAGAAGGTCGCCCCGGCCAGCGACCCGGCTACACCGGATACCGAAAACTGAGAAGAGCGCTCTTCTGCCGCCGAGCGCGCGGTCACGAAGGTCAGTGGGTGCTCAACCGGCTGCCGCATGCGTTCTGCGCGGATCCGGCAACCGGGTAGTCGGCGTGTTGACGGACGAGTGATACCGGCACGGCGGCCCTGTGTTCAGCCGGAGGCTCTCACCTTGAAGTCGGGCCAGGGCTGCAGGTCGGGCTCGTCGCCGTCTTCTAGCTTGTCCCACCAGCCAGTGCGGCTGACGTATCCGTCGAACCACATTTCCAGGCTCGGCGCATCGATGTACCACGCCAGATCAGGATCGCCGGGGTTCGGCTCAAAAAGCAGAACCGTGCCCTGCTCACTTCGGCAGTCGACACACGCGTACATGCCACAGCCCCACGACAGCACGGGCAATACGCCCTCCGGCCACGCCCAATGCGTACCGGCGCCCGCGCTGCGGTTGGCGAGGTACACGTCCACGGACTGCTCTGCGGTTGGGCCGCCAATCAGGCTGAACAGCTGATAGTCGGGCCCGAACCCGCCGTTAGCAAAGGTCCGGTAAACGGCCCTCAGCAACGGATGGAGCGGGAATCCCAGCCTGCGCTCGGCCAGGTCGAGCTCCGCGGCGCCCAAGGGACCGGGTCGGCTAGCCAACGGCAGCATCGGCTCGTCCTCGGCGGCCCTTGCCGCAATACGCACCAGCAAAGGGCCGTAGTCGGTCATGCTCACATCATCGCCGCACCGCCAACCGCCCGCCCAAGCGGCCACGCCATCCGCTCATGCCCGAACCGCTCGTCACTGACAGCGATGGAAGCGCGCCTTTCGGCCGGCAATACCGGCCTGCCAAGAGTTAGATTTTTCGTTCTGTCGTGGGGCCATTGCTCCGGCTGGATCGGCGGGGTTTTTAGGGTGTGGGCATGCGTGCCGCGTCGGGGTCGTTGTTTGGGTTGGCCTACGGGGATTTCATGGGCAGGCCGACCGAGTTCCAGGACTACGGCTCAATCGTTGCCACCTACGGCCCGGCTGGCCCGCAGGAGCTGACCGGCGACCCGGCCCTGGTCACCGACGACACGCAGATGGCGTTGGCGGTTGGTGAGGCGCTGCTGGACGCGCGGACGTTCATCCCGCAAAGCATGGAACCGGTGCTACGCCGCCGGTTCGTCGAATGGCTCAAGAGCCCCGACAACACCCGTTCTCCCGGAATGACCTGCCTGCATGCCTGTGTGGACCTCGCCGACGGGCTGCCGTGGCTGGCTGCGACCCAGATCCGTTCCAAGGGATGCGGGGCGAACATGCGGGTCACGCCGGTCGGCCTGATACCGGGACTGAGCGACGACCAGCGAGCGGGAACCGCGCAGTTGCAGGCCGCGCTGACCCACGGTCATCCAACGGCGTTGGCTGCGAGCGAGCTGACCGCCTACGCCGTGTTCTTCCTACGCAGCGGTGTGGCGTCGGTCGACGTGCTCGCGGCGCTGCGTGAACGCTGCGCCGAACAGCGGACCAACTACCGCGAAGACTGGCTCGGCGAACTCTGGCGCCAGCCCGGAGTCTCCAGGCCGCAGACTTTTATCGCTCATGGCTGGGACGAATGCGCTGACGCCCTGGACCGGGTTGCCCAGGCACTGGCAACCGGGCGGCACGAGGGTGACCCGTGCCGGGCGACCGGCGCCGGCTGGGTCGCCGAGGAAGCGCTGGCCACCGCGCTCTACAGCTATCTGATCTCCCCCGACGAGCCGGTCGCCGTCCTCGGCCGTGCTGCGGCCACATCCGGCGACTCCGACTCCATCGCGTGCCTGGCAGGCGCCTTCGCAGGAGCCTCGCTCGGCCTGGACGCCTGGCCGACCGGTTGGCAGCACCAGATCGAGTACGCCGAACGGCTGTCCCGCATCGGCCGAGCCTGGGACTGACAACGTCGCCGCGACATCCGCATCTGCCGCTGTCGGTGCGCACCGGCCCGGCCGCCACCTCTTCCAGCTACGTAGTGACCGGCGCCCTCGCCGTCCGGCATCGCTGAACTGCCGATGAGCGTGCATCCGCTCACGGCGTGTTCCCCACTACCGGTGGTTGGCTCCTTGCGGGCCAGCGAAGCCGAAGCCCTCGCTGTACATCGAGAATGCGGACCTGATGTGGTCCACGCCGATGGCGAGCTCATGTGTGCTGTAGCGGTGGATCCCGTGCTTGTTCTGAGGATTCTCCCGAACGAAGCATTCGATGGCCGCCTGCGCTGCGTCGCTGTATGCCAGGTCGCGCTCGTCGTAGATGCGTCGGGCGACCGCGATCGGATCGGCGACGAGCTCGTCGTAGCGAACATCGACGATGGCGCTGGAGTGGTGCTTACGGGCTTGGAGGTTGCGTTGCATCTCTCCTGCGAGCAGACGCAGACTCGTCTGCTCCCTGCGGGCCGCATCGACTCCGCCAATCACCTTGCCCTGTGTGTGGCTGATCAGGCTGATGAAGCTTGCGAACGCAGTCACCGGATCGCGATGGATCTGAACCAGCCGCGCTTCCGGCACGGCGGCAAGCAGTTCCGCGACCCCACCGATGTGCTCCGGCGCCTTGAGGACCAAGCGCTGTCCCGGGTGCGCCGCTTGGAGAACATTGAGCCACGCGCGGTAGCTCCGATATTTCGCGGTACGGTCCTGGCGCAGATACCAATCGACGTACCCGTACACCGGAAGCGCCTGCCAGAACAGCCAGGTCTGAAACGTGCCGCCCAACGTGAACAGATCTTCCTCTGGGGTGTTCACCGAGATGGGATGGATCCGGTCCAGACCCCTGACCATCAGTTTGCGAACGGCCAGACCGAGTCCGACCTGAAAACGACGACGGTCCCTCCGGACGGCCGCGGGAATCGGACGCATCGCCTCCCATAGCGGCAGCGAATAGTGCGCGGGGTCCGCCGCCAACATGCGGTGAAGGAACGTGGTGCCGGTGCGCGGCAGCCCGGTGACGATGAGCGGCGCGACGAGCGGGCGATCGAAGATGTCAGGACTCTTTCGCAGCTTTTCCACCAATGTCAGACGGTTGACCAGAATGCTGACGGCGAGCTGACGAACGCTGAGGCGACTGACGAAGGTGGGACGAACGTCCTCCTCGACCGAGCGGACCAAGACCTTCAAACCCTCGAGGGATCCAGTGTCGCCGAGATCGGACAGCCCTGTTCGGCGACGGGCGTCATCGACCAGTTCCACGTAATCGAGGGGCATGAACCAAACCTAATGATCACCGATATCAACACACAGCCCAGCAGCGATTGCTGCCGGTCTCACCAGCTGAAAGGGTCAACGGCGGCGTCCGGATCCGCCGCTTCCAGTGCGCGCCGCCCGGTCGCCGCTTGGACACGGTTGGTGACCGGCGCTCTCGCCTTCCGACAACCTGAACTGCCGATGTGTGCGCACGGATCTTGCTGGTGACCCTGATCGCCGCCGCCGGCCGGCGTGCCCTCGTGCGGATGGCATGATCGGCGGGAACGCTTCGCGTGTGGCGACGGTTCTTCGTCGGGGCATTCGGGAGGGACGGGGATGACGCTCGCTGAGGTGTTTCGTCATGTCGAGACGTTGGACGGGGACCCGTGGCCGTCGGTGCGTGAGCTGGCCATGAGTGGAGACGCCTCGCTGATTCCGCCCGTTCAGGCCGCGCTGGAACGGTATCTCGACGAGGACAACTGGTACGGCCGGGACTTCATGGTCTACATCCTGGCCGGCCTTCGCGGGATTGCCGCTTTCCCGCTGCTGCTGCGCGCCTTCGCCCGTCCCATGCGGCGTAACGACCTCGACAATTTCTGCGCATGGCTGGCCGACATCATGCAGACGGATCCGGCGGCGTGCCGGCCCACCATCATGTCGTTCATCGCTACCGGCCATCGCGATCTGCGCAGTGCCGGGCTGTGGGCCCTCGGCTATGTCATCCAGCCCAGCGACGTGGAACTGCTACGGCAGGCACTGTCCGACCCGGATCCACAGATCCGTCAAAATACGCTTGGCGCCCTATCGGGCCTCAAAGGCAACCGACGAGCCTACGAACTGGTGCTGTCCGCCCTGCACGACCCGGACGCCTGGACCCGACAATCCGCCGTCCTGCATCTGCGCTGGTTCGCCGACGCAGGTGCCGTCGAGCACCTGGCACCGCTGATCCAGGATCCTGACGTGGGCGTCCGGTCAGCACTGGGCTCGACGATCGGCAACCTGGCTGTCGGCACCGATCGCTCGGCGGTGGCGGCCGATGCCCTGCTGTCGTTGCTCGCCGACACCGAGTCGCAGGTACGTGCCGCAGCAGCCCAGGGTCTCGGCGTGCTGGGAGTGCCGCGACCCGCTGCGACCTAACAGCCCGCTGCACACGACATACAGGTCGTCGGCGGTTGCACGGCAACCCGCCTACTCGATGTTGTCCGGCAAGGGGCAAACCTGAGAGCACGTCCACTGCACGGATCTGCTGCGCTCGGGTCGGTGTGTCTCCGATCTCTCGGCAGGCATGCTGAGGCGCGCCGGCTGATCACAGCGGAAGTAGGTCCCTGGCCAGATCCCGCTTGATGCGCCACTCGTCCGGTGACCCGGTCGAATAGGGGAACCCGCCGGTTTCGAAGACCCGGTTCAGGTAGGCGACGAACGGCGTGATGGTCTCACCCACGAATAACCCGTCAACGCAGCCGTCAGGAAGAGCGATGCCGTAGGGCGGTCCGCCGCTGGTATTTTCCTTGTGCAAACGGTCAGGCGCGAGCGGCAACACGAACACATCTGCCTCACCGTGTTCCTCGTTGTAGTCGTTCAGCTCGGTCCACTCGTCCTGGAAGTAGTCGCGAATCGACAGCTCGTCCGGGTCGCGGGAGCCTTCCAGTTCGATCACCAGTGGATCGGCTGATACCGAGGCGGGCCACTGCGGGTGCGTCCCCACCAGCCACACGTCGCCGACCAGGCGTACCCACGACAGCACCGTCATCGGAATCTCGGTGTACTGATTTGCGAGCCAGTCCGCGTGCTCGGCCGCTGTGGCGGTCGGTGGGACGTGCGCCGGCACTACGGCCTGCTCATCGTCGTTGGCGTGAAAGGCGTACCCGTCGGCCGTGAGTCGTTCGAGCAAGACCTCAATGTTCTGCCGAGCGCGGTGGGCCATCTCATCGCAGACGAGTTGCGCTTCTACGGCCAGATCGGGCTTGTCCCGGACCGTGCGGCCCTGCTGGCGCAGTTCGTGCCAGACCTGCTGGCGCTGTCCGGCCCGGTAGCGGTCGAGCCATCGCGGTGACGTCACGACAAGAAACCAAAATGGCGATCGGCGCCTTGCCGTCCGGCATCATTGAACTGCCGAATATCGAGCGCTCTCGAAGACATTCGGTCAAGTTCGGCGGGTGCGGCTACGGCCGGACGGGCCAGACCGACATCAAGGTCTAACATCTGTCTGCGCCAAGCCGAGGTCGGCCGTTGGCAGCAGATGCGCGGCGAGCTGCGAGTTCGACGACAGGAGTTCTTCGTGCCGATGACGCTGACCACCGAAGATCTGGGCGCCGTGCCGGACGTGAACGCGGCAACGCTGGATGAGCTGCTCGTGTCGGACGCGTTCGGTAAGTTCGCCATTCTCAGTGCGTCCGATGAGGAGTTCATCCAGGCCGGCAACGAGTGGGAACCGGGCGAGGCGTGCGCGACCTTCATGCAGGCCCGTGGTTCTGATCCATGGGTGCTGGAGTATCGCGAGCGCGGTCAGCAGTTCCGTGCCGATGGACAGGTCACGCTGGAACAGGTGCGGCAGGCGTTCCAGTCGTACCTGGCCCGCGGGTCGGAGTGGTACACCGCGCTCGCCTGGAGCGAGGTGCCACTGTAGGCACATCTGACTTTGTCTCGGGTGCCGGGCGATGCAGGTTGGGTGCTCCGTTCGAGGATCGGTCACCGAGACGTATGCGGCCTCCGGACGCCGCGCGACTGGACCGGATTTTGTTCCCACCATCCGCACATGCCGCTGTCGGTGCGCCTTGGTCGGTTGCCGCCTGTCACAGTCGGTGACCTGCACGGTGTGCGGCGCCGGCGAGTATGTGGGTCGGGGGATTGTTCAGGAGCGCTCAGCTGAGGATCTCGAGGCGTTCGTGGAGGTGGACCACGCCGAACCGGGGATCGTCCATGTCGGGCCAGGATGGCGTCGAACTGGGCGATGACGTCGCATCATGTGCCCCCGGTCTCGGCGACGCCGGCCGATACGGGCAGTGGGTCTTCGCGGCGCCGGCGGTGTTCCGCTTTCAGAGCACCGAGACGGTGGAGTACGACTACGAGCCCGCGGCCGACGCTCGTGCTCAGGTCGAGCACGCGGCCGCGGCGTGTCCGGGCGGGGGTGTTGATCGATCCGTCCCGGATGCGGGTGCTCGCAGCCCGCCGCCCGGGTGCGCCTCGGCGTAGGTGCGGGTGAACCTGCGCCGAGGCGGTGACGGCAGCCGGGGTTTCAGCTCTTCGGGCCGTACAGCCTGGCGATATCGGGTGAGTCGAGCCAGCCGCTGTAGGTGGGGCTCTGCGGCCAGCCCTCCGGGGAGTCCTGCCACTGCTCCTGCCGCCCGTACGGCAGGATGTCGACCAGGGCGAAGGTGTAGGTGAGTTGTTCAACGCCGCGGCCGGAGGTGTGCCAGGTGCGGTAGACCGTGTCGCCGTCGCGCAGGAACACGTTGAGTGCGAATCCGCCACCAGGCGGGGCGTCGACATCGGCCCCGAACGGGCTGTCGGCGGTCGAGTACCAGGTCATCGTGTTGCCGACGCGTCGGGCGTAGGCCAGGGCCGCCTCGATCGGACCCTGGGTCACGATCACGAACCGGGCGTCGTAGTTGTCGAGGAAGCCGAGCCGGGTGAACGACGAGGTGAAGCCGGTGCAGCCGCCGCACTGCCACTCGGCGTCCGGGTCCGGGTTCCACATGTGGTTGTAGACGATCAGCTGTGAGCGGCCGTCGAAGATGTCGACCAGCCGGGCCGGTCCTTCGGCCCCGACCAGGACGTAGTCGGGCATCCGCACCATCGGCAACCTCCGTCGCTGTGCGGCGATCGCATCGAGTTCCTTGGTGGTCGCCTTCTCGCGGGCACGTAGGTCGTCCAGTTCCCTACGCCAGGTCGCGTGGTCGACGACAGGAGGAAAAGCCATGATCATGAACTCCTCACGATGGGTCTTTCAGGTAGGACAGTTCCCGGCTCCCCAACTCATCGGTCGTCCGATCCGGCCGGCATCACTGCCGACCGGAGACCGCTTTCGTCGTCACGGCAGGCGTCGCCATGGATCCGGTGACGCAGCCTCCGAACGCCCGCGCGGACCAGCAGTGGTCGGCCTCGGACTCGGCGGGCAGGGCCGACGGACATAGGTTGGGCGACGCAGCACGGAGGAGTACGACGCAATTGAGAACCGTTCAGCACGGCCGCCCATCGGCCCGTAGAGGTCATTTCAGAATGAGCCTCGGAGTCTGCGTAGGCAGACGATTGAGCAGGCCAGGGTGAGTAGTGCGTGATGGAGGTCGGCGCGGCGTTCGTAGCGCATCCGTAGTCGTTTGAAGGCGTGCAGCCAGGCGAAGGTCCGCTCGACGACCCACCGGTGGCGGCCCAGTCCCGAGCCGTGGTCGACGCCGCGGCGGGCGATCATCGGCCGGATGCCGCGGGCCCATACCCGTCGACGGTAGACGTCGTGGTCGTAGCCGCGGTCGGCGTAGACCAGCCGCGGTCGCCGTAGAGGCCGTCCGACGTGGCCCCGGATCGGTGGGATCGCGTCCAGCAGCGGCCGAAGTTGGGTGACGTCGTTGCGGTTGCCGCCGGTGACGAGCACCGCCAGCGGCACCCCGACGGCGTCGGTGATCAGGTGGTGCTTGGAACCGGCCCGGCCGCGGTCGGCCGGGCCCGGCCGACCGCGTCCCCCCTTTGAGTGCCCGCACGTGCGATGAGTGGGCCACGGCGGCGGCCAAGTCCAGCCGTCCGGCGGCGCGCAGTTCGCTCAGCAGCGCCTCGTGCAGTCGCTGCCACGCCCGGCCCGGGTCCACTCATCCAGCCGTCGCCAACAGGTGGCCCGGGACACGCCGAACGCCGCCGTCGGTAGCTGGTTGAATCCGATCCCGCTGGCGAGCATGAACAGGATCCCTTCGACCACCGCACGGTCGTCAGCACGACGACGGCCGGGGAACCGAAACCGACGCGTATGTACCGGCAGCAGCGGAGCCAACCGCGCCCACAACTCATCGGACAACGCCTGATCGGTCACCGTCGAAGTCCCGACCGCTCACCAACGGCATCGACGGACACCGCGTCCGCCCATTCTGAACTGATCACTCATGCGGCTACGCACCCATGCCGATGCGCGATCACTCAACTGGAGGCGGTCGGGTCTCTGGGCGCCTGCGCGTCGTCCTCCTGGAGCTGCCGGTGCGTCACACGGGTATGTCCCTGGTCGCAGGGCTGCTCGGGTGCGTCCGAGATGTACGTCGCATCGGCACCGCTGAAAACGTGCAAACCGATGTCCCCGAACTCGATCCACAAGCCTGCCATGCTCCAGCCGGCAGCCAGATCCATCGGCAACTCGCCGGTAAGGTCCACGTCGCCGGGGAAGTACGGGCTCTCGGTCACCGCCCATCCGGTCAGGATGCGACCGGCCACCGCAGCCAGTGGGTGGGGGTGCGACGATCGCCACTCGTGCCGCCGGCCGACAAGTGTGCACGCGGCCCTCAGGTCGATGGTGTTCCAACTGATCGACAAGTCGTCGTCGGCGGCCCAAGCGAGCTCCAACTGCGCACCGTCGTGGAACACCAGCACCAGCGGGATGTCCGGTTGCCACCTGTCTCGTGCCAGTTCCCAGCCGGCCTGCAGCCGTTGACCCACCAGCGCGAGCAGGTTAGACCGCTGGCGACGCAATTGCTCCGGCGCGGACACATAGTTGGACTGCCATCCGGACATCAACCCGTCCCAGGGAGTCGTCCCAGACGTGTTCCCCACAGCGCGGATCATACGGATTTCGCAGCTACCGTACCGGCCCGTCACGCTGACAATTACCGATGTCCGGTGCACGCTCATGCCGCTCTTCGGGTGTTGATACCGCGCTCCGAACGCCGAATTGGACGTGGAAAGCCGGCCGACAACTTCCTGCTTTGCTTCGGATTGTCGCTTGCCTCACTGGACGCCGAGGATCGGAGGATCAAGATCCCGTGCGGTGGGCAGCCTGAATGTGGGTGATCGTCTGAACCGTCGCTTCGGCAAAGTCAGGGAGGAATCCGATCTCATGCCCGACCCAGCGCTTGGCCACAGCGTTTGTCGGATAGATCATGATGTCGCCCAGGCTGGCGTACAACGCGATCTCGGTACTGGCTTCGTCACTGACCACAGCCCACTCCAGACCGGTCCGGCCGGCGAGATGCGCACCCAGACCGAGACCGATTAGATTGACATCCGGGTTTGGGTCGCGCCGCAGCCGATCGGGCGTCCCGAGCCAGCGCGCGAGAAGAGTGTCATAGTGAGCGCCGAGTTGTTCGGCATCGCGCACGTCGACGCCCACGGCGAGCAGATGGTCCAGATGCTCGGTAATCCAACCACGTTCGACGTCGTTCACCGGCTGAATGTGGGTGTTCGGAGTCGACGCCGCCGGTGCGTCGCGGTCGAACCTGCTACCACCCGGCCGCCGCCGTCGGAACAGCCCCATCCGCGCAGGCTACGACACGCCGGGTGCAAGCACAGAGGTATCCGATTCTGCCGCCGAGCGGTCGTCGCTTGTCATAGCCGACAGCCGGCGCCTTCGCCGTCCCGCATCCTGACTTTGCCGATCACGGCATATTCGAGGAGGCGTATGTCGACGGTCTACGCATCCGTGGTGGCCTACGCTCGTCGGCGTGGATCGTGAGGAGTTCTGGGCGATCGTAGAAGAGGCCCGAGAGGTGGTCGGTGACACTGTTTCCGCCGAGTCAGCCGAGGCGGTCGCACAGCGGGTAACCGCCCGGCTTGTTGAACTCGGTCCGTCCGCAGCTGTGGAGTTCGAGCGGGTCTTCGATGCCGTCAACGGCGAGGCATACCGCACCGACCTGTGGGCGGCGGCGTACCTGATGCTCGGCGGCTGCTCCGACGATGGCTTCGACTACTTTCGCGGCTGGCTGCTCGCGCAGGGGCGCGCCGTCTGGGAAGGCGCGGTGGCCGCCCCGGACTCCCTCGCCGATCTGGGCCTGGATCCCGATGACGACGAGATTCAGTGCGAGGATTTTCTTTCCGTCGCCAGCGACGCCTACTCTGCGGCCACCGGAGACGAAGAGGCGTTCTGGACAGCGGTACACGACAACGGCACCCGGCCGGAAAGCGGTACCAACGATCCCGCCGGCGAGGACTTCGATTTCGACGACGAGGACCAGATGCGCGTCCGACTACCCCGCCTCGCCGCCATCTACCTGGACGACTGACCACCTGCCCCGCGCGGTCACATGGACGCAACCATCTGCCGCTGTCCGCCGTGCCGCGACGTGTGGGCCTATCGCCTGGCGGTCCGGTAGCGCCTCGGGAGCGCTGTGGTCCGCGTGTTGTCGGCAGCGCCGTTCAGCTCCGCGACGAGATCGTCAGGCTGGACCTCGTACTGCTTGTTCACCCCACCATCGTCGCGCCTTGCTGTCGCACACTCGCCAGCCGCCGGGCACACCGCGGGCGACATATCGGTCCCGGCTCAACGGCGGACTCCCGCGCAGTGGGTCCCCAACTCCGCGGCACGGCGGTAAGCAGCATCGCGATACGGTCCTTCAGCGCAACGAGCACCGCAACGCAGATCAGCGGTGTGCCGCTGATCGTGCCCGGGCAAGTCCCGGCGCTCTTCCAGTCGCGAATCGGGCACACCGTCGGTACGCCGTGAGCCCGCCGCCGCTGTTGCTTCGGCCGTTTAGGAGGGCTTGCGTGTCCATGGGGCGTCCGGCCCGGTCCGGTAGGCGCTCTCGCCGGGTTGGAGATCGAGGACGTCGAGCAGCGTGGGATCGTATTCGACGGCATGGTGTAGGTGGCTGAGCTTGCCCGTGGCGGGGTTGGCATCGCTCGCGCCGATGAGCTGCCAGAGTCCGTCGTCGGCGTCGTGACTCACGTACAGAATCGGCTCTGTCCGTTCGAATACCTCGCCGGTCTGGATACTGGTGCTGCCGAGCAGCCAGTGCTTCATCCACCGCGCGCGCCGATCGCGTTCCATGACGCGGTCCACCACCCACCAGATGAACGGCAGGTCCTCATGCGCGCGTGCCTCGATCGCGGTGAGATCGGGCCCGCCCTCGGGTACCCGCTCGAACGGCTCGTCGACGAGCGAACAGGCATAGCTGCCCTCGTTATCGAAGACGATCGCATGGAAGCTCGCGCCGCCCGGGTTCCCGGCCCCGATACCCACGGTGAGCCGGGCGACGTGACTCTCGGTCCCAGTCGTCCAGCCGAACGCATATGAGGCGAGCTCACCGCGCGGGCCGACGAACTCACCGAAAGCGCGCCGCTCCACACCGGCTCCGACCCGCGTCTCGGTCAGCCGACCCTCGGTCACCTTCAGACTCACGCGGCGAGACTACCGGGATCGTGACACGCCGCTGCATCCTTCGGGCGAAAGGTCATGGTTCTCGGCCAGC
Source organism: Virgisporangium aliadipatigenens (assembly GCF_016863615.1). Taxonomy (GTDB): domain Bacteria; phylum Actinomycetota; class Actinomycetes; order Mycobacteriales; family Micromonosporaceae; genus Virgisporangium; species Virgisporangium aliadipatigenens. Next base: position 30,980 of record NZ_BOPF01000041.1, on the reverse strand, counting down.
AGGGCCGGCACTCCTGCCACGCGGGCCGTTGATCGGCTTGTCAGGCGTTGCCAAGTCTGGTCCCGTGCCTCCGCCTATCCGAATCTGTTGCTGATCGCGTGCCGGGTTCATCCTGCGCTGTGACTATCGGTCGGACGTGTCGGCCTCCGCTTTGAGGCTGTGCCGTGTCGTCGGCACGGCCCGCGCCTTGACATGTCCTCATCAATCGGACCAGATCGGAACGAGGTTGTCGTTCACCCGGTAGAAGAGATAGGACCGCAGGCCTTCCGACGTTCTCAGCGCGCGATGCAGCGCCGACGGATCGCCGCTGCCGGCGTGGAAGGGCTGAGAGTCGAGTAGATCGCGCAGGGTCGGCATGGGCCACGTGGCGCCGAGCAGCCGCCGAAGTCGGACGCCGGTCGCCACGGCCGCGGGTGGCACCCCGTCGATGTAGATCTCGGCGGATGTTGGCAGGTCCCAGTGCGCGACGGCCGCGCTGTGCCGACAACCGTGTAGATGCGTGGTGGCGGTTCCGAACGGTTCGGCTCCGGCAAAGTGTGCCCACCAGGCCGTGTCGATCGTCAGCCGGCCGGAGTGCCATGCGGTCTCGAAGCGGTCCAGGTCGACAGGCGGGATCACGCCGTCGGCAGCTAGGGCAACTACTTCGTCCGGCAACTGCACTCCGTGTTCGGCCACGTAGTGCGCCAGGCCATCCGGCCAGACGAAATGGTCGCCGTCGGTCTGTTCGGCGCTACCGTTGGCGGTACCGCAGAGCCGGCACACCGAGATACCGGCCGTGACGACGAATACCGCGCCAGCCCGAAGCCACGCAGCGACAGCCTGTTGCACCGCCCTATCCGGGGCAGTGGACACGAACCCGCAAACGTCGGGCCATGCGGCCGGTGCGTCCCGACCGTCCCAGTAGCCGATCAGCCGCAAAGCCTTGCGTCCCGCAGCGTCCCACCCCGACATCAAGGAAACCTAACGCAGCAAAGCCCCGGCGGACGTCCGGACATGCCGCTGGGCGCGTGCGACGCGGCGTCACCGTCGATGATCACGTGGTTGTAAATGGTGCAGCGCCTCAGGACCAGACCGGACATCCAGGCTGACTCGCGCCGCCTTATAGAACAGGGTCCTGGCCTGCCACACCTCGTTCAGGGCCGGCCGCCATGCCGGCGCTCCTCCGGTAGACCTGCCCTGCACCAGATCGGCTAATTCCCACGCTGCCCGGTGCCATGCCCGCGCAGCATCAATCGTCTCCTGGTCGCCGAGCAATAGCACATTCTCAAACTTCGCAGCGCGTTCGTCTTCGGCTTGCTCCACTCGGGGTAGACCATCGGTATGAGAAAGCGGGTGCGCTATCGAGTCCAGGCCCATCCCGCCGGCGACCCTACGCAATAGCGTGACGTAGCTCTTCACCGCGAAGGCGTACTCAGCGTACGCGTCAAGACGCCGCTCGTCCCACCTGGCATGCAGGGTCCTGCGCCACTTCGTACGCTCCGTCGTTTGCGCGACCAGGAAGGTAGCAACTGATCCGATCACTACACCCAACAACGCCGGCAACTGCTGAAGAACGGTCTGCATGCCGGCATCGTCGGCTCGGCGAGAAGAGCACGCAAGGCTGGCAAGTCAGGGACGTCCGCTTCTGCCGCGAGCGCTCGCCCACGGGTCGAGAACCTCCGGACGCAACGTTGCCGGCCGGACAACTGCCTCCGACGGACGGTTCTGCCGACGCCGTATGGCTTCGCTCGGTAGGCCGGGCACGTAGGGTTGGTCGTCGTGACCGACTTGAAGGCGTTTCGCCGCGCCTGCTATGAGGCCGCGCGACAAACCGGCGGCGAGCTGACCGAGTTCCGGATCAGCGACCATCCAACGCCGAACTTCCACCAGGCGATCATCACCTATTCACATCGAAACGTCGCGGTGGTCTGCGCCCGCGACGCGCCACTTCTGGCGCTCGCCGTTCCGCGCGTCATCGAGTTCACGCCCGCACGTGAAGCGGGTCCGCTGACTTTCGTCGACGTTCCCGACCTGGTCGCGGTTTTGAGAACGGCACCGGGGTTCCGCCTGCTGACCGTCACGGAATTGGTCGGGCCGATCGACGCGGCGAAGTGGCCACGGATCAGCCAGTACGACATGCGCTACAGGCAGCCTCAAACGTTGGGCGAGGGTCTGTTCAACTACTGGGACTAGTCCAAGATCACGCATGCTCTTCTCCCGCGTGGAGCGCGCCAGGCGAGCTGTCGGCCCGACTTATGCCGCGCCGGTTTGACCCTGCATCGGCTGACCGTGCGTTCGGAGGCGTCGACCGGGTCTCTGATCCAGAGCGTGTGGACCTCCGGCATCATTTCCAGCTGGATGTCGAGGAGCTGATCATGCGCCATCCGCGTGTCTTTCACATGATGTCGGTGACGGCCTGGCCGTCGGTGCAACGCCACGGTCTGCTGTCCACGCTGCGGCTCATCGATCTGTTCGGCCTCGACACTGCCGAGCGCGACCGACTGCTGAGCTCACCCCGCAAGCAATCCACCGTCCTCTCAGCGCCCGGCCTGCCACCTGCAGTCATCCGCGACCAGAAGCCGATGAAGTTCATCGCCGACAAGATCGGCCCCGACTCGTCGCTGGGCGAGTACCTGAACGCCATCAACTCCCGGGTCTTCTTTTGGGCCAGCCCGCAGCGACTGAACCGGCTACGCCACGCGAAGGATTACCGCACCGAAGAACAGGTCGTCCTGCACGTCGACACCCGCGCCCTCGTCGAGCGACACGGCCCACGCATCGAACTCTGCCGACTCAGCTCCGGAGCGGTGACGCAGCAGAACCATCCCTGTCGCGGGCACCGGTCATGGCTGCCGATCGCCGACTACCCCTACGACGAGTACCGCCGCCGGCACGGCCGCGACAATGCCCTCGTAGAGGTCACCGTGATCGACGTCGTCCCCGACATCCTCGACCTGACCGACACGATCGAAGGCGCGATCGGCTGACCTTGTTACCCGCTTCTGCGTTACCCGCTTCTGCCGCCGACTGCGCGTGACGGCGGGCGGTGAGTCATCACGTGGCGTCACGCACGCTGAGGCGGTCCGACGCGTTTGTGTGATCTTGTTGTCACGCGTGACAGTTATCCAGCATGTGGATCACGGCCCGCCGTGGGAGGCCGATGATGTCGGCCGCTGCCTGTCCTTCCCGGCGTCTCCGCTCGGCGTGTCGGGCCAGGTCGGTCCACACTTTGATCAAACAGTCCCACGAGGGCGTTCCCTGACACACGGCGCCTCGGTCGATCAAGTGCTGGTCTTGGATCAGGAAGTGGCGAGGCTGTGTACGCCGTCGCCGGTCAGTAGGGGGGTTGCGGCCTCGGTGCGGCCGGTCAGCAGGAGCAGGATCGCCGAGATCGTGCCGGCGATCTCAGGACCGGTGCCGACCGTCCAGTTCGCGTCGGTTGCCGTAAGCGTGAACGTGCCCAGACGGCGCTTGGTCCCGAACGAGAACGGCCAGCGGAGTTCCCAGATCCGTGTAGCGGCGGCGGCGCCGGCGTCGGGCGGGGTGGGGAAGTCGATGCCCAGCGGGATCGCGATGTCCTGGGCGTGCACCAAGATGTCCCACATCACGTTGGCGGGATTGACGAGCCGGGGGACCGAACGGGACTCGGCGGAGGTTCGAAGGTCCTGCACGATCTCGGTGGGCGTTCGCGTCGCGCGGCGCTGGCTGGCCACGGTGTTGAATCGGGCATAGTTGCCGCGGGCCTTCGCGAAGTCGACCAGCAGACTGCCCGCTGACGGCGATATGGGGATCAGGGTCACGTGAGCGGCGACGTCACGCACCCGCCAGCCGGCACACAACGAGGGCTGCTCCCAATCCGCCTCGGACAGCCCGGCTAGCAGCTCCGCAAGGGCCAGCCGCTGCTCGACTACAACCCGCCAGCTCTCGTCGGTGTCCATGATGCTCCCCTGGAGTCGACCGCCATTCGAGAATAGACAGAGGATCTGTCTATTTCAAGCCGGTGCGGTCCTTCAGGAAGGGGTCGGCGATCTCGCGCAACATCGTGAGTGTTTCCCGCAGGTGGGCCATCCGCTCGGGTCCGATGTGCGCCAGCCACTGTGCCTCGACCTCGGCAAGGGCAGGAAGAATCTCCTGTCTCGCCGCGTGGCCTCGGGCGGCGAGCTTGACCAGTCGGGCGCGACCGTCGGTCGGGTCCGGGACTCGTTCGACATAGCCCGCGCGTTCGAGTTGCTCGACCAGGAAGCCGGCAGTCTGCTTGGTGACCTGCGCGGCTTCGGCGAGCCGGGTGACCCTCGACCCGCCGGGGTCGATCCGGGCGGCAATGCGTGCCTGCGCGATCGTCATGTCGGTGTAGCCGGCGCGCGCCAGCCCGTCCATGGTGGCCGCCTCCAGTGCCCGGTACGGGATGAACAGCAGGACGCCCAGGGGCAACTCCTCAGCGTCCGGCGCCCCCGCGGCTGACGTTGACGCATCCACGTGCACCGACCCTTATCCCGGCGTCGAGCCTCCGATAGTAGTCAGATGATCTTACTACCGGTGGTTTTTGCCCATCGCCACCGGGTCGGCCGCCGCTTCGCCCGACCGGCCAGCCACACCGCAACCCCAACCACAACCCCAGTGACGCCAGCCAACGACCCCACATCCCGACGCAGGCCACGAGCCACAACACCCGCCCGATTGATCACAGCCTCGAAGTCGCAGGCACAGTCCTCAGCGGCCATCCCGTTTCCGGAGCCAAGGCAATCGAACCTGTGAACCCCACACCGCCACTTCGTCAGCCTGCCGATGCCGACATCTGCCGCGATACGCGTGCACGCAGCGTCTTGTCGCGTGGTTCCGTCACCTGCGCGGGCTCCCGTGGCCTATCGGTACGGTCTGCGCATCGCCCCACAGCCCGGCGAAGGCGAATTCGATCAACAAACGATCGCGGGCGCTGCCGGCCACGAGATCTTGCGATGTCTGGAGGTGATAGACGAGTTGGGCGAACAGCGCGGGTGGTGAGTCGAGCAGACGTTCCGACCGCTCCAGGATCACAACGGTGCCGCCTGTGGCGGTCTCAATGACATCGCCCAGGCAGTCGTACCAGGCGTCCCAGTTGGTGCCGAAGCCCTCCGCGAAACCCAACGCCTGTCCGAGCAAGCGCAGGACCCCGCGCCGGTCCGGCTCCGGCGGTACCTCTAGCCGCACCACCCGCGCCTGTATGCCGCGAGCGAATGACACGACGTAGTCGACAGACTCGGAACCGATCACGTATGGCGGCCCCGGCAAACGCCGGTTGGCGGACAACGAGCGAAGCACAGCACCATCATCCACTGCACGCTCATGCCGCTATGCGCCGGCAACTGAACGCCACGAGTGGCGGCCGTGATCGACGCGGTGCTGCATACCTGCCGCCCCCGGCTGGCTGCGCTTCCCGCGTACACTGCCGTCGGTGTCTGTCCTGTAGTTCGTGATAGCCGACCGCGAGTGGGGCCATGGACCTCTTTCCCATCAGCGATGGAATGCGTTCCGTGCCGGCTGCACCGGGCGCCCGCCGGTACGACGTATCCCTTGACGGTCTGCACGAGCGGCTGCGTTCGGTTCTCGGCGGCCTGTCGGTCGAGTTGCAGGCGGGGCTGTTCGTTCCGCTTCCTGCGGGTGCCGACGACGATCCCGATCTCGCGCCGGCTCTCGCGGTGTGTGGTCCACGACTGTTGCCTCTGCAGGACTTGGCGATTCTGCCGCCCGAGTTGAGGTTCAACAGCACGCGTCTCGGCGGGAACCACCGGATCTTCGCCGCCCGACGATGGATCAACGGGGTCAACGGCTACGCCATCGCGCCCAGTGAGTTCCGGCCGGCGATGTCGGTCTGGTCGCACAGCGAGGGCGGACTGTTTTCGAACGGGGAGTACGGTCCGCTTGCCGAGTGGCTGGCCGAACAGATCGAGCCGCTGGAGGACCTGTTGGCGGGCATGGCCGCCGACGATGACGAATTCGAGCCCGACGAGATAGCGAAGTTGACCGATCAGGCCGCCGTGCTCTGGGAACGCCTCCGCGAGGACCTTCCGCCGGCGCAGCCGCGACCGGCCTGGGCGCATCCCGGAGCGGACTGGACCGGGACGTCTGTGGCCGGCGTGCCGACCGGACGGTGGACGATGACCCGCGACGGGGTGGTGGTCCGTGAGGAGCACTACCGCAACGGGCTACGGCACGGCCCGGTCACGAGGTGGCATCCGGCGGAGCGGATCAAGAAGGAGTTCGCGTCGCTCAGCCGCGAGCAGCTCATGGCGATCGACGAAGACTGGCTCGAATCCGTCCAGGGTGCGGTCGAACGTGTCGGCACCTTCGTCGATGGGGCCGCCCATGGCGAGTTCCGGTTCTTCGACAACAAGGGCCGGCCGCTGCAGGAGGGACGCTACGAGCACGGCTGGCCCGAGGGACGGTGGACCGTTCATCCCGAAGCAGCCGTCGGACTGGCCGACACCGCGAGCGTCGAATACAGCGCGGGAATTCCGGTGTCATGGACCATCCCGCCGTTGGCGTTCGACTCGGTCCCGGTCAACCGCGTGGACGCACCGGTCACCACGCTCGCCGCGCTGTCACGCGACGCGAACGGCTTCATCGTGGTCAACTGCACGCAGACGTCCGAACACGACCTCGCCGAGGAAGACGCCCGAGAACTCGCCGGGCTTCCCGGCATCCTCGTCGTCGGGGTCCATCCCGCGGTACCGGGACGCGGCAGCTTCGGCGGCCGCCCGATCGACATCGTCGCCGACCCCGCCGCCGGACTCACCCGCGCCTACGGCGCCCAACACGAAAGGCTGTCGCTGCTGACCTACCTGGACAAGCACGGCCGCCTGCTAGGCGGCTCCGAACGGCTTACCCGACTCCGTCCAGCCAAATGGTTCGACCTCGACAGCGAGCGATAACCGGCCACGGACGACACCGACACGCTGTCATGCCGCAGACGTCGCGCCCGTACCGTAACGGGGTGAGCGTGCAGAGGTTCTGGGAACTGGTCGAAGCAGCGCGGGTTTCGGCGGTGGACCCCGCGGATGCGGATTCGGTGGGGCGGCGGGCGCGGGAACTGCTCGATGAGATGCCTGTGGACGAGGTCGCCGCGCTGGCGCGTGCGGAGTGGGAGTTGCGGGCGCGGTCCTACCGGGTGGATCTGTGGGGTGCTGCCTATCTGATCAACGGTGGCTGCTCCGACGACGGGTTCGAGTATTTCCGGGGCTGGCTGATGGCGCAGGGGCGCGACGTGTTCGAGCGGGCGGTGGCCGATCCGGACACCCTCGCCGACGTGCCGGCCGTGCGGGAAGGACTGGATCTCGAGGCCGAGGACATGTTCGGGGTCGCGAACAGCGCCTACTGGGATCGTACCGGCCATGCGCCGACGGACACGGCGGTCTACCCGCGTCTGGGCGCGTTGTGGAACTTCGACGACGAGGACGAGAGACGTCGCCGGTTGCCGCGCCTCGACGCCGTCGTCGAGTAGATCGTCTCGTCGGTTACCCGAGTGGCACGATCTGGGTAATCGACAGGCCAGGGCCTGGAAACGCGTTCATCTGCCGCCGAGCGCGCGGGGCGCTGGCGGAGAGGACGGAGTGGCCGGGTCCGAGGACGGCAAAGCCTAGGGTGGACCTCCGGAAGAACCCGGAGGACACCACGGTTCCGAAGGGTCAAGCTTGGGTTCCTCATCCGCGAGTACGAGGACGGGAGCACCTATGAGCGAGCCGGGCTTCAGTCACTTCGCCAACACCCGACCGCGCCACCGCCGCTGGACGATCATCGGTGTCGCTGAGTCGGCCGACGATCCAGGCGTGCGATCGGTCGAGGTCTTCCAGGGCCCGGATTTCAGCGAGCCGTGCCTGACGCTGCTGCCGGAGGATGTGCCGCAGTTCGTGGCCGGCCTCATAGCGACGGTCATGCCGGGCGATTTGACCGCGGAGGATGACTGAGCTTCGCGTGGCGGCCGGCACCCCTGACTTGCCGCCAGGTACACGGGTCGGAAGCTCCGCGCTACCCATCGGCGGAGTCCCAAACGCGCTCCGGTCGTCCTCGGTATCGTCCAGGCTGGCCTGCCCGAGACCGCCGCAACGGCCTTCCTCATGCCCAGGGCCGTAGCGCAGGATTACGCCGCTGTCGTACACCTCGACCTGCCGAACCGGCCAACCGCGCTCATCGACCTCGAAGAACCAGACCGAATGCCCCAGTGGTCGAACTCGTCGCCACGCGACTCGTTCCATCTGCGCCGATAGAAGCGACCGCCCACCCCAAACCGTAGATCGTGCGCGGGCGCGTCGCTGTTGCATGGGAACCCGATGTCGACGATCGCTGCCAGGTCTCCTCCGTACGGTCGTGACCGACGGACCCCGTCCTCCACACCAACTCCGACCCACGGATTCTCCTCCTCTGGTGCAACGACCGGAGAGCTCGCTTCCGTCTGGATTAGCATCGTCGAGCCCTGACGGGTCCGGACCGAGTTTGGAGTGCCTCCGTGCCATTGCGACGCATCGCCGTGTTCGGGTTGACCATCCTGGTGCTGGCGCTCGGCGGCAGCCGGGCCGGCAGCTGGGCGACAGCCGGGCCGTCCGCTTCTCCTTCGGCCGCGACGGTGCCGGTGGTCGCCGAGCACCGGGAGCCGACGACCGAACCGGGGGCGCCGAGCCCCACGCTCTCGCCCTCCGCGTCGCCGCCGGTCATCAAGACAGGCGACGGCCCGGCCGGAACGGTCCGCAAGACAGGGTCGGACGCGGTCGCGCTGACCTTCGACGACGGTCCGTGGGACGACACCCCCGCCGTGCTGGATCTGCTGGCCCAGCACCACGTCAAGGCGACCTTCTGCATGGTCGGCCGGCAGGTCGCGGCGCGCGCCGCGATGGTCCAGCGGATGGTCGCTGAGGGGCACACCCTGTGTAATCACTCGTGGAGCCATGACGAGATGCTGCGCACCCGTACGCCCGATCAGATCCGATCTGACATGCAACGCACCAACGATGCAATCCGGGCGGTCGCACCCGGCGCGGTGATCGGCTATTTCCGCGCTCCCGGCGGCAACTGGTCGCCCGAGATCGTGAGCATCGCGGCCGGCCTGGGCATGACGTCGATCTCGTGGACCGTCGACCCGCGGGACTGGAACGGTCCGGGGGTCCAGTCGATCGTCAACACCGTGCTCACGCATACCCGTCCCGGCGGGATCGTGCTCCTGCACGACGGCGCTGGGCCGCAGACAGTCGCCGCGCTGCGAACGATCCTGCCCGACCTGGCGGGCCGGTTCACGCTGATCGCCCTCTAAGCTCCGACCGGCGTGAACGAGACCGGCGAGCGCGCCACCGCCTTGATCAGGTCCCGAACGCGATCCTGACCGACAACCCGGATCACGGCCGCCGAGGGCGGATGCTTCGCAGGTAGTCGGTGGGGGTCCGGTTGTAGCGTTTGCGGAAGGTACGGATGAAGTGACTGGTATCGGCGAACTGCCAGCGGGTCGCGACCTCCGAGACGGTGCGCCCGGCGGCCAACGCCCGGCGGGCTTCCTCAAGGCGCCGACGCCGGATGTAGGCGCCGGCCGGTTCCGCGGTGACGGCGAACGCGCGGCTCAAGGTGCGTATGGAAACGTGCAGTTCGCGAGCGAGCAGCCCGGCTGTCAGCTCCGGGTCGGTGAGACGCCGGTCGGCGAGTTCGCGCGCCGCCCGGACCAGCGCGGGCACCAGCGCCGGCTCGTCGCCATCGACGTAGCTGTACACGACGCCTCGGACCAACTCGACCAGCGCGTTGCGCGCCGCGTCGACACCGCTCGCGGTGAGGTGGTCGATCGTGTCCTGCAGCATGCTCGCGTGCGCCAGCAGCAGACGCATCTCCGGCCTTGTGACATCGCCGACGATCGGCTCGGCCACAGTGCGGCCGATCGTCTCGGCCGACAGCCCGATGGTCGCACCTGACGTGAACGGGACCATCTCGAACCCGGTCAGGCCGGTCGGACGTCGTACCATCATGTGCCCCGCGCCCAGGGTGACGTCCTCTCGGCCGTAGCGCAGCGTCCAGGCACCGCGGCGCACCACATGCAGTCGGAGCGTGTCGTCTCTGTCAAGCGACCGTGGGACCGCCAGCCTCGTCGTGGTGCGGAAGTCGGTGACGATGACATCCCCGGCCAGAACGTCACGGGTCCGCACGCGGGCACCCGGGCCAGTGTCCGAAGCGTATTCCGACGGCGGGTCGCAGCGATCGACCCGATCCACGTGTGCCCTCCTGCGAATGTGCGGCCGTGATGACGAAGGAGTTTCAGGGCCGGCCGGCGGCTTGCCGGCCACGGTACCGGAGCGGCTTCGCCCGCATCCACGCCGGCCGAACAAAGCCACATCCGTAGGGGCGGACACCACCCGCTCGGAACGATCCGGCGTCCGGCACCGATCGCGTCGCCGGCCCGCTCCGTTTCCTCAGTCGCTCGGACCGCCGCTGTGTCCGGTTCTGCGTTGCATGAATGTCCTGGCCTGGTCGACCAGTTGCTTCGGCGCGTCGGTGTCGAAGCTGGCGACGAGGTTGTCGGCAGACGCCCGGCCGGCCATGTGCGCGCGAGGGAACATCACCGTTTCGTAGGCCGCGAGCGCGACGTCGACATCGGAGTGTTCCGCCAATGCGGCACCGAGGTCGGCGGCGTCGAGCAATGCGAGGTTCGCCCCCTGCCCTGCGAACGGCGACATCAGATGCGCCGCATCACCAAGCAGGGTTACCCCAGGCGTCCGTTCCCACCGGTGCCCTACCGGAAGCGCATTGATCGGCCGCGGTACCAGCGGGCCTTCGCTTTCGGTGATCAGAGCGCGGAGACCGGGCGCGAAGTCGTGGAAGAGGTCCAGCAGTCGTTTTCGCGTTCCGGCAGTGTCGGTACGGTCCCCGAACGCATGGGCCCACTCCCGGTCGCCCTTGACCGCGAAATACAACCGGATCACACCGCCGCCGTTTCGCTGGGCAATGATCCCGCGGCCGTTGGACAGCGCGTACATCGATCCCGGCCCGACCAGGTGCGCCGCCTCAGGGTGGGTTGCGTCGACGTCGGACAGGAAGGCCTCGATGAACGTCACGCCGGAGTAGACCGGAACCGCGTCCGACAGCAGCGGGCGCACCCTGGACCGGGCACCGTCGGCGCCCACCAGGACATCGGCCACGACGGTCGTACCGTTGCTCAGCGTGAGTACCGTCCTCCCGTCGCTGGATTTCTGCGCCGAGAGCACCGTCACGTTCCAGCGGATCACTCCCTCCGGGAGCGAATCGACAAGCATCCGCCGAAGGTCTCCGCGGTCCACCTCGGGCCGTACGCCGATACCGCCCTCGTATGCCAGGTCGAAGTGCACGACTCCGAACCGGTCCAGGAGGCGCGTTGTTTCACCCGTGTCCCGCGCGATCGAGCGGAACTGTTCGAACAGGCCGGCCTCGACCAGCGCCCGCTGGCCGGACTCCGCGTTCAGGCCGAGCGTGCCTCCGGCAGCTCTTGCCGACAGCGATCCATCACGCTCGTAAACCGTCGTTGTGATCCCGTGTCGGTGCAGAATTCGTGCCAGTGCCAGACCGCCGAGTCCACCGCCCACGATCGTGACCCGTCCAGCAGTCGCCAACGTTCGCCTTCTTCGCGCCGATCAGTGTTTGAAGAAACGTATGAGCGCACCCCGGCCTACGGCTTGGACGTACGGGTCATGCGACAGTACTTTCGGGCCAGGGTCGTCTAGCATGCCGGCATGGCGAAGCGGCCGTGGAACTGGAATGACAAGGCGTTGGTCCGTTTTATCGCTGCCGCGAGGGTGGGCGACCTTCACACGATCCTGGACGTGCCGGCGGACGGGGATCTGCGAACGGCGCTACATGGCGAGGATGCGCGAAAGCACAAGCACGGCTGGGAGCGGCTGCTTGCACTGCACGTGGCGCAGGATTACTTCGGGCAGGAGCTGGACGGCATCATCTACGACTACGCGGAGTTTCGCTTCTTTCGGAATGACGACGATGGCTACATGCAGCAGCGGCTCGCGGTGGACCTCGGCGTACTGCACTGCGTGGACAATTTCGGGCTCCATGACGGGCAGCTGGCGTACGGCTACTGGCAGGCCGCTCTGGAGGGGCCGTATCCGGAGGGCGTGCAGGAGGAGTTCGCGAAGATCGAGCCTCTCCTGAAAGAGCGGACACGTGCCCTGCTCGTGCCGTTGATGACACCGTGACCAGCGTCCTCCTGCGCAATGTCGGGCTGCACCTTCCGCCTGGAAATCGCTATGCGCCGATCGGATGGTCGTGATCGCGCGCGAACCCTGATGGGGTCTGGCCGTAATGGCGGCGGAAGGCGCGGGCGAAGTGGCTGCTGTCGGCGAACTGCCAATGCGCGGCAATCTCCGCGATCGTGGTGTGAGACGGCGAGGTGAGCGCTCGGCGAGCCTGTTCGAGGCGCCGCCGGCGGATGTACGCCCCGACCGTTTCGCCGGTTGACGCGAATGCCCGGTGCAGCGTGCGCAGCGAGACGCCGAGGCGGCCCGCCAGCAGCGCCGGTGCCAGTTCACGCTCGGTGAGCAGCTGGTCGGCCAGTGCGCGGGCCACTCGGGTCAGCGGGCCGGCCAGACCGGCCTCCGTTGCGTCGACGCGTGCGTGCAGGACACCGCGAACCAGTTCGATCAAGGCGTTGCGGCTCGCGTGCGCACCGCTGTCGCCGAGGTCGTCGACGTTCGACTGGATGGCCGCCGTGTGTGCCAGGAGCACACGGACCGTCGCGGCGGTGACCGGGCCGGTGATCTGCCTGAAGTCGGCGAACACGCCCGCCACCTCGGCCGGCAGCCCGATCACCTGGGCGGTCGTCCCGGCCGCGATGGCGTAATCGCTCAGCCCGGTCGAGCGGGTCATCAGGAACTCACCGCCGGCCACGGACATCGTGTCGCGTTCGCCCCGGAGGCGGTAGCGGCCTCGATGCACGATGTAGAGGCGCAGCTCGCCGTTGTCGGGCAGCGAGGTGTCGACGCGCACCGGTGTGGCGGCCTCGAAGTCCGTGATGGTCGAGTCGCCGACCCGGGAGGCGAGACCACGAACGACAACGCCGGCCGTGGCCTCGTGACCGAAGGTGGGCAGGGCCGGTCCGATCCGCGCGCCCCAGGCGTCACTGAACGCCTGAACGCCGAGCTGCTCGGTGTCCAACCGGACCGAGCCGAGTACCGATTCCATCCGGCGACCCAACCACACGTGGCACGGAGGATCCATCGTTACGGCACTTGCGTTCGCGACCGGGCCGTGCCGATCCGCATAACGTCGAGCCGTGGACCCGAAAGCCTATCTGCACCTCTATCTGCAGCAGGTGCGCGACGTCATGGTGTGGAAACTCGACGGCCTTTCCGAGTACGACGCAAGACGGCCCGTCACCCCGACCGGCACCAATCTGCTCGGCCTGGTGAAGCATTTGACCGGAAACGAGTTCGGCTATTTCGGTGAGGTGTTCGGCCGGCCCGCTCAGGCGGGGCCGTGGCTCCTCGACCGCACCCAGTCGGAGGACTTCCTCGTCCGCGCGGACGAGACCCGAACGGACGTGATCGCGGAATACCGACGGGCGTGGGCGCACGCCGACGCCACCATCGAGGCCCTCGATCTGGACGCTGCCGGCCGGGCGCCACACTTTCCCGAGGGCATGCGGGACGTGACCTTGCTGTGGATGCTGGTCCATATGATCAGCGAAACGGGTCGGCACGCCGGTCACGCCGACATCGTCCGCGAACTCGTCGACGGCAGCGCCGGATATCACCCCACCGTCAGCAATCTGCCCGGATCCTGGTCGGAGTTTCACGATCGGGTCGAGGCCACCGCTCGTGAAGCCGCGCTCATCCACGACGGATGCCAGCCTGGACCTGCGCAGAATCGGGCCGGGATCGTGCTCGACTGACAGGTCACCGTCGCCCTGTGCTCAAGTGCCGGGCCGTCGTACAGGCGACAACCATGGCGTCGGCGACCCGTCTAGGTTGGTGACCATGGTCGGCACCGCGGGGCGGGACATGGAGCACCCGTCGATCCCGCACGACGTCGGCACGCTCGTCGTTCGGCGGGTCAGCCGGGATCCGTCCGGGGACGGGCATTCGGTGGTGGACGCGGACGTGGTTTCGGCCAGCAACCGGGGCGCCGTCGTGCGCTGCCTGTTCCGGGCGAGGCTTTCCGCCGAACTGGCCGCCGTGATGCCGGGCAACGACATCCACTATCGGCGCGTCCCCGGCGGTCACGACGTGCGGGTCGACCCGCTGTCCTGGAGGTTCGCGGACGCGCTGATGGACCCGGGCGTCATGAACGAACTGCGCTTCGAGCACCTGGACCACCACCCGGCGCTCACGGACACCGCTGACTTCACGCCGTACAGCAGGCGCGCGGCGGGTCGCGCCCCGGTGCCGATCGAGCGTCCCGCACCCGGCGAAGGTGTCATCGTCGAACTGCGCAACCGGTTCCGGTTCATCAACGCCACACCGGTGATCACCACCGGCACCACGTCGAGCGACAGCTCGGAGCAGTGGCTGTTCTCCTCGCCGGCCGCTCGCTACGTGCTCGGCCCGGACGTGACCGCGGTCCGTTTCTCGCCCGCGACGGGCCACGGCCACCGTGTCTGGGGCACCCGCATGACCGTGCGGCGGTTGCGCGACGCGACACCGTTCACCGGCTCGGCGTCGGGCCGGACCGCCGGCGTGCTCGCCTATGGCAGGCCGGTCGGACTCCTGCAGGTCGAGGCGGAGGGGCCGGTGGTTGTGTTCCACTACCCGGATGGCACCGGTCGCCGGTTGCTGCTGAGCTCCGGCGGACTGTTCCGGGGTCCGCTCTCCGTCCCACCCGGCCCGGGTTTGCTGACCGTTGGCGCGATCCTCGGCACCTGGTCGATCCGACAGGTCGGCTGACGCCTGCCGCACGGCACACCGACCGGGCCTCGTCCTACCGCCGTCGGTGTCGAACCGGCCGGTGCCAGGAACAGTGTCGCTGCCGGATCGGTCAGCGATCGACGCCCTTCGGGGTGGTCGCGATCCAGGCGGCTCGCTGTGGGGTGACGAGTGGGCTCAGGACCGGATCGGTGAGCAGCGTCAGGGGCGCGATGCGCAAAGGGTCGTCGCTGTGCCACCGCGGCACCGCTGCGACTACGACCGACCAGGCTGCCTCGGTGTCACCACGGCGTGCGAGTTCGCGGGCCCGTTCGAGTGCGGCGGCGAACTCCGGTGGCTCCGGCGGTACCGGTGCGTCGGCGGCATCGCCGAGCGCCTTCGTCACGATTTTCTGGGCCCAGGCGCCGGATTCACGCCGAAGGAGCAGTGGTACGAGTTCGACGCGCACCCGTCCGGCACCGACCGCTTCGACCACGTGCGGATGGGCCAGGACGTCGTTGCGGATCAGGTGATGCGCGTCGGGCCGCAGGAATGCCGCCAAGACGACGGCGAGGTACTGCCCCGCTCCCGACCCCTTGCGGGCTGCCGCCTCGAAGCGCTCGACCGCCCCCTCGGCGTCGCCCCGCAGCGCCAGCCGCCGCCCGTCCGCCACCAGCTCGGCCGCCCCGGCGGGATTGAGCGCACGCCCGTCGCGCGCATTGAGTTCCTCGAACGACTCCCGCTCGGCGGCAACGAGATCGGCGAACGAGTCGAAGCGGTCGCCGAGGCCCGGGTACCACGACGCCCACACATACGCCGCCCACTCCCCGTTACTGCTGACGTCCCCAGGATCGAGAAGCCAGAAGCACGCGTCCGCGTCGGCGGACACCAACAGCGCCCGCGCCAGCAACTCGTCGTCCTCGTCACCCAGATCGCACATGTCGGGCTCTATGTCCCGCAACCATCCGACGTCGACCGTCGTCCGCATCGTCCACACGAACGGTCCCATCTCCAGCCACCCGTCAGAGGCTTGCAGGAAGCCTCGGTACCCGGGCGGAAGCGTCATCCCGATTCGCTCCTCGACAGCGGCGAGCGCCTCCTCACCAGCGCCGGCGAAGCCGAGCCACCCGGAGGCCCGCCGTTCGTCCCCGAGTTGGTCGAGCCGATCCGCATCGGCGATGCGGAGGAAATCCGCGCCGTACCCGGCGAGGAAGACGCGCCACTGCTCTGCCGTGCGGGGCCGGTCGATCGAAGCCACGGCCCCACCCTAAGGCCGCTCGCAATGGTGCGCGCTCATGCTGCGATCCGCCCCTACGACCGCCAACGTTCTCCCTTGATCAGCGTTTCGGTGGCCAGGTGATCACCCAATATGGCGTTCGTCGTACACACTGCGAAAAATGGCGACGAGACTTTCCCTCGATCTTCACCAAACGACTTTCGCCGACCTTTGGAGCTTCGTCGAAACGCTACGCCGCAACTGCACGCCGCTGGACTGCCGCTTGGAACTCGTGCAGTCCGCAGCCGATTCGATGGTTCGACTCGAAGCGCCGCTGCCGGAGACCTACCCGGCGGACGCCGGACAACCGTTCCCACCGATGGCAGGTCGACCGGTAGGGCCGATGCCACCGATCGGGTGGTCGGCGTCACCGGGGGAGCGGTGGTTTCCCCGTAACGGTCCGTCCCGCCCCGGCGGACTGCTCATTCAGGGAACCACCTCGACCGGCTCGTGGTCACGAGATCTGACGCCGGGGACCGGTGAAAACTGGAGCGCGGCGCTCCGAGAGGTCCTGACCGAATCTGCCCTGGCCGACTCGACCCGCAGCGCGCTCACCGAACTGTTGGAGGCCCTGAGCCCACCGGTCCCGCCGGATGGACCGTTCGGGAGTCCGCCGCCCGCAAGATAGCCGACGGCCTGATGGACCGGCCCAGGCCGAACGTCGGCATCCCGGTCGGCGCACCCCGCTTCGGCGTGTGCGAGAAGCGCCTGCAGCGCGGGCTGGTAGCCGAGCGCGGCGACACCGAGCGCGAGGTAGCCCTCCTCGCGCACGGCCGGG
This sequence comes from Virgisporangium aliadipatigenens, assembly GCF_016863615.1. Taxonomy (GTDB): domain Bacteria; phylum Actinomycetota; class Actinomycetes; order Mycobacteriales; family Micromonosporaceae; genus Virgisporangium; species Virgisporangium aliadipatigenens. The sequence continues at coordinate 14,122 of NZ_BOPF01000041.1, read as the reverse complement.
TCCTCGTGCCGGATCGTTCACCCGCGATGATCGCTGACCGGGCCGACACCGCCAACCGACTTTGCCGGCCACAGAGGCATCCGCCCCTGCCGCGAGCGACGATGGTCGGGACGAAGCGTCAGCGGCCGGTGGAGCCGTCGATCTGTTCGCGGAGGATGTCGGCGTGCCCGGCGTGCCGCCCGGTTTCTTCGATCATGTGGACCAGGACCCATCGTCGGGTCGGTGGCAGGGCGCGGCCTGGGGGACGGGGCGCCGGCTGGGTCAGGTCGGTCCAGGTTTCGATGACCTGGTTCGCTCGTGCAGTGGTCGCCCGATAGTCGTCGAGCAGGCTCTCGACGGTTTCGTCGCGGGTGGGCCTGAAGGTGCGGTTCATGTTGTTGATCGGTTCTTCGAGGAAGTAGAACCTCTCGACGGCGGTCAGGTGTTTGATCAGCCCGAGGAGGTTGGTGCCGGAGGGCACTCCCGCGGTGCGGACCGCCGGCTCCGGCACGTCGACGACCTTGTTCGCGATCGCGGTGCGGAGGTAGTCGAGAAATCCCCGCAGGGTGGCCTTCTCATCGGGGGCGGTCCACGCGGGACCGGTGTCCTTCCGTTTCCTCTTCCGGGTGGGAGGCGGCATCAGCTTCTCCGATCGTGGCGTTGGACGAGCAGCGCGTGGCGGTCCGGCCTCGAGAGCTTCGGTCATCGATCCGCCCTGCTCCCGAAGAAGTTCACCAGTTCGGCGGTGACGAATTGCGGGTTCTCCTCGGGTAGCCAGTGGCCGGACCCGGGTACCTCGACGGCACGGGTGAGGTTGGACATGACTGGCTGGACCGTCCGGCGGGTGAAGTCGAGCGAGCCTTCGGCCGTCAGAAGCAGTGCCGGCACGGCGATCGGCTTCGCGGCGACGTTGTCCCGCTCGTCCTGGTCCAGGGTGCGGTAGAGCGCGAACCCGCCGGCCAGTACCTGCGGGCGCTGGTACGTGCGGGCGTACTCGTCCATCTGTTGCTCGGTGAACGGAGCCTTCGCGCCCGGGCCGCCGAAGGCGGTCCCGCCGTGGGCGACGTACCCGTAGAAGAGCGCGAGATAGTCCCGCACATCGTCGTCGACCAGCATTTCGGGGAACCGGTCCTGGCTGTGGAACGCCATGTGCCAGCTCACCTGGCGGTAGCTGTTCGCGCTGAGCGCCGGGCCGGGCAGGGGATAGTCCAGGTGGGCGTACTTGACGACCTCGTTCGGGAACTGTGCGGCGTACTGGAACCCGACGCCGGCGCCGAGATCGTGCCCGACCAGGTTGATCTTTCGCAGACCGAGCCTGTCGGCGAGTAGCCCGTGCACGTAACGGGCCAGGGTGGCCTTGTCGTAACCGGCCGGCGCACCCACGCTGTCGCCGAGTCCTGGCAGATCCAGCGCGTACACCGTGTAGCTCTCGGCAAGCGCCGGCATGATCCCACGCCACGCGTACCACGACTGAGCCCAGCCGTGCAGCAGGACGAGCGGCTCGCCGGTCCCGCCGGCGACGTAGTGCATCCGTACGCCGTTGACGTCCGCCATCTCGTGCCGGAACTGACGGTTGAACTCGGCGTCGCCTCGGGTGGCCGAGTCGTAGCCGGCCGAGGCGACCGCGGTCGCCGGCCCCGGCGCCTGCCCGCCGGCGGCCGAGCACGCTGCCGTCAGGACGAGCGCGGCGGCGACGGCTGCCAGGCAGCGCGACCAACGCGCTGCGGCTGTCGAAGTTGCTGCTGATGTGAGCATCGGTGATTACCTCCGCCGACAGCATCACCAGCAGCATTGCCTACTTGCTAGAAATATTGCGGATCCGCATCATGGGGCCATGAGCGTGACTCCCAAAGACGTCCTCGCCGGGGTCGGCCCCCGCCTGCATGCGCTGCGTCGGGCGCGGAACATCTCCCTCGCCGCGCTGGCGGCCGAGACCGGCCTGACCGCGAGCACGCTGTCGCGTCTCGAGAACGGCAAGCTGCGCCCGACGCTGGAGCAGTTGCTTCCGCTGGCACAGGCGCACGGGGTTCCGCTCGATGATCTGGTCGCGGCGCCGCACACCGGCGATCCGCGCATCCACCTGCGCCCCGTGCGGCGATCCGGCTTCACGGTCGTGCCGCTGACCAGGCGGCCCGGCGGCATCCAGGCCTACAAAGTCATCTACCCGCCGGCCGGAACATCAGCCACGACGACACTGCAGACGCACGACGGCTACGAATGGTTCTACGTGCTCAACGGACATGCCCGGCTCGTTCTCGGTGACCAGGAATACCGGCTCGGCCCCGGCGAGGCCGCGGAGTTCGACACGCGCACGCCGCACCAGATCGGCAGTGCCGGCGCCCAGCCCGCGGAACTGCTCACCCTCTTCAGTGCGCAGGGCGAGCGCGCCCACCTTTCGCCCTCCCCGACACCGCACGCCTGAACGAACCGCCTTGAACAAGCCGGGCATGACCATCGCGCGCGCCGGTGCCGTGCGGAGCGCCCGAGCAGGTGCCCGCTCCCTCAGGCGCGCAGGACGGCGCAGCCGTGGGCGGCCAGCCGGTCCGCGTCGTCCTGGGCCAGGCGGCTGTCGGTGAGCAGCACGTCGATCTGCGACAGTTCGCAGACCGAGGCGAGGGCCACGTGGCCGATCTTCGAGGCGTCGGCGAGGACGATGACGCGCTTGGCCCGTTCGACCAGAACGCGGTTGGCGCGCGAACCGTCCGGGTCGTAGTTGGTGCACCCGGCGCGCGCGTCCACCCCGTCGACCCCGACGAACGCCACGTCGAGGTGGTAGCCGGCGAGGAACGCCTCGGCGCTCGGCCCCACCACCTCCTGGCTGCTCGGCCGGACCTCTCCGCCGGCGGAGAAGACCCGCAGGCCGGGGTTGACGATCAGTTCGGCGGCGACGTTGAGGGCGTTGGTGACGACGGTGAGGCCCTGCCGGTCCAGCAGCCCGCGGGCGAACTCGGTGACCGTCGTGCCGCCGGTCATGCCGATGACCCGGGCGCCGTCGATGAACTCCAGTGCGCGCTTGGCGATGCGCCGCTTCTCGGTGAGGTCCTGCGTGGTCTTCAGGCCCAGCGGCAGGTCGTGGAACGAGTCGTGCGGCCGCACCGAGCCGTGGCTGCGGGTGACCAGGCGCTTGCGCTGCAGGGCGTCGACGTCGCGGCGGATGGTGGCGAGCGAGACGTCGAACTCCTCGGCGAGCGCGCGCACGTCGACCACGCCACCGTCCACGATGCGGGCCACCATGGCGTTCAGCCGCTGCGCACGTTGCATGCGCGGATGATACGAACATGCGGCTTCATTGAGCAAACGCGCACTCTCGCGCCACCTCGGTGATTCTTTTGAAGGGGAAGCGCTTTCCGTGACGAATCCGCAATCAGCGGCGCCAAGCAGGGTGCGTACGGGTTATTGACAACGCATGATCGTGCGGTGAAGGTGGCTGCAACGATCAGCAGTGATGCACGTTCACTGAGCGAACGCGCAATATTGCCCGGCTGAAGCGAGGTTCGGCGATGGTCAGGTCCCGAGCAGTACGGTCGATGCTGGTCGCGGGGTGCGTGCTCGCACTCGCGGCGTGCAATGGTGGTTCCGGCTCCGGGGAGCCGCTGTCGGCCCCGACGAGCAACGTGACGATCTCGGTGGTGCTGGCGTCCAACCCGCCCTCGAAGGCCGCGCTCGACGCGTTCACGAAGGAAACCGGGATCACCGTCAAGTGGACCAACGTGGACTGGGACAGTCTGCAGACGAAGATCACCGCGGCGGTGGCGGCGAAGACCTACTTCGCGGACGCGACGAACGTCGACTGGTCGCGGGTCGGCCAGTTGGGCAAGCTCAACGCGTTCTATCCGATGGAACAGCTCATGGACACGGCGGCGATGGCCGCGGACGTGCCGCAACTGACGTCCTTCACCGCCGGAGGGCACGTCGTCGGGATCCCGTACGACGCCTCCTTCTCCGTCACCACCATCAACAAGAACATCTACGACAAGGCCGGGGTCGCGGTCCCGACCACGATGGACGAGTACACCCAGGGCCTCAAGGCGATCAAGGCCAACGGCGCCGTGCAGTACCCGCTCAACATCCCCTTCGCCGCGGCCGAGGGCCTGTCGACGTACTGGTACCAGACGACCGGCGCGTTCGGCGGAACGGTGCTCGACGACAAGTACAAGCCGACCTTCACCGACCCGGGCTCGCCCGGCTACAAGGCCGCCCAGTGGATGGTCGACGCGGTCAAGCAGGGCCTCGTCCCACCGGGGAACATCAACGTCAGCGACACCCAGGGCCAGCAGACGCTGATGGCCAAGGGCGAGGTGGCCAGCACGTTCAGCGACTACTCCGGCATGATCGGCAGCCTGTACGACGACCCGGCCTCCTCCTCGGTCGTGCAGCAGGTGCGCTACCTGCGCACACCCGGCGCCGCCGGCCCGGGGCCCAACAACTCCAACCCCGACGGCGTCGGCGTGCCCCGCACCGCCAAGTACCCGAAGGCCGCCGCGATCTTCATCAAGTGGTTCACCAGCGCGGAGAACCAGGCCGACTGGGCCGGCATCAACGGCGTCGACAAGGCCATCAAGGGCTACCCGCTGCCCTCGCACGTCTCCGCGGTCGAGCAGCTGGCCAGCAAGGGACAGCTGATCGGCGGCAAGGAACTCGCGGAGATGCTCAAGACCTCGTCGCGGCCGATCTTCCCGGGCGGCGCGCCGTCCTGGTACCCGGAGTTCTCCCGGACGGTCTACACGAGCCTGCACTCCGCGGCCGCCGGCGAGATGACGGTGGACGCGGCCATCAAGGCGATCGCCGACACGGCCAACCGGCTCTCGGCCGGCGGCTGATGGCCCAGACCCACGACACCCGACCGTCGTCGGACCGTCGCCCGGCGCCCGGGAAACCGGCACCGTCGGCGGCGGTCCGGCGTCGCGGACCGGACCTGCTGCCTTACGCCCTGGTCGCCCCGCTCGCGGTGTTCATCGTCGGGCTGGCGATCGTGCCGGCGATCTACGCGCTCACGCAGGCGTTCTTCCGGGTGCAGGTGCTCGACCCGCCGACCCGCTTCAACGGCGTCGACAACTTCACCGCCCTCGCCGACAACGCGGCGCTCGTCAAGAGCATGGTCAACACCGCCGCCTACGTGGGCATCGGCGTCACGCTCTCCACGGTGATCGGCATCGCGATGGCCATGGCGGTGCAGCGCAAGTTCGCCGGGCGGTCGCTGGTCATCGCGGCCATGATCCTGCCGTGGGCGTTGCCCGGCGTGGTCGAGGGCATCGTGTGGCTGGGGATCTGGGACGCCAACGTGGGCCTGTTCAACAGCGCGCTCACCACGGTCGGGCTGGTCGATCAGTACCAGGTGTTCCTCGGCGCCAACCGGTGGTTGACGATCCTCCTGATCGAGATAGTCCAGGTCTGGCAGATCGCCCCACTGTCCGCGCTGCTCGTTCTCGCGTCACTGCAAAACATTCCGGGGGAACTGTATGAGGCGGCCGCACTCGACGGGTGCACGGCCTGGAGCCGGTTCCGCAGGATCACGCTGCCGCTGGTGCGCCCCGGCGTGGCGGTGGCGATGGTGCAGGCCCTCATCCTGACCCTGAACATCTTCGACCAGCCGTACGTCCTCAACGGCGCCGCCGAGACCGGGGCGTCGCTGACCATGCAGACCTACTTCATCAGCTTCCAGAACCTCGACTTCGGGCAGGGCTACGCGCTGTCGCTGGTCATCACGGTGGCGACCCTCGTCGCCTCGTTCGCGGTCGTGAAACTGGTCTACCGACGGGTGGAGTACTGATGCGCCGGCTCGGAGTCGCGTTCGTCCTGGTGTGGTCCCTGCTCCCGCTGTACTGGGCGCTGAACATCAGCTTCCAGACCAACGCGCAGATCACCTCCCGTCCCGCGCACTACGTGCCCAGCGACCCGACGCTGAACAACTACCGGGCGCTGCTCGTCGGCGACGGCGACCTGCCCGCCCAGATCCGCCAGTCCGCCGCGAACATCGTCATCGAGTGCGGGCTCGCCACCGTCGTCACGGTCGTGCTGGCCACGCTGGCCGCCTACGCGTTCGCCCGGATGCGCTTCCGCGGCCGCACGCTGCTGCTGTACAGCGTGCTCGCCACGATGGCGCTGCCCGCCTACGCCACGCTGATCCCGCTGTACCGGCTGATGAGCGAGGCCGGCCTGGTCAACACCTACACCGCCATCGTGCTGGTCTACGTCTCCGGGTTCCTGCCGGTGGCCACCTGGATCATGCACAACTACATGGAGGCGCTGCCGGTCGCGATCGAGGAAGCCGCGCAGGTCGACGGCGCCAGCCGGATGCAGGTCCTCACGCGGGTCGTGCTGCCGCTGGCCGGGCCGGGCATCGTCTCCACGACGATCATCACGTTCCTGTTCGCGTGGGGGCAGTTCCTGTTCCCGCTGGTGCTCTCCAGCGACATCTCGACCCAGCCGCTGACCGTGGTCATCACCGCGTTGCAGGGGCGGCGGGAGGTGCCCTACGGGCTGCTCAGCGCGGCCGGCGTGCTGGCGGTGACGGTTCCGGCGGTGATCGCGATGACGCTCAACCGGTACATCGTCAACGGGCTGCTCGCCGGGAGCGTGAAGTAGCCGCGCGCCACGGTGCTCAGTACTGGAACGTCGACACGACCTGTTCGAGTTCGACGGCCATCGCGGCGAGTTCGCGGGCGGACTGGCGGGCCGAGTCGGCGCCGTGCTTGCTCGAGCCGGTGATCGAGGTGAGGCCGGCGACGTTGCCCGCGATGCGGTGCGAATGCTCGGCGATCTCGCCGATCCCGCGCCGGATCTCGTTGGTCATCTGGGACTGCTGCTGAACGGCCGACGCCACCGACGACTGCACCCCCGAGATGTCCTGCACCACCTTGGACACCTCGCGCATCGCCTCGATCGCCTCGGTGGTCGCCTGCTGGATGGCCGAGATCTGCCCGGTGATGTGCTCGGTGGCGCGCGCGGTGCCCTGCGCCAGTTCCTTGACCTCGCCGGCCACGATCGCGAACCCGCGCCCCGCGACGCCCGCGCTGGCGGCCTCGATGGTCGCGTTCAGCGCCAGCAGGTTGGTCTGCGACGCGATGCCGGTGATCGTTTGCACGATCTTGCCGATCTCGATGCTGGCGTCGTGCACCCGCCCGACGGTCTGCGACGCCGCGTCGACGATCGTGACGCCGCGCCCGACCACGGTCACCGAGTCCTCGCCGCTGCGCGCGATCTCGTTGCTCGCGAGGTTCACCTGCTCGGCCGCGGACTTCATCGTGGCGACGTTGGCGGAGACCTCGTCGGTGGCGACCGAGACCTCGCCGACCCGTTCGAACGCGCTGTCCACGTTCTCCCCGAGGTGGACGGAGAGCGCGCTGAGGTCGCCGGCCGAGCCGGTGAGCGCCTTGGCCCGACCGGCCACCTGGGTCATGCTCTCGCGCACCGCCTCGACCGCCTGTCTCAGCGCGCGCGACATCTCGGCCATCTCGTCCCGGCCGCCCGGATCCGGGATCGCGGTCAGGTCGCGTTCGGCGAGCCGGCGCATCGCGTGCGCGACGAGGTCGGCCGGCACGGTGATGCTGCGGGTCACGATGAGCGCCAGCAGGATCGCCAGCACCAGCGCGAGCGCGCAGCCGAGCACCATCATCAGCTCCGTGCGGGCCGCGGACTCCTCGGCCGCCGCCAGGGCGAGGTCGCTGCGCTGGGACACCGCGACCACCAGTTTGTCGGCGTACGTCGTGGTCTGGTTGAACGCCGCGTAGAACTGGTCGTCGAAGACCTGGAAGGCCTCGCTGACGCTGTTCGCCTTGAGCAGGGACACCCCGGCGGCCTCGGTGTCGAACATCGCGGTGAGCCCGGCGACGACCTGATCCAGCATGGCCCGCTCGACCGGCCGCATCGCGAACCGGCGCGCCGCGGCACTCTGACCGTTCACCAGCGCCTGCAGATCGGCCACGCGGCGCCGGTTCGCCTCGTCGGCCACCACGTCGCTCGGCTTCGCGGTGTAGGGCACGTTCACCAGGTACCCCAGCACGTGCGAGAACAGCTCGGTGGCGTCGAACTTCAGCTCCAGGCTGGTGCGGCTCAACTGCTGCAGGTCGGCCGCCTGGCCGCTGAGGCGGGCCTGCCACCGCGAGCCGCTGATGCCCACGCCGGCGACCGCCGCCAGCAGCACACACACCACACCGAACGCGTAGATCATCCGCGAGCGCAGCCGGAGCCGGCGGATCAGCCCTACCATGGCGTGCTCCTCTGCTCGACCGTCACTCGCCGACGGTGATGACTCTGGAGGACAGCCGGTCCGCGACGGCCGCGATGGCCCGCACGGCGGTGTCGACGGACTCCTCACCCGCGGCTGCCGCGTGCAGGTGGGTGTAGACGGCTGCGGAGAAGTGCGGGTACCAGGACGGCGCGCCGGTGCCGAAGATCGGCCGCGACGAGGTCTTGAGCATGGTGGCCAGTTCGGCGCCGCCGATGAGCTGACCCTTCTCCGCGAGCTGCCGCACGGCGCTCAGGTGCGAGGGGAGCGAGTAGTTCGGCATGGCCTTGTCCACCCCGTTGATGCCGGCGAAGTCCGCCTGGTTCCCGGCCGAGGTGAACCACTCGATGAACCGCGCCGCGGCCTTCGGGTACTTCGCGTGCACCGGCACCCCGATCCCGTCCGGGATGGAGTTGTTCACCGGGGTCCCCGGCGTGGCGACGTAGGCGATCTTGTGCACCACCGACGACGCCGACGGGACGTCGTACAGGGTGCCGATGTTGCCCGAGTAGTCGGCGAACGTGCTCGCGGCCAGCCCTTTCGCCATCACCGTCTGCTGGGCCTGGCCGTCGGCGAGGTCGAGGTTCCCCGGGGGAACCAGGCCGCCCCGGTACGCGTCGACCATCCACTTCGCCGCCCGGTACCCGGGGGAGGCCGGATCGGCGAAGTGCTGCTTGTGCTTCTCGTCCAGCACCGTGCCGCCGAACGCCGCCGTCACCTGGTACCAGTACGTCGAGAGCCCCTCGGCCGGCGCGAACGGGATGCTGAGCGGATACGCCGCGACGCCCTTGCTCTTGATGGTCCACAGGGCGGCGGTGTACTCCTCCATCGTGGCCGGCGTCGCGCTCACCCCCGCCGCCGCGAACATCTCCTTGTTGACCGTCAGCACGTCGAACATCGCGTCGTACGGGATCCCGATCACGTGCCCGTGCGAGGTGAACGACGTCAGCTGCGGCATGTCCTCGGCGAGCGCCTTGGTGTCGATCAGCGTTTCCATCGGGTAGAACGCGCTGAGCCGGGACAGCTGCCCCACCCGGGACCAGTCGACGTCGGTGGCGTCGGCGAAATAGCGCCGCGCCTTGGTGGCCGCGAGAATCTTGGTCTGGAGGCTGTCCCAGTCGGTGACGACCCAGTTGACCGCGATCCCCGTCGCCTTGGTGAACGCCGCCAGCGTGGCCTTCGGCGGCGGCTCGTTGAACATGTCCACCGTGATCGTGACGCCCGTCGTGCGTTCCGACTCGTCGGTGCCCTCCAGCGAGGCGTTGACGCCGCAGGCGGAGAGCAGGACGGCGACGCCGAGCCAGCCGGCTCGGAGGGCTGCGCGCACGTCGCGAAGGTTCACGGGCTCATTTCAGCCGCTCGGATGGTTTCGCGGCGGAAAACGCCGAATCCGACAAGTGTCGGCCGCCGGGGTGGTAAGAGCCGCGGCGGCTTCCTGTCGTGCGGGCCTGGATGCGTGTCCGCCTGTGGCGTTTTCCTTTCGTGCGGGCCTGGACGTGTCCGCCCCGCGGCGGCTTCCTTTCGTGCGGGCCTGGATGCGTGTCCGCCCCGCGGCGCCGACGCGGGCCGCGGGGCGGGACGTGCCCGTTACGCCGCCGCGCAGGAGCGGTCGCCGGCGGGAAGCTCACCGGTGGCGAAGAAGGTGTTCATGGCCCCGATGGCGCAGGCGTTCGGGTTCATGTGGATGGCCACGCCGTGCCCACCGGCGTCGACGTCGACGAGGACGGCGTCGTTGCCCAGCGCCCGCCGCATGCCCTGCGCGGTGCGCAGCGGCGTCGCCGGGTCGCGGCGGTTCTGCAGGATCAGGACGTTGCGCAGGCCCAGGCTCCGCACGTCGACGTCCCGTTCGACCGGCTTCACCGGCCAGAACGCGCACGGCGCGACGTTCGACGGCGCCCCGGCGGTCAGCGGGAAGGCGGCCCGGTCGGCCGCGGTGTTGCGCTCGTACACCCGCACGTCGCGGGTCCACGCCGTGTCGCCGCAGCTGATCGCCCAGCCGACCGAGAACAGGTTGTCCTGCGGCACACCCGGCATCGTGCCGCCCGCGACCAGTCCGTTGGCAAGCGCCTCCACGACGGCGCCGTCCTCCGGGGTCTGCCGGCCCGCGGCGAAGTTGCCGGCCGCCCGCCACAGCAGGCCCATCGTCGGCAGCGGTGCCTCGGGCGTCGCTGTCAGGTTCTGGTCCTGGTAGGACAGCAGGAAGGTGAACAGCCGGAGCAGATTGCCGTTCAGCGGCGCCTTCGTGCCCGGCAGGCTCACCGGCGCGCGATCGAGCTGAGCCGCCGTCGCCAGGAACGCCTCCCGCACCTGGGCCTCGGTCGAGCCGAAGCGCACCTCGTCCCGGAACCGGACGCCGAACGCGGCGAGATCCGGCCAGCGGTCCTCGAAGGCGCCGGCGAACGTGCGAAAGTCCTCGTAGCCGCGCAGCTTCGGATCCACCGAACTGTCCAGCACCATCCGGTCGATCGTGCGCGGGAACAGGGTGCGGTACACCGCGCCGAGGTACGTTCCCCACGAGATGCCGTAGTACGACACGACCCGCTCCCCGAGCGAACGGCGGATCTGGTCCATGTCACGCACCACGTTCGCGCTCGTCAGGTAGGGCAGCAGCGGGCCGGACCTCTCGCCGCACTGCTTCGCCATCCGGCGGGAGTACTCGACGTTGCGCCGGATCGAGCCGTCCGCTCCCGGGAACGAGAAGATCCCCAGTTCGAGATCGCGGGTCATTTCGTCGGCGGTCCGCCCGCACTCCATCGGCGTGCTGTGCCCGATGCCCCGCGGGTCGAACGCCACCAGGTCGTACCGGTCGAGGACCTCCGTCGGGAAGTGCTTCGCGAACTCCGACGGCGCGTCGAGACTGGGGCCGGGGCCGCCGCCGTTCATCAACATGACGCCCTTGCGCTGCTCCGGCTTGGCGGCCTTGATCCGCGAGACGGCCACCTCGATGGTGCGCTTGCGCGGAGCCCGGTAGTCCAGCGGAACCTGAAGCGTGCCGCACTCCTGACGCGGGTCGCGTTCGGCGCCGGGTGGCAGTTCCGGACACTCACCCCAGCGGATCGCGGCGGCGTGGGGGATCGTGGTCGCCTCGGCCCGCGGCAGCGTGGTGGCGGATACCCCCGCGCCGACAGCGATCACGGCGGCCACGATGGTCAGCCGTTTTACTGTGCCGTTCATGACGTAGCGCCCTTCGTGAATGGGTTCTCATGATCGAAATGAGCCTATGAACGAGGAACCGGGGCGGCTATCCAGCCTGCTGTACCGTTTGTCGGTAGCCAGCGGGACAGTCCCGTTCGCTCGCGCTCGGAGGTGATCGCGGTGCACCCGGTCTAGCGACGGCCCCGTCCCGGGGCTGCGCGGAACCGAAAGGTGCCCGTATGAGCAGGACCGACAAGACCCGGCCGCACTGGGTCAGAATGGCCGATACGCCGGGAGTGACGAGCGTTCCCGTGCATGATCACCGATTCGGGCCGTGCACACTGCCGGCGACCGTGGTGCCCTCCACCGGGCGCTGCCGCTGGATCGGAGCCGGGTACCACGTACTCGGGTGCGACGGGGGTAGTTGCAGCCGCGAGCGACAGGAGCACCGCCGCCGGGAGAACAGGCGGGAGCGGTACCGGGTGCGCCGTCAGCTGCGCGGGTATCGCGGGTAGGCCTGCGACGTTTCGCTGGGGTGGAAACCCGCGCGCGGGGTGTCTGGGGCGTGCGCTACGCTGTACCGGCTGTCGGCGTTCAGGCGTCGGCAACGGGACGTGGCGCAGTTTGGTAGCGCACTTGACTGGGGGTCAAGGGGTCGTCGGTTCAAATCCGGCCGTCCCGACACACGAAACAGCAGGTCAGGGCCGGTTCTTCCGCACAGGGAGACCGGCCTTATTTGCGTCCGGACCCCGGCGGGGAGAATCCTGGGAGACGATCTTCGCGAAGTCATTCGCCGGCCTCCCGCGCCCGGTCATGTAGCAGGCGATCCAGCGTCGCCACGGGTGAGCCCGGGGCCAGCGCCCGGCGGGCATCCAGCGCCTCTACCCACCGCCCGGTCAGCCCGTCCAGGAGCTGTGCCCGCATCGGCGCGGTCACGTGGGTGTAGCGGGCTTGCACCGAGCCGTCCTCGTGTCCCATCCGCTCATCCATGAGCTTGGACGGGATCGCGAGTTCCTCCATGACGGTCTTGTGGGTGTGCCGCAGCCCGTGCGGGGTCAGGCGCGGCGCGAGGGGCAGCCAGCAGGCGTCGGCGCGGCCGGAGGCGTTGCGTCCCCGCACCGGGATGCCCGGCCACGGTTCGCCGAGCACCGGCACCGGACGGGCCGGGTGTGGCGCCTTCGGCGGATACTGACCGGTGACAGCCGGCTGGAACAGCCACGTCGCGAACCCGTTGCGCCGCCAGTGCGCGGCCGGCTCGCCACCGCCGCCGCCCGGGACGTAGCCGAGTTCAGCCGCCGCCAGCTCAACCCGGGCACGGGTGGCTTCCGGTACCGAGTCCGGACTGTTGAGCACCGCCGACACCGTGCCGGTCGACAACCCGGCACGCCGCGCCACGTCGACGAGCTTCGGCCCCGGACGACGGGCGGCGCCATTGGCCGCCCCCAGGCCCCGGAACACGTACGTGAAGCCGTGGCAGCCACAGCGCTTCGGCCGGTTCCGGGCGACGTGATCGCTCAGCAGCATCGACAGCCAGTCCGGGAGGTCGAGGGTCCGGCGGGACTCGTCCTTCGGCGGGCACCGGTCGAACACGCCGTTGTCGAGTTCGTAGAGCTGCCACTCGACTCGGAGGTGTTGCGGGCGAAGGTAGGGGAGCTCCAGGCCGACGAGTTCGCCCCAGCGCAACCCGGTATAGCCCATCGTTACCACGGCTACGAACTCGTCGTCACGGCCGGACAGCAGCGCCGCGCGTTCCGCGATGAGCAGGATCCCGAGCGTGGTGGTGATGGCCCGCTCCGGTGCACGGGTCCGTGAGCGGCTGGTGCGCCGGCCCCGGTTGCGGCGCTGGGCCGCCGGGTTGGCGTCGCGCAGTCCCTCTTCGACGGCGTCGGCCAGGATCAGACGCAGCACCTTTCGGCGGCCGGAGATGCTTGTCTCGGCGTAGCCGGCGGCCCGTTGACGTTTCTCCCAACCGGCGATGTCAGACGGCCGGATCTCGCCTATCGGCGTTTCCTCGAAGGCCGGCAGCAGGTGCCCTTCGATGTGTCGCCGGTAGGTCTGCATGGTCGACGGCCGTAGATCCTGCACCGCGAACCAACGGTTGGCGAAACTGCCGAACAGTTCCTGGCCCGCCGCCGGGTCCCGATGGGTGCCGGCCCGGACCTTCACCTCCTCGTCGTCGGCCGCCTGTTTCGCCTCCCGGCGTGTCCGGAACCGGATCGTCTCACCGTGGGCGTTCGTCACCGTGCCGTACTTGCCCGACGGGAGCTTGTAGCGGCCCCGCCAGTAGTCGCCGCGCTTCTCGGCGTATCCCATCGTGTTCTCCTTACGCGGCCGGCGGATGACCGGCCGACTGCTGCATCCTGCGGGGCACTCGCGATCGCAACCGCCCGCCGTCGACCGTCTCCGCCGCCGCAGTCCTCCGGCGGATCTGTCCGGCCGATTCCGGACCGGACGTGGGCGCCGGGCGCACCTCAAAGAGTTGAGCGATCTCAGCGACCTGCTCCGCAGTGAACTTGTAGGCGCCACCGATCCAGCAGAACGGCACCCGGCGTTGTCGAGCCTGTTCCTTCACCCACCATTCCGAGCAGCGCAGCATCACGGCGACCTCTGCGGGGAGGTAGAACGTCGGTGGCTGCTGTACCGGACCGGTCATCGGTCGCGCTGTCCTCTCCGTTCAGGCGTCAAGTTGGGCTTGACGGTGTTCTTGCTATGCCGCGAGGGCGGTAGCGATGTCCTGGGTGGAGATGGGGTGTTCTCTGGCGGCTGCTGCGGCGGCCTCGG
>NZ_BOPF01000040.1 GCF_016863615.1 Virgisporangium aliadipatigenens | reverse complement strand
CACGGGATCTCTATCCGCAGCAGGGTGGGGCCGCCGGGCGGGCTCGCCAGGGTGAGCGCGCCGTCGACCGCCGCCACCCGGTCGGCCAGGCCGGTCAGGCCCGAACCCCGCGCCGGGTCGGCGCCGCCGCTGCCGTCGTCGCGCACCTCCACGCGCAACAGCCTGCCATCGCGGCGGGCGTACACGGTCGCCGACCCGGCGCCGCTGTGCTTGGCGACGTTGGCCAGCGCCTCCACCACCGCGAAGTAGGCGGTCACCTCCACGGCCGGCGGGAGGCGTTCGGGGAGGTCGACGTCGAGCGTCACCGGCACCGGCGAACGCCCCGCCACATCGGCGAACGCCGCCGGCAGGCCGCGGTCCGTGAGGATCTTCGGGTGCACGCCGCGGATCAGTTCGCGCAGCTCGGCCAGGGCGAGCTTGGCCAGATCGTGCGCCTCCGCCACCTGGGCCGCCGCCGGGGACTCCGCGGGCAGGTCGAGCCGCGCCAGGCCGAGCTTCATCGTCAACGCCACCAGCCGCTGCTGCGCGCCGTCGTGCAGGTCTCTTTCGATGCGACGCCGTTCGACCTCGAACGCGTCCACGAGACGGGCCCGCGACCGGGTGACCAGGGTGAGTCGCTCGTCCAACTCGTCGTCTCTCGGCGCGAGAATCGCGCGGCTCATCGCGGCCCGGGCGCCCGCCCACGCGGTGACCGGATAGGCGGCCACCGGCACCAGCGCGACCCCGAAGAAGAACCCCGGCACCGCGATCCACATCTCCTCCTGGCCGGCGTAGAACGGCGCCGTCAGGAAGATGAACGGCACGTACAGCGCCAGCCCGACGACCACCCCGTCGATCCACCAGAGCGCCATCGCCGACACCATGACGAAGCCGAACTCCCGCCAGGTGGCCGGCTCGCGCAGGCGGTGCTTCAGCCAGGCCCGCCGTCCGGAGGTAGCCGGCGCCCGGTGCGGGTCCGGCATCGGCGTCAGGTCGACCAGGCGCAGCCGCCACCGCTCGAACCGGGCGATCCAGATGCCGGAGAGCCCGATCGCCAGCAGCACGGCCATCCCGACGACGGTCACGGCCAGGACCAGCCCGGCGAGGATCATCATGACGAGCGTCGCCGACATGACGAGGCCGACCACCGCCCCCGACGACAGGTACGCCAGCGAACGCCACGGCCACGCCGAACGCACGAACCACGAGGGCCGCTGCGCGAGGGCGTCGAGAGCTGTCCGGACCGGCATGTGCGCTGACGCTACCGGCGCGCCGCAGGTCGGACAGTAGTGCTGGATCTACATCCGGTTCTCGTTCCCGCACCAATGTTTTCGATGCCCCGGACCGATTGGCTGGTCGGCATGATTGACGTCAGAGATCACGCCGTCCGACTGACCGGCGTGCGCCGGGTCCACGGCAGCGGTCCGGGTGCGGTGACCGCGCTCGCGGGGGTGACGGTCGCATTCGTCTCCGGAACGTTCACCGCCGTGATGGGGCCCTCCGGCTCCGGCAAGTCCACGCTGCTGCACTGCGCCGCCGGGCTCGACCGGCCGACGAGCGGCACCGTGGCCGTCGGCGGCACCGACCTGGGGCCGCTGTCCGAGAAGGCCCGCACGGTGCTGCGCCGGGAGCGGATCGGCTTCGTGTTCCAGGAGTTCAACCTCATGCCCGCCCTCACCGCCCGGCAGAACATCGAACTGCCGCTGCGGCTCGGCCGCCGCCGCATCGACGACGGGGAGATCCGCGCCGCCCTGGCGGCCGTCGGCCTGGCCGACCGCGCCGACCACCGCCCCAGCGAACTCTCCGGCGGCCAGCAGCAGCGGGTCGCGATCGCGCGGGCGCTGGTGACCCGGCCGGCGGTGCTCTTCGCCGACGAACCCACCGGCGCGCTGGACACCCGCACCTCGCGCGCGGTCCTCGGACTGCTGCGGGAGATCGTCGACCGGCACCGGCAGACCGTGGTGATGGTGACCCACGATCCGGTCGCCGCCGCCCACGCCGACCGCGTGATCTTCCTGGCCGACGGCGAACTGGTCGAGGAACGCGCCGTCGGCCACGGCCACCGCGACCAGGAAGCGGCCGCGATCGCGGCCCGGATGGCCGGCCTCGAGTCGGGCGCCACGATCGCCGGGGGCGTGCGATGAGGCTGGCGATCGCGACGGTGCGGCGGCGCTGGGCCGGCCTCGCCGGGCTCTTCGTCGCGCTGTCGCTCGGCATCGCGCTGCTGTCGGCGGCGTGCACCGTCTACGCCTCCGGCCTGCCCGCCGTCCCGGAACGCTACGCGTCGGCGGACGCGGTGGTGCGGGCGCCGTTCGTGGAGGACGAGAGCGGATATCCGGTGTACCGGCACTGGCGTTTCGAAGAGGCTCGCCACCTCGCGGACAGGCTGGCCGCCGTGCCGGGGGTCACCGATGCGGTGCCGGATCCGCTCTTCTACGCGCAGCCCGTTCTCGGCGGGGTGCCGCAGGATCTCGGCGACGCCGCCACCGAGTACGGGCGGGCCTGGTCCAGTGCCGCGCTCGGCGGGTACCGGCTCGCCTCCGGGACCGCACCGGCGGCCGAGCGCGAGGCCGTCGTCTCCACCGACACCGGCCTCGCGGCGGGTACCCGGGTCAGCGTGCTGACCGCCGCCGGGCCGGTCGAGTGGACCGTGACGGGCACCGTCGAGGCGCCGGGCGTGTACGTCCCCGACGCCGTCGCGGCCCGGCTCGCGGGCGGGGTGCGGGTGATCGGGCTGCGGGTCACCCCCTCCTTCGACGCGTCCGCGGTGGCCGGCCTGGTCGGGGAGGCGGACGTGCTGACCGGCGATCGGCGTTCCCGGTTGGAACCGGAACACGAGGCGCGGCTGCGCTGGATCGGCGCCCAGTTGGTCATCGCGCTCACCGGGCTCGCGGCGTTCACGACGGTGTTCGTGGTGGCGTCGACGTTCGCGCTGAACGTGACGCAGCGGCGGCGCGAGATCGGGCTTCTCCGGGCGGTCGGCGCGACGCCCGGGCAGGTGCGGCGCACGCTCCTCGGGGAGGCGTTCGGGGTGTGGGTGCCGGCCACCGTCACCGGGCTGCTGCTCGGGCTCCCGCTCGCCTACGCGCTCGCCGCCCTGATGCGCGCCGGCGGCATCGAACGCCACGACTTCGCCGTGCGGCTGCTGGCGTGGCCGTTCGGGCTCGCGGCCGGCATCGGTCTGGCCGTGGCGCTGGCGGGCGTCTGGCTCGCGGCGCGCCGGGGCAGCAGGGTGCCGCCGCTCGACGCGTTGCGCGACGCCGCCGTGGACCGCCGGCCGATGACCCGCACCCGCTGGGCCGCCGGGCTGCTGTGCGTGGCGGGCGGGGTGGCGATCGTGCTGTCCGCGGCGGCCCTGCCCGAGGACGAGACGACGACGATCGTCCTGTACTCGGCGATGCTGCTGATCGTCGGCGCGACGCTGCTCGCCCCGGTGCTCGTCGGGCCGGTGGTGCGGGTCGTGACGCGGCCGTTCGTCGGGACCCGCGGGGCGACCGGGCTCCTGGTGCGCGAGGGCACCCGCACGGCCGTGCGGCGGGTCGCCTCGACGGCCGCGCCGGTGCTGGTGACGGTGGGGTTCACGGCCCTGTTCGTCGGGCAGGTCGACATGATCCTCGACGCGTCGGGCCGCGCGAACGCCGCCGACGTGCGCGCCGCCGCGGTCGTCGTGCCGGCCGAGGGGACGCCCGGCCTGTCGGACGCCGCCGTGGCGGCCGCCGGCGGGGGCGCGTCCCTGCTGTCGACGACCGCCGTCGCCACACCCGCGGGTGCGCAGCCGGTCGCGGCCGACGTGGCGGGCGCGGACGCCGCGACGCTCGCCCGGGTCGGCCGCCCGGCCGGACTGGCCGCCGACGAGATCCTCGTGGCCGGCGGCGTCGAGGGCCCCGGCTGGCCGGTCGGCGCGACGGTGGAGTTCTCCTTCCGCGACGGCGCGACGGTGTCGTTGCGGGTGGCGGCGGTGCTCGACGACGCGCCCGCCCCGGTGCTGCTGCGCCGCGACGTCGTGCGGGCACACGACCCCAACGCGCTCACGTCGATCGTCTACGTCCCCGACGCCGGCGCGCGGGCCACGCCGGGCGCGCGGGTGCTGACCCCGCTGGAGTACGGCCGGAGCGTCGACGCGCGCGAGGGCGAACTCGTGCGGATCTTCCTGGCGCTGCTGCTCACCGTCGGCACCGGCTACACCGGCATCGCCATCGCGAACACGCTGCTGATGTCGGCCGCGGGCCGGCGGCGCGAGTACGCCGTGCTGCGCCTGTCCGGTGCCTCCGTCGGGCAGGTGCTGCGGGTGGTGGCCGCCGAGGCGGTGATCGTCGTCGGCATCGGCGGCGCGCTCGGCCTCGCCGTGGCCGCGGCCGCGTTGCAGGGCATGCGCACCGGCATCGCCGAGGAGGTCGGGTTCACTCCCCCGCTGTCGGTGCCGTGGGGTGCCGTCGCTGCCGTCGTCGCGGTGTCGCTGGTGCTCGCAGTGCCGGCGAGCGTGATCCCGGCCTGGCGGGCCGGCCGCGCCGGCTAGGCCTGGCTCGCGGATCACGCCGGCCTGCGGCGGACTCAGACGCCGCGGCTCGACGTGATCCAAGAGCCGGGCCCTAGTCGACCACCATCACCTCGGTGCCGGGGACGATCTCCGCCAGCAGCACGGACTGCGCGGCCGGCGGCATCCGGACGCAGCCGTTGGAGACGTTGCGCCCGAACTCGTTGCGGTACCAGGCGTGGATACCCACGTGCGCACCCGCGAGTTCGGGCCCGACGGCCTCCCGGTCGTCCGGGACGGCGCCGAGCGCCAGCACGTCCAGCCCCGCGTAGACCGACCCGGGCAGCGTCGAGCGCCCCAGCACGAACGTGCGCCCCAACGGCGTCGGCGTCGCGGACGACCCGATCGTCACCGTCCAGGTCTCCTTGGCCTGCCCGTCGCGGTACCAGGTGAGCTGGTGCGCCGAACGCTTCACCACGAGCCGGTCGCGCAACGGCACCTCGGTCCAGCCGCCCGGCGGCACCCAGCCGATCGTGCGGTTGGCGGTCGGCGTCAGCACCGCCACCCAACCCGTCTGGCGGCCCACGACCGGCACCGTCACCGGCACGCCGGAGATGTCGGCGGGCAGGTGCGCGCGCGGCACCCCGCCCGGCGCGTCGTAGAGCACCACGGTCGACCCGGACGCCGGCCGCAACCCGGTCGTCGCCTGAACGTCCGACATCGGCGTCGGGTCGGCCGGCAGCCCCTCCGGTCCGGTCAGGTACGAGATCGTGTGCAGTCCCGCCGGAGCGGCGACGGCGGTCGGGATCGGCTCGGCCGGGGACGCCACCGGCGTCGGCGACGCGACGGACGAATGCGGCGCGGGCGCGGCCCGACGCTTCGGGCTGCCGCAACCGGTGCCGGTCACGGAAAGAGCCAGCACTCCGGCGACGATGGCCACTACACGCGTTGAAGAGGCGAAACGCACTCGACAAGGGTAGATTGCGCGACGCATCCCGGACGGCCGTTCCCAGGATGAGCCGTAGACCGCGTAGCCTGGCGTCCCATGGGCCTGTCGCAGTCGTTGAGGAACAGGGTCCGGCGCTTTCTCCAGCGGCCGGGCACCACGGTCGATCTCGCTCCGCTGGAGAAGTTGCTCCCGGAGATCGAAGCTCGTGGTGAAGAGCTGACCGATCTCAGCGACGCCCAGTTGAAGAAGCTCGCCAAGAAGGCCACGGACTACGTGGAGATCTGCGCGGTCGGCCGGGAGGCGGCCAAGCGCGGCATCGGCGAGACGCCCTATGACGTTCAGCTGCTGGGCACCATGGCCCTCCTCGCGGGCAAGGTGACCGAGATGGCCACCGGTGAGGGCAAGACGCTCACCGCCGCGATCGCCGCGTTCGGGTACGTGCGGCAGGGCAAGGGTCCGGTGCACATCCTCACCGTCAACGACTACCTGGCCCGTCGTGACGCCGGTTGGATGGAGCCGCTGTACAGCCGGGTCGGCCTCACGGTCGGCTGGGTCACCGAGTCCTCCACGCCCGAGGAGCGCAAGGCGGCGTACGCGCGCGACGTGACGTACGTGTCGGTGAGCGAGGCCGGCTTCGACTTCCTGCGCGACCAGCTCGTCACCGACCTCGACGAGCGGGTGCAGCCGAAGCTGACCACGTGCATCGTCGACGAGGCCGACTCGATCCTGATCGACGAGGCGCGCGTGCCGATGGTGCTCGCCGGTGCCGTGCCGGGTGAGCAGGGGTCGACGCACATCCTCGCCGCCGAGGTGGTCAAGGGGCTGCGCAAGGGGCGCCACTACGAGATCGCCGACGACCTGCGCAGCGCGTCGTTCACCCCGGCCGGGCTGGCCGTCGTCGAGAAGAAGCTCGGCAAGATCGACCTGTTCGCCGAGAAGAACTTCGACAAGCTGTCGGCGCTCAACGTGGCCCTGCACGCGCACGCGCTGCTGCGCCGCGACGTCGACTACATCGTGCGCGGCGGCACCGTGGAGCTGATCGACGAGATGCGCGGGCGGGTCGCCCAGCGGCGCCGCTGGCCGGACGGGCTCCAGGCGGCCGTCGAGGCCAAGGAGGGGCTCAACGCCACCGTCGAGGGCGAGGTGCTCAACACGATCACCGTGCAGGCGTTCATCGCGCTGTACGAAACGGTGTGCGGCATGACGGCGACGGCGGTGCTCGTCGGCGAGCAGCTGCGGGAGTTCTTCGACCTCGAGGTCGCGGTGATCCCGCCCAACACGCCGAACATCCGCGAGGACGAGCACGACCGGATCTACCCCAGCCGGGCCGAGAAGGACGAGGCGCTGATCGCCGAGATCAAGGCGGCGCACGACAAGGGTCGTCCGGTGCTCATCGGCACGCTCGACGTGAAGGAGTCCGAGGCGCTCGCGGCCGGTTTGGCGGCGGTGGGCGTTCCCTCGAACGTCCTCAACGCCAAGAACGACGACGAGGAAGCGGCGATCATCGCCGAGGCCGGCGCGCTCGGGGCGGTGACCGTCTCGACCCAGATGGCCGGGCGCGGTGTCGACATCCGCCTCGGCGGCAGCGACGAGAAGGACGCGGAGAAGGTCAAGGAGCTCGGCGGCCTCTACATCATCGGCAGCGGCCGGCACGAGAGCCGCCGGGTCGACAACCAGCTGCGCGGTCGCGCCGGCCGGCAGGGCGACCCCGGCGGCTCGGTCTTCTTCGTGAGCCTGGAGGACGACCTGGTCGTCAAGCACGCCCGCGACTCGATCCCGGCGCTGTCCAAGACCGACTACGAGGGCCGGGTCGTCGACGACCGGGTGGAGTTCGCGGTCGAGCACGCGCAGCGGGTCGCCGAGGGCGTCAACCACGAGATCCACCGCAACACGTGGCGCTACAGCGTCGTGATCGAGCAGCAGCGCAAGGCCATCGCCGAGATCCGCGAACGCCTCCTCACCACGGACGCCGCCGCCGAACTCCTCCTGGACCGCAGCGAGAAGGCGGATCACCTGGAGCGTGAGGTGCTGGAGCGGGCCGGCCGGACCATCGCGGTGTACCACCTCGACCGCGCCTGGGCCGAACATCTGGCCGAGCTGGCCGACGTGCGCGAGGGCGTGCACCTGCGGGCCCTGGGCAAGCTCGACCCGCTTGACGAGTTCCACCGGGCGGCGGTGCCGGCGTTCAACGAACTGGTGCCGACGATCGAGGACCGGATCGTGGAGACGTTCGAGGAGAACGACGTCGACGAGGACTGGGAGCCGGACGACTCGCAGCTCAAGCGGCCGAGTGCGACCTGGACCTACCTGGTGCACGAGAACCCGTTCGGCTCGGAACTCGACCGCCTGATCGCCGCGGTGGGCCGTCGCCTCAGCGGGTCCAGGAGGTAGCCGCTGTCGGTCGGGTAGCCGACCGTCACCTTTTCGCAACCGTTGCGCCACCCCACCGGCACCCGCGGAGGCGTTCTCTGGACAGAGCAAGGAAGTCCGGAGCACGGGGGGATCGGATCATGATCAACGCGATGGACGATCTGGTGATCGAAGCGCTGTTCGTCTCGGACCTGCAGCCGTCCCAGCGGCCTACCGCCGACATCGTTCGGGCGGCCGTCGACCGCATGATCGAGCGCTACGGGAGCGCCGGGTGCGCCGCTGCGGTGGCCGCGGAGTTCGGTGACCACCCGGAGACCGCGGTGCAGCGCATGGGTTGGGTGCGCAGCACGCTGGCGGCCGCCTAACTGCCAATACTTCCAGGGTTGGTGGTGCAGACCGCCGACGGCGGGCGAAGGGTGGAGGCTCCGGCGTAGGCTGGCCGGCATCCGGGGCCCTGCCCGCCGGGGGCCCACGCACCCGACACTGGAGGAAAGTTCTGTGGGAGTCAGCCTGAGCAAGGGCGGCAACGTCAGCCTCACCAAGGCCGCCCCCGGTCTCACCGCGGTCAACGTGGGTCTGGGCTGGGACGTGCGCACCACCACCGGTGCCGATTTCGACCTCGACGCGAGCGCCCTGCTGACCGGCGCCGACGGCAAGGTGCTGTCCGACCAGCACTTCGTGTTCTTCAACAACCTCAAGTCGCCCGACGGCACGGTGGAGCACACCGGTGACAACCTCACCGGTGAGGGCGAGGGCGACGACGAGGTCATCAAGGTGAGCCTGAGCACCGTGGCCGCCGACGTGGAGAAGGTGGTCTTCACCGTCTCCATCCACGACGCCGACGCGCGCGGCCAGTCGTTCGGCCAGGTCACCAACGCCTTCATCCGCGTGGTCAACCAGGCCGACAACGCCGAGCTGGCCCGCTACGACCTCTCCGAGGACTACTCCACGGAGACGGCGCTGATCTTCGGCGAGCTGTACCGCAACTCGGGCGAGTGGAAGTTCCGCGCGGTCGGCCAGGGCTACCAGTCCGGCCTCGCCGGCATCGCCAAGGACTTCGGCGTCAACGTCTGAGTCTCCACGCACGGACGGGGCGGGCCTTCGGGCCCGCCCTTTTCCGGTCTGTGCCGCGGCTAACACCGCGGACCCGCCCGCCGATAGGAACGGCGGGAGGTGTGCACATGACGGGGACGTCGCGGGCCGGGATGCGCCTGCGCCTCGCCGGCATCGCCGTGGCGGGAGTCGTCACCCAGTACGGGCTCAGCGGCATGTCACGCCGGGCGGGGCACGCCTCGCTGGCGGCCGCGCTGTGCGTGCTGGGGGCGTTCGCCGTCGCGGGCTATGTGCGCCGGTCCCGGGCCGCCGGGCAGGACACCCGGACGCGGATCGGGTGGGGGCTGGCGGCGCTGGCCTCCGGTGTCTGGTCGGCCGGCAACGCCACGCTGATGGTCGAGGGGCTGACCGGCGACCCGTGGGCGGACCGTTCCCGCACCACGCCGGGCGAGCTGCTGTGCCTGGCCGCCGTCCTGGTCGTCCCGGTCGCGATGATGGTCGTCGCGCGCTCCAAGGGCGGGTTCGAGGCCCGGTTGCGGCGGTTCGTCGACGTCACGGTGATCTCCGCCGCGCTCTTCTTCATCTCGTGGGAACTGGTATTGCGGCACACCCTCGCCGGTGCCGCGCCCGCGCTGGTGCTGACCTCCCTGGTGGCCCCCGCGCTGGAGATCGTCGCCGGCGCGACGGCGCTCGTCCTGCTGGCCCGCAGCGTGGCGACCGGCGTCAACGCGCTGACACTGCAGGTCTCCTCGATGCTGGTGTACACGGTCGTGACGATCGTGTACGTCGACAACCTCGCCGCCGGCCGCCCGACCTACGCGGCCGGGGTCGGTGGCGGGTACCTGATCGCCACCGCGCTGTCGGCCCTCGCGAGCCGCTACCCGACGCCGCCGGTCGGTTCGATCGAGGCGGAACTGACGTCGGGCGCGTGGGCGCTGCTGCCCTATGTGCCGGTCGCGATGGCGTTCCTGACGGCGGTGTACCTGCATGCGACGCACGGCATCCTCGACACGGTCCAGCTGTGGATCCTGCTGTCGACGGCGGTGCTGGTGCTGTTCCGGCAGTTCCTCAATGTGCGCACCAATGTGGGTCTGCTGCACGACCTGACGGTGCAGCGGGCCCGGCTGGCTCACCAGGCGCAGCACGACGTGCTGACCGGGCTGGCCAACCGGGCCCGGTTCACGGCCCTGGCCGCGCAGGCGCTGCACCGCGCCGAACGCACCACCGGAGTGGCGGTGGTGCTGATCGACCTGGACGGGTTCAAGGGCGTCAACGACACGCTCGGCCACGCGGCCGGCGACGAACTTCTCAAGGCGACGGCGGAACGCCTCCTGCGCGGCGTGCGGGAGGGCGACACCGTGGCCCGGCTCGGCGGCGACGAGTTCGTGCTGCTGCTGCCGGAGGTGCTCGACCGCGACGAGGCGCTGACGGTGGCCCGCCGCGTGCTGTCCGAACTGTCGGCGCCGCTCATGCTCGCCGGCGCGGTGCTGCCGATCCGGGGCAGCGCCGGGGTGGCCGTGCGCCTGCTGCCGGGCGGGCAGTTGGATCAGCTGCTCCGCGAGGCCGACATCGCGCTGTACCAGGCCAAGGGCGAGGGCCGCAACACCGTGCGCTGCTACGACCCGGCCGATCCGGACGCGGCCACGGACCGGGTGTCGCTGACGGCCGACCTGCGCCTGGCGCTGCACCGCGACGAGTTCGAGGTGTACTACCAGCCGATCGTCGAACTGGCCACGGGGCTGACGGTCGGCTGCGAGGCGCTGGTGCGCTGGCGGCATCCGACCCGCGGGGTGCTGGCGCCGGGGGCGTTCCTGGATCTGGCCGAGCAGTTGGGGCTGGTGGCGGATCTCGGCAACTGGGTGCTGCGCGACGCGTGCCGCCAGGGCGCGCTGTGGCAGGCCGAGCGCCCGGGCCTGGAACTGAGCGTGAACCTCTCCGCGAGCCAGCTCAACGAGCCCGATCTGGTGGAGCAGGTGCGCGCGGTGCTGGTGGCGACCGGCCTGAATCCGGCGGTGCTGACGCTGGAGCTGACCGAGGCGGTGCTGCTGACCGACGTCTCGAACGCCGCGAAGATGCTGAACGCCTTGAAGGGGCTGGGGGTGCGGATCGCGTTGGACGACTTCGGGACGGGCTACTCGTCGCTGAGTCACCTGAAGCGGCTGCCGGTCGACACACTGAAGATCGACAAGTCGTTCGTGGATCCGATCGGGGAGCACTCGCCCGACAGCGAGAACGGCGAACGGGTCGCGCAGGCGGTGCTGCAGATCGCGCGGACGTTCGGCTTCAACGTGGTGGCCGAGGGCATCGAGGACGCGTCGCAGGCGGAACGGCTGCGCCAGTTGGAGTGTCCGCAGGCGCAGGGCTACCACTTCGACCGCCCGTTGGCGGCGGCCGGCCTGACCAAGCGTCTCCAGCAGGAAAAGGCGCTAGCGTCCGCGAGATGAACAGCCCTCTCGATCTCCTGCACGCGGCCCGCGACGAGGCCGTGGCCGCGCTGCGTGAGCTGATCCGCATCCCGAGTGTGAGCGGCACCGCCGCCGAGTCCGAGGCCGTCGCGTGGGTGGCCGACCTGCTGCGCCGCGAGGGGGTGGAGGTCGACCACTGGCGGCTGCCCCTGGCGGAGCTCACCGCCCGCGCGGACTTCCCCGGCGCCGAGGTCGAACGCACGCAGGCGTGGGGCGTCGTCGCCCGGCTGCCCGGTGCCGGTGGCCGTTCCCTGATGCTGAACGGCCACCTCGACGTGGTGCCGCCCGGCGATCGGGAGGCGTGGCACGAGGATCCGTTCTCCGGGCTGGTCGACGGGGAGCACGTGTTCGGCCGGGGCGCGTGTGACATGAAGGGCGGGGTGATCTCCGCGCTCTTCGCCTTCCTGGCGGTGCACCGCTCCGGCGTGACGCCGCCGGGCGACGTGCTCTTCGCGGGCGTCGTCGGCGAGGAGGACGGTGGGCTGGGGACGTTCGCGACGCTGGCGCGCGGGTGGAGCGCGGACGCGTGTGTGATCACCGAGCCGACGGGGCTGGACGTGGTGCCGGCCAACGGGGGCGCGTTGACGTTCCGGCTGAGGGTCCCGGGACTGGCCGCGCACGCCGCCGATCGCACGTCGGGGGTGAGCGCCGTGGAGAAGTTCCACAAGATCTTTGCTGCCCTGCGGGAACTGGAGGCGGCGCGCACCGCGGACGTGGACCCGCTGATGCGCCGGCATCCCGTGGCGTACCCGCTGGAGGTCGGCTCGGTCCGGGCGGGCGACTGGTCGTCGACGGTGCCGGATCTGCTCGTCGCCGAGGGACGCTTCGGCGTCGCGCTGGACGAACCGGTGCCCGCGGCGCGCGCGGCGTTCGAGGCGGCGGTGGCGGACGCGTGTGCGGCCGACCCGTGGCTGGCGGCGCATCCGGTGACGGTGGAGTGGTGGGGCGGCCAGTTCGCGTCGGGGCGCTGCCCGGCGGCGAGCGACCTGGTACCGCGCGTGCTCGCGGCGCACGGGAGCCCGACGCCCGCGGTCTACGGCGCCACGTACGGCTCCGACCTGCGCCTGCTGGCCGGCGCCGGGGTCCCGACGGTCCAGTACGGCCCCGGCCAGGTCCGGTGGGCCCACGCGCCGGACGAGCGGGTCCCCGTGGCGGAGGTGCTGCGCTGCGCCGAGACCCTGGTCCGTTTGGCCCTGAGCTGAACCCGCCGATCTTGCAGTTGTGGCTGCGACAAACCACCCTTGCGGGGGCAACTCGGGCACCACAACTGCAAGATCGCCGCACCGAGAGAGCTAGCGTGGGTCCGTGGACATCGGGGTGGGGTTCGGCGGGAAGCAGGCGTGGCTCGCAGTGCGCGGGGTGCCCCCGGAGAAGGTCATCGCGGCGTTGGCGCTGCGGGAGTTGGGGACGGCGGGCTGGCGCGCGGGGATCGACCTCGCCCACCTGACCGACGACCGGGTGGCCGTCACGCCGCCGCTTCCGGGCGCCGGCGGGAGCGAGTGGACCCTGGTGGCCGGCCGCTGGCTGCTGCGCGCCGACGCGAAGGTCGACGTGCCGGCGCTCTCCGCGACGCTCGGCACCGAGGTGCAGTTCTTCGCGACCAACCGGGTCGAGGAGCTGCACCGCTGGGAACGCGCGGTCGACGGCGTGCCGGTGCGGCGGTTCGGGTTCCTCGGTGCCGACGGGACGGTCGTCGCCTGGTGGGGCCAGCCGGACGAGGTCGAACGCGCCGTCGGGGTGCCGGCCGAGGCGCCGGACGACGAGGACGGGCTGCTCGTGGGCGAGTCCGATGTGTTGCGAATCGCCGGAGCCTGGAGCGTTGATCCGTCCGCATTGGAGGGGAAAACGGTGCCCGGACCCCTGTGGATCGCCGCCGTTTGAGCCCGGGTGATCACGTTCGGCAAAAGTTGGCATTAACCAACCGTTAAGAAAGCAGCGGAAGACTGCATACGATCCGGAACATGAGTGCCCCTCCCCCGGCACACGACCTCGCACACGAGCGCGGCTACGCGGCCGCGCGCGAGGAACTGGCCGACGCGATGAACGCATGGCACCAGGCAGCAGCGGCGCTCGACCGGCACGGCGCACCGCCGCTGTCGGAGGGTCCGGACCCGCTCCTCGTGGCCGACCGGGCCACCTGGGCCTGGGTG
Source organism: Virgisporangium aliadipatigenens (assembly GCF_016863615.1). Classification (GTDB taxonomy): domain Bacteria; phylum Actinomycetota; class Actinomycetes; order Mycobacteriales; family Micromonosporaceae; genus Virgisporangium; species Virgisporangium aliadipatigenens. Next base: position 82,062 of record NZ_BOPF01000040.1, on the reverse strand, counting down.
CACCTTCTGGCGCTCCAGCGGGGCGCCCCCGTCCCGGGACACGATCCCGCCACTGCCTGAGACTCGTCCGACACACGCCCCGCCGAAACCCGGCGGGGCGTTTCTCATTGCACGCGCCCGTGCACACACTCGACGCCTGGGCACGGCGCGACAAGGGAGCCCGCCGCAGCCCGGCCATCCCTTGTCATACCGGGCCTAGGGGCAGCAAGTCCCTCAGGTGGCGCGATTTCCGGCCGATGAGTTGACCGGACACGACCCGGTGCCCGCGCGGTGTGACTGAGGAGCCATGTACCAGAGACACGGAGCGATGCTCGACGCCCTGAAGAAGTTGGGTGTCGATCCAGAGGCGCTGGACAAGGCCGCCGACGAGGCATTGCGCACGGGCCGCTCCGTCCGGGCCGTCCTGATCAACGACCGGGTGGTCACCGAGGACCAGCTGACCCAGGCGTCGGCCGAGTCCACCGGCATCCCCTTCGTCGACCTGGTCGGCTATCCGATCGAACCGCAGGCGGTACAGAAGATCCCGATGGCGATGGTGCTGCGGCACCGGGTCCTCGGGCTCTCGCTCACCGACGACGAGATCGTCGTGGGTATCACCGACCCGGACGACATCCTGGCGCTGGACGACGTGCGCGCCGCGACCGGCCTGTTCGTGCGGCCGGTCGTGGTGGCCCGCACCGAGCTGCGCAAGATCATCGACCGCCTGAAGCGCGAGGTGAACGACCTCGGCGACGTGGCCGAGACCGAGGCCACCGAGACGGTGGTGGTCAACGACCTCGCCGCCAACGACGAGGACGCGCCGGTCGTGCGCTACGTCAACTCGCTGCTGGAACAGGCCATCCAGAACCGCGTCTCCGACCTGCACCTGGAGCCGGGCGAACACGAGATGCGGGTCCGCTACCGGATCGACGGCGTGCTGCACGAGATCGACACGGTGCCGAAGAACGTCCAGTCCGCGCTCATCTCCCGCCTGAAGATCATGTCGAACGTCGACATCACCGAGCGCCGCGTGCCGCAGAACGGCCGCATCACCGTGCAGCTCGGCAACCGCGCGGTCGACCTGCGGACCGCCACGATGCCGACGGTCTGGGGCGAGAAGGTCGTCCTGCGGGTGCTCGACACCGGCGGCATGGACCTGGACCTGAAGACGCTCGGCTTCACCGACACCAACTACGAGCGGTTCTCGAAGTCGTTCGTGAAGCCGCACGGGATGCTCCTCGTGACGGGGCCGACCGGATCGGGCAAGTCGACCACGCTCTACGCCACCCTCGCGAAGATCAACAAGCCCACGGTCAACATCATCACCGTCGAGGACCCGGTCGAGTTCCGGCTGCCCGGCATCAACCAGGTGCAGGTCGACCACAAGGCCGGCATGACGTTCGCGGCGGTGCTGCCGGCCATCCTGCGGTCCGACCCGGACGTCGTGCTGATCGGCGAAATCCGGGACCGGGTGACCGCCCAGCTCGCCGTGGAGGCCTCCCTCACCGGCCACCTCGTGCTCTCCACCCTGCACACGAACGACGCACCCGGTGCCATCACCCGGTTGACCGAGATGGGCATCGAGCCGTTCCTGGTCGGCTCCTCCGTGGACTGCGTGCTGGCCCAGCGGCTGGCCCGCCGGCTCTGCGACTGGTGCAAGTCGGAGCGCGAGCCGACCGAGGCGGAGCTGGAGGGCTGCCGCTGGCCCTACGACCTGATCGGCGCGCCCGGGCTGCTGCACGTGCCGGTCGGCTGCCGTTCGTGCTCGAACACGGGCTACCGCGGCCGGATCGCGCTGCACGAGGTGATGCCGATGTCGGCCGAGATCGAGCACCTGACCATCAAGCACGCCTCGTCCAACGAGATCGGCCGCGTCGCCGCCGAACAGGGCATGCACTCGCTGCGGGTGGACGGGCTGCTGAAGGCCCAGGAGGGCCACACCTCGGTGGCAGAGGTGATGCGAGTTGCGGTGTAGGACGCGTGGGTTGAGCCGGCGCATACCTGTTCCTGTGACGAGGCATACACCGCCTTCCTAAACCGCCCGCCCGGACGGTCGAAATTCCCCATGTACGAGCCGAACGACGAGGAGAACGACGGTGGAGGCACTTCAGATCGCCGACCGCCCCGTGGGGCAGGACGAACGCGCCGAAGCGCGTGCCTCGCTCGACGCGATGCTCGTTTCCATGGTCAACCTCAAGGGGTCCGACCTCCACCTGACCGTCGGTGCGCCGCCGACCGTTCGCGTGCACGGCGGGATGCAGTACCTGCCGGACTACCCGCGCCTCGAGCCGCACGACACGGCGATCCTGATGCGCGCCGCCGCCAGCGAGTCCCAGTGGGCCACCTTCACCAACTCCCGCGAACTCGACTTCGCGTACAGCATCGAGCGGGTCTCCCGGTTCCGCGTGAACGTCTACCTCCAGCGCGGCTCCGTCGGCGCGGTGTTCCGGTCGATCCCGCACCGGATCAAGCCGCTCGACGAACTGGGCGTGCCCGAGCAGGTCGCCCGCTTCGCGCACCTCCCGCGCGGACTGGTGCTGGTGACCGGCCCCACCGGTTCCGGCAAGACCACCACGCTGGCGTCGATCCTCGACCTGGCCAACCGGACCCGCCCGGACCACATCGTCACCATCGAGGACCCGATCGAGTTCCTGCACCAGCACAAGCGGTGCCTGATCAACCAGCGCGAGGTCGGTGCCGACACCGAGACCTTCGCGACGGCGCTCAAGCACGCGCTGCGGCAGGACCCGGACATCATCCTCGTCGGTGAGCTCCGCGACCTGGAGACGACGTCGACGGCGTTGACCGCCGCCGAGACCGGTCACCTGGTGCTGGCGACCCTGCACACGCAGAGCGCCACGCAGACCGTCGACCGCGTCGTCGACATCTACCCGCCGCACCAGCAGCAGCAGATCCGTTCGCAGCTGTCGATGGCGCTGCAGGGCGTGCTGACGCAGGCGCTGTGCCCCACGGCCGACGGCAAGGGCCGGACCGTCATCACCGAGATCATGATGGCGACGCCGGCCATCCGGAACCTCATCCGCGAGGGCAAGAGCCACCAGATCCCGTCGTTCATGCAGTCCGGCGGCGGCGAGGGCATGCTCTCGTTCGACCAGCACCTCGCGGAGAAGATCCGCGCCGGCATCATCAAGATGGAGAACGCCCTCGAGCTGTGCCACTCCCCCGAGGAGCTCAAGCGCCTGGCCGGTAGGGGCTGATCGCGATGGCGCTCACGAAGACGTTCGAGTACAAGGCGCTCGGGGCCGACGGCAAGCAGGCCAAGGGGAAGATCGAGGCGGCGAACGAGACCGCCGCGGCGCAGCTGCTGCGCCAGCAGGGCCAGGTGCCGCTGAAGATCTCCGAGGCGGGCGGCGGCCTGTCCAAGGAACTGACGATCCCGGGCATCGGCGGTCGGGTCAAGCTCAAGGACCTGGCGGTGTTCTCCCGCCAGTTCGCGACGATGACGTCGTCCGGCATGTCCCTGCTGCGCTCGCTCGCGGTGCTGGAGGATCAGGCCACCAAGCCGGCGATGCGCAAGGCGCTCAACGAGGTGCGCCTGGACATCGAGGGCGGCATGGCCCTGTCGGCGGCGTTCGCCCGGCAGGAGAAGATCTTCCCGCTGCTGATGATCGCCATGGTGCGCGCCGGCGAGACCGGCGGTTTCCTGGACGGCGCACTGGAGCGCATCGCGTTCAACTTCGAGAAGGACGCCGTTCTCCGGGGCAAGATCAAGAGTGCGATGACCTACCCGGTGATCGTGCTCGGCTTCACCGGCATCCTGATCTCCGGCGTGCTGAAGTTCATCGTCCCGATCTTCGAGGGCATGTTCAAGCAGCTCGGCGGCAAGCTCCCGCTGCCCACGCAGCTGATCGTGGACGCCAGCCACAGCCTCGTCTGGTCGCTGCCGCTGGCCGTGGTCGTCGGCGTCGTCGGCACGATCCTCTTCCGCAAGGGGCTCAAGGCGAAGCCGGGCCTGCGGTTGTGGTTCGACCGCATGAAGCTCAAGGTGCCGGTCTTCGGGCCGCTGTTCACGAAGATCGCGATCAGCCGGTTCTCCCGCAACCTCGGCACGCTCCTCGGCGTCGGCGTCCCGGTCATGCAGGCGCTGGAGGTGGTCGGCGCCACCACCGGCAACGCCGTCATCGGCAACGCCATGGCCGACCTCGCGCAGTCCGTGCGCGACGGCCAGGCGATGTCGGCGCCGATGAGCAAGCACGCCGTCTTCCCGCGCATGGTGACCCAGATGATCGAGGTCGGCGAGGAAAGCGGCCAGATCAGTCAGATGCTGGACAAGGTGGCCGACTTCTACGACCGGGAGGTCGACAGCGCCGCCGAGTCTCTCACCGCGGCCATCGAACCGATCATGGTGCTGCTCATGGGCGGTGTGGTCGGCGGCATGGTCATCACGCTCTACCTGCCGATGTTCGACATCTTCCAGAACATCCAGGGCGCCGACTGAGGCTCCCCCTGGTTGGTACACCCCCTAGTCCCACCCCAAAGAAATCGAGTCACAGGAGGCTCCAATGCAGGTCACGCTTCGTCGGTTGCGCAAGAAGCTCGCCCAGGAGGAGAAGGGCTTCACGCTGATCGAGCTCCTGGTGGTCGTCGTGATCATCGGCGTGCTCGTCGCGATCGCCATCCCGACGTACCTGAACTACACCAAGGGCGCCAAGAACAAGTCCGCTCAGTCGGACGTGCGCGGTGCGGTGAGTGCCGTCGAGCAGTACTACACGGAGAACAACAACACGTACCCGCCGAACGCCGACAACAACGGCAACGCCGGCACCAACCTGTCGCTGACCGACGGCAACGCCGGCACGGCCGCGCAGACGGTGACCGTCTCCGACGGGAACACGCTGTTCTACCGCCGGATGAGCAACACCCACTACAACGTCTGCGCGCAGAACGCCGACGGCCAGGCGATCTACTACTACAACAGCGCCAAGGGCGGCTCGGTGAAGAAGTGGACCGGCAACATGGCCGACTGCTACGGCCAGGCGGCCACCTGATCGGAACCCTCGGGGGGTGGCGGCTATCCGGCTCGTATGGCCGCCACCCACCGAAGGGGCCCGCAGACACGATCGAAGGGAAGAACCAATGGCATCCGCACTCGTCATCCTCACCGGGGTGCTCGGGCTCGCCATCGGCTCGTTCCTGAACGTCGTGATCCACCGGGTGCCCCGCGCCGAGTCGCTGCTGCGGCCCGGCTCGCACTGCCCCCGCTGCGACACGCCGATCAAGGCGTGGCACAACGTTCCGGTGCTCGGCTGGCTGGTCCTGCGCGGCCGCTGCGCCGCCTGCGCGGAACCGATCAGCGCCCGCTACCCGCTCGTGGAGGCGGCCACCGCCCTGCTGTTCATGGCGGTGACGGCCCGCTTCGGGTTCAGCTGGGAGCTGCCGGCCTACCTGTACCTCTCGGCCATCGCGATCGCCCTGGCGATGATCGACATCGACGTGCGGCGGCTGCCGAACGCGATCGTCCTCCCCTCGTACCTGGTCGGCGCCGCGCTCCTGGCCCCGGCCGTGATCGTCACCGGCGACCTGTGGGCCGCGGCCCGCGGACTGCTCGCCATGGCCGTGCTGTGGAGCTTCTATCTGCTCCTCGGCCTGCTGTACCCGGGCGGCATGGGCTTCGGTGACGTGAAGCTCGCCGGCCTGCTCGGCCTCTTCCTCGGCTTTCTCGGCTGGGGGCCGGTTCTCGTCGGTGCCTTCGCCGGGTTCCTCCTCGGCGGGCTCGCCGGCGGACTGATGCTCGCCACCCGGCGCGCGAACCGCCGCACCGCCATCCCGTTCGGCCCCTACATGCTCGCCGGCGCCCTCGTCGCCGTCTTCGCCGCCGCACCCGTGGCGCAGTGGTACACCGCCCTGCTGACCCCCACCCTTTAGCACCTTCTACGAAGGGTTTCGGACATGGCCTCCGTCAATCTGGTCGGACTCGATATCGGGGCGACCTCGATCCGCGGCGTGGAGACCACGCACGCGAAGGACGGTCCGACCATGCTCGGGGCCGGCCAGGTGGCGCTTCCGCCGGGCGCGGTGCAGAGCGGCAACGTGCAGGACGAGAAGGCCGTCACCGCCGCGGTCAAGCACCTGTGGCACCAGGCGAAGTTCCGGTCCCGCTCCGTCGTGCTGGGCGTGACGAGCCCTCAGGTCGTGGTCCGCGAGATGTCCGTGGCGAATCTTCCCGAGAAGGAGCTGCGCAAGTCGCTGCCGTTCCAGGTCCGCGACGCGCTTCCCCTTCCGGTCGAACGTTCGCTGCTCGACTTCTACCCGCTGGAGGATCCCGGGCGCAACGAGACCGTCCGCGGGCTGCTCATCGCGGCGCCCAAGGAGCCGGTGCTCAACGCGGTGCGCGCGGTCGAGAAGGCGGGCCTGCACGTGGCGAAGGTGGACCTTGCCACGTTCGCCCTGCTGCGTTCCCTCGCCGAACTCAACGGCGAGGTCGAGGCGGTCGTCGACATCGGCGCCCAGATCACGAGCCTCATCGTCCACCTCGACGGCGAGCCGCTCATCGTGCGGACGGTCCCCCGCGGCGGCGCGGAGATCACCAGCGCCATCGCCAAGCGGCTGAGCATCGACGTGCAGGAAGCCGAACGCATCAAGTGCGACCACGGCATCCGGCCGGACACCGGCGAGTGGGACGAACGCGCCGACGCGATCCGGGACGCGGTGCGTCCGCTGGTCAGCGAGTTGCGCAGCTCCTTCGCCTACCTCACCTCCGGCGAACGCCAGCGCTGGGTGACCCGCCTGTGGCTGTCCGGCGGCGGCGCGACACTGCCGGGTCTGGTCGAGTCGCTGACCGAGCAGCTGAGCGTCGAGGTCGTCATCGCCGACCCGGTGAGCCGGGTCCGACCCGGTCGCCGGCTGCGCCCCGAGAACTTCAGCGGCTTCCACACCTCCGCAGCAGTGTCGATCGGCCTCACGTTGGGAGCTGCCTGAGATGACGATGTTGATGCCCGAACAGCAGATGATGACGCTCCACATCGGACGCGAACTTCCGCTGCTGCCGATCGCCGCGGACCTCATGCCGCCGGAGATCGTCGACGACCGCCGGGACAAGCGGGTCCGCACGCTCGTCATCATTCTCGTCGTCGTGCTGACGGCGGTGATGGGCGGCTGGTACTCGATCGCCCGCTTCCAGACCGGTGAGGCCGAGGAGAACCTGGCGAACGCCAAGGCCGAGGTGCAGAAGCGCACGGACGCGCAGAAGGAGTTCGCCGAACTCACCGACACCAAGAACTCCTCGAAGCAGATCGAGGACCAGCTCAAGGTGCTGATGGCGGACGACCTCCAGTGGGCGGACCTGTTCGCGGAGATCCGCAGCCGGGTGCCGGCCGGCGTGGACATCAGCGCGCTCAACGGCGGGGTCGCGGCCGGCGGCGTCCAGCAGAACTCCGGCGGCCTGCCGAAGACCTACACGGAGAAGCAGATCGGGTTCGTGCGGATCGCCGGGACGGCCAAGAACAAGGACCAGATCGCGGCGTTCTCCGACGCGCTCGAGTCCGTCAAGGGGCTCGGCAACCCGATGGTCAACGAGGTGACCGGGTCGACCGGCGCGGCCGTCACGTTCAGCATCACGGTGGACCTGACGGCGGCGGCGCTCGGCGGCCGCTTCACCCCACCGAGCGCGGCGCCGAGCCCGAGCAAGTGAGCGGACATCACCATGACCAGTAGCCCGCGCAAGGACCGTCTCTGGATCATCGGCGGCACCGTCGTGGCGATCGTTCTCGCCGCGGTCGGGTACTTCGCCCTCGTCGCGCCGCAGAACAGCAAGACCCACGACCGTCAGGCCGAGACCGAGGACGTGCTGCTCCAGATCAACAAGTTGAACTCCAAGCTGGCGCAGCTGCGCAAGGACAACGAGAAGCTGGACGAGGAGAAGGCGAAGCTGGCGGATCGCAAGCTCGCCCTGCCGTCCGAGTCCGGTGTCTCGGACTACCTGCGCAGCCTGGAGACCCTGGGCGCGCAGACCGGCGTCAAGGTGCAGACGCTGTCGATCAGCGAAGCCGCGCCCGTTTCCGGTACCACCGCCCGTTCCGTGCCGCTCACGATGCTGCTCGCCGGACCGATCGCCAAGGTGCAGGACTTCATCGACCGCACGCTGCAGGACCAGCCGCGCGCCGTCCTGATCACCAGCGTCGACCTGGTGCCGACCGAGGCCGAGGGCAAGCTGTCGAACGAGGTCACGGCCACGATCTCGGCGCAGATGTTCGTGACGGGTGGGTCGGCCGCGCCCGCCGCCAGTGCGCCGGCCGCCGGACAGGCCGCCAAGGGCTCGGACTGATGGGAGGCCGGCCGCTCCGGCGCCGGCCCGGCGGGTGCCGGTTCATCCGGCGGATCAGCGACGACCGCGGGTTCACGCTGGTCGAGGTGCTGATCTCGATCCTGCTGATCACCATCGTCATGACGGCCCTCACGGCGATGTTCGTGTCGAGCGTCGCCTTCACCAACAAGCAACAGGGCCGGCAGATGGCGATCCAGCTGGCCGACGACGCCGTCGAGCGGGTCCGTGCGCTGAACGGCGCCAAGCTCGTCACCGGACGCACCCAGTCGGCGGTCCTCGCGCAGCAGAGTTCGCCCGCTCCGGGGGTGGCTCCGCACATCGTGGCGACGCAGTTCGCGACCGTGTACGACAACACCGCCGGCGCGACGGAGCTGCTGCCGACCGCGCCGAACGTGGTGCCGATCAACGGGCTCTCGTACAGCCAGTACTTCTACGTCGGCCAGTGTTGGCAGGCCCGCGGCGACACCAAGTGCACCAGCACCAGCGGCGCCGGGCGGGTGCCGTTCTACCGGGTCGTGATCGCGGTGACCTGGCCGCAGCGCCAGTGCGCCAACAACACCTGCTCGGTCGTCACCTCGACCCTCGTCAGCTCGGTCACCGACGACCCGATCTTCAACGAGAACGACCCGCTCAACCCGCCGGTCATCACGGCCCCCGGCAACCAGGCCAGCACCCAGAACCGGGCCATCGCCCCGCTGAACCTGCTCGCCACCGGCGGCACCACGCCCCTGACGTGGACCGTCACCGGGCTGCCGACCGGGCTCAGCGCCAGCCTCGGCGGCGTGATCAGCGGTACGCCGACGGCGGCCGTCAACACGTACACGGTCACGGCGACGGTGCGCGACGCCAGCAACCGCACCTCGACCGCCACCTTCTCGTGGCGGGTGAACGGCCCACCGACGGTCAACGTCGTCCCGAACCAGAGCAGCACCGTGAACTCGCCCGTCAACTCGGTGACCGCGGCCGCATCGAACGGGACGGCGCCGTACACCTGGTCCGCGAGCGGGCTCCCGGCCGGCCTCTCCATCGACTCCGTCACCGGCGTGATCTCGGGTACGCCGACCGCGACCGGTACCTCGTCGTCGTGCCGCGTCACCGTGACGGACTCCGCCGGCGCGACCGCGAACTCCGCCAACTTCACCTGGGTGATCAACCCGGCGGTCTCGATCAGCGCCGTGCCCAGGCAGAACGGCAACAACGTCAGCATCCAGATGGGCAACTACGTCTCGGGGGGCAGCGGCGGCTACACGTGGAGCGCGCAGTACCTGCCGCCCGGCATCACCATCACCACCGCGGGCGTGGTCTCCGGCAGTTACGACGTCGGTACCCGGTACGTGACGATCATGACGGCCCGGGACTCCGCCGGCGCCACGGCCTCCCGGACGGTCCTCTTCGAGAGCCCCGCCGCCACCGGCCTGCGGCTGAACATCCCCAACAACTACCTGTCGTCGGACACGCTCGCCTACAACGTCGGACAGTCCCGCACGATCCCGATCACCGCCCAGGGGAACTCGGGCACCGTCACCTGGTCGGCCACCGGCCTGCCGACCGGCCTATCGCTCAGCGCCACCACCGGCACCACCGTCAACATCGTCGGCTCAACGACGGTGCGGGGCCGGGTGACCGCCACGATCACGGCCCGGGACGCCGTCAACAACACGGCGGTCTACATGGTGGAGGTGGTGGTGCCGTGACCCTTCTCGAACGGTTCCGCCGCCGGCTGCCGGTGGCCCGCGGCGACGACGGCTTCACCCTGGCCGAGGTGCTCGTCTCGATGGTGCTGATGGCGGTGGTGATGTCGGTGTTCATGACCGGCGTCCTGCAGATGTTCCGCACCGCCAACGGCACGATCAACGCGGCCACCGCCCAGGGCGAGATCAACCGGATGTACCTGCGGCTGGACCGCAGCATCCGCTACGCGGCGTCGATCAGCAACACGTACACCGCCCTCTCCGACGGCAACAACATCTACCTGCAGTACCTGGTCACCAACGCCGACCCGGACGTCTGCAACCAGCTGCGGCTCAACGTGACCGACGGCGTGCTGCAGTACCGGTCGTGGGTCTCCGGTCAGGTGATCTCGTTGACCACGGGGTGGCAGACGCTGGCCTCCAACGTCGTCTACGGCCCGACGTCGCCGTCGCCGTTCACCCGCTCGACCAGTGGTGACTTCCAGCGGCTGCGGCTGCTGATCGAGACCAGGGTGCCGAACACCCAGGTGACCGCGGTCACCGACGTCACGTTCACCGCGATGAACAGCTCCGCCAAGACCCTCTCCGACACCGTCTGCATCCAGAACAGGCCCGCATGATGACCGAACCCGGATCCCGCCGGCGGCTCCCCCGTCCGCTGGCCAGACTGCTGCCCGCGCCGGGCGACGACACCGGTTCGCTTCCGCTGGCGATGATGCTGATCACGCTCGGCACCATCCTGGGCGGGCTGCTGCCGCCGATCTTCGTCATGCAGTCGCAGACGAGCGGGACCGGCGCCGCGAGCGGGCAGGCCCTGCACGCCGCGCAGACCGGCCTGGATCTGGCGCTCGCGCACATCCGCAGCGCCCGCGACACCGTCGTGAAGATCAACGGCGAGGACAAGGGCGTGCTGCCGAGCCTGCCGTGCGGCCCGTTCGCGGGGACCGTGAGCGACGCCGGCACCGCCCGGTACGAGGCGCGGATCTACTACCTGCGCGCCGACCCGCAGGACAAGGACCTGGCGTGGGCGCAGGCCAACGCGCTGGGCTGCGCGGGTTCGCCGTCGGCGCTGCCGTTGCACGCGGCGGTGTACGCCGTCGGCTACGCCAAGCTGCCGCGGCGGTCCACGGGCGCCGGCGGGGTGGCCGTCGAGACCACGGAGCTCAGCCGGGAACTGCGGGGCACGCACACGTTCCGCACGTCCAACGCTCCCGTGGCGGGCGGGCTCATCCGGCCCTCGACCACGAGCACGCCGGACCTCTGCTTCGCGGCGCCCTCCGAGAACCCGTCCCCGGGCGACGTGCTCACGATGCAGCTGTGCAGCCCCGGCAGCAACCTGCAGAAGTTCGAGTACACCGACAACATGACGTTCGTGCTGGCGGCGACCCGCACCGGTGGCCGGCTCGGCATGTGCCTGGACGCCGGGGCCAGCCCCGCGGTGGCCGGAACGGCGATCACCTTCCGGCCCTGCGGCGCCACGGCGATGCCGCAGCAGATGTGGAGCTTCACCGACAGTTCGTGGCTGCAGGCGACCGAGCCGAACGGACTGGGCCAGACGAACAACCGGTGCATGCAGATCTCCTCCGCGAACACCGTCGGCGCCTACGTGCGGGTCGGTTCCTCCTGCGGCGGCGGGACGGGCACGTTCGCCATGTCGGCGGAGGTGGGCGCCGGGCGGGCGGTCACCAGCACCTCGCAGCAGATCGTCAACTTCAAGCAGTTCGGCCGCTGTGTCGACCAGACGAACTTCGACGTGAACTACTCCTTCGCCATCGGCTGGCCGTGCAAGCAGCACCCGGACCCGACCCAGGTCGGCTGGAACCAGCGCTGGGTGCAGCCGGCCCTGCCGGCCAACACCGCCGGGCCGACCGCGAAGGCGACCGGCACCATCGTCAGCACCCGCACGGGCAGCCCGTCGTACTGCCTGTGGAGCCCGGGCTCGGTCGGCGCCGGATCGTACGTGCGCCTGCAGCCGTGCCCGGCGACGGTGACGAACTACTTCCGGTGGACGGTCCACGGCAACACCAAGGACTTCACCACCATGTACCGGATCATCGACGGCTTCGGCAACTGCCTGTCGCTGACCAACCCGGACGCCAACCCGGCGGACCTCTACGGCAGCGGCACGAAGGTCAGCAAGACCATCGTCGAGACGTGCAGCGACTCCACGATGCAGAAGTGGAACGCCCCCGCCTGGATCACCGAGCAGTCGCAGCTCAAGGACCTGGAGGAGGACTGACGATGTGCGCCGCCGTGCGGCGGGCCAGGGCCATGCAGGTGACCATCGGGTTGACCCCGAGGGCCGTCGGGAACGCGCTGGTGTCCCCGATCCACACGCCCGCCGTGTCGTGCAGCTCGCCGGTCGGCCGGGCCACGCTGGTCAGCGGGTCGGTGCCCATGCGCGCCCCGCCCATCTGGTGGGCCGAGCCGAGGTAGTGGCCGCCGATGCCGACCGGTACCGCCTGCCACGCGGTGAGCGCCTCGGCGAGGTCGTCGCCGCGCCGCCAGACCGGGCTCGCCACCGCCGGGGTGAGGGGCCAGATCTCGGCGGCCCCGGCCGCCTCGTGCAGGCGTGCGAGGGCGGCCAGGCCGCGGTAGAGGCCGGCCTGATCGCGTGGATCGTCCACCGGATACGAGTGAACGGCCTGCGCACCCGCATCCAGCGTCACGGTGCCGCTGCCGCGGTCGGCGGTGATCGCGCACAGCGACACCATGTGCCCCAGCTTCGCCATCCGGTGCTTGTGCGCGGCGGCGCCGTTCCACGGCAAAGTGCTGGCGGTGGCGCCGACCTGGCAGGCGACCGACTCGATCAGCACACCGGAGACCTCGTCCGTGGACATCGCGAACTCGTCGACGAGCGCGGACTGGATCGGCCCCTCCCACGGGTCGACGGGCTCGTCGTACAGGCCGGCGGCGAGGATCGACGGGTGCAGGTGCAGGTGGTGCCCGACGGCGGGCCCGCCGATGCCGGAGCGCAGCAGCAGCGCGGCGCTCTCCAGCGCCCCGCAGGCCACCACGACGGTGGGCGCCTCGACGGCCGCCTGCCCGACCACCGAACCGTCCGGGCCGAGCAGCCCCACGACGACCCCGCTCGCCCGGCCGTCCGTCGTGACGATGCGCAGGGCCGCGCTGCCGGTGCAGATGCGGGCGCCGGCGCGTTCGGCGTCGACCAGGAACGTGCGCGTCGTGCCCTGCTTGGCGCCGGTGCGGTCGCCGTAGGTGAGCAGCGCGGCGCGGTCGTACTCGATCAGCTTCGGGTCGAGGTTGAGCGCGGCGCGCCGGTACGACCAGCCGAGCTTCTCCGCGCCGGCGAGCATCTTGCGATGCGATCCATTGTGGACACTCGCCTCCTCGTTGGCGCCGATCCGGGCCAGAACGGCGTCGAGGTGCGCGTCGAAGTCCGGCCCGTCAAGTCCCCAGGCGGCGCGGATGTGCTCCGGGGTGCGCACGCAGTTGGACCAGTTGACCGTGGTGCCGCCGCCCAGGGTGGCGCCGGCCCAGAGGTTGACGTTGCCGTCGGCGGTGGTGGTGAAGCCGCCCGCGCGGTAGAGGACCATCGGGCCGGCCAGCACCTCGTACTGCACGGCGCTCTCGCCGTCGAAGTAGCCGCCCGCCTCCAGCACGACGACGGATCTGCCGGCGGCCGCGAGTTCGGCGGCGATCACTCCCCCGCCGGCACCGGAACCGATGACGACGGCGTCGCAGCGGATGGTCTCGCCGTTCGCCGGCGGCACCGGGTGCAGCGCGTGCGGGAGCCCGCCCGGTCCACCGGGTGCGGGATAGCCGATCGTGCGCCAGAACGGGTTCGCCCCGGTCTCGTCGACCAGCGTGTACGAGGCGCCGAGGAGCAGCGCCCGCACGTAGGCCACGGCGATGGCGGCCTCGGGCGACGACGCGGCGACGTCCTCCGGGGAGGCGCCGGCGAGCGCGTCGACGACCCCGATCAGCCCCGTGGCGATGACGGGGTCCAGCGCGCCGAGCGCGAACTCCACCGCGGCCGGCGCGCCGACGGTGGAGCCGGTGCGGGAGTAGAAGCCATCGGGATCGGCGACCCCGTCGGGCGGCGGGACGGCGGCGACGAACGTGTCGGCGAGCGCGGCGAGCGTGCGGCGTTGGGAGTCGGTGAGCGTGACGGTCATGGCAGGGGGTCTCCGATCCGCGATCGAAGTGCACTGACGGTGCAACAAACCCTAGGCCCGAGGCGCGCGGCGCAACAGAGCCTCGCTGCCGTAACAAAACTTGGGCAGGATGGTGATCGACAGATTCCGCCGCGAGATCGGGGACCCGCGTGCTTCAGCGCTACGACGAGCGCAACGCCGACCTGCGGTACTGGGTCAACGGGGTGCTGCGGCACCGCGACGAGCCGGGCATCTCGCCGTTCGACTCGGTGGTGCAGGGCGGCGACGCCGTGTGGGAGGGGCTGCGGGTCTACCGCGGCACGATCTTCGGGCTGGAGCCGCACCTGGCGCGGCTGCGGCGTTCGGCCGTGGCGCTCGGGTTCGCCGCGATCCCGGAGGAGAAGGAGATCGTCGAGGCGATCACGGAGACGTTGCGCGCCAACGGGATGAGCGACGGCGTGCACATCCGGCTCACCCTCACCCGCGGGGTCAAGCTCACCAGCGGCATGGATCCGCGGCTCAACACGGCCGGCTGCACGTTGATCGTTCTGGCCGAGCACAAGCCGCCGGTGTACGACACGGGCGGGCTCAGGCTGATCACGTCGAGCGTGCGCCGCCCGGGCCCGGACGTGCTCGACCCGAAGATCCACCACAACAACCTGATCAACTCGATCCTGGCCAAGACCGAGGCCAACGTCGCCGGCGCCGACGACGCGCTGATGCTCGACGGGCGTGGCTTCGTCGCCGAGACCAACGCGACGCATCTCTTCGCGGTGATCGGCGGGGAGCTGCACACGCCGTTCACGGTGGCGTGCCCGGAGGGGATCACCCGCGAGACGGTGCTGCGCATCGCCGACGTGCCGACGCACGTGCGGGACATCTCGCTGGTCGAGTTCTACACCGCGGACGAGGTCTTCTGCACGGGCACGATGGGCGAGATCGCCGGCGTCGTCGAGATCGACGGGCGTCCGATCGGCTCCGGCGCCGTCGGTCCGATCACCCTGCGCACCGCTTCCCTTTACGTGGAACACGCGAAGGCGAACGGAACAGCGCTTTCTATCTGAGCCGCTGCGCCGCCATCTCCGCGTAGTACGGCCGACACTCCTCGGCGAGGGGGCGTAGCCGTTCGGGCACCGCGGGCGGCGCCTGAACCGGCGCGGCGAACCCGGTCGACGCCTCCACGGCGGCGTACCAGTGCGGCGCCCACACCCCGTCGGTCTCCCGCGGGCCCGCTTCCCACGCCAGCATCCCCGGGTCGAACGGGATCCCGAGCGCCACGCAGAGCTTCGCCAGCACACCGGCCGGGTCGGCCAGCAGGTCGGCCGCGTCGACCACGGGCCCGCCGTAGGCGCGAAAGATCTCGACCTGCTGGGCGTAGCCGAGGTCGGCCAGGGTCGGCTCGCCGCGCACCTTCGAGTACGACGCGACCACGTGGTCCGGGTCCCGGATCAGGAACGCGTTGGTCATCCGCCCGACCCACTCCCGACCCACGTCCGGGAGAAGGTGGTGCGTCATGTGCTTCTGGTAGTACACGTCGACGCCGGGCGGCAGCGGGCCGGTGAGCGCGTCCGCCACGTCCTGCCACCGCCGCGGCTGGCTCGCCAGCACGTCGTCCCGCCCGGGGTGCTCCAGGCCGGTGGCCGCCAGGTAGTGGGCGTACAGGGGTTCGTCGACGACGAGCGTGTCGGCGCGGGCACCGAAGCTGCGCATGAGCGCCGTCGAGATGTTGCGCGGACCCGACCACATCGCCACCCGAACCGTCACCCGCCCATCATGCCCGACGACCCCCGGATATCAGTCTGCATCTATCGATGCTGGTCAATATTCATCTACAGTGCGCCCATGATTCCTCGCCTTTCCCGCATCCTGGTGGCCGGCGCGCTGACCCTCGCCGCCCTCCTGGTCCCCAGTGCCGCGTCAGCGGCCGACGTCGGCACGAACGTCTACAACGGCAAGCCGGCCTCCGAGGCATACCCGTTCCTCGTCTACGTCGGCGGCTGCACCGGCTCGCTCATCAAGGCCAACTGGGTGGTCACCGCGGACCACTGCGGCACGCCCGCCTCGGTGCGTGTCGGCTCGACCAACCGCACCAGCGGCGGCACGGTCGTGCGGGTGACCCGCGCGGTCCGCAACAGCTCGATCGACGTGCGCCTGCTCCAGCTCGCCTCGTCGGTCAGCTACACCCCGATCCGCATCCCCACCACCTCCGGCGCGACCGGCACGGCCACCCGCATCATCGGCTGGGGCCAGGCCACCAGCCCCAACCCCGGCGGCAGCACCCCGGTCGTCGCGACCGAACTGGACACCTCGATCGTCGCGGACTCCCGCTGCTCCGGCATCTTCGGCGCCGGCGAGATCTGCACCAACAACCCCGGCGGCGCGGGCGCCTGCTACGGCGACTCCGGCGGCCCGCAGGTCCGCAGGGAGAACGGCGTCTGGGTCCTGATCGGCGCCACCAGCCGCGCCGGCAACAACAGCCCCACGTGCGCGACCGCCCCCAGCATCTACGGCGACCTCCCGTACATCCGCTCCTGGATCAACACCCAGGTCGGCGGCCTCCCCGCGTAGTGGCGCGTCTCGCCGATCTTGCAGTTGTGGCGACTGCTCCGGGCCGCCCGGCACAGCTCGCGGGCCAGAGTGGTCGGAGCCCGGCGTGCCGGATTTTGCCCGGGTAGATCCCCGCCACAACTGCAAGATCGGCGCAAGGAGCGCGCCGCTCAGTACAGCGCGGGCCAGCCACCCGACCAGCTCACCAGGTTGATGCCCAGGCGGCTGTCGTTCGCCGTGTAGTAGTGGTACGCCATCACCGTGCCGTCGGAGTCGAACATCACCGACGGGCAGCCGGGGCCGTAGATCGCGTCGTGGCTCGCCACCACCTCGCTGCCGCCGCCGGCCGTCAGCGCGACGCCGTTCCGGTCGACGTAGGGGCCGGTGATCGACGTGCTGCGACCCACCATCGTGCGGTACGTGCTGCTCGTGCCGCGGCAGCAGAAGTCCCACGAGGTGAAGAGGTAGTAGTAGCCCGACCGGTACACGATGTACGGCGCCTCGACCGAGCCCGAGTTCGCGGTGCGGGTCGCGAGGCTGTGGATCGACGAGCCGTTGCGCAGGCCGGTCGACGGGTTGATCGAGATGAGCTTGATGCCGGACCAGAACGACCCGAGCGCGAGCCACCAGTTGCCGTTCGGGTCGACGACGAGGTTCGGGTCGATCGCGTTGTAGTTGCTCGACGTGCCGGTCTCGATGACCTTGCCGACCTGCGTGTACGAACCGGGCGCACCCGTCGCGCTGGTGGCCAGGAAGATCGCGCTCTTGTTGGAGCCGAAGGTCGAGGCCGAGTAGTACACGTAGAACTTGCCGTTGCGGTACGAGACGTCGGGCGCCCAGAGGTTCTTGCGGTCGCCGCCGGTGTAGTCGGCGACCTCGGCCGGCGCGCCGTTGGGGAAGACGGAGCCGGCGAGGCGCCAGGCCGTTCGGTCGGTGGAGGTGCGGATCTCCAGCCCGTTGTGGCTGTCGAGCACGTAGTACGTCCCGTTGACCTTCGCCATCGAGGGGTCGTGGACGCTGACGTTCCCGGACACGGTTCCGGGGTTGGGATAGGTGGCGGCGGTGGCGCCGACGGCGGCCAGCACCACCGTGGCGGAGGCGACGGCCAGCACGGCCGCCGCCCGCCGGCCGAACGAGCGGCTCATGGCGGGTCTCCTTCCGGGGGGTGTCGGAGGTGG
The DNA here is from genome assembly GCF_016863615.1 of Virgisporangium aliadipatigenens. Lineage (GTDB taxonomy): Bacteria > Actinomycetota > Actinomycetes > Mycobacteriales > Micromonosporaceae > Virgisporangium > Virgisporangium aliadipatigenens. The sequence goes on along the minus strand of NZ_BOPF01000040.1, from coordinate 64,265 downwards.
GCGCACACTATCGAAACCACTCGATACCGACAATGAAGGAAACCGCTTTCTTGAATACGTGAGACGCCGGACCGGCACAACACACCAGCTCAACGCGGGTGGGCCGGACCGGTCCGGCGCGATGAACCATTCAGGGCGTCGCGAGCGCCTCCGTGGGCGCGAGCCGGGCCGCCCGCATCGCCGGGTACAGCCCCGCGACCGCCCCGATCACCAGGGTCGCCGCCACCCCGCCGGCCATCGCCCACGGCGGCACCACGGTCGGCCACTCCCGCGTCGAGGCGTAGATCGCCGTCACCGCCGTCCCGAGCAGCACACCCCCGACGCCCCCCAACGCCGACAGCAGCAGCGACTCGGCCAGGAACTGCAGCCGGATCTGCCCCCGCGTCGCACCGAGCGAACGGCGCAGGCCGATCTCGGCACGACGTTCCAACACGGAAATGACCATGGTGTTGGCGACGCCGACGCCACCGACGAGCAGTGCCACGGCACCCAGGCCCAGCAGCAGGCCCGTGAACGCCCGGTCCGTCGCCTGACGCGCGGCGAGCGCGTCCGACGGGCGCGAGACCTTCACCTCGTTGGGCTTCTCCGGATTGGCCGTCGCGGCGAGCACCCCGCGCACCGCCTCCACCGCGTCGTCCCGCGACCGGGTGTAGACCGTCGTCGGGTGCCCGTCGAACCCCAGGTACTCCTTCGCGGCGGGCCATCCGATGAGCGCGGCGTTGTCCAGCTCCGACGCCAGCGGCACCGGATCCAGCAGCCCGATCACGGTGAACCACCGTCCCCCGATGTAGACCTGGGTCCCGCCGTCGGCCGCGGTGATCCCCAGCCGCTGGGCGGTCGTCGCGCCGAGCACCACCGCCGGATACCGCTCAGTGGCGGCGTTGAGCCAGGTGCCGTGGGCGACGGTCGCCCCGACGGTGCCGAGCAGGTCCAGATGCGCGGCCTGCACCGAGATCCCGCCGGACTGCGCGGCCGGGACCCGGTCCGTGCGGTACGCCTTCGTGTCCGGCACCTTGCCGGTCGCCGCCACCCGCGTCACCGGCCCGATCCGCGCGATCATCGCCACCGACTCGTCCGGCAGCGTGGCGTCCTCCCCGAACATCGTGCTGCCCGGCGCGACGGTGAGCAGGTCGGTGCCGAGCGCCTCCAGCATGCGGTCCAGGTCGGCGCGGCTGGACGTGGAGATGCCGACGACAGCCGTCATCGCGGCGATGCCGATCGCGATGCCGAGCGCCGACAGGAACACCCGCAGCGGCCGCGTGCGCAGGCCGTCGCCGCCGACGCGCACCACGTCGCGGAGGCCGAGCCGGGCCGGCGTCAACTCACTCATCGACGATCTCCCCGTCCTTCATCACCACTTGCCGGGGCAGGCTCGCCGCGATGTCCCGATCGTGCGTGATGATCAGGACCGTCGTGCCGGCGGCGTTCAGTTCCCGCAGGAGCACCAGGACGCCGGTCCCGGACGCGGAGTCGAGGTTGCCGGTCGGCTCGTCCGCCAGCAGCAGCGGCGGCTCCCCCACGACCGCGCGGGCGATCGCGACGCGCTGGCGTTCGCCGCCGGAGAGCTGGTGCGGGCGGTGGTCGAGCCGGTCACCCAGCCCGACCCGGACCAGCGCTGCCTCCGCCCGACGCCTCCGCTCCTTCGGTGGAACGCCCGCGTAGAGCAACCCGTCCGCGACGTTGTCCACCGCCGGGCGCCCCGGCGCCAGATGGAACTGCTGGAACACGAACCCGATCCGGCCGGCCCGCAGCGCCGACAGCTTCCGGTCGGTCAGCGTGGCGACGTCGTGCCCGGCGACCCGCACGGTGCCGGCGGACGGCCGGTCGAGCGTGCCGATCACGTGCAGCATCGTCGACTTGCCCGAACCGGACGGGCCGACGATGGCGAGCAGTTCCCCCGACTCCACGGTGAGCGAGACGTCCCGCAGCGCGGTGACCCGCTCCCCGTACGTCTTCGTCACTTTGTCGAGCACCACGACGCTCATGACTCCGCCTCGCTTCGCTCCCCGGCGCCACGAGACGCGAGCGCACAGTGCCCCACGATGAGCTCCCGCAAGCGTCCGCTCATGAGGGCATCCCCACGACGGTCCCCTCGGCGATGCCCTCGCCGGAGATCTCCACCCGCCCCGCCGCGAACATCCCCGTCTCGACGGCGACGATCCGCGAGGTCCCGTTCTCGACCACCTGAACGCCGTAACCGCCCTCGGCGAGCGCCAACAGCGCGGCGACCGGCACCGTCAGCACCTTCTCCCGCTGCGACGCCACGAACGTCACCGTGACGGCCGCCTGGTCCAGCCCCTCGACGGCCTTCTCGTCGTCGACCGTGATGCCCACCCGGATCTTCGTGGTGTCGTCCTCCTGCGGGTTCTCGGCGGCGACGATGACGCTCTCGGCGGAGGCGATCTTCCCGTTGACCGTCTTTCCGTCCGGCAGCTTCACCGTCACCGAGTTGCCGATCTTCGCCATCCGCTGCTCGGAGACGTCCAGGTCGACGGTGACCGCGCGGGAGCGGCCGGTGTACGAGAGCACCGTCGCGCCGGGCTGCACCGCGCCGCCGACGTCGATGCTGGTCGCGGCGACGCGCACCGCGCCACCGGCGTAGACGATCCGGCCCGGCTCGACCGTTCCCGTCTCGGTCAGGCCCAGGTCCTCCTGCCACACCTGCACCGCGTTCGCGGTCGCGGAGGTGTACTCCTCGTCGACGGTGAAGCCGCCGTAGCCGAGCGCGGCGAGGTTCTCCTCGAACTGCTTGACGTCCGGCCCCTCCACCCCGGAGGCGAGGGTCCGGTAGGCCGGCAGGCCGCCGTACAGCAGCACCACAGGCGTGTTGTCGACCCGGTAGAGCGCCTCGCCGCGCGCGACGGCGGTGCCGCCGGCCGGGATCGCGGTGAGCGTTCCGCTGAGCCTCGCGGCGACCGACACGTCGGTGCCGTAGCCGAGTTCGCCGGACTCGTTCTGGGTGTCGGCGAGCGTCTGTCGGGTGACCGGGGCGGTCTTCGCCGGCAGGGTGCTGCCGGCCGGCTCGTCGTCGCTCGCGTTGCGCCAGCCGTAGCCGTTCGCGGCCGCCGCCGTCGCCGCGCCCGCCGCCAGCACCAGGATCACGGCGATGACCACCCGGCGGGTGCGGCGGTGTCTCCCCTTCCCGCTCATCAGCCGGTCTTCTTCTGCGCGCCGGGCCCCTCGGGCATGTACTGCTTGCAGGCCTCCTCGGCCGCCTTCAGGCGCGGGTCGTCGGGGCCGCTGAGCCCGAGCTTGTCCAGGTCGAGCGCGATGCCGCCCTCCTCGGACGGGTCCGGGAAGTCCGGGATGCCGTTCTCCCGCATGCACTGGGCGTGCTTGCGCATCTGTTCCATCGCCGCGGCGTCGGGCTTGCGCAGTTCGCCGCCGCCGGGCAGGAACTCCTTGCACTTGGCCATCGCCGCGTCGACGGTCGCCTTGTCGGTGCCCTCCGGCACCATCATCCCGACCCGCCCCTCCTCGACCTCCGGATCCTTGAACTCCGGCAGCCCGTTGGCGCGCATGCAATCGCCGAACTTCGCGGCGCGCTCCTGCTCGTTCATCGGCGAGGCGCCGGCCGTCGGGGTGGCACCGCCCTTGTCGCCGGTCGCACTGGCGACGTCGTCACCGCCGCCGTCCTTACCGGCACAGCCGGCCGTCAGGAGCACGGCCAGCAGGGTCAGGGCGAGGCCCTGTCGCACTCTCATGGGATTTCCCCCTTCCGTTTGGGAGGAGTGAACGGAATGCGGGGTTTCCCGGCCGTCAGCGCGCACGTTGACGCCGAAGTGACATCACCGTCGGTCAGCATGGAGTCATGCGGATCCTGGTGGTCGAGGACGAACCCCTGCTCGCCGACGCCGTCGCCGACGGGCTGCGCCGCGCCGCCCACGCGGTCGACGTGGTCTACGACGGCGGCGCCGCCCTGGAACGCGTCGACGTCAACGACTACGACGTCGTCGTCCTCGACCGCGACCTGCCCGTGGTGCACGGCGACGACGTGTGCCGCACGCTCGCCGCCCGCGACGGCGCCGCCCGCGTGCTGATGCTCACGGCGGCCGCCGACGTCGACGACCGCGTCGCCGGCCTCTCCCTCGGGGCGGACGACTACCTGCCCAAGCCGTTCGCGTTCAAGGAGTTGGTGGCGCGCGTGGCGGCCCTCGGCCGGCGGGCCAGACCCGCCGTGCCGCCCGTCCTCGAACGCGCCGGCATCCGGCTCGACCCGCACCGGCGGGAGGTGTTCCGGGACGGCCGCTACGTTCCGCTGTCGCGCAAGGAGTTCGCGGTGCTGGCCGAACTGCTGCGCGCCGACGGGGTGGCCGTCTCCGCCGAACTGCTCATGGAGAAGGCGTGGGACGAGCACGCGGACCCGTTCAGCCACGCGGTGCGCATGACGATCCTGAAGCTGCGCCGCAAGCTCGGCGATCCACCCGTCGTGCTGACCGATCCCGGCGTCGGCTACCGGATCCCGTGATGCGGCGCCCGCGGCTGACCATCCGGGGCAGGCTGACCCTGGTGTACGGCGGCCTCTTCCTCGTCGCCGGGCTCGCCGTCCTCGGCGTCACCTACGTGCTGACCGCGCAGCGGGTCGGCGGCGAGAAGTTCTGGGCCAAGTGCGGTCCCGGTGCCGAGGCGCCGCTGCAGCCCTCGGGAGAGCCGCGGGTCCCGCCCGGGGCGGCGCCCACCCCGCCGGCCAGGCAGCCGGACACCTCGCCCGGGGACGACTGCCTCGTCGGCGTGGGCGGCGAGATCGCGCCGCCGCTGACCAGGGAGGAGGTGCGCAAGGTCGTCGACAAGTCGGCCGACACCACGCTCCAGGAGGTGCTGATCCAGGGCTCGATCGCGCTCGCCGTCGTCGGCGCGGCGGCCATCGCCCTGGGCTGGCTGCTCGCCGGCCGCCTGCTCCAGCCGCTGCACCGGATGACCGAGACCGCCCGGCGGATCGCCGCGGCCCCCGGCGCCGACGGCACCATGCACGAACGGATCGCGCTCGACGGCCCCGACGACGAGGTCAAGGAGCTGGCGGACACGTTCGACCTGATGCTGGAACGCCTCGACGGCGCGTTCGACTCGCAGCGCCGGTTCATCGCGAACGCCTCGCACGAACTGCGCACGCCGCTGACCCTCAACCGCACCCTGCTGGAGGTGGCGCTGGACCCCGACACGGCCACGCCGGAGATCAGGCAGCTCGGCACGACCCTGCTCGCCGTGAACGCCCGCCACGCCCGGCTCATCGACGGGCTGCTCCTGCTCGCCCGTTCCGAACGCGCACTCGACGAGCACTTCTACGTCGACCTCGCCGACGTCGTGGCGCACGTGGTGACGCAGCTGCCGCAGGAGAAGATCGCCGTGCGGCTGGACGCCGCCGAGGCCCCCACGGCCGGCAGCCCGGTTCTCCTCGAACGCCTCGTGCAGAACCTCGTCGAGAACGCCTTGCGGCACAACGTCTCCGAGGACGGCTGGGTGCGCGTGGCCACCGGCGTGCGGCCCGGCACCGGACAGGCGATGCTGACCGTCGAGAACTCCGGCCCGCACGTTCCCCGCTACGAGATCGCCGGCCTGTTCGAGCCGTTCCGCCGGCTGGGCACCGACCGGGTGGGGACCTCGGCGCACGGGGTCGGCCTCGGACTGTCCATTGTGGAGGCAGTGGCACGGGCGCACGGCGGCACCGTCACCGCCGAACCGCGCGACGAGGGCGGCCTGGTGATGACGGTGCTCCTGCCTGCGTTCAGTGCACGGAGATCGGTCGCGAAGCCGGAGTGACCGGCGCCGGCAGGTCTCCCCCGCCGCCCAGGTACCGGTGCACGGCGGCCGCCGCCGAACGCCCCTCCGCGATCGCCCACACGATCAGCGACGGCCCGCGCCGGGCGTCGCCGGCCACGAAGATCCCGTCGGCGCTCGTGTTCCACTCGGGGTCGGCGTCGATCGTGCCGCGCCGGTTGCGTTCGATCCCGGCCTGCGCCAGCAGCGGCCCCGGCTCGGTGCCGGCGAACCCGATCGCCAGCAGCACCAGGTCGGCCGGCAACCGGCGCTCGGTGCCCGGCACCTCGGTCAGCCCGAAGCTGCCGTCGGTCGCGAGCACCACGTCGACCACCTCGACGGCCTCGACCGTCGTCGTCCCGATGAACCGCCGCACCGCCGAGCCGTACAACCGGGTGCCGCCCTCCTCGTGCGCCGACGCGGTGCGCAGGATCAGCGGCCAGGTCGGCCACGGGTTGCGCGTCCCGTCCCGAACGGCCGGCGGCTCCGGCACCACCTCGATCAGGTGCACGCTCTTCGCGCCGTGGCGGTGCGCCGTGCCCAGGCAGTCGGCGGCCGTGTCGCCGCCCCCGAGCACGATGACGTGCTTGCCGGCCGCGTCGATCGGCGGAACGGCCAGCGTGCCGGCCACCACCCGGTTGGCGCCGCCGAGGTAGTCCATCGCCAGGTGGATGCCGCCGAGTTCGCGGCCCGGCGTGGTCGGCACGTCGCGCGGATCCTGCGCGCCGGTGGTCAGCACGATCGCGTCGTGCTCCGCGCGCAGCTGCGGGATCGTCACGTCGACGCCCACGTCACAGCCGGTCCGGAAGGTCACGCCCTCGGCCGCGAGCTGCTCCATGCGCAGGTCGATGTGCGACTTCTCCAGCTTGAAGTCGGGGATGCCGAAGCGCAGCAGGCCGCCGATCGCCTCGTCCCGCTCGTAGAGCGTCACCGCGTGGCCGGCGCGCGCGAGCTGCTGCGCCGCCGCCATCCCGGCCGGCCCCGAACCGACCACGCCCACGCTCTTGCCGGAGCGGGCCGTCACCTTCCACGGGCGCAGTCCGGCGTCCACGGTGCGGTTGGCGATCTCCACCTCGACCTGCTTGATGGTCACCGGGTCGTCGTGGATGCCCAGGACGCAGGCCGCCTCGCAGGGAGCCGGACAGAGCCGCCCGGTGAACTCCGGGAAGTTGTTGGTGGCGTGCAGCCGTTCCGACGCCGAGGCGTAGTCGTCGCTGTGCACCAGGTCGTTCCACGTGGGGATGAGGTTGCCGAGCGGGCACCCCTCGTGGCAGAACGGGATGCCGCAGTTCATGCAGCGGGTGGCCTGCTCCCGGATCGCCGTCGGATCGGTGCGCTGGTACACGTCGCGCCAGTCCAGCAGCCGCAACGGAACGGGCCGCAGCGGCGGAGTCTGACGGCTGTACTTCAGAAAACCGTTCGGGTCGGGCATGAGCGGCTGGCCTCCCACGTGTGAACAGCATCCGTGGGACAGCGTTGGCCCGGCATAGACGTTGCCGAAACATACCCGAAACCCGTCCGCGCGCCATAGAGGTACGGTCTGAGACCAATCTCGCTAGGGTGGGCCTACTCCGCCAGCAGCGCCCTGACCTGCGGCGCCTCCGGCGCGCCGATCGCCGTGTAGCCGTCCAGGGCGCGTTTCCACAGGCTGAAAGCGCGCTCCGGGTCGTCCGCGCGCCACGTGTGCGCCAGCCCGTCGTACGCGCGGGCCTCCTCGTGCAGCGTGCCGATCTCCACGGCGATCGCCAGCGCCGCCTCGTAGTGCTGGCGGGCCTTGTCCGGGTAGCCGGAGGCGCGCAGTGCCTCGCCGAGGCCGTTCAGGGCGCGCACCTCGCCGAACCGGTCGCCGATCTCGCGCAGCAGCGACGCCGCCCGCTGGTGGCCCTCGACCGCCATCTCCCACCGGCCCTGCCGCCCGTACACCACCCCGAGCATGCTGGTCGCCTCCGCCTGGCGGGCCACGCTGCCGCGTTCGGCGAAGATGGCGACCGAGTGCTTCAGGTAGCCGACCGCGCGGTCGTAGTCGCCCCGGGCCGAGGCGATGAGGCCCAGGTTGACGATCCCGACCGCCTCGTTGTCCGGGTCGCCGACCTGCCGGGCCAGCGCGAGCGAACGCTCCTGGCACTCCGTCGCGCGGTCGTACTCGCCCTTGCGTTCCAGCGCCACGCCGAGATTGCCCCACGCGCGGGACTCCCCGTGGGCGTCGCCGAGCGCGCGGAACAGCTCCACCGCCTGTTCGTGCAGCGGCACCGCCTGCGGGTACTGGCCGGTCTGGGCGTGGATGAGGCCCGAGTTGGTCAGCGCGCGGGCCTCCCCGAGCCGGTCGCCCACCAGCCGGAACAGCTCCAGCGCCGCCTCGTAGCGTTCCAGCGACTCCTTGAAGCGGGCGAGCCGGCCGTAGACGCCCGCGCTGTCGCTGAGGGCGTTCGCCTCGGCGGCGCGGTCGCCGGAGAGCCGGGCCGCCCGCAGCGCGTGCGCCGACACCGTGACGGCGTCCGGGAAGTGGCCGCCCCAGTCGAAGTAGCGCCACAGCGTGCCGCTGAGCCGGGTCGGGTAGGTCCACCAGCCGTGCGTGACCGTGTGGGCGGCGACCGCCACGATCGACGGGCGCTCGTTCTCCAGCCACAGGCGGGCCGCGGCCGCGTCCGACATCGGCGGCACCGGTGTGCCCACCTCGGGGATCGGCGGGCGGCGGTCGCGTTCGGCCGGGTAGAGCACGTCCATCGCGGTGCCGGCCGTCGCCAGGTAGTAGTCGAAGAGCCGGGTCAGGGCCGCCCGCCGGGCGTCCTCCGGGTCGGTGGCGGCCGCGAGTTCGGCGGCGTACGCGCGCAGGAGGTCGTGCATCCCGTAGCGGCCCGGCCCGGCGGCGTGCAGCAGGTGAACGCGGGCCAGCGTGCCCAACCACCGCCGGGCGGCCCCGAGGTCGGCGCCGGTGAGCGCGGCGACCGCGTACGCGTCGAAGTCCGCACCCGGGTGCAGCCCCACCATGCGGAACGCTCTCGCCGCATCGGCCGGCAGGTGCTGGTACGACCACGAGAAGACCGCACGCACCGCGCCCCGGTCGTCCCCGCCGGCGTCGAGCAGTTCGAGCCGCTGCTCACCCAGTTCCCGCGAAAGATCCGACAGGGGCGTGGCCGGGCGCGCGGCAACCAGCTCGGCCGCGACGCGCAACGCGAGCGGGAGGCGGGCGCAGCTGTCGGCGAGGAGCCGGGCGGCGTCGGGCTCGGCGTCGACCCGCTCGCGCAGCAGGCCGCGCAGCAGCTCCATCGCGTCGCCGGACTCCAGCAGGTCGAGGTCGACGCGCCGGGCGCCGTGCAGCGCCACCAGCCCGGCGAGGGAGTCCCGGCTGGTCACGACCACGAGACAGGTGGCGCTGCCGGGCAGCAGGGGCCGGATCTGCTCGACCGAGGCGGCGTTGTCGAGCACGATCAGCATCCGCCGCCCCGCCACCTCGCTGCGGAACCGGGCCGCCCGCCCGTCCACCTCGAGCGGCACGTCCCGGCCGGCGAGCCCCAGCGCCGCCAGGAACCCGGCGAGCGCGTCACCGGGCGTCACCGGCTGCTCGGGGTCGTAGCCGCGCAGGTTGACGTAGAGCTGTCCGTCCGGGAACTCGTCCGCGACCCGGTGCGCCCAGTGCACGGCCAGCGCGGTCTTGCCCACCCCGGCGGTGCCGGAGACGGCGGCGATGCGCACGGCGTTCGGCTGGCCGTCGGCGGGACTGAACAGCGCGTCGAGGGTGGCGATCTCCGCGTCCCGGCCGGTGAACCCGTACACGTCCATCGGCAGCTGCGCCGGCACGTTGCGCACCACGACCGGCGCCGGCGGAGGCCCGGCCGGCGGGTCGAGTTCGCCGCGCAGGGCGGCGCGGTGCATCGCCTGCAACTCGGCCCCGGGGTCGACGCCCAGCTCGTCGAGCAGCCGCTGGCGGGCGGCCGCGTAGCAGTCCAGGGCGTCGGTGACGCGCCCCACCGCGCAGAACGCCCGCATCAGCACCGCCACGGGCGACTCGGCCAGCGGATGTTCGGCCACCAGCTGGCTCAACGGCGTCAGCACGGCCCCCGGGTCACCGCCGTCGATCTCGGCCCGGGCCCAGGCGACCGTGCCGTCGAGGCGTTCCTGGCGCAGGGCCTCGCGGGTCCGGCCCACCCACTCGCCGGAGAGCCCCGCGAGCGGCTCCCCGCGCCACAGTTCGACGGCCTCGCGCAGCAGGGCGGCCCGTTCGGCGGGGCTGCGCCCGGGCTCCCGCGCCTCGGCCCGCAGTCGCCGGCCCCGGTGCAGGTCCACCCGGTCCGGGACGATGTCCAGCACGTATCCGCCCGAACGCCGCACGATGGCGGCACCCGGCACCTGTTCGACCATGCGGCGCAGCCGGGTCACGTAGGAGTGCAGCGTGCGGCGGGCGGCCTCCGGCGCGGCGGTGCCCCAGACGCGGTCGACGATCAGGTCGACGGGCACGATCCGACCCGCCTCGACCAGGAGCACCCCGAGCACGCACGACTGCTGCGGCGGCCCGGCGTCCTGCCACCCGCCCGGCCCGCGCAGCTGGATCGGACCCAGGGCCCTGAAGTCCATCGGTCCTCCTTCCAGCGCTCCGTGCACGTCGGTCGTCGACGCGGCGCCGCCGTCAACAACTCATCAAGGAACCATCCAACACCGCGCATCCATCCTTTAAGTCACCGGTGTGCTTCGTCCAGCCATGCCGGTTTCCGGACGGTCACAGCGTGGCCGCCGGTGTCGTGATCGGCGCCCGGCTCGGCGTTCAACCTCCCCGTCGAGCCACATCGGGGGGGCGCCGCTGACGACGTTCTGGACGGCGCCCTCCTCCTGCCCCTCTTCGGCGGGGCGGACGCGTCCTCGGCACGGCGCCTCAGCGCGGGCGGGCGGTCTGCCCGGCGATGCGGTGCAGGTCGGTCGGGCTGTTCACCACGACCCATTGCCGACCGGTTGCCACAATGCCGCGTTGCCGCCAGACGCCCATCACGCGCGCCACCGAACGCGACGAGCCGCCGACGCACGCGGCCAATTCCTTCTGCGACAACGCCAGACCGATCCGCTGACCGCCACCTGCCGTCGGCTCGCCGAACCGCCGTGTGAAATCGAGCAGCAGGCCCGCCAGACGCTGATCGACCGAGGTGGAGCCGGAACCGAGGCGGATACGGTCCGCCTCGAGCAGCCGTGCGATCAGCACCCGGTGCACCACCATCGACGCATGCGGATCGCGCATCAACAGCGCGCCGAAGGGCTCGCGGTCGACCGCCAATCCGGTCGCGCGGCCGATCGCCGTCACCGTCGCGCACCGCCGGCCCCCACCCACGCTCGCCATCTCGCCCAGAATGTCGCCCGGCCCTCGGACCGCGAGAATTACCTGCCGTCCGACCGCCACGCGGGAGTGAACCTTGACGAAGCCGCGCCAGAGAATCACCACATTGTCGGTCGACGCACCTTCGCCCATGATCGAATCCCCGGCGGCATACCTGCGTAAACTGCCGGCAGTCGTCAATGCCTCCCGGGCGGCGTCGTTCAGGTCGCCCCAGAATCCGGCACCTGGCTCCGGAAAACGCAGCGCCATGGGCAACCCCCGCTCGACCGGTCCTATCGACATGGACAGGATGAACATCGCGCTGCTATGTCGGACTCCAGGAGCCACGCCGGTGAATTGAATTCTTTGATCTGGACCTGGATCTCGCGAAAGCGGGTGGGCCCGTACATTCCGAACCCATGCCTGACGACGGTCCGGAACATCTCGTCCGAGACCACTACCACCAGGTCGAGGTCCCGCGCCGTTGCCAGCGCATCTCGTACCGGCAGGGCATCCACCAGGCGGGCCGCCCTGATCAGCGGTTCACCGGTCCAGTTGTGCCGGTGGGATTCAATCAAGCCGATGTCGAACGAGACCCGCAGGCGGATCCGGGCATGGGCGTCGACATATCGGCGATGCTCGCGAAGACCGGCCGTCAGGCCCGCCACGAAGGCGTCGACGATCGATGCGGGCGGGACGACGTCGAGCGGAACTATTACTCGCATACCGTCACCGCAGTCCTGACAGGACAACGCCGTCGCAGAGATCCCGTCGCCGAGCGTGACCCGATCAAGGATTTCATAAAGGTCATCGCGCATCCGCCGGAATGCGAGATCGTCACGTCGGGCCGAACCCTCGATGTCCACCAGAACGATTCCGTATATGTTCAGGCCCGTTCGACCGGACGATCGCGGCTGCTCGGGCAAGCGTGACGGCACCGCCTTGACCCGACGCCGGGCAGCAAGGGAGATCGGCCGCAAGGCTCGTTCCGCATTCATGATCGCTCCTCAGGTCACTGCTCGGATGCGCCGGGCACGCACCGAGATCGGTGTCGGAGGGCCTCACCGGACAACCGATCGACGCACTCCCTTGATCGGATCGGGATACTCGATATTTATATTGCGCAACGGATTGCCGCCGAACGCAAGAAGCCGTTATGCGCCATCTGGCCGTGATCATCCGCGCAACTTGCAGAACCCCACCGCAAGATGCCGAACCGAGGCGCAACTCGCTATGGTTTGCTGATGCCGGCTAGGGCAAAACAAACGCCCCCCAGACATCAACTCGGTCGGGACCTGCGCCTGATCCGCGAACAACGGCACCTGACGGCCGCCGCCGTGGCCGCGACCCTGGGCTGGTCCGAGTCCAAAATCAGCCGGATAGAAACGGCACTCGCCGCGATCTCCGCGAACGATCTCACGCGCCTCCTCGATCTGTACGAGGTCAACGAGCCCCGACGGGCACCGCTGATCGAACTCGCCGCGCAGGCACGCCAACGGCGACGCCGATTCCACACCGGCGGGACACTGCCCGACGTGTACGAGAAATACACCGAGTTCGAGGCCGAGGCAGCAACCATATCGGTCTATTGCAATACCGTCATTCCCGGCCTGTTGCAAACTCCCGAATATGCGAAGTCGATCGCTGCGGCGGCACCGGCACCCGAAGATGAGGAGTTGCTTTCCGAACGCATTTCCGTGCGCATGGTCCGACAGGCGGCGGTCTTTACGAGACAGCCACCCCCGGCGCTGCACATTGTGATCGACGAGGCCGTACTGTCCCGTATGATCGGCGGCCCCAGTGCCATGCGCCGACAGCTTCTACGAGTCCTGGAGGTGAGCGAGGCGCCCCGTACCACCGTCCAGATCCTGCCCTTCACGTCCGGCGCACATGCCGCACTCTCCGGCCCGTTCGTCATCCTCACGTTCGAGCCCGACACCGTTCCCGCGCAGGTCTACTGCGACGGGCTGACCGGCGGCGTCATCCACAAGAATCCGGACGACGTCGAGCTTTATCGACGGTGTTTCAATTCCGTCGCAAACGGAGCGCTCGATCCGTTTGAGTCGGCCGACATGATCGGTCGCGCCGCGGATCGCCTGGTCGGCCCCAATCACCCGACGGAGTGAAGTTGGGCGGATCATGCGGTGGCCGAAAACCTGCGAAGCACACTTCTGCAGGTGAATTGGCGTAAGAGTAGCCGCAGTTGGGACACCGCGAACTGCGTTGAGGTGCTTGTGGCGAAAGCAGGCGTGTCGATCCGCGACTCGAAGAGTACCGAGTCCGGCATGCTCGAATTCGATGCTGACGTATACCGTGAATTTATCCACGCGGTCCGGACAGGGCGGTTCGACATCACCGCACAGGTCCGCTGAGCCGAACATCCGCGAACCGCCCGCCCGGGTACCCGCCACTGCACTAGGTTCGGTGCGATGGGCGGGTGGGAGCGGCGACTGAAAGCGTTGATCGCCGCGGTCGCGCTCGGGGTGGCGGCCACCTCCTCGGGCGTGCTGATGTTCCGCGGGCAGGCGGCCGCCGAGACGCTGCTCTCCCGGGGCAAGCCGGCCGTCGCGTCGTCTGTCGAGGGGCCGGAGTTCGCTGCCGGCCACGCCGTCGACGGGGACAACCGGACCCGCTGGGCCTCCGAGGAGGGCGTCGACCCGCAGTGGATCCAGGTGGATCTCGGCTCGGTCGCCCGGGTCACCCGCGTGGAGATCGCCTGGGAGGTGGCGTACGCGCGGGCGTTCTATCTGGAGACCTCGACCGACGGGACGACCTGGACGCCGGTCGCGACCATCACGGGCGGCGACGGCGGCCTCGACCGGGTCCGGGTCGACAGTCGGGCCCGTCAGGTGCGGATCCTCGGCACCGAACGCGGCACCGCCTACGGCTACTCGATGTGGGAGCTGCGCGTGTACGGGGAGCCCGGCGTGCCGGGAACGGGCTCGACGAGTTCGTCGCCCACGCCGGCACCGGCGGGCAGCGCGACCGTCTCGGCGACGCCGTCCGCTTCCCCGTCGGCGAGCGCGTCGGCGCTGCCGGCCAGTGCCGCGCCGCGGGTGGACCTGTCCGACGCGCGCAAGAAGGACATCGCGATGCAGCTCGTCGCAAGCGCCGAGAACAGCTCGCTGAACTGGCGCGCGCAGTACGCCTACATCGAGGACATCGGCGACGGGCGCGGTTACACGGCGGGGATCATCGGGTTCTGCTCGGGCACCGGCGACATGCTCGACGTCGTGAACCGCTACACCCAGCGGAAGCCCGGCAACGCGCTCGCCAAGTACCTGCCGGCGCTGCGCCAGGTCAACGGCAGCGCGTCGCACGCCGGGCTCGACCCCGGGTTCACCGGCGATTGGAAGGCGGCGGCGGCCGATCCCGCGTTCCAGCGCACCCAGGACGAGGTGCGCGACGGCACGTACTTCAACCCGGCCGTGGGCCAGGCCAAACGCGACGGGCTGCGGGCGTTGGGGCAGTTCGCCTACTACGACGCGATCGTGATGCACGGGCCGGGGAGCCAGCGGCTGGCGTTCGGCGGGATCCGGGCGGCGGCGCTGGCGAAGGCGAAGCCGCCCGCGCAGGGTGGGGACGAGACGGCGTTCCTGCATGCGTTCCTGGACGCGCGGGCCGCCGCGATGAAGGCCGAGCCGGCGCACCGGGACACGAGCCGGGTGGAGACGGCGCAGCGGGTCTTCCTCCGGGCCGGCAACCTCGACCTGAACACGCCCCTGGCGTGGAGCGTCTACGGCGAGCCGTACCGGATCGGGTGATCGTGGATCTTGGTGCACGGGTGCTGCCGGATGCGCCATGGGGCGACACTGACGCACCAAGATCGACGATCACGAGAGGCCTCTTCCGGCCAATGGAAGGGGCGTGGCGGACCGGAGCGTGACCGTGCTCACAATTCGCGGGTGACTCTCCTCGATCGCAGTGTGTGGGAAGGCCGGATCTGGTCCGGCGGTTGGATCACCGGCTCGGGCGGGGAGTACGCCGCCGTCGAGCCCGCCACCGGACGGGAGCTGGCCCGCGTGGGCGCCGCGACCGCCGCCGACGTGCACAAGGCCGCCGAACGCGCGCAGCAGGCCCAACGCGAGTGGGCGGCCCTACCCTACGACCGGCGCGCGGCCGTTCTGCGCAGGGCCGGGCAGCTCTTCATCGAGCACGAGGACGAGATCCACGAGTGGCTGGTGCGCGAGTCCGGGGCGATCCGGCCGTTCGCGCAGTTCCAGACGCGGGGGGTCGCCGCCGAGGAGTGCTGGGAGGCGGCCGGGCTGGCCAGCCACCCGTTCGGCGAGATCCTGCGCAGCAACCAGCAGCGGCTGTCCATGGCGCGGCGGCTGCCCGTGGGCGTGGTCGGGGTGATCTCGCCGTTCAACGCGCCGATCATCCTGTCGATCCGGGCGATCGCGCCGGCGCTGGCGCTGGGCAACGCCGTGGTGCTCAAGCCCGACCCGCGCACCGCGATCAGTGGCGGGGTGGTCTTCGCGCGGCTCTTCGAGGAGGCGGGGCTGCCCGACGGGCTGCTGCACGTGCTCCCCGGCGGGGTCGACGTGGGCGAGGCCGTCGTCACTGACCCGCTGATCCGGGTGATCGCGTTCACCGGGTCGACCGCCGCGGGCAAGGCCGTCGCCCGCGCCGCCGCCGACCATCTCAAGCGCGTTCACCTGGAACTGGGCGGCAACTCCGCGCTCCTCGTCCTCGACGACGTCGACCTGGAGAAGGCGGTGTCGGTGGGCGCGTTCGGGTCGTTCAACCACGCGGGGCAGATCTGCATGGCCACCAGCCGGCACATCGTGGCGGCGTCGATCGCCGACGACTACGCGAACGCGCTGGCCGTGCACGCCGACCGGCTGCCCGTCGGGGATCCCACCGGCGAGGTGGCCATCGGCCCGATCATCGACGCCAAGCAGCGGGACAACATCCACCGCGTGGTGACGTCCAGTGTGGACGCCGGTGCGCGACTGGCCGCCGGTGGCACCTACGAAGGGCTGTTCTACCGGCCGACGGTGCTCGCCGACGTGCCGCTGACCGCACCCGCGTACGCGGAGGAGATCTTCGGACCGGTGGCGCCGGTGGTCGCGTTCCGCGACGTGGAGGAGGCCGTCCGGCTGGCCGCCGGGACGGAGTACGGCCTGTCGCTGGGCATCCTGACGGCCGACGCGATGCGCGGGCTGGAGATCGCCGAGCGCATCCCGGCCGGGCTGGTGCACATCAACGACCAGACCGTCAACGACGAGGCGATCATCCCGTTCGGCGGGGTGGGCGCCTCCGGCAACGGCTCGCGGGCCGGCAGTCCCCAGTCCAACCTGGACGCGTTCACCGAGACCCAGTGGGTCACCGCCCGGCGGGATCTCCCGGCATATCCGTTCTGACCGGCACGCGCGGCAGTTCCAGGCCGAAGTGGTCGCGATAGGCGGCCATGAGCGCCGCGTCGTCCGCCAGCGTCTCCTCCGTCTTCACGCCGTCGACGGTGCGGATCAACCGGTCGCCGGAGATCGAGATCCGGCCGTCGGCGGTGAGGCGCGAGCAGATCACGCCCTGCGTGAAGTGGGACTCCGGCGACGTGGCCGTCCACCAGCACGTCGGCACGCAGTCGGCCAGCTCGAGCGGCCGGCGCTCGATCCGGTACTGCGGCTCGCCGTCCTTGACCACGTCCACGTCGTCGCCGGCGTTCACCAGCCGGAACCCGCCGCCGGGATCCTCCTGCACCCACGGCTCCGCCCAGCGCAGCGGGTACGTGCTGTGCGCGCCGAACCCGACGTCGCAGACCCACGGCTCGCCTCCCTCGACGGTGTGCACCAGCAGCGTCAGGTGCGCCATCGGGGCGCTCAGCGTCCCGGCGCCGTAGACGCGGGCGCCGTGCAGGTCGACCCGGGCGCCGAGGGCGCGCAGGAGCTGCGCGAAGAGGCCGTTCAACTCGTAGCAGAAGCCGCCCCGGCGCCGGTGCACGATCTTGTCGACCAGGTCGTCCGGGTCGAGCGAGATCGACTCGCCGAGGTGGATGCTGAGGTTCTCGAAGGGAATCCGCTCCTGGTGCGCGCGGTGCAGCGCGCGCAGCGCCGCGGTGTCCAGCCGCTCCGGCCGGGGCGTCCCGAGGCGGTCCAGGTACGCCGCGACAAGCTCGTCCCTCATGGCAATGGATCCTATTGCGGTCCCCCTGGGGTGTTCCGCCGATCGGGTTCTTGCGTCCCGTTCCGCTCCGCCCCACGGGCCGATTCTGTTGGGGTTGGAGCATGGGTTGCCCGCGTTGCGGAGGCGCCGACCGCAGACCCGTCGCCCCCGGTTACTTCCAGTGCACGAGTGTGGTGCCGACCAGCCGGCCCGCCCAGACCCCGTCCGGGATGCAGATCATCCCGAGCAGTGCCGTCTGCGGTCACCGTTATCAACCGGGCCGCGCGGTCGTCGGGGCTTCGTGCGGCTGTGGAACGTACGCCGTCGGCGTCTGCGCCGAGTGCGGCCGGGGCGTCTGCGGCGACCACTCGCACGCCGGCGACGTGCGCACCTGCACCGACTGCGACACCGTGGAACGCGAACGGGTGCTGCGCGAGGCGGAACGCTTCCGCACCGAGTCGCACGACCGCGTGATCGCCGCCCTGACCGAGGTGCCCGATCCGCTCGAACGCCTCCTGCGGGTGGCCTGGTACCTGGTGCGCGCGACGGCGCTGAGCGAGCGCACCGGCGCCAGCGACGAGGACCTGCACGTCGTCGTCCCCGAACTGGACGGCGGCACGTGGGAGACGACCGAGGTCGCGGACTGGTTCCTGGACCGGGCCGCCGAGCAGGGCCTCGAACCGCCGGACCGGCTCAGCCTCGGCGTGAAGCGCTTCTCCTGGACCAGGGCGCTGGCCGGGCACGCCGGTTCGTACTACGAGCCGGGCCCCTCGCGACCGGCGTGGCGGCTACCCGGCGCCTCCACCCACGAACGGGTCGACGACCAGCTGCGCACGCACCGCCTGGACGCGTACGTGCTGCCGGACGCGCAGGTGGTGGCGCCGGCCGGCGGTGGGCACCACGTGACCCGCCACGGCTGGGAGTACGAGTGGTTCATCACGTCGGTGGAGCCCACCGAGCTGACCCTGGAGGGCCTGGGCGCGCTGGCGGACCTGCTGGGCTACTCGGTGGACCAGCCGGAGGTTCCCGAACTGGCCCACCTGCGCATCCAGCGCTCAGCCGTGTGAGGTGATCGCCTTGCGGACCTCTTCGACCAGGTCCGCACACGCGACGGCACGCGTCTCGCCGGTGGCCCGTTCGGTGAACTCGACGGCACCCTCGCTCAGCGCCTTCTTGCCGACCGTGATCCGGAACGGGATGCCGACCAGCTCGACGTCGCGGAACTTCACGCCGGGCCGCTCGTTGCGGTCGTCCACGATCACGTCGACGCCGGCGGCGCGCAGCTGCTCGTAGACCTGCTCGCCGAGCGCGACGGTCTGCTCGTCCTTCGGCTGCGCGATCACGACGGCGACGGCGAACGGCGCCACCGACAGCGGCCACACGATGCCCTTGTCGTCGTGGTGCCCCTCGACGATGGCCGCCATCGCGCGTTCGACGCCGATGCCGTAGCTGCCCATGATCACCGGGATGCGGTTGCCGTCGGGGCCGAGCACGTTGGCGCCGAGCGCCTCGGCGTACTTGTAGCCGAGCTTGAAGATGTGGCCCACCTCGATGGCGCGCTGCACCTGGAGCGGCTCGGCACAGGTGGGGCACTCCTCGCCGGCGGCGACCTCGCGCAGGTCGGCCCAGCGGCCCACGGTGATGTCGCGCTCGACGCTGACGCCGCGCAGGTGCACGTCGTCGGTGTTGGCGCCGGTGAACATGTCGGTGCGCCCGCGCAGCGCCTCGTCGGCGATGATCGGCAGGTCGGTGACGCCCACGCCGCCGAGGCTGCCCGGGGAGGCGCCGAGGGCCTCGCGGATCTCCTCGGGGTGTGCGGGGCGCAGTTCGCGGGCGGCGAGCGCGTCGTTGAGCTTCTGCTCCATGAGCGCGTGGTCGCCGCGCAGCAGCACCAGGGTGAGCTTGCCGTCGACGACGTAGACGAGCGTCTTGACCTGGCGCTCGCCCGGCGCGTCGTAGCGTTCGGCGAGGTCGGCGATGGTGCGCGCGCCGGGGGTGTCGAAGCGTTCGGGCGCCTGGAGACCGGGGGCGTCGGTGACGACGGGCAGCCGGGAGGTGGCCTTCTCGACGTTGGCCGCGTAGCCGCACGAGGTGCAGTGCACGACGAAGTCCTCGCCGGCCTCGGACGGACACATGAACTCCGTCGACGCGGAGCCGCCCATCGAACCGCTGGAGGCCTCCACCGGGATCGCCGGGATGCCGAGCCGCTGGAAGATCCGCACGTAGGCGTCGTGGTGCTTGTCGAACGAGGTGTCCAGCCCGGAGGCGTCCAGGTCGAACGAGTACGAGTCCTTCATCGTGAACTCGCGGGTGCGCATGAGGCCCGCCTTGGGCCGCGGCTCGTCCCGGAACTTCGTCTGGAACTGGTACCACATCTGCGGCAGCTGCTTGTACGAACTGAGTTCGAGCGCGAGGGTCGTGAAGATCTCCTCGTGCGTCATGCCGAGGGCGATGTCGGCGCCCTTGCGGTCCCGCAGCCGGAACATCTCCTGGCCCATGCCCTCCCAGCGGCCGGTGCGCTGCCAGATCTCGGCCGGGTGCATCGCCGGGAGGATGAACTCCTGCGACCCGATGCGGGCCATCTCCTCACGGATGATCGCGACGACGCGGCTGCGCACCAGAACGGCTATCGGCAGCAGGGAGTAGTGACCGGCCATCAGCTGGCGGATGTACCCCGCGCGCAGCAGCAGCCGGTGGCTGGGTGCGTCGGCGTCGGCGGGGTCTTCTCGCAGCGTGGGGATGTGCATCTGGGACCAGCGCATGGCCGGAAATTGTATGCGCTGGTCCCGTGCGCCCGACGGGCGGGATTACCGGGAGTAGAACTCCACGACCAGCTGCGTGTCGCAGATGATCGGCACCTCGGCCCGGACCGGCAGCCGCAGCACCCGCGTCGTCAGGTTGGGCAGGTCGGTGGAGAGGTACGGGGCGGTCCGCTCGAGCTGGTGCGCACCGGCGGCGGCCACCTGCCACGGGGTCTTCTCGCGGCTGGCCTCGTGCACCCCGACGACGTCGCCGGGGCGCAGCCGGTAGGAGGGCTTGTCGACGCGGCGGCCGTTGACGGTGATGTGCCGGTGCGTGACGGCTTGGCGGGCCTGGTAGATGGTGCGGGCCAGGCCGGAGCGCAGCACGGTGGCGTCGAGGCGCATCTCCAGGAGGGCGACGAGGTTCTCGCCGGTGGCGCCCTGCCTGCGGTGCGCCTCGTCGAACGCCCGCCGCAGCTGGCCCTCGCTGACGTTGTACTGGTGGCGCAGCCGCTGCTTCTCCATGAGCCGCACCGCGTAGTCGCTCGGGTTGCGCCGACGCCGGCCGTGCACACCCGGCGGGAAGGGCCGCTTCTCGAAGTACTTCACGCACTTCGGCGTCAACGGGATGCCGAGTGCGCGGGAGAGCCGCACCTTGGGCCGGGACTGGTTCACCGATCGACTCCTTGTCAGGTTAGCCTTACCTACACGAGCATAGGCTTACCTTAGTGGATCGGAGATCGCCCGTGCAGCCCAGCCCCGCAGAGATCGCTCGCACCCTCGCGTCGGGCCTGCTGCCCGGCGAGGCACACGTCCGCCAGCACCGCGGGCGGCTGCGGATGCGCCACGCGACCACGCCCGAGGGCGAGACGTTCCTGCTGACCCGGGCGGGCGGCACGCTGGAGCGCGCGCTGCGCCCGGCTCCCGGCGAGACCGACACCGCGCTGGTGCTCGCCGTCGACGATGTCGTTCCGGTGCAGGGCGGGCCGGATCACGGGCGGGTGTGGCTCTCCGGCTGGGCGGAGCGCCTCGACGGCGACGACGCGCGGGCCGCCGCCGACGGTTACGCCGCCGTCGCTCCCACCGGTGACCTGCTCGGCATCGGGTCGAGCCACTCGATCTACCGGTTCTCGGTGGACGAGGTGCGGCTGGAGCGTGGCGGCATCCTCGTCGAGATCGATCCCGTCGACTTCGTCTCCGCGACGCCCGACCCGATCCAGGCCGTCGAGCGCGAGTTGCTCGCCGACCTCAACGCCCACCATCTGGGGGAACTGGCGGAGGTGCTCGCACGCCGCGTTCCCGGCCCCGCCACGTTCCGTGCGGTGCGGCTGGACCGGTACGGCGTGGTGCTGGAGGCGTCCACTGTGGACGTTCCGGTGCGGATCAGCCTGCCCGAGCCGGCCCGCGACGCCGCGCACCTGACCGAGCTGCTGCACCCGGCGCTGTGCCCTAACTGCGCGGGACACCCCGCATCGCGCTGACCACGGCGGCCGTCTCGTCGCGGATGCGCGCCAGGTCCCGGTCCACCCGCCAGTAGTCCGGATGCGGGGCCTCCAGCGCCTCCTCCGCCGCACCGATGCGCCGCACCAGGCTGTCCAGCTGCGGCGCGTACTTGCGGTCCACGTTCTGTCCGAGGAACACGAACAGCCGCTGCGCCTCCCGGACGGCGAACCGGGTCCGGCGCACCGGTTCCCGCGGGTCCCGCTTCAGCTCCTCCAGGGCGGCGAGCCGGCGGGTGACGGCGTCCACGGCGTGCGAGGCGGCGTCCAGCGCCTCCCGGGCCGCGGCCACCTCCGCACGCGCCGACGGCCAGTGCTGCCGTGTCGACTCGCGTTCGGCCGCGGCGATCCGCTCCCGCGCGGCGCTCAACAGCCGGTCGGCCTCGGCCGGGCTGCCCTCCACGTCGGCGTACGCGGCGGCCACGAACTCCCGACGCAGCGCGCTCAGCGTCGCGGGGAGGCGTTCCCGCCGGGTGGCGACCGCATCCGCCCTGGTGTGCACCGACGCGAGCGAACGCCGCACCTCCTCGCCCTGCTCCCGCACGGTCTCCGCGAGGGAACGCGCCCGCGCCGCCTCGGCCAGCACGCCGTCGGCCGCCGCCACGGTGGCCCGCAGCCCGTGCACCGCCGGCCCCTCGGCGACGATCGCCCGGGCCCGTTCCGCCGCCGACAGCACCTCCGCCGCCTCGAACGCGGGCGTGCCGGCCCGTTCGGCCGCCTCGATCGCCGCGCGGGCGGCCGAGAGTGCCGCGTCGGCCTCCCGACCCGCCGCGCCGAGCCGGGTCACCGCGGCCTCGACGTGGGAGAAGACGGCCGCGTGCCGGGCCGTGAAGTCGCGCATGGCCGTGGCGGCCCGCTGCAGCGTCTCCTCGGCGTGGCGGAACGCCGCCTCGGCCAGCCGCGCGTCCCGTTCACTCAGATCCGTCTCGATGTCGAACTCGGCCGGAACCTTGAGATACGCGGCGAGCGCGGCGTCGGTGTCGGCGCGCAGCGCCTGCCAGTCCGGCCCCACCCGGGCGCCGGCGGCCGGATCGAGGGCGACCAGCGAGTCGACCTGGAGCTCGGTGCTTCGCTGCAACCCGTCGACCGCCACGAACACGGAGGCGGCGCTGCCCGCGGCGGCGCGGGCCCGTGCCTGTGCCTCGTCCCGCCCGCGACGCCACCAGCGCGCGGTGCCCTGCACCGTCACCCTGGCCACTTTAGGCGGCGCGGGCACCAGAAGGCTTGGTCACCGTGTGCGGTGGGTAGGGTCACTTGATGTGACCTGGTCCTTCGAATCGGCGCGGGAACCCGCGGCGTTCCCGGCGGGGCGGGCAGAGCAGCCGCCCGACGATCCGGCGCTCGAGCACGCCCTCGGTCCCGAGGGTGCGCTCTGCGGCATCCCGCGGGCCCGCATCACCATGTACCGGCACCTGTTCTTCCCGCAGCACCCGGCCGCCTGCCCCGCCTGCGTGAAGGCCGCCGCCGAGGTGCCGGCGATGCCGAGCGTGCAGGAACGCCTCCACGACCGCGTGCTGGAGGCCCAGGGCGGACCGCTGCGCAACGAACTCCTCGCCGTGCTGCGCACCGGGGCCAAGATCCGGCTGTGGGTCAACGGCGATCCGATGGACACGCTACGGCACGTGGCCGCCCTGGAACGGGTTCCGGAGGGGATCCGCGAGGTGCGGCGGCTGGGCGTCGCGGCGGTCCCGCACGACGGCGGCGAGTTCGTGGTGCTGCTGCCCGAGGGCGGGACGCCGTTCATCACCCGGGCGCAGTCTTCTTGAGGGCGCAGTCTTCTTGAGGGCTCAGGCGGCGTAGCCGCTCGCCTGCAGGTTGAACAGCTCGCGGTAGATGCCCTCCTCGGCCATCAGCCGGTCGTGACCGCCGTGCTGCACCACCCGCCCCTCGTGCAGCACGTAGATGTGGTCGGCGTGGCGGACGTTCGCGAGGCGGTGCGTGATCAGCACGATCGCCCGGTCCGGCCGCGCCCGCAGTTGCTGGAACACCGCGTGCTCGGCCCGGGCGTCCAGCGCCGACGAGGGTTCGTCGCAGATGAGCAGCGCCGCGTCGCGGTAGAAGCCACGGGCCGACACCAGCCGCTGCCACTGCCCGCCGGAGAGATCCTGCCCGTTCTTGAACTGGCGGTTGAGCAGCGTGTCGTAGCCGTACGGCAGTTCGGAGATCATCCCGTGCGCGGAGGCGGCGGTCGCCGCGTCGGTGATCGACGGGCCGACGTGCTCCGGCGCGCGGTCGTGGCGTCCGATGTGGATGTTCTGCCCGGCCGTGAACGGGAACTTCCACCAGTCCTGGCTGATCACGCCGACCTGTGCGGCGAGGCTGCGCGGGTCGAGGTCGCCGGTGTCGACGCCGTCCCAGGTGATGCGGCCGGCGCTCGGGGCGTACAGGCCGGCGATCAGTTTGGCGAGGCTGGACTTGCCGGAGCCGTTCTCGCCGACGAGTGCGATCACCTCGCCCCTGCGCAGCGTCAGCGAGACCCCGTCGACCGCGGGCGCGTCGGTGTCCGGATAGTGCAGGCACACGTCGTCGAGCCGGATCTCCTCGAACCCGTCGACCGGGTGGCCCGCCTCGTTCGGCAGCTGCTGGCGGGCGCGTTCCAGGAAGTCGCGGTAGTCGCCGTAGTAGAGCGCGTCCTCGTAGACCTGGTTGGCGGCGTAGATGGCGTTGTTGAGGCTCATCCGGGCGGACTGGATGGCCAGCAGCGCGGTCGCGGCCGCGGCGAGCGGGATCTCGCCGCGCAGCAGCAGGAGCCCGAGCAGCACGTACACGGCGAACCCGGCCAGCCCGGTCAGCGACGCGCCGGCCAGCCGGGTGCCGGTCTGCTGGCGGGCGAGGTCGAGGCGTTCGGCCGTGTCGACGTCCATGATCCGGCGGTACTGCGCCAGCAGGAACCCGCGCATCTGGTACGTGCGCACCTCGGCGGCGGTGTGCCGGTTGGCCATCAGGTGGCCGAGCATCCAGCGGCGGCGGTGCCGGGTGATGCGCGCCAGGAGGGCGATGTACTCCCGGCGGGCCATGCGCACGGCGGTGACCGCGGCCGGCAGCGCCGACAGGAACAGGCACGGCAGCAGAACGGGTTCGATGACGGCCACGGCGGCCGCGGTGGCGACGACGCCGACGACGCCCGTGATCAGGTTGACCGTGGTGTCCACGATGGACGCCGCTTCCAGCATTCCCCGGTCGCGGGCCCGATCCATCTCCTCGGCGAACCCGGCGTCGTCGAACGCGGCCAGCCGCACCGCCGTCGTCGCCTCGTACAGCCGCAGTTCGACCGTGTAGTTGATCTGTGGGGCGATGCGCGCCTGGGCCCAGCCCGCCGCGATGGTCAGCCCGCCGCGGGCCATCGTCGCGAGGGCCGCCGCGATCAGTGCCGGCAGGGCCGCCCGGACCCGGTCCGGGGTGGGCCCGGCGGCGAAGAGTTCGCGCAGCACCCCGGCCGTCGCGAGCAGGCCCAACGTGGTCAGCACCCCGGCGAGCAGGTTGAGGCCGATCGCGGCGACGGTGTCGCGGGGGTTGGCGCGCCAGGCGAGCCCGACCGCCTCGCGAACGATCGCGGGCAGGCGCCGGGCGACCGCCCAGAAGCCGGTGTTGACGAAGTCCTTGGTGTGGTGCAGCCAGTCCGGCGCCTCGAGCTCGGGGATCTCCTCGTCGTAGCCGTCGATGCTCACGGACCCATCGTCGCGAACCGATCAGTGGCTGAACCAGGTCTGAGGGCACACACGCCCCTGAATGAGTTACGAATCGAACAACTCACGTGCGGCGGCGGCCTCGGACACGGCGGTGTGGGCCGGGGCGGGTCGGGACGTCGCCACCCGGGAGAAGACCCGGCCGCCGGTGACCCCGCGCCGGGCGGTCACCGCGCAGGTCACCAGGTGCACCGGCGGCCCCGGATCGGTGAAGCGCCCGGTCCCCCACCGCACCCACAGCGCGATCCGGCCGGCGTCCGCCTCGGCGCGCAGCTTCTCGACCGAACGCTGCCGGTCGGAGCGGTCCACCTCGATCGCGACCGGCCGCCCGACCGGCCGGGCGAACGCCACGTCCAGGTCGGAACGCCGGTCCTCGTACGGCGGCGGCAGCGGGAACACGCTCGGCGCCCGCCGGTAGACCCGCCACCGCTGGGAGCGGCCCCATTCGACGATCGAGTCGACCAGCAGCCCGGTCACCTCGTCCGCGGGCCGGTCCACGAACGTGAACCCGTCCAGCCACACGGTGAGCGCGGCGGCGACGAGCGCGCTGTCGTCGTCCACAGTGGACATCGCTGCTACGCGGCCTCGCCGGCGGGCGCCCTGTCGTCGTCCTTCTTCTCGTCCTTGTTGTCCTTGTCCTTGTCGGAACCGTCGGCCTGCTCGGGCTGCCCCGGCCGGCCGTACTGGCCCGCCTGGCGCACCTCGGCGAGCGTCTCGTCCAGCTCCTTGCGCGCGCCCTGGGCGTGCTGGCCGACGATGATCAGCACCTGCTTGATGCTCTCCAGCAGGGCCAGCAGCTGCTGCGGCGAACCGCCCTGGAGCACCGTCGCGGTGAGCTTCTGCGTCTCCGACACCTTCTCGATGGTGGCGGCGTTGGCCTGGGTGGCCGCGACGAGCTTCTCGCTCGCCGGGGTAAGCACGGCGATCGCCTGCTGCGGCGACACCTCGCGGGGTGCGGCCGACACCGGCCGGTTGGCCTCGTTGGTGTCGTTGGCCACGGCGGTCAGCCGGGCGCGCACCTCACCGACGGCGGTCTTCACCCGGACGAGGTTCTGCGCGATGCCGAGGAAGCCCGCCGCCTGGATGCGGGTGGTGACCTCCAGCACCTTGGTCTCCAGCACGGCGGTGCGCGCCTGTGCCTGCTCGAGCCCGGTCACCATCGCCCGGAGTTCGACCGCGATCTTCTCCAGCGTCGCCATGCGACCAACTTAGCGGCGCGCGGGCGCCTCGCCCCAGACCCGCACGTAGTCGATCACCATCTCCTGGGGGAACGGCACGGTCGACGGCGGCGCGCCCGGCCAGTCACCCCCGACGGCGACGTTCAGCAGGACGTAGAACGCATGGTCGTCGAAGATCCACTTCCCCGACGCCCCGTACGCCGTGCAGCCCGGTGCGACATCGGCCGTGCGGCAGATCGTCAGGTACTTCGTGTCGTCGATGAACCACGACACCCGCCCCGCCGACCACTCGATCGCGTACCGGTGGAAGTCGTCGGAGAGCGTGAACGGCATTGCCTTGTAACCGGACTTCGTGTACTCGCCGCTGCCGTTGGCGCGCGGCCCCCACAGGGTGCCCTCGACCACGGTCGGCGAGTCACCGACGTTCTCCATGATGTCGATCTCGCCGTCGAGCGGCCATCGCGCGTCCGGCCCGCCCAGCATCCAGAACGCCGGCAGCAGCCCGGGCCCGCGCGGGATCTTGATGCGCGCCTCGAACCGCCCGAACTTCTGGCTGAACTTCCCCTGCGTCTTGATCCGCGCAGAGGTGTGGGAGCACGTGCCGTAGTAGCACTTCACGGCCGGGTCGGCGTTCTGCCGGGCGGCGATCACCAGGTTGCCCGCGCCGTCGTGGGAGACGTTCTCCGGCCGGTTCGTGTAGCTCTGCAGCTCGTTGTTGCCCCAGCCGGTGCCGTCGTCGCCGAGGTCGTACACCCACTTCGTGCGGTCCGGCAGCGTGCCGGCCGGCGCGTCGAAGGTGTCCTCCCAGGTCTGCTCCAGCGTGGCGGCGGACGCGGTGCCGTTCACCAGCGGCAGTACGAACGCGACCGCGGCGCCGAGGGCAAGGGTGGACAGCACCGCGACGGTGCGTCTGCGGATCCGCACGGAAACTCCTCTCGACGTGCGAAGACGGCCGAGGCGTGCTGACCCACGACCTCGACCGTCCCCTTCCCTTGTACCCCTGTGACGCGGCGCGACCTGGCGAAGGAATCGATCCGCGTCGGCTTCCCTACCTGTCCTGACGGGCCGGGGGGATCATCCGGTCGCAACGTTCCTTGTCGTACCCCCGTGCGAACATGCGGGGCATGAAGCTGCCGGTCATGCCACCGATCGAGCCGATGCTGGCCAAGAGCGTGCCCGAGGTGCCGGTCGCCGAGGGCATGTCCTACGAGCCCAAGTGGGACGGCTTCCGGTGCATCGTGTTCCGCGACGGCGACGAGGTGGAGCTGGCCAGCCGCGGCGGCAAGTCGCTCACCCGCTACTTCCCCGAGGTGATCGAGCAGGTCAAGGCCCAGTTGCCCGAGCGACTCGCCGTCGACGGCGAGCTGGTGGTGATCAAGCGGGTCGAGGACGGGCTGCCCCGGCTCGACTTCGATCTGCTCGGCCAGCGGATCCACCCGGCCGTGTCGCGCGTGCGCATGCTGGCGGCGGCGACGCCGGCCTCGTTCATCGCGTTCGACCTGCTGGCGATCGGAGACGACGATCTCACGTCGCGGCCGTTCCGGGAGCGGCGCGCGCGGCTGGCGGAGGCGCTGTCGGCGGTGGTGCCGCCGGTGCACCTGACGCCGGTGACGACGGATCCGGCCCGGGCGCGGGAGTGGTTCGCGTCGTTGGAGGGGGCCGGGCTCGACGGCATCGTCGCCAAGCCGGCCGACGCGGGCTACGAGCCCAACAAGCGCGTCATGTTCAAGGTCAAGCACGCGCGCACCGCCGACGTGGTCGTCGCCGGGTTCCGCTGGCACAAGTCGGGCGACGTGGTCGGGTCGCTGCTGCTCGGGCTGCACGACGCGGCCGGGTTGCTGCACCACGTGGGGGTCTGCGCGTCGTTCCCGATGGCGCGGCGGGCCGAGCTGGTCGAGGAGCTGGCGCCCTACCGTGAGGGGGCCGAGGCGGCCAACCCGTGGGTCGGCGTCGACCCGGCCAACGAGACGCACCGGGTGCCGGGGGCGGTCAGCCGGTGGACCGGCACCAAGAGCCTCGACTGGGTGCCGCTGCGCCCGGAGCTGGTGGTCGAGGTGGGCTACGAGGCGATGGAGGGCGAGCGCTTCCGGCACACGGCCCAGTTCAAGCGGTGGCGGCCGGACCGGGAGCCGGCGTCCTGCGGCTACGAGCAGTTGGAGCGGCCGTTGCGGCTGGACGTGGACGCCGTCCTCGCCGGGGCGGTCGACGAGTGACCGGCCCGGTTAGGCTCGGCGTGTGATTCGCCGTCCCCGTGCCGCCGTCGCCCTCGTCACCGCAGCGTTGCTGCTGCTCACGGGGTGCGTGTCACCGCCGACCCGCTGGGCGGGGCCGATCTCCGGGCGGCCGGGCGCCTCCGCGTCGGGTTCGACGGCTCCGGGGCAGGTCAACTGGACGCCGTGCCCGGAGATCTCGGAGCGCAAGCTGCCCAACATCACGTTCGAGTGCACGACGCTCAAGGTGCCGCAGGACTGGGCGGCGCCCAATGACGGGAAGACGTTCGACCTGTCGCTGGTGCGCGCCCGCGCCAAGGGGCAGAACAACAAGATCGGCTCGCTGCTGATCAACCCCGGCGGGCCGGGCGGCTCCGGCGTCGAGATGGCGACCTACCTCGCCGCGGCGCTGCCGACCGACGTCCTGTTCCGCTTCGACATCGTCGGGTTCGACCCGCGCGGCGTGGGCCGTTCCTCGCCCGTGGAGTGCTTCACCGACGCCGACCTCGACGCCAACTTCGGTGCCGACCCGGACCCGCAGAGCCAGGCCGACTTCGACGCGCTCGTCGGGCTGACCGGCCGGATGGCCAGGTCCTGCGGCGACAAGTACGGCGACACGCTGCGGCTGTTCTCCACCGAGCAGGCGGCCCGGGACATGGACGCCATCCGGATCGCCGTCGGCGACGAGAAGCTCTCCTACCTCGGCTACTCCTACGGCACGCTGCTCGGCGCGACGTACGCCCAGCTCTTCCCCAAGAACATCCGCGCGCTGGTCCTCGACGGCGCCGTCGACCCGACGCAGAGTTCGGTCGCCTCGTCGGAGGGGCAGGCCAAGGGCTTCGAGCGGGCGTTCGACAACTTCACCACCTGGTGCAAGAGCAACGGCACCAGATGCCCGATCTCCAGCGACCCGCGCGGCCTGGTCACCCAGGCGATCAACAACGCCCGCGGCAACGCCGTCGCCGGTGCGGGCGGGCGCAAGGCGACGGCCGGTTGGGTGTTCACGGCGGTGATCGCGTCGCTGTACACCGAGCAGAGCTGGGAGTCGATGGCCAAGGCCATGGACAACCTGCGCAAGGGCAACCCGGCCGGCATCTTCGAGCTGGCCGACTCCTACGCCGAGCGGGACGCCTCCGGCAAGTACAGCAACCTCTTCGACGCCAACCTCGCCGTCAACTGCGCCGACGACGACAAGTCCGTGACCGTCGAGGAGGCGCGCCGGCTGCAGGGCGAGTGGCGGCAGAAGTACCCCCTGTTCGGCGCCTCGCTCGCGCTCAACCTGGTCTGCGCGCAGTGGCCGGGCAAGCGCGACCCGTACCCGAAGGGCAAGGCCGAGGGCGCGCCGCCGATCGTGGTGGTCGGCACGAAGGGCGACCCGGCCACGCCGTACGAGCAGACCCCGGCGCTGGCCAACATGCTCGGCACCGGCGTGGTGCTGACCTGGGAGGGCGAGGGTCACACCGCCTATCCGCAGACGCGCTGCATCAACCAGGCGGTCAACAGCTACCTCATCGATCTGAAGGTGCCGGCGGCCGGAGCGAGCTGTCCCGCTCGCTAGCCGCCTCCAGGCGTTCGACCGCCTCGCGGATGCGGCGGAGGTTTTCCTTGATCTCCTCCTGCTCCTCGTGGCGGAACGCGTCCTGATCCACGATGAGCTTGCTGGCGAAGTGCGCGGTGATCAACGGCACGACCAGCAGCACCATCGAGGTGATCAGCGTGCCGGCGACGATCCGCCCGCCGGTCGTCGCCGGATAGGTGTCGCCGTACCCGACGGTGCTGGCCGTGACGACGGCCCACCAGATCGCGTCGCCGACGCCCTTGTGCTCCAGCGCGCTATACAGCACGGCGCTCACGATCACCAGTAGCACGAAGGCGGACACTGTGGCCTTTGCCGAGTTCGCCACCCATAAGAGGCCCCGGAAGGCCGCCCGAAACACGGTCATGCACGCATAATGCCTGTTCAATGCCAGTCTGGTGGGCCCTTGGAGTCACCGGACGGACATCGCTGCGTAACGGAGTACGCCAATATCTCGACACGCCGGGCGAAACGTGTGCGGCTACCATGCACTGTCGCGAAGATGACGCCCGAGTCAGCCCACCACCCGACGAGGAGGTCCCGTTGCCGCTGCGTCAGCTACGCCGCGTCCGCTGGGCGGTCCGCGCCGCACTGGTCCTGGGCGTTGCCGCCAGTGTCGCGGCAAACGTCCTGCACGCTCAGCCCAATCCGATCGCGCAGACCATCTCGGCCTGGCCGCCGCTCGCCCTCATGCTCACCATCGAGCTGATCTCGCGGGTGCCGGTGCACCGGCGTTCACTGGCTGCCGTGCGGCTGATCGCGACGTTCGCGATCGCCGGCATCGCGGCCTGGGTCTCCTACTGGCACATGACCGGCGTGGCCGCCCGCTACGGGGAGACCGGTGGGGCCGAGTACCTGCTCCCGCTCTCCGTCGACGGGCTGATCGTCGTGGCGAGCGTCTCGCTGGTCGAACTGGCCGGTCGCATCCGGGAGGCGGAGCAGGAGCTGCGGGAACGGGTCGAGCCCGCGGCCGCGCCGCCGAGTGTGGCGGCGTCGCACCCGGCCCCGGCGCGTAGCGAGGCTGCCCCGCAGGGCGAGGGGGCGGAACGGATCTCGGTCGTCGGCCTCTCGTCGGAGTTCGTGCACGACGGCGAGACCGACACCAAGCCGGTGCGCGGTGCCGGGGTGGGTGCCCTCATCGGCGCGCCGCCGATCGACACCCGCCCCCGCCTGAACGGCCTCGCCA
Source organism: Virgisporangium aliadipatigenens (assembly GCF_016863615.1). GTDB lineage: Bacteria > Actinomycetota > Actinomycetes > Mycobacteriales > Micromonosporaceae > Virgisporangium > Virgisporangium aliadipatigenens. The sequence continues at coordinate 33,031 of NZ_BOPF01000040.1, read as the reverse complement.
GCAACGGCCACGGCGGCAACGGCAACGGGCACCGGGTGAGCGCGCTCGACAGCAACACCCGGCTGGAGCTGTCCCGGATCACCTCCCCGGTGAGCGCGGTCAGCGGCCGTTCGGCGTCCCGGCCGGCGCCGCGGCCCGCCGACGAGCCGGCCGTGGGGCGGGCGATGCCGGGCGTTCCGGCACCGGCGCAGCGGCGCGGGCGGCCCGTGGCGGAGACCCGCCGGCTGGCCGCCGAGCTGACGGCGCAGCAGCCGGACGCCACCGCCGAGGATCTGGCGCGCCAGTTGGGCATCACGCCGAAGCGCCTCAAGTCGATCCTGTCGAGCACGCCCGCCGCGTAGCGCACGCGCCCAGAATGGATGAATGGGGCGTTCCGGACAGTGGTTGCTGGCCACCGGTGCCGGGCTCCCCGTTCTCCTGGCGCGCGCCGGTGACCTGCACGAGTCGGACACGTTCTGGCAGGTGCGCACCGGTGAGCTGATCCTCGACCGGCACCGGCTGCCCACGGTCGACCCGTTCTCCTGGACGGCGGCGGGCCGCCCGTGGGCGCTGAACAGCTGGCTCTTCGACGTCCTGCTCGGCGCCGCGTACCGGCTCGGCGGGCTGCCGGCGGTCGCCCTGTTCGCGGCCCTGGTGGGCCTGCTCGGGACGGCCGCGCTGGTCCTGCTCGCCCGCGAGCTGGGCGCCACGCCCGCCGCGTCGGGCCTGGCCGCCGCGGTCGCCTCGATCGCCCTGATCGACTGGCTCGGCGGCCGCCCGCAACTCGCCGACTACGCGGCCGTACCGGCGCTCCTCGTCCTCCTCCTCCGCTGGCACCGCCCAGTCCTGCCACCCCGCCGACCTTGCAGTTGTGGCGCCGGGTGCGTCCGGTTTTGCCCCGCCCTGTCCCCACCACAACTGCAAGATCGGCGTGGGCTGGGGGTGCTCGCCGCGATCGGAGGGCTGCATGTGCTGTGGGTCAACCTGCACTCCAGCGCGCCGCTCGGGGTGGGGCTGTGCGCGGCCTTCGCGGCCGCCCACGTGCTCGGCGGGCGCCGGTCGATGCGTGGGCACCCGCCGGTGAGCGGGCCGCGTGGTGGCGAGCGGCGGTGGGTGAGAGTCGTTGCGCCGACGGTCGTTGCCGGGGTTTCGGTGCTGGTCAACCCGTGGGGGGTCGGGGTTCTCGCGCGGGGGGCCGCGGTGCGGCGGGAGTCCGCGGGGCTGGTGCAGGAGTGGGGGCCGCCGGACCTCACCGAGTGGTCCCAGGTGCTGCCGCTGATCGTCGCGATCGCCGGCTGCGCGCTCGCTTCGTGCGCCGCCCGGCCCCGGGGCGCCGGCCGCAGGGGTGGCCGAGCGGGGGCGCCGGTGCCGGCGACCGACCGGACGTTCCCGGTCGGGGTCGCGCTGTGTGCCGTCGGGCTTACCGGCGTGGGTGGTCTGATGTTGCGGTTCGTGCCGGTGGCGGCAGTGGTCGGCGCGGCCGTGATCGCCGTCGCGCTCTCCTCGCCGCGGGTGCGCGCGTGGGCCGCCGAGCGGCGGGTGGTGCTCGGCGGCGGGGCGGTCGCGGGGGTCGCGGCGCTGAGTGCGCTGGCCGTGCCGGCCCTCACCCACCTGGGCCGGCCGGAGGTCGAACCGCGCCTGCTCGACGCGTTGCCGTCCGGATGCCGGCTGCTCAACGAGTACATCCTCGGCGGGCACGTCATCCTGCGCAGGCCCGACGTGCCCGTGAGCCTCGACTCCCGCAACGACGTCTACGGGGCGGCCGAGGTGCGCCGCCTGCAGGGGGCGTTCGACGTTCCCGACGAAAGAACGATGCGGGGAGTGACGTGCGTGCTCAGTCGGACCGACCGGCGCCTGGCGGAGGTCCTGCGCGACGACCCGGGCTGGCGAACGGCCGCGACCGGCGGCGGCGTCGTTATCTACGTGCGCGCCTGAGCGCGAACCGCCACCATGGCCCGATGCGGTTCGCACCGGCCGACGCGCACGCGGCCGTCTTCGACCACTTCGGGGTGGCGCCCGCCGACCGGCCCACGGCGTCGTGCTACCGGTGGGCGCCGGTCTACCGGACCAGGGTCGACGGGCGGATCGCCGCGATCAAGCGCACCGCGGCGCCGCTCACCGACGCGGACGGGCTCGCCGCGTGGCTGGGCGCGCTCGCCGATCGCGGCATCCCCGTGGTGTCGCCGCTGGCGCTGCCGGTGCGCAACCCCGCGCCGATCGGCCGCAGCGACGAGGTCTGGGTGGCGTACCCGTGGATCGACGGCCGGCGCTACGACGGGAGCGACGCCGACGTGGCCGCCGCCGGGGACCTGCTCGGCCGCCTGCACACCGTGGACGTTCCGGACGACGGGGTGCCGGACCTGACGTGGCCCGCGCCCGACGCGGACTCCGTCGCCGAGGACATCGACGGGCTGCGTCCCGTGGTGCCGCCGCGCGATCTGCACCGGTTGAGCGCGCAGTTGGCGGCGTTCACGGCGGAGACGCTGCCGGCGATCCGCGACGCCGGACTGCCCACGCGCGCGGTGTCGCTGGACTTCAAGGCCGAGAACCTGGTGTACACAGTGGACGGTCCGGTGCTGGTCGACCCGGACAACGCCGACCGCGCACCCCGCCTGCTGGACCTGGCCAACGCCGCCCTGCTCTTCCACAACGACCGGCCGGAGGCCGACGCGCTGTTCGATCCGGGGCGGTGGGCGGTGTTCCGCGACGCGTACACGCGGCGGGTGGCGCTCACCGCGGACGAACGCGCGCTGTGGCCGGTCGCCGTGCGCTACATGATCCTGGAGTGGGCGGTGTGGACGCTGATCGACGCCGGCCGGCACGGCGAGTGGAACGTCGAGCCGCGGCGGTCGTTCCTGTGCGATCTGGCCGGCACGGACGAGCACCGGTTCCCGCTATAGATACTTGATCATGCTCAGCACACCCGGCCCGATCACCACGATGAACAGCGCCGGGAACAGGCACAGCAGCGTCGGAAAGAGGATCTTCACCGGGATCTTCTGGGCCGTCTCCTCGGCCCGCTGCCGATGCTTGAGCCGCATCTCCCGGGACTGTTCGCGCAGCACCTGCGCCACCGGCACACCGAGCTCGCTCGCCTGCACGACAGCCGAGGCGAACCCCTTCAGCTCCGGCACCGTCGTGCGCGCCGCCAGCGACCGCAGCGCCTCCGCACGGGATTTGCCGATGCGCATCTCCTGGAGGACCCGCGCCGTCTCCCCCATCAGCGGGCCGCGGCCGTTGCGGGCGACCTGCGCGAGCGCCGCGTCGAAGCCCTGTCCGGCCTCCACGCAGATGGTGAGCGTGTCCAGTACGTCCGGCAGGGTGAGGCGCAGTTCATCCTGGCGGTCGCGGCCCTTGCCGTAGAGCCGCGCGTCCGGGGCGAGGAACCCGGCCACCGGCCCGAGCACCGCCCCGAGCAGCACCGCCTCGGCGCCCCCGGCGAACAGCCCCAGCACCAGCCCGCACACCTCGCCGGCGACCAGGCCGGCCGCCTTGGCGACCAGGACCCGTTCGATGATCCAGCCCGGCGGATTGCCGGCGTAGTCGAGGTAGCGCTGCAGCCGGGCGCGCTGGCCGGCGGGCGTCAGGGCCGTTCCGGCGCGCAGCAGCGGGCGGTACAGCGGGGCGAGCAGGAGGGAGATCCGCCCGCGCCGCGCGGGAGCCCGCAGGACGGCCGAGTACCCCTGCTCGATCGCCGCGAGCGAACGGGCCACCCGCGCGTCCCCGGCGGCCGGCGCGGTGATCGCGACGACCCCCGCCGCCAATGCCGCGCAGAGCGCGACCAACCCCACGACCAGCAGCGCCATCAGACACGCACCCGGATCAGGCGCCGGATCCACAGGATGCCGACGGCCACGGAGAGCGCGCCGGCGGTCAGCATCACCAGGCCGCCCCGCTCGGTGTACAGCGGCCGCAGGTACTCCGGATTGCTGATGAACATGTACCCGGCCACCGCCACCGGCAGCCCGCACAGCAGGTACGCCGACAGCCGCCCCTCGGCGGAGAGCACGCGCACGTGCCGGGCGAGGCGGGCGCGTTCGCGCATGGTCTCGTTCGCCGTCTCCAGCACCTCGGAGAGGTTGCCGCCCACCTCGCGTTGGATCCTGATCGCCATCACCAGCCAGCTGAGATCGCGGCTGCCGTTGCGGGCGGCGGTGCGTTCGAGGGCGTCCTCGAGTTCGCCGCCGAGACGGGTCTCCGCCTGTGCCCGCCCGAACTCCGTGTTGATCGGCTCCGGCCCCTCGCGGACCACCGCGTCGATCGCCTGCGCCAGCGAGAACCCCGACCGCAGCGCGCTCACCACCAGCTGCAACGCGTCCGGCAGCAGGTCGGCGAAGCGCGCCGAACGCTTCTCCGCGCGGGCGCGGCGGTACTGGTTCGTGCCGACCCACCCGCCCACCAGGCCGGCCGGCAGCCCGAACCACCACGGCCCGGCCAGCATGAGCACGAAGGCACCCGACAGCGCGGCCGCGCAGCGGGTCACCACCCACTCGGCCGGCCCGAGCGCGATGCCGGCCCGTTCCAGGGAGGCGGCGAGCGCGGTCCGGCGAGACTCGCCGAGCAGCCGGTCCACCAGCGCGAACGGCCCGTGCCGCCGGGCCTCGCCGGCGATGACCGCGCTGCGCCGGTACTCCGCGACGGCGTCGAACGCGTCCAGCTGCCGCAGCCGCCGCAGCACCGCCCGGCGCCGCACCGCCGCCCGCGACAGCAGCGGGACGAGAATGACGACGGCCGAGAACAGGCAGGCGACCCCGACGGCCAGCAGCACCGGCGTCACCCGCCTACCGCGAACGTCTCCGCCGGCACGTGCACCCCGAGCGCCGCCAGCCCGTCGAGGAACCGGGGCCGCACGCCCGTCGGCAGGAGCGTTCCCCGCCGGTGGTCGTAGACGAAGATGTCCTGCAGCAGCACCACGTCGCCGTCGATGCCGAGCACCTCGGTGATGTGGGTGACCCGACGGCCGCCGTCCTTGAGGCGCGCCATCTGGATCACCAGGTCGACGGCGGAGGAGATCTGTTCGCGGATCGCGCGCACCGGCAGGTCCATGCCGGCCATGAGCACCATCGTCTCCAGGCGGCTGACGCTGTCGCGCGGGGAGTTGGCGTGCACGGTGGTGAGCGAGCCGTCGTGGCCGGTGTTCATCGCCTGGAGCATGTCCAGTGCCGCGCCGTCGCGGACCTCGCCGACCACGATCCGGTCGGGGCGCATCCGCAGGGCGTTGCGCACCAGGTCGCGGATGGTGATCTCGCCGCGGCCCTCGGCGTTCGGCGGGCGGGACTCCATGCGCAGCACGTGCCGCTGGTGCAGCTGCAGCTCGGCGGCGTCCTCGATGGTGACCACGCGCTCGTCGTCCGGGATGAAGCCGGACAGAACGTTGAGGGTGGTGGTCTTGCCGGCGCCCGTTCCGCCGCTGACGACGATGTCGAGCCGACCCTGGACGCACGCCGCGAGCAGGTCCACGGTCTGCGGGGTCAGCGTGCCGACCTCGACCAGGTCCGCCACCCGCAGCGGATCCGCCGAGAACTTCCGGATCGTCAGCGACGAACCGTCCAGCGCGATCGGCGGCACGACGGCGTTGATGCGGCTGCCGTCCGGGAGGCGCGCGTCGACCATGGGACTCGCCTCGTCGACCCGCCGTCCCACGCGGGAGACGATCCGGTCGATCACCCGTCGCAGGTGTGCCTCGTCGACGAACTCGGCGTCGACGCCGTGCAGCCGGCCGTCGCGTTCGACGAAGATCTGGCGCGGGCCGTTCACCATGATCTCCGTGATGGCGGGGTCGCGCAGCAACGGCTCGATCGGACCGTGACCGAGGATCTCGTCGTAGACCTCCTGCGCGATCCGCGCCCGGTCGGTGCCGTTGAGCGGCGTCTCCTCGCGCGCCAGCAGCTCGGCGATGATCTCCCGCACGCCGTGTGCGAGCTGCGCGTCGGTGCCGGCCGTGTCGTAGAGCTTCGGGCCCATCGTCTCGACCAGCGCGTGCTGGATCCGCCGGCGGACCTCGCCGACCACCTCGGGCCCGCCCCGGCTGCTGCGCATCCGGTCGATCGCCGCGCGGGAACGTTCGGGGTCCGGCTCCGGCGGGAGAACCGGCTCGGGCGGTGGCGGCGGCTCGACCGCCACGGGTGGATGCCGCGGCGGCGCCTTGGGAATCTTGCGCCCGAGCCGGTCGGACAAGCTCATCTGCTTGCCCGCTCAGTGCACGGCTCCGCCCCACGGCGGCTTCCCTCCGCTGCGCTCCCTGCTTCCCGCTCAGTGCACGGCTCCGCCCCACGGCGGCTTCCCTCCGCTGCGCTCCGGTCCAGGCGCCGCGCTTTGCACTCGCTCATCGGGCTTACCTGGCGCCTCGGCGCAGGAGGAAGGGGCGGCGCTTGTTGCCGGCCGGCTCGGCCGTCGCCGGGTAGACCTGTTGTCCCTCGCCGCCGCCGAGCCGGTTCACGGCGAGATCCTTGATCGCCTTGCTCACCGGGTGCGCCTCGTCCTTGACCATCAACGGCACGCCCTGATTGATCGAGACCGGCACGTCCCGGGTGGAGGGCACGTTCGCCTGGATCGGGGCGCGCACGACCCGTTCGATGTCGGCGGGCGTGAGCCCCACGTGCGAGTCGGCCCGGTTGAGCACCACGATCCGCTCGTCCTTCGGGTACTCCAGCAGGTCGAACATGTCCATCGTCAGGCGCAGGTTCTTCAGCGACGGGATGTCCGGCGTGGCGAGCAGGATGTAGTGGTCGGTCACGTCCAGCGCGGCGAGTACCTGGTCGCTGAAGAACGGCGGGGTGTCGACGACGATGAAGTCGAAGACCTTGCGGGCGGTCTTGATGATCTCGCTGACCAGGTCGCGGTTCACTCGTTCGCCGTCCGCGGGGCCGGCCGGTGCCAGCAGCGCGTCCACCCCCGGGGCGAACGGCGTCAGCAGCGACCGCAGCCCGGTCTCGTCCAGCCGCCCGGTCATCCCGACGGCGTCGACCATGCTGCGTTCCGGCGCGAGCTGGAGCATGATCGCGACATCGCCGAACGACAGGTCCAGATCCATGAGCAGCACCGAGTGCGCCCCGTTGCCGGCCAGCGCGACGGCGAGGTTCGTGGCCATCGTGCTCTTGCCGCAGCCGCCCTTGCCGGCGAAGACGGTGATCAGCCGTCCGGCGGTCGGCCGCGCGGGGGCCGGCGCGGCCGTTCCCATGGCGCCGCCGAGCTGACGGGACACCTCGAGCGAACGCGCCAGCGCCTCCCGCACCGCCACGACGTCCCCGGGGAGCACGACCTCGCGGATGCCGGCGCGCAGCGCCTCGGCGAGGTCGGTCACGTCGAGGTGGTCGCGCAGGAGCACCACGCCGAGCGAGGGCCTGATCATGCGCATCTGCTTGGCGAAGTTCAGCGCGTCGGGGAGCACCACGCCGGAGCCGAGCAGCACCAGTTGGGCGGTCTTGTCGGCGTTGACGAGTTCGGTGATCGCCCCGAGGCTGGCCGTGGGGCGCACCTCCTTGCCGAGCAACGCCGCGTACTCGCGGGCGCGGTCCGGCTGCGGCTCGAAGTACAAAATCATCGTGGCCTCACGGGAAGAGCGATCGGGTGTCCGTGCCCGGTCCCGGGCGAAGGGCTGAGGAGTCGTCGAGCAGGGCGACGTAGATCTGGGTGGTGGTGGCGGCGAGGATCAGCCTCTCGGCGTCCTCCTGGCTGACCGCGAACGTCACGGCGGTCAGCGCGGACGCGGCCTTCTCCCCGGTGGCGAGCTGACCCGCCGGCGCCTGCGTGGCGTCGGAACCGGTCGCGCCCGTGGCCGCCCCGACGGCGAGGACCTGCACCTTCGGCATCAGCAGCCGGGTGACGTGATCGGCGTCGGCGGCCGGCTGCGGACCCTTCAGCCCGGAGGGCACCCGCGTGGCGTCGCGCGGGGTGTACACGTCGAAGACCGCGACGAGCGAACCGGCGCGCACCAGCGAACCGGCCGGCACCCCCGCCACGTCCACGGTCACCGCGATCTTGCCGGACGGGATGGCCACCCCGCCGGAGAGCCCGCTGCGTTCGCCGAACGCCCCGCGCAGCACCAGCTGGCGCGGTTGCAGGTCGGCGGTGAGCACCAGGGGGTCCAGCGCGCCGTCGACGTTGTTCAGCGCATCGTCCGGAACGGTCGACGCCGGCATCGTGACCGCCTCGACGTAGCCGCCGGCCCGCAGGTCGGCGCCGGTCGTGCCGGCCGGCACGCGCTTCGTGGTGACCAGGACCGACACCGGCGCGCGCCCCTCGACGGCTCGCCGGTCGGCGGCGCCCACGTACAGCAGGATCGCGGTGCTGCCGGCGGCGGCCAGAACGACGGCCGCGGCCACCGCGATCAGGCTGCGCTTGTTCCGGGCCACACCACCCTTTCGGCAACCGATGCCCGAAAATAAGCGGATTAAGGCGTGTCCTGCCGGTCAGGGGGCGGCTGGGTCCGCCGCAGGCCCGCCATGATCGGCAGGAGGCGCCTTACCCCGTGGTGCGGGTCTGGAGGCTGGTCACGCCGTCCCGGCGGGTCCCGCCGCCGCGCACGATCGGATACGAGTACTGGGTGAACCAGCCGTACAGGCAGGTCTCGGTGCCGGTGCACGGGTCGGTGCCGGTGAGCGTGGACGGGCGGGCGCGTCCGGGCAGGTGGTAGCCGGTGAGCCGGAGTGCGGCGAAGCCCACCAGGTGGTAGCCGCCCGGGCCGGCGGTGTCGTAGAGCGGCACCGGCATCGGCGTGGCCCGGTCGACGTAGCCGTCCAGCACGTTCTGGCAGGTCGGGTCGGGTGCCGCGGCGCCGGGATGGCCGGCCGGGCGGTCGGCGGCGTAGGTCCCGGTACAGGTGGGGCCGGCGAGGAAGCCGAGGCCGGCGGGTGCCGTCGCGCACGGGTCGGTCGGGTCGGGCACGACGCGCAGCGCGCGTTCGGTGGTGGCGTAGCCGTAGCCGGCGCGGTAGCACTCGGCGAGGGTCACCGCCGGGGTCGCCATCTCCAGGGGCAGCGTGGGGTCCGCGCGTCCGTCGCCCGGGCCGGTGGTCGGGGGCCGTTGCCCGGCCGCCGCGCGGGCACAGGCCGAGACCGGGGTGCCGGCACTGTTCTCCCGTCCGATCAGGGCGCGGGCGAACGACGGAGGCACGACCACGCGGACCCGCACCTCCACGTACGGCCCCGCGGCGGGGCGGTGCGCGGAGCACTCGGCGAGGCTGGGCTCGGCCGGCAGCGGGGCGCACGCGGGCAGCCCCCAGCCCGCGCCGCACAGCTCCACCGGCGGCGGCTCGTCGGGGATGTTGCGCCGCACGTAGTCCTCGGCGGTCGCGCGGGGCGTGCAGGTGGCACCGGTGCCGCACTGCTTGGCGACGGCGAGCGCGCCCGCGTCGGCGGCGGTCTGCAGGGTCTCGCGGGCCACGTAGACCTGCCCGATGTCGACGACGACGGCGGTGACGCCGAGCAGCGCACCGCCGGCGAGGAGCACCGCGACGAGGGCGGTGATGGCGCCCCGTTCGCGGTCGTGCCGCAATGCGCTCAGGCGCTGCACGTCATCACGCCGGTGGCTTCCATCGCGACGGTCTCCCCCGGCCCGCTGCCGCCGACGATCCGCGCCAGCGCCCCGAACGGCGTCACGAAGTGGAACGTGTGCCGCACGGTCACGGTGGCCGCGCCCGGGTCGGCACCGGCGCCGCACGGGACGACCTGCACGTCAGCCGCCGTCGGCAACGGCTTGGACGTCATCGAACCGGCCGCCCGCACCGCGCGGGCCCGGGCCGCGTCGGCGCTCTCCCCCAGGGCCACCGCCCGGGCCCCCTCGCGGGCGGCCTCGGTGAGGGTGATCCGGGCGTGCAGCAGCCGGCCGAAGTCGATCGTGCCGAAGACGATGAGCAGGAGCACCGGCAGAACAAAAGCGAGTTCGACCGCAGCCGCCCCCCGTTCGCCCCCGCCGCGCAGCCGGCGCACGGCGGCTACTTGACGGCGTTCTGGACGGTGTCGAACTTCTCGTTGAGGTTGCTCCCGAGCATGGTCACGGCGCCGACCACGACCACCGCGATCAGGGCGACCATCAGTCCGTACTCGACGGCGGTCGCACCCCGGTCGCGGGTGGCGAACAACGCCTGGAGGCGGGCGTAGAGGTCGGACATCAACGCACTCCTGTCATCCGTAACGTTCAACCAGGGTCGCAGTTCGTTACCCCGGGTAGCAGCCGGATGACCGGCCGTTGTTCGGTGGTCGCCCGGTGGGCACGCTCTCTGATCGGCCGACAGCCGGCTGTCGTTAACCGATATGACCGAGAAATCAGGACAAAAAACATTCGCGCCCCCACAATGGGGAAATCATGAATCAGCGTCGACGTACGAGCTCCGTCGCGACCGCGCTCCTGGCGGCCGTTGCGCTGCTCGCCACCCCGCCGGCGGGCCCGTTCCGCTTCGGGGCCGGCCGGCCGGACACCTGCCCGCACGGCACCGGAACCGTCGACGCCGCCGCACTCGCCGAGGCCACCCCGATCACCGGCTGCCGGCTCGGCGGCGCGGTCGTCGCCAGTGGCGAGCTCAGCGTGCGCGTGCCGGACGACGACGGTTCGGTCACCGCCGCCGGCATGGGGCGCACCGGGCACCCGGCGGTGCTGACCGTCACGCGGATCCGCGGCAAGGTGCGCGCCATCGTGTCGGGGCGCGCCCGCACGGAGAACGAACCGTCGCAGGCCATCGAACGCTTCGGCCGGGCCGACGGAAGTTCGACCGAATCGGCCGGAGAACCGGCGGCCGAGACGGCCGCGGTCGACCCGCGCTGCGCGGACGCCGCGGGAACCTGGCTCGGGATGCGCTGGCGCAACCAGTACAAGTGGTGGCTGCGCAACAAGAACCTGCCCGGCTACCTCGGCTCGGCCGACCCGGTCCGGGACGCGATCCGCGCCGCGGGCGCCGGCGTCGACGACGGCCGGAACGACTGCGGCCTCGGCGGCGGCCTCGCCCTCTCCCAGCGCTACATCGGCGACACCGACAAGGACGCGAACATCCGCCCCGACGGCACCTGCGGCAGCCGCGACGACCGCAACGTGGTCGCCTTCGGGGAACTCTCCGGCGGCCTGCTCGCCCTCACCTGCCTGTGGTGGTCCCGCGGCCGCACCGTCGAGGCCGACATCCGCATCAGCGACGTCGACAACCTCTTCTCGCTCGCGCCGACCGAGAGCTGCGCCGACACGTGGGACCTGCAGGGCACGCTGACCCACGAGTTCGGGCACGTGTTCGGGCTGGGGCACGTGACGTTCGCCGAGCACGGCGAACTGACCATGAGCGACGGCCTCCCGGCGTGCTCCACCCGGTTCCGCGCGCTGGGACTCGGCGACTACCAGACGCTGAAGAACCAGTACGGCTGAAGAGCGGCGGCGATGACGACCACCGGCGCCCGGCCGCGCGGTCCGGCCGCCGCCTACGCGGGTGCGGCGACCCGGGCCGCGTTCCTGACCATGGCCGTCGATCCGGCGCGCACCACCCGGGACCAGTACCGCGTGCCGGCGTCGGTGACGCTCGCCCAGGCGATCCTGGAGTCCGGCTGGGGCCGCAGCCGCCTCTCCACCACCGACCGGAACTACTTCGGCAAGAAGTGCCACGGCGGTGAACCCGGCCCCATCGCGGCCGGCTGCCACCTCTACCCGACCCGGGAGTGCACTGCGTCGGTGTGCGTCACGATCACGGCCGCGTTCCGGGTGTACCTCAGCGTGACCGACTCGTTCCGCGATCACGGGTTCCAGCTGTCGACGCTGCCCCGGTACGCGGGGGCGTTCCGGTACACGCGACAGCCGGACCTGTTCGCCGCCGAGGTGCACCGCAGCGGCTACGCCACCGACCCGAACTACACGACGAAGCTCGTCGGGATCATGAAGAAGTACGACCTGTACCGCTTCGACTAGCTTCCTGCCGGGACAGCGCCGCGCCACCCGCCTGGCTACGATGCCGGCCGTGAACCAGCCCCCGGACCCGTTCGCCGGCCTCGACGGCTGGGCCCGCTCCGTCGAACGCCGCGAGACCCGCGCCCTCAGTTCGGGTCGCCGTCGGCGGCGGTGGGGGCGGCGCCTGATCGTGCTCGTCGTCATCGGCGCGGCCGTCGGAATCAGTTGGGGCGCCCGGGGAGACCTGACACAGTGGCGGCCCGACGCGGCCGCCTACCCGACCCAGAGCCCACCGGCCGGTGCGCAGGCCACGACGACGCCGGCCGGCAGGGCGAAGCGGCCGTTCGAGGGGACGCCCGCGGAGTCCTACGCGGAGGGCGAACGGGGCATCGTCGATCCGCCCCTCGTCGCCGTCGCCGGGTTCAGCGACCAGCAGGTCACCGACGCGATCGGGGCCGTCCGCAGGGCGATGGTGGCCGGCAGACTCGACCCGCGCATGATCGTGCAGCGGGACCCGAGCGCCTACCTCGGCCTGCTGGCGCCACGCGCACGCGAGCAGATCGAACCGTGGTTCGCCACGAAGAGCGCGGCCAACCTCGCGACCCGGGTCGCCGACGGCTCCTCGCTCGCGCAGTATCCGCCGCGCGTGCGTGGCACGTTCTCGTACCTGGGCGGCACCACCGAGCACGGCGTTCCCTACATCGAACTGACCACCAACTACGTGTGGGTCTACCCGTGGGCGAACGACGCCGGCGTCTTTCTGGCGCACGACGAGGTGAAGTGGCGGGTCTACGACCCGGGCCGGGTGGCCCCCGCGGATCGCGGGCTGTGGGTCAGCGAGGCCCGGTCGTACCTGTTCGGCGAGATCGACTGCGGGCGTTCGGACGGGTTGGTGGGGCTGCGGCGGGCGGCCGACGTGACCGGCGGGGTGCAGCCCGGGGACGAGAAGCAGTACTACGACCCCAACCGCTCGCTGGAACTGGAGCAGGGTTGCTGAAGGATCAGGGGTCGGTGACCCTGGGGATCAGGCAGGTGACCTCCGTGCCCGGGCCCTCCGGCGGGGACATGGCCCAGATGCGGCCGCCGTGGCGTTCGACGATCGACTTGGTGATCGCCAGGCCAAGGCCGGTCCCCTGCATCTCCCGCTCCTGCGAACGGGTCGACCGGAAGAAGCGGTCGAAGATCAGGTCCACCTCGTCGTGCGGGATGCCGATGCCCGTGTCGGCGACCACCAGCCGCGCGAACCCCTCGCCGTCGTCGTCGACGCTGACCCGCACCTGGCCCCCGGCCGGCGTGAACTTGAGCCCGTTGTCGACCAGGTTGATCAGCACCCGTTCGAGCTGGGCCTGGTCGCCGAGGACGACGACGGGCTCGGTCGGGAGTTCGACCTGGAGGTCGACGCCGCGGCCGGCGCGCACCGCCTGGACGGCCTCCAGCGCGCCGCCGATGATCGCGCGCACCGGCACCGGACGGGTGTTGATTTTGACCGCCCCGGACTCGATGCGCGACAGCATCAGCAGGTCCTCGATGAGGACCAGCAGCCGGCGGGAGTTGCGCTCGATCGCCGCCACCAGGCGGGCCTGCATGCCGGCCAGCGGTCCGGCGTCGCCGTCGGCCAACAGTTCGACGTTCCCGAGAATGCTGGTGAGCGGGGTGCGCAGCTCGTGGGAGACGGTGGCGACGAGGTCGGACCTGACCCGGTCGACCTCGCGCAGCGACTCGGTCGCGGCCATCTCGCGCTCGAGCGCCGCCCGCATCGCGTCGGCGGCGGCCCGCTCCCGGGTGACGTCGCGGGCCACGCCGAGGTAGCCGGTGACGGCGCCGCGCTCGTCGCGGATGACCGAGGTGCTCACCGCGACCGGCACGTGGCTGCCGTCGGCGCGCACGTAGGTCCACTCCTGCGGCTCCTTGTCGGGCGCCGCACCGGCCACGCCGAGCGGCGCCTCTCGGGTCGCCAACTCCTCCGGCAGGTGCCAGCGGATCGGCGTGATCCGGCCGACCACCTCGTCGGCGCGGTGGCCGAGGAGGCGTTCCGCGCCCGCGTTGAAGAGGGTCACGATGCCGTCCCGGTCGGTGGCGATGATCGCCTGGTCGACGGGGGCGGCGAGGACGTGGGCGATGAGGCGTTCGCTGCGGCGCTGCTCGGTGACGTCCATGCCGGTGGAGATCGCGTGGGTCACCCGGCCGTCGGGGGCGGTGAGGACGATGTCCCGCCACAGGATCGTCCGGTGCTCGCCGGCGGCGTCGCGCCAGTTGCTCTCCAGTTCCGCCGAGGGCGCGTCCGGGCCGCGGTCCACCAGGTCGCGGCGCCAGTCGATCACGTCGACGTGGTCGCCGAGCACCTCCTCGAACGGCTTCCCGAGCACCTCCTCCGCCCGCAGGCCGGTCACCTCCGCACAGCGGTTGTTGAAGACCGTCACGCGGGTCTGCGCGTCGGTGGCCACCACGAGGAACCCGGCCCGGTCGAGCACGACCCGGGTGAAGTCCCGTTCGGCGCGCAGCTGCGCCGCGGTGGCGGCCACCTCGGCGGCGGCCCGGCCGAGCTGCTCGGCGGCGCGGCCGTTGTCCTGGACGAGGCGGCCGGTGCTCCACGCCGCGACCCCGCCGGCGACGATCCAGAGCAGGGCGAGGCGGAGTTCTCCCGGGTGGTCGACGCCGTGGGTCAGCGCCGGCTGCAGCACGGTCAACCCGCCCAGAACGATGCCCACCAGCAGCAGCCGCGGCCCGTGGTACAGCGCCAGCCACGCCAGCGGCAGCAGCAGGAGCGGCGTGTAACCGGACATGACGGCGCCGTCGTGGCCCCCGTGCACGGTCCCGGAACGCACGATCGCCACCACCGCGAAGAACCCGATCGGCGGCACGGCCTCCCAGGCGGGCGGGAACCGGTGCCACGGGAACAGCAGGACGGCGAGGGCGAGCAGACAGGTCAGCGCCACCGCGACGGCGAACGGCCCGGCCCGCACGGCCGGCGGGAGCGGCGCGACGCTCAGGCCGATCACCGCGACGAACGCGAACGGCGCGAGCCGGCGCAGCCGGCCGGGTCCGGTGAGCGCCCTTACGGCCGGCGGTTGGAACGCCGTACCGTCGGCCTCCGGCCGATCCGTGGCGACTGCGGCCTGCACGCCCTAATTGTCGCCGGTCAAACGTTCGCTGTCCGACGTTCCGCCTGTCAGTCGGCCTTCTTGCCAGCTCGCAGCATGCGACTGAGCGCCTGGACCGCGTTTTCGGTCGGCGAGGCGGCCTCCCGGTTGACCTTCTGCAGCTCCCGGTAGACCTCCTCGCGGTGCACCTGCACGCTGCGCGGGGCCTTGATGCCGACGCGGACGACATCGCCGCGCACGTCGAGGACGGTCACGACGACGTCGTCGCCGATCATGACGCTCTCTCCCGGGCGGCGGGTCAGCACGAGCACGAGCGCTCCCCCTTCGACATACCGCCCGAAGTGAACGGTATGCGTAGAGTACCCGACTTATCCGCTCATGAGCGAGGCTCGTACGGGCAAGCCACTCCCCGAGAGCACCAACTGCACCGCCCGGCGGCTCTCCTCGTGCAGCACGATCGGCGCCATGAGGTTGGCCGTCGACGCGTGCGCCGTCTCCCCCGCCGTCACCACCAGCAGCGTGAGCAGGTGCTTGTCGTCGTGCACGCCCAGCGCCCGCAACGCCTCGTCGTCGATCTCCGGCGTGTAGTCCGGGAAGAACGGGGCCGGCGGCACCACCAGGAAACGCAGCTCCGGATCGTCGACCGAGGTGAGCGCGAAGAGCACGCCCGCGTCGTCCAGCCGCACCAGCACGAACTTGCGCTCGGCCGGAAAGCCGGCCAGCGGCGCCACGAACTCGATCACCGGCACCTCGAAAGCCGCCTCGGCCTCCAGGGTCCGGGCTGCGGTCCCGCTCATCACAAGCTCCTAACGTCGCTGGTCAGCGGAGGAAGTCGACGAGGCTCGACTGCACCACGCGCGCCCCCGCCGCGAGCGCCGCCTGGTAGGCGGTCTGCTGCAACTGCAGGTCGGTGATCGTCTTGGGCAGGTCGATGCTCTCCACCTCGGTGAGCGAGCCCATCAGGTTGAGCACCGCGTCGTCCGCGACCTGCCGCATCTTTTCGAGTTGAGCCGCACGACTACCCACCGTTGACAATCCAGTCTGAATAGTAGTGGCCACGGAGTCGATCCGAGCCAGTTCGGCCTGGAGACCGTTAGGGTTGGTGCGCAGCTTGGACGCGACGGTGGTGAGCACCTCGTAGAAGCCGCCGGTGCCCGAGCCGAAGATCTTCGTTCCGTCGACGTCCACCCGGACGCTCGCGCCGGCGCTGACCTGCCGGATCACCTGACCGGTGCTGCCGTTGTGCGTCCCGTCCGGCTTGAACGCGAAGGTGTCCGAGGCGGTGCCGCCGAAGACCGGCCGGTCCAGGTACGTGGTGTTGGCGAAGCCCAGGATCGTGTCCCGGATCTGCTCCACCTCCAGGGCCAACGCCTCCCGGTTGGTGGCGTCGCCGACCGCGCCGGCGGTCAGACCCTGCAGCGCGATCTGGCGCACCCGGGCCATCTCGTCCGAGGAGGACTGCAGCGCGCCGTCCGCCGCGCCGAGCCAGCCGAGGCCGTCGTCGACGTTGCGGGCGAACTGCTTGTTCGCCGCGACCTGGGAACGCATCTCCAGCGCCGACACCGTGCCCGCCGGCGAGTCCGACGGCTTCATCAGCTGCCGGCCGCTGGACAGGTGCTGCTGCGTCGCGCCCAGCCGGTTGATGTTGCTCTGCAACGCCGTGAGGACGGACGACGCGATCGAGTTCTGTGTGACGCGCATGGCCTATCGCCCCATCCCGTTGATCAAGGTGTCGAGCATCGTGTCGATCGTGCTGATGACGCGGGCGGCCGCCTGATAGGCCCGTTCGTACTGGACCATGTTGGTCATCTCCTCGTCGAGACTCACGCCGGCGTCACCCTCGCGCTCCGCGTCGCTCTGCGTGACGACGCCGGCCTGGATCTCCACCCGCCGGTTGACCGTCTGCGCCGCGACGCCGAGATCCACGATCAACTGCCGGTACTTCTCGTTGGCGCCGTCCTTCTTGTTCGCCAGCTTCGCGATCTCCTGGGCGTTCGCGCCGTCCAGGGGGCCGGACGCGGAGGCGGCGTCGGCGGCGGCGATGTCGTCCGGGTCGACGACGGCCACGCCGATGTCGCTGGCGTTGGTGCCGCTGAAGAAGGCGCCGCCCATGTCGCCGTCCGCGTCGCGGCCGAGCGCGTGCTGCGCGTTCACGCTGGTGATCAGCTCGTTGGCGACCCGGTCCAGGCCGTCGGAGTAGGTGCGGATCGTGCGGTTGAGCGTCTCCAGCATCCCGGCGAGCTTGCCGGAGTCCGGCGACGCGGACGGGTTCGCGGGCGGCTCGTTGAACTGCAGCGCCACGGCGCCGCCCGCCTTGACGTCGTTGAGGTTCGCGGCCCCGGTCGCCGGCGAGATCGTGCGGGAGTGGTTGCCCGACACCAGCACGGAGCCGTTGAGCAGCACGTCGGTCACGCCGTTGTCGCGCGGCACGCCCCTGGCGCCGGTCAGCTCCGCCAGCTTCATCACCAGCGCGTCGCGCTGGTCCATCAGGTCGTTCGGCTGCTGGCCGACCGCCGTGGCCGCCATGATGCCCTCGTTGAGCTGCGCCACCGCCGCGGTGGTCGAGTTGACGTCGAGGATCATGGCGTTCAGCTCGGTCAGGGCCGTGTCCCACTGGGTGGAGAGCTGGTCGCCGTTGCCCCGGATCGTGTCGGCGACGATGGTCGCACGGGACACCACGGACGAACGCGCCGCGGTGCTGTTGGGTCGCAGCGACAGGTCGCTGAACGACGCCCACATCTCGTCCAGCTGCGCCTGCAGCGCCTCGTCGCTCGGCTCCGCGAACGCCTGCTCGATCCGGCCCAACTGAATCTGCTGGGTGCCCAGGTACTCCGCCGCCGCGTGCTCGATCCGGCCGCGGCTCTCCAGGAAGATGTCGCGCAGCCGCTGCACGCTCTCGACCATCACGCCGTCGCCGACCGGCGAGGCCTGCGAGGTCAGACCCGGGATGGCCGGCCCGGCGATCGCCTGCAGGTTGGCCCGCTGGCGGGTGTAGCCCGGCGTGTTGACGTTGGCGATGTTGTGGGCGGTGACCTCCATGCCCCGCCGGTTGGCGTAGAGCGAGGTAAGGGCGGTCGACAAACCGTTGAACGTGCTCATGCCGCCGCCTCGCTCCGCTCACCGGCGCCCTGAGACACAAGTGCGCCCTGCTTCATGATTCGCTTCCGCAAGCGTCCACTCATGCGATCTAGACCGCCTCGTCGAGGATCCGGGTGCGTGGAGCGGCGGCGACCGTCTCGCCGCGCCGACCGTAGGTCTCCACCGAGCCGACCACCGCGAGCATCGTCTCCCGCACGGCGCGCTGGCCGGCCGTGAGCAGGTCACGGTTGGCCTCCGCCATCGCGGTCACCTCGGCCGCCAGGGCCAGGAACGCCTTGCGGTGCTCACGCAGCAACTCGGCCCACGGGGATGGGGCCGCTTCCGCGAGTTGGCCGAGGCTCGCCGCGGTGCCGAGCCCCAGTTGGGCGCCGATCACCTCGACCTCGGCGGCACGCACCACTTCGGTGTGCCGGATCTGGTCCAGCACCATCTCCACTTCGCGCGTGGCGTGCGCCAACCAGCGCCCCCGCCCGCTCGCCAGGATGAGCTGCTCCTCCTCCAGCTTGAACAGGAGCAGTTCGAGCATTTCCCGTTCGCGCCACAGGATGCTCGACAGGTCTGACAGGCCCACCGCTGCCCCTTCCTCCAGTGACACGTCCCGAACGTGTGCCTCGCCCGACAGATCGACGCCGGGCCCACGGAACTTGAGGCTTTCAGCGCCACCGAGTGGGTCATGGCAACCCGACTGCAACTGTGCGTGACCCGCCTCAGTACCCGTGGCGACCGAGTCTCGTAATCGGCCGACAGCGGGGCACGACCCCGAACCGGCCCGCCGAGTCGAACATCGCCAGCGAAGAGGTCGTCGTGAGCACTTCAGTAGCCACCACGCAGGACGCCAAGAACGTCGAGGAACTGGTCCGCAGCCACCTCCCGCTCGTCGGCCACCTCGTGCGCGAGATGCTGAGCCGCCTTCCGGCACACGTCAGCCGCGAGGATCTGGTGTCGGCCGGCATGGCCGCGCTGGCCACCGCCGCGCAGTCGTTCGACCCGGAGCGGGGCACGCCGTTCGGCGGGTTCGCCACCGCCCGCATCCGCGGGGCCCTGCTCGACGAGCTGCGCGGGCTGGACTGGGCCAGCCGTTCGGTGCGCAGCCGGGCGCGCCGGCTGGACACGGCCACTCAGCAGTTGACCGCCACCCTGGGACGCACTCCGACGGAAGCGGAGCTGGCGGAGTCGCTCGGGGTGGCGGTCAGCGAGATCAAGGCCGTCGGCGAGGACGTGCAGCGGGCCGTCGTGCTGTCGCTGCAGGGGTTCGCCGCCGGGACCGCCGAGGACCTGGTGCCGGAGCGGGCCGCCGGCCCGGAGGACGTGCTCGTGCACCGCGAGAAGGTCGGCTACCTGCACCACGCGATCGAGGCGCTGCCCGACCGGCTGCGCCAGGTGATCGAGGGTTATTTCTTCGCGGAACGGCAGATGACCGACATCGCAGCCGAACTCGGCGTGACCGAGTCGCGCGTGTCGCAGCTGCGCGCCGAGGCGCTGGTGCTGCTGAAGGACGGCCTGAACACCTACCTCGACCCGGAGCTCGTGGAGTCGCCGGACCGACCGGGCGGCTGTGTGGCCCGCCGGCGCGAGGCGTACTACGCCCAGATCGCCGCCCGTGGCGACCTGCGCAGCCGCCTCGCCCTGACCGACCTCCAGGGCATGCCCCTCGCAAAGAGCGCCTGACCACGTTTCCCTCGCGAGCCCCGCTTCTGCCGTCCTCCCGCGGCAGGGGCGGGGCTCGCGGCATTCCCCGGGCAGGTTCCTCCCCGGCGGGCGACTCAACGCCGCCGAAAAGTCTCCGAAGTTTTCTCATGCCCACGGCCACGCGACCGATGTGCTAATCGACCGGGCCACGGATGGCCTGGTGTACGAGACCCCATCAAGGAAGAAGGAACACAAATGGGCCTCAGGATCAACCAGAACATCGCCGCGATGAACGCCTACCGGAACCTGTCGGTGACGGATGGGCAGATGTCGAAGCAGCTCGAGAAGCTTTCCTCGGGTTTCCGGATCAACCGGGCGGCCGACGACGCGGCCGGCCTCGCCATCTCCGAAGGCCTGCGCTCGCAGACCGGTGGCCTCAAGGTCGCCGTTCGTAACGCGCAGGACGGCATCAGTGTCGTGCAGACCGCTGAAGGCGCGCTCTCCGAGTCGCACTCCATCCTCCAGCGCATGCGCGACCTGGCCGTTCAGTCGGCGAACGACTCCAACGACTCCACGTCGCGTACCGCCATCAACGCCGAGGCGTCCGCGCTGAAGTCGGAGCTGGACCGGATCGCCGACAAGACGACCTTCAACAACGTCAAGCTGCTCGACGGTAACTTCAAGACCAAGGACATCCAGGTCGGCTACGCGGCCAACGACACGATTCAGGTTGACATCGTGTCCTCGGGCGCGTCGGCGGCGACCAGCACCTGGAACAACGGTGTTGCCGCTGCCACCGCGAACACCGCCACGTTCACCCTGGGTGGCGTGGCTGTGACGACCGCCGCGCTGTCGGCGTCGACCGACGCCAACAACATCGCCACCCAGCTGAACGCCGACGCCAGCTTCAAGGCCGTCTTCACGGCCCGTGTCACCGACACGGGTGGCCTCGAGGTTCAGGCGAAGGACCCGAACCAGACCGGCACCATCGCGATCTCCGGCACCGGTATCAACGCCGCGTCGTCCGCTGTCGCGGCCGGCGCCGGTACCTCGGGCTTCTCCTCGACGCAGCTGGGCGTGAACGCCATCTCGCTGACCACCAAGGCCGGTGCTCAGTCGGCGATCACGGCGATCGACACCGCCATCAAGTCGGTGTCGACCTCGCGGGCGAACCTGGGTGCTCTGCAGAACCGCTTTGAGCACACCATCAACAGCCTGAACGTCGCCGCGGAGAACCTGTCCGCGTCGGAGTCGCGCATCCGTGACACCGACATGGCGCAGGAGATGGTGTCCTTCACCCGCGCACAGATCCTGTCGCAGGCGGGCACCTCGATGCTCTCTCAGGCGAACCAGGCTCCGCAGTCGGTTCTTTCGCTGCTCCGCTAATCCATAGCGGTCCGGCGCCGACCTAGGAACGACGAACGGTGGTGCACGGCCGCCCGGCCCGTCCGGGCGGCCGTGTGCCGCTTCAGGCAGTTGGTGGGCAGTGCAGTTGGCGGGCAGAGCAGCAGGGCGTAGGGGGTAGCGATGGGCGCCACGACGAGCGTCGACGGCCTGGTCAGCGGTTTGAGCACGTCCGACCTCATCAGTCAGCTGATGGCGGTCGAGTCCGCGCCCAAAACCAAGATCGAACAGAAGATCACCACGCAGAAGGCGGTCAACACCGCGCTGCAGTCGGTGAACACCAAGGTCAAGGCCATCTTCACGGCGGCCGACGCCCTCACCAAGGCCACCGGTCTCGATCTGACCAAGGCCTCGTCCACCTCCGACGCCGTCAGCGCCACGGCCACCGCGAGCGCCGCCACCGGTTCGCTCACCTTCGAGGTGAAGACGCTGGCCAAGGCGCACGTCATGACGGCCGCGTACGCGAACGCGAGCGCGCCGGCCGTGGTCGACCCGGTCGCCGGCATCAACATCAGCATCGGCGGCGGCGCCCCGGTCAACATCACCGTCGACCCGACGAAGAACACGCCGCAGGGCATCGCCGAGGCGATCAACGCCAAGGGCATCAACGTGAAGGCCGCGGCGGTCGACACCGGCAGCGGCATCATCCTGCAGCTCACCTCCACCAAGACCGGCACGGCGAACTCGTTCACGGTGACCGGGCTGACCGGTACGGCCAACATCGCCGCGCAGGGCGACGACGCCAGCATCGTCGTCGGCGGCGGCACCCCCGGCGCCTACACCGTCAAGAGCGCCTCCAACAGCTTCACCGGCCTCATGGCCGGCGTCACGCTCACGGTCACGAAGCCGGCCGCCGAGGTCACCGTCACGGTGGCCAAGGACAACGAGGGCATCGCCGGCAAGGTCTCCGCCATGATCGACGCCGCGAACGGCGCGCTGGCCGAGATCGCGCTCAAGGCCGACCCGAAGGTCGCCAGTTCGCAGCTCAAGGGCAACTCGCTGGTGCGCCAGACCGCCTCGTCGATCCTCGGCTCGGTCGCCGGCGGCCAGGTCACCGAGATCAACGGCGTCAACGAGTACACGAGCTTCGCCTCGATCGGCGTGCAGGTCGACAAGGCCGGCCGGCTGTCGTTCGACAAGGACAAGTTCATGACCGCCCTCAACGCGGACCCCGCGGGGACGGCGAAGATGGTCCAGGAAGGGCTGGCCAAGAACCTCGCCTCGGTCGCCGACGGCGTCACCAACTCCACCGTGGGCAGCCTCACCCAGGTGCTGAAGAACGGCGAGTCGACCATCACCCGGCTCAACACCGAGATCACCAACTGGGACAACCGGCTGGAACTGCGCCAGAACGCGCTGAAGAAGCAGTTCTCCAACCTGGAGGTCGCGCTCAGCAAGATGAAGTCGCAGTCCTCCTGGCTCGCCGGCCAGCTCTCCGCACTCGGTTAATCCTCGAATAGGACGGCTCCATGACATCCCCGGCTATGCGTGCGCGGTACCTCAACGACTCCATCGCGACGGCCTCACCCGCCCGGCTGCTGGTCATGCTCTACGAACGGCTGGTCGTCGACCTGTCCCAGGCCGAGACCGCGCTCGGTGCGGGCGACCGGGAGACCGCGGACGACCGACTCAAGCACGCCCAGGAGATCGTGATCGAGCTGCGTACCTCATTGCGGCTGGACCTCTGGGAGGGCGCCACCGACCTGGCCCGCATCTACGGGTTCCTGCTCGGGGAGATGATCTCGGCAAACATCCGGGCCGATGTCGAGAAGGTCGTCTCCTGCCGCAAACTCGTGGAGCCGCTGCTCGACGCGTGGCGCCAGGCGTCATTGATCTCGGCCGAGCCGGCCGCTTAAGGCGTTCACCCGGATGAACGTCGAATGGCACGCGGCCTGGAGGGCGGCCCTGGACGCGATGGAGGCGGACGTCGCCCGGATCGAACGTCTCGCCCGCGGCGCGCAGGAGGACGACGAGCAGGAACCCTGGACGCCGCCCGCCGGGCTCGGCCCGCTTCCGCCCGAGCTCAAGGCGCGCGCCGAGGAACTCCTGGCCCGCCAGCAGGCGGCGACCCACGACGTCGCGGTGGCCCTGGGACACAACCGGCGCCACGCGGCGTTCGCGGCGCGGGTGGAGTCCGGCGACCCCGGCGCGCCCCGGCCCGGATACATCGACCACGCCGCATAGCTCCGCACGCCGCCTCAAGAACCGGTCAACGGCAGCTCAAGCTGCAACCGTCCGGCAACCGAACGGGACCTCAGGTCGAGGCACCCGCGTCCGATGTGACGGTCGAGCACGGATTGCTCCCCTCCGGCCACGGATCGGCCACTCCTTTCCCGCGAAGGAGCCCACCGTGCTGGACGACATCACGTCGGTCACCATCAAGTCCGCGTTGCACGGGCTGGCGATGCGCCAACGTGTCGTGGCCGACAACATCGCGAACATCGAGACGCCGCAGTTCCTCGCGGGACGGGTGTCGTTCGAGGACACGCTGCGGGAGGCCTACGAGAACGGGCACCCCGAGGCCGCCGCGCCGTCGATGGCCCGTTCGCTGGAGCCGACCCGCATGGACGGCAACAACGTCAACCTCGACCACGAGACGCTGAGCCACATCGACACGAACCTGCGCTACCAGTTGATGCTGCGCGCGGTGGACCACAAGGCGGGCCTCATCACCAGCGCGCTGAGGACGGCGTAATGCCCATCTTCGGCGCCATCGGCATCGCGAGCACCGGGGCCACCGTCTACCGCAAGTGGCTCGACGCGGTCAGCGACAACATCGCGAACATGAACAACGCCACCGACACCCGTAGCGCGGCCTTCCAGGCGCACTACATCCAGGCGCGCGCCGTCAACTACGGCAGCGGCACCGGTGGGGTCGAGGTGGCCGCCGCGCTGCGTTCGGGCAACACGCAGGGCCGGGTGGTGCACGAGCCGGACAACCCGCTCGCCGACGCCGACGGCAACGTGCGCTATCCCGACATCGACCTCGGCGAGCAGATGACCAGCCTGATCATGGCGCAACGCGGCTACCAGGCGAACCTCTCCGTCGTCGACCGCGCCCGTGACGCCTACAACGCCGCTCTCCAGCTCGGGAGGTCCTGACCATGACCATCACCCCCATCTCCCCGGTGCTGCCGATCTCCGTCCCGTCCGTGGTGGCTCCCCCGGCCGGCGACGACAGCACCACCATGGCCGGCGGCGTGAACTTCGCCGACGTGCTCGGCAACAGCATCGCCCGGGTGCAGGGCGTGCAGGACCGGGCCGACGACCTCGCCGTGCAGGCGGCGACCGGCACGCTGGAGGACGTTCACGAGTACATGGTGGCCGCCACCGAGGCCTCGCTCACCACCCAGCTGACCGTGGCGATCCGTAACAAGGCCGTCGACGCCTTCAACGAGATCATGAGGATGCAGGCCTGATGCGTGACCGGGTCACCGCAGCGCTCAAGCGGATCGCGAGCACGTTCGGCTCGTTCTCCGCGGGGCAGAAGGCCGTCACCATCGTGGCGGTCGTCGCGCTGGCCGTCGGCGGCTACTTCTTCTCGGTGTGGGTGCAGGCGCCGACGTACGCGCCGCTGTACTCCAGCCTCGCGGCCTCCGACGCGGCGGCGATCGTCGAACAGCTCAACGCGGAGGGCGTTCCGTACCAGCTGGCCGACGGCGGCAACACGATCCTGGTGCCGAAGGAACAGGTCTACGACCTGCGGCTGACGATGAGCGGCCAGGGACTGCCGGCCGACACCGACAACGGCTACTCGTTGCTGGACAAGCAGAACGTGATGACGTCCGAGTTCATGCAGCAGGTCGGCTACCGGCGCGCGATGGAGGGCGAACTGGCCAAGACGATCAAGTCGATGGACGACGTCCGAACCGCCACCGTGCACCTCGCCATCCCCCAGGAGAACGTCTTCGCGGACGAACAGAAGCCGCCGACGGCCTCGGTGCTCGTGGCGACCAACAAGAACAAGCCGCTCACCGGCGATCAGGTGCAGGCGGTGGTGCACCTCGTCGCCTCCAGCATCGAGGGCCTCGAACCGGCGAACGTGACCGTCGTCGGCGCCGACGGCCAGGTGCTCTCCTCCGGCGACTCGGCGCAGGCGGGTGGCGGCAGCAGCGCGGCCGGCGACCAGCGCACCCGCGCCACGACGGACTACGAGACCCGCCTGGGCACCTCGCTGACGCAGCTGCTGGACACCGTGGTCGGGCCGGGCAACGCGAAGGCGCACGTGACGGCCGATCTCGACTACGACAACACCGAGACGAAGACCGAGAAGTACGTGGCCGACCCGAACACCCCGCCGCTGTCGGAGCAGACCGAGACGGAGCGCTACATCGGCAACAGCAACGGCGGCGCCACCGGCGTGCTCGGGCCGGACAACGTGCAGGCGCCGCCCGGCGAGCAGGGTTCGGGGGTCGGCAACTACGACAAGACCACGGAGACCCGCAACAACGCGGTCGGCGTCGTGCGGGAGACCCGCCGGTCGGCCCCCGGTTCGGTGCGCAAGCTCTCGGTCGCCGTGGTGCTGAACTCCGACGCGATCAAGGGCGCAAACGAGGCGCAGCTGCAGCAGATCGTCTCCGCCGCGTTGGGCCTCGACCCGCAGCGCGGCGACACGATCGCGGTCTCGGCGATGCAGTTCGACAAGACGGCGGCGGCGAACGCGGCCAAGGAGCTGCAGGAAGCGGAGAAGGCCGACGCGACGAGCGCCCTCATGCAGCAGATCAAGACCGGCGCGGCGATCGGCGGCGTGCTCCTGCTGCTGCTGTTCGCCTGGATCAGCAGCCGCCGGCGCACCAAGCGGCTGGAGAAGGCGCTGCAGGCGGAGATCGCCCGCTTCGAGGCCGAACAGGCCGCGCTCAGCGCCGGCGGCGGTGCGCAGGCGCTCGGCGGCGGCAGCGGTGCCGCGGGCGAACTGGAGGCCGGGCCGGGCGGGCCGTCCGACGACGAACGGCTGCGTGCCGAACGGCAGCGCGACATCTCGTCGATGGTCGAGCAACAGCCGGAGGAGGTGGCCGCGCTGCTGCGCGGATGGCTCGCGGACCGGAGGAGCTGACCGGTGACCACCGAGGATGTGAGCGGCGTTCGCAAGGCCGCGGTCATGTTGATCCAGATGGGCAAGGAGAACGCCGCGAAGGTGCTCGCCACGATGCGCGAGACCGAGGTGGAGGAGCTGACCGCCGAGGTCGTGCGGCTCGGCATGATCGATCACGACCTCGCCGACGGGGTGCTGGACGAGTTCCACACGATGCTGACCGCGCAGCGGCACGCCGCCAGCGGCGGTATGGACGTGGCCCGCGAACTGCTGCGCGCCTCTCTGGGCGACGAACGGGCCGACGAGATCGCGGGCCGGCTGTCGGCGACGTTCCGCGACCTGCCGTTCAACTTCCTGCAGCGCGCCGACCCGCGGCAGGTGCTGTCGTTCCTCCAGGACGAGCACCCGCAGACGGTCGCCCTCGTGCTCGCGCACCTGCACGCCAGCCAGGCGTCGCAGATCCTGTCCGGCCTCACCGGCGACCTCCAGGCCGACGTCGCCAACCGGATCGCCGTGATGGACCGCACCTCGCCGGACATCGTGCGCCAGGTGGAGACGACGTTGGAACGGAAGCTGTCGTCCGTGCTGCAGCCCAGCGACCTGTCCAGCGTCGGTGGCCTGCAGCCGCTGGTCGACATCATCAACCGTTCCGACCGGGCGACCGAGCGCATGATCCTCGAGGGGCTCACCGAGCGGAACCCGGAGCTGGCCGAAGAGGTGCGCGCGCAGATGTTCGTCTTCGAGGACATCACGACGCTCGACGACCGGGCCGTGCAGCTGGTGCTGCGCCAGGTGGAGACCGGCGACCTGTCCGTGGCGCTCAAGGGCGTCAAGGAGGACGTGCGGATGAAGGTTCTCAAGAACATGTCCGAGCGGGCCGCCGAGAACCTCGCCGAGGAGATCGAACTGCTCGGGCCGCAGCGCCTGAAGACCGTCGAGGACGCCCAGGCCAAGATCGTTCAGGCGATCCGGGCCCTGGAGGAGTCCGGCCAGATCATGATCACACGGGGTGACGATGACCAGATGGTCGCCTGAACCCGGGGTGGTCCGGGCCGCCGACGCCGGAACCGTGCAGGCCGCGCGCTTCGACGTGCCGCTGGCACTGGGGCCGCAACTGCCCGGCGAACTGGCCGAGAAGCTGCGCCGGGAGGCGCAGGCGGCGGGCTACGCGGCCGGCTGGGCCGAGGGGCGCCGGGCCGCCGAGGAGGGCGCCCGCGAGGCGCGTGCCCGGTTCGACACGGAGGCCCGCGCCGCGCTCGCCGCGCAGGAGGAGGTCGTCGCGCGGGTCCTCGGTGCCGTCATGGCCGCCGTCGAACGCTTCGAGCAGCGGGCCGTGCCGAGCATCGAGGGCATGCAGGCCGATCTCGTCCGGGCGGCGTTCACCCTCGCCGAGACGATCATCGGTCGGGAACTGGCCAGCGCCACCGACCCCGGCCGGGACGCCCTGGGGCGCGCGCTCGCGTTCGCCCCGCCCGGGCGGGCCGCGATCGTGCGGATGAGCCCGTCCGACGCCGGCACGCTGCCCGGGACGTTCTCCACGGAGGGGCGCGACCTGGTGATCGTCGCCGACCCGACGCTCGGACCCGGCGACGCCGTCGTCGAGTGCGACGCCACCACGATCGAGTCCCGGATCCAGGACTCCGTCGCCCGCGCCCGCGCGGTCCTGCTCGGTACGGAGGAGGCGACGTGATGCTGACGATCACCGAGATGATGGAACCGGCGATCGCGGCCGCCCGGCCGCTCGTCAGCGGGCGGGTCACCTCCGTCGTCGGCCTCTCCGTCGCCGTCACCGGCATCGACGGGGCGGTGGGCGACCTGCTGATCGTGAACGGGCGGGTGCCGGCCGAGGTCGTCGCCATCGACCACGGCAAGCTCACCTGCCTGCCGCTCGGGCCGACCGAGGGAATCTCCGCGGGCGCCGTCGTCACCACCACGGGCGGGCCGCTGCAGATCCCCGTCGGGTTCGGGTTGCGCGGGCGGGTGCTCGACGGGTTGGGCCGGCCGATGGACGGCAGGCCGCTGCCGCTGGACTGCGCCGCCGTCACCGTGGACGCCGTTCCCCCGAACGCCCTGCACCGCAAGCTCGTCAACGAGTCGCTGCCGCTCGGCGTCCGGGCCCTGGACACCCTGGTGCCGTGCGGGCGCGGGCAACGCATGGGGATCTTCGCCGGTTCCGGGGTCGGCAAGTCCAGCCTCATGTCGATGATCACCCGCGGCACCGAGGCCGAACTGACCGTCGTCTGCCTCGTCGGCGAACGCGGGCGCGAGGTGCGCGAGTTCCTCGAACACGACCTCGGCGAGGAGGGCCTGTCCCGCGCCATCGTCGTCATCGCCACGTCCGACCAGCCGCCGCTGGTCCGGTTGCGGGCCTGCTTCGTCGCCACGCGCATCGCCGAGTGGTTCCGCGACGCGGGCAAGGACGTGCTGCTGCTGATGGACAGCCTGACCCGCGCCGCCATGGCGCAACGCGAGGTGGGGCTCTCCGCGGGAGAACCGCCCGCCACGCGCGGCTACCCGCCGTCGACCTTCGCGATGCTGCCGCGGCTGCTGGAACGCGCCGGGCCGGGGCCGGTCGGCAGCATCACGGGGCTCTACACCGTTCTCGTGGAAGGCGACGACCACAACGAACCCATCGCCGACGCGGCCAGGTCGATCCTCGACGGACACATCGTCCTGGACCGGCGGCTCGCTACCACCGGGCACTTCCCCAGCATCGACGTGCTCGAATCGATCTCGCGGGTGGCCGGCGCGGTGACCACGCCCGCGCAGCGCGCCGCCGCCAACGAACTGCGGCGCATCATGGCCGCCGGCCGGGAGATCCGCGAACTCGTCGAGATCGGCGCCTACGTCCCCGGCACCAACCCCGACGCCGACCGCGGGCGCGCGCTGCAACCGCGCATCGACGCGTTCCTGCGCCAGGACATGACCGACCAGAGCAGCGCCTACGACGCCTGGATGGCCCTGGCCACGCTGCTGTCCGAAGGAGACGTCTGATGGCGAGATTCCGGCTCGCGGGCGTGCTGCGCGCCCGGCAGGCGCAGGAGAGCGTCGCCAAGGCCGCCGCCGCCAAGGCGCGCGCCGACGCCGAGGCCGCCGAGGGCCTCGTGCACCAGCAGGCCGCCACCCTCGACGCCGCCTGCGCCGTCAACCCGGACACCGCGCAGGCCCTCGCCGCCGCCCTCTCCGCGCGCCAGGCGATGGCGGCCGTCCTCAGCGCCTCCGTCACCGCGGCCGCCGACGCCGCGCGGGTCGTCGAGACGAGCACGGTCGAACTGGCGGCCGCCGCCGCGCAGCGCAAGGCCATGGAGAAGCTGGCGGAACGGCACGCGCTCGCCCGGCGCAGGGCGGCGGAGCACGCCGAGGCGATGGAGGTCGACGACCTCGTCACCTCCCGACACCGGTCATCGGAAGAGGAGCACACGTGGCAGTGACCGACGTACTGGCGCGCGTCTCGCAACTGCGCGACCAGCTCGGATACCACCGGGTCGCCGCCTCCGGCGGGGACTTCGCCGCCGCGCTCAGTTCGGCGCAGGGCGCCACCGGCGCGCGGAACGTCACGGCGACCGATGCGGTGGCGGCCGCCAAGCAGTATCTCGGCGTGCCCTACGTGTGGGGCGGCACCGACCCCGCCAAGGGACTCGACTGCTCGGGGCTGATGCAGCGGGCGTTCGCCGACATCGGGGTGAAGCTGCCGCGCATCGCCGCCGACCAGGCCCGCGTCGGCACCGCCGTCCCGAGCATGGCGCAGGCGAAGCCCGGGGACCTGCTGGCGTTTCACTCCCCGGTCGACCACATCGGCATGTACGTCGGCGACGGCATGATGATCGCCGCGCCCCGGCCGGGCGAGAAGGTGCGCATCCAGAAGGTGAACGGGACGCCGACGGCCATCCGCCGGGTTCTGCCGTCCACTGTGGACACTCCCGGATATCCGGGCGTCCTCCCCGCGAACATGCGACCCGCGGGCGGCGTCGCGGGGGTGCCGTACGCCGAGTTGTTCAACGCCGCCGGTGTGCGGCACGGGATCTCGCCGCGGCTGCTCGCCGCCGTCGCCAAGGTCGAGTCGGACTACGACCCGCGCGTGGTGAGTTCCGCCGGTGCGCGCGGGCTCATGCAGATCATGCCGGCGACCGCGAAGTCGCTGGGCGTCGCCGACCCGTTCGACCCGGCGCAGGCCGTCGACGGGGCCGCGCGGCTGCTGCGCAGCAACATCCGGGAGTTCGGGGGCGACCTCGACCTCGCCCTCGCGGCGTACAACGCCGGCAGCGGCGCCGTGCGCAAGTACGGGGGCATCCCGCCGTACGCGGAGACCCGGGCCTACGTGCCCAAGGTGAAGGCGGCCCTCGCCGCACTGGAAGGACTGACGTCGTGATACTGCCGATCGACAGGCTGCTGGGCAGCAACGGATCCTACGACCGCTCCGGCAGCTACCATCGCGATCCCGCGTCGGATGCGCGGTTCGACGCCGTGCTGTCGAACCTGGGCCGGGACCGTCAGCAGCAACGCCACGAGGACCCGCCGCACACCGGAACGCACGCGTTGCGCCCACCGCCGCGTAAGCCGCGGGAGCAGACGACGTTCATCGCCGCGCCGGCGCGGTGGGAGCCGTCGACCCGCTACGCGCACCAGGACCGGCTTGAGTACCAGCCGCCCGGCGACGGTTCGGCGGCCGCCTCGGTCACCAGCATCGGCCCGTCGTTGAGCGCCTATCAGCCCGCCGTGGACAGTTCGCTGCGAACGCGGGTCGAGCGGGACCTCCTCGACCGGTCCGCACGCACCGGAGCCGCCCTCGCCGACAGCATGAACGCCCGCTCCGCGAGCGCCCGCAACGCCGCAGCCGCCGCAGAACGCCACCGCGAATCCGCCCGCGCCGCCGACGCGCGGGACGCTGCCGCGGACGCGCGGGACGCTGCCGCGAAGCGCTACAGGGAGTCCGCCCGCGCCGCCGACGCAGCGGCCGACGCCCGTGCCGCCGCGGCCGCGGACCGCGTGGCGGTGAACGCGCCGGCCGGCGTTCCGGCGGTCCCGGTGCCCACCGCCGACGGCGACACCGGCGCGCGTCCCGGACAGGCTCCCGGTGGGGCACTCCAGGGCGGCCCGGCCGCCGCCGACGTGGCAGCCGCCGCCGGCCTGCGGGGTCCGGCCGGCACCACGCCGACGAACGACGCCGCGGACCCGACGGCCGCGACGAACGCCGCCGGTGCCGCGCGGGCAGCCGGAGACGGCCCGACGACCGGCCGCGTGTCGGGCGACGACGGATCCGCAGCGTCCGGCGAGCCCGCTCGCACCGTCGTGAACGTCCCCTCGGGCGTGCCCGCGGTCCCGGTCCCGACCGTGGACGGAGACACCGGCGCGCGCCCCGGACAGGCACCGGGCGCCGGTGCGACCGGCGCGGGCCCCGCCGCCGCGGGCACAACCGCCGCGGGCGGCGCAGGCACGACCGGCGCGGGCACGACCGGCGCGGGCACAGGCGGCGCAGGCACAGGCACGACCGGCGCGGGCGGCGCAGGCACGGGCGGCACGAGCGCAGGCGCAGGCGGCGCAGGCGCGGGCACGACCGGCGTGGGCGCAGGCGCGGACACCAACGGCGCGCGCGGCGCAGGCCTGGGCGGCACGGGCACCGGCGGCACGGCGTACACCGGGAGCACGGCCGGCACGGGCAGCGTGGCCGGCACAAGCGGCGGAGCCGGCGCGCGTGGTGCCGGCGGTGCAGGTGGTACCGGCAGCGCGGCTGGTGCAGGCGCCGGTGGCACCGTCGGGGCCAACGGCGTGGGTGCCGCGGGCACGAGCGGTGCCACGAACGCCGGCGGCACCGCCATGGGACCCGCCAACGGCATCGGCGCCCCCGGTGGCGTCAGCGGTGCGGGTGTCCACAGTGGAGCGTCGAGCCCCACAGCCGCCGGCGGTCCGGGTGGCGCGAGCGGTGCCGGTGTCCACAATGGAGCGTCGAGCCTCACAGCCGCCGGAGCCGGAGCGGGTGGCGCTCGGGGGGCATCCGTGGCCGGCGGCGGTGCGGCCGCGACCGCGGCTGCCGCAGGCGTCGCCGGAGCGACGGGTGGAGTCGAGGACGCCGGAGCCGGAAGCGCGGCCGATGGCCCACGCGGTCCCGTCGGTGCCGGACCGGGCGGGACCGCCGCTCCGGGTGTCGCGGCCGGGATCATCCCGCCGGGCGGGCCGGGAACCTCTGGTGCGCCCGCCGATGCGGGCACCCTCGGGAGCCCCGGTGTCGCCGGGCTGGCCGGGACGCTCGGCACCACCGCGGCGCTCGGAGCCACCGGTGCGCTCGTCGCCGGGACAAGCGCCGCAGGTGTGAGCGGGGCGGTCGGTCAGGTCGCAACGGGCGCGCCGGGCGTCGGATCGGTCCCGGGCGCGCCCGGAGCTGGATCCGTCGCGGGCGCTGCCGGATCCGTTCCGGGCACGACTGGAAACGGGGCCGTCCCGGGCACCACGGGCAACGGAGCTGTCCCGGGCGCTGCCGGCGCTGCGCCGGGTACGGCCGGCGCCGGGGCTGCTTCGGGGATGCCGGCGGCCGGGTCGCAAGGTGGGCCGGGCGCCGCTCAGGCCGGCGCGGCCGCAGGTGCGGGCATCGGCGCCGGGCAGGGAGCCACCGGCGGGGATGCCGGTGGCGGACCGGGCGCGGGTGGGACGGCAGGCTCGGCTGCGGCGCAGGGCAGCGGCGCTGCCGGACCGGCCGACACCGGGCCGTCGGTCAACGGCATGTTGGCGGCCGTGCTCGGCGCGGACACCGCGGGCGCGGCGGGGGCCTCCGGAACCGGTGCTGCGGGAGCGTCGGACGCGGACGGGGCCGCGGGCGTGCCGGGCACCGCCGGGACCGCAGGCGCCGCGAGCATGACAACAGGCGCGGGCGCCTCAGCCGGCGCAAGCACAACGGCGGGCGCAGGCGCCACGGCGGGCGCGGGCACGATCGGCG
>NZ_BOPF01000039.1 GCF_016863615.1 Virgisporangium aliadipatigenens | reverse complement strand
TTGCGGAAGAAGAACCCGTCACAGGTGGCGCACGAGGAGACGCCGCGGCCGAGCAGTTCCTGCTCCCCGGGCACGCCGATCGGGCGCCAGGCCGAACCGGTCACGAGGATGACGGCACGCGCCTTGTACTCCTCGTCGCCGACCCAGACGCGCTTGATGTCGCCGGTGAGCTCGACCCGGGTGGCGTCGTCGTGCACAAGCTCGGCGCCGAACTGCTCGGCCTGCTTCTGCATGTTCTCCATCAGCTCCGGCCCGAGGATGCCGTCGGGGAAGCCGGGGAAGTTCTCGACCTCGGTGGTGGTCATGAGCGCGCCGCCGAAGGTCACACCTGCGATCACCAGCGGCTTGAGGTTGGCCCGGGCGGCGTAGAGCGCCGCGGTGTAGCCGGCGGGGCCGGACCCCACGATGATCAGATTGCGGACCTCGTCCACGATGGACCCCTTCGAATCAGGCACGGTCACCGGTGTGCGGCCGGCGTTCCCCAGAACGTCATCGTACGAAGTGGCGATTCCCGATGTGCCGGACCGCGTGTGTCAGCTCACGCTATCGGGCCGCTGTACCGCTCGTCCGCGTTGCCCGTGGGCTGTCCGCAGTCCGGTCCGACGACGACCACCCAGGAACCCGCGCCGCCGTCGCGCGTGCCGTCGAGAAGCGCGACGAGCGCCGGGCGCCCCTCGAAGCGCGCGTAGTCGACGAGGCGCACGATGCCCCCGTGGATGGCCTGGATCGCCTGGATGCAGGCGGCGCGCGCGGTCGGCGTGAGGAGCCGTTGCAGCTCGGGCGGCGTCGATCCGGCGAACCCGGGCTGTTCGGCCGCGCCGCCCAGCGCGTTGGGGCCACCGCGCTCGCTGCTGCGCGCCGCCGCCGCGCCGGGTGCGTTGGCGTCGTTCCCGAGTGTGCCGAAGTCGCCGCGCCGGTAGTCGCGCCCGCTGATCTGCTGGGGCGTGTCCACCGCGGCCTCGGCCTGCCCGCCGGGCGCGGGGGCGCCGGCCGTGTCGCTGTTGCTCTTGATGCCGTCGCGCGCGACCCGCGGCAGCCCGACGAGCAGCCCGAACGCGACGAGCGCGACCGCCGTCACCGCGGACAGGCCCGCGTACAGCCGCGCGCGCCGCCGACTCGCGCCCGGTCGCGTCGCGTCAGTCCGGCTCGCGGGCCGGCGCGTATCGCGTGTCTCGCGCGCCGTCGCCTTTTCCGACGAGCTTCCGGGGGAACGGAGCACCGACGCGAGACGGTCGGCGACATCGTCCGGCATGCGGGTGTCCTGCGCCGCGTACTCGGCCAGGTCGAGGCGCACGGCGGCGTCGGCCGTGACGAGATCCGCGTACGCCGACTCCCACGCGGCGTCGCCGGCGATGAGGTCGCGCACGGCGTCGGCGTCGGGGGTGCCGTCGAGCGCTCCACCGACGAAGTCGGCGAGCCGGTCGAGATCGACCCGCTCAGTCATGGGCGGCACCCTCCTTCCCCTTCACAGGTCCGACGTTGTGCCCCGACGTTGGGTTCCGTAGGTGGCCGAGGAGAACGGCGAGCCGGGCGCGCCCGCGGGCACACCGGCTCTTGATGGTGCCCTCGGCGGTGCCGAGCACCTGCGCGGCGTCGGCCACGGAATAGCCCTGGAGGTCGACGAGCACCAGTGCGACCCGCTGATCGGGCGGGAGTTGCCGGAGCGCGTCGTGCACGACGAGGGCGGTGTCGCGATCCGGCGCGGGTGCGGCGTGCTGATCGGTCTCGGCGAGCGGAACGGTGGGCCGCACCTGCCGCCGCCGGATCCGGTCGAGGCAGGCGTTGACCACGATGCGGTGCAGCCACGTCGTGACGGCCGAGTCGCCCCGGAACCGCTCCGCCGCCCGGTACGCCGAGAGCATGGCGTCCTGGAGCGCGTCGGCGGCCTCCTCGCGATCCCCCATCGTGCGCAGGGCGAGCGCCCAGAGCCGGTCCTGGTGCCGGCGCACGAGTGCGCCGAACGCCTCCTGGTCGCCGTCGAGGTGGGCGCGCAGCAGTGCGGCGTCGTCCCTCCCGTCGGCTGCCACGGCGTGCACCCTACCGTCCGGTGACCACCACCGTGCGCACCGTAGGTCAGGCGGCCTGGCCGCGGATCTTCAGCTCGCTGACCAGTAGCCGGTACCCGCCGCCGTTGGCCTCCTTCGGCACCCGCGTGAACCACACGAGCACGTAGCGGACCTTCTTGGTCGGGTCGGTGACCAGCATGATCGTGCGGCTTCCCGCGCCGGGCTTCGGCGGCCCGATCTGCTGGAGCGTCTTGGTGATGTTGGAGTCCTGGGACTTGTCACCGGCCGCTCCGGCCGAGGCGGGACCGCCGTACAGCTCGATGTCGGTGTTGGCGTTGCCCAGTTCGAGGTCGACCGCGCTGACCGACGTGTCGGCGCCGAGGTCGACGAGGATGCCGACGCCCTTCTTGAGGCCGCCGAAGTCTTCGCGCTGGTACCGGTCGGTGTTCCACGCGGTGGCGGGGTTGCCGTCGACGGCCAGCTCGTACTTGTCCTGCTCGGAGCCGTCGCCCTGCGGGTCGACGATGCGGAGCTGGTCGGCCTTGAGCGGGAGGAACCCGGCCTCGCCGGTGGGCCCCTTGCCGGGAACGGCCGAGCCGGTGCCGACCGCGGCCGGCGTCTTGGTGCCGGGGTCGTCGTCGCCGGAGGTCCCGATGATGATGGCGCCGCCCAGCACCACGACGGCCAGCACGGCGGCGATGATGACCGCGAGCCTGCGGTTGTCGCGCTCCGGCGCCTCGGGCGCGATGGACGTGTTGTCGAACGAGTCGAGCCCGATCTCCGCCTCGTCGGCGAAGAGGGCGCGCTGGTCCTCGGCGTTGTCCAGGCGGCCGAGCTCGGCGGAGAGGATCTCGGCCGACGGCGGGTTGAGGTGCGCGTTGAGCAGGTCGACGGTGAGCTCGTCGAGGTGCCCGGGAACGCCGGCGCGGGCCTGGCTCGGCGCGATGACCGTGCCCGCGTCGTCGCGAACCGCGTCGGGCACGACGGAGACGCCGGCCTCGGCGTGCGGCCAGTGGCCGGTGAGCGAGCAGTACAGGACGGCACCGATGGCGCGCAGGTCGGCCTCGACGGTCGCGGACTCGTCGGCGCGCGCGTCGGCGAGCACGACCCGCCCGTCGTCGCCGATGAGCACCGTGCCGGGCTGAACGTTGCCGTGCGCCATGCCGGTGTCATGAAGCGCGGCAACGGCGTCGGCGACGGCGTGCCCGATCGCGACCACCTTGTCCGCTTCGAGCGGCCCGTACTCGGCCACCACATCGCGCAGCGAGGTGCCCTGCACCCACTCGCGAACGACGTACGCCCGCTCCCCCTCGTCGATCGCGTCGTAGACGCCGACCAGGTGCGGGTGGACGATCCGGCTCGCCGCGACGGCGGCGGAGAGCATCTCGGCCGCGGAGTCGCCACCGGGGTAGCGCAGTACGACGGTGACCTGCCGCTGCAGGATCACATCGGCGCCCCGCCACAACTGGCGGCCGAGAGAGTCGTTACCGATGTGCTCCTCGAGGCGGTAGCGCTCTGCGAGCACCTCACCGACCTCGGGTGCGCCGACCGTGAGTACCTGCGGATTTGCGCCGGCACTCTGCGGATCTTCGTCGATCGGGGTCACCCGTCCTCCCTCCGGCCGGACCCGAGCCCGTGCATGCCTGCGTGCCCCCGTAAGCCTAGGTGCCTGTGCCGACAGTCTGGAGCGACCCTACCTGGCCCCGGCTACCCCGTGGACATTGCATCGCGTCCTTTGCACCCGGCGCGCGTTGATCCGACCTATCGCCCGAGGCGGCTACGCACCATCCGGCTCAGATCCCTGACCTCCGGCACACGAAGGACGAAGGTTGCGCCGATGTAGCCCCCGATGAGTACTACGCCGCAGAGCACGAGTTGGGTCGCACTCGAGAGTTTTCCGTCACCGAACTGATGTTCAAGGAGGTACCTCAGGAGCCAGGTCGGGACGGCGGCCACGGCAGCGGCCGCGGAGAGCGTGAGCAGGCTCGTCACGACCCGGCGCATGCCCAGCGTCCCGAACCGCCGGCGCAGCAGCGCGAAGCTGAGCAGCGCCCCGGCGACGAACGAGAGCGCGCTGCCGCCCATCAGCCCGGCCGCCACGGCAGTGGCCGGGAACAGCACGTAGAACGCCACGTCGAAGGCGATCCGCAGCACCACCACCGGGATGTTGATCAGCGACGGCGAACGGGTGTCGCGCAGCGCGTAGAACGCGAACTGCTGCATCTGCATGATCGCGTACGGGATGAGGCTGAGGCCTGCGACGGCGATCACCGTGCCGGTGGCGATCGCCTCGTCCGATTCGTAGTTGCCCCACTGGAAGAGCGTCACGGCCAGCGGCTGCCCGAGCACGAGGTACGCCGCCGTGATCGGGACGAGCACCACGGCCACCAGGCGGATGCCGCCGGCCATCTGGGAGATGAGGTCGCCGTGCCGGCCGTCCGCGGCGGCCGACGAGAGGCGCGGCAGCAGTGCGGTGAGCACCGATACGGCCACGATTCCGTGCGCCATCATGAAGATCAGGAACGCGTTCTGGAAGATCGCGACGCTGGCCGCGTTCGGGTCGTCCGTTCCGGCGCGCTTTGCGATCTTGAGAACGATGAACAGCCCGACCTGGTTGACCACGACGAACAGCAGCATCCAGGCGCCCAGCCGGCCCAGCTCCCCCAGCCCCAGCTTCCGGAAGTCGAACCGCCACTTCCACCGGAACCCGACCTTGCGCAGGGCCGGGTAGAGGCCCGCGGCCTGCACCAGGATGCCGAGCATCGTGCCCAGCCCGAGGACCATGATCTGGGTGGTGCTGATCGACTCCGGCGTCGGCTTGGTGCTGTCCACGACGATGAACACCACCGCCGTGAGGATCACGACGATGTTGTTGAGGATCGGGGTCCACATCGGTGCGGCGAAGCTGCCGCGCGTGTTGAGGATCGCCGCGAACAGGGCGGCCATCCCGTAGAAGAAGATCGCCGGCAGGATCAGGTACGCCAGGTGCGTGACCAGTTCGGTCTCCGGCTTTGGCGTGTTGCGGTTGGTGAGGATCCAGGTGAAGACCGGCGCCGCCGCCACGGCCAGCGCGGTGGCGATCCCGAGCGCGATCACCGCGAGCGACAGCAGCCGCTGGGCGTACGCCTGGCCCCGGTCGGCGTCCTGTTTCCGGGTGCGCACGAGCACCGGCACGATGACGCTGGAGAGCACGCCGCCGACGAGGAGTTCGAAGACCATGTTGGGCAGCGCCACGGCGAGGGCGTAGTCGTCGGCGACCGCCGCACCGCCGATCGCCGCCGCGATGGCCGCCGTTCGCAGGAATCCGCTGGCCCGGCTGACCAGGCTGCCGACCGCCATCACCGCGCTGTTGCGGGCGACCGAGGGCTGCGGCTCCTCGGGCTGCGCCGCCCCGGCCGTCGCGACCGGGATCTCCTGTGTGACATCGTTGGACGGCGGCGGCGTGACCGGCGTGAACACCAGCGTCGTGGCGTTGTCCACCGACTCCGCCATCGCCTGGGGCAGGGCCGGCGCCTGGATCGGAACGGTGTCGCCGTCGCGGGGATCGGTCACGAATGAGGACTGTATCTGTCCATTGCCCATTGCCACTGTTCGCGTGACCGGTCCGAAACCCGGGCGCGGGCGACCGGCAGGTGTAGATAGGCTTTCGCACCGATGTCCGAGACCAAGACCTCCCTGAACACGGCGCAGCGCCGGGCGGTGGCCGAACTGATGCGGGTCTCCCCCGTTGCCGACGAGCTGGGCCGCCGCTTCGCCGCGGCCGGGCACGAGTTGCACCTCGTCGGCGGTTCCGTGCGTGACGCGCTCCTCGGCCGGCTCGGCGACGACCTGGACTTCTGCACCGACGCGCGGCCCGAGCAGACGTTGGCGCTGGTCAAGGGCTGGGCCGACGCCATCTGGACGACGGGTCAGGAGTTCGGGACGATCGGGCTGCAGCGCAACGGCCTGCGGCTGGAGGTCACGACCTACCGGGCCGAGGCCTACGACCGGGTGAGCCGTAACCCGATCGTCCGCTACGGGACCTCGCTCGACGAGGACCTGCGCCGGCGCGACTTCACCATCAACGCGATGGCGGTCTCGGTGCCGGGCCACACGTTCACCGACCTGTACGGCGGGCTCGACGACCTGGCCCGCCGGGAGCTGCGTACGCCGGGCACGCCGCAGGAGTCGTTCGCGGACGATCCGCTGCGGATGTTGCGGGCCGCGCGCTTCGCGGCGCAGCTGCGCTTCGCCGTGGCGCCGGAGGTGCGCGCCGCGATGGTCGACATGGCCGCCGACCTGTCCCGGATCACCGCCGAGCGGATCCGGGACGAGTTCGTGAAGCTGATGTGCGGCGCGGATCCGGTGTTCGGGCTGCGGCTGCTGGTCGAGACGGGGCTGGCCGACCAGTTCCTGCCGGAGCTGAGCGGGCTCAAGCTGGAGATCGACGAGCACGCCCAGCACAAGGACGTGTACGAGCACACGCTGACCGTGGTGCGCAACGCGATCGGGCTGGAGACCGACGGCCCCGACTTCACGCTGCGCTTCGCGTCGTTGATGCACGACATCGGCAAGCCGGCGACGAAGGCGGTCGGACCGGACGGGCGGGTGAGCTTCCACCACCACGAGGTGGTCGGTGCGCGGATGACCAAGCAGCGCATGCAGGCGATGAAGTTCCCGAAGGACGTCATCTCCGACGTGACCGGGCTGGTGGCGCTGCACCTGCGCTTCTACGGCTACGGCCGGGGCGAGTGGACGGACTCGGCGGTGCGCCGGTACGTCACCGACGCGGGGCCGCTGCTGTCCCGGTTGCACAAGTTGACGCGTTCCGACGTGACCACCCGCAACCGGCGCAAGGCGGCTAACCTCGCGGCCGACTACGACGCGCTGGAGGAGCGGATCGCGCGGATCGAGGCCGAGGAGGACCTGGCGCGGGTGCGCCCGGACCTCGACGGCAACGAGATCATGCGCCTGCTCGGGCTGCCGCCGGGGCCGCTGGTCGGCAAGGCCTGGCGGCACCTGAAGGAGCTGCGCCTGGAGCGCGGTCCGTTGACGCACGAGGAGGCCGAGGCGGAGCTGCGCCGCTGGGCCGAGGACAACGGGGTCTGAGCGGCGCTCACCTCGACGCGGCGCTCAGCTCACCTCGACCGCGTCGATGATGATCTCCAGGTTGGGCGGGCCGTCGTTGTTGGGTGCCCCGCTGGCCGCGATCTTGTCGAGGATGTCGAGGCCGGCGGTGACCTTCCCGAAGACCGGGTAGTTCGGGTCGATGTCGCTGTCCTTGTACACGAGGAAGAACTGGCTGCCGTTGGTGCCGGGTCCCGCGTTGGCCATGGCGAGGGTGCCCCGCGGGTAGGCCGGCAGGTTGCCGACCGGCAGGTTCTCGTCGGGGAACCGGTAACCCGGCCCACCCGTGCCGGTGGCGGTGGGGTCGCCGCACTGCACCACGAAGATCGCCGCCGTGGTGAGCCGGTGGCACGGGGTGCTGTCGAAGTACTGGTCGGCGGCGAGCGCGACGAACGAGTTCACGGTGCAGGGCGCCCGGTCGGCGTCGAGTTCGAGCTTCACCTCGCCGTGCGTGGTGTGCATGGTGACCTGCACCAGGCCGGCCTTCTGCGGTCGGGCGGGCGGGAGTTCGGCGGAACCCTCGCCCTCGGACCGCTCGTACGTGCACGGCGCGGCACCCGCGGGCGCCTCGGCGATCCCGGCCGGCGGTGGCTCCTCGGCGGCGTTCCGGCCGGTCTCCCCGATCTGCCAGAAGGCCACGCCGGCGGCGACGGCGAGGAGCGGCACGGCAAGCAGGACCGGCCACCGCCGGGAACGATGGCGGCCGGTCGGCCAGCGCCGCCGGCCGGGTGCCCGGTGCCGGGGCGTGTGCCCGGCGGCACTCTCGACGTCGATCGATGGGGAGCGCACGGTAGCCACCCCTTATCACTGTCGGCAATTGGCTCAATACTGAGGGTACTTGTTCCGGACTGTCCGGATTGGTGCTATCGGCTTCCCCGTTTGGTGCGCACGATGGACGACGTGCATTACCGTCGCAGGTCAACCGGTCGCTGAGGGGGCGCAGCCGGGGATCACCACAGGAGGCCACATGCACCCGTGTCGGGCGTGCGGCGGCACGGACATCAGCGCCGCCGGTTACTGCGCGCGATGTGGTGCCCACCAGGTGGGCGACAGCTACTCCGTCGTCTCACCGGCCAGCGGACCGGGCTACTCGCCGTCGAACTTCCCGGCGAGCGCGCCGCCCGGCGGCTACGACCCGTCGAGTGCGCCGCCCTACCAGGGCCAGCCCGGCTACCCGCAGCCCGGATACGCGCAGCAGCCGCAGGGGTATCAGGCCCAGCCGCCCTACCCCCAGCAGCAGCCGGGGTACCAGGGCGCGCAGTTCCAGGCGCCGCCGCCGCAGCGGTCGCGGTCGTTCGCCGGTCCGCTGATCGCGCTGGCCGGCGTCGCCGCGCTGCTGGTGGTCGGGATCGTCGTGGTGGTCGTCGTGCGCGCCTCTGGTGGCGGCGGTGGCGGGGAGAACTCCGCGATCGACAAATGCCTCGTGGGAACGTGGAAGGTCAC
Organism: Virgisporangium aliadipatigenens; assembly: GCF_016863615.1. Lineage (GTDB taxonomy): Bacteria > Actinomycetota > Actinomycetes > Mycobacteriales > Micromonosporaceae > Virgisporangium > Virgisporangium aliadipatigenens. The sequence goes on along the minus strand of NZ_BOPF01000039.1, from coordinate 88,290 downwards.
GTCCAGCAAGCAGAAGGTCGTCGACAGCAGCGGCTCGTTCGACCTGACCGGCAGCGGCTGGACGTCGACGCTGCGCGCCGACGGCACCGGCGAGGTCGACTACGGCACCAACACCCGCATCAGCGGCACGTTCAACGGCTCGACCGTCGAACTGCGGGTCAGCGGCAGCTACACGTTCACGTACGCGACGGTCAACAACACGTTCACGACGAAGGACCTGAAGGTCGACGGCACCGTCACGTACTACGTCAACGGCGCGCAGACGACCTCGGAGGCCCTGTCGATCGACGAGCAGCCCTCCACGTACACGTGCTCCGGCGACAAGCTGACCCAGAGCAGCAGCCTCTACAGCGTCGAAATGACCCGACAGTAAGGACTAATGCCGACCCGACCGGGCGAGTTCACGGCGGACCCGGTCGGCGGCCTCGTCCTCGGGCAGCCGGATGTCGTCGCCGACCCGCTGGGCCCACCGGCCGCCGGTCGCGGCGTACCAGATCGCCACGGCGACGAACCCGAACGCCACCGTCAGCAGCACCCCGACCGACTCCCCGTCCGGCGGCAGCACCAGCGCGGCCAGCAGCAGCCCGAACACGTACGACACGTTGAACGCCGTGTCGCTGAGGCTGAACACCCGGCCCCGGAAGTCGTCGGCGCACTCGTGCTGCAGGTCGGTGTCGACGACGATCTTCACGCCCTGCCCGGCCAGCCCCACCATGAACACCGCCACGCCCAGCAACGCCAGGTCGAACGACGGCCCGAGCACCCCGACGGCCAGCCCCTCGAGCGCGAGCACCAGGGTGAGCCAGCGCCAGCCGCCGATGCGGCGCGCGACCGGCGGGGTCAGCAGCGAGGCGGCGAAGACGCCCAGCCCGATGGCGGCGCCGACCGCCGCGAGCCCCGGGATGGAGCCGGTGACGTCGTCCCCGCCGGCGAACGGCCCCCGGAACAGCAGCAGCATCGTCATGGTCAGCACGCCGAAGAGCACCCGCTGCCCCGACTGCGCCGCCAGCGCGAACGCCGCACCGCGCTGCGCGGTGAGGTGCCGCACGCCGGCGACCATGCCCCGCCCGGAGTCGGCGAGGGCGGTGCGCCAGTCGAGTTCGGGGGTGTCGTCGGGGCCGAGCGCGTCGCGGGTGAAGAAGTAGCGCGCCATCAGGGCCGAGGCGGTGTATCCGACGGCGGCCAGCGAGGCGATGAGCCCGTAGCCGTGGAAGCTCGCCTCGAAGAGCCGGTTGAGTCCGGCGACGGCGCTGCCGAGGCCGACCGAGAAGCAGATCGACCCGAGCGTGCTGGCGAACGCGTTGGCCGTCACGAGGCGCCGGTCGTCGACCACGTGCGGGATGGCGGCGGAGATGCCGGCGATGAAGAACCGGTTGATCCCGATGATCAGGAACGCCAGCACCAGGAACGGCAGCCCCTCGGTGCCGGAGAAGATCAGCGCGGCGGCGGGCAGCGCGAGCGCGGCGCGCAGCAGGTTGGCCACGTACAGGATCTGCCGCCGGCTCCACCGGTCGAGGAACACCCCGACATAGGGGCCGACCAGCGAATACGGCACGAGCAGGACGGCGAAGCCGAGCGCGATGGCCAGTGCGCTGCTGGCCCCCTTCTCGGGGTTGAACAGGACGCTGCCGGCCAGCCCCGCCTGGAACCACCCGTCGGCGACGTGGCTGGTGAGGCGCACCCCGAGCAGGCGCCGGAAGCCCCGTTGCCGGAGCACCGCGACCACGTTGTGGGAGCGGTCGTCGACGCCGGGTTTCAAGCCGTGGCTCGGGGAGGGCACCCCTCTGAGGGTAGTCACGGAATGGCGCGCGGGTGCTCGTCGGTCCGGACGCACCGGTTCTCCGCACGCCGTCATGTCCGTCCCGTTCGGTCGTCGCCGGGGCGTTCTGAGGGCTTCGGCCGAGGCAGGATGGACGGGTGGCGGTGCTGGAGTGGAATTGCGTCGATACCCCGATCGGTGACATCGGCGTCGCGGTCGACGAGACCGGCGTGTGCTCCGTCCGGTTCGGTCCGCCGCCGCCGTCGCGGTCGTTCTCCGACGCGCCGTTGCTCCGCGCCGCGCTCGAGCAGATAAGCCAATACTTCTCCGGGGAACGGACTGAGTTCGACCTGCCGACCTCCGTGCGCGTCGGCAGCGTGTTCGAACGGGCGGTCTGGGAGCAGATCGCGACGATCGACTACGCGGGCATGCGCACCTACGGCGACATCGCCCACGCGTTGGGTGACCCCGGGGCGGCGCGTGCGGTCGGCACCGCGTGCAACCACAACCCGTTGCCGATCATCGTGCCGTGTCACCGGGTGGTGGGCGCCGGCGGAAAACTGGTCGGCTTCGGCGGCGGCCTGCCGCGCAAGGTGTTCCTGCTGGAACTGGAGGCGCGGGTCGGGATCGAGCGGGCGTTCGGCTGAGCGCGGCCGAGCACCGTGCTCCGCGCGTCGCCGAAGTTCCTGAGGGTGAGCCGCCGTTCCTCCACGCACAGCAGACGGCTTACCCCGACCCGGTACCCGCCGAACGGCTCGGTGCACGGGCCGGTCGGCACGCCGGTCCCGCGTTTCACCACGACTCGTCCGTCCGGCTCGCGCCACAGGCTTCCCCAGTCCGATACGGCGTGCGGGCCCGCGTGGGTGCGAGCCGTCGCCGCCGCGCTCTCCTACATATACGCCGTCCTCGGCCCGGCAGGTCCGTGTGTCCGTTTGCGGCTGCGCCGCCTTGCCCGTTCCACCCAAAAGAAGGCCGGGTCCCGACGGACCCGGCCTCCCTCGCGCGAGGAGATCTAGCGCTCGATGCTGCCCGCGATGAAGTTCTCCACCGACTCGTGCGCGTCGTGGTCGGAGTACTGCACCGGCGGGGACTTCATGAAGTACGACGACGCCGAGAGGATCGGGCCGCCGATGCCGCGGTCCTTGGCGATCTTCGCGGCGCGGCAGGCGTCGATGATCACGCCGGCCGAGTTGGGCGAGTCCCAGACCTCGAGCTTCAGCTCCGCGTTGAGCGGAACGTCGCCGAACGCCTTGCCCTCCAGGCGGATGTACGCCCACTTGCGGTCGTCGAGCCACGGCACGTGGTCCGACGGGCCGATGTGCACGTCGCCCTTGGTCATCTCGTGCGGGATCTGCGACGTGACCGACTGGGTCTTCGAGATCTTCTTCGAGACCAGGCGGGTGCGCTCCAGCATGTTCATGAAGTCCATGTTGCCGCCGAAGTTGAGCTGGTAAGTGCGCAGCAGCTCGACCCCGCGGTCCTCGAACAGCTTCGCCAGCGCCCGGTGCACGATCGTGGCACCGACCTGGCTCTTGATGTCGTCGCCGACGATCGGCACACCGGCGTCGGTGAACTTCTGCGCCCACACCGGGTCGGAGGCGATGAAGACCGGCAGCGCGTTGACGAACGCGACGTTGGCGTCGATGGCGGCCTGCGCGTAGTGCTTGGCGGCCTCCTCGGAGCCCACCGGCAGGTAGCAGACGACGACGTCGGCGCGGGCCTCGCGCAGCGCGGCGGCCACGTCGACGGCCGGCTCGTCCGACTCTTCCACGATCTCGCGGTAGTACTGCCCCAGGCCGTCGAACGTCGGCCCGCGCTGCACGGTCACGCCGGTCGGCGGGACGTCGCTGATCTTGATCGTGTTGTTCTCGCTGGCCACGATGGCCTCGGCCAGATCGCGCCCGACCTTCTTGGCATCCACGTCGAACGCGGCGACGAACTCGACGTCCGCGACGTGGTAGTCGCCGAACTTGACGTGCATCAGGCCGGGTACCCGATCGGCCGGGTTGGCGTCGCGGTAGTACTCGACGCCCTGGACCAGGGACGACGCGCAGTTCCCGACACCGACGATGGCAACGCGGACGGAGCCCATCGAGATGCCTCCTTCTATCTGGTTCAAAGAGAGTTCGACCGCTCCGGATGAGAGTCGGCGAGGGACAGCAGTCATCGGCTCGTGGGGGGTGTGACGTCCGGCGGCTTCCCGGACCTCTCGTGCGCGATCAGCTCCTCCAGCCACCGCACCTCGCGCTCGCAGGCGTCGAGGCCGTGTCGTTGAAGCTCGAGGGTGTACGCGTCCAGCCGCTCCGCCGCCCGGCCGAGCGCGTCGCGGAGCCCCTCCCGGCGTTCCTCGACCCTGCGCCGCCGCCCCTCGAGGATGCGTAGCCGCGTCGCCTGGTCGGTCCGGGAGAAGAAGGCGAAGTGCACGCCGAAGCTCGGATCCTCGTAGGTCTCCGGTCCGGCGTTGCCGAGCAGCTCCTGGAAGCGTTCCTTGCCCTCGGCGGTGATCTTGTACACCACCCGGCCCCGCTTGCTGGTCAGCGGAGGTGCCTCGGCGCCGGGCTTGGCGCCGCTCTCCTCCGTGATCCAGCCGGCGGCCTGGAGTCGGCGCAGCGTGGGGTAGAGCGACCCGTAGCTGATCGCCGCCCGGATGGCGCCGAGCTTGGTAGCGAGCTGCTTGCGAAGCTCGTAGCCGTGCATCGGCCCCTCGTGCAGAAGGCCGAGGACAGCGAGCTCGAGCATGCCCGACACCTCCCGTCCATCCGGAGTCCGTCCGCCCGATGTATCGAGCCGATACATCGGAAACTAGCTGTGCTAGATCCGGTCCGCAAGCGGGGGGCAAGGGCGCCTACATCACATCTCCGAGGAGGGTTAGTCGCGAGAAAGGCACACAGGGTAACGGCGGTCGCCCTAATGGCCATCTCCGCGTACCCTCGGGTCCGTGCGCACGCAACGCCAGATTGTCGACTACGCCCTCCGGCGTCGTGCGCTGCTGCGTGAGCTCTATTCGGGCCGCATCGGCACCCATGAGGTGTGCGATGCCTCGCCGTACCTACGAAACGCGGCCCGCTTCCACGGCGAGGCCACGGAGATCCGGTGTCCGGTATGCCGGCGCGAGCACGTCACCCTCGTGCATTACATCTACGGGGACGAGCTCAAGACCTCGGCGGGACAGGCGCGCAAAAGGGCCGAATTGTCGACCCTTGCGATGACGTTCCGTGAGGTGCAGGTGTACGTGGTGGAGGTGTGCCGCGGCTGCGGGTGGAACCATCTCGTCGAGCAGTTCCTGCTCGGGCGGGACGGGATGATCCCGGAGCCGGGCACTGCACGCCGCGCCGGGGTCGCCGAATGAGCGCAGTACTTTCCAGTCATCTTCACGCTGCCGCCGGCACTGTTCGGCGCGGTGGGATGCCTCACGACAACTGGGCGATGGTGGACGAAATACCATCGCGACCGGCAAGGTGGGACAAATGAATTACGGCGATCCGCTCACCCCCGGCGAAGCCGGTCAGGCAGGAGCCGCACCCGGTCCACACCCGGCCCCCCGGCCCGTCCGGGCGTCCGGTTCGGCATCGGTCGGGTCCGCCTCCGTGGGTTCGGCATCGGTCGGCTCGGCCGGTCTGCCGTCAGCGGGTTCGCCACCACCGTCGGCCGGGCGTGCCGCCGCGCGCGCCTCGGTGCCGGTCTCGTCGCCCACCGGTGGGGCCCGTCCCCCGGCGGGTCGCGCGTCCGTCGGTTCGGCCTCCGTGGGTTCCGCGTCGGTGGGTCAGACCACCGGGCGGGCCACCGTCGGGCGGGCGCGTCCGCCTGCGGGTCGCGCCTCGGTCGGCGGGGTCAACATCGGCGGCGTCCCCGTCGACTCCCCCGACGGGCCGGGCGGCCCCGGGGGCCCCGGCGGCACCGGTCCGGGCCGGGGTGGAGCCGGCGGCCGCGGAAACGCCAATCGGCGCACCCGTTCGAAGAAGGCGCGCCGCCGCAACTGGATCATCGCGGCCATCGCGGTGGTCATCATGATGGCCGGCACCAGCCTCGTCGGCGGTACCTACGTCTTCGCCAGCATCGCCCCGCCGGACCAGATCAAGCTCGGCGGCGAGTCGACGTTCATCTACTACTCCGACGGCACCCAGATGGCGAAGATCGGTTCCGAGAACCGGACCATCGTGCCGCTGGAGAAGATCGCGATCCAGATGCAGCACGCGGTCGTCGCGACGGAGGACCGGAGCTTCTACACCAACGACGGCGTCGACTTCAAGGGCATCGTCCGCGCCTTCTGGAACAACACCAAGGGCGGCGAGACGCAGGGCGCCTCGACGATCACCCAGCAGTACGCGCGCGCTGTGGCCGACCTCGAGGGCGCGACGTACAGCCGCAAGATCGAAGAAGCGGCCATCGCGATGAAGCTCAACGACAAGCTCACCAAGGACCAGATCCTCAGCAACTACCTCAACACCGTGCCGTTCGGGCGTGGTGCCTACGGGGTGGAGGCGGCGGCGCAGGCGTACTTCAAGAAGAGCGCCGCCGACCTGACCGTCGAGGAGAGCCTGCTCCTGGCCGGCCTGATCAAGAACCCGAACGGCGGCCGGAGCAAGGACGGCAAGATCACCGGTAGCCCGTTCGACCCGAACGTCGACCCCGAGCAGGCGCTGGCCCGCTGGACGGCCAACCGCAACGCGATGATCGCGATCAAGCCGGAACTCAACAAGCACGGCGGCGACAAGTACGAAGTCAAGGCCGACATGCAGATGCCGACGCCGGTCAAGGTCAACTCCAACGACGACGCGTTCAAGCAGCAGTTCGGCCTCGACCGGCCGACCGGTCACGTGGTGCACCAGGTGATGGACGAGTTCACCCGGCTGCAGAAGACCGACAAGAACCTGTCGAAGGTCGAGATCAGCAAGGCCAACGGCGGCGGTCTGAAGATCTGGACCACGATCGACAAGAGCGCCCAGGACATTGCGGAGAAGTACACCAACCGCGCCAACAAGGAGTCCCCGCTCAACGCCATGAAGGAGAACCAGGTCGGGGCCCTGGTCGCGGTCGAGCCGTACACCGGTCGCGTGCTCGCCTACTACGGCGGCCAGAACGGCAGCGGCGCCGACCTCGCCGGCTCGTACACCGACCCGATCCTCGGCGACGGGCAGCAGTCGAAGTTCGGCTACCACCCGGCGGGCTCGACGATGAAGGTCTACACGCTCGCGGGCGGCCTGAAGAACGGCTACTCGCTCAACTCCCGCTGGGACGCCACGTCGCCACGCACCTTCCCCGGCCGTGGCAAGCCGGTGAAGAACTCCTCCTCCGAGGGCAACTGCTCCGACGGCCCAAAGAGCTGCCAGCTGTGGCAGGCGACCGAGTTCTCGTTGAACATCCCGTTCTACGCCCTCACCGAGAAGATCGGCATCTCTCAGGTCGTCGACGTGGCGCGCTCGGCCGGCGTGCGCGGGCTGCTCAACGACAACCGCGAGTTCATCGACCTCAACGGCGGTCAGCTCAAGGACGTGTCCAACAAGTTCGGCTCCGAGATCGGCTTCGGCCAGTACCCGATCACCGTGCTCGATCACGCCGCCGGTATGGCCTCGCTGGCCGCCCGCGGCAACGCCGCCAAGGCGCACTTCATCAAGGAAGTGAAGAAGAGCGAGCAGCGGATCTACGCCGAGGCGATCAAGACCACCGCGATGGCCGGCTTCACGCCCCAGATGTTCGACGACCTCAACTGGACCCTGCAGAAGGTCGCCAACAACAACAAGGCAAACGACAAGTGGGGCATCCCGAACAACATGGTCCCCTACGTCGCCGCGAAGACCGGTACGTGGGAACTCCAGGGCAAGTACGACGGCGAGAACGGCCACTCGTGGACCGTCGGCTACACGTCGGCCAAACGCGACAACGATCCGAAGAAGAACTACAACGGCATCGCCGTCGCGGCATGGGTCGGCAACCAGGCCGAGGAACTGCCGCTGAAAGATTCCAAGGGCAACGACCTCTTCGGTGCGACCGGTGGTGGGAAGCTCTTCGGCAAGTTCATGGCCGAGTACAACAAGGGCCGCACCGTCTGGGGCAAGCCGTTCACCCAGGAGCCGCCGTTCACCGGCAGCCAGGAGAAGGGCGACGGCCAGCAGCCGTCGGTCGACCCCAACCCCGGTAACCAGCCCGGCGGCCCGGGCAACCAGCCCGGTGGCCCCGGTGGCCCCGGCGGCGGTAACAACACCCTGCCCGGCGGCGGCAACCCCGGTGGCAACAACGGAGGAAACGGCGGCGGCAACGGCCGGGACGACGACTGATCCGTAAGACACACGCCCTACCGGCCCCGCACTGACCGGGTCGGTAGGGCAGGATCGTCCACATGACTACGGCCGCATCAGTCGACCAGCCGGAGCCGGACAGCGCCCCACCCGCGGGTGCACCCCTCGCATTGCGCTCTCCGGTGGACGAACCGGCGAGGAGCGACGGATTCGTCCGGGGCCTTTCCGAGGCGATCGGCGGGCCGCTCGGTGACTACGCGTCGCGGGCCGGCCGCACGACGTTCGGGGGGCAGCGGTTCTGGTCGGTCGGCCGGATCGTGCTGGCGATGATCTGCCTGACCCTGTCGCTGCACTGGGTGCAGAAGTATCCGTGCAACGACGGCGCGTGGGCCGATCTCAAGCAGTACAAGTACATGTGTTACACCGACGTGCTCGCGCTGTACTACGCCGAACGCCTCTCCGACGGCGCGGTGCCCTACCGCGACCACCCCGTCGAGTACCCGGTCGTGACCGGGGCGTTCATGGGCGTGATCGGGCTCGGCGTGCACGCGCTCGGCCAGGACAACCCCGACCTCAACCAGGGGCAGCTCTTCTACAACCTCAACGCGCTCGCGCTCGGCGCGCTCGGGGTCGCCACCGCCGGGCTGCTGCTGTCCGTGCGCAAGCGCCGCCCGTGGGACGTGGCGTTGTTCGCGCTCTCCCCCGCGCTGTTCCTGTCGGCGACGGTCAACTGGGACCTGCTCGCCATCGCGTTCGCCGCCGCCGGCTTCGTGCTGTGGGCGAAGCGGTATCCGGCGTGGGCCGGCGTGATGATCGGGCTCGGCGCGTCCGCGAAGCTGTGGCCGGCGCTGCTGGCGTTCCCGCTGCTGGCGTTGTGCGTGCGCGCGGGCAAGCTGAAGGAGTTCGGCATCGCGATGGGTGCGGGTGCGGCGGCCATCGCGGCGGTCAACGTCCCCGTCGCCCTGCTGTGGCGCGACAACTGGATGCGGTTCATCGACCTCAACCGCGAACGCCCGATCGACTGGGGCACCCTCTGGTACATCGGCGACCACTTCCCGCGCGGCGGCGATCAGTACGGGCTGGAGCCGTTCCAGTGGCTGGGGCGCAACATCCCGGTGCTGAACACCCTCACCTGGGTGCTGATCGGCGCGTCGATGGTGGCTATCGGCGCGCTGATCCTCACCGCACCGCGCCGGCCACGCCTGGCACAGGTGGCGTTCCTCGCCGTCGCGGCGTTCCTGATCTTCAACAAGGTCTGGTCGCAGCAGTTCGTGCTGTGGCTGATCCCGCTCATCGTGCTGGCCCGGCCGCGGTGGGGCGCGTTCCTCGCGTGGTCGTTCGCCGAGGTGGCGTACTTCGTGGCGTTCTACGGGCAGCTCATGGGCGCGTCGGGCAAGACCGTCTTCCCGGAGTGGGTGTTCGTGCTGGCGGCGACGCTGCGACTGGGCACCGTGATCCTGCTCGTCGTCCTGGTGGTGCGGGAGATCCGCTATCCCGAGCTGGACGTGGTGCGGCAGAGCTACGCCGACGATCCCGACGGGGGTGTGCTCGATGAGGCGCCCGACCGGCGGGACGTCAAGGCCACCTCGGCCGCGCCCGAACCGGTACCGGCCTGATCCGCTGACGACAACGGCCCGGCTCCCATCCGGGGGCCGGGCCGTTTCGTGTGCCGCTGTCGCGTCAGAGCTTGTAGATCACCACGTCGCCGCGTTCCTCGCTGACGATGCCCAGGTCGGCCGCCGCCTCCATGGCCTCGGGGCTCGCCGCCAGTTCGTAGGGGCCGCCGATCGCCCGGCTCCGGATGATCACGAGCGTCTTCACCTTGGCCTCCCGCAGCACCTCGACGCACTCCGGGTTCGGGAACGAGGTGCAGACGTCGCGCATGTGCTGCTGGCCGATCGGCGTGAAGCCGCTGCCGCCGTTGACCATCGGCTTGAGGCCGTCGGTGCCCCAGAGCATGTAGTTCTCGTCGTTGATCTGGTCGCTCGGCAGGATGAAGAACGGCGCCTCGAGATCCTTCATCGCCAGCGGTGCCTTCGGCATCTCCGGCTGCGGGATGATCGCCGCGCCCTCGGCCAGCGCCAGCACCATCGGCAGCACCATGGCGGTGCGCAGGATCAGACCCGGCCGGTAGGGGACCCGGTCCTCGGCGAACTCCTTCACCCGTTCGGCGAACGCGCTCACCGCGCCGGCGGCGAGCACCGCCACGCACAGCGTCGTCCACAGCACCAGCCGGCCCGGGGTCCGGATGCCGTCCCAGCCCGGCAGGATGTCGTAGAGGATCAGGTAGGACCAGTCGCCGCCCTTCGGCGCCGCCGTGCCCATCGCCAGGATGCCGCTGACGAACGTGCCCGCGGCGAGCATCGCCCGGATCCGCCACGACCACACCGAGAAGATCAGACCGGCCGCGGCCAGCCCGAGCGCGGTGTACCCGAGGAAGATCGACATCTCGCCCGGCACCGACAGCAGGGCCCGCACCCCGGCGTGCTCCTCGCCCCAGAGGCGCGACTGCACCGGTGCCACCAGCCAGCCCCACTTCGGCGGCGAGTAGACCGAGACCTCCTCGACCACCCGGCGCGCGTTGGGGTGGTCCTCCACGACCTGCAGGTACGGCCGGGCCATCAGGCCGCCGATCAGCGCGAAGAGGAGCCCGCCGCCGAGGTTGGCGATGAGCAGTACCCGGGCGAACGGCTTCCGGTCGGCCCACCAGCTCGACCGGATCCGCGGCACCAGCGCCCAGTGGCCGACCACGATCACCCCGAGGAGCGCCAACGCGTAGGCGAACGGCAGCCCGATCCCGAACCCGAGGCTGATCTGCCAGGTCGCGACGGCCCAGCCCGCGACGACCCACTTCCAGTTGGCCTTCTCCGGCCGGTACCCGTGGCGGAACGAGTAGCCGTGCCCGCGCGCCAGCATCGCCAGCGACAGCGCGATCCCGCCGCTGGACAGCACGTGCAGGTGGCCCGCCTGGGTCCAGCGCCACGGCGCGAACCCGAACGCGGCGGCGGCCAGCGCAGCACCCGACTTGGTGCCGCCGAGCTGGCGCACCAGCGCGTACACGCCGAGGAACGCCAGCGCGAACGCGAAGACGAACATGATGTTGTAGCGAAGGATCGCCGCCGTGAAGCCGCTGCCGATCATGCCCACCGGGAAGTAGCCCATGAGCGTGTCGGAGAACGCGAAGGAGTTGGACTCCGGGTAGAACGTGTTGGAGTTCCACACGTTGAGCGGGTTGCGCGGCAGTTCGTGCCCGGACCAGGCCATCTGCCACGCCTGGAGGGTCGGGTCGCCGAGGTCCATCGGCAGCGTCTTCGTGGGGTTCTTCAGCGTCGGCCAGGTCATGACCGCCGCGGCCAGGAACGAGCCCAGCACGGCGAGGGTCCACTCGTGCGCCACGAACGCCCACACGCGCGCACCGAGCTTCGCGTACCGGCCGGGGACCCGCTCGGGCGGCGGGGCGAACTTGCGCCACTCCTCGCCGCGGTCCGCCTTCTTCTTGGTGAGCGAGACCGAGTCGGCCTCGGCCGCCTTGTCGTCGGCGGTCTTCTCTTCTGCCGTCGCCTTCCCGCCGGCTTTCAGGTCCGCGCCGGCCTTGGCCTCGTCGACCGGCTTCGCCCCGGTCTCGGCCCCGTCGGCGGCCTTCGCGTCGGCGTCAGCCGTCGTCTCGGCGGCCGCGGCGTCAGCCTTCGCTCCCGTGGTCTTGGCGTCGGCGTCAGCTGTCGCCTCGGCCGGCTTCCCGCCGGCGGCCTGCGCCTCAGCGGCCGTCGCGGCGTCGGCGGGCGCGGCGCCGGCGGAGGCGGTGCCGTTGGACGTGGTGCCGGCCGTCGCGGCGTCGGCGGCCGGTGTCGCAGCCGGGTCGACCGTGGACGACGGTGCCGCCTCGACGGATGCGCCGGAGGGGGTGCGGCCGTTCTGTTTCCGGGGCGGCACGACGTCGACCGGACGCTCCATCGACGCGATGCTGTCGGCCGGAGGCGGCGCGGCGGCCTTTTCCTCGGGACTGATCGTTCTCACCCCACCCCATCGTGCGGAGGCCACAGTGGCTCTCCGCTCCGTCTAGAAAGCATGTCGATTCAACCGTCGAGGCCCGGCCTAGTCCAGGTAGAACAGCACCGCGTCGCCGACCTCGACCCGCCGTACCCCCAACTCGACCGGGACCGGCGCGGTCAGCACCCGCGCGAACGGCGTGCCGGCGACCCGGTCCCGCAGGACAACGAGGGTGCGTATCCCGTCCGCCCGTAGAGTCTGGACGCTGCCCGCGTCGGGGAAGGTTGCAGCGACGTCCCTGAAATGGAACTGCGACGACGGCGCGAAACCGCTGCCGCCGTTGACCATCTTGGGCAGGCCGTCGGCGCTCCAGAGCATGTAGAGCTGATTGGGAACGTGGTCGAACGGCAGGATCAGCAGCGGCGGCTCGGCGGCGCGCAGCGCGGCGGTCGGGGCCTTCGGCACGTACGGGTGCGGCACCGCGCCGACGCCCTCCACCAGCACCAGGGCGACGGGCAGCAGAAGCAGGGCGTGGCGGGCCGCGGGCCTTGGTAGCGCCGCGAAGCCGCGCAGCCGCTCGGCCAGGGCACCGATGGCGCCGGCCGCCAGCACCGCGGCGCAGACCGTCGACCACATGATCAGGCGGCCGGGGGTGCGCATGCCGTCCCACCCGGGCAGGTGGTTGTACAGCGGCAGGTAGGTGAACCGGCCGTCACCCGGCACCTTGACGCCGAGCGCCAGCACCGCGGCGATCACCGCACCGGCGGCCAGCAGCGCGCGCAGCCGGAGCGACCAGGTCGACACGACCAGGCCGACCAGGGCCAGCACCAGGACCGTGTACCCCATGAAGACGGCCATCTCGCCCTGGGCGGTCAGGCTCTCGCGCATCCCGGCGTGCGGCCCGGCCCACAGCCACGACTCCTCCGGCGCCGTCACCAGCCCCAGCGGCGGCGGCCCGAACTCCTCCAGCTGCGGGATTCCCCGCCGCGCGTACGGGTGCTGCTCGAAGACCTTCAGATAGGGCCGCGCCATGAGGGCCCCGACCAGGGCGAACACGGCTCCGCCGCCGACGTTCGCGATCAAGAGCCGCCGGGGGAACGCCTTGCGTGTGCGCCACCACTCGGCCCGCCCGGCGCGGGGGAACAGCAGCCAGTGGCCGAAGGCCAGCACGATCACCAGCACCAGCGCGTAGGCGAACGGCAACCCGATGCTGAAACCCAGGCTCAGCTGCCACGCCGCCACGATCCAGCCCGCCACGATCCAGCGCACGTCCGCGCGATCCGGCCGGTACCCGTGGCGGAACGAGTAGCCGTGCCCGCGGGCCAGCATCGCGAACGCCAACGCGATCCCGCCGCTGGAGAGGATGTTGAGGTGGCCGGCGTGCGCCCACCGCCACGGCGCGAAGCTGAACACGGCCCCGGCCAGCGCGGCCCCCGCCACGGTGCCGCCGAGCTGGCGCACCAGCGCGTACATGCCCAGGAACGCCAGCGCGAACGCCAGCACGAAAAGGATGTTGTACCGCACGATCGCGGCCGTGACGCCGCTGCCGATCAGGCCCGCCGGCGCATAGCCCATGAGCGTGTCGGAGAACGCGAACGAGTACCACTCCGGGTAGAAGGTGTTGGAGTGGAAGACGTGCACCGGGTCGCGCGGCAGCGCATGCCCGGCCCACGCCATCTGCCACGCCTGCAGCGCCGGGTCGCCGAGGTCCCACGGCAGGCGGCTCGCCGGGTGCAGCATCACCGGCCAGGTCATCACGACGGCCAGCAGCACCGAGCCGATGCTCGCGAGCGTCCACTCGTGCGTGAGGAACCGTCGCCGGCTCTGCCGGGGCGGGCGTGCCGGCAGCTCGCCCGTTTCACCGGAAGATGCTGAACCACGGCCCACGGTGAGCGAATCGCTCACGTCGACCGCCCACGGAGCAGGTCGATGTCGGCCTTCTGGGCCTCCGCGCCGCCCGGCGTCTCCACGACGACCGGCGCGCCTGCGGCCCGGATCACGGCGACGATCAGGTCCGGGTCGATCTCGCCGGCACCGATGTTGTCGTGCCGGTCGCGCGCCGAGTCGAACGGGTCGCGGGAGTCGTTGGCGTGGATCAGGTCGATCCGGCCGGTGATCGCCTTGACCCGGTCCACGATGCCGAGCAGCTCCTCGCCGCCCGCGTGCGCGTGGCAGGTGTCCAGGCAGAATCCGACGTTGAACTCCCCCACCGCGTCCCACAGCCGGGCCAGCGCGTCGAACTTGCGGGCGCACGCGTTGTCGCCGCCGGCCGTGTTCTCGATCAGGATCGGCAGCGGGAACTGCTCCTTCGCGCTGGTGAACAGCTTGCGCCAGTTGGCGATCCCGTCCGCGACGTCGTGCCCCTTGTCGACGTGCCCACCGTGCACCACCAGGCCCTTCGCGCCGACTTGCGCGGCGGCCGCGGCGTAGTCGGCCACGTGCTTGCGGCTCGGGATGCGGATCCTGTTGTTGAGCGTCGCGACATTGATCCGGTACGGCGCGTGGACGAACACGTCCAGGTCGGTGGCGAGCAGGGCCGCGGTGTCCGTGCGCTCCTCCGGGGCGACCCACGCCTGTGGGTCTGCCAGGAAGAACTGCACCACCTCGGCGCCGCGGGCAGCGGCCTCGGCGAGCGGGTCAGCACGGTCGACGTGGGCACCGATACGCATGCGGGGAGCCTACGACTCCGGTGTGACAGTCCGCCGTCCGCGTGGATTGATCGACGGAACGTGCATTCCGGCGTCACCGCGCGTGGGCAGCCGTCGTTGACCCGATTGGCTCAAACCGACCCGTACCGCCGGTGCGGGAGCTCAAGTTCAACGAAGACGCTGGATGGCTATGTACTCACGAAAGAGGTGGCCGGCACTGCTCGTGGCGGCGGTGCTCGGCGCGGGTCCGGCGCTCGCAGCCGGCGCGGCGAACGCGGCCCCGAGCGATCCGTCGGTGGCGTTCAGCGGCGGCAGCGTGCTGAACATGCTGGTCTGCCGCTCGGAGCCCAGCACGGGCAGGCTCACCGTCCCCGCTGACAGCCGGGTCAGTTTCGTCAACCGGCTCGGTCAGCGCGCCGCGCTGCGGGTCGACGGGCACACCGTCGCCAACGTCGGCGCGAATCAGACCGTTCCGGTGACGTTCAGCCGCGGGCCGGCAAGCGTGACGATGGCGTTCGAATGCGACGCCGGGCTGGTGGAGGAGTTCAAGACGGCGACCGTGGCGGTCAGTGCGCCCGAGCCGAGGGAGGCACCGGCGGCGGCCGCGAACGCCCGGGCCGCGGCGCCCGCTCCGCAGGCGGGTTCCGGGGGTGGCCAGGCCAACGCGCCGGCGGCCGGCCGGGGTGGCGGCGGCGGTGCAGCCCGTCAGCAGTCCGCGCCGACACCGGCGGCGGAACCGGCCGGTGAGGCGACGCCGTCGGCCGCGGTCGATCCGTGGGCACCGGCCTCCGAGGTGCCCGCGGCGGGTGTAGCGTCCGGCGCAGCGGGTACGGACACCGAGACGGTCGCGCTGCCGCCGCCGGGTGTCGACGTGGGGGTGCCCACCGCCGCACCGGGCGCACCGGTCAACGGGCCGTCGGGGCTGTTGGCGATGGTGGCCACCGTGTTGACGGTGGGCGTCGGTGTCGCGGCCGTGCGCAGCGCGTTTGCGCGTCGGTCATCTCGGATAGCCTTCGCATAAGGTACAATTTGGGTAAGCTCCGCGGGGCGTTGTCATCCTGTGTCGTCGGTGTGGTCGTTCCTCCCCAGGTCCCACCCAGCAAGCGGATGACACGCCCCGCGGTCTCTTTTTGGCTCCGGACTCCGGACGGCTATCCTTGTCCGGTTCCCCGCGCGATCGACTGTTGCGGGGGCGACGCTCGACCTCCTGCCACGGACCGACCGTGGCCGTTCAGACCAGAGGAGGTGAATGTCTTGCGTCATTACGAAATCATGGTGATCCTCGACGGCAGTCTCGAGGAGCGCACCGTAGCCCCGTCGCTGGACACGTATCTCAACGTGATCCGCACCGCGGGTGGTTCGGTCGAGAAGCTCGACGTGTGGGGCCGCCGGCGCCTCACGTACGAGATCAACAAGAAGGCCGAAGGTATCTACGCCGTCATCGACCTGCACGCCGAACCGGCTGCAGTGGCCGAGCTGGACCGCCAGCTGCGCCTCAACGAGTCGGTGCTGCGTACCAAGGTCATCCGGCCGGAAGTCCGCTAGGACCCGGCATACCCGATCCGTTCCGCCGCACGCCGCGCGGATTTCTGTCGTAGGCGTGTGGCAGGGTCACCGTGAGGATCGACCTCCCCCGAGGAGAACATCATGGCTGGAGATACCACCATCACCGTCATCGGCAATCTGACCGATGACCCCGAGCTCCGTTTCACTCCGTCCGGTGCCGCAGTCGCCAAGTTCCGGGTCGCCTCGACGCCACGGTTCATGGACAAGGGCACCAACGAGTGGAAGGACGGCGAGCCACTGTTCCTCGCCTGCACGGTGTGGCGCCAGGCCGCGGAAAACGTGGCCGAGTCGCTGCAGCGTGGGGCACGAGTGATCGTGTCCGGTCGGCTGAAGCAACGCAGCTACGAGACCCAGCAGGGAGAGAAGCGCACCGTCATCGAGCTGGAGGTCGACGAGATCGGCCCGTCGTTGCGCTACGCCACCGCCAAGGTGCAGAAGATGCAGCGTTCCGGTGGGGGCGGCGGCGGCTTCGGTTCCGGCGGCGGCAATGGCGACGGTGGCTTCGGCGGCGGTGGAGGCGGTGGCAACCGCGGCGGTTTCAACAACAACCGCGGCGGCGGCAACAGCGGGGGCAGTGGCGGTCAGTACGCCGACGACCCGTGGGCCAGTGCCACGCCGGCCGGTGGGGGCGGCGGATCGGGCTCTTCGTTCGACGACGAGCCACCTTTCTAGGAGTAAGACATGGCGAAGGCTGCGGTTCTGCGCAAGCCGAAGAAGAAGGTGAATCCTCTCGACAAGGAGAGCATCACCTACATCGACTACAAGGACACCGCGCTGCTGCGGAAGTTCATCTCGGACCGGGGCAAGATCCGTGCCCGCCGGGTCACCGGGGTGAGCGCGCGGCAGCAGCGTCAGATCGCGAAGGCCGTGAAGAACGCCCGCGAGATGGCGCTGCTGGCGTACACGACGACGGCGCGCTGACGGGGGAGGACGGACAATGAAGATCATCCTCACCCATGAGGTCAACGGCCTCGGTGCCCCCGGCGACATCGTCGAGGTCAAGAACGGCTACGGGCGCAACTACCTGTTGCCGCAGGGCTTCGCGATCCTGTGGACCAAGGGCGCCGAGAAGCAGGTCGACGTGATCAAGCGGGCCCGTGGTGCCCGGGAGATCCGCGACCTCGGCCACGCCAACGAGGTCAAGGGCCAGCTCGAAGGGCTCTCCGTCAAGCTCGCGCTGCGCGCGGGCAACGGCGGCCGCCTCTACGGTTCGGTCACCCCGGCCGAGATCGTCGACGCCGTCAAGTCGGCCGGCGGTCCCGAGCTCGACCGCCGGCGGCTCCAGCTGCCGAACGCCGTGAAGACGCTCGGCGACTACAAGGTGTCGGTTCGCCTGCACCCGGAGGTCACCGCCACGTTCACGCTGACGGTCGCTGCCGCGAAGTAATCGCGGAGTTACGCCGGAAAGGCGCCGGTTGCCCCCAAAGGGCCGACCGGCGCCTTTTCTGTATTTATAGAACCTTTAGAGTGTGACTCAGCGCATTTGGGCGCGCTTTCCCGCGGGTTAAGGAAATGGGCCCTCAGCTGCTGAGGAACGTGTTCAGCAGGGTCGCGAGACCGCTACCGATCGTAGCGGCTGCGAAGCCGGTACCCATCGCACGCCAGCCGGCGTTGAAGTAGCGCAGCCCCACCGCCGTCGCCGCGCCCAGCGCCAGCGCCACGACCACCCACGGGATGAACCCGGCGACCCCGATCAGCGCGATGTCCCGCTGCGACTGGCACGGCTGCACATCACAGGTGGCCGGCACCGTCGAGTCGGTCTGGAAGATGTAGAACGCGTAGATCGCCGCCGGCGCCAGGAACCAGAGGAACGTCGCGAGCACACTGGCCGCATACGTGCTGGTGGCGGCCGCCTCCGGCGGTTCGTCGTCGTAATCGCGCCGGTCCGCCGCCTCGCGATCGTCGGCCCGCGCCGCCGGACGGGCACCACGCACCGGGGCCGCCGTGCCGCCGCTCCACGCCGCGCCGGAGACGAGTTCGTCGCTCAGATCCGGCCGGGGGAAGCCGCCGGTCGTGCGGGCGTCGATCGGCGGCTGGCTGCCCGTCGTGCGCACGTCCGGCCGAGGGAACGTCCCACTCGTCCGCGCATCCGGCCGGGAGAACGTCCCGCTGGTGCGCGCGTTGGGCGCCGTGCCTCCGTAGCGGCCGGTGGTGCCCCGCGACGCCTGGCGGGGGATGCCCGAATCGCCGAAGCCCCGACGGGGGGCCTCCGCGTCGCCGTCCTCGTCGGCCGCGCGCCGCGACCCGCCGTACGTGGACGTGACGTCGTCGGTGTCGCGGCCACGCCCGTAGCGGGGAGTGCGTCCGTAAACCCCGGAGGCCGTGGAGCCGGACGTGGTGTCGCCGTAGCCGGTGTCGTCGGAGGAGTCGGTGTAACGGCGCGGGCCCGGAGTGCCGCCCCGTTCCGACCCGGTATAGCCGCCGGTGTCGGTGTCGCGCACCGACGACAGGTACGACGGGGGCTTGTACTCAGAACGGCCCGTCGTCGCCGACGGGCCGTGGGGAGCGCGTGCGCCCGGTGGATCCGTCCGGCCCGGCGGTGCCTGAGACTCGTCGGGGTCGCCGTACCTGCGTGCGCGCCGGCTACCCGCATCGGTCTGTCCCGCACGGAACGACCGCTCGCTCCAGTCCGTCGAACGGCCGGTCGGATGATCATCGCGACCCTCGGGCTGCCACGCGTGGTGGCCGCCGCCGGTGCGTTCGTACCAGTCGACGTCATCGACGACGCGGTCGCTGCGCCGACGACCACCACGCACGTCGCCGGTCTCCTCGAACCGGCCGATGCTGAAGTCCGGCCGCTCCGGCGTGGGCTCCTTGGGGACCCAACGGCCCTGGCGGGAGTTCCACCGGCCGGTGTCATGCTCGGACACCGGCGCGTCCGGTGACGGCTCGCTCGAGCTCCAGCCCCCGACCTGGTCCTCCGGCTCGGCCCGACGCCGACGCCCGCCCTCCGAACGCGCCCGCGGCGGCGGCGTAGGACTGTCGGAGAAGCCCGACGGCGGCGTGTACCCACCGGAACGGCTCGTCGGCGTCACGGTGTCGGAGAAGCCCGACGGCGGCGTGTACCCACCCGACCGGCTCGTCGGCGTCACCTCGTCCGAGAACCCGGCGGGCGGCGTGTACCCGCGACGCCCACGCGGCGGAGGCGTGTCCGAGATCGAACGCCCCCGCGTGTCCGCCGGCCCGCTCGGCAGGGCCGGACGCGACTGCTCACCCCGCCGCAGCGTCGGCGTGTCGTCAGAGGAACGCGGATCGCGGGCCTGACCACCCGGCGGCGGCACGGAGGCCCGCCCGGACGAGACCGACGGGTACTTCGGCGACGGCCGGTCATCGGTCGAACGGTGCCGGGGCATCTCACCGGTCTGACCCGTCGAGCGGTGCCGCGGCTGCTCCCCGGTCGAACGGTGGCGCCGCGGCGGCTGCCAATCCCGCTCCTGCGGCCAACCACCCGGCACCGGACCGGGCGGCTCCTCGATGGGCTCGTCGCCACCCCGCCGACCCTCCACCTGGCCCCTGTCAGCCCTTCGGCTGCCATGGCGCCGACGGTCGGCTGAGTACGGGTCCACCGCCGGAGCGTCGCCTGCCTGGGCCCGAAAGTCCATCCGCCGACCAGCCACTCATGCTCCGAATCACCTGAGCTGATGGTTACTATTTCCTGTCCACACCCTGCGGACAAAGTTTCCCCAGCTCAGAGGCCTTGCGATGAACGTGTCAACAGGGCTGTCCACAGGCTGTGCACACCGCTGACCACCGCTTCTCCGCACTTATCCACAGCTTGTCCCGAGGTGCGTCCACCGTCGCGTTTGATCGTCGCCCCTCGTTGCTCTTACCGTGAGCAGCTTGCCTGACCGCTTGCCGGCGGGCAAACGGGGGAAACTGTCGTACGGGTGTACTAACGTAGGTCGCGGCTCGGCGGCGTGTGGAAGGGGGCCAGGGTGTCGGTCACCGATGACGTCCGCGCGGCGCAACAACCTGGCGAGCGGGGCAGACGAGAGCCGTCCGGCGGCGGCAACCGATCCGGCGACGGCCCACCACCCCGCGAGAGCGGCGGCGGAGGCGGCTACGACCGCACCCCACCCCAGGACATCGCCGCCGAGCAGTGCGTCCTCGGCGGCATGCTGCTCAGCAAGGACGCCATCGCCGACGTCGTCGAAATCGTCCGCACCCACGACTTCTACCGCCCCGCACACGCCACGATCTACGACAAGATCCTGGAGCTGTACGGCCGCGGCGAGCCGGCCGACGCCATCACCGTCACCGCCGCCCTCGCCGACTCCGGCGACCTGGCCCGGATCGGCGGCGCACCGTACCTCTACGACCTCGTCGACATCGTCCCCACCGCCGCCAACGCCTCCTACTACGCGCGCATCGTCGCCGAACGCGCCGTCCTGCGCCGCCTCGTCGAGGCCGGCACCAAGATCGTGCAACTCGGCTACGGCGGCGACAACCGCGAGGTCGACGACATCGTCGACCTGGCCCAGCAGGAGATCTACAACGTCACCGAGAAGCGGGTCAGCGAGGACTTCGCGGTACTCGCCGAAATGCTCCAGCCGACACTCGACGAGATCGAAGCCGTCGGAGCCGCCGGCGGCGTGATGACCGGGGTCCCCACCGGATTCACCGACCTCGACCGGCTGCTCAACGGGCTGCACCCCGGACAGCTCATCATCGTGGCGGGGCGCCCCGGTCTCGGTAAAAGCACCGCGGGAATGGACTTCGTCCGAGCCGCGTCGATCAAACACAACATGGCTGGCGCGATCTTCTCCCTCGAAATGAGCAAGGTCGAGATCGTCATGCGTCTGCTCTCCGCCGAGGCGCGCGTCCCCCTGCACGTCCTGCGCTCCGGACAGCTCTCCGACGACGACTGGACCAAACTCGCCCGCCGCATGGGCGAGATCAGCGAGGCACCCCTCTTCGTCGACGACACACCCAACATGAACCTCATGGAGATCCGGGCCAAGGCGCGCCGGCTCAAGCAACGGCACGACCTGAAGCTGATCGTCGTCGACTACCTGCAGCTGATGTCCTCGCCGAAGAAGACCGAGAGCCGGCAGCAGGAGGTCGCGGAGCTTTCCCGTGGGTTGAAGCTGCTGGCGAAAGAGGTCGAGTGCCCGGTCGTGGCGGTCAGTCAGCTGAACCGTGGGCCGGAGCAGCGGACGGACAAGCGGCCGCAGCTGAGTGACCTTCGAGAATCGGGCTCGATCGAGCAGGACGCCGACGTCGTCATCCTTTTGCATCGCGACGACTATTACGACAAAGAATCACCCAGAGCGGGTGAAGCGGATTTCATCGTAGCAAAACACAGAAATGGTCCGACTGATACCATAACGGTCGCGGCGCAGCTGCACCTCAGTCGATTCGTCGACATGGCAATAAGCTGATGAAATGCGCCGCGTTCTATCTTCGTCGGAGCAGGACAAGATTGTTGAGCTTGCCGCCAAAGGCGATTTGACGCAGGACATTGCCGATCGTTTCGGGGTCACCCGCCAGGCGATCCGCAATGTCCTCCGCCGTCGAGGGGTGCCCGGACGTCGCGTAGGAAAGCTGACGGATGAACAGCGGCGCGAGGTAGTCGACCGCTTCGAAGCTGGTGAGAAGCCAGCGGACATTGCAGCGGCATTCGGACTGGCGGAGCCGTCGGTTCGTGGTCTGCTGGATCGCCGCGGGGTGGACCCTCGTGTCAATCACACTCTCCGCGAGGATGCTTTCGACGACCTGAGCGATCCTCGGGCCTGCTGCTGGGCCGGGTTCGTCTTCACCGACGGATCCGTCTCTCGGCGGCACGGTCACAAGGGCTCGGTCTCGATCGGGCTGGCCATTCGCGACTACGGACATCTTGAGTCGTTTCGTAATTTCCTGGGCTCGACCCATGCAATTTCGGTTTCCAACCAGGGGCGGACCTGCCAATTCTCGGTCAGATCCGACCACCTCGTGGACAGGTTGCTCGAGCTCGGGCGCTACAGCGACAAGATCAGCACCCGGCTGTTTTTCTCGCGCGACTTCTGGCGTGGCGTGGTTGACGGCGATGGCTCGATCGGTGCATAC
Organism: Virgisporangium aliadipatigenens; assembly: GCF_016863615.1. Taxonomy (GTDB): domain Bacteria; phylum Actinomycetota; class Actinomycetes; order Mycobacteriales; family Micromonosporaceae; genus Virgisporangium; species Virgisporangium aliadipatigenens. Next base: position 66,049 of record NZ_BOPF01000039.1, on the reverse strand, counting down.
AGGGTGGGAAACGCGGAGGCCCTGAGGCCCCAGTTTCGCCTGTGTGGTAGAGAGGCTTTGCTGACCCATTTCCTCGACTTCCTGGACGTTCACGGGATCGTCGGACTGTCGGTCCGGCCGCACAAGTCGATCTTCAATGTGGGCACCAACAGTGGCCCGGCTGCGGAGATCATCGAGCTGCTTTATGTGGGGGCGGTCGTGGCGTTGCCGAGAAAAGCCGAAATGGCCTGGCGCATTCTCAATGAGGCGACCAAAGATTTCGTAATGCTGTAGCGAAGCGTTCCGGTTCGCTGACGTGTGGGGGCCGGATGTGGTTGCCGTGGTACTCGTCGACCCGTGCGGCGGGGAAGAGTTCGGCGAGGGTGTGGGCGGTGTCGGCGAAGAACGGGTGGCTGTCGTCGGCGTACGGCAGGTAGACGGGTCGGGTGAAGGCGCCGATCTGTGCCGGTGTCAGGGATGTGGCGCGGAGTGCGCGCCAGATGTCGCCGCCGCGGTCGACTCGTTCGTGGGCCCAGGCCGGTGGTGATGTGGGCGGTGGGGGGATGTCGGATCCGGGGCGGGTGAGCAGTTCGTGGAAGACCGGCCAGCGTTGCTCCGGCGGGGTGTGCAGCATGATCTCGTCCATGCGGGCGGTGAAGCCGGACGGGTCGGGCAGGCCGGTCCAGGGCGGTTCGATCAAGGTGAGGGTGGCGACGGTGGCGGGGTGCCGGACGGCGTAGGCGAGTGCGACGCTGGCGCCGGCGGAGTAGCCGAGCAGGTGGACGGCCGGCCGTGCGCCGATGGCGGAGGACAGCGTCGTGAGTTCCGTCGTCAGCGAATAGCGCTCGGGTAGCGAAGGCGCGTAGCCGGCCAGGTCGCGGAGTTCGCCGAAGCCGAGGGTGCGGGCCAGGGCGGCGAACGTCAGGTGTGCCGGCACCACGCCGTTGAGGCAGATCAGATCCACAAGTATCAATCGTGCGGTATGGCCAGGTGTCGCAGGATCTCGAGGTCGCTGACCTGACGGAAGTCGTCGTAGTGGCGGCTGACCGCGTCGAACGTCGCGGGGCGCAGCGGGCACACCACCTCGTCGGCGCGTTCGGCGACGCGGGCGATGCCTTCGGCCGAGCCGACCGGTGCGGCGAACACGACCCGGCGGGCACCCATCCGGTGCAGCACGTCGACGGCGACGCGGGCGGTGGCGCCGGTGGCGAGCCCGTCGTCGACGATGATCGCGGTGCGGCCGTCGATGGTGGGTGGCGGGCGGCCGAGGCGGTAGCGGCGTTCGCGGCGGTCCAGTTCGGTGCGTTCGCGGCGCAGGACGGCGTGCATGGCGGTCGGGTCGAGGCGGGCCGCGATCTCCTCGTTCAGGACGACGGCGCCGCCCGGGCCGAGTGCGCCGAACGCCACCTCCGGGGCCCATGGCACGCCGAGTTTGCGTACCGACAGGGCGTCGAGCGGCAGTCGCAGGACGGCGGCGACGCACGCCGCGACGGGTATGCCGCCGCGCAGCAGCCCGAGCACGACGGCGTTGGGGTCGCCGGTGTAGGGGTGGAGGTGGGCGGCTAGGGCGTTCCCGGCGGTGGGCCGGTCACGGTACGCCATCCCATATGTGTAGCGGGTGATCGCGCGGTGCGCTACGTCAGCCCTCGGCGGTCTGGTTGCCGTTGCTGCGGGAACGGCGGCTCTGCGGGATCCGCACCACGGTGCCGGCCTCGTGCAGCGGGGCGGCGAGGCAGCCGGGGCGGCCGTTGGTGCCGCGGCGCAGCATCTGGAGGAGGCGTTCGGGGCGGACCGGGCGGGCGAAGAGGTGCCCCTGTGCGGTGGGGCAGCCGAGCTCCCACAGGCGGGCCCGCTGCTGGTCGGTCTCGACGCCCTCGGCGACCACGAGCAGGTCGAGGCTGCGTCCGAGGTCGATGGTGGAACGCACCACCGCGGCCTCGGTCGGCGATTCCATCGCGGCGACGAAGCTGCGGTCGATCTTCAGCTCGTGCACGGGTACGCGGGCCAGGGTCGCCAGCGACGAGTAGCCGGTGCCGAAGTCGTCGAGGGCGAGCTGGACGCCGAGTTCGCGCAGCCGGCCGAGCACCTCGTCGACGACCTCGAGCTGGGAGAGCGTGACGGTCTCGGTCAGTTCGACCATGACCTGTGCGGGTGGGATGTCGCGCGCGGAGAGGCGGGCGGCGACGGAGTCGGGGAACGTCGGGTCGAGGAGGCTGCGCGGGGAGACGTTGACGGCGACGACGAGGTCGAATCCGGCCTCGCGCCACGAGGCGGCCGCCTGCAGGGCCTGGTCGAGCACGATGTCGGCGAACGCGGAGAGCTGGCCGGAGCGTTCGACGGCGTCGAGGAAGTGCGCGGGGGAGAGGTCGCCGCGCTTCGGGTGGGCCCAGCGGGTGAGCGCCTCGGCGCCGATGACCTCGCCGCTGCCGAGGTCGACGATCGGCTGGAAGTTGACGACGAACTCGTCCTCGGCGATGGCCCGGGCGAGGTCGCCGGCGAGTGAGAGGGTGCCGACGTCGGCGGTGTCGCGGGCGCGGGCGAACACGGCGACCCGCTGGCCGTCCCGCTTGGCCTGGTACATGGCGACGTCGGCGCGCCGCAGCAGTTCCTCGATGTCGCAGTCGCCGGGGGCCACGGCGACGCCGCCGCACGCCTCGATGGACAGCCGCACGCCGTCCAGTTCCAGCGGAGGGTTGAGCGCGGCGAGGAGCGAGTGGGCGCGGGAGACGGCGAGGGCCGGCGCGGGCAGGCCCACGAGCAGGATCGCGAACTCGTCGCCGCCGAGCCGGGCGACCAGGTCGTGCGGCTGGACGGCGTCGGCGAGGCGGGTGCCGATCTCGCGCAGCACCTGGTCGCCGGCGGAGTGCCCGAGGGTGTCGTTGATTTCCTTGAAGTGGTTGAGGTCGATCAGCAGGAGCGCGGTGGTGCCGCGCGCCGGCGTCTCGGTGAGCACCGCGGCCGAGTATTCGAGGAGCTTGCGCCGGTTGGCGAGGCCGGTGAGCGGGTCGATGGCGGCGGCGCGGGCGTGGCTGTCGGCGAGGCGCTTGGTCTCGGCGTGGGTGCTGGCGTTGCGGATGGCGGTGCAGAGTGCGGCCGCGAACGTCGACAGCGTGTAGGTCTCGCGTTCGGACAGGGTGATCTCGCCGCGCAGGAGGAGCCGCAGTTCGCCGAGCGATTCCTGGTCGGTGTTGGTGGCGAGGTCGATGGGGATGGCCTGCCCGTCGGCTTTGGGGGCGTCGGCGGGCGGGCCGTCGTAGCTGACCCCGGTGGCGTCGCCGCGGACGAGCCGGCTCGGTTCGCGGATCTCGACCTCGATGCCGTCGACGGAGAACAGGTCGGCGGCGCGGGTGACCGCTGTGCGCAGCACGCCGTCCAGGTCGACGGAGTTGAACTCGTCGGTGGCCTGGGCGAGCCGCTGCCAGGCCTCGCGTTCGCTGCGGGCGCGCAGCTGCATCGCGGAGGCGAGGTGGACGGCGTAGATGAACAGCGGCAGGACCAGCAGGAACCAGTCGTTGCGCAGGACGACGAGGTAGGTGACGTACGCGGCGATCAGGCCGCCGATCCGGACGCCGAGGCGGATGTCCCAGTCGGCGGTGACCACCTGCCGCATGGTGAGTCCGCTGGCGCGGGAGATCACGGGAGTGATGACGACCTCGTCGACGACGGCGTACGCGACCGCGGCGACGATGAAGATGAGTGCCGAGACGAGGAGTCCACGGCTGGGTGCGGTGTCGGCGAGGGTCACGGGGACGAACCCCAGACCCCACATGACCGCGGCGGCTGCGGCCGCGGCCAGGACTTCTTTCGACGTGTTGAACGCCGCTTTGATCGGATCCCGGCGTCGGATGACCTCGCCGGTGATCGTGCCGGCCGCCGCTACCAGGATCGCCTGGGCGGGCGTGCCGAACGCCACGCATAGCAGGACCGCCGCTGAACCGGGGGCGACGCCCCGGAGGGTGGACCTGATCCGGACTTTGATCTGAGACAGGAGTAGGGCGGCGACGTAGATGATCAGCAGCACGCCCTGCCATTCGAGGGGCCCGTCGGCGGGGACTCTCCACAAAGCCCAACCGAGGACGATTACCGCGAGCGCGACGAACAAGTAGACGAAACGGCGCAAAGTCCGCTCCTGTCCGTCCGTCTCTACTCGGGTCACGCGGAGCATCGTGGCCCAGACCTATATACCGCTGTCAACAGCGGAAGCGGTCTGCGTATCTCACGCGATTACGGAGCGTCAGCTCCAGTAGTTGTCACGCACGACTGCCTCCTCCAGAGACCTCGGGACGACACAGGCGTTTTAACCCTTTTTGGGGGGCCTTGCCGACCTCTTGAGATGACTGTACGGGTTACAGCAGGGCCGTGTCCAGGCAAAATGTCGGCAGATTCATAATATGAGAAGTGTGTTGGTTTAGTTCCGGAGAAGTCCGATTAACCAACTACTAATTGTAGTCGAGAATCGAGTGAGGTCCATCCCACTCCCCGGAGGTGTCTGCCACACCGCCGAACCTGTCACTGCGCATGTCGTGATCGGTTCCAGCGATGAACAATTCTCCGCCCGCGTGGCCCGCCCCGACACTGGACGTTCACCCTGGGGATCTAGGCTCGAAGGATGACCGAGCAGCTCACACACGTCGACGCCACGGGGGCCGCCCGCATGGTCGACGTGTCGGCCAAAGAGGTCACCGCGCGTCGTGCGGTTGCCACCGGCACCGTACGAACGACCGTTGACGTCATCGGGTTGCTGCGTGCCGACGGGTTGCCCAAGGGCGACGCGCTGGCCGTCGCGCGGATCGCGGGCATCATGGGCGCCAAGCGCACGCCGGACCTGATCCCGCTCTGCCATCCCATCGCCCTGCACGGCGTCACGGTCGAGCTGGAGCTGCGCGAGAGTTCCGTGGACATCACGGCCGCCACGAAGACGGCCGACCGCACCGGCGTCGAGATGGAGGCGCTGACCTCCGTCGCCGCGGCCGGCCTCGCGCTCGTCGACATGATCAAAGCCGTCGACCCGGCCGCCTCGCTGACCGACGTTCGCGTCGAACGCAAGGAGGGCGGCAAGACCGGCCTGTGGGTTCGGGGCGAATGAGCACGCTGATGAAGGTGCGCGCCAGGGTGGTTGTCGCATCCAACCGGGCAGCAGCGGGCATATATGAGGACACGAGCGGGCCGCTGCTCGTCGACGGGCTGCGCGCGCTCGGGTTCGAGGTGGACGGGCCGGTGGTCGTGCCGGACGGGCCGCCCGTCAAGGAGGCGCTGCTGGCCGCCGTCGCCGACCGGTTCGACGTGGTGGTAACCAGCGGCGGCACCGGGATCAGCCCCACCGACGCCACCCCGGAGATGACCCGCCAGGTCCTCGACTACGAGGTGCCGGGCATCGCCGAGGCGATCCGCGCGATCTCCCGGGACGCGGTGCCGACGGCGGCGCTGTCACGGGGACTGAGCGGGGTCTCCGGACGTTCCCTCATCGTCAACCTGCCGGGATCCAAGGGCGGGGCGCGCGACGGCCTGAAGGTGCTCGGACCCATCCTGTCCCACGCGGTCGACCAGCTGCGCGGCGGTGATCATCCCGGATCCGTGCCGGGCTGACCGGGGTCCGGCGCAAAATGCCAGCGGTCGCTGCGATGCTGTCGGCCATGCGTAAGAACCTGATCCGCGCGGTCGCGGTCGCCGCCGCCGCTACCCTTGCCCTCCTCCCCGCCGGCTGCAGCAGCACCTCCCAGAAGTGCAAGGGCAACTCCTGCGACGTCACCGTCAAGGGCGACGACAACGTGAAGGCGACCGTCCTCGGCATGAAGTGGGAGTTCGACGACCTGCTCGACGACAGCATCGAGGTGGAGAACAAGAAGGGCGAGAAGCTGATGAAGGAGGGCGAGACCGCGACCGTCGGCGGTTTCAAGGTCTTCGTCAAGGACGCCGACAAGGGCTCCGCGAAGCTGGTCATCTCGAAGTAACTAGGCTTCCAGGGGTGACACCCATCTCGTGGCAGGACGCGCGCGCCGCGGTGCACGCCGCCGGCGCCAAGGTCGCCGCGGGCCGGCCGTCGGTCGCCGTACCGCTGGCCGAGGCCGACGGGCTGACCCTGGCCGGACCGCTGGTCGCGCGCACTCCGCTGCCGGCGTTCCCGACCTCCAGCATCGACGGGTACGCCGTGCGCGGTGCCGGGCCGTGGAAGGTCACCGGCCGGATCCTCGCCGGCCGGCCGGCGGCGCCGCTCACCGACGACGGGACCTGCGTCGAGATCGCCACCGGCGCGATGGTGCCGGAGGGCACGACCACGATCCTGCGGGTCGAGGACGCTACGGTCTCCGCTCTGGTGGAGGGGACGCCGCGGGCACCCCGCGAGTGGCGCGACGTCGGCGAGGAATGCGCCGCCGGCGAGGAACTTCTTCCGGCCGGGACCACGGTGACGCCGGGCGTTCTCGGACTGGCCGCCTCGTGCGGGTACGACGAGCTGGCCGTCGTGCCGGCACCCCGGGTCGCCACGATCGTCTTCGGCGACGAGCTGCTGACCGCCGGGGATCCCGGCGACGGCCGCGTACGGGACGCGCTCGGGCCGCAGGTCCCCGGCTGGCTGCGCCGCCTCGGCGCGGTGCCGGCGCCGCCCGTGGGACCCGTTCCGGACACGCTCGAGGCGCACGTCGACGCGCTGCGCTCCGCCGTCGAGACCGGCGCCGACGTCATCTGCACCACCGGCGGCACCATGCGGGGACCCGTCGACCACCTGCACCCCGCGCTCGCCGCGCTCGACGCCGAGTACGTCGTCAACCAGGTCGCCGTGCGGCCCGGGTTCCCGATGCTGGTCGCCGCGCTGCCGGACGGGCGCTTCGTCGCCGGGCTCCCCGGCAACCCGCAGTCGGCGATCGTCGCGCTCGTGTCGCTGGTGGTGCCGCTGCTCGCCGGGCTCACCGGCCGCCCGTTGCCGGTGCTGTCGCCGGTCACGCTCGGGGCGGGCGTTCCGGGCCGCGGGGACTACACGCATCTCGCGCTGGTCGCGCAGGATCCGGCCGGCACCTACTCACCGCTGCCCCACGCGGGCTCCTCGATGCTGCGCGGTCTGTCGCGCGCCGCCGGGTTCGCCGTCATTCCACCCCGTTCCGAGGGAACATCCGGAGCGACGGCCGCCCTGGTGCCACTGCCATGATCCGTGAGGTCACGACGCAGCCGCTCGACGTGGCGGCACACGAGGCCGCGGTGGCCCATCCGGGCGCCGGGGCGGTGGTGACGTTCCAGGGGGTGGTACGCGACCACGACGGCGGCCGCGGCGTCCACGAACTCGAGTACGAGGCACATCCGAGCGCCCGCGACGTGCTGGTGGCCGTGGCCGAGGAGATCGCCGCGGCGCCCGAGGTCTACGCGGTGGCGGTGTCGCACCGGGTCGGCCCGCTCAAAATCGGTGACGTGGCGCTGGTGGCGGCCGTCTCGACGGCCCATCGCGCGGACGCGTTCGCGGCGTGCGCGCGGCTGGTGGACGAGGTGAAGGAGCGGATCCCGGTGTGGAAGCGGCAGGTCTTCGCCGACGGCACCGACGAGTGGGTCAACTCCGCCTAGTCGCGCCACACCTGAAGGGTCGGCAAGCCGCCGTACGCCTGCGGATCACACGTCACCACGTACTGCGCCGCACCGTCGATGACAAGCAGTGCCGCGACGGCCCTGTCGTACGAGCCGAGGAGCCGCATGGCGTTTGCGATCCGACGCCACTCGTCGACGTCAGCGGCCGGGATCACGTCGACGTTCGGGCGCTTCACCAGCAGGTCGAGCCGACCCGTCTCCGAACCGGCCGCGTAGGCGATCGTGAGCGCCTCGACCGGCAGGCCGACGGTCGCACCGGGTTCGTCGGCGATCTCGGCCAGCACCTCGCCGACATGGATGGAGGCGTTCGCGAACGCGCCGATCGCTGAGGCGTCGAGAATGACCCGCCAGGTCACGCGGCGTCGAAACGGGCGAGGAACTCGGTGCGGGCCCGGTCGCGTTCCTCTGGAGTCCAGTGGGCGTCAAGCTCGGCGAGCTGACGACGGACGCGGGCCCGGCCTTCGGCGGTGATGACGACGCCGCGCTCGTCCACGGTGTCCGCAGCGGGGCTTTCGGCGTTGTGGGTCATGCTGCCAAGGTACCCGCTGAGTGGACGGGTGTTCGACTCTCACTTTGTCGTACGGTCGCGTCGGGCGCCGGTGATGACCGGTAAATGGGCTCAACTCGGTCGGACGCCCGGGCGGATCACCTGGAGTCGCCGCTCCGGCGAGAACGTGTGCACCGTGGACGCGGTCCGGGCGACCACCCGCCGCTCCCGATCCGATCCCAGACGGATCACCGTTTCGCCGGAGTGTTCCCGCAGTCCGAGCAGCACGTCCCCGAGCCGCAGAGCCGAGGCCGGCACGGTCAGTCGCTGGTGGGGCCCCTGCATCACGACGAGGAGGCCGCGCAGCATGCCGCTGCGGTAGCTCACCTCCCAGCCGGGCTCGCCGCGTTCCTCGTCCGTCATCTCCGCGAACTCCGCCGTCACGGCGGTGATCTCCTGCCGGACGTCGGCGATGATGCCCTGCCGCTCTACCCGTCGTGCGTCCTCGATCCACGAGGCGAGCATCAGGACCGTTCGGGCGTCGAGCCGCCACGCCAGAACGGCGTCGCGTTTGTCGTAGGCGGTCGCGACTCCACGCAGGGCGTGCGCGAGCACCTCAGCGGCGCCTGCCACCGAAATCGCGGGTCTCTTCACGACACCCAGTCGACCACCACCGTCCCGACGGTGGAACCGGGCGCGACCGTGAACAACGTGAACCTGGTCAGGTCAGCCGCTTGGCGAAGGCACGATTGATGTCAGGGTCCCGCCCCGGCACATACCCGTCGATCGGCCGATAGCCGAGGCTCCGGAACATCGCCACTGCGGCGTCGTTACGGATCCCCGTCTCCAGGACAGCCTGCCGCGCGCCGGCATCGACGGCCAGCTCCTCCAGCCGGGACAGAACCCGGCGCCCGACCCCGTGTCCTCTGGCTTCAGGGACGGTGTACGTCTTCTTGATCTCCACGATGCCGGCGCCGTGCCGGCGGTAGCCGCCGCAGCTGACCGGCGCACCGTCCAGGTAGGCGACGACGAAGGCTCCGCCGGGCGGGGTGAAGTCCGCCGGGTCGAGGTCCACCGGATCCGCATAGCCGTACCGTTCGACCTGATCGCGGAGAAACGCCTCAAGCAGCCGGACCGCGTCCGGATGGTTGGATCGGCGCATCTCGATCACGACCGGGCTCCCCGTCATGGTGCGATAGTGCCCTGTCGAACTCGGGCAGGAAATCTCCGATCACCGACGACGATCGCGCGCGTTCCACCAGCATCGGGCGGAGGGCACGGAGATGACCCCGGCTGCGAGGTGATCGCACACCGTCGAGCAGTCCGAGCCCCACCCGGAGCGAATCGACCGCCTGAGCGGGTGCGTCCGACAGCAGCAGCGCACGTCCGAGAAACGACGTGTGCAAAAGCGCTGAACGCGGGTAGATCGCGCCGTGTGCGTCCGGTGCCAGCTGATCACGGACGGCGTCGCGCAGGAGGTCGACCGCTTCGCTGAGCAGATCCGACCGGGGGTCGGGGAGGTGCGCGGCCAGTCCGACAAGTGCCTGTCCGCGCTCGGCCGCGAGCTGTGCCGGATTCAGGTAGTAGAGAAACGGCGCACCGGACCGGTCGTCGCCGCTCAGCACTTCGACCGCCTGATCAGCACGCCTCAGGAACAGCTCCAGGTCGCCGCTCGCCGCAGCAGCGGTCGCCACCCGGCCGAGCAGCCGCGCGCGGAGTACCGGGTCGCCGCTTCCCTCGCCGAGCGCCGTCTCCGCCAGCCCGACCGCCGCCCTGCCGTGGCCCCGGGAAGCCGACACGTACGCCAGCATGCCGATGGCGTTCGCAGCACGGTCGGTAGCCCCCGCTGCGCGACTTACGGCCGTACTTAACAGCAGGTAGCGCTCCGCCGCGCCGAAGTTGCTGGCGTCGAAGTGCAGCCAACCCAGAAGTTGAGCCAGGTCGGCCAGGACGCCCGTGAGCCGCCGGGCGGTCCCGGCGGTGTGGTTGGCCGCCGCGACGAGGTCGCGGACGTTGCGGAGTTCGCCGGTGATGTAGCGGATGCTCAGCACGCCGCCGCCGTGCCGGTCGTCCAGCCGGCGCAGGGCCGTGACGTGGGCGCTGATCAGGTCGACCTGTTCGGCGCCGACATGTTCGCGACCGGCCCGGGGCGAGGGGATCGGGCTTCCGGCGGTGGACCGGTCACGGACGGCGGTCAACAGGTCCCGGCCGGAGGCCTCCACGATGGGAGCTGCCGGAGCGGCCGCGAGGACGACGAGGTCGTCCAGTGCGGTGAGAACGTCGCCGTCCAGCTTCTCGGCGGCTCCACGCGCTGGCAGTCCCCGATCGCGGTGGGCCGGCCAGAGATCCGCCTCGGTGATCGGGCAGCCGAGACGTGCCGACAGGACACCGGCGGCGATGGCCGGGATGGGTGGACGTGGCCGGTAGCCGCGCCGGATCCACGGGTACGCCGCGGTCGGATCAAGCCGCAACCTCTCGCGACCGTTCTGCGAGAGGCTGCGGTTGATCGCTGCGACGAGCTGTCGGGGACTCCATTCGGCACGGCGCAGCAGCTCCGCAAGGGGAGCCGCCCTGTCCGCCGGACCGGCCGTGGTCGACATCCTCCGCACCGTAGCCGAGCGGCGGCCGCCGGTCCGGCCGGTCGAACCCGGTGTGCGCGAACTTCACGAAGTTCACGCGTCAACGGTCAGAACGGGAGGTTGCGGCCGAGGCGGGCGGCACGCACCGCGATCCGCGCCTCGCGGCGTGCGGTCTTCGCGCTGCGCTTCACCGAACGGCCCGCGTGGCTCGCGGCGTCGCCGGCACGCTTCGCGGCACCGGTGGCCCGTCCGGCGGCGTTGCCCGCGGTCCAGGAGACCGCACCGCCGGCGCGACGCACCGCGTTGCCGGCCTTCTGCGCCGTCGACGCACCGGCGAGAGCCGTCGTGACGCCGGCCAGTTTGGCCTCGCGCTTGGCGGCCTTCGCGGCGTGCTTGGTGCGCCACGCGAGGGAGGGCTTGCCGCCCCGGTCCATCGTCGCGAAGAGCAGCCCACCGAGCAGACCCATGTTCTTGGCGAACTGGACCTGCTGGTCGGCGCGGCGTTCGGGGTCGGACTCGGCCCAGAACGGGTGCGCGGCCACGGTCGAGGGGACCAGCGAACCGGCGAGCGCCGCCGCGGCGGGACGGGTCGCGATACCGGTCAGCAGCAGCGCGCCGCCGGCAACCTGGATCGCGCCGTTCGCCTTGACGAGCGTCTCGGTGTCGGTGGGCAGGCTCGCCGCCTCCAGTGCGGTGGACATGCGATCCGTGACCGGCTTGGCTCGGGTCACGAACCTGTCGGGGTTGCGTAAGGCCTGGACGCCACTGGTGACGAAGAGTGCGCCGAGCAGGGTCCGGGCCGCTGTACGAATGAGCGCCATGGAAGCGTTCTACCCCGGTAGTGCGGCGTTTACGCAAGGTATGGCCGTTTCCGAAAACGTCGGACCCACTGACTACGCTCTGATGCGATGGCCGAGGTCGAGGTGCCCCGATGGAGCCCGGAGCAGGTGCTCGCGCTGGCCCCCGACGCGTCGGCCGGCCGCGCCGCACAGTCGCTCGCCGGTGACTCCGGGTGGTCGGACGAGGGGTGGGACGAGGCCGACGCGGTGTGGGGGCGATGCCGGGGCCGCGGCACCTACCAGATCGTCGTCGACCTGAGCGGTCCCGCGTTCAGATGCACCTGCCCGAGCCGGAAGGTGCCGTGCAAGCACGCGGTCGGCCTGCTGCTGCGCTGGTCCGACGCGCGGGTCAAGCCCGACCTGCCGCCGCAGTGGGCGGACGCCTGGATGGCGGCGCGGGCCGCGCGGGCGGCACGCCGTTCCACCGCGGCGCCGCGGACCGTCAACCCGAAGACCGTCGCGAAGCGGGCCGAGCAGGTGGAGGCCGGGCTGGCCGAGCTCGACCGGTGGCTCACCGACCAGGTGCGCGCCGGCGTCGCCGGGCTGGCCACGGCCGGGTACGAGCCGTTCGACCTGCAGGCGGCGCGGCTCGTCGACGCGAAGGCGCCGGGCGCGGCGGCCATGGTGCGGCGCCTCGCCGCGGCGGCGGTGTCGGGGGTGCCGGAGCGGCTGGTGACCGAGCTGGGGCTGCTGCGGCTGCTCGTGCGCGGGTTCCTGCGGCGTGCGGAGTTGCCGGCGGAGCTTGCCGCCACGGTCGCCGCGCGGGTCGGCATCCAGGTCCGGACGGAGGACGTGCTCGCCACCGCGCCGGTCGCCGACACCTGGGCCGTGCTGGGCGTGCGGGACGAGATCGACGAGCAGTTGAGCACCCGCCGGGCGTGGCTTCGGGGGAACGCCACCGGGCGGCCCGCGCTGGTGATGAGCTTCGCCGGGCCGGGACAGCCGCTCGTGGGGGACTTCGTGCCGGGCACCGCCTTTCCCGGCGAGCTGTGCTTCTATCCGGGTGCCGCGCCGCTGCGGGCGCTGGTGAAAACGCGCGGGGAGCAGACCGGCGGCAAGCCGGAAGGCGTCGGCATCCAGCAAGCATTGGACGAGTGGGCCACCGCGCTCGCGGGCGATCCGTGGACCGACCGGTGGCCGGTGCTGCTCGACGGCGTGGTGCCCACCCGCACCCACCTGATCGACGCCGCCGGTGACGCGCTGCCGCTGCTCGGGGAGCCGTGGGACCTGGTGGCCGCCGCCGGGGGCAGGCCGTGCCGGGTCTTCGGCGAGTACGGCCTTTCTGGCGTGCGGGTGCTCACCGCCTGGGTCGAGGGGCGGGTGGTCGTACTGTGAGCAGCGAGGACCGCAGCCTGCAGGGACCGCAGTGGACTGATGTCGTCTCCGCCGCCCTGGTGGGCACCGACCGGCGGCCGGTCCCGGGCGGCCCGGGCGCCCTGCTCGACGCCGCCGCCGCGCAGGGGCTGCGGATGCGGGCGGGTGTGCGGGCCGAGGCCGGCGTCGCGCTGCCGGAGGCGGCGCCGGAGGAGACCGTGCCGGCCGCGCCGCGGGCGGCCGCCGTTCGGCTCGCGGGGCTGCTCGATCCCGTGCGGGTGGCCGGTGCCGCGCGCAATGCCGAGACCCGCCTCGAACTCGTCGACGAGTGGCTCGGCGCCGGCCGGCGCGCACCCGGTGAACTGCTGCCCGAGTTGCTCGACCTGGGTCGCCGGCACCGGCAGCTGCGCCCCGCGCTCGCGAAGGCCGGCGGCGAACGCGCCCGCTGGCTCGCCGTTCAGCGGGACGAGTGGCGCTACCTGCTGGGCGAGACCGACGAGCGGGAAATCGTCAAGGGCTGGGACCTCGCACCGATCGGCCGGCGGGTGGGTCACCTCAGCGCGGTGCGGCGCCGCGATCCGCACCTGGCGCGCATGCAGCTCACCACCACGTGGGACAGCGAGACGGCGGAGGACCGCGCGGCGCTGCTGAAGACGTTCCACATAGGACTGTCCAGAGTGGACGAGGACATCCTCGAACGCGCGCTCGACGACCCGCGACGAGAGGTAAGGGTGGTCGCCCTCGATCTCTTGGCGCGACTGCCGGACAGCGCCTACGCCCTGCGGATGGCCGTGCGGGCGCGCGGCTGCGTGCGGGTCGACGGCGCGCGGGTCGACGTGCGGCCACCGGCGCAGTGCGACCGGTCGATGCAGCGCGACGGCGTGACGGCGCGGGCCCCGGCCGGCACCGGACAGCGCGCGTGGTGGCTCGAGGAGGTGCTGGCGCGCACGCCGCTCGGCACCTGGGGACGGCCGGAAACGTTGCTGGACAAGGCGATCGACGACGAGTGGACCGGCGTGCTGCGGCGCGGGCTCGGGCGGGCGGCCGCCGGCCAGGACAACAGCGAGTGGGCCGCCGTCATGGTCGACCGCCTCTGGAGCGAACCGTCGACCTCGCAGCGGCCCGACGACCGGCTCCTGCTCGAGGCGCTGTACGAGGTGCTGCCGGTCGACCTGCGCGCCGAACGGGCGGCCGCCGTGCTGCGCCGCGACCCCGGCCGGGCGACCGCGGCCGGCGTCGAACGCCTGCTGGAACTGTGCCCCCGCCCGTGGCCGCGGCCGCTGGCCGAGGCGGCGGTCGACGCGCTCGGCGTGCTGATCCGCGGCGGCGCCTCCGCGTGGCGGCTCGCCGGCCTCACCGCGCTCGCCGGCACGCGGCTGCCGGTGTCCACAGTGGACGGCCTGGGTGCGTTGCGGGACACGCTCGCCGGGCACCGTCCCGACGACCCGCGCCTGTCGGCCGTCGACCATCTGACCGACGTCCTGCGGTTCCGCTACCGGATGAACGAGGAGCTAACCCGTGACTGACGTGGTACGCCGGCACGCCGAGGCCGAGTACGCGACCGAGCTGGCCCTGCTGGCCGCCGGCGACGACCGGCCGAAGCCGCCCGGCTGGAAGCTGTCGCCGCAGGCCGTCGTGACGTACCTGCTGGGTGACGGCGACGTCATCACGCCCAAGTACATCGGGCCGCGCCGGCTCATGGAGGTCGCCGTCGCCACGCTCGCCACCGACCGCGCGCTGCTGCTGCTCGGGGTGCCCGGGACGGCCAAGACCTGGGTGAGCGAACATCTCGCGGCGGCCATCAGCGGCGACTCGACGCTGATGGTGCAGGGGACGGCCGGCACGCCCGAGGAGGCCATCCGCTACGGCTGGAACTACGCCCGCCTGCTGGCCGAGGGGCCCACCCGGGCGGCACTCGTGGACAGTCCCGTCATGAAGGCGATGGCCGGCGGTGGCATCGCGCGCGTGGAGGAGCTGACCCGCATCCCGTCGGACGTTCAGGACTCGCTGATCACCGTGCTGTCGGAGAAGGTGCTGCCCATCCCGGAACTGGGGCAGGAAGTGGCCGCGCGCAAGGGGTTCAACGTCATCGCCACCGCCAACGACCGGGACCGCGGCGTCAACGAACTCTCCAGCGCGCTGCGGCGGCGGTTCAACACCGTGGTGCTGCCCGTTCCCGCCGACGCCGAGCAGGAGATCGACATCGTGTCGCGCCGCGTCGCCGACCTCGGGCGGGCGCTCGAACTGCCCGACCTGCCGCCGGCGTACGAGGAGATCCGGCGGGTGGTGACCGTGTTCCGGGAGCTGCGCGCGGGAGTGACCGAGGACGGCCGGACCCGGCTCAAGTCGCCCAGCGGCACCATGTCCACCGCCGAGGCCATCTCGGTGCTGGTCAACGGCGTCGTGCTGGCCACGCATTTCGGCGACGGGGTGCTGCGGGCCGGCGACGTGGCGGCCGGCATCGTCGGGGCCGTCGTCAAGGACCCCGTCTCCGACGCCGTCGTCTGGCAGGAGTACCTCGAAACCGTGGTGCGGGAACGGGACGGCTGGCGCGACTTCTACCGGGCTGCGCGCTCCGGTGAGTGAGCCGGCCGTCCACCTGCTCGGCATCCGGCACCACGGGCCGGGTTCCGCGCGCGCCGTCGCGCGGGCGCTGGAGCAGGTGCGGCCGGACATCGTGCTCATCGAGGGGCCGCCGGAAGCGGATCCGCTCGTCGCGTGGGCGCTCGACGACGGGCTGCGGCCGCCGGTGGCGCTGCTCGCCTACCCGTCCTCGGGGGATGCCGCCGCGAAGGCGTCGTTCTGGCCGTTCGGGGAGTTCTCGCCGGAGTGGCAGGCGATCCGCTGGGCGGTGACGCACGAGGTGCCGGTGCGCTTCATCGACCTGCCGGCGGCGATCCGGTTCGCCGCCGGGAGCGATCCGGCGGACGAGTCCACTGTGGACAGTGTGCGTCAGGATCCCATCGGGGAGCTGGCCTCCGCGGCCGGTTATGACGATCCCGAGCGGTGGTGGGAGGACGTCGTCGAGCATCAGACGTCCACTGTGGACGGTGATGCGTTGGCGCCGTTCGAGGCGATCGCGGCCGCCATGGGCGCCGTCCGCCAGGGCACCTCGGGCGATGACGAGCGGCGCGAAGCCTATATGCGGCAACAGATCCGGGCCGCGCGGAAGGCGTTCGCGACCGTCGTCGTCGTGTGCGGGGCTTGGCACGTGCCGGCGCTCACGGACCCGCTGCCGCCGGCCGCGCACGACACGCGCACCCTCAAGGGGCTCGCCCGGACGAAGGTCAATCTCACCTGGGTGCCGTGGACCCACGGGCGGCTCGCCTCGTGGCGCGGCTACGGCGCCGGCGTCACCTCGCCCGGCTGGTACCACCACCTGTTCACCGCGCCGGACCGCGTCATCGAACGCTGGCTCGTCGCCGTCGCCGCGGTCCTGCGCGCGGAAGGGCTGCCCGTCTCCAGCGCGCACGTCATCGAGGCCGTTCGGCTGGCGCAGGCGCTCGCCACGTTGCGCGGCCGGCCGCTCGCGGGGCTCGCCGAGGTCACCGACGCCACCCGCGCCGTGCTCTGCGACGGCGACGAGCTCCGGGTCGAACTGGTGAACCGCCGGCTCGTCATCGGCGAACGCCTCGGCGAGATCCCCGCGGACACACCCGGCGTGCCACTGGCCCGGGACCTGGCCGCGACCCAGAAGCGGCTGCGCTTCCCGCCCTCGGCCGGCACCGAGGAGAAGCGGCTCGACCTGCGGCGCGAGATCGACGCCGACCGCAGCCGCCTGCTGCACCGGCTGCGGCTGCTCGACGTGCCGTGGGGCAAGCCGGTCGAGGACCGCGGCGGCAGGGGGACGTTCTGGGAGGCGTGGCGGCTGGAGTGGCAGCCCGAGTTCGCCGTCGACGTGATCGCGGCGAGTGCTTACGGGGCAACGGTTCCGGCGGCGGCGACCACGCGCGCCGTGGAGCTCGCCGGCGCCGCGAACACGCTCGGCGAGGTGTCCCGCCTCGTGCAGCGGTGCCTGCTGGCCGACCTGCCGGGGGCGTTCGGGCGGGTGCTGCGTGCGCTCTCGGACCGCATGGCCCTCGACACCGACGTGGCGCACCTGATGGACGCCCTGCCCGAACTGGCCAGGACCCTGCGCTACGGCGACGTGCGCGGCACCGACGTCGCCTCGCTGCGGGTCGTCACCGCCACGATGCTGACGCGCATCCGGGTCGGGTTCGCCGCCGCGGTCACCGGGCTCGACGAGGACGCCGCGCGCGCCATGAAGGAACGCGTCGACGCCGTGCACTCCGCGGTGCCGCTGCTGTCCGAAGAGGCCCTCGGGGAGTGGCTCGACGCCGTGGCGAAGGTCGCCGACCGGGCCGACCTGCCGGGGCTGCTGGGCGGCCGCTTCGCGCGACTGCTGCACGACGCGGGACGACTCGACCGGGACAC
This sequence comes from Virgisporangium aliadipatigenens, assembly GCF_016863615.1. Lineage (GTDB taxonomy): Bacteria > Actinomycetota > Actinomycetes > Mycobacteriales > Micromonosporaceae > Virgisporangium > Virgisporangium aliadipatigenens. The sequence goes on along the minus strand of NZ_BOPF01000039.1, from coordinate 48,848 downwards.
CGTCGGACGGCGGCTCGGCGCGGTGCTCACCGTCGGGGTGCCGCCGGCGCACGGGGCCGCGTGGATCGAGGGGTTCGTCGCCGGCGGGGGGCTGGTGCTGCTGCACGACGAGCCGCTGCTGCGGCTGGTGGACTCCTGGCTGCAGGGCATTCCCGCGGGGAACTTCGACGAGGTGCTGCCGTTGTTGCGGCGGACGTTCGGGGCGTTCCCGGCGCCGCACCGGCGGGCCATCGGCGAGCGCGTGCGCCGCTGGGACTCCGCTGATGCGGCTCCGGCCGAGCCGGCGGGCCCGCACGAGCGCGGCGACCTGGTCCTGCCGACCGTCGAACTGCTGCTGGGGGTGGGCCGTGGATGAGGAGAAGGCGCGGCGGTGGCGGCTCGTGCTGGGCGGGGGAGACGCCGACGGGACGGGCACCGAGCTCTCCGCCACCGACGCCGGCATGGACGAGGCGCTCTCCGCGCTCTACGACTCCGACGGGCGCGGCACGCCCGGTGGCGGTTCGCGCGGTGGCGACCTCGGCTCCTCCTCGCCGCGCGTCGCCCGCTGGCTCGGCGACATCCGGCGGTACTTCCCGTCCAGCGTCGTTCAGGTCATGCAGGCCGACGCCATCGAACGCCTCGGCCTCCAGCGCCTCCTGCTCGAACCGGAGATGCTCGACGCCGTCGAGCCGGACGTGCACCTCGTCGGGACGCTGCTGTCGCTCGGCCGCGTCATGCCGGAGGCCAGCCGCCGCACGGCGCGTGCCGTCGTCGCCAAGGTCGTCGAGGACCTGCGCAAACGCATCGAACAGAAGACCCGAGCGGCGGTCAACGGCGCGCTCAACCGGGCGAGCCGCACCTCCCGGCCGCGCCATCGCGACATCGACTGGGATCGCACCATCCGCGCCAACCTCAAGCACTACCAGCCGGACCTGCGCACCGTCGTCCCGGAACGCCTCGTCGGCTACGGCCGCCGCACCAACGCCGTCAAGCGGGACATCGTGCTCTGCGTCGACCAGTCCGGGTCGATGGCCACGTCGGTGGTGTACGCGGGGGTGTTCGCCTCGGTGCTGGCGTCGCTGCCGGCGCTGCGCACGTCGCTGGTCGTCTTCGACACGGCGGTCGTCGACCTCTCCGAACGGCTGGCCGACCCGGTCGACGTGCTCTTCGGCACGCAGCTCGGCGGCGGCACCGACATCAACCGCGCCCTCGCCTACGCCCAGCAGTTGATCACCCGGCCGCGCGACACGGTACTGATCCTGATCAGCGACCTCTTCGAGGGCGGCTCGGCCGAACAGATGCTCCGCCGCGTGGCCGCCATGACGGCGGCCGGCGTAAGGGTGGTGGTGCTCCTCGCGCTGAACGACGACGGCGCCCCCGAGTACGACCACCAACACGCGGCCGCGCTCGCCGCGCTGGGCGTCCCCGCCTTCGCCTGCACGCCGGACCTCTTCCCGGAGGTCATGGCCGCGGCCATCGAGAAGCGTGAGATCCCGATCCCCCGCACCGAATAACTGCACGCGGACGGGGAAGCGGAGCGGTCCGGCGGGAGCAGCGGTAATGCGCCCGACGGACCGTCGCAATGAAGCTCTTTACTCTGTGGGTTGGCTGCGGAGATAGCGACCGAAGTGGGGAACGGTAAAGGCTACGGTTCCGCGCTCCCCTGAATAGATGAGGCCCTTCTTGATCAGTGCGTCGCGGGCCGGGGAGAGGCTCGCGGGCTTGCGCTCGAGCGACCTCGCGATCTCCGCGGTCGGGACGGCACCGGCCATGTCGTCGCTCGGCGCGAGCAGGGCCATGCTGCGCAGGTACTCGCGCTCGGCCGGGGTGGCGCGCTCGTACCGCGAACCGAAGAAGCCGACCGCCAGTTCCGCCTCGGCCTCGGGCGCGGCGACCCGCACGTCGGCCGCCGTGATCGGCGAACGGGGCGCGTGGTCCCAGGTCGCCTTGCCGTACGCCTGCACGAAGTAGGGGTAGCCGCCGGACGCCTCGTACAGCTCGTCGAGCGCCTTGACCTCGAACTCGACGTCCTCCCGCTCGGCCGGCGCGGTCAGCGCGAGATCGGCGGAGATCCGGTCGAGCCGGTCGATGCGCTGATACCGGAACAGCCGCTCCGAGTAGGACTTCTGCGCCGAGAGCAGGGCCGGCAGGTGCGGCAGGCCGGCGCCGACGACGATGAGCGGCGCGCCGGTCTGGGACAGTTCGTGGCAGGCGGCGCAGAGCGCGGAGAGGTCGTCGGGCGCGACGTCCTGCATCTCGTCGATGAACAGCGCCACGCCGGTCCCCAGGTCGGTGGCGATCGCGGCGGCGTCGGTGAAGAGTTCGACCAGGTCGATCTCGATGTCGCCGGAGTCGGCCCGCCCGGCGACCGCGGGCACGTCGATCCCCGGCTGCCACCGGTCCCGCAGCTTTCCGGTCGGATTCGATTTCTGTCCGAACGCCTTCAGCACGCCCAGGAAGTCGTCGATCCGATCCGGGACGCGGTGCCGGGGGGCGAGCTCGCGGATCGCCATGTGCAGGGCGGCCGCCACGGGCCTGCGCAGGGACTGATCGGGACGCGCCTCGATCTTGCCGGCACCCCACCGACGGGAGAACGCCTGCGAGCGCAGCGTGTTGAGCAGAACGGTCTTGCCTACACCGCGTAGTCCCGCGAGTACGAGTGAGCGCTCCGGGCGGCCACGCGCGATGCGTTCGAGAACGACGTCGAAGACCTCGAGCTCCCTGTCCCGGCCGGCCAGCTCGGGTGGGCGTTGGCCGGCGCCAGGGGCATACGGGTTACGGACCGGATCCACGCGAGGACTCTATCCGGCTGTCTAGCCAGACGCCTAGATACCGGTAGAGCATCCTCGTTTTGGGGCATGCGAGGGCTCTATCGGGCAGTCTAAAGTTAGCGCTAGACAGCGTTATACGGCTGTAGCGGACGGCAAAGGTGCAGGTCCTGCCGCAGATGAAAGCGACTCGGCGAGATTAGCACAGCCGTACGAAGCTTCAAAAGCGACCCGGCAGGAAAAGCCGACACGGCGTGTCGCGCCGCTCCGGCGCCGCCTCAGGTCCGCTTCTTGAGGCAGAGCACGAAGTCCCGGCTGTTGTCCGGGTGATCGTAGAAGTACCAGTCGGTGAGGCTCGGCGTGCCGTCGCACTTGCTCTTGTCCGCGGTGCCGTCGATCCGCTTCAGCACCTGGTAGGTGTTCGCGGCGCACGTCACGCGGCGCATTTCCGGCTTACTCTCCGTGCCCTTGTTGACGAGGCAGTCGCCGACCTTCGCGGTGCGCGCATCCTCCGCCGGCCCCGCCGCCGAACTGCGTGACGCCGCCGCGGACGGCTGCGGCGCGCTCGCCTTGGCGGACGCCTGCGCCGGCGGCTCCGCGGCCGGCGACGGACCGGCGGTGTCACCCGCCCCCGCCGAACGGTCCCGCGCGATGAGGTAGTACGCCACGCCGCCCCCGGCGACCAGCACCAGCAGGCACAGCACACCGACGATCCACCGGGTGACGCGCCCGCCGCCGCCCTCCGGCGCACGGGCCGGTGCCCACACCTCGCCCGGCTTGTCCGGCCCCGGCCCATATCTCGGATCCACGAACCCGGGCTCGACGAAGCCGGGATCCTCCCACTCCGACGGATAGTCGTAGCCGGCCCGGTACAGATCGGTCCCGTCCTCGACATCCCGAACGGCATGCCCACCCGGGCGGCCCGGGTCGTATTCGCGCGCGTTGCCCCGGGCGCGGCTGTCGTCCTGCCAGGTCACGCCGTCGGCCCAGCCGGGCCAGTTGCCGCCGTCGTAGGGGCCGCCGCCGGAGACGCCGGAATCGCGGCGGTCGTAGCGCTCGTGCCTCAGGTCGCCGCCGTTGCCGCCGGGAGCGCCGTCCTGGCGGAACGTGCTGCCGCGTCTGAGGTCGCCGCCGGGGGAGTCGTGGCGCATCGCCCGGTCCTGCCGCATGGCGACCGGCTCCCGGCGCTGCGCCGTCGCGGCCGGGTCGCGGCGGGCGGCGGCGTCGCGGCGGAAGGCCGTGTCCGGCTCGCGTCGAAGATCGGCACCGGCGTCGCGGCGCCCGGCGGCGTCGGCCGGTCCGCGGCGGAAGTCGGCGCCGGGGCCGCGGGGAAGGCCATCGGGGGCGTCGGCTCCCGGATTGCCGGCGTGTCGGGGCCGGCCGGCCTCGCGCCGGGGATCGGCACCGGGGTCGCGGCGCCCGTCGTCGCCGGCGTTGCGGAAACGCCCGCCGCGGTCCGGCCCGCCGAAGTCGAACTCACCGGGGAAGGGCGTACCGGGAAATGCCTCGCCGGCGAAGGGTTCGCCGCGGCCGGCGTCGGAGTACCGGTAGCCGACCGGCTCGGTGGGCCGGAAGCCGGACCGCCCGGCCGGGGTCGACGATGCGGACGGCGGCGCGGCGGGCGGTTCGCGGCGCGGCGGAGCATCCCTGGTGGCCGCGTCGGCCCAGGCGCGCCGCTCGCGGGGCGCCCGTTCGCCGTCCCGCCGGTCCGGGTACGGTCCGCCGGGCGGTCCGTACATCGACATCCGCATACCCTTCTGTACCCACGCCCGTTCGGCTGAGACACCGGTCACGGAACGCGGGACACGGCTTCTCCGGTCACCGTAGCGTGGATCAGCGATGGAGCCGCCTACCAATAGCACTCCGGTTGCCGATCCGGCCCCGAGTTCGCCCGATCCGGTTGCGCCCCCGCCCTCCGGGGCGGCCGTATGGACGGCGCTACTGATCGTGTACGTCGTCTGGGGGTCGACATACCTGGCGATCCGGATCGCCGTCGAGACCTTACCGCCGTTGTTGTCCGCCGGTATACGGTTTGTCCTAGCCAGCGGAATCCTGGCCGCGATTCTCGCCGTTCGGGGTGGGGTTCGCCGCCTACGGGTGAGTGTGCGGCAGTTCCTCGCCGCCGGGCTCGTGGGCTCGCTGCTGCTGGCCTTCGGCAACGGGGTCGTCGTCTTCGCCGAGGCCGACCCGCCCGGTGGGCCGGTGCCGTCCGGCGTCGCCGCCCTGCTCGTCGCGCTCGTGCCGCTGCTGGTCGTGGTGATGCGCGCCGCCAGCGGGGACCGGCCGGGGGTGAAGACGTTCGCCGGGGTGCTGGTCGGGTTCGGCGGGTTGGCCGGGCTGGTGTGGTTCAGCGGGCGGACCGGGGAGGTGCCGGTCGTGGGGGCGTTCATCGTGCTCGGGGCCGCCACGTGCTGGGCGACGGGGTCGTTCGCGTCGAAGTACCTGCCGTTGCCGGCCGATCCCTTCGTGGCGACCGTCTACGAGTCGCTGGTCGGTGGGTCTGTGCTGCTGCTGGGCGGGGTTCTTTCGGGGGAACCGCTCAGCGGGTGGGACGTCTCCGCGCGATCGTGGGCGGCGCTGGCCTACCTGGTGATCGCGGGCTCGCTGGTGGCGTTCACGGCGTACGTGTGGCTGCTGCAGAGCGCGCCGATCTCGCTCACGGCCACGTACGCGTACGTGAACCCCGTCGTGGCGGTCGCGTTGGGCGCGCTCTTCGTCGCCGAGCCGATCACCCCGGCGATCATCGCGTCCGGCGCAGTGATCATCGCCGGCGTGGCCCTGGTCGTCTCCACCGAACGCCGCTGACCACTCAGATCAGGCGGAGTTGGCGGTCCTTCGGGCGTTTCGGGGCATCGGCGCCCCGCCGTTCGAAGAGGCCGGCGTCGATCGGGGCCAGGAACGGCGTGACGGGCATGTCGCGTTCGGCGCCGTGGCGGAACCTGCGCCTGGCGTGCGACACGAACAGGCGGTCCTGCGCGCGGGTCAGCCCCACGAAGAAGAGCCGGCGCTCCTCGGCCTCCTCGTCGGGCGTCAGCGGCTTCCCCGGCCGGCGCAGCGGGACGAGGCCGTCCTCGCAGCCCACGAGGAACACCACCGGGAACTCCAGGCCCTTCGACGCGTGCAGCGTCAACAGGGTCACCCGGTCGGCGCGCGGGTCCCACGCGTCCACCTCGGCGCCGGTTGCCAGTTCCCCCAGGAAGGTAGGTAGATCGTCGCCGCAGCGGGCCGCGAGGGGGGTGAGCAGCTCGACCGCCGACCACAGGTCCTCCGGCGGGACCGCGGCGTCCAGCGCCGGCCGCTCGGTCAGGACCTGGGCGGTCAGCCGGATCCGGGCCGCGATCGAGCCCCCGAGCCCGCTCGCGAAGCGCAGCTCCTGCGCGATCACCGCGACGCCCGGGCGGTCCCGCAGCCGGTCGTGCGAGCGCTTCTGGACCGGGATCCCGGCCCGCGACAGCGCGTCCACGACCGCCGCCGCCTGCCCGTCCGTCCGGTACAGGACCGCGATGTCGGAAAAACCGACGCCGTCCGGGGTCGCCGCCCGCGAGTCGACCGTGCGGTGCGACGTCCCACCCACCAATTCATCGATGGAACGGGCAACGAAGGCCGCCTCGTCGTCCACCGACCCGGCCGGATAGAGGGCGATCTGGGGCGCCTCGGGGTCGACCCGGGCGGGGTCGAGGCGCCGCCCCGGCACCAGTGACGACGGGGCGATCGCCTGGACGGCCGCGGCGAGGATCGGCGCGGACGAGCGGTAGTTCCTGGTCAGGCGCACCGTGCGGGCGTCCTCGAAGTCCTGCGAGAAGCGCAGGAAGTAGCCGACGTCGGCACCGCGGAACGAGTAGATCGCCTGGTCCGGGTCCCCGATCGCGGTCAGGTTGCCGTCCGGCGGGCAGAGCAGGCGCAGCAGTTCGTACTGCACGGGGTCGACGTCCTGGTACTCGTCGACGAAGATCCACTCGAAGCGCTCGCGGTAGCGCTGCTTCGCCTTCCGGTCGTCGCGCAGCAGCGCCACCGGGAGCGTCAGCAGCTCGTCGAGATCCACCAGATCGCGGGCCCGCATCGCCTTCGCGTACGCGGCTGTGTGCTCACCCGGGACGCCGTTGGTGATCAGCTTGCGGGCCTCGCGTTCGGTGCTCGCGGCGCCGGACTCGATCAGCGCCGTGATCCGCTCCGACTCCTCCGCGATGCGGAACTCCGGCGACAGGCCCACGGCGGCGGCGTTCTCCCGCAGGATCGACAGGCCCAGGCTGTGGAACGTCGCCACGGTCACGTCGGCGCTCACCGGACCGAGCAGGCCGTCGAGGCGTTCGCGCAGCTCCTCCGCGGCCCGGCGGGTGAACGTGATCGCGAGGCAGCGTTCGGGGTAGACGCCCAGCTCGGCGCAGACGTACGCCACCCGGTGGGTCAGCGTGCGCGTCTTGCCCGTCCCGGGGCCGGCCACGATCAGCACCGGCCCACCGGGCGCGGCCGCCGCGACCCGCTGCAACGCGTCCAGCCGGTCGAGCAGCCCGGTGCCGACCTCCTCCATGCCGGCCAGCATGGGCTCCCACTCCCGGTGCGGGGAGACGGCGGGCGGCGGCGGGGGAGGCGGCGCGGGCGGCTCGGCCTTCACGCGGGGCGCCTTCGGCTTGGGTTCGGCCGTGCGCTGCTTCGGCACCGGCGCCACGTCGAACAGCGTGTCCGCGCCGTCGGTGCGCAGTTCGGCGTCCTCGAACAGGCGGATGACCCCGTACTCGCCGTCGTATCCGGGGACGCGGTGCACCTCGCGGCGACGCAACCGGCCGATGGCCTCGCCGACGAGTTCGCCGCCGGCGCGGGTCACGTCGTCGAGCGGCACGTCGCGCAGGATCCCCAGCTCGGGGCCGAGCGTCGACACCATCGAACGCAGCTGCGTCTCGACCGTCTTCGACTTCGGCCCGACCCGGTTGACCTCGCCGAGGATCTCGGCCAGCTGGATCAGGTGCGTGACGTCCGGGGCTCCCTGGGGTTCGTAGCCCTCCGGCCGGTCCGCCAACTCCTCCACCCGGTGCAGAACGCCCACCGTCAGCGGCTTGCCGCAGACCGGGCAGCGCCCCTGTGCCTCGCGGGTCTGCGCCGGCTGCCAGTTGACGTCGCAGGCGCGGTGCCCGTCCGCGTGGTACTTCCCCTCCTCGGGGAAGAACTCGATCGTGCCGCTGAGTCCCTCGCCGGTGCGCATCGCCTCGCGCACGGCGAAGTAGTCCAGCGCGGTACTGAACAGCGTCGCCTCGCGGGCCAGGGCCGGCGGCGAGTGCGCGTCGGAGTTCGACACCAGGCGGTAGTTGTCGAGCGAGGAGACCCGCCAGTTCATCTCCGGGTCGGAGGAGAGGCCCGTCTCGACGGCGAAGATGTGGTGGGCCAGGTCGGCGTAGCAGTCGGCGATGGCGTCGAAACCCGACTTCGAACCGAGCGCGCTGAACCACGGCGTCCAGATGTGCGCCGGCACCAGGTACCCGTCCGGGCTCGCCTCCAGCGTGATCTCCAGCAGGTCCCGCGAGTCCAGCCCGAGGATCGGCCGCCCGTCGGAGCCGAGATTGCCGATCCGCCCCAACGCCGTGTTGAACCGCTGCACCGCCTCGAAGTCCGGCAGGTAGATCAGGTGGTGCACCTTGCGCGTCTTGTCGCCACGCTTGTAGATCGTGGAGATCTCCACCGACAGCTGGAACCGCACCGGCTGATCCGCGCTCGCCAGGACCGGCGGCAGCTTGCGGGCGATCGCCTCGGCGCGTTCCGGGGCGAGCTGATACAGGCCGGGCTCGGCCGGCACGAGCGCATCCCGCAGATGGTCGAACCACGCCGGATGCGTGAAGTCGCCGGTGCCCAGCAGGGTGATGCCCTTGCGCCTGGCCCACCAGGTCAGGTTGTCCAGGTCGAGATCGCGACTGCACGCGCGCGAGTACTTCGAGTGGATGTGCAGGTCCGCAACGAAAGTTCCGACGCTGTCCGGAGGCACAGCGCATGATGTCACGCCCGCGTCCCGGCGGCCGACACCGCCACGCCGGTCGGGGCGTGCTCCCCAGGGTGAAGATCGTGGATCGTGGAGCACCAGTGCTGCCTCCGGCGCAGTGGATCAACCCTCGTGCACCAAGATCCACGATCATCCGTCGGTCAGGACGCGAGCGCGCGCAGCCGCTCCGTGAATTCGTCCACGGCACGCTCTCCCGGGAAGCGCTTACGCAGCGCGGCGGCCAGCGTGCGGGATCGCATCAGCAGGCCCGGCAACGAACGGCGGCCGTGCGACAGCGCCCGTTCGCCCTCGGCGAGCGCCTCCTCCAGTTCACCGGCCCGCGCGGCCACGACGCCGAGCGTGATACGTGCCTCCGCCGCGCGCATCGGTTTGATCAGCGCACCCGTCGGATCGGTCGACGTGCGCAGCACCTCGTGGGCGTACATGGCGGCAAGCGTGTCCTCGCCGAGATCGCGATAGCAGTCGGTGATGTAGAAGTCCCACTTGGCGGGGTCCACGACGAAGTGATCGTCGACGTCCTCGGGGTAGGGCAGCGAGTCCAGCAGCGCCCGGCCGCGATCCAGGGAGATCTCGACCTCGCGCCGGTCGCCGAGGCGGGCCCACGCCCGGGCACGCTGCGCCAGCAGTTGCACCCCGACGCTGTGCGAGAGGTCGACGGCGTCGAGGCCGGCATCGGTAGCGGCGATCGCCGCGCGGCAGCGATCCTGGGTCAGCGCGAACCAGGCACTCATCTCGTGCGCCCAGCCGACCACATCCGCGCTCCCGGCCTCCTTGCCGAGCGAGTGCGCGGCACGGCGGGTCGCCTCCGCGTCGGCGCGCCGGTCCAGGTCGTACTCGACGCAGCCCACCAGCAGCGCCAGCCGCCCGGCGAGAACGAGCACCTCCCGGTGTTGGGCGAGGCTGAGTCGCCGGTCGAGCAATCCGGTCAAGCGGGACAGCCAGCGCTGGGCCTCGTCGCGGAGCGGCGCCGGGGAGGCGTGCGAGTACTCGCGGCTGAGCCGCTGCACCGTGTGCCGCAGCGCGTCGATGGTCGCCTGGTCGACGGCGGAGGCGCGGATGCGTTCGAGGACCTCGACCGTGGACAGCTCGGCGTCGGCCGTCGGACGGGGGTCATCGCGCTCGGGCGGGAAGATCACGGCCGTGGCGGTCCCGAAGGTCCGCGCGATGATCCGCTGGTGGAACGGACCCGGGTGCACCTCGCCGGACTCCCAGCGCTTCCACTGGCGCACGAGCGAGTCGTGGCCGGCGAGATTTCCGTGGGCGGCCAGCGCACGCACCACGTCGGCCTGTGACCAGCTTCGGGCGAGGCGTTCCGCGCGTAGCCGTCGGGCCCACGGGGGCCGGTCGTCGCCCATGCGGCCCAGTCTCGCGCGCGGCGCAGGACAGCGGAAGGTGACAGCGGATGTCCCCACCGTGGCACCTGCGCCGGCGGCCCGATATCCGCCACGATCGCTCGGCATGACGACCACGAAGAGGCCGCCGATCTCCGAGGCCGGTGCGGCGGAGGTGCTCGCCCACGCGATGCGCGACGTCACCACCGTCTACGACAAGCGCGACGCTGTCCTCGCCTGGCGGATGAACCCGCGCGCGATCCTGATCCTCGCCTCCTGGGTGGAGGACGCCCGCCGGGCCGAACGGCGCCGCGTGCTCGCCGACGTCGACCGGGAGATCGCCGTCGCCGACGCGGACATCGCTCAGCTGCCCCAGGGCGACGACGGCTGGGCCATCGCCTACCGCAGTGGCATGCGCCGTGCCCGACTGGCCGTCACCCAGGGCCCCTACCTGCTCGACTGAGGGCCGGCGCGGGCCGGTCAGGTGGTGCGGAGTTCGATCACGGAGACCTGGGGCGGCGCTCCCACTCGCACCGGCGGCCCCCAGAACCCGGCGCCGTTCGTCACGTAGACCTTGGTGCCGTCGACAGTCCCGAGCCCGGACACGATCGGCTGCTCCACGGCCACCAGCGCCCCGAACGGCTGGATCTGCCCGCCGTGCGTATGGCCCGACAGCTGCAGGTCGACGCCGTACCGGGCCGCGTCCTCGGCCACCACCGGCTGGTGGGCGAGGAGCACGACCGCCTTGTCGCGGTCCCGGTCGCCGAGCGTCTTCTCGAAGTCGGGGCCGTGCGCGAAGGCGTCGCCGGTGACGTCGTTGACGCCGGCGAGGTCGAGGCCGTCGATCTCGACGCGTTCGTTCTGCAGGGGGCGCAGGCCCAACTCGGCGGCCTCGTCGATCCACTGCTCATAGCCGGAGTAGTACTCGTGGTTGCCGGTCACGTAGAAGCTGCCGTGCGTGGCGCGCAGCCGGGCGAGCGGTTCGGCGGCGGCACCGAGTTCCTCGACGCTGCCGTCGACCAGGTCGCCGACGATCGCGATGAGGTCCGGGTCGGTGCCGTTGATGGCGTCGACGATCCGGGTCGTGTGCGCCCGGCCGGCCAGCGGGCCGAGGTGGATGTCGGAGACGACGGCGATGCGGAAGCCGTCCATGCCGCGGGGGAGTCTGGCCAGCGGGACGCGCACCCGGTCGAGCTGCGGGCCGCCGAGGGCCTGGGTCATGCCGTAGCCGACCGTCGCCACGGAGGTCACGCCGGCCGCGACGGCCAGACCGCGGGCGAGTAGCAGCCGCCGCGACGGGTTGGGCGCCGCCCCGTCGGTATCCGGAGCCGCGGCGCCGGTCCCGGCCGGCCCGGCAGCACCCGGCGATGCGACCGCGTCGACGCCGACGTCCCGGCCGACAACACCGCTGGCCGGGTCGTCCGAGGAGGCGGGGGAGGAGGAAGAGGCCGCGTCGTCGTCCCGGGAGACCCCGACCGACCCGGCCGCCGCCGACACCGCGGGCGCCGAGGGATCCGCGCCCCCGCGCGCCCAGGTCAGCCGCAGCACCAGCCGCGGAATCTCCAACACCAGCAGGATCACGAACAGGTAGAACATGATCGCGAGCCACACGTACCCCGGCCACGCGATCCACCGGGACACGGAGATCGGCGCCGACCGGGTGGCGATCAACGTGCCGACCGTCATCACGGCGAGCGCGACCGTCACCCACCCGCCCACGCGTCGCCGCCGGCGACTGACGAACGTGTCCTTGACGAGCCGTTTCCACAGGTACAGGTGGAGCAGTCCGAGAACGGCGAACAGCACCACGAAGAACACTACGATGATCATCCTCCGGCGAACGGGGGCAGCACGTCGACGGTCGCCCCCGGCTGCAACGGAGCGGCGAGGTCACGGCTGGAGAGGCCGTCGACCAGGAAGCTACATGCGGTGAGGACCCGCGCGAGGCGTTCCCCGTGAAGTGAAACGACGGCCTCGACCACGGCGCCGAGCGAGTCCGCCTCGATCTTCTCCTCGGTGACCCCGGCCGCGGCGCGCGCGGCGGCGAAGTAACGCACCAGCACCATGTCAGCCCCCGATCGCCGACATCGGCCGGCTCGGCTGCAGGAACGACGGATCGTCGATCCCGTGCCCGGGCAGCTTGGCGGCCATCGCCCCGGCCCACGCGTCGGCGATCGCGTCGTCGGAGGAGCCGTCGCGCAGGAGCCCGCGCAGGTCGGTCTCGGTGCGGCTGAACAGGCACGAGCGCACGGCGCCGTCGGCGGTGAGCCGGGTCCGGTCGCAGGCGCCGCAGAAGGGGCGGGTCACGCTCGCGATCACCCCGACCTTCGCCGGTCCGCCGTCCACCAGCCACGTCTCGGCGGGTGCGGCGCCGCGATGCTCCGGGTCCGGTTCCACGTGGAACGTCGTGCGCAGAGCCGCCAGGATCTCCGCGGCCGTGACCATGGTGTCCCGCCGCCACACGTGCCCGGCGTCGAGCGGCATCTGTTCGATGAACCGCAGCTCGTAGCCCTGGGCCAGCGCAAAACGCAGCAGCGGAACGGCCTCGTCGTCGTTGACCCCGCGCATCAGCACGGTGTTGAGCTTGATCGGCCCGAGCCCGGCGGCCCGTGCCGCATCGAGCCCGTCGAGCACCTCCGTCAGTCGGCGACGGCGGGTCAGCTCGAAGAAGCGTTCGGGCTCCAGGGTGTCCAGCGAGACGTTGATCCGGTCCAGCCCGGCCTCCCGCAACGGCGACGCGTGCCTGGTGAGGCCGATGCCGTTGGTGGTGAGCGAGATCTGTGGGCGTGGATCGAGGGCCGCCGTCGCGGCGACGATCCCGACGAGTCCGGGCCGCAGCAGCGGCTCCCCGCCGGTGAACCGGATCTCATCGACCCCGAGCCGGGTGACCGCGATGCGCACGAGGCGAACGACCTCGTCGTCGGTGAGGAGTCGTTCGCTCGGCAGCCAGGTCAGGCCCTCGGCCGGCATGCAGTAGGTGCAGCGCAGATTGCACTTGTCGATCAACGACACGCGCAGGTCGGTGGCGACCCGACCGTAGCGGTCGGTCAGTGCCCGCACCGTCATCAGCCAACCCTACCCGGATCCCTAAGGGTGCCCGTGCCTCCTGAGGGGGATGCGTGATGTGCATCGATGTACCAAGGTTTTCCCCAGTCAAGTTCGTTGATGAACTAGGGGGAGGCTACGTGAACCGAACAGGCAGACGCGTCACCGTCGCGTTCGCCGGCGCCGTCACGCTGGTGGGCCTGCTGCCCGGGGTCGCGAAGGCGGCACCGGCACCCGACGGGGCCGGCGCGGTCCCGCCGATCGCGTGGGCGCCGTGCGTGGACGCTCCGGAAGCCGACTGCGGCACCGTCACCGTTCCGATCGACTGGAGCCGGAAGAACGGCCCCACCATCCAGATCGCGCTGGCCAGGCGCAAGGCGCTCGACCCGGCCGCCCGGGTGGGCACCCTGGTCATGGACCCTGGCGGTCCGGGCGGTCCCGGCGCCGAGCTGATCAAGCAGACCGGGGACATCTTCACCAAGGAACTGCAGCGGCACTACGACCTCGTCGGGTTCGACCCGCGCGGGGTCGGCAACAGCCACCCGGTGCAGTGCGAGGACCAGCCGTTCCCGGCCTTCGAGGAGCCGACCAATCAGGCGCAGTTCGACGAGCTGAAGGCGTTCAACCGCGCCTGGGTGGAGAACTGCCGGCGCAACACCGGACCGCTGTACGACTTCGTGGACACCAACAGCGTGGCCCGCGACATGGACGCGATCCGCGCCGGCCTCGGCGACAAGAAGCTCAACTACCTGGGCATCTCCTACGGAACGCTGATGGGCACGGCCTACGCCGAGCTGTTCCCGCAGCGGGTGGGCCGCTTCGTGCTCGACAGCAACATGGACCACAGCCTGAAGACCACGTGGGGCTTCGTCAGCACGGAGAGCCGCGCCGCGCAGGAGAACTTCGACCAGTTCGTCGCCTGGTGTCGACGCAGCACGCTGTGCATCCAGCACGGCCGTGACGTGCGGGCGATCCACCACGAGATCCTCAAGAAGGCCGAGGCGGGCGAACTGGTCTTCGAGCTGCCCGACGGCAGCACCTGGGTCGTGACGCCGCTGCGCTACCTGAGCGAGCTCAACGGCTCGTTCTACGGCCCCAACTGGGACTACGTCACCGAGCTGATGGACACCCTGGAGAAGGCCGGCAACGGCGCCACCGCGCAACTGCCGGCCGGCGCGTTCGAGGGCCCGACCGTGCAGGAACTGGTCACCGACCCGTTCACCGCCGTGTTCTGCGAGGACTGGGCGCTGCCGGTGCGCAACTACGCCGAACTGAAGGCCATGCGCATCGCGTCGCAGACCCTGGTGGCGCCGGACATGCAGGTGTCGCCGCTCGGCTGGGGCGCCACGCTCGGCTGCATCGGCCTGGAGAACAGGGTCCGCAACCCGCAGCACGACCTGAAGATCCGCGGCGTCGACTCGCTCCTGATGGTCAACTCTCGGTACGACCCGGCGACCCCGTGGCAGTGGGCGACCGCCGCCGCGTCCCAGGCGAAGGCGCCGTTGCTTCGCTACGACGGCTGGGGGCACTACGCCTACGAGAAGAGCACCTGCGTCTCCGGCAAGACGGACGCGTTCCTGATCACCGGCAAGCTGCCGCCGCGTGGCGCGAGCTGCCCGGCCGTCGAGCCGGTCTTCGAACCGCACGCGCGCGGCGCCACGGCGCCGTCGCTGCCGAAGAACCGCTGGTAACAGGGGCCCGGGCGGGTGCTCACAGGAGTGCCCGCCCGGCCCGCATCACGGCGTCCCGGTAGCCGCCGCCGAAGAGCGCGGTGTGCACCAGCAGCAGGTACAGCTGGTGCGCCGGGACCCGGGTGCGCCAGCCGTCGGCCAGCGGCCACGCCTCGTCGTAGGCGGCGATGACGCGTTCCAGCAGAGGCGTTCCACCGAAAAGTGCGAGAAGCGCGAGGTCGGTCTCGCGGTGACCGCCGTGGGCGGCCGGGTCCACCAGCCACACGCGGTCGGCGGCCCACACGACGTTGCCCGACCACAGGTCACCGTGGATGCGCGCCGGCGGCTCGTCGCCGCCGAGGGCCGGGATCCGCTCCAGCGCCCGGTCCAGCACCGCGGCGTCGGCGGCCGAGATCGCGCCCCGGTCGACCGACAGCTTCACGAACGGCGCCAGCCGCCGCGCCACGAACCACTCCGCCCACCGCGCGTCGCCGGCCGCGTTGTCCAACGGCAGCCGCCCGATGAACCCCGGCCAGGGCGCGCCGAACGCGTCGGCCCCGGCCCGGTGCAGGTCGGCCAGGTCGCGCCCGAAGCGCTCCGCCGCGGGCTTCGACGGCTCGTCGGGCTCGATCCATTCGAGCGCCAACAGCTCCGGCAGTTCCACCAAAACTTCCGGCACGGGAACGGCCTGAGCCTCGCGGAGCCACCGCAACCCGGCGGCCTCGGCCGCGAAGAAGCCGTCGGGCGCACCGGTCAGCGACTTCGCGAAGACCGACGCGCCGTCCTCCAGGGTCAGCCGCTGCGCCACACAGATCGAGCCGCCGGAGACGGGTGTCTCGCGCAGCCGCTGATGGGTCAGGAACGCCGGCAGATGCTCGGGGTGTTCCCGCAGGTAGGGCAGGTCCATTCAGTTCTTCCGCACCAGGGCGAGGGTCTCCCGCGCCCGCCCGTAGGAACCCAGCACCGCGCGCACCGGTTCGACGATCATCTCGGCGGCCACGTTGGCGACGGCGTTGCGCAGCTTCTTGTCGGCGCTGCGACGGGCCCGGCGGGCGCCGATGGTGATCAGCGGGCGGACCACCACGGACAGCAGCAACCCGAACAGCAGGCCACCGGCGAGCATCGCGGTCGGCAGCGGGATGCCGCCGTACGTGGGCGCCGGCAGGTCCGGCAGCCCCAGCACCAGCCACAACAGCCGCACCCCGAGCCAGGCGAGCCCGACCAGCGCGACCGCCGCCGCCACCCACTGGACGATGCCCACCACCCGCCACCAGAGCCGGTGTTCGGCCAACCCGAGATCCGTCCGGGTGATCGCGACGTCGAGCGCGTCGGGAACGTCGTGCAGCTTCGAGCGCGCCGCCGCCAGCAACGCGGCCGGCCACGGCTCGGGAAGCGCGCGCACGCCGCCGGAGCCGTGCGTGCTCACCGCCCGGTCCGCCACGGCCCGCCCGGCGAGCGCCACGGCGGCCTTCTCGGCGGCGGTCGACGTCGGCAGCGAACTCGCCGGCACCACCTCCGCCTGCCCCGCTCCCCCGAGGTGCAGCCGCCGCAGCGGATCCGGCCGCATCCGCCGGAACCAGCGCACCAGCGGCCAGCCCATCGCCCGGCCCGCCCGGTGCAGGTAGGCCTGCTCGGTGGCCTCCACGACGGCCGGCACACCGGCGGCGTCGGCGAGCGCGTCGCTCAGCCGGCGCACCGTGTCCCGGTCCAGCGCGGCCTCGCCCGCCTCCACCGACACCAGCGGCGCGAGGTCCTCCGCGACGGCCTTCACGTCGGCGGTCAACCGGCGCAGCAGGCCCTGCCGGCTCGACACGCCGTACTCCAGCGCATGGCGCAGGGCACCTGTCCCCGGCGCCGTCACCGCAGACGTGATCACCACCGGAACGTCCACCAGCCCGTCCGCGTCGAGCAGCCGGCGCAGGTCGGCGACGACGCGTTCGGCGTCGGTCTGACCGAGCAGGTCGGCCTGGTTGAGCACGACCA
The DNA here is from genome assembly GCF_016863615.1 of Virgisporangium aliadipatigenens. Classification (GTDB taxonomy): domain Bacteria; phylum Actinomycetota; class Actinomycetes; order Mycobacteriales; family Micromonosporaceae; genus Virgisporangium; species Virgisporangium aliadipatigenens. Next base: position 32,086 of record NZ_BOPF01000039.1, on the reverse strand, counting down.
CGGTGATGTCGCGGTGCCGGGTGAACCGGCTCAGGTACTGCTCGTGCACCACCTTGTCGGCGTACTTCTGCGGGTCGAGCACCCACACCACCAGGTCGACCAGTTCGAGCAGGCGGTCCACCTCGGCGCGGTGCGACTCGTGCACCGAGTCGAAGTCCGGCAGGTCGACCAGCACCATCCCGCGCAGGGCGGCCTCGTCGTCGCCGTCGAGCGCGCTCTCCCGGCTGAACCGGCGCCCCGACGGCACGCCCAGCCAGTCCAGCAGCGGCTTGGCCCGGTCCGGTCCCCAGACGCAGACGTGTGCCAGACCGGTCGTCGGCCGGCGCACCCCCACCTGCGAGAGCTGGAGCTTCGCGATGGCGTTGAACAGGCTGGACTTGCCGCTGCCGGTCGCCCCGGCGAGCGCCACGACGGTGTGGTCCCGGGACAGCGCGAGCCGCTTGCCGGCCTTCGTCACCACCTCGCGGGCCTTGCCGAGCGTCGCCTCCGGCACGGCACCGGTGACCGTCTGCAGGAACGCGTTCAGCGCCTCGACCCGGCTGACGAGATCGTCGGCGTTGACGCGGGACGGGCTGGTCGTGAGCGTCACGTGGGCTCCTCCGTCGGCGGCCGGGTGGCGCCGTTCAGCGCGAGGCGGGGCAGCTCCTGGGTCGCGTGCGCCGGAAGGTCGGTGACCCGGCGGGCGGTCGCCACGGCGGCGGCCGCGTCGCGCAGCCGTTGCGCAGAGCCGAGGTCGACCCCGGTCGAGGCGCGCACCGCGTCGAACCGGTCCGCCTCGGCGTTCAGGGCGGTGCGGACGCGCTTGAGCAGATCCGTGCGCGCCCGTTCCGCCAGGGAACGCACCGCCTGATCGCCGAAGATCGCCTCCAGCACCTTCTGCGCCGCGATCGTCGTGCCGGCCGCGGTCGCCACCTCGGCCCCGGTCGGGATGAACGCCGTCGCCGCGAAGACGCTCACCATCACCAGCAGCCCGGTGGCGTTCACGGCGTAGGCGCTCGCCTTGGCCAGGGCCAGCTTGCCCTGCGCCTCCTCGCGCACCAGGTCCAGCACGCCGCGCTGCCAGTCGCGGACCAGCCGTTCGGCGCGTTCGCCCAGCTCCGGCGAGGGGAACGCCAGTTCGGCCGTCACCAGCTCCTTGCCGGCCGGGTGGGCCCGCCAGGCGGCGGCCGTGCGTTCGGCCGCGTCGGCACCGGCGCTGCGGATCAGCGTCACCACGCCCGACTCCAGCGCCGCCTGGAACTGCTTCCCCGGCGCCGGTCGCCCGGTCAGCGCGGCCACCACCCGGTCCCGCGCGTGGCCGATCCGCGCCTGCAGCGCACGCATGAGGTCGCCGGTGCCGACCAGTTCCTGCCAGCGGGCGAGCACCTCCCCGCGCAGCAGCACGCCGTCGCGCATGCCCTTCTCGACGGCCTGGTACGCCTCCCGGTACGCCGTGCGCACCGCCTCGTCCAGCGCCTGCACCGCGCTCACCTGGTCCTCGGCCGCGGCCGACAGGCGCCCGACGGTCGGCTGCAGGGCGTCGACCGCCCCGCCGACGGTCTGCCGCACCACGGCCGAACGCGCAGCCGCCGAACTCGCCAGCTTGTCGAACCAGGCCCGCAGGGGGAGCACAACCCGTTCCGCCAGAAGGCCCTGACCGTCGAGGGAGGTCTCGGGCAGGACGAACAGCGGGGCGCTCGCCAGGCCGTGCTCCCGCAACATGCCCATGAGGTGCGGCCCGATCTCGTCCGCGGCCCCCGGCGGAACCCGGTCCAGGACCAGGGCCACGACGGTGCCGCGCTCCCGGGCGGTGCGCAGCAGCCCCCACGGCACCGCGTCCGCATAGCGCGCGGCCGTCGTCACGAACAGCCAGAGGTCGGCGGCGGCGAGCAGTTGCCCGGCGAGTGCCCGGTTGGCCTCCACCACCGAGTCGATGTCGGGCGCGTCCAGGAACGCCAGCCCCGGCGTCATTCCCGGCGCGGTCACCACCTGCATCGACTCCGGGTCGTTGCTCGGGCTCGCGGTGCGGGTGAGCCCCGGCAGGAGCTGATTGGCGGAGAACCACGACGAGTCCGTCGGGTTGCACACCAGAACGGGCGCCCGGGTCGTCGGCCGCAGCACGCCCGGTGTGCTCACCGGCGCCCGCACCAGGCTGTTGACCAGCGTCGACTTGCCCGCACCGGTCGAACCGCCGACCCCCACGAGCAGCGGCGCGTCGAGCCGGCTCAGCCGGGGCAGCAGGTAGTCGTCGAGCTGGGCCAGGGTGGCGGCCGCGTCCGCGGTGGCCCTTTCCGCGCTCGGGGTGCGCAGGGTGTACCTGGTCGAGACGAGCACGTCCCGCAGCCGCCCGAGCGCCTGCATCAGGAACGGCACCCCGCCGGCGGTGATGTCCGGCTGCTGCTTCGGTTTTTTCTGGAGCGGCTTCTCCGGGAGCGGCGTCTCCCGGGCCGGCCTCTCCGGTGCGGCGGGTGCGGCGGCGAGGCGGCTGCGGGCGCCACCGCGCAGGGAGGGATCCGGCTGGTCGGCGGGCAGGAACAGCGGCTCCTCCCGCATGAACGTCGGGTCGTACGCCGGGGCGAAGAACGGGTTGGCCGATTCGTCGGCCCTGGCCTCCGGCCCCGCCCCGCTATCCGTCTCCGCGGGGATCTCGGGAAGGGTGAGCCGCACCTGCTGAACGTCCGGCTCCTGCACGGCGGGTGTCTCCGGCTCCGCCGCAGCCCCGTCCCCCGGCTCGTGCTGCGGCGGCGGCGCGGGCTCGCCCGGCGGCTCCGTCTGATCGGCTTCGTCGGTCGGTGGCAGGTCGACGGCCGACGGCGCTTCGTCGGTCGGCTCGGCGGGCGTCTCCGTGGATGTCGGCTCGGTGGGCGCCGGCCCGTCGGGCTGGGGCCCCGCCGCGGCCTCGGCGGGAGCGGGCGCAGGAGCGTCCGAAGGGATGTCCGGCGCGGCCTCTTCGCGCGGCGTCCGGGTAGGTAACGGTTCGGTCACCGACGATGGGACCGCCGGTGTTTCGGACTCCGGTCGGGGCGTCGGCTGCGGCCCCGGCGGCCCCGGCTCGCTGGGCTTGTTGGTGCGCCTGGCCAGGGGAACCGGGGTGAGCGCCCGCGCCCGCCCGGACTCGCCCGGTGGCTGCGAAGGGTCGCTCTGTGAGGTCACGGTGTAAAGGGTGCCTGATCAGTGCCGAACGCGACAGTCCAACCCGCGGTCGGGCATACTTGCGCCTGGCAGACTCAACTTCTAACCTTGAGCCCGTCAGACTCAACTCTCCATGCATAGCCAATCCGGAGGAACACCACCATGGCACGTGCGGTCGGCATCGACCTGGGGACCACCAACTCGGTGGTCGCCGTTCTCGAAGGTGGCGAACCCACCGTCATCGCCAACGCCGAGGGCGCCCGCACGACGCCGTCGATCGTCGCGTTCGCGCGCAACGGCGAAGTGCTCGTCGGCGAGGTGGCCAAGCGGCAGGCGGTGACCAACCCGGACCGGACCATCCGTTCGGTCAAGCGGGAGATGGGCACCAAGTGGTCCATCGACATCGACAGCAAGGGCTACTCCCCGCAGGAGATCTCGGCGCGCGTGCTGATGAAGCTCAAGCGCGACGCGGAGGCGTACCTCGGCGAGACCATCAGCGACGCCGTCATCACCGTTCCCGCGTACTTCAACGACGCCCAGCGGCAGGCCACCAAGGAGGCCGGCGAGATCGCGGGCTTCTCCGTCTCCCGCATCGTCAACGAGCCCACCGCGGCCGCCCTGGCCTACGGGCTCGACAAGGGCTCCAAGGAGGAGACCGTCCTGGTCTTCGACCTCGGTGGCGGCACGTTCGACGTGTCGCTGCTGGAGCTGGGCGAGGGCGTCATCGAGGTCAAGTCGACCTCCGGTGACAACCACCTCGGTGGTGACGACTGGGACCAGCGCATCATCGACCACCTGGTGAAGACGTTCCGCGGGCAGCACGGGATCGACCTCGCGCAGGACAAGATGGCGATGCAGCGGCTCAAGGAAGCCGCCGAGAAGGCGAAGATCGAACTCTCCGCCGCCTCCAACACCACCATCAACCTGCCCTACATCACCGCGTCGGCCTCCGGCCCGCTGCACCTGGACGTGAGCATCTCGCGGGCCGAGTTCCAGCGGATGACGCAGGACCTGCTGGACCGCTGCAAGGGCCCGTTCGAGCAGGCCGTGAAGGACGCCGGGATCAAGGTCAGCGACGTGGACCACGTGATCCTCGTCGGTGGTTCGACCCGCATGCCGGCCGTCACCGACCTGGTCAAGACGCTCACCGGTGGCAAGGAGCCCAACAAGGGCGTCAACCCGGACGAGGTCGTCGCCGTGGGCGCCGCGCTGCAGGCCGGTGTGCTCAAGGGTGAGGTCAAGGACGTTCTGCTCCTCGACGTGACCCCGCTGTCCCTGGGCATCGAGACCAAGGGCGGCATCATGCACAAGCTCGTCGAGCGCAACACGACCATCCCGACCAAGCGGTCCGAGGTCTACACCACCGCCGACGACAACCAGCCCTCCGTGCTGATCCAGGTGTACCAGGGCGAGCGCGAGATGGCGGCGTACAACAAGAAGCTCGGGACGTTCGAGCTGACCGGCATCCCGCCGGCGCCGCGTGGCGTGCCGCAGATCGAGGTCACGTTCGACATCGACGCCAACGGCATCGTGCACGTCGGTGCGAAGGACCTCGGCACCGGCAAGGAGCAGTCGATGACGATCACGGGCGGTTCCGCGCTGCCCAAGGACGACATCGAGCGCATGATGCGCGACGCCCAGGACCACGCCGACGAGGACAAGCGGCGCAAGGAGGAGGCGGAGACCCGTAACCTCGCCGAGGCGCTGCAGTGGCAGACCGAGAAGTTCCTCGCGGAGAACGGCGACAAGATCCCGGACCAGAACAAGGGCGAGATCCAGGACGCGCTCGGCGACCTGCGCTCCGCGCTCGGCGGCACCGACACCGAGAAGATCAAGGACGCGCACGAGAAGCTCGTGGCCGTCTCGCAGGCCGCCGGCAGCGCGCTGTACCAGCAGGCGCAGGCGACCGGTGCGGGTGAGACGCCGGGCGGCGGTCCCTTCGACGGTGGCGCCGGTGACGCGGCGGGCGGCGGCCCGTCGTTCACCAAGACGGACGCCGCCGACGACGTGGTCGACGCCGAGATCATTGACGAGGACGACAAGAAGTGACCGACGCGCCGCGTGACGCCGACAAGGGCGTGACCGACGACGCCGCGAAGGCCGACGAGGTCGACGCGGACGCCAAGGACGTCACGGAGTCCGCCGACTCCGTGACGGACCCCGCGGAGAAGGAAGCGAAGGAGGCCGAGCCCGAGGCGGCGCCGGCCGCGGAGAAGGACGGCCCGGCCGAACTGGCCAAGGTGCGCACCCAGTTGGAGGAGCGCACCAAGGACCTCCAGCGCATCACGGCCGAGTACGCCAACTACCGCAAGCGGGTCGAGCGGGACAAGGCGCTGGTGGTCGAACAGGCCAGCGGCAACGTGCTCGCGGCGCTCCTGCCCGTTCTCGATGATCTGGATCGGGCACGCGACCACGGCGACCTCACGGGTCCCTTCGCGGCGGTGGCCGACCAGCTGGTCGCGGCGGTGGGGAAGTTCGGCCTCACGCCCTTCGGCGAGGAGGGCGACCCGTTCGACCCGACCCGGCACGAGGCGGTCGCGCACTCGACCTCCGCCGACGTGACGGAGCCGACGTGCGTCACGGTTATGCGCCGCGGCTACCTGCTGGGCGAACGGCTGCTCCGACCGGCCCTGGTCGGCGTGGCGGATCCTGAGTAAGCGGAGGGGAGGCGGACGGTGAGCTCCAAGGACTGGTTGGAGAAGGACTACTACAAGGTGCTGGGGATCGGCCGATCCGCCTCCACCGACGAGATCAAGAAGGCCTACCGGAAGCTGGCCCGGGAGTCGCACCCGGACCACAACCCCGGCGACAAGGCCGCGGAGGCGAAGTTCAAGGACGTCTCCGAGGCCAACGCCGTGCTCTCCGACCCGGCCAAGCGCAAGGAGTACGACGAGACCCGCGCGCTGTTCGGCTCGGGTGCGTTCCGGCGCAACCCGCGCACCGGCGGGGGTGGCGGCGGAGGCGTGCCGTTCGACCTCGGCGACCTGTTCGCCAACCGGGGGCCGGCTCCCGGTGCGGGCACCGCGGCAGGCGGGCGGTTCGGCGGCGGGATCTCCGACCTGTTCAGCTCGTTCTTCCAGGCGGGCGGCCAGCAGGCGGACGGACGGCGCAACCGCGGACGGGACGTCGAAGCGGAGCTGACGCTCGACTTCGTCGAGGCCGTGCAGGGCACCACGCTGCCGCTGACCATCCGGGCGCCGGGGCAGTGCGAGGTGTGCAAGGGTTCCGGGGCCAAGCCGGGCACCGAGCCGCGCACCTGCCCGACCTGCAAGGGGGTCGGCCTGGTCACCTCCAATCAGGGGGCGTTCCAGCTGGCCGACCCGTGCCGGGACTGCCAGGGCGTGGGCACGATCGTCGACGAGAAGTGCCCCGAGTGCCGGGGCAGCGGCGCCGTCTCGAAGGTGCGCACCATGACCGTGCGCATCCCGATGGGGGTCGCCGACGGGCAGCGGATCCGGCTGGCCGGCAAGGGCGAGCCGGGCGAACGCGGTGGGCCCCCCGGCGACCTGCACGTGCTGATCCGGGTCAAGCAGCACGACCTGTTCACGCGCACCGGGCACGATCTGGCGCTGACGCTGCCGGTGACGTTCGTGGAGGCCACGATGGGCGCGGACCTGACCGTGCCCACGCTCGACGGTCAGGTGACCGTGCGGGTGCCTCCGGGGACGCCGACCGGCCGGGTGCTGCGGGTTCGGGGGCGTGGGGTGCCGCGCCGGGGTGGTGCGCCGGGCGACCTGCTTGTCACCATTGAGGTCGAGGTGCCGAAGGAGTTGTCGCCGGAGGCGCGCAAGGCGTTGGAGGAGTTCGCCGCGCACATCCCGCGTGCGTCGCGGGACCGCATCGACGCGGAGCTGCGCCGGGCGGCGGGACGGAGGTCGACCCAGTGACGCAGTTCGAGGCCGAGGCCAAGGTCCTGATCATCTCGGTGGCCGCCAAGATGGCCGGGATGCATCCGCAGACGCTGCGCCAGTACGACCGGCTGGGGCTGGTCCAGGCGCAGCGCACGCCGGGCGGCGGCCGCCGGTACAGCGCCCGCGACGTCGCGCTGCTGCGCGAGATCCAGCGCCTGTCCCAGGAAGAGGGCGTCAACCTCGCCGGCATCAAGCGGATCATCGACCTGGAGAACTGGGTGACCGAGCTGCAGCAGCGGGTCGCCGACCTGGAGCAGGCGCTGGAGCACGCGCATCAGCTCCTGGAGCAGACCCGCTCGGCCGGGTTCCCGCGCGGGCGGGAGATCGTCCCGCTGAGCCAGAGCGCCGTCGTGGTCTGGCGGCAGCGGTAGCGGTTCGCCGCGGAACGGGTGCGTCCCCCCAGGGCCGCACCCGTTCGCGTATGACGGGCTAGTCCTCCTCCGCCCAGAAGTCGAACAGGCGCGAGCCGCCGGCGCAGGACTTCGTCGAGGCGACCCCGCCCGTCTTCCACTGGCCGTAGTGGATGGTGGAGATCGGGTCGCCGGGCTTCAGGACGACGCACTCGATGCCGACCCGGTAGGTGCCGGAGGTGCAGGTGGCCGACGCTCCGTTGGTGCCGGAACGCTGCGTCGTGCAGGACGCAGCTCGCGCCGGTGCGCCGGCGATCGCCAACGTCGAACCGGCGACCGCCAGTGTGATCACTATGCGTGTCAGTGACTTCATGCGTCGAGCATGGACGCGTGTCACTGTCTCCGACGAGAGGCGGCGGTGACGTGCGGTGTGCCCGAGGCGACTACCCGAAGGGGTCAGGTGATGCGGCGCGGGTTGCGAACGAGCCCGCCCTCGCACCAGTCGTGGTAGTCGAACCGGCTCGGGTCGCTCTGCAGCTGCCGCACGTTGTGCGCCCACGTGGTGAGCCACTGGTCGCCCTGCTCCTCGGCCAGCTCCACGAACTTGCGCAGTTTCCGCTTCGGGTGCGCCCGGAAGTTGGTCCGGATGGCGTCGGCCGCGTAGATGTACAGCGAGTGCAGCGCGAACCGCCGCGCCGGACAGGCCGGATCCAGCGCCAGCTCGAACACCGTGGGGACCAGACGATCGCTGGAGACCAGAAGGTCCCAGTCGACCGGCATGTCCTCGAGCTGAACGGAGTCAGGTCGGTAGGCCCACGCCCGCAACTCCTCGGGCGCCGGATCGACCGGGTTGGCGAAACCCCGGAAAGACTCTTGCTGCACGCTCACGGCGACTCCCGATACCCGGCCCCAGGGGTGGAACGGCGTCACGGTAACCGGTCGATGGGCTCGAGCGGAAGACCCCGAAATCGGCCGATCACATACCGTTATTCGCGACGTGGTGTAGACGGCACTTCGACGCCGGGTGTTCACTGGCAGCGGGGGCGCCGATGGGCACGCATCAAAGACGGTCGACGTTGCTCATCGTGCTGCTTCTGATCGGTGCGGCCAGCGGTGGCGGCAGTTGTGAGCCGACCCCGCCGCCCCGGCCGGCACCGTCGTCGATGGGATCCCCGGTGCCGCGGGTGCCCACCGGTGAGCGGTACAACAAAGTGGACGTGCTCACCGGTCAGCAGGTTCGAGGGCTGGAGTTCGTGTCATCGGAGACCGGCTTCGCGCTCTTCGCCGACTGCGGGCAGCGGTGCCGGGGCGCGCTGTTCGTGACGTTCGACGGCGGGCAGAGCTGGCTGGAGCGGCCGCTGCCGTTCGCCTGGGCGGACGAGCTGCACATGGACGCCGTCGACGCGCACACCGTGCTGATCTACACCGGGCCGCGGAGCTGGTTCTTCTCGCGCGACAGCGGCCGGACGTTCACGGCGGTCGCCGAGTTGCCGGCGGAACTGATCGCCGCGGCGCGCGACAGCGATCCGGACTGCGCGTTCGGCAGCGTGTGTCAGACCCGGCCGCTGATCGAGGTGGAGGTGCCGGTCGGCCAGGCGGCGCTGCCGGGCCAGGTGCGGGCCGGCGCGACGGCCGCGGCGACCCGCCAGCGGTGGGCGGCGTCCGTGCAGGAGGGGCGGGTGCACGTGGCGACCAGCCGGGACGGCGGCCGCAGTTGGGAGGCGGTGCCCGATCCACCCGGTTCCTCGCCGGCGCCGACCAGTGTCGACCTCGAGGTCTCCGCCGACGGGACGGAACTGTGGCTGGTCACCGGCGGCCCGTCCGGCATCGTGAACGTGTGGCTGCTCGGCGACGGGCACTGGTTCGGGGTCGGCGAGGCGCGTGATCTGGGTCCGCAGCGCACCTCGTCGGTGGCGCTCGGGCGTGGTTATCTGGCGATGGCCGGCAGCCGGTTCGGGTTCCTGTCCAACACGGGGTACTGGTGGCCGAAGGATCTCGGCGGCTACGTGCAGCGGGTGCGGGCGGCGGCGGACGGCACGGTGCAGGCGTTCGGCCGGCCGGGCGAGGTGTGGCTCGGTGTCGGGCAGGGCGGGGAGCGGTCCTGGTTCCACGTTGTGCTCGAAGGAGAGTAGGCGCGGAAAGTTGAGCCGGGTAGACTCAACCCGTATCCACGCCGTCCTTCACTCACCTATCGGGGAGTCATGAACGCCGAACGCCTCACCAGGAAGAGCCGCGAGGTGATCACCTCCGCGGTCGCCATGGCCAAGCAGCGCGGACACGCCACCGTTGAGCCCTGGCACCTGCTGCTGGCTCTGTTGGACACCGGTGGTTCGACCGCCACCGCACTGCTGCGCGCCGTCGGGGCCAACCAGGCCGACGTGCGCCGCGCCGCCGCCCTCGCCCTCGACAAGCTGCCCTCGGCCACCGGTTCGAGCGTGGCCGAGCCGGTGTTGTCCCGGGAGTTCGCCAACGCGATCGGGGCCGCCGAGCAGGTCGCCCGTTCGCTCGGGGACGAGTACACCTCGACCGAGCACCTGCTGGTCGGGCTCGCCCGCACCGGTGGGCAGGTCGCCGAGCTGTTCAAGCGCTCGGGTGCCTCGGAGGAGGCGCTCGTGGCGGCGTTCCCCCAGGTCCGGGGCGGCGATCGGAAGGTCACCAGCGACGAGCCCGAGCAGACCTACCAGGCGCTGGAGAAGTACAGCGTCGACCTGACCGCCCGGGCCAAGGAAGGCAAGATCGACCCGGTGATCGGCCGCGACTCGGAGATCCGCCGGGTCATCCAGGTACTCAGCCGGCGCACGAAGAACAATCCCGTCCTGATCGGCGAGCCGGGCGTGGGCAAGACCGCCATCGTGGAGGGGCTGGCCCAGCGCATCGTGGCCGGTGACGTGCCCGAGTCGCTGCGCGACAAGCGCCTGGTGTCGCTGGACCTGGCGGCGATGGTCGCCGGTGCCCAGTACCGGGGGCAGTTCGAGGAGCGGCTCAAGAGCGTTCTCGAGGAAATCAAGAACTCCGACGGACAGATCATCACGTTTCTCGATGAACTGCACACGGTGGTCGGGGCCGGTAAGGGCGAGGGCTCGATGGACGCCGGCAACATGCTCAAGCCGATGCTCGCCCGCGGCGAGCTGAGGATGGTCGGCGCCACCACGCTCGACGAGTACCGGGAGAACATCGAGAAGGACCCCGCGCTGGAGCGCCGCTTCCAGCCCGTCGTGGTGGGTGAGCCGAGCGTCGAGGACACCATCGGCATCCTGCGCGGCCTCAAGGAACGCTACGAGGTGCACCACGGCGTGCGGATCACCGACGGCGCGCTGGTCGCCGCGACCGCGCTCTCGGACCGGTACATCACCGACCGCTTCCTGCCGGACAAGGCCATCGACCTGGTCGACGAGGCCGCCTCGCGGCTGCGCATGGAGATCGACTCGCGCCCGACCGAGATCGACGAGATCGAGCGGGTGGTGCGCCGCCTGGAGATCGAGGAGATGGCGCTCGCCAAGGAGCCCGACGCCGGCAGCGCCGAACGCCTCAGCCGCCTCCAGGCCGAGTTGGCGGAGCGCCGGGAGCAGCTCTCCGCCCTGACCGAGCGCTGGCACGTCGAGAAGGAGCACATCGGCCGGATCAGCACCGTCAAGGAGGAGCTCGAACGCCTCCGCGGCGAGGCCGAGCGCGCCGAACGCGACATCGACCTGGCCCGCGTCGCCGAGCTGCGCTACGGCCGCATCCCCGAGCTGGAGCAGGAACTGACCCGCGCCCAGGCGGAGCTGACCAGCCTGCAGGCGGCCGGCGCGATGCTGAAGGAGGAGGTCAGCGCCGACGACATCGCGGCCGTGGTGGCGTCCTGGACCGGGATTCCCGCCGGCCGGATGCTGGAGGGCGAGACCGCCAAGCTGCTGCGCATGGAGGAGCAGCTGACCGGTCGGGTGATCGGGCAGAAGGAGGCCGTCGCCGCCGTCTCGTCGGCCGTGCGGCGGGCGCGCGCCGGCATCGCCGACCCGGACCGCCCCACCGGCAGCTTCCTCTTCCTGGGGCCCACCGGCGTCGGCAAGACGGAGCTGGCCAAGGCGCTGGCCGAGTTCCTCTTCGACGACGAACGCGCCATGATCCGCATCGACATGAGCGAGTACGGCGAGAAGCACTCGGTGGCGCGGCTGCTCGGTGCCCCGCCCGGCTACGTCGGGTACGAGGAGGGCGGCCAGCTGACCGAGTCGGTGCGCCGCCGGCCGTACTCCGTCGTCCTCATGGATGAGGTGGAAAAGGCGCATCCGGACGTGTTCGACGTGCTGCTGCAGGTGCTCGACGACGGCCGGCTGACCGACGGTCAGGGGCGCACGGTGGACTTCCGCAACGCGATCCTCATCCTCACCAGCAACCTGGGTTCGCAGGTGATCGCCGACCCGACGCTCTCGGACGAGCAGCGCAGCGACGCGGTGATGGCGGTGGTGCGCGGGCACTTCAAGCCGGAGTTCCTCAACCGGCTCGACGACGTGGTCGTCTTCCACGGCCTGACCAGCGAGGATCTGCGTTCGATCGTGGACATCCAGCTGGACCGGCTGGCCAAGCGGCTCGCCGACCGGCGGCTGCTGCTGGAGGTCACCGACGCGGGCCGGGACTGGCTCGCCGACTTCGGGTACGACCCGGTCTACGGCGCCCGGCCGTTGCGGCGTTTGGTACAGACCGCCATCGGGGATCAGTTGGCCGGGGCACTGCTCGCCGGCGAGATCCACGACGGCGACCGGGTTCTGGTCGATCTCGGCGACGACAAGAAGCGGCTCTCCGTCCGGAGGGCGATATCCACCCGCAAGACGACGTAGACGATCTCCTTCTCAGGACGGTCGCGAGCCCGAGGGGCGGTCGATAGCGTGACCGCGGGAACACACGAAGGGAATACCTGATGGCATATCCCGAAACGCCGGGCCAGCCCGCCGCCCCAAGGGCCAGGCCGACCACCGTCACCGTCGCCGTGTACTGCCTGTACGCGCTGGCGGCGCTTCAGCTGCTCGGCATCATCGCCGCCCTGGCGGTCATCGGGCCGACGCTCGACGCCGTCAAGGACTACGTCCCGGAGGGCCAGGACCGGGACCTGATCATCACCAGCACCAACATCGGCGTCTACGTGGGCATCGGCCTCGCGGTGCTCTTCGCGGTCGCCTGGGTCATCCTGGGCTTCTTCGACTCCAAGGGCAAGCAGCCCGCCCGCATCGTCACCTGGGTGCTGGGCGGTCTGTTCCTCTGCTGCGTCTCGTTCAGCCTGCTCGGCACCGCCGCCGGTAGCCTTCTCGGGGGCGGCGGCGAGGTCAACGGGATCGACCAGGACGAGCTGGCCCGCCGGATCGAGGACGCCACCCCGGGCTGGGCGAACCTCGTCTCCACCGGGGGCTCGGTCCTCCAGCTGATCCTCGTGCTCATCGCGGTGATCCTGCTGGCGCTGCCGCAGTCGCACGACTTCTTCCGCAAGCCGCAGGCGGAGTGGCAGCCGCCGGTCGACGGCGGCTACTACCCGCCGTCCGCGTAGGAGATGGAGCCGACGGGTCGCGCGTTGGTCACCGGTGCCACGTCCGGCATCGGTGCCGCGTTCGCCCGTCGGCTCGCCCATGAGGGCTACGACCTGATCCTCGTCGCCCGCGACGCGGAGAGACTGGCCTCCGTCGCCGGTGTGCTCCGCGCGGACACGGGTCGCTCCGTCGAGGTCCTTGCCTCCGATGTGGGAACGCCCGAAGGCTGCGACGCCGTCGCCGCCCGGCTCGGCGACGTGGACCTGCTCGTCAACAACGCCGGCTTCAGCCTGGGGCGGACGTTCCTCGAGTCCTCCGTGGCGGCCGAGGAGGAACTGCTCCGCGTCAACGTGCACGCGGTCATGCGGCTGACCCTGGCGGCCCTGCCCGGCATGGTCCACCGCGGCCACGGCGGGATCGTCAACGTGTCGTCCGTGGCGGGGTTCGCGTCGATGCAGCCGGGGTCGACGTATCCGGCCACGAAGGCGTGGGTCACCAACTTCTCGGAGTCGATCGCCGGGGCGGTCGCTCATCTCGGGGTGCGCGTCACGGCGTTGTGCCCGGGGTACACGCGCACGGAGTTCCACGCGCGGGCCGGGATCGACATGTCGAGGACGCCGGACTGGATGTGGCTCGACGCCGACGCCGTGGTGCGCGAGGGGCTGCGGGACCTGCGGCGCGGCCGGCCGGTGAGCGTGCCCGGCCTGCGGTACAAGGTCGTGGTGTGGGGCGTGCGGCATCTACCGCGACGGCTGATCCGGCGGATCTCGCGGGACGTGCGCGGTCGGATCGGTAGGCCGTCCCCGGGAGACCGGGCTTAGTACGCTCCGAGCTATGTCGGGCACGAACGACGGATGGGCCTCCCCCTCGCTGTCGCCTGTCCCCGCGTCGGGGGCGGTTCCCCCGATGCCGCCCGCCGCGGCTCTCGCGGGCACCGCGGCGGCGGGGCTGCCGTTCGACCCGGACAGCAACTACGGGTTTGCCGGGCCGCCACGCCCGCCGGCACCGCCCCGCGAGCCGGGTGCCCGCACCGTCGGCAGCGCCGTGGTGACGACCGCCGTGGGCCTGTCGTACACGGGAGTGGCCGTCGCCCTGGCCGAGATTCTCCTGATCATGCTCGCTCTCGCCGGTGCCGTCTCGCAGGATTCGGGTGATCTCAACAGCACCGTCGAACGGCTCGTCGTCGAGTTCTACGCGATGCTGGTGGTCTTCGCGTGGCTGGTTCCGGCCGCCGGGGTGGTGCTGGCGGCGACGCACACCCGCCGCGGCAGCAACGTCGCCCGGTTCCTGTTGGCGGCTCTGCTGGGCGCGCTGGGGCTCCTCCGGGTGTGCGCACTTGGACAGGCCGTAATCAATCCGGACTCGACGACCTCGCTCGACCAAGCAGTGGTCGTATCGATATCCATCAGCTCCATGGTGCTCGGTACGATGGCCCTCGTCGCCGCCGTGTTGCTCCTCACGCCGCCGGCGCAGCGCTACTTCGAGGGCGTTCACCGATCCTGACCGGATACGCTGCGATCCATGTCGGACCGCGATGAGCTGCGTAGACTTATTCAGAAAGTGGCCGTTGTGCATGGCCGAGTCGTGTTGTCGTCAGGACGGGAGGCGGACAGCTATATCGATATGCGTCGGCTGACGTTGCACCATGCCGGAGCACCCTTGGTTGGTCGGGTCATGCTGGAAGCGACCTCCGACCTGGAGTTCGACGCCGTCGGTGGGCTCACGCTGGGTGCCGATCCGGTGGCGACCGCAATGCTCCACGCCGCCGCTGCCCAAGGCCGTGAACTAGACGCTTTCGTAGTACGGAAAGGTGAGAAGGCTCACGGGCTTCAGCGACGTATCGAGGGGCCTGACGTAGCGGGTCGACGGGTACTCGCGGTGGAGGACACGTCGACCACCGGGGGGAGTGTGCTCACCGCTGTGGAGGCATTACGGCGGAATGGCGCCGAAGTGACCGGTGTAGCGGTTATCGTCGATCGCGGCGCGGGTGAGGCGATTCGCGCCGCTGGGATGATCTATCGCTCAGCGTTCTCGTTGGCTGACCTCGGCCTCATGGCTTGAAAAAATGTCGATTCGGACCTGCGTATATGCAGGCGAGTCGATGCTGGTTGGTGGAAGGATGGGTTTTGTGGGAACTGCGTTGGCTGAAATGACGATGCCTCAGATCTCGCCGCTTGCCGGCGAGCCGATCGACCGTGCTGACGCCGAGCGACTTGCCGGCGTCCTGAAGGCGCTCGCCGACCCGGCGCGCCTTCGGCTGTTGAGCCTTATCCAGTCCTCGCCCGATGGCGAGGCGTGCGTGTGTGACCTCACCGCGCCGCTGGGACTCTCGCAGCCGACCGTGAGCCACCACCTCCGGATCCTGACCGAAGCCGGTCTGCTGGAGCGGGAGAAGCGTGGTGTGTGGGCGTTCTACCGGCTGGTGCCGACCGCGATCGGGACGATCGCGGATCTGCTGACCCCGCCGCGTAAGCGCGCCACCCGTAAGGCCCCCCGGTAGCGGGTGGTCGACGGACGCGGCCCGTGCCAAGACCTGGTGCGGGCCGGCCGGAAAGTGGTGGCGGCGGGTCTCGTCGTGGGCTCGGGCGGCAACCTGTCCGCCCGGGCTGAGGACCCCGACGAGATCTGGGTGACGCCGACGGGTGCGTGGCTCGACGAGCTTTCCGTGGGGGAGCTGTCGCGCGTGCGCGTCCGGGACGGTTCGCTGATCAGCGGGCCCGCTCCGACCAGTGAGCTGGCCCTGCACGTGGCCACCTACCGGGCCCGGCCGGACGTGTCGGCCATCATCCACCTGCATCCGCAGGCGCTGTTGCTGCTCGATGCACTGGATGAGCCGGTACGCCTGGTGACGACCGATCACCGGTTCTTCGTGCGCCGGGTGGCTCGGACGCCGTTCCACCCGCCGGGCGGGACGGAGGTGGCGGAGGCCGCCGCGGACGCCTCCCGCGACGGCACCGACTGTGTGGTGCTCGGTAACCATGGGTGTTCGGTCCTGGGGGACTCCGTCGATCTGGCCCTCAAGCGCGTCTTCAACCTCGAAGAGGCAGCCAGGCTGACCTATGCCGCGCTGGCGCTGGGACGGGCGGACTCGCTGCGCGGCCTTCCGCCGGAGTGGCCGGGCGGTTCATCCGTCAGTGTCTGACGGCCGGTACATTGACTCTCCGTGGACACCGCTGAGAAGACCCGGGCCTTGTCCGAGGTCATGGCCTTCAACCCACTGGACCCCAAGGGCTACATCAAAGCCGGCGGGATTTTCGGTGTGTGGGCCATCCTTTTTGCCGAAACCGGACTCCTGGTCGGATTCTTCCTGCCGGGCGACTCCCTGCTCTTCCTCGCCGGCGTCGCCGCCTCCACCGTGGCGGTCGACCTCGTCGGCGTGAAGCTCAGCCTGACGTTGCTGCTCATCGGGGCGCCGATCTGCGCCATCCTCGGTGCGCAGCTCGGCCACTACCTGGGCGCCCGCTACGGCCGGAAGCTGTTCGCCCGGCCCAACTCGCGGCTGTTCAAGCAGGAGTACGTCGACAAGGCCGAGTACTACTTCACCAAGTACGGCCCGGCCAAGGCCGTGGTGCTGGCCCGCTTCATCCCGATCGTGCGCACGTTCCTCAACCCGGTCGCCGGGGTGCTGCACATGCCGGCCCGCCAGTTCTTCATGTGGAACGTCATCGGCGGCCTCCTGTGGACCGACGGCATCATCCTCGCCGGCTACCTGCTCGCGAAGGAGATCCGGGACCTGATTCCGCCGGAGGACATCGACAAGTACATCCTCCCGGTGGTGGCGCTGATCGTCCTCATCTCGGTGCTTCCGGTATTCATCGAGATTTTCCGGGAACGCCGTTCGAAGAAGCGCGCCACCACCGGCGCGTAAAGCCTGCGAATATTCACAGCCTCGGGTCCACCGGCTCGCTCTCGCACGCAAGAATCGCAAAGACGAGTTCGTGGGTGCGCCATAGCGGCTCCCCGGCGACAAACCGATCGAGTGCCGCGGCACCCAACTGATACTCGGCCCGTGCCAGGTGCCATTTCCGACCCAGCCCCCGCCGGCGCAGTTTCGACAGCTGCGCCGGCAGGGTGTAGTCCGGCCCGTAGATTAGCCGCAGGTACTCCCGGCCCCGGCACTTGAGCCCGGGCTGGACGCGGCCGGCCGGGTCGGCCCCGGCGAGCGGCTTCACGACCATCCCCTCCCCGCCGTTGGCCGTCAGCGCCAGCCACCAGTCGGTGACCGCGTCGACGTCGGCCACGTTCGCGACGATGCGGCGGGTCGGGGCGAACAGCTCCGGGTCGGCCGCCACCAGCCGGTCCACGTGCTCCAGGTGCCAGTCGTTGGGTCGGGTGACACCGTTCAGGCCGGCGGCGGCCAGCACCGCGAACGGCGCCACGCGCAGCCCTTCCAGCCCGTCGACCGGCCAGCAGTACTGCCGGTACGCCCGCCGGAACGACTCCATGTGCCCGGCCCGGGTGGCGATCCGATCGCGCAGCGCGGCGACGTCGAGCCCACGCCCCGCCGCCGCGTCGAGCACGGCCAGGGCGCGGGGCAGCGCCGCGCCGGCCGCGGCCCCCACCGAGGCGTACCGGTCGCGGATGAGCCCGAGCGCCTTGGCCGACCACGGCATGATCTCCGCGTCGAACATGACCCACCCGGTGCCCAGCGACTCCCAGAGCCCGGCCTTGTCCACGGCCGCCCGCACGCGGTCGAGCATCGGGCCCGCGTCCGCGAAGAACGGCCGCCCCGTGCGGGTCCACACCGCTCCCGGCCCGGCGATCCCGAACGCCGCCTCGGCCGCCTCCGGTGTGCGCGCCACGAGGATGACGGCCCGGGAGCCCATGTGCTTCTCCTGGCACACCACCTCGGTCACGCCCACCTTGGCGTAGTCGGCGAGCGCCTGCGCCGGATGTTCGAGGTAGCCCTCGACGGTGGAGGTCGACGAGGGAGCCATCGTCGGCGGGAGCCACCGCAGCCAGCGCGGGTCGAGCGCGAACCGGCTCATCACCTCCAGGGCCGCCGCGGCACTTTCCGCGCTGACGGTTGTCCGGCCGTAGCCGGTGTCGATCGAACGCCGCCCGGTGACGTCCGTCAGGAGAAGACCCTCCCCGCGCGGTGTCTCGAGCGGCCTGGCCGGCGCGTAGTACTCGCGCGCGGCGGGCACGGAGACGAGTTGGCGTTCGGGGTAGCGCAGTGCCGTCATCGCGCCGCCGAACACGCACCCGGTGTCGAGGCAGATGGTGTTGTTGACCCACTCGGCGCGCGGCACCGGGGTGTGCCCGTACACGACCATGGCCCGCCCGCGGTACTCGTTCGCCCACGGGTAGCGCACGGGCAGCCCGTACTCGTCGGTCTCACCCGTGGTCTCCCCGTACAGGCAGAACGCCCGCACCCGGCCCGACGCCCGCCCCTGGAAAGCCTCCTTGCAGCCGGCGTGCGCGACGACGAGGTTGCCGCCGTCGAGCACGTAGTGGCTGACGAGGCCGTCCAGAAAGCCCTCCAGACCCTCGACCGGGCTGGCTTCGAGCTGTTCCAGGGTTTCGGCGAGGCCGTGGGAGACGCGCACGTTGCGCCCGCGCAGCTTGCGCAGCAGCTTCGCCTCGTGGTTGCCGGAGACGCACAGCGCCGTGCCGGCCGCCACCATCTCCATGACGAGCCGCAGCACCGCGGGCGCGTTCGGCCCACGGTCGACGAGGTCACCGACGAAGACGGCCGTGCGCCCCTCCGGGTGGGTGGTGCCCTCCCAGCCGAGCTTCCCCATCAGCGCCACGAGTTCGTCGTAGCAGCCGTGCACGTCGCCGAAGATGTCGAACGGCCCGGTCAGTTCCTTCCGGTCGTTGTAGAGCTTCTGGTAGGAAACCTCCACAGTGGACGGATCGGCGACGACGAAGACCTTCCGGAAACCCTCCTGGGCGAGGCGCTTCACCGACTTGCGCAGCGCGCGGTGCTGGCGCACCAGCACACCCTTGCCGAAGTCCCGGTCGGTACGCGCCTCCGTGCGTTCCCAACAGGTGTCGAGGTCGGTGTCGAGCACGATCGCCACGGGGAGCACGTCGTGCTCACGCGCCACCTTCACCAGGGAGGCGCGGGCGTGCTCCTGGACGTTCGTGGCGTCGACGACGGTGAGCCGGCCGGCCTTGAGCCGCTTGCCGGCCACGTAGTGCAGCGCGTCGAACGCCTCCGCCGTCGCGGACTGGTCGTTCTCGTCGTCGGCGAGCATGGCCCGGAACGCGTCGGACGAAAGCACCTGGGTCGGCTTGAAGTGCGTTCGCGCGAAGGTGCTCTTACCGGAGCCGGAGATGCCGACGAGCGCGACGAGCGACAGCTCCGGCAGCACCACACTGGTCATGACTTCTCCTTCCGGGTGAAAACGGCCAGCTGGGTCGGGGCGCCGAGCAGCTCGTCGGCGTCCCCGACGCCCTCGAAGGCGACGGAGTAGCCGGCGATGCCCTCCGCCCAGGCCCGGAACTCCGCACGCGTCCACTCGAAGCGATGGTCGCCGTGACGCATGCCGGTCAGCCCCTCGTAGCGGACGTTGAACTCCCGGTTCGGGGTGGTGACGATGACGGTTTCCGGCTGTGCGTGGCCGAAGACCGCGTCGACGAGCGCGGGCAGGCGCGGCTCGTCGAGGTGTTCCACGACCTCCATCAGGACCGCGGCGTCGTATCCACGCAGTCGGTCGTCCCGATAGACGAGGCTTCCCTGGAACATGCGCAGGCGCGCACGCTGCCGCTCCGGCAGCCGTTCCAGCCGAAGCCGCTTGGCGGCGGTCTCCAGCGCGCCCGGTGACACGTCGACTCCCACGATCTCGGTGTACCTGCGGTCGGCGAGCAGCTCGGCCAGGAGCGCACCCTGCCCGCAGCCCAGGTCGAGGACCCGGGTGGCCCCGGCCCGCTCCAGCGCCGCCCGAACGGCCGCCCGCCGCACGGCCGCCAGCGGCCTCGGGCGCTCGGGCCGCTGCTCGTCGGGCTCCTCGGGCTCGATCACCTGGTTGACCAGCGCCCGCTGGTGGGCCAGGTAGCGGCGGGCGATGAGCCGCTTCTCGGGGTGGGTGGCGAGCCAGCCCGTGCCGGCCCGCAGCAGCTTGTCCACCTCGTCCGGCGCCACCCAGTAGTGCTTCTCGTCGTCCAGCACGGGCAGCAGCACATACACCTGGTTGAGCGCCTCGGAGAGCCGGAACGTCCCGCTCAGCGTGAGGTCGACGTAGCGGCTGTCACCCCACGGCTCCTCGAGCCGGATCGGGCTCGCCGTCACGGTCCAACCCAGGGGCCCGAAGAACTTCGCCACGTCGCCCGGAACGGCCGGGATGGAGATCTCCAGCGGGATGGCCGTCCCGGCCAGCTCCGGCCGGTCCTTGGAGAACCCCCGCAGCGCACTGCGGAAGACCTGGTTGAGCGCGGCCGCGAGCAGGCTCGACGCGGCGAACGCCCGGTCGTTGACGAACTCCCGCCCCGGCTCCACGTCCAGCACCAGTGCCGCGGTGCACCGCTCCTGCGTGGCCTCGGGAAAGAAGACCGTCGCGTCGCCGGACGACGTGCGGAACGTGTGAACCCGGTCAGGATGCTTCACCAGCAGATACCCGAGATCGGTAGCCGGCCGGTGCGTGGTCGAGACGGTGAGGATCACGGATCCGACGATCCCAGGCGCGAGCCGACCCTGTCGCCCGGTTTTGCCGGGGGCTGTGTACGTCCCTGTGGATAACGCTGTGGAGGCCTGTGGATAACCAGTCCCGCGGGTAGCGTGTGCCCTGGGAGGTGACCCGGCATGTCCGAAGATCCCGACCGGCTGAGTCTGGCCGATCCGTACACCGTTCCGACGGCTCACTGGCACGGGTTGGACGACGGGCGGATCCAGTGCGACGTCTGTCCGCGCAACTGTCGGCTGCGTGAGGGGCAGCGCGGGTTGTGCTTCGTGCGGGGGCGGGTCGACGACCAGATCGTTCTCGCCAGCTACGGGCGCTCGTCGGGGTTCTGCGTGGACCCGATCGAGAAGAAGCCGCTGAATCACTTCCTGCCGGGTAGCGCCGTGTTGTCGTTCGGGACGGCGGGGTGCAATCTGGCGTGCCGGTTCTGCCAGAACTGGGACATCTCGAAGAGCAGAGAAACCAACACCCTGGCGGCCTCGGCGAGTCCTGACGGGTTGGCGCGGGCGGCGGAGAAGTTCGGGTGCCGCAGCGTCGCGTTCACGTACAACGACCCGGTGATCTTCATGGAGTACGCGATGGACGTCGCGGACGCCTGTCGCGAGCGGGGCATCCGGGCGGTGGCCGTCAGCGCCGGCTACATGAACGCCGCGCCGCGCGCCGAGTTCTACGGTCACATGGACGCCGCCAACATCGACCTCAAGGCGTTCAGCGAGAACTTCTACGAGAAGGTGACGTTCGCGAGGCTGCCGGCGGTGCTGGAGACGCTGGAATACCTGAAGACCACCGACGTGTGGTTGGAGGTGACGACGCTGCTCATCCCCGGGCACAACGACTCCGACGCCGAGATCGCGGCCGAGTGCGCGTGGTTCGCGGAGCACCTGGGGCCCGATGTGCCGCTGCACTTCTCGGCGTTCCATCCTGACTTCAAGATGCGCGACGTGCCTCGCACTCCGCCGGAAACCCTCCGAAAGGCCAGGCGGATCGCGCGGGAGCACGGACTCCGGTACGTCTACACCGGCAACGTGCACGACCCTGACGGCCAGACCACCGTGTGCCCGGAGTGTGATACGCCTGTCATTGTGCGTGACTGGTACGAGATAAACGACTACAGGCTGAACGACAACGGCGGGTGTGCCTGCGGTGCTGTCATCCCCGGGAGGTTCGACGGGCCGGAGGGCGGCTGGGGGTCGCGGCGGATGCCGTTGCGCCTCGCCGATCCGGCGAAACCCGGTGCGGGCAAACACGATCGACGCGCCCTGGCGCTATGAGACGCGAGGAGGCGGCGCGGTCACCCGTCCGGCACCCGGCCGTCGCGGGGATGTTCTACCCGGCCGATCCGGAGACGTTGGCGTCCACAATAGACAGTTACCTGGCGGGTGTGGACGTTCCGGAGGGGGACCGGCTCGCGGCGGCGTATGTGGTGCCGCACGCGGGATACCGCTTCAGCGGCCGGGTCGCCGCACACGTGTACGCGCGGCTCAGGAAGCACGCCGCACGCATCCGAAGGGTGGTGCTGCTCGGGCCGGCACACAAAGTTCCACTGAAGGGGTGTGCGGTACCGAGTGCGGAACGGTGGCTGACCCCGCTCGGTGAGGTCGACGTGGATCCGGTCACCCGCGGTCTGGCGCACGACGGGCACGCCCGCGTCGACGACGCCCCGCACGCCCCGGAACATTCCCTCGAGGTGCAGGTGCCCTTCGTGCAGCGGGCTCTGCCGGGGCGGGCCGTGGTGCCGGTGTGCGTCGGAGTGTCCACATCGGACGATGTCGTCGTGACGATCGCGGCCCTCGCCGGCGAACCCGACACCGTCGTGCTGTGCAGCACCGACCTCTCCCACTACCTGCCCGACGACCAGGCCCGGCGGCAGGACGAACGGACCGCCGGCGCGATCGAGGCGCTCGCGGCCGACCGGATCGGGGTGCGGGACGCCTGCGGGGTCTTCGCGCTGCGCGGCACTGTCGCCTGGGCCGCGCACACTGGACTGCGGGTCACCCGGCTGGCGCTGGCGACCTCGGCCGACGTGCCCGCCGGGGACCCGTCGCGGGTGGTCGGATATCCGGCGTTCTCCTTCCACCGCACCTGATCCGGGCACACTGGACCGATGGTCGAACGTCTCGTGGTCATCGGCGCCGACGCCGCCGGAATGTCCGCCGCCTCGCAGGCCCGTCGCCGGCGCAAGGTCGACGAGTTGGAGATCGTCGCGTTCGAACGCGGGCACTTCACCTCCTACTCCGCCTGCGGCATCCCGTACTGGGTCGGCGACGTCGTCGACGGGCCGGACGCGCTGGTGGCGCGCGACCCGAAGACGTTCCGCGAGGACTACGCCATCGACGTGCGCATGCGTCACGAGGTCGTCGGGATCGACCTGGCCAGGCGCGAGGTGACCGCCCGCGACCTGGACAACGGCGGCCGCGAGAGCACGGTCGGCTTCGACCGGCTCGTGTACGCGGCGGGCGCCGTGCCGGTGAAACCGGACTGGCCGGGCGTCGACACGGCGGGGGTCTTCGGCGTGCAGACCCTGGACGACGGCGCGGCGGTGCGCGAGTGGGTCGACCGGGAGAAGCCCGCCCGCGCGGTGGTCGTCGGCGCGGGGTACATCGGCGTCGAGATGGCGGAGGCGTTGGTGCGCCGCGGCGTCGAGGTGACCGTTGTCGAACGCGCCGGCCAGCCGATGTCCACAGTGGACCCCGACATGGGTGAACTGGTGCGCCAGGCCATGGACGGCCTCGGCATCACCATCCGCACCGACGAGAACGTCCGCGCACTGTCCACAAAGGACGGACGCGTCGTCGCCGTCGAGACGGACAGGGCGACCCACCCGGCCGACATCGTGGTGCTGGGACTCGGTGTCCGGCCCAACACCGCCCTCGCGAAGGAGGCCGGGCTGACGCTCGGGGTCACCGGCGGGCTGCGGACCGACCGGCGCATGCGCGTCGTGGACGCCGACGGCGTGTGGGCCGCCGGCGACTGCGTGGAGACCGTGCACCTGCTCACCGGACAGGCCGTGCACATCCCGCTCGGCACGCACGCCAACAAGCAGGGCCGCGTCGCCGGCATCAACATCGGCGGCGGCTACGCGACGTTCCCCGGGGTGATCGGGACCGCGGTCACCAAGGTGTGCAAGCTCGAGGTCGCCCGCACCGGGCTGCGCGAGAGCGACGCCGAACGCGCCGGGTTCTCCTACGTCACCGCCACCGTCGAGTCGACCAACCGGGCCGGGTACTACCCGCGGGCGGAGTTCATGACGGTCAAGCTCATCGCCGAACGCGGCAGCGGCCGGCTCCTCGGCGGCCAGATCGTGGGCCGGGCCGAAGCGGCCAAACGCATCGACGCGTTGGCCGTCGCGCTGTGGAACGGCATGACCGTCGACGAGATGCTCAGCCTCGACCTCGGCTACGCGCCGCCCTACGCGCCGGTGTGGGACCCGATCCTCATCGCCGCCCGCAAGACCGCCGAGAAGCTCGAAAGGTAGACCTGCCGGTCCCAGGGAAAGCCCGTCCTGCCAACGCCGTTCCGGCCTCGACAGGGTGGGACGCATGAGAAAAACGATTTTCGCCGTGGTGGTCGCGGCGGCCGTGCTCTTCGGCGGTCAGGCGAGCGCCCACTCCGTCGAACAGGTCACCGTTCCGGCCGCCGGGCTCCACCCGGAAGGGGTGGCCTGGGATCCCACCCGCAACGCTCTTCTCGTCAGTTCCGCCACCGAGGGGAGCGTGTCCGTGGTGACCCCGCGCGGCGTGCGCCCGCTCGCCGGTGACCCGCGGATGATCAGCACGTTCGGGATCACGGTGGACGCCCGGCGGGGGCGCCTCCTCGTGACCTACGGCGACCTGGGTGTGAGTCCGCGTTCCACGCCGGAGACCGTCAAGAAGGTCGGCGGGTTGGGCATCTTCGACCTGCGCACCGGACGGGTGCTGCACATGGTGCGGTTCGGCCTCGCGCCCAACGACGTCACGCTCGACCCGGCCGGCAACGCGTATGTCTCCGACACGGTCTCCGACACCGTGTGGAAGGTCGACGTGGGCGGTCACGCGACGCCGTTCGCGACGGATGCGCGGTTCGCCGCGGAGGGCTTCGGGCTCAACGGGATCGTCTGGCACCCGGAGGGTTACCTGCTCGGGGTCAACTACACCACCGGGGCCCTGCTGAAGATCACAACGAATCGTGCGGTCAGCGCGGTCACGCTGGACAGGCCGCTGGTGGGCGGTGACGGGCTGGCCGTGCGCCGGGACGGCACGCTGATCGCGGTCACCAACTCGCTCGGCGCCCCGGGCACCGACGCCGTCCGCACGATCGTCGGGACGCGCGGGTTCCGCTCCGGGCGTTCGACCGGACTGGTGGAGTGGCCGGTGAGCGCGCCGACCACGGTCGCGGTGACCCCGCGCGGCGCCTGGGTCCTCTCGGGACGGCTGGACGTCCTCCTCGCCGGAGGCTCCGCCCCCGACTTCGTCCTCCGTCGGTACTAGGGCCTGCCTCGCGGATCACGCCCGCCTGAGCCTCGCCTCGGCTCGACGTGACCCACGAGGCAGGCCCTAGCGGTCGTAGTCGTCGTCGAGGTCGACCACCTGGCTCTGCTCCAGGACGTCGGCCTCGTCGGCGTCGAACCGCACCCGCGGCACCGGACGCTCCGTCGCGGGATTCGCCGGAACATCCTGCTCATAGGCATCCGCGACAGGCACATCGAACGCCCGCCCGGACGGGACGTCCAGCTCATGCAGGTCTTCGCCGGGTTGGGTCATGACTTATACGGTACGACCTGAATCTCAGCCCCGCCCGGAACCAGGGCGCACGGAGCAGGGATACTGCGGGCAGAAGTTGAACCTCCACACGTAGGAGTGCGCACCATGCCCATCGCCACGCCCGAGGTCTACGCCGAGATGCTGGACCGCGCCAAAGACGGCGCGTTCGCGTACCCGGCCATCAACGTCACCTCGTCGCAGACCCTGAACGCGGCATTGCGCGGCTTCGCCGACGCGGAGAGCGACGGCATCATCCAGGTCTCCACCGGCGGCGCCGAATACCTCTCCGGCCCCACGGTCAAGGACATGATCACCGGCTCGGTGGCGTTCGCGGCCTTCGCGGCCGAGGTCGCCAAGAAGTACTCGATCAACGTCGCGCTGCACACCGACCACTGCCCCAAGAACAAGCTCGACGGGTTCGTGCGGCCGCTGCTGGCCATCTCGCAGGAGCGGGTCTCGCGCGGGGAGCAGCCGCTGTTCCAGTCGCACATGTGGGACGGGTCGGCCGTGCCGCTGGAGGAGAACCTCCAGATCGCCGAGGAACTGCTCGCCCTGTCGGCCGCCGCCAAGGTCGTCCTCGAGATCGAGGTCGGCGTCGTGGGCGGTGAGGAGGACGGCATCGTCGGCGCGATCGACGAGAAGCTGTACACCACCCCCGGCGACGCCATCGCGATGGTCGACGCGCTCGGCCTCGGCGAGAAGGGCCGCTACATGGCGGCGCTGACGTTCGGCAACGTGCACGGCGTCTACAAGCCGGGCAACGTCAAGCTGCGCCCGGAGATCCTGCGCGAGGCGCAGAAGGCCGTCGGCGAGAAGTTCGGCAAGGAGAAGCCGCTCGCGCTGGTGTTCCACGGCGGCTCCGGCTCGCTGCTGGAGGAGATCCGCTCCGCGCTGGACTTCGGCGTCGTCAAGATGAACGTCGACACCGACACGCAGTACGCGTTCACCCGCCCCGTCGTGGAGCACATGTTCAAGAACTACGACGGTGTGCTGAAGATCGACGGCGAGGTCGGCAACAAGAAGGCGTACGACCCGCGCGCCTGGGGCAAGTCGGCCGAGGCCGGTCTCGCCGAGCGCGTCGTCAAGGCCTGCGAGGACCTGCGCTCGACGGGCACCACGCTCGCCAAGTAGCTCTTACCGGAGGGTCGGCACATCACGGCGTGAGGTGCTGGCCCTCCTTTGCGTCCGCGTCCGGGGCGTGCGACAGGATCATGTCGACCGCCTCGGCCGGATCGTCGGTGACCATGATCAGGCCGCTCAGGTCCCCGTGCGGCGACTGCGCCAGCAACGGCCGCAGCAGCGACTCCACGGGCAGCTCCGCCGTCCAGAAGCGGCGCCCCAGGAAGACGAACGGCCCGCTCTCGCCGTCCGTGGCGTAGAACGACTTCGTCGCCGCCTGGAAGATCTCCTGCACGGTGCCGGCCCGCCCCGTGGCGAACACGATGCCGCCGCGCACCAGGCGCAGGATGGTGTCCTCGCGGATGGCGTTCGAGAAGTACTTGGCGATCCTGGCCGCGAACAGGTTGGCCGGCTCGTGCCCGTACAGCCACGTCGGCACCGAGAGCCCGCCGTGCCTCGACCAGGCCAGCACGTCGTCGTCGGGAACGTCCGCCGCGAAGCGGTCCCGCACCCGCAGCGCCGCCGCGGTGAACGGGTCGTGGTCGTGGAAGTCCGGCGCCTTCTCCAGGTCGCCCATGGCGTCGTCCAGGGCCGACGGATCGAACGTCGAGAGATACGACCCCAGATTCACCGCCTCCATCACGCCCGGCCCGCCGCCCGTCACCACCAGCGCACCGGCGCGGGCCAGGCCGTGGCCGATCGCCGCGGCGGCCCGGTATCCGGCCGAACCGCGCGGCTCGGCGTGCCCGCCCATCACACCCACGACCGGCCCGCCCCGGTGCTCGGCCCAGCCGTCGAGGATGTCCGTCAGCGCGTCGTCGATGCCGTGGTCGTGCATCCGCTGCCCGAGCGCCTCCCGGATGGCCGGCAGCGCCCCGCCGTGCGCCCGGAAGTGTTCGTAGACGACGGTGTCGTACATGCCGGCGAAGCCGTGCGTCTCGAAGCCCGCGGACAGTTCCTGGGCCGTGTACAGGCGCGACGGCTGCATCGGGTACGGCAGGTGCGGGAACTCCGGCACCACGACCGCCCCGCGCCGCACCAGCGCCGTGTACGTGTCCGTCGAGTCGAACCGGCACCCGACGAAGAGCGTGCCGGTCACGTCCACCGCGTCGAGCGCCGGCGGATCCAGGTCGAGCCGCAGGCCCTGCACGGTCAGCCCGGCGAGGGTGCCCTTCGCCAGGTGCAGCGCCAGCTCCTCCCGGGACTCGATCTCGTCAGGGCTGTGGTCGTGATAGTGCATCGGTGATCGCCTCCTGCCAGGAGCGAAGGTACCCGGCGTAGTCACCCGCGATCGCCGTCCAGTCGGCCCAGCCCTCGTCGCCGAGTGCGGTGATCGCGTAGGTGACCTCGACGGTGCAGCCGCCGGTGGTGGGTGCGAGCGCCACGGAGACCGTGCCGGCGCTGTGGCCGGGGCGGACGCGGGCGTAGGAGATGTGTTCGCCGGCGAGCCGGTCGAGCACGATCCAGGTGGTGTCGTGCGCCGTCACGAACACGGTCCCGGGCGCGGTGTCGTCGTCGGTGGGCGTGGGGAAGCGCGGCTTCCATCCGGGCACCCAGGACTCCTCGCCGCGGGCAGTGAAGAGCGGGAAGGCGCGCTCCGGTGAGAGCGGCAGCGGGAAGCCGTCGCGGAGAACGAACGTACTCATGGGCGTTCCCTCAGATGGTGGGCGTCGGCGGCGGTCAGGGTGAGGCCGTAGACGGCCCTGAGCTGGTCGATCTTGGCTCTGGTCTCCGGGGTGAACGCCGTCTTTCCCTCGAACGCGTGCAGCACGATCCCCTCGACCAGGTCCCCGAGGGAGAGATCGAGGTACTCGGCGAGCCCCTTGAGGACCTTGAGCGTGTGGCGCTCGATGCGCAGTCCGGTCTGAACCCTCTCAACTGTTACCACGGTACCAAGGTAACACCGTTGGGACGAGGACGGCGGCCCGCCACCGAGATGACGAGCCGCCGCATTACCGGGTCCTGGGGAGGCTCCGGACCTCTTTTGTAGTCCTCGGACACACTCCGGCGCACCATCCGCACGCTGGACCGACGCTCAACCGTTCAGCCGACAACCGCTAAATTTGTCGGATGCAGAACCTCCTGCCCGAAGCTCCCCCGACCCTGCTGCCCGCCGACGACGAGGCAGCCGCCGCGCTGACCGCCGCCGGCACCTCCGACACGGAGATCAAGCGGGTCGCGGCGCGGTTCCCGACCTACAGCGCCGCCTGGGCCGCCCTCGCCGAGGCCGCGCTCACCGCCGACGAACCCGTCACGGCCTACGCGTACGCCCGCACCGGCTACCACCGCGGCCTCGACCAGCTGCGCCGCAACGGCTGGCGCGGCCACGGCCCCGTCCCGTGGGCGCACGGCCCCAACCAGGGCTTCCTGCGCTGCCTCAACGCCCTCGCCAGGGCCGCCGACGCCATCGGCGAGACCGAGGAAGCCGAACGCTGCTCGCAGTTTCTCGCGGACAGCGACCCGGAAGCCGTGAAGGCTCTGGCAAGCTAAGCAGGCCTGTGGTCCCGGGGGCGAGTCGATCCGCCCCCGGGCCCCTGTCACAGGCCTTCGGCCACCGCGGCCGCGCTATAGGCCTTCCGCCACTGCCGCGGCGCTCTACAGGCCTTCCGCCACTGCCGCGGCGATGCGCAGCCACGCCAGGCGCGTGGGTGCCGAGATCTGGCCATACCGGATCGGTTCGCCCGAGTCGATCAGCCGCTCGTACGGCGCCAGCATCACCGTGCGCGTCCGCGCCGCGAAGTGCCGCGTGATCGACGGGATGTCCAGGTCCCGCCGCGACGGCGGCATCGACACCACCGTCACCGCCTGGCGCACCAGCCGGTGGCGGCCGTTCTGCTCCAGGTGGTCCAGCATCCGTGCGGCCGTCTCGGCCGAGTCGTTACGCGCCGACATCGTCACCACGAGCTGATCCGTCGCGTCGATGGCCGCTTGCCAGTTCTCCGCGCGGACGTTGTTACCCGTGTCGACGAAGATGAGCTTGTAGAAGCGGCTCACCACCTCACGCAGATCGCCGAACGCCGCCGACGTCAGCATCTCGCCAGCCGTCGCCGACTCGTCCGACGCCAACACGTCGAACATGCCCTCGCCCTGCGAACGCACGTACTGCGACAGGTCGCCGACCCGGCCCGTCGGGCCCTGGAAGTGGTTCAGGTCGCGCAGCATGTCGCGCACCGTGCGGGAGTGGAAGTCCTGCTGCGCCCGCATGCCCAGGGTGCCCTGGGTCTCGTTGTTGTCCCAGGCCAGCACGTAACCGCCGCGCCGCTGCCCGAACGTCATCGACATCAGCAGCACCGCCACCGTCTTACCGGCGCCGCCCTTCGGGTTGACCACGGTCACCTGGCGCAGGCCGCCGAAGTTGCGCCGCACCGTCTCGACCAGGTGCCGCTGCTCCTGTTCCCGCCGCCCCGGCGCGAGGCTGACCAGCCCCATCGTCGACTTCCGGACGATGCCGCGGACCCCCATCGACGCCACCGGGCTCGTCGGGCGTACCGCCCGACGTCGCGCAAACTCCTCCGCCGTCGGTACATACCCGTCGTTCTCACCCTGATTTTGGGGGAACTGGCCACCGCCCGGCGATTCAGCACCAGGCCCACCCGTCGCGGGCTGCTGCGCTCCGGGTGACCCCGGAGCGCCCTGGCCACCCGGCGAATGCTGCGCGGGCGGGGTGGATTCCGGCCCGGCCCCGTAGGGCTGCTGCGGCCCGTACCCCGGGGGCGGTGCGGCGTAGCCCGGTGCGGGCGGCTGGTGTCCCTCCGGCGCGTTCGGCGGCGGGTAGCCCTGCATCGGCGCTCCTGACGGGTAGCCCGGCGGTGTCTGCGATTCCGAACGGCCCCCCGGCCCACCCGGATCGGCGGCCTGGTACCCCGGCGCCGGCCCCCCACTCGTCTGCGGCCCCGCACCCGTCGGGTAACCCACAACCGGCGGCTCGCCCGCCCGAGAACCCGGCCCACCAACGACCGGCGGCCCACCGAACGTCGACGGTCCCCCCGGCTCGTAGCCCGGGACAGGCGGCTCGCCCGCTCGCGAACCCGGCCCACCCACGATCGGCGGCTCGCCTCCCGGGTAGCCACGCGGCGGCGGCCCGGCCGGCGGATAGCCAGGCGGCATCGGCGCACCCGGCGCGGGTGCTCCGGAGGTGTGCCCGAGCGGCATCGGCGCGCTCGGCGACGCCCCCGGCGGGACGGCCGGCGCTTGCCCCGGCCCGTAGCCCTGCGGCGGCGACCCGTACGGCGGCACGCCCGGCACATGCGGCGTCGCGCCGGTCCCCGGCCCCGGCGAGCCCGGAACGTACGGCGGTGGGGCACCCGGCCCCTGTGGCGGTGCGCCGACCCCCGGCCCTTGTGCCGGCCCGTACGGCGGTGGGGCACCCGGCCCTTGCGGCGGTGCGCCGACCCCCGGCCCTTGTGCGGGCCCGTACGGCGGTGGCACGCCCAGCCCGTGCGGCGGTGCGCCGGCTCCGGTCCCCCGTGCACCCGGCGGCACCGTGCCGATGCCCGGCGGGACCTCCGATCCCGACCCCTGCGCGCCCGGCCCTTGCGGATCAGGTCCCTGCGGTGGTGCGCCGCCCGGCGCGTAGAGCGGCGCCACGCCGGGCCCAAGCGATCCCGGTCCCTGGGACGGCGCACCGTGTGGCGCGCCGGGCCCAGGCCCGTACGGCGGCATCATTGCGGCGCCGCCCGCCGGGACGTTCGATCCCGGCCCGGGTGCGCCCGGTCCCTGCGGTGCGCCGGTCCCCGACCCTTGCGCACCGGGTCCCTGAGGCGGCACGCCAGGCCCATAAGGCGGCGGCATCCCCGGCCCTTGCGACGGCCCACCGGCTCCGGGCGATGCACCAGGCCCATGCGCCCCACCGGGTCCGGGCGGCACGCCGGGTCCATGCGGTGCACCAGGTCCGGGAGGCCCACCGGGTCCGGGCGGTCCGTACCCCGCGGGTGGTCCGTACGGAGGCGGTGTCCCGTAGGGCGAAGACCCCACCGCCGGAGCCTGCCCGGACGGCCCGCCACCCACCGGCCCACCGGCTGGCGGCCCGGACGTTCCGACGGGGCGCCCCGCCACCGCACCGTGCCGTCCGGAGGGACGATCGGCGAGCGATGGATCGGCACCGTTCCCGGCGGCGTCGGAGCGGCTCTGCGGCACCGCCGGCGGCTGCGCCCACGGCGAACCGGACTGCTCCTCGCGCCCGGGCCGTCCCGGCGACACCGGGGCCGCGGCGTGCTCGCTCGGCTCCGGCTCGGGATCCGGCGCGGCATGCCGTGGCGTGGACCCGGTTTTGGCCAGCCGGACCGGCCCGGATGCGGACGATGCGCTCCCGGCAGCCGACCCACCGGCCGCGCCGGAGGGCGTCGCTCTGCCGGCCGCGCCGGAACGCGATGCTCCGGTCGACTCCGAGGCGCCGGGTCCTTCGGGGCGCGACGGCCCATCGGGCGCACTCCCCGGCACGGCGGCGCGTGCCGCTCGTGACGTCGCCCCGGCCGCGGGCAGCGGCGAACCGGCATCCGAGTCCCGGCCCCCGGACGGAGCGGGCGTGTCGGCCTGCGGGCCACCCGACGCGCGGCCGGCGGACGGAACGTCCCCAGCGGTGAACGAGCCATCGCGCGATGCCGGCTCACCGCCTCGCGGCGGGGCGGGCGGACCGTCCGGCGTCGGCCGCTCCTCAGTCGCGGCACCGCGCGGCCCGGACGCCCCACCGGAGGACGTCGGCTCACCCGCCCGCGCGGACGCCCCGGACGAGGCCGG
>NZ_BOPF01000038.1 GCF_016863615.1 Virgisporangium aliadipatigenens | reverse complement strand
GGGCGACGGCGGTCATCCGCCCGCCGTTGCCGAGGCCGAGCGCCGTCTGGACGATGGCCCCGGCGGCGGCGACGTCGATGAACCGCAGCTGAGTCATGTTGAGGAATACGTGTGGATCGAGCCGGACGGCCTCGCCCAGCGCGTTCTGCAGCGGCTCGAGTGCGCGGTAGTCGAGCTCGCCGGCGAGGCGGACCCCGGGCGGGATGTGCTGGCGGCAGATCCGCAGCACCGGGTCGTGGTGGTAGGTGACGGCCGCGACGGCATGGCTGTGCGCCGCGCTGACCCCGGCGAGGGTGACGGCGTCGAAGCACTGGCGGTCGTACTGGCACACGGCCGTCGCGCCGCTGCCGGCGAGCAGCCGGGTGAACCGGCTCTCGTACTCGACGAGCTGTTCGAGGCCGGCGACGGGCCGCAGCGCCCAGCACATGTCGGCGGTGACCCGCAGGCCCGGGTAGCCGGCGGACTGGGCCTCGGCCATGTGCCGCCCCAGGGCCGCGATGACCCGCTCGGCGTCGAACGCCCCGGAGCTGACGAACGCCGCCGCGCTGGTGGTGACCTCCAGCTGCCCGCGGGCGAGCGGCTCCTGCGGGGTGATCCCGCGTTCGACCAGGACGCCTTCCAGCTCGTCGGGGGTGAGGGCGTCGGTCAGGCAGAGCACCTTGTCGCCGCGCTCGAGTCCGTCACGCACGAAGGCGGCGACGATGTCGAGGCGTTCGTCGGGGTCGGTGAAGGTGAGGCACGCGTGGTCGCCGGGCCCCAGATCATCGACCGTCACAGGCTCAGCCACGCGGATCACACTAACCAGGTCGTCGAAGTGCGTGCGACAGCATCGCGGTAGTGGCCGTACCCAGGGCAGGTGAAGGTCAACCATCGGACACGGGGTGCGACGTTCAAGAACAGGAAACCGTTCACAATCTGCCATGCACGTCCCCGGATACCGAAATGCCCCGGCGCCGGCGTGGCACCGGGACGCCGCCGTCGACCTCGCCGAGGCCGAGGAGTTCGTCCGCCGGGTGCACGCGGAGCATCCCGATCTCGGTTCTCCCGACGCCCGTCTCGCGGCGGTCCGCGCGCAGGTCGCGGCCACCGGCACCTATTGCCATACCTCGGTCGAACTGGCATTCGGCGCGAAACTCGCGTGGCGGAACGCGAGCCGCTGCATCGGGCGCCTGTACTGGCGCAGCCTGGTCGTGCGCGACCGCCGGTACGTGACGCGCGCCGAGTCGATCTTCGACGAACTGGTGCAGCACCTGCACACGGCGGGCAGTCCGGCGCGGCGGGCGATCCGGCCGGTACTCACGGTGTTCGCGCCGGCGCGCCCCGGGGTGCCGTTCGCCCGCGTCTGGAACGAGCAGCTCATCCGCTACGCGGGCTACCGCGCCGAGGACGGTTCCGTGGTGGGTGACCCGCGGTACGTGCAGTTCACCGAGGCGGTGACGGAACGCGGCTGGCGCGGCAAGCACAGCCCGTTCGACGTGCTGCCGATCGTGGTGCAGACGCCGGACGAGGGGGTGCGTGTCTTCGAGCTGCCCGAGTCGGCGGTGTGGGAGGTGCCGCTCGCGCACCCCGACCTTCCCTGGTTCGCCGAACTGGAGCTGACCTGGCACGCCGTTCCGGCGATCTCGAACATGCGCCTGTCGATCGGCGGCGTCGAGTATCCGTTGGCGCCGTTCAACGGCTGGTACATGGGAACGGAGATCGGTGCGCGCAATCTCGCCGACGCCGACCGGTACGACCTCCTGCCCGTGGTGGCGCGGCGGATGGGGCTGGACACCAGCAGTGACCGGACGCTGTGGAAGGACCGCGCGCTGGTGGAGCTGAACCGGGCGGTGCTGTGGTCGTTCGACCGGGCCGGCGCACGGATCAGTGACCATCACACGGAGTCGCACCGCTTCCTGGAGCACGTCCGCAAGGAGGAACGGGCGGGCCGCCCCACCCCGGCGGACTGGACCTGGATCGTGCCGCCGATGTCGAGCGCGGCGACGCCGGTGTTCCACCGCTACTACACCGAACTGGACCTGCGCCCGAACTTCTACCCGGACGAGGAGGCGGCGCTGCTGGCCCGGACGGGACGGCCGGAGCTGCTGCGCGACCCGGGCATTCCGCCGACGCTGCGCCTGCCCACGCAGTCCCGCCGGTCGAACGTCCCCGCCCCGGTACCCTCGCCGAGGCTCCCGCTCCGTCCGGCCTGTCCCGTCGAGAACTTCCATCGACGCAGGTAACCGAAGGGGTCTTTCACACTCCGCCGATGGGATAACGACAGGTGCCGCTGTGACGACCACCTCTTAGAGTGGTCCTCGATGAGCGTGTCACCGGCACTTCTGGCCGGGCGCTACCGGCTGCGGGAGGCGCTCGGCACCGGCGGCATGGGCCGGGTCTGGTTGGCCCGCGACGAGGTGCTGCACCGGGACGTGGCCGTCAAGGAGGT
Source organism: Virgisporangium aliadipatigenens (assembly GCF_016863615.1). Lineage (GTDB taxonomy): Bacteria > Actinomycetota > Actinomycetes > Mycobacteriales > Micromonosporaceae > Virgisporangium > Virgisporangium aliadipatigenens. The sequence goes on along the minus strand of NZ_BOPF01000038.1, from coordinate 102,567 downwards.
CGTGCTCCCGCTGGAGCTGACCCAGGCGGAGCGGGACGAGTTGCAGTTCCGCACGATGCGTGAGGCGCGCACGACGGCCCGGTTGAGCCACCCCAACGTGGTGCAGATCTACGACGTGCTCGACATCGAGGACCGGCCGTGGATCGTGATGGAGTACATCCGTTCGCGGTCGTTGCAGCAGATCCTCAGCGCGGACGGGCCGGTGAGCCCGCGCCGGGCGGCCGAGATCGGGCTGGCGGTGCTGGGTGCGCTGGTCGCGGCGCACCGGGCGGGCGTTCTGCACCGGGACGTGAAGCCGGGCAACGTGCTCATCGCCGACGACGGCCGGGTCGTGCTGACCGACTTCGGGCTCGCGATCTTCGACGGCGGCGAGGGTTCGGTGACGCGCCCCGGGCTGGTCTGGGGTTCTCCCGAGTACGTCGCTCCGGAACGGGCGAAGCACGGCACGTCGAGCGTCGAGGCCGACCTGTGGTCGCTCGGTGCCACGCTGTACACGATCGTCGAGGGGACTTCGCCCTTCGCGCGCAGCACCGCGATGGCGTCGCTGACCGCACTGGCGACCGAGAAGCCGCCGGTCCCGCAGCACGCGGGGCCGCTCAAACCCGTTCTCACGGGACTGTTGAGAAAGGATCCGCGGGCCCGGCTGCGGCCGGCGGACCTGGAACGCGCGCTGCGCCGCGCCGCCGAGCCGGACGGCCGTCCCAAGGGTGCGCGGCCGCCGCGACCGCTGCGCCTGCCGTGGACGAGCAGCCAGCCGTCGCCGGCGTACACGGCCGGGGCGGCCGCGGTGCCGATCGACGCCGACACGGTGCCCGAGCAGGTGACCGAGGTGCTGCCGGCGACGCCACCCGGCGCGCTCAACCCGTCGGTGCCCGCCGAACTCCCCACCGGCGGCGGGCGCCGGATGGCGGTCGCGGCGGCGGTGATCGCGCTGGCGGTGCTGGCGGCGGGGATCGCGTTCGCGGTCAACGGCCAGGGCGCGCGGGCTCCGGGGGCGAGCGTCGCGAGCCTGCCCGCGGCGCCGGCCGCCACGGCGAGCGCGGTCGGGGTGGTGCCGCCGTACGCGGCGATGCCGAGCGAGCTGGCCCCACCGGAGAACTGGGGCATGTACCGGGGCGAGACGTTCAAAATCAACGCGCCGGCCGGCTGGCAGATCGTGCGCAGCGCCACGACGACCGAGTTCCGCGAGGGGGCCAGCGGGCGGCGGCTCGCCGTCGAGGTGATCGAGGGTGCGGGCGGCAACGCCGTGGCCGGCGTGGAGAAGCGCGTGGCGGGCTGGAGCGCGGGCGGCAACGGGCCGGCGCAGTACCGGAAGGAGTCGCTGGCGCCGGTGGCGATGTTCGAGTCCGGGGCCGACTGGAAGTACTCATACCAGGACCCGGCCGGGCAGCGGCTGCGGGTGCTGTGCCGCTGGTTCATCAAGGACGGCCGGGGCTACGTGGTGTCCTGGACCTCGCCCTCGTACGACCTGAGCGAGGACTACTTCAACATCGCGATCGGCAGCATCCGCATCACCTCCCCTTAGGGCCGCTCACGCCTCGAGCAGGGCGGAGCCCAACGGCGTCAGCGTGTGCAGCATCGCGTTGCCCTTGCGGGTGCTCAGGATCAGGCCGGCCCGGCGCAGCACCGTTGCGTGCTGGCTGGCGCCGGCGGGGCTGATCCGCAGGCGGCGGGCGAGTTCGGTGGTGGTGCAGCCGTCGGCGGCGGCGCTCAGCACCCCGGCCCGGGTCTGCCCGATGAGGTGCGCCAGCCCGGCCCCGGCGACGGTCAGCGTGGCCGGCCACGACGCCGGATGAATCAGCAGCGGCGGCCCCTCCGCCGGAACGTGCACCAGCGGGTCGCGTCCGAACACGACCGGCACCACGTCCAGGCCCCGCCCGCCGAGGTGATGGTGGCCGGTGCCGGTACCGATCTCCAGGACCGGCTCCAACCAGCGCACGCTCGCGTGCAACGTGCCCAGGAGAGCGGCGACCCCGCCCTCGGCGAGCGTCCGGCTGCGCGCGGCGCGTTCGGCGTCGAGGCTCGCCTGGAGGCCGGCCCAGCGCGGTGCCACCCCGGTCCGCCAGGCGGGGCCGAGCACCTCGGCGAGCTGATCGGCGCCGGCCTCCCGCAGCAGCGCGGACGCCTGCGGCACGGTGGTCGCCGGGCGCAGCAGCGCGCAGAGCGCGGCCGTCGCGGCGTCGTCCTCGGCGAGCCACGCGGCGACCGCCTGCGCGCGGCGCGGCAGGGCGGCACCGAGCCGGCGCCGCCACTCCCCCGACGGCACGCCGTCCAGCAGGGAGCGGGCGGAACGCAGCCCGCGCAGCGCCAGCACCGTCTCCGCGAACGGCCCGACGGTGCCCCGCAACCTGACCCGCGTCAGGTCGCCTGCCGAGAAGTGCAGTCGCCGCATCACTCTTTAGATTCGCGAGCCGTCCCGAAGGATGCGTCACGGACGGCTATTCAGCGACGGCTGAAAGTCGTTGTCGGCGCACGCGGGGCGGTTCGACGCTGACGCGCATGAGGCATCGAGTCCCGTTGATCATCGGCCTGGTGACGCTGTGCGTCGCGTCGGCGTGCGGCACGGGTGGCGGCACCAAGGACCGCAACTCGGCCGGCTTCGCCGACTGCGACCCGCACCCGAACACGTGCAACACGACCCGCGTCAAGCCCGGCGGCACGTTCGTCGTGGCCATCGAGAAGAAGCTGCCCAACTGGAACACGTTCGACAGCGACGGGAACACGTTCGAGGCCGGGCAGGTGGTGGCCGGGATCGCGCCGGCGCCGTTCCCCGTGCTGCCGGACTCCTCCGTCTCGTGGAACAGGCACCTGTTCGCGGCCGAGCCGCAGGAGACCACCGGCGGCCAGGGTGCGGCGATGACGGTCGTGCTCAAGGTGCGCCCCGAGGCGGTGTGGAACGACAACACCCCCATCGGCGCGCAGGACTTCGTCTACCTGTGGCGTTCCAGCAACGGGCGGGACTGCCCGGGGTGCACCGCGGCGGCGACGGCCGGCTACGACGCCATCTCGGCCATCACCGGCTCGGACAACGACAAGACGGTGACGCTGACGTTCAGCCGGCCGTTCCCGGACTGGCGCAGCCTCTTCACGAACCTCTACCCGGCGCACGTCGCGCGCAAGGCCGGCGACCTGAGCACCCCGGACGGGCTGAAGGCGGCGTTCGACGCGTTCAAGACGACGCAGCCGACCTGGTCCGGCGGCCCCTACCGGATCACGGACGTGGTGCCGGACGTCTCCATCACCCTCGTCCCGAACGACCGCTGGTACGGCAGCGTCAAGCCGACCCTGGAGAAGCTCGTCTTCAAGATCCTGGAGGACCAGCCGCAGCAGGTACCGGCGCTGCGCAACAAGGAGGTGCACGCGCTCACCTCGCAGCCGAACGGCGACATGATCGCCGAGGTCAAGAAGCTCACCGGCGTCAACTACCGCCTCGCCAAGGGCCCCAACTGGGAGCACATCGACGCCAACACCAGGAACCGCTGGCTCGCCGACCCCGTGCTGCGCCGCGCGATCTTCACGGCCATCGACCGCAAGGAGATCCTCGACAAGACCGTCGGCACCTTCTTCGACGCCGCCGAACTGCTCAACAACCACAGCATCATGCCGGGCTCACCGGGCTACCGCGACGTCGTCACGCCCACCGGCCAGGGCAGCGGCGACATCGGGCGGGCCCAGTCGATCCTGCGCGAGGCGGGCTACAAGCTCGACGGCGGCAAGCTCTTCACCAAGGACGGGCAGCAGGTGGCGCCGCTGCGGTTCCGGTTCACGGCGGGCAATCAGCTGCGCCAGCAGACCGCCGAACTGATCCAGATCCGGCTGCGTCAGATCGGCGTCGAGATCACCATCGACCCGACCGACCGGCTCGGCCGCACGCTCGACTCGGGCGACTTCGACCTGGCGCTCTTCGGCTGGGTGGGGACCTCCTTCCTGGCCGACAAGAAGGATCTCTGGACCACCGGCGGCGGGGGCAACTACGGCGAGTACTCCAACCCGCAGGTCGACGCGCTGATCAACCAGGCGGTGGAGACGTTCGACGACGCGCAGGCGCGGGAGCTGTTCAACAGGGCGGACGAGCTGATGACGGCCGACGCGTACAACCTGCCGCTGTTCCAGAAGGCCGTGTTCCTCGCCGTCTACAGCGAGTACGGCAACGTCCGCAACAACCCGACGTCCTCCGGCCCGCTCTACAACTGCGAAGAATGGGGGATAAGAGAATAAAGATCAATTGCTTTGTTGCGACGGTCCGCCGTGGTGCGGACCGTCGCTCCCGCCGGGTCGCTTCGCTCCACGTCCGGGGGTTCACGTCCCCGGGGTGATCACGATGGTTTCGGCCCATGGCGGGGGCTCCGGCGGGGTGCCGCCGCCGAGCAGGCCGATCACCACCCGGGCCCGGGGTTCCGCCTCGGGCCAGGGGGTGTAGCCGTCGGTCAGGACGACCACGATCTGGGGCTTGTCGGGCTGGGCCATCGCCGTGTCGATGCCGACCCGCATGTCGGTGCCGCCGCCGCCGGCCAGCACCACCTGGTCGGCGCTGCTCACCCGCCGCACCGCGTGCACGTCGGCGTCGCAGGCCAGCACGGAGATCCGGTTGGTGCCGACGCCGACGCCGCGCAGCACGCCCTGCACCTCGCCGAGCGCGGCGGACAGTTCGTCGTCGCCCATCGAACCCGACGTGTCGATCACGATCGCCACCCGGGGCAGCGGCCGCCGCAGGCTGGGCAGCACGACACCGCGCATGGCGGCCGTGCGCCGGCCGGGCCGCCGGTAGGTGTAGTCGATCGCGCCGCTCGCCCAGACCACCGCCTCGCGGACCGCCCCGGCGAGGACCCGCCGCCAGTCCACGACCGGTTCGAGCACGGTCGCGGCCCAGCGTTCCCACCCCGCGGGAACGTTGCCGCGGGAGCGCCGGTGCGCCCTGATCGACTCGGCCGTCTGACGCCGCAGCGCCTCGGCCTCCGTCGGACGCACGCCGGGCCCGCCCGCACCCAGTTCCCAGTCCTCGGGAACGCCCGAAGCCCCCGACCCGCACCGGCACTCCAGCTCGACGGTCGGCGGCAGCTGCTGGAGGTACTCCTCGAACAGCCGTCCCGTCGGCAGGTTGAACAGCCCGGGGTGCACCACGGAACCGGGCAGCGACAGCCCGTCGGCCAACAGGTCGTCGTTGATCTCGCAGTCCTGGGCGATGTTGACCCGGCGGTGCTGCGACCGCACCTCGGTGGTGAGCCGGTCGGCCCGCCCGTGATGGTCCCGCAGCAGGTGCGAGACCTCGTGCACCCACACCCCGGCCAGCTCCGACACCTCGTGCGCCGCGACGAACTCCGCCGACACGTAGCACCGCCACAGCCGGTCGACCGCCATCGTCGGCACCGCGCGGCTCTCCACCACGGAGAGCGCGTAGAGCGCGGTCGCCAGGTACGGCCGGTCCCGGGCGGCCCGGAATCGCGCGGCGAGCAGCTTGGTGCGGTCGAGCCGCCGCTGTTCCACGCTCGTCACGGTAGCGCCCCGGACAGCCGCAGCACGTCCACGAACGCGTCCAGGTGCGACGGCGCGGGCCACGCCGGCTCACGCATCACCGCGAGGTCGAACGCCGCCCGCGCCGCCACGTCCGGCACACCGGCGTCGACCGCCTTGGCGAGCACGACCCAGCCGGCTTCCCAGCGGGCCCGGGACGGCTCGCTCTGCACCGCGCTAACCACCGCCGTCAGGAACGCCAACTGCCGGTCGCCCCGCTCGGGCAGGCTGAACGCCTCCGGGTCGGCCAGCACCCGGTTGGGGTCGGGCAGGTCCAGCTCCTCGAGGTAGTTGAGCAGCTCCAGCCCGGCGCCGTCGCCCACGGCACCGACGAGCGCGGCGGCAAGCGCCTCCCGGCTGGCACCGCAGGCGGTGCCGAACGCCAGCAGCCGCAGCGCCATCTCCCAGGTCCGCGGCGACGGCCACGCCCCGCCGCGCGCCTCGGCGTCGGTCGGCAGGTGGTGGGTCAGCCCCGGCCGGGCGGTCAGGAAGCCGGAGACGATCCCCCGGGCACGCGCCACCGCACCGGCCGCCCGGGCGGCGTTGACCTGCGGAAACATGATGTCCGGCCAGGTGCCGGTGAGCCCCCGCGCGACGATGCGCGGGTCGTGCGTCCAGCGCAGGTGGACGAACCGGTTGGCCAGCGGCGGGCTCAGATGCCAGCCGTCGGCCGCGCTCGACGGCGGGTTGGCGGCGGCGACGACGCGCACCGACTCGGGGAGGGCGAGGCTGCCGACGCGGCGTTCGAGCACGACCCGCAGCAGCGCGGCCTGAACGGCGGGCGGCGCCGACGACAGCTCGTCGAAGAAGATCAGCCCGCGCCCCGCCTTGGTGATCCGCACGGCCCAGTCCGGCGGCGCCATCGGCACCCCCTGAACGGCCGGGTCGGCTCCGACGATCGGCAGCCCGGCGAAGTCCGACGGCTCGTGGATGCTCGCGATCACCGTCTCCAGCGGCACGTCGAGCGCGGTCGCCAGCTGTTGCAGCGCCGCCGACTTGCCGATGCCCGGCTCGCCCCACAGCAGCACCGGCAGGTTGGCGGACACGCTCAACGCCAGCGCCTCGAGCTGCGGGTTGGCCCCGGGCTCGGTGCGCGTGCTGCGGGTCCGCTCGATCAGCTCATCGGCTGCGGTCAACGGGTCGGTCATCAACTCTCCTCGCTGGGACGGCGGTTCATTGTCGCCCGCGGCGCGCGTGCGGTCATCGCCGTTTCCGCCGCGACCAGATCGTCGATGAGCCGCTCCCGGCGCCACGCCATCGCGACGCCGATCGGCGGCAGCCCCGACGCGTCGACGGTCGTCGGGTCCAGGCCGGCGGCGAGCAGCCGCGGCAGCAGTTCCTCGTGGTCGAGGTGGGACAGGTAATGCAGGAGCGTGCTCCCGCCGTTGATCCTGGCCTTCGGGTCGAACCCGGCGTCCAGCAGCGCCAGCACACCCGCCGCGTCCCCGTGGAACGCCACGTCGAACACGTGCTGGCGCAGTTCGCGCAGCAGGCGCGGCACCCGGTGGCCGCTGTACCAGGCGGCCCACACCGCCGCGCAGCCGCTGGAGCGCGCCCCGAACGCGCTGAGTACCGCCTCGCGGCGCAGGTCGTCGTCGGAGTGCGGCACCCGCAGCCGCCCGTCGACGACCCGAACGACGTGCCAGTCCGCGCCGCAGCGCACCCGCGCCGGCGCCGTCACGTCCACCCGGAACGGCGCCATGGCGACCGGCCCCGCCGCCGGGAACAGCGCCCGGTGCACCAGCGGGTGCAGCTCCGCCGGTTCGATCATCCCCAGCCGCAGCAGGTCCCAGTCGGGCAGCCGCTGCCAGCGCTCGTCGTCGAGAACGGGCCGGTCCGCCGGGCCGGGCAGGCGCGGGCGCAGCACCGGGGTGAGCCCGTCCAGGACCGCCTCGACGCGTGGCCACGCGGGGCGGTTCACCACGTCGAGGGTGGGCGCGTCGGCCCGGGCCAGCGCGTCGGCGACCATCGGCGGGTTGAGCGGCAGGTCGATCCACTCCGGCTCGGGGTCCTGTGCGACGAGTTCGTAGGTCGCCAGCGCCGCCGCGAAGTCGCCGGCGTCCCAGCGCATCGTCGCCCACTCCAGCCGCGCCGCGGCGTCGTAGGCCGGGGGCGGGGCGGTGGGCAGTTCGGCGGCGGTGCGGCGGCGGCCGTCCGGGTGGAAGAACGCGGTCCGCCGGGCGTCGCCGCAGCGCAGCCGCAGGTCGTCCGTTCGGCGAACGTCCCAGTACTCGCGCGGCATGCGGATCGCCCACGGCCACACCGGGGTGGTGCGCCGGCGCAGCGCGATCCGGGGCACCTGCGGCGCGGTCACCCCGGGTGTGTAGGCGGCGAGCACCAGCCGGTCGCTGCCGGTGCGTTCCCGGTAGTCGGCGAGCACGACCTCGCAGTTGGGTGCCAGTTCGGCGCGGCCGCCGAGCAGCCGGGGCAGGTGCCAGCGCAGCAGGTCGGGGGCGAGGTGCTGCAGGTCGTCGAGGACCGCCGCGGCGATCCCGGCCTGGTGGGCGTCGCGCACGAGCGAGGGTTCCACGTCGAACCGCGCCGCCGCGCATGCCCGCGCCCAGTCGCCCGCGAGGCGCAGCTCCGTGGCCTCCTCGACCATCCGGGCCGGAACGGCGCACCGGCGCGCCCGCCGCCACGCCCCGAGGTGCCGGCGCAGCACCCACCCCGGCCCGCGCCTCGGATGCGCACTCATCCGGCCGCCCGCAGCGCGTCGGCGAGGCGTTCGCAGCGGAACGCCTCGGCGGTTTCCAGCGCGGTGTACCCGGCGTCGTCCCGGGCGTGCACGTCGAGGCCGGCGTCGAGCAGCCGCGGCAGCAGGTCGTGGTCGTCGAGGTGCGGCAGCAGGTGCAGCAGCGTCAGCCCGCCCGGGGCGCGGGCCAGCGGGTCCCAGCCGGCGTCCAGCAGCGCCCGCACGCCCGCGGCATCCCCGTGGAACATCCGCAGGAAGAGATGTTCCCGCACTGTCCACAGTGGACCGGGCAGCGCGCCGGTGCCGGAGTACCAGGCCTGGCGCACGCTCAGGCAGCCCTGCGCGGCGGCGCCCAACGCCACCAGCGTCGCCTCGCGGGCCAGTTCCTCCGCGGTGTGGTCGGCCAGACGCAGGGTGCCGCCGGCCGGCTCGATGCGATGGCTACCGCCGGAACAGGGCACCTGCACCGCGGCCGGCTCCGGATCCGGCATCGTCCACTGTGGACGTTCCGGCGCGTCGGGCAGGAGCGCGCGGCGCACCAGCGGATGCAGTTCGTCCGGCTCGACCAGTCCGTGCCGCAGCAGGTCCCAGTCGGGCAGCCGCCGCCACTCCGAGTCCGGCAGCTGCACGTGGGAACCCCGTTCCCCGCGCGCACCCATCGTCACGCGCCCGTCGGCGACCAGAACCTGGATGCCGAGACCGCCGGCGCCGTACCGGAGCACCGCCCAGTCGACCTCCCGCAGCTCGCGCATCGGAGGCCCGATCCGGTGCGGCGCGACGGGGAACCCGTTCCAGTGCGGCTTGATGTCGACGGCGTCGACCCCGTACGGCGCGAGGGCCTCGGCCGGCTCGCCGCGTTCCCACCGCTCGACCGCGACCTCCAACTCGGCCGCCGAGCCGGGCTGCACCGGGCCGGTGACGGGCCCGGACCGGCTCCCGTCCCGCCGGAAGAACGCCGTGCGCTCGGCGTCCCCGCACCACAGCCGCAACCCGTCGGTGTGCCCGTTGTGCCAGAACTCCCGGGCCAGGCGCGGCATGTGATCCGGCGTGGCCCGGGAATCGCGCACCAACTCCAGCCGGGGCAGCCTGGTCAGGTCGACCTGCCAGGATGCCTGTTCGAGGAACCGCAGCCGGTCCGCCGGCAGGCGCACCACCAGCCGCAGGTAGTCGCCCCGGTGCCCGTACTCCGTGAGCGTCACCACCGACCGGCGGGAGAACTCCGACCAGCCGATCGACGGGTGTCCCATGTCGTGCGGCAGGTGCCAGCGCAGCAGGTCCGGCACGAGCGCACGCAGGTCGGCACGCAGCAGCGCGGCCGACTCGACACCGGTCCAGCCCTGGACGGAACGGTCGCCGGCGTTCCCGTCCGGCGGCGGTACGTAGTCCTCGTCGACCGCGCCCAGGCGGCGCGCCGCCGCCCAGTCGGGCCGCGCGGGTATCCGCGCCCGTACCCCGGCCAGGCTCTCCTCGTACGTGTCGGCCCAGCGCTCGGCCGCCAGGAACTCCTCGGCGAAGCCGTGCCGGTAGACGCGCGCCACGTCCGGCGACACCTCGATCCGCGCGGCCGCGCACGCACCGAACCAGTCCCCGGCGAGCCGGCGCGCGGTCGCCTCCGCGATCATCGCCGGCCGTACCCCGTACCGGCGGGCCCGCCGCCAGGTGAGCAGCTCCTCCCGCTGATCCTTGGTGAGGCCACTCATCGGTAGACGCTGGCGATGGCGCGGATGTCGGGGTGCGGCCCGCTCGCCGGGTGCAGCGCCGCCGCGATCCCCCGTTTGACCCGGCGGGCCACGCCCGCGCCCAACGCCAGGAACTCCAGCCGCGTCCCACCCTCGACCGCCGCCAGCAACGCCTTCGCGCCCCGGCTCGTCACCCCGGTCTGCCGCAGGTCGAGCCGGCGCAGCGGGCTGCCCGGCAGGGCCTCGGCGAGCGTGCGCGCGCCCTCGTCGCCGACGGTGTTCGGGGTGCCGCCGAGCGCCCGTTCGGACGGGGGGCGGCCCAGGTCGAGGGTGTGCAGCCCGCCGAGCGCACCGGCGAGGGCGGCCACGCCGGCCGGCCCGATGCCGTTGCCGCCCAGCCCCAGCACCACCCCGTCCAGGTCCCGCACCGCTTCGGCCAGGCCCGCCGCGCCGTCGTCGCCCAGCCGGTTGACCGCCAGGTACAGTTCGCGCACGCCGCCGTCGCGCAGCAGCCGCACCAGGGCCGGCACGGCATCCGTACCCAAGCCGTTGCCGCCGAGGAACAGCCGGTCCAGCGGCGCCTCGCGGGCCACGACGACGTCCACCAGGGCGCGCAGGCCGTTCGTGGTCAGGCCGGTGTTGACCAGGTCGAGCGTGCGCAGGGCCGGGTTGGCCCGCAGCGCCCGCGCCACCAGCAGCGCGCCGGGGTCCCCCAGCGGGTTGCGCTTGAGCCAGAGCGCGCGCACCGTGCCGTCGTCCGCGAGGCGTTCGAGCAGGGGACGGGCCCCCTCGGCGTCGATGCGGTTGCAGCCGAGATACAGCGTCTCCACGCCGTGCTTCTCCGGCAGCGCCGCGGCCAGCGCACGCGCCCCGTCGGCGCCGAGCGTGTTGGTGCCGAGCAGCAGGTGGCGCACGTTCGGGGAGCCGACCGCGGCGGGCAGGACGCGCGCCAGCCCGTCCGGGCCGAGTCCCTGCTTGCACAGGTCGAGGCGGCCGTCGGCCTGGAGCGTGCCGGTCGGGTATTCCTCGGCCTGCGCGACCGGGCGCGGGTCGGCGAGCCGTTCCAGCAACGGGACCAGCGCGTCACCCCGCTCGGTGACGGGGAACCGGTCCGTCCCGCACCGGATCGCAGTCGGCTCGCTCCCGCCCCACGCGCTCACCAAGCCACCGCCCTGTAGTCCTTGAGGAACAGCCCGTGCACCGGCGCACCCCGCACGCCGCGCACGATCGGGTCGTACACCCGCGCGGCCCCGTCGATCACGTCCAGCGGCGGCCGGAACCCCGCCTCGCGCGCCGCCTGTTTGCCCGGATGCGGCCGCTCGTCGGTGATCCAGCCGGTGTCGACGCTGTTCATGTGGATGCCGTCGCGCGCGTAGTCGGCCGCCGCCGTGCGGGTCAACATGTTGAGCGCCGCCTTCGCCATGTTGGTGTGCGGATGGCGCGGCGTCTTGTGGCGCCGGGAGAAGCTGCCCTCCATCGCCGACACCTGCACCACGTACCGGTCCGGTGCCGGTGCGGCCGCCAGCAGTCCACGCAGCCGCGCCGTCAGCAGGAACGGCACGAACGCGTTCACGACGTGCACCTCCAGCCACTCACCGGGGCTCACGTCGCCGGTGCCGAGCATCCAGCTGTTCACGTCGCGCAGGTCCAACGGTTCGCCGCTCTCGTCGGTCCGCCCGGCCGGGAAGAGAGCGTCCATAGTGGACGGCGGCAGCGCGAGGGCCGCCCCGGAGGAGGACCGTCCACTGAGGACAACGGCCGCCGCACCGCCGGACAGCGAAAGGGTTTCCGCCGCGCGCACCGCCCGGTGGTAGGCCGGCGGCCGGTGCACCGTCTGGGCCGCGTTGTTGACCAGGATGTCCAGGTGGTCCCAGCGGCCGTGCACATGCTCCACGAGCCCGAGCACACCGGGCAGGTCGAGGAAGTCCACGCCGTGGATCGACAGCCGGTCCAGCCACTCGCCGGCGTCCGGCACCGCCGCGAACCGCCGCGCCGCATCGGCCGGGAACCGCGTGGTCACCAGCACCTCGGCGCCGTCGCGCAGCAGCTTCAGCGCCAGGTGGAACCCGATCTTGATGCGCCCGCCGGTGACCAGCGCACGCCGCCCGCGCAGATCGCAGCGGGCCGCGCGGCGCTGCGTGTTCTCCGCGGCGCACGCGGGGCAGAGCAGGTGGTAGTCGGCGTGCACCCGCCGGTACGGCTCCTTGCACACGTAGCAGTTGCGGGCGCGCCGCAGCTCTTCTTCCGACGGGGTGGCGGGCAACGCGGGGACCGGCGCCGGATTCTCGTCCACGAAACGCGTCGACCGCGACAGCAGCAGCCGGTCCGCCGACGCCGAGGCGTGCCGCCGGGACACCTTCTGCCGCTTCTTGCCGCTCTTGTACAGCGCGGCCGCCGCACGTTCGACCCGCTCGGCGGTCGCGTCGTCGACCAGGCCGGCGCGCACCCGCTCCAGCACGCGCAAACAGGTCTCGACATCGTCCACCGGCACCACCCCCGAAGATCGGTACGGGCGGTGGGACCGGCCGGATTCGCACCGGCGTCCTCCGGTTTGGCAGACCGGCGTGTCGACTTCTGCACTACGGGCCCCACCGCTGGGGTGGACCCTACCCCGCACACGCCGGAGGGCCGGCCCCACATGATCCGTGCGGCCGGCCCTCGTGACGTTCCCTCAGATGATCAGCGCTTGCGACGGCGGCAGAAGTCGCCGACGTCGACCGTCTGACCACGGCCGACGATGACCTGGCGCACGGCGGCGATGGAACCGTTGGGCCGCTCGCAGGTCAGCGTGTACGCCTCGGTGACACCGGGCACCGGCGGCTTGGGCGACTCGCCCGTGACGACCAGGCTGGTCCAGTCGTCGTAGGCCGTGTCGTCCACCTGGTCGTAGTTGACCAGCACCGCGCGGTAGTTGCCCGGGACCGGCTCGATGAGCAGGGCTTCCTCGTAGTTGGTCCCGAAGCTGGCCGCCTGGCTGACGACCTCGTCCTGCTCGTTGAGGATGAACAGGTCCCAGTCGTTCGCCGGGTCGGTCCACTCCATCCGCACGCGGACCGAGCCGTTGTCGTACTGCGGCGTGCCCCCGATCGTGAACGGCACGACCTCCCGCGGATCGCTCAACGGGTCGCCGCTGGTGTTCTCCCCGGGCTGCCCCGGCGGGTTGGCCAGCGACTGCGCCGGCTGCGGCGGAGCCGTCGGGTAACGCCCGTAGCGACCGGCGACGTACGGCCGCGTCGACGGGTTGACGTGCCACGTGAACGGCCCGACCGGCCGGATCGTGTTGTCGATGACGTCGGTGTACATGATCGGCGGGGCGGTCGACCCGTCCGGCTGGATCACCGGCGACGTCGGCGTCTGGAACTCCTTGTGCACCCGCAGCGTGTGCCCGGGCGGCGCCTCGCCCTTGATCACCGAGTGGTGCGCGCTGTCGGCGGTCGACTCGAGCATCGCGAAGTACGCCTCGCGGTTGCCGCCCTTGCCGGCGCCGGTCGACGGCGCACGGCCCAGGTACTCGCCGATCACCGCGTCGGCGAACGGCGGGTGGAAGCCGGCGTTGCCGATCTCGAACGTGTAGCCGAGCCCACCGGTCACCCAGTACGTCCAGTCCTCGGTGGTGCCCGTGGTGTCGTACAGCTGGTAGCCGGGGATGTTGGCGTAGCCGTTGTGGTCCGTCATCGACTTGCCGACGGCGGCCAGCAGCGGCTCGTCGACCGCCTGACCCGTCGCGTACACGCCCGGCGGGCGCAGCACGAGCGGGCCGTAGGTGTGGTTGGTGATCAGGTTGGTGACCGCCCGCGAGGAGACCAGTTCGCGGATGTTCTGCGCCTCGGGCTCGGAGAACGGCTCCGACCCGCGGTAGGTGTCCGAACTCCAGTTGGTGCTGGCACCGGGGCCGCCCCAGAAGCCGCCGTAGTTGCGGTTGAGGTCGACGCCGCGCAGCCGTCCGGCCGGGTTGGCCGGGCAGAGGCCGGTCTGGTACTGCGGCGGCGCGTCGTCCGGCTGGCAGTTCTTCCGCTTCATCTCGTAGTCGAACGTCGTGAAGTCGCCGAGCGGCGTCGCCTGCCGGGAGATCGAGAACCCGTCGGGGTTGACGATCGGGACGACGATGTTGCGGGTCTGCGCCACCAGGCGCGTGGTCCGGGCCTCCCGGCCGAAGCCGTTGACCAGGTCGGTCGCCCACTCCATCGCGGACTCGCCGGCCGGCCACTCACGGGCGTGGTGCACGCCCATGTTGAAGAAGATCGGCTTGCCGTCGGCCTTGTTGGCGGCGTTGATGGCGATCTCGACGCCGGTGATGTCACGCCCCTCGACCGAGCGGTGCGGCAGCGCGAACGCCTTCACCAGCAGCGGGTTGCGGCGCGCCAGTTCCTTCATCTCGTAGTCGTAGTCGGCGAGGCGCCGGTACTCGGTGCGCCCGCTGGGCAGGTCCGAGCGGGGCGTCCGCTGCCGGTAGGCCTTGTCGGCCTCCTCGGTCTTCTTCAGGTGGTCGGCCAGGTTCGGGATCTTCACGGTGAACGTGAAGCCGGCCCCCTTCAGCTTGTCCGCGTCCGCCTTCCCGTGCAGCACAACGTCCACAGTGGACTCGGTGGCGGACTCGGTGACGTCCAGCTCCTGCTTGTTGAGCTTCTGCTTCGCCTCGCGGGTCGGCGTGTCGACGGCCACGAGCTGCGCGGGGTCGCTCGCGGCGCGGGCCGTCGCGGCACTGGTGCCCACGAACGTCACCGCGGCGCTGACCGTGCGGGCGTCCCCGCGGTACCGGCAGCCCTGCACCCACAGCGTGGCGCCGGAGGTGACGTTGCCGTCGGCGATCTCGTAGCTGCGCAGCCCGGCCGAGGCCGCCACCAGCGCACCGCTCGCCTTCTCGAAGACGGCTACGTCCCAGTCCTCGTCCTTGTTGCGGGCGTTGGACGGGTCGAGCTGCACCCGCACCAGGCCGGTCGAGGGTGCCTTGATCTCGAATCCGGCGACCCCGCGCTGTCCCTTCGCGACGGCGCCGTGACACTTGCGCACCTGCGACTGGGCAGCCGTCAGGGTGCGCTGCTCCGCGGCGGACGCCTCGGTCTGGCCGGCCACCGCCGCCCCTGTGACGGCGAGCAGTGCGGCCGAGCCGGCCACCTTCCACTTGCGTAAGAACCGTTGTGCCATGCGTACCTCCCCCATACGTGACCCCACGGTTCGCGGGAACGTATCACCGGGCACCAGTGAGCGATGTGGATTTTTCCTCCGGCGAGGGCCGGGCGAGGGACAGTTTCCGGACCGCTGGGGTCAAAAGGAGCGCCACGCAGCCGCCGACGCCCACGGCCACCGAGCCGAGCAGGAGGCGTTCCGGGCCGACCGCACCGGCCACCGGGCCGCAGAGGGCCTGGCCGACGGGCAGGCTGCCGTCGGAGCCGAGGACCTCGTAGGCGGTCACCCGGTTCAAAAGCTTCGGTGGAACGTGGGTCTGCACGCTCGTCTGCCACATGATCGACCAGAAGGCCCACGCGGCTCCGTTCACGGCGGCGGCCGCCAGTAGGGGTACGAGCGCCGCGTGCAGCGCGATCGCCAGTGGAAGCAGCGCGTAGCCGAGCATCACGGCCGCGCCGACGGCCAACGGGTGGGCGGGTTTGAGCCGCAGCGCCGCCAGCCCGCCGAGCACCGTTCCGGCGCCGACGGCCGACTGCATCCAGCCGTACGCGGGGGCGCCGAGGCGTTCGCTCACGAGCACCGCCCCGAGCGGGATCAGCGGCCCGAACAGCATGATCCCGTACACCACCCACACCAGGATCACGCTCCAGATCCAGGTGCGTTCGCGGAACGCCCGCCAGCCCTCCACGAGGTCCCGCCAGGGGGAGGCGCTCCGGTCGACGACGGGCTTCGCGTCGAGCCGCAGCCCGGCCAGGCACACCGCGCTGACCGCGAACGTCGCCGCGTCCACCGCGTACACCGGCCCCGCGCCGAGAAACCCGAACAGCACGCCGGCCGTCGCGGGGCCGAGCAGTTCGGCGACGGAGTTCGCGACGCGGATGGTCGCATTGGCACGCTGGGCGTCGCCGGCGACCAGCGGCACCATGCTGTTGACCCCCGGCTGGAACATCGCCGCCGCACACCCGCTGACCGCCGAACATCCGAGCAGCAGCCACAGTGCGGGCGTTCCCACGAAGAAGGCGACGGCGACGGTGCCCTGCGCGAGCAGCCTGGTGAGGTCGGCGCCGAACATCAACGGCCGCGCACCGATCCGGTCGGCCAGCACGCCACCGAAGAGGATGCACCCGAGGAACGGCACCATCCACGCGGCCAGCACGATCCCGACGCCGGTCGCCCCGTAGATCTCCCCGATGGCCAGCGCGGCGGCGACGACCAGCATCGCGTCCCCGAACGCCGACACGGCCCGGGCCACGAAGAAGCAGACGAAGTTGCGGGACCACAGCACCGACCGAGCGAATCATGATCAAGCCCGCCCCGCACCTCGGCGGGACGGCCGGCCGACAATCGGTACCCCCGACAGGACTCGAACCTGCACTGAGCGCCCCCTCAGGACGCCGTCTCTGCCAATTGGACTACGGGAGCATCAAAACAATTGCGAAGAACGGATGACCGGAATTGAACCGGCACCGGCTGAGTGGAATTCAGCCGTGCTTGCCTTTACACCACATCCGCAAAGTACCCTGGGAGGGATTCGAACCCTCATGCCTCACGGCACGCGTTCTGAGCGCGCTGTGTCTACCAATTGCACCACCAGGGCACGGTGGACAAGAATCCGCAGATAAAAAGAAACCGCCGTCGGTCAGTACCGAGGGCGGTTGAACGCGAGGTCAGATACCTCAGCGGCCGCCCCCGGGCAGGGTCCCGAGCAATCCAAGCAGTCCGTTGGTAAGCATCTCTCGTCACCCTCCTTCAGGCCGGTCTTCCGGGGCCTCGCCCCGTGGAATGACACCACCATACAGCACGCCATCAAGACGGCGCACTATTTATTTCCGGGGACAGACCGACGGCCGTCAGGCTCGCGTCCCACAATCGTGCCGCCCGGGAGGCCCGCGTCGACCACGGCATCGCACCGAATTCGGAGCGCATGAAGTAATAGCCGCCCGGCCGCGCGGAATCCGTTTCGGCGAGCCACACCAGCGTGTCCGCGCCGCGCTTGTTGGAGCCGAAGAGCACCGGCACCGCCTTGCCGGCCCACCAGAGCGGGCTCGTCGCCGCGAACCGGCTGCGGATCAGTCCCGGGAAGTAGCAGACCGGCAGGATGCCGAGCGGCCCCCAGCGGCGCGCGGCCTCGATCGTGAACAGGATGTTCGCCTGCTTGCTGGCGCCGTATGCCAGCCAGCGGCTGCGGTAGCGGGTGAGCCGCGCGGCGGGCCGGTCGACGGCCAGCCAGCCCCAGGCCTCCGCGGCGGAGGCCGTCGTGATCAGCCGTCCCGCTCCGGCACGCAGCCGGGGCAGGAGCAGATGCGCGAGCAGGAACCCGCTCAGGTGGTTCACCTGGAGAGTGAGATCGAGCCCGTCCTCGCTTGCGGCACCCGGCCACGGCGCCAGAAGTCCGGCGTTGTTGGCCAGAACGTCGATCCGCTCCCAATCGGCGGAGATCCGTCCGGCGACCTCGCGGACCTCGTCGAGAACGGCGAAGTCGGCCCGGTACGCGGCCGGCGTGTATCCCCCGGCCTCGCGCACGGCGTCGACGGCCCGGGCGAGCCGGCCGGGGTCGCGCCCGAGGAGCGCCACGGTGGCGCCCCGCCGGGCCAGCTCCCGCGCCGCCGCCAGCCCGATCCCCGAACTACCGCCCGTGACCAGTACATTCACCGGCTGAATTCTTGCAGTGCGGCCATGATGCCGCAGGTGCCGAACGCGAGAAGCAGTACGGCAACCGAGAACCAGTAGCCGCCGCGGCGCTGACGCAGGAGCCAGCCGCCGTTGACCGCCGCGACGGCCCCGGCGGCCGCCATGAAGAAGCTCCACCAGTGCAGCCGCTCGAACTCCACCCAGCCGGACTCGATCGCCAGGAACATCACGCCGAGCAGCGCACCCACCAGCCCGAGCCCGCCACCGGTCCGAACCGCCGCCCGCATCGACGGATCCCCGGAGCGCACCAGGAGCAGCCCGGCCGGCCCGAGGCACGGCACCACGATCATGTACGCCCACAGGTCCGCCATGCGCTCGAACATCAGCAGCAGCCCGGCGGTGAGCACGACGGCACCGGCCCACACGAGGACGTACCGCGCGGCGGCCGGCAGACGCAGCGGCACGACGCCGAGCCCGACCAGCACCGCGCCGGGCATCAGGATGAAGTTGGCCCACCAGCGGTAGTTCCCGGGGTAGGCCAGCGCGTTCAGCAGGTTCAACGCGACCACCGCGGCCAGCACGGTCCACCCGAGCCGGGCGAGGCCACCGCGCCCGCCGCGCTCGACCGTTTCCGCCGTCCCGTACGTCATCGCCGTTCGCCTCCCCGCCGCGCCGCGCGTCGTTCGCGCACCTCACTTTCTCCTTTCGTCCCTCGCTTCCGCCATCCGGCTGGCCTTACCATCCGCACACCTGTTACCTGAACAGCGGCTCGACCCGTCTCCTTCACGAGAGCTGGTCCGGCGTGGCGAACGAGGGTGTGGATGGGCGAGAAGTTCCGGCTCCTGGTGGACCAGGAACTGGCCGAACACCGTCCGCCACCGGTGGGTCATCTGATCCAGACCGCGATGGCCGAGGGCCGGCGGATCAAGCGGCGGCGCACGGTGCGCAACAGTCTGGCCGGTGCGGCACTGGCCGGGGTGCTGCTGGTGGCGACGGCGTTCGCGGTGCCGGTGCTGCGCGGCGCCGGCCCGCCGGCCGCCGATCGCAGCGGCGCCGGTGCGCAGGTGGCGGCCAGCGCGGATCCGTCGGTGCTGGCGACCCCGGGCGTCGCCGCGGCGAGTCCCGTCGCCTCGCGACCGGTTCCGCGGGCGTCGCCGTCGGGCATGCCGGCGTCGGACGGCACGGGCGGCGCCACGGTGGCCGGCACCGCCGACCTGACCCCGTCCGCCGCGCTACTGCTGCTGACAACGCTGCTGCCGAACGGCCGGACGAGCAACTACGCGGGTCACCTCAGCAGCAACGGGATGATCACCGTGCAGACGTATCTGGACCGCGGCCAGGGGCCGGGGATGCTGCACCTCACGCTCGCTCCGGGCAGCATGTCCGACGCGGCGACGTGCACGGTCGGCGAGCAGGACGGGATCAACACGACCCGGTGCCGCACGTTCCCGGACGGCGCCACGCTCGAGACGTACGAGATCACCAACAACTGCGTCCAGCGCTACGGTGCGCTCTACGTCAGCAAGGACGGTTTCGCGGTCCACCTGAACACCGCGAGCTGTCTGGATTGGGACGGCACCCGTCGACCGGCCGGGCAGCGGGCGCTGACCGAGGACGAGGCGGTGGCGATCGTGACCGACCCGGCCTGGGCCGAGAAGGTGCCGCGGTCGCTGGTCACCGACGGCGCGGCCCAGTTCCCCAGCCTGCCGAGGGTGCTCGGATGAAAGACGTCGAGGATCGGGAGTTCGTGGAGTACGCGGAGTCGCGGGTGCAGCGGCTGCGCCAGCGGGCATATCTGCTGTGCCGCGACTGGCACCTGGCACAGGACCTGACGCAGGTGACGCTCGCGAAGCTGTACGCCTCGTGGCGCCGGGCCGCGAAGGCCGACAGCATCGACGCCTACGCGACCAAGATCATGCTTCGGGTGTTCCTGGACCACAAGCGCCTGCGCAGCTCGCAGGAGGTCGTGATCGCGGACGCGGCGGCGGACTCGGTCCAGCACGACGCCGCGCCCGAATTGCGCATCACCCTGCTGGAGGCGCTCGGCCGACTCAGTCCCCGCGACCGCGCGATCGTGGTGCTGCGGTACTGGGAGGACCACAGCGTCGACACGGTCGCCGAGATGCTGGGCGTTTCTCAGGGGGTGGTGAAGACGCAGAGCATGCGGGCCCTCGCGCAGCTGCGGGTCCTGCTGGGCGAGGACATCGGTCTACTGACGACGTAACCGGTTTCAGGCGGCGAGGTCCGCGAATGCGAGGACGACGCCCAGAACGACGATCATTGCGGCCGCGACGGTGAGCATGAGGATCCGGAAGAGCTGCAGAAGCAACCCGACGAACTGCGCGTAGATTTCCTTTGCGCTGTTGATCAGCGCGGCGAACGTCAGCGTGCCGATCACGATGACGAGACCTGAGGAGAACATCACCCACCTCCTTAACTTCTGGCTAAGTAGGTGAAGCATCAGCTTAGATGATCAATTGTTACCGATGCAACGGTGAATGAATCGATACTTAGGTGAATTGAACCTAATCACGCGTGGCCTGGAACTACCGCAGTCGAGGACTGTCCTCGGATCTGTGTCGGGGGATACAGTGTGGGGCGACGGTAAACATTGCCGAACTTAACCACAGGGGCCTAACGTGCAGCCCGTCACCACCCTCGGCCAGCGCCTCAGAGATCTGCGGGAGAGCCACTGGCCCGGCTTCGCACTCACGCAGGCGCAGTTGGCGCGGGTCCTGAGCTCCGTCAAGTCGATCACACCGCCGGTGATCTCCTCCTGGGAGAACGACTCGAAGCTGCCCCCGCCCGAGCGGCTGGAGGCGTACGCGACGTTCTTCTGCACCCGCCGCTCGATCGAGGAGGGCACACCCCGCCTCATCGACGAACCCGACCTGAGTGAATCCGAGCGGCAGGAACGCCGGCGCATCCACGCCGAGTTGACCGCCCTGCGCGACGACGCAAGCCTGCACCCGGCGCCCCCGCCGCCCCCCGTCGGCTCGGCTCCGGACCCGCTCGGCACGTTCTGGCAGTTCGACGACGACCTGCCGGTCAACATCGTCTGCGCACCGCTACCCGAGGCGATGTACCAGAAGATGCCGTTCAACGACCCGTCCGATCCGGAGTTCGTCGAGGCATACCGGTTCACCGACCTCGATGCACTCATCGAACTGCACGGGCACATCCGCGCGGTCAATCCGACCAGTGACGTCCGCATTCGACTGGCCTCCGAATTGACCGCCGACCGCATAACGGAGCATCTGGTCCTCCTGGGCGGCGTCGACTGGAACACCGTCACCCGCGAGGTGTTGCAACGGATCAGAATGCCGCTTCATCAGTTCGCCCGGCCGGACGACGATCCGATCAGCGGCGGCGGCTTCGAGGTGGTCGACGCCGACCCGCCGAAACGCTTCGAACCGATGCTGGCGGACGACCCGAACGCCCCGCTGGGCAAGACCCTCGCCTGGGACGTGGCACACCTGTTCCGCACCCAGAACCCGTTCAATCAGCGGCGAACGGTCACCATCTGCAACGGCGCCTTCGGTCGGGGAACCTACGGGGCGGTGCGCGCATTGACCGACGCGAAATTCCGGAACCGGAATGAGGGGTATCTGCGCCAGCGGTTCCAGGAGGCGGAGACCTTCAGCATCCTGATGCGGGTCGACATCGTCGCCAGCGTCGTGCTGACTCCGGATTGGACGAAGGGGTCCGAGACGTGCCTCCACGAATGGCCGACGTGAGTGGAATGGCGCCCCCGCCGGCCTCCCTTGTGATTAGGATGCACCGTGCTGCCGCCGATGGTGGAGCTGCCCCTTGCGAGCAGCCCGACTCAGCCCGACCCAGCCGGTGACCACCACGGAGACCATCGCGGCCTCCTCGTGCGCCGCCCCGTCGACCTCCCTCCCGCGGAGGTCGACGCGATCGTCGTGCCTTCGTACCGGACGTCTGTATATCTGGATCACGTGATCGAGTTGGCCGAGCGGCTCGGCTGCTTGCTGCTCGTGCTGTGCAGCGGGCGTTCGCGCGCGGCGGATGTGCTGCGGCGGCGTGCGGGCCGCACCAGGCACGTGCTCGCCATCGATGTGGCGGAGCTTCAGCAGTCCCTGTGGTCGGCGCTCCACACCGACCTGCTGCCCGAGGACAGGGCCCTGCGCCGCACCGGCGACACCAGTTTCAAGCGCAATCTGGGCCTCACGATCGCCAAGGCCGCGGGGTGGGAGCGCATCGCGTTCCTCGACGACGACATCTTCATCCGGCGTCCGGACGATCTGCGCGAGGCGGCCGGAATGCTCGACGGCTTCGGCGAGTACGACCACCTCGACGCGGTGGGCCTGGAAAACAGCGGGTTCCAGGACAACTCCGTGGTCTGCCACGCCTACCGCATCGGCAACGGCAGGCAGACCAGTTTCATCGGCGGGGGTGCCCTGGTCCTGGCGCCGCAGCGCAGCCGCTCGTTCTTTCCCAACGTCTACAACGAGGACTGGTTCTACCTGCTCGACGGCTCCGGCCTGGGCACCATCGGTATTCACGGCACCGCCGACCAGAAGGAGTTCGACCCGTTCGCCTCCGTTGACCGGGCCCGAGCGGAGGAGTTCGGCGACTGCCTGGCCGAGGGCGTGTACTGGCTGCTGGACAACAGAATGACGATTGCGGACGCCGACAAGAAGTACTGGGCGGGAGCGCTGGAGCGACGGAGGCTGTTCATCGCCCACGTCGAGAAGCGAATCCGCCGCACCGACCTGACAGGTGACGACAAGGCCCGTATTCTCGCGGCCCTTGCGGCCGCCGAGAGGCGGCGCCAGCGCATCAAGCCCGAGGACTGCGACGACTTCCTGACCGCATGGCTGCAGGACCGGGAGCAGTGGTCGGCGCGCTTCGCGGAGCTGGAGCCGGAGAGTTCGCTGCTGGCGGCACTGAAACGGCTCGGCCTCAACGACCACGCGATCCGTCACAAGGGCGCGGAGCCCAGGTCCTATCTGCGCTCCGAGCGATCCGACACCGAGCTGCAGGCGCCCGTCACGTCGCCGGTCCGGCCACCGATGTACCCGGCGCCGAAGGTCGGGCGCGTTCACGAGACGCCGGCCGTATTGGCGTCGTCCGGCAGCTGAGCCGTAGCGAGACAGTGTCGGCGACGACAAGTTGTCGAACGGTCACTGATAGTTCAGGGTGGATGGATGCCCACCCCCGGCCTGGACGTTCTGCCTGCGACAATCGACGATCTCGATGCGTACGAGGCGGCATTCGGGCAACGGGAGTACTTCGCCGAACGCTGCACCCGTCAGAAGAACGACCGCGGCGTCCTGCTCATCGCCCGCTTCGACGGAAGGCCCGTCGGCGACGTGTACCTGTCGTTCGACAAGGCGGATGAGATGGAGGTGCGGGAGGCCCTGCCGGGCGTACCGCTCATCTTTCATTTGGAGGTGCTCCCGGCGCATCGGCGGCGTGGGTACGGCACAGCGCTGATGACCAGGGCCGAGAGGGTCGCCCGCGACCTCGGCCATCGCCGGGTCGCGCTCGGGGTGCAGGTCGCCAATATCGCGGCCCGCCGGTTGTATGACACGCTCGCGTACCGTGAGTGGAACCGCCCGCCGATAGCGCTCGACCACCGCACCGGTGAGCGCCTACCGGATCACGAGGTGTACACGATCCTCACCAAAGATCTGCCCTTGATCTGACCGGAAGCCGGACAACAGCGGACGGACCACCCACGGTAACGTTACGCAAAGTCACACGGAAGGGCTTCTGATGTCCACGGAGATCCGCTACGGCCTGGACGCGCTTCGCGCGGCCCTCGACGCGGGGAAGACCGTCGAGGAGGACACCGTGCCGATCGGCGCGGTGCAGCCGGTTCTGCGCGCCGACGGCGCGATGGACCACGTGCGGGTGCGGCTGCCGTACCCGGTCTACCTGGCCGACCTGGCCCGTTCCTTCGGAGTCTGGCAGCTGGAGCGGACCCCGGCCGGTCCGAAGCGGGCGGTGTTCCCGCAGACCTCGCGCCGCACCACGGTCTCGGCCGAGCTGGACTCGGGCGGCCGTGCGGCGACCGTACTGCTCCGCCCAGCCGGGCGCCGCGGACAGTAACTGTCCGCGATGGCGGCTAGCCTCGTTCACATGGCGGTAGGACAGACAAAGGACGTCGGGTGGAACATCGGCGTCTCGAAAACGCTCGACCATCCCCTCGACCGCGTCTGGGAGTTCGTCGTCGGGCCGGGGCTGCCGCTCTGGCTCGGCGAGGGCGTGGCGTTCGGCCCGGACGCGGCGCCCGGCGATCCCTACGAGACGGCCGACGGCACCGTGGGCGAACTGCGCGGCTTCCGCCCCGCTGACCGGATCCGGCTGACCCACCTCGTGCGCGGCGCCGATCACGAGACGACGGTGCAGGTGGCGATGCGCGCACCCGCACCCGGCCGGACGATGCTCCGCTTCCACGAGGAACGGATGCTGGACGCCGCGGAACGCGAGGCACAGCGGGTCCACTGGCAGGCGGCGATGGAACGGGTGGCCGCCGCGCTGGACGGCCACCCGTCCTGACGATCAGGGAGCCGCGCCCCACACGAGCGTGCTTCCCGAGTACGCCGGGATCCTCGCAGCGTCCACATAGGACGCCTGAACGGCCCGGCTGTAGTCGTCCGCCTCGTTGAAGTTGGACCAGTCGGCCTTGTTCAGCCGCAGCTGGATGTCGCCGGTGTCCGCACCCGCCGCCACCGAACCGGCCGTGAAGCCGACCTCCAGGTACGCGTCGGCACCGTTGACCGGGCTGCTCAGGTTGACCACCCGCGTCGACACGTTGGCGCAGCCCGCCTGTGCCCAGTCGCAGACCGCGTTCACGGCCGACGCGCCGTCCCGGGTGAAGTAGTACCGGACCGTGACCGTGCGCAGGTCCACTGTGGACGTTCCCCGGTTGGCGACCCGGAGGTGCGGCCGGATCTGGTTGTCCGTCGCGGCGCTGTCGGTGTTGCGGTACTGCACCGCGAGCGCACCGGTCGGCACCGGCCCGTTCGACGAGGAAGGCGAGACCGACGGGCGGGGCGAGGATGCGGACGGGCGCGGGGACGATGCCGCGGGCGACGGCGAGGACGTGCCGCCGCCGTAGACGTCGGCCAGGTTGACGCCGGTGGTGGAGCCGGAGCCACCCAGGCGCACCTGGTGGTCCAGCGCCACGAACTTGCCGTTGTGCTGCCACAGCGCGGGCTTGAGCATGGCGTACTTGGTCTCGTCCCAGGTCTGCCAGTCGTCCAGCAGCAGGCCGCCGGTGTCGCCGGAGTTCGGGTTCAGCACCCAGAACGTGTGGTGGATGCGCTTCTCGATCATCAGGTCGCGCAGGGCGAACATCCACTTGTCCTGCCGCGGGTCCTGGCCGAGCCGGCCGCCCCACTCGCCGATCAGCAGCGGCGCGGTGTTGTTCTCGTGGATGTAGAGCCAGTTCGGGCGCCAGACGTCGTTCGTCAGCGAGGTCTTGTCGAAGTCGCCCTGGAACCACGGCTGGTCGAACACGAGCGGGCCGTAGTCGTGCGGCGAGTACACCAGCTGGTCCTGGTTGGCCCCGAGGTTGACCGGGTGTTCGGCGACGCCCCGCAGGTTCCCGCCCCACCACATGTTGTGGTAGTCGGTGAGGCCGGTCGACGTCCACGGCACACCGGACTTCGGGTAGACCTGGATGCCCTCGCAGAGGATCAGCAGGTTCGGGTTGATCGCGAGGATCCGCTTGCCGGCCGTCTCGCAGACGTACTTCCAGTTGTCGGGGTCCGTCGAGCCGTCCCACTTGGCGCGCGGGTTCTCGCTCTGCGAGCCGTGCGGCTCGTTCTTGACGTCCATCGCGACGATGGTGTCGTTCTCGCGGTACCGGGTCGTGATCCACTCCCAGCCCTGGTAGAACAGTTCGGCCGTGATCGAGCCCTTGTACCAGACCGGGTAGTTGTGGCCGGCGTTGTCGGCCTCCGCGCTGTGCACGTCGATCATGACCTTGATGCCGAACTGCTCGCAGAGGCCCAGCCAGTAGTCGAAGACCTGGAGGCTGTTCTTGCCGGCGAGTTCGGGGTTGGCGAAGGTGTTGACGTTGACGGTGCCGAACGTGCCCGCCTTCCACTCCAGCAGCAGCTGCGTGGAGATGGGCACCCGGACCATGTTGATGCCGCGGTCGGCCATGCTCTTGGTGACGGTCGTGATGTTGGCCGACCAGAGCCCGTGGAACACGCGCTCGGAGGCGTTGAACCCGAACCAGTTGGTGCCGGTGAGCCAGACCGGGTTGTTGGCCTCGTCGACGATCTGGTTCCCCTGGACGTGCAGCCAGTCCTTGGTCGGAACGGCGGCGACGGCGGGCTGCTCCGCGGCGTTCGCTATGTAGACACCGGGGACGGCGGCGGTGACCGCGACGACGAGAGACAGCATTAACCGCCGGGAGAGGGATCTGGACACTGAACTCCTTACTTGGGAGCGCTCCCAGCCACAGAACGTGACAGGGGTGAAGGAGCGCCCTTGATGGCGAACAGCGTAGGAGCCCATTCGTCCATCGCAAACGAGCAATGCGCTGAACGCCGTTCATTCCCGACGGAATGCCTGCGCTGGTGCGGTCTGCGCACACCGGGGGACCCCGCCCCGGAGGTGAAAGTTTCACCTTTCGGCGACCTGCGCGCGGCCTGTGCGCCCGCTGTTGATCACCGCTGACCATTACTTTCCGTGGTCAGACGCCCAAAACGGACCACGCCGCGCCGGACCCCCATTGTTCAAGCCTTTGACGAACCACGGCGTATCGGTACCGTCGCTCAGCGTGGGGGACTTTTACGAAACTCTGGCCGACGTGGAGGCCACGCCCGACGAGGCACCACACCTCGCGACCTCCGTCGTGAACTGGCTCGTGGACAGCGGTGTCATCGAGCCCCAGCGCAGCGACTGCACCTACGGCGACGCCGGTGGATACCGGCCCGGTCCCAACTACGCGATCGCCGTCGCCAAGCCCGAACCCTCGCTCATGGACCGCTACACCAACGGCGTGGAGGTGATCTCCAGCAGCCACAACGTGTTCACGTCACTGGAGGCCGCCGCCATCACCTGCCCGCTCTGCGGCTCCGTCACCGACCTCATCGACGAACACTGGAACCCGAACGCCCACTGGGACGAACTGTCCACCGTCATCAGCGGCTGGAGCAGCGGCCTCGGCGACAACCACCACCCGTGCGAGCACTGCGGCGTGCACGTGAGCCTGAACGACTGGCAATGGGCGCCACCGTGGGCGTTCGGCCACCTGGGCTTCACCTTCTGGAACTGGCCCGAACTGTCACCGCGTTTCGTCGACGCCTTCTCGCGGCGCCTCGGACACCGCGTGGTCGACGTCTTCGGAAAGCTCTGACAGACCGAGCCGTGCGGCGATCCACGACGCGGACGTCGCGATGAAGAGTTCGCGGTTCTCCTGACGCAGGAAGTCGTGCCCCTCGCCACGCAACAGGAGATACCGGTGCGGCATCCCGCGTTCGCGCAATGCCCGCACGAGCTGCTCCGACTCGTTCAGCGGAACGTTGGTGTCGTTCTCGCCGTGGGTGATGAGCAGCGGCACGCGCAGGCGGTCGATGCGGCGCAGCGGCGACAGTTCGCGCAGCAGTTCGGTGTCGCGTTCGGGGTCGCCGTACTTGCTCACCGCCGCCGAGGCGATCCACGGCTCGGTGTGCGCGAAGAACGTGAGCAGGTCCGACATGCCGCACGTCGGCGCCCCGAGCGCGAACAGCTCCGGGAACGTCACGAGGGCCGCGAGCGTCAGGTAACCGCCGTAGGAGCGGCCCATCACCCCGATGCGTGCGCTGTCCGCGAGGCCGTTCCCGGTCAGGTAAGACACGCAGTCGCGCACGTCCGTGATGGCCGCGTGCCGCAGCGCCCCGTTGTCGGCGTTGACGAACGACCGCCCGAACCCGGCGGAGCCGCGCACGTTCGGGGCGAAGACCGCGACACCGGCCTCCGTCAGCCGCTCGTACAGCGGATGGTGGCCCGGCCGCTCCTGCGCCTCCGGCCCGCCGTGCAGGCTGATCATCGTGGGGAACGGCCCCGGCCCCGCCGGCGGGTACCACCAGCCGGTGAGCCCCAGCCCGTCGGCCGCCGCGAACCGGTGCAGCACCGGCCGCACCGCGTCGGGTCGCACACGCGGCTGATCGATCGGCGCCGCCTCGGCTCCCACGACGCGCACGCGCCAGATGGTCCGCGGCGACCCCGGGCCCTCCACGCAGAACGCCATCACCCGACCGCCCCGGGCGAAGCCCACGCCGGCCACGATCTCCCCGGGCTGCGGCTCGATCGGATGTTCGGTGCGCCGCTTCGGGTCGAACAGCGTCAGCTCGCTGCGTCCGGCGACGTTCCACAGCAGGGCGAGTGTGCTGCCCTGCACGTCGACGGCGAAGTCCTCCAACTCGGCGTCGGGCCGCTCGGCGAGGGTGCGCGAGGCGCCGCCCCGCACCGGGATGGCCACCAGGCGGGCCAGTTCGCCGTCGACGTCGGTGCGCGCGTAGACGACCTTGCTGTCCGGCGCGAACGACGCCCGTTCCGTCGAACCGTCCGCCCCGGCCTTGGCTGGCAGGCGGCGCCTTCGCCCCTCCTTGAGGTCGAGGATCTCCAGGTGCCGCTTGCTGCGCGGCCCGCTGCGGAACAGCACCCAGCGCCCGTCCCGGCTGACGTCCAGCACGATGGTCAGGTCGGCGGTGAGCAGCGGGGTCGAGGCGCCGGACTCCGGCTCGATCAGCACCGACCGCCATTCCTCGGACATCTCGGTGGCGGCGAGGTAGGAGACGCCGTTGACCTCGACCCAGCCGGCGAACTCGCTGTTCCCCGCGCCGAAGCCGCCGACCTGGTGCAGCCCGGCCCCGTCCGGCCGGATGATCCACAGCTCGTGGCGGGGGGCGCCGCCCGGCGCGATCCGGCAGGCGATCCAGGCGCCGTCGGGCGACCAGGCGACGCCGACGACGGGTTCGTCGCCGGTGGGCAGCGGTGTCGCGGTGGGCTCGTCCCGGCCGAGCCAGGCGCGCGGCTGCCCGTCGCGGTCGGAGACGAAGACCATCCGCGTGCCGTCGGGCGCGAGGGAGGGACCCCAGCTCCCGAAGTCGAACGTGTCCACGTCCGGATCAACGACGGTGTGGGCCGGCCGGACAGCGGCCCCGACGGCGGCCGTCATGCTTTGCCCGCGCAAGCGCCGGACCGGCGCCAGGCCGCGCTCATACGCCCCTGCGCTGGAGCCACAGCTCCAGGAGGCCGAGCTGCCACAGCGCGTTCGCGTCGAGCGTGGTGCGGTGCTTGTTCGGGTCGGAGAGCAGCTCGTCGACGTACTCCCGGCGGAACAGCCCACGGTCCCGTGCCGCCTGCGCGCCCAGCGCGTCCCGCACGTCGTCGAGCAGCTGCCCGGACAGGTGCCGGATCGCGGGCACTGGGAAATACCCCTTGGGCCGATCGATGACCTTGTCCGGAACCACGCCCCGGGACGCCGCCTTCAGCACGCCCTTGCCCCCTTCCGCGAGCTTCAACTCCGGTGGGATCGCCGCCGCGAGCTCCACCACCTCGTGGTCGAGAAAAGGTACACGCGCCTCCAGCCCGAACGCCATCGTCATGTTGTCCACCCGCTTGACCGGGTCGTCCACCAGCATCACGGTGCTGTCCTGGCGCAGCGCCGCGTCCACCGCCGTGTCGGCGCCGGGCTGCCCGAAGTGCGCCTCGACGAACTCCCGGCTGAAGTCGCGGGCCGGTGTCCACTGTGGACCGAGCTGCTCGACGAGGTCACGGTGCGGCCGGTCGAAGAACTCGGCCGCGTAGGCGTCCACCCACCGTTCCCGCGGAACATCGGCGAGGGGCGGATACCAGCTGTACCCGGCGAAGACCTCGTCCGCGCCCTGACCGGACTGCACGACCTTGACGTGCCGCGACACCTCCTCCGACAGGAGGTAGAACGCGACGCAGTCGTGGCTGACCATCGGCTCGGACATGGCGTCGACGGCGCGGTGGACGGCCGGGATGAACCGGTCCGCACTGATCATGATCTGGTGGTGCACGGTGCCGAACTCCCGCGCGATCAGGTCGGAGTACTCGAACTCGTCCCCGGACTCCCCGCCGGCGGCGGCGAAGCCGATGCTGAACGTCGTCAGCCCCGGCTGCCCGGCCTGCGCGAGCAGGGCCACGATGAGGCTGGAGTCGAGCCCGCCGGAGAGCAGCACACCCACCGGCACGTCCGCGACGGTCCGCCGGTCGACGGCGACCCGCAGCGCGGCGAGCACCTCCTCGCGCCACTCCTCGGCCGTCTTGATGCCCGAGCGCGTGTGCGACGGCCGCCAGTAGACCTCGTCGGTGAAGGAGCCGTCCGCCCGGTACACGCGAATGGTGGCCGGCGGCAGCTTCCGGATCCCCCGCAGGATCGTCATCGGCGCCGGCACCACGGAGTGGAACGTCATGTAGTGGTGCAGCGCGACGGGGTCGATCGACGTGTCGACGTCCCCCGCGGCGAGAAGGGCCGGCAGCGTGGAGGCGAACCGCAGCCGCCCGGCCTTCTCCGAAAGGTAGAGCGGCTTGATCCCCAGCCGGTCGCGGGCCAGCGTCACCGTCCCGGACTCGTGTTCGACCATCGCGAACGCGAACATCCCGTAGAACCGGTCGACGCACCGCGCACCCCACGCGTGGAACGCCTTGATGATGACCTCGGTGTCGGAGGTGGACCGGAAGGTGTAGCCGAGGCCGGCCAGTTCCGCGCGGAGCTGCTTGTAGTTGTAGATGCAGCCGTTGAAGACCAGCGTCAGACCCAGGTCGGGGTCGGTCATCGGCTGGGTACCGGCCGCGGACAGGTCAATGATCTTCAGCCGGTGATGGACCAGCGCGAAACGCTCGTGCGCCCACTCCCCGGACCCGTCGGGCCCGCGCGCGGTCAGGCACGGGCTCATCCGGCGCACCGCCTCCAGGTCGGCCCTGTCGCCGTCGAACCTGATCTCACCCGCGAAGCCACACATGCGCTCTCCCTATCCGTCGTTCAGCCCGTCAACCAGGTGTCCTTCGAGCCGCCGCCGCGCGACGAGTTGACGATCATGCTGTTGGCCGGCGCCACCCGCGTCAGTGCGGCCGGCGCCACCACGGCCTCGCTGCCCTGGAACACGAACGCCCGCAGGTCCACGTGCCGCGGCACCAACCGGCTCCCGTCGAAGACCGGGGTGGTCGACAGGCGCACCACCTCCTGCGCGATCCACCGGTGCGGCGCCGCCTGGATCTGCTGGCGCAGGGCGTGCAGCTCCGGTTCGTCGGCCGACGGGCCGATCACCACCCGGTCGCCGCCGTACCCGTCGACCGGCTTGCACACCAGCTGATCCAGCCGGTCCAGCACCTCGGCGCGCTGCTCCGGCACCCCGCACAGGTAGGTCGGCACGGAGTTCAGCAGCGGCTGCTCGCCGAGGTAGTACCCGATGAACCGGTCGACATATGCATAGATGGCCTTGTCGTCGCCGACGCCGTTGCCGAGGGCGTTCGCCAGCGTCACCGTGCCGGCCCAGCCCGCCGCGAGGAGCGCCTGGCCGAGCGGTGCGCCGTCGGCGCCGGGCGCGTGCAGCAGGTGGTCCTCGTCGACCCGCAGGTAGAGCACGTCGATCCGCTTGCGCGACCCGCCCTTGTGCAGGTAGACGATGCGGTCGTCGACCAGGAGATCGGTGCTGCGCACCACCGGCACGCCCATCTCCTCGGCGAGGAGCTGATGTTCGAACCACGCGGAGTCGCTCGGCCCCGCGCTGAGCACCGCGAGTCTCGGCGCGTCCTGCGCCTTCGGCGGCGCCGCGTCCAGGAGCGCCTGTCGCAGCAGTTTCGGCGCCGACTCCGGATCCAACAGCCCCGGTGGAACGGGCAACTCGGGCAGCACGCTCCTCGACAGCCGCCTGTTCTGCAAGGCGTAGCCGATGCCGGAGGGCACCCGCAGGTTGTCCTCCAGCACGTGCCAGCCGCTGTGGTCCCGGACGAGATCCATGCCCGCCACGTGCGCGCGCACGCCGGTTCGGGGCATCAGGGCGCCGGTCGGCTTGAGCCCGGGCGCCGTGTCGACGACCCACGCCGGCAGCACGCCGTCGCGGACCACGTGGCGTTCGCCGTAGACGTCCCGAAGAAAGGCGTCCAGCGCACGGGCGCGCTGGATCAGGCCGGCCTGCAGGCTCTTCCACTCGTCGGCGGCCACCAGGCGAGGCACCAGGTCGAACGGGAACAGTCGCACCGAGGACTCGCCGCTGACGCTGAACGTGACGCCCCGCGCGCGCTGTTCCTCGTCGCGGGCCTGCTCGCGCTTGCGCAGTTCGGCCGGCCCGAGGCCGGAGAGCACGTCGATCACGCGCCGGTAGGCGGGGCGCGGCCAGCCGTTCGTGAACGCCTCGTCGTCGGTGCCCTCGTAGCCGGTCAGCGTGGGCGTGGCGCCGATCAGCACCTGCGCCGTGCGCTGGTCCCCGCCGGTGCCGGCGAGCAGGGTGTCGACGACGTCGGCGAGGCGGCCGCGGCGTTCGTAGGCGCGGCGCTGCCGAGACGCCCAACTGCCGCGGCCGAGCGTCTCGGTGAGCAGTTCGTTGACCATGCCCCAGTCGCCGGCGGCCTCCAGTTGGGGGCGCAGTTCGTCGACCATCCGGCGCACGGCCACCGCCGCCGGCACGGGTTTCGGCGAGGAGGGCAGGTCCAGCAGGTCCGACTCCAGCCCGGAACGGGCCGCCCGCCACATCGCCGCGCGCAGGAGCGGAGCCCTGGGCGCGGGAGGCGCAGGGCGTTCCCACGACTCGAACTCCCGGGCGACGAGGGCCCGGAACAGGCCCGCGATCAGCACCACCTCGTCCAGGCCGGGACACGCGTCGGGGACCCGCAGCTCGACGGTGGGCTTGTGCGCCGACGGCCGAACGTCGAAGTAGATCATCCGCGGGTCGCTGATGATGCCGGAGGCGATGAGGTCGTCGACGAGTTCGTCGTGTTCCTCGGCCGAACCGACGCCGCCGGTGCCGCCGGCCGTGGGCCAGCGCTGCCACACCAGCGCACGGGTGCTGGCATAGCCGCTGTCCTCGCCCATCCAGTAGGGCGAACTGGCCGACAGCGCCAGCAGCTGGTGCAGCCACGGCGTGACCCGCTCGGCGACGATCACGGCCGCCGCCCGGTCCGGCACGCCCACGTGCACGTGAGTACCGCAGATCAGCTGCTCACGCGCGAGGAGTTGGTAGTCGTCGAGCATCTGCCGGTAACGCGTCGTCGGCGTGATCCACAGCGCCTCGGCGTCCAGCAGCGGCACCGTTCCGGCGGCGATCAGGCCGAGCCCGGCCGGATCCGTCACCTCGAACGCCCGCTGCCGCAAACCGTTCAGATCGGCGCGCAACTCATCGAGAGAAGTGCATACAGCGCTGTTGCTCTCGACCACGGAGCGTTGCATCTCCGCGGCGTACGACTCGGCCGGGAGGCGTTCGAGGATCTCCGCCGCGCGCGGCACGAGCTCTCTGGTCTGACGGTCGACGACGTGGAACTCCTCCTCCACGCCAACGGTCAGCAGTCGACTCTCCGTCACAGTGTGTTCACCGCCAGGTATCGCTGTCGGGGCGGCCTTGAGCCTGACCAGTGCACGTGTCCACCGCGTTTCCTTGCTGTAGTGCTCGTGATAACTACCCAATCGAAAGGCGCGGCACTCGTGATCTAGCCGACTGCCGGCTCTTGCGCCGCGGATTGAACCGGTGCGGTATCAATCCGTTCATGAGGAGCATGCGGCGGACGATACTCACAGCAACAGTGGCGGCGCTCCTCCTGAGCGGCTGCGACGCCGAGGGCGGCGGCAAGTCGGCCGCGCCGAGCGCCACCCCGAGCGCCGCGGCGACCGGTGCGTCGGCCGGCGGCGCGGCCAACCCCGGGACCAGCGTGCCCGCGCAACTGCTCATGGCCACCGATGCCGTCAAGGCGATCGACCAGGGCGCGGCGATCCAGGAGGACAAGGCCGGCACCTACCCGATCGCGAAGCTGTGCAAACCGCTCCGGGCCGAGCCGTACCAGCACACGTCGCACCGGCGCCTCTGGACCGCCGGCACCTTCACGCTGGTGCTGACCGGACACTCGTTCACCAAGGCCGAGGACGCGCAGCTGGTGCAGAGCGCCAAGAGCGTCGCCGACACCTGCGACAGGTGGAACACCAACGAGGGCGACTTCTACAAGATTCTCGGCCCGGCCAAGGTCCCCGACGGCGTCGCGGACTACAGCAGCCACTACGGGATCTGCTACGAGACGGCGATGGAGGGCGCCCCGGACGAGAGCGTCTACTGCATGGTCTGGCTGGTCTCCGGCTCCAACGCGCTCACCGTGGAGGTCAGCGGCCCGGACGCCAAGCAGCCCTTCCTCGAGGAACTGCTCGCCAAGGTGCTGATCCCCGCGTCGAAGACCCTGGTGTCGGCGCCGGGTAGCCAGAAGGCCTAGATCTCGCTCTTTCCCAGGGCGGTTTTGTAGACGTCGAGCGTCCGCTCCGCGATCGAGCCCCACGAGAAGTGCTCGATCGCGCGCCGCCGCCCGGCCTTGCCCATGGCGTCCGCCCGCGCCGGATCCTCCAGCAGCGCCGTCAGCGCGGCGGCCAGATCCGCGGCGAACCGCTCCGGGTCCACCGGCGTACCCGTCCCGTCCGGGACCTGCTCGATCGGCACCAGCAGCCCGGTCTCGCCGTCGGCGACCACCTCGGGGATGCCGCCCGTGGCGGTCGCGACGACGGCCGTCTCGCACGCCATCGCCTCCAGGTTGACGATCCCCATCGGCTCGTACACCGACGGGCACACGAAGACCGTGCTGTGCGTCAGGACCTGGATCACCTCGCGCTTCGGCAGCATCTCCTCGATCCAGATGACGCCGTCGCGCTTCAGCCCGGCGACGAGCGACGTCACCT
This sequence comes from Virgisporangium aliadipatigenens, assembly GCF_016863615.1. GTDB lineage: Bacteria > Actinomycetota > Actinomycetes > Mycobacteriales > Micromonosporaceae > Virgisporangium > Virgisporangium aliadipatigenens. The sequence continues at coordinate 68,063 of NZ_BOPF01000038.1, read as the reverse complement.
CGGCGGCGATCTCCGGCGTGTCCGGCGCACCGGCGAGCAGCACCACCTGCGCCGAGGCCGGCAACTGATCCACCGCCCGCAGCAGGTACGGCAGCCCCTTCTGGCGGGTGATCCGCCCGACGAACGTCACCGTCGGCCGCGACAGGTCGATGCCGAGGCGTTCGACCACGTCGGTGCCGCGGTCCGGGGCGTACTGCTCGGTGTCGATGCCGTTGTGCACCACGTGCACCCGGGCCGGATCCACCGCCGGGTACGCCATCAGCACGTCCCGGCGCATGCCGGCCGACACCGCGACGATCGCGTCGGCGGCCTCGATCGCCGTGCGTTCGACCCAGGACGAGAGCGCGTAGCCGCCGCCGAGCTGCTCCGCCTTCCACGGGCGCAGCGGCTCCAGGCTGTGCGTGGTCACCACGTGCGGCACCCCGTACAGCAGCTTCGCGACGTGCCCGGCGAAGTTGGCGTACCAGGTGTGGCTGTGCACCACGTCGGTGCCCTCGCAGCCGGCCACCATCGCCAGGTCCACGCCCATGGTGCGCAGCGCGGCATTGGCACCGGCGAGCTGCGCCGGATCCGGATAGCCGGTCACCCCCGGCTCGTCCCGCGCCCCGCCGAACGCGTGCACCCGCGTGTCGGCGAGCCGGCGCAGGTCCCGGGCGAGGTACTCGACGTGCACCCCCGCGCCGCCGTACACCTCCGGCGGGTACTCCCGGGTGAGCAGGTCGACGCGAAGCTCGGCAGCCATGGAACACACCCTACGCATTGGGAAGTTCGCCGTCCGGGTGGTGCCGTTCACCCGCTGCGTCTAGCGTCTGCTCATGGCGCCGAAGGTCCTCGCAATCGTCCTCGCCGGAGGCGAGGGCAAACGCCTCATGCCGCTGACCGCCGACCGGGCGAAGCCGGGCGTTCCGTTCGGTGGCATCTACCGGATGATCGACTTCGTCCTGTCCAACCTCGCGAACGCCGGCTACCTGAAGATCGTGGTGCTGACGCAGTACAAGTCGCACTCGCTCGACCGGCACATCACCAAGACCTGGCGGATGTCCACGCTGCTGGGCAACTACGTCGCACCCGTTCCCGCGCAGCAACGGCTCGGGCCGCGGTGGTTCGCCGGTTCCGCCGACGCGATCTACCAGAGCCTCAACCTGATCAACGACGAGCGGCCCGACCACGTGATCGTGTTCGGCGCGGACCACATCTACCGCATGGACCCCGCCCAGATGGTGGCCGAGCACATCGCCTCCGGAGCGTCGGTGACCGTCGCCGGCATCCGGCAGCCGCTGTCGACCGCCGACCAGTTCGGGGTCATCGAGGTGGGGCCGGACGGCAAGCGGATCAGCGCGTTCCGGGAGAAGCCGAAGGACGCCGTCGGGCTGGCCGACTCACCCGAAGAGATCTACGCGTCGATGGGCAACTACGTGTTCCGGACCGACGCGCTCTGCGAAGCGGTCACCAGCGACGCGAAGAACCCCGAGAGCAAGCACGACATGGGCGGCAACATCATCCCGGAGCTCGTGAAGCGCGGCGAGGCCAACGTCTACGACTTCCGCGACAACGAGGTGCCGGGCAGCACCGACCGGGACCGCGGCTACTGGCGCGACGTCGGGACGCTGGACTCGTTCTACGAGGCCCACATGGACCTCATCGCGATCCACCCGGTGTTCAACCTGTACAACTTCGACTGGCCGATCTACACGGACTACCGGCCCTGGCCGCCGGCGAAGTTCGTGCACGGCTGGGAGGGCCGGGTCGGCCGGGCGGTCAGCTCGATGGTCTCCCCCGGCGTCGTCATCTCCGGCTCGCTCGTCGAGCAGTCCGTCGTCTCCCCGAACGTGCGCGTCCACTCCTACGCCACCGTCCAGGAGTCGGTGCTGATGGAGGGGGTCGACGTCGGACGAAACGCCGTCGTGCGCCGCGCCATCATCGACAAGAACGTCCGCATCCCCGAGGGCGCGCAGATCGGCGTCGACCTGGACCGCGACCGTGAACGTTTCACCGTCTCGTCCAACGGCATCGTGGTGATCGGCAAGAACCAGATCGTGGAGGCCTGAGAAAGGGGCCGGTGCGCCCGGCCCCTTTCCCTTAGATGTTCACGATTTTCGCCTAGAGGTTCACGACGACGGTGCCGCTGCTCGGGACGGCCACCGGTGCGCCGCCCTGCACCCGCACGTCCTGCGGACCGAGCACCTCGGCGGTGTAGGTCCCGTCGACCGGCCACGCGACGCCGACGATCTCGCCGGTCGCCGCGCTGCGGATGATGACGTGGTCCTCGACCGGCGTGGTGCCGGTGACCGTGGTGCCGTCCCGCAGGGTGATGTCGTACGTCGTCGTGCCGCCCGCCGTCACGACGATGCGGGCCGCCTGATCGCGGTCGACCGCGTTGCCGCTCCACTGGCGCGGCTTGTCCTTTGCCGAGAAGAGCAGCGGCCACTCGTAGGGCCCGAGCCCACCGAACGTGTAGGACCCGTCGGCCGCCACGTCGGCCGCGAGGCCGGAGTTCGGGCCCGGCCCCGGGTGCCAGGAGGCGAAGTTGACCGCGCCGTACACCGCGGGGGTGCCGTCCGGCTCGGTGACCCTGCCGGTGATCGTTCCGGCCCGGTCGAGCCGGATGTCCGAGAGCGTGGTCACCTGGCCGACGACCGCCTGCACCACCTTCGCGGCGCGCGGGTCACCGGTGCCGCCCGACGCGCCGACCCACTGCGCGCCGTACCCGCTGTCGCGAGGCGCCCGGACGAACAGCTTGTAGTCCCCGGCCGGAACCGTGGGGATGCGCACCGTGCCGCCGCTGTCGCTGCAGAAGCGGAACGACTCGTCGGTGACGTCCGACGCCGGTGCCGTCACCAGTGCCACGCACGCGTCGGTGAGCGGCGCGTCCGTGTCGGCGGCCCGGATCACCGTGGTGAACACGGCCATCGGCTGCAGCGCGGCGCTCACGTCGACCGTGGCCCCGGCGACCGCCGTCACCGCCAGTTCGGTGAAGTCGTGCAGCCCGTCCTCGGAACTGACGTGGACCGTCGTGGGCCCGGCCGTGACGCCGGCCAGCAGCACCACGCCGGAGCCGCCGCTGCATCCGTAGATGCCCTCGTCGAGGGCCGAGGCGCAGAAGTCCGTCACGGGTGCGCCGTTCACCGCGTCGGTCGCCGTCACCCGGAGGCTCGCCGTCGGCAGCAGCGTGTCGGTGACCTCGGTGACGGTGTCGGCGGCCACGGCGATCGGCGTGGCGTCGTCCCACCGCTTGGCGCCGTAGAGGTACTGGCCGCGCGTCCAGTCCGGCGTCCGGAAGCCCACCCGGTAGGTGCCGGCGAAGGCGAGCATCCGCGCGACGCCCGAGGCGTCCGTGCTGCCCGAGACGTACGCCCCGGAGTCGGCGCTCAGCGAGACCGACGCGCCGACCAGCGCCGTCCCGTCGGTGTTTTTCGGTCGAACGGCGAGCGTGCCCGTGGGCAGCAGTCGTTCGTCCACGGTGGTGACGGCATTGGCGGCCACGGCGTAGGTACCGGCCTGCGGCTGCGTCACGACCCGCGGCGCCCACTGCGTCAGGTACTGCGTCCCCGGCACGATGAACGACAGCTGGTACCGCCCGACGGGAATGCCCGCCACGCGGTACTGTCCCGCACTGTCGGTCATGGTCCCGCCGATCCAACGCCCCTCGGGCAGGAACACCGAGACGCGGCTGCTCGCCACCGGAGCACCGGCGGAGTCCGTGAGCGTCCCCGCGAACGTGCCACTGGCCAGCAGCGCCTCGTCGACCACGGTGGTGGCCCCGTCGGCGACCGGGTACTCCCGCGCCTCGAACGGCGAGAGCTTCTGCGGCGACCACTGTTCGGCGCCGAGGCTGACGCTCTGGAAGGACAGCACGTACGCGCCCGGTGCCACGCTGAACGAGTAGCGCCCGTCCGCACCGGCGGTGGCGCGCTGAACGGGCCCGTTGGGACCGGGCCGGTAGAGGCTCACCGACGCCCCCGAGGCGGGTGTGCCGTCCGCTGTGGTGACGATGCCGCCGATGGTGCCGTTTGCCGCACGGGCCTGTGCCGGAACGGCCGGCGCCACGAGAGAGATGAACGCTACGAGTAATAGTGTGCCGAATCGCTTGCCTGACAAGGACTTCACGGTCGCCGCTTCCCCTTTATCCGCGGCGGTCGATCCACCCCGGCGAGGAGAAGATATCGATCAGGTCCGACGCGGGCCAGAGGAGAGGAGCCGATCGTGATACATCGGCTCCTCTCCGTCGGCTACGGCAGGTCGACCACGACGGTCCCGCTCGCGGGAACCGCCACCGGGTCACCGCCCTCCACGCGGATCACCTGCGGACCGATGACCCGCATCGTGTACACGCCGTCGTAGACCCACGCGAGGCCCGTGTAGTCCCCGGTTGTGGCGTTGGTCGCGACGACCCACCCGTAGATCGAGGAGGTGCCCGTGACGGTGGCCCCGTCCCGCATCACGTAGTCGTAGGTGGCCGAGCCGCCCGACGTGACCGCGACGGCCTCGGCGGCGTACCGGTCACCGGTCCCGCCCGACCACTGGTGCGGCTTGGCACCGAACGAGAAGAGCAGCGGCCAGGCGTACGGTCCGAGGCCGGACATCGTGTACCGCCCGTCGGCATCGGCCCGGACCGTGAAGCCGGACTGGTTGTCCCCACCGGAGTGCCAGGGCGTGAGACTGACCTTCCCGTTGGCGACCGGCGCACCTGCCTCGTCGGTGACGGTGCCGACGATCGCACCGGCGACGTCCAGCCGCACGTCGGGAACGACCGTCACCTGGCCGCCCGCCACGGTGACGACCCGAGCCTGCCGTTCGTCGCCCGTGCCGCCGCTCGTGCCGACGATTTGCGCCCCGTAGTCGCCGACGCCCTTCACGAACATGATGTAGTCGCCGGCCTCCCGCTGCGGAATCGTCACGGCGCCGCTGTTGTCGCTGCAGTGCGCGAAGTTTTCCCGGTAGCTGCTGAATGAGCCCTTCTCGAGCAGTGCCACGCAGGCGCCCCGCAGCGGAACACCGGTGTCGGCCGCCCGGACCACCGTCGTCACCGTGCCCACCCCGGGCAGCGGCACGTCGATGTCCACGGTCGCGCCGGCCACCACGGTCGCCGTGGTGTCCGCGTAGCCGTACGGAGCGCCGGCCGCACCCCGCACGGAAACGCCGACGGATCCGGCGATGACCCCGGTCAGCAGCACCACGCCGCCGCCGTTGCTGCACTCGTCCCGGCCGCCGTCCGCCGAGGCGCAGAAGTCCGGGACCGCCGCACCGGTGTCCCTGTCCCGCGCGGTCACCCGCAGGCTGCCGGCCCCGATGCGCCGCTCGGTCAGCTCGGTCACGCTGTCCGGCGCGACGCTGAACGGCTGCGCGCCCGCCTCGGTCCGGCTGCCCGGGACGTACTGCACCCGCCCGGTCCCCGGCTCGAGGAACCGCGCGGTGTAGGTGCCGGCGTAGACCCTGGCGCGCACGACCCCGTCGTTACCGCTGCGCCCGAGCTCGAATTCCGAGAACTCGTCCTTGGCCAGGAACTGCGCGTCGACGTACGGCTGCCCGTCGGCGGTCTGCAGGTGCACCACCAGCTCGGCCATGGGCAGGAGCCGCTCGTCGACGACGGTCGTCCCGCCGCCGTGCACGGTGTGCGCGGTGGCCTCCGCGGCCCTGCGCTTACCGGGTGCCCACTGCTGCACCCCGCGGGCGGCCGGGGGCGAGAACCGCAGCCGGTACGCGCCGGCCGGCAGGATGGACAGGTCGTACCGCCCGTCCGCCCCGGAACGACCGATGCCCCACGTGCTGCCGGTCGAGTCCAATGCGGCGACCTCGACGCCCGCGGCGGGCGCGCCGGAGGAGTCCGTCACGGTGCCGGCGATCGCACCGTAAGCGGCGGCCCGGGCCGCCGACGGCGCCACCGGTGCCAGCGACAGCACGATCGCGGTCAGCAGGAACAGGAAGAAGCCTTTGCCGGTCAAGCGTTTCAAGACGCCCTCTCCCATAGAAATCGCCACCGATCGATTCGGTAGCGAGCCTGGAACATACCGGCTCCGTACGACAGAACGCACCCGAGTTGATCGTTCTCCGGGCCGAGCGGGCGACAAGGGCGCTACGCGTGGGTAGCCTCGGCCCAGGGACCGGGGAGGCTGGCATGACTCAGGCCGACGACCAGTTCGTGGTGCGTATCGACCGACCCGCGCTTCGGCGGTTGACGACCCGGACCGCCGCCGTCGCGGTACTGCTGCACAGCATCGTGGTCGCCGTCGTCGGCGGCACCGCCGCGGTCATGGTGCTCACCGGCGCCGGCAGCACCGTGCTCAAGGCCGCCGTCGGGGCCGGGATCGCCCTGTTCGCCTACGCCGTCGGCGCCATCCACGTGGGGCTCGGCACGCTGAGCCTGCTGCGGCTGCGCCAGGGGATGGACCGGCTGCTCTCGGCCGGGCTCGACGGGCTGTGGATGGCGGTGCCGCAGAGCGATGCCGGTTCGGTGTTCCTGCCATGGACGGCGGTGGGCGTCGTGAGCGCCACCGACCTGTGGCTGCGCGTGCGCATCCAGGCGGGGACGATGAAGTTCCATCCGGGCTCGGTGGGGCTCGACGACCCGAAGATCTGGCGGGCGCTCAACGGCAACGGCCTGCTGGTCGACATGCGCGACGCCAACGCGGAGTCCGACGACATCCTCAACGCGGTGAGCTATTACCGGAAAGCGGCGATGCCGGAGAGTTCCATCTAACCGCGCCTATTTGGCAACAAGGTCCCGGTTTTCCTGGCGGCTGGCGCCCTCGACGGTCCGGTACACCGGCAGCTCGGCCAGCACCCCGCTGGCCTCGAACACGTGCAGTACCGACGGTGGCGGCGCGGCGACCGCGACGGTGACCCCGCAGTCCCGGCCGGCGCTGACGGCGGCGGCCAGCAGCACGGTGCTCGTGGAGTCGCAGAGAACGAGCGTGGACAGGTCGATGATCAGCAGAGGGTGACGGGCGCCGAGGCGCTGCGCCAGTACCCCCTCGAGCTGTCCCATCGTGGCGACGGTGAGCATCCCGGAAACGGTGATCACCGCTCCGTAGGGTTGCTCGACCACACCGACCTGTAGCCGCATACTTTCCACCGTAAAACGCCTTACATGATCCCGCTTCCTGCGGACGCGCCGACCGTACTGACCGCGCCGACGGTAACCGGATCCGACCGGCGCCGGTTGCGAGCCGAGTGGCCAGAATCCATGAAGGGTCGTTCATGAGCGCCGAGCGGTGCCCGGCGGGTGATCACGGACGGTCAGCCGGCTCGAGAAGCACGTCGACCAGACCGGTGATCATGAAGACTCGCCGGACGAGCGGCTGAGCGGCGGTCACCCGCAGCGTGATGCCGTCACGCTCGGCGATGTTGCGGCAGTACATCAGGGCGCTGAGGCCGGACGAGTCGACGAACGCGACGTCGGCCAGGTCGACCGTCACGCGCTGCGGGCGGTGCGCGTCGAGCGCCTCGACGATCGCCTCGCGCAGCTGCGGGGAGGTGCTCATGTCCACGTCACCGCTGGCGGCGATCTCGACCACGGCCGGCTCGGGCACACTCGTCCTGAGCACCAGCAGGGGACGGTCCGCGGACGGGGAACGGGCAGGCATCGTGGCGGTCATCAGCAACTCCTTGCGCAGCTCCGGGGTTCGTGGGAAGTCGGGCAGTGGGGCCCGACGCCGCGAAGGCAAAACCCCATTTGCGGAGCATCACCGACTCGACAGTCGTTCGTGCGCTTCTTGCGACGGTACGCCGATCGGGAACCGATCGCGAGCCGCCTGCCGGTGGAACCGACGCAAAGAGGACTCCTCCACGTGGCACAAAACCGGGATCCGAGGCCTCCGGCCGCTTCGTACTGTGTGTTTCAACAGCAACGCGGCACCGAAAACCCAGCAAGACGAAGACCCCTACATAAAGCGTCTTAGGACTCAGCGGAGGACAAAATGAGCGAGGACTACACCGGCTCGGAAGGCTACGAGCAGGAGCACGGCTACGAGCAGCACGACGACCACGGCCACCACGGCCACGACAACGTGATCGTCGCCGAGTACACCGACGGCACCGCCAGCGCCTACGTGGACACCGACGGCGACGGCTACGCCAACGAGGTCTACAACGACACCGACGGCGACGGGCGGGCCGACGAGGCCTGGGCCGACAGCGACGGCGACCACCGCCTCGACACCTACGTCGTCGACACCAACGGCGACGGCCACGCCGACCAGGCCTACGGCGACACCAACGGCGACGGCCGCTTCGACATCGCCGCCGCGGACACCAACTACGACGGCCGGGTCGACACCTACGCCGCGGACACCAACTACGACGGCCGGGTCGACGCGGTCGGCTACGACCCCAACGGTGACGGCGAGATCGACAAGACCGTGATCGACAGCAACTACGACGGCGTCCCGGACACCGTGGTCTACGACGACCCGGACACCAACCCCTACGCTCGCGCCTGACCTCACTCCGCGCTGATCCGTAGATAGCGAAAAAGCGGCCGGTCTCCCCCCAGGAGGCCGGCCGCTTGCTGTATTGACGTGCGGTGACTCTCGAACGTGCGGCGGATCGCACTCTCGGTTCTAGATACGCAGGGAGACGGTCCCCGGGTTCCCCTTCCACCGAACGGCGGAGAGTGGTATACCCGACAGATTCCGTCGACCGGGGCACGCAACGGATCACCGGGCTCGTCACGTCGCGGGCGTCCTGCCAGGCTGGTCGCATGTTGGAGACCTCGGCGCGCCTGCTGCGGCTGCTCTCGCTCCTCCAGACGCACCGCGAGTGGTCCGGTGCGGATCTGGCCGAACGGCTGAGCGTGACCACCCGTACGGTCCGCCGCGACATCGAGAAGCTGCGCACCCTCGGCTATCCCGTGCACGCGACCGCGGGCACCGCCGGCGGCTACCGGCTCGGCGCCGGGGCCGCGCTGCCGCCGCTGCTGCTGGACGACGACGAGGCCGTCGCGGTCGCGGTGGGCCTGCGCACCGCCGCCACCGGTTCGGTCACCGGCATCGAGGAGACGTCGGTGCGGGCGCTGGCCAAGCTGGAACAGGTGCTGCCGGCCCGGTTGCGCCGGCGGGTGGTCGGGCTGGAGTCGATGCTGGTGCCGCTGGCCGGCGGCGGGCCGACCGTCGACCCGGAGGTTCTGGTCACCCTCGCCGCCGCGTGCCGCGACCACCACCGCCTGCGCTTCGACTACCGCGACCGCGCCGACGTCGCGTCGACCCGGATCTGCGAGCCGCACCGGCTGGTCGCCAGCGGTCGCCGTTGGTACCTCGTGGCTTTCGATGTGGAACGTCATGACTGGCGCACTTATCGCGTCGACCGCCTCACGCCGATCCTCCCGACGGGGCCGCGGTTCGTGCCGCGCACCCCGCCGGAGGGGGACGCGGCGGCCTTCGTCTCGAAGGGTGTCGCGTTCGAGGTGTACCCGTTCCGCGGCCGCTTCGTGCTGGAGGCTCCCGCGGAGGCCGTGCGCGAACGCGTTCCGCCCGACACGGGTGTGGTGAACGCGCTCGACGGGCACCGGTGCGAGCTGCTCACCGGCGCCCGTTCGATGCTGGCGCTCGCCGCGCACGTGGCGGACATGGGCATCCCGTTCACGGTCGTCGACCCGCCGGAACTGGTCGAGTACGTGCGCGAGCTGGGCGGCCGCCTGGTGGCCGCCGCCCCGATCAGCGGTTAGCAGGTCAGGTCCGCCGCCGGCAGCGCGCCCGTGTCGAGGTAGGCGTTCACCGTCGCGTCGACGCACCCGTCGCCGCGGAACAGGTACACGCCGTGCGTGCGTGCCCCGTTCAACGTCACCAGCCGGGAGCCGGTCAGCGCGGCGTGCATCCTCCGGTTGAGCGCCGGGGTGGCGTCGAGATCGCCGTCGGCGTGCACGATCAGCGCCGGGGTGCCGTTGCCGATGCGCACCACGGGAGCCGGCGCCGCGGGCCAGAACGCGCAGGGGTTGACCCGGTTGAGCGTGCCGAACAGCGGATCGGCCGCGCGCCGCGAGCCGACATCCCGCCGGTACCACTCGACGCTTCGCGGCACCGCAGCGTCGGCGCACTCGATCGCTGTCTGTCCACTGTGGAACGCCGACCTCGCGCCGCCGACGATCCCGGCGACCGCCGCTTCGAGGGCCTCGTCCGGTGTGACGCGCCCGGTGTCCGCCGCAGTCCGCAGCTGCACGACGAACGAGGCCAGCTGGAGCGCGTTCTCCTCGTTGTCGTCGGCGAGGTTGTCGACCAGCAGGGCGGGCATGACGGTGTCGTCGACCTCGTACCGCCCGACCTTCAACGGCGTGCGCGCGGCGGCCGCGTAGATGCCGTCGATGACGCCGAGCACCTTCTCCGGGGTGTCGCCGAGCCCGAGCTGTCCGTCGGCGCCGGCGGCCAGCGTGGCCCACTCCCGCAGCGCGTCGCGCTTCTCGAAGCCCTGGGCGTCGCGCAGGTGCACGCCGGCGTCCTGCGGGTCGATCGCGCTGTCCAGCACGATCCGGCCGGCGTTGCGGGGGAACAGCTGCGTGTACATCGCGCCGATGTAGCTGCCGTAGGAGTAGCCCAGGTAGGAGAGCCGGGGAGCGCCGAGCACGGCCCGCACGACGTCCATGTCGCGGGCGATGTTCGCGCTGGAGGCGTGCGCGAGCAGGTCGCCGCTCGTGCGCCCGCACCGCTTGGCGAGGTCCTTCGACAGTGCCACCATCCGGTCGAACGACTCCCGGTCGGCGCCGGCCGACCGCGGGATCCAACTCGCCGGCCACCCGCAGTCGATCGGCGTGCTGCGCCCGGAGAAGCGCACGTCCATCCCGATCAGGTCGAACTTCGCACCGGTCGGCCCCATCGCCGCGGCGGCGTCGTCGATGATGTCGCGCACCGGGATGGCCGGCCCACCCAGATTGATCATCAGCGGCCCGATCCGGTGGGCCGGGTCGGTCGCCTTGATCCGGGAGACCGCCACCGTGATCGTGCGTCGACCCGGCCGGCGGTAGTCCAGCGGCACCGTGATGTCGGCGCACTGCGCGCCGGCGGCGTCCAGTTCGGTGCCGGCGGTGTCGTCGGCGTTCAGCGCGCAGCCGTGCCACTGCACCCGCTGCCCGTAGAACGCCCCCGGCCCGGTGCCCGCCTCGGCCGGCAGGGCCACCAGGGACCCACTCGTCAACGCGCCCGCGGCCACCGCCGCGATACCCCATCGCCTACCTCTCATGGACGAAATCCTGTCGGCGCGGCGGGCCGCCGTAAGTAGGGTGCGCACCCGCGCGCGATGCGGTTTTCCGCAGGTTCCCCGGGCACTCGCCGCTGCCCCATCGAGCAGGAGACCCTAGCCATAGTGCTGACCGGCTCGCGACGGCGGTCCTCGCAAGCTGCGGGCTTGCTGCTCGCAGCACGCCGTAATTGCGTTGAGTCGTGCGGGTAATCCGTCCAGGCTGGAGGTTCGTTCGTCTCTGCCGGGGGTGCCGCTCCGATGCGTCTGTTACGCGACCTCTGGGTCACCTCACCGGGTCGGACGTTCCTGGTGGCGGTGCTGATCGTGATCGGCGCACTCGGTCAGGCCGGGGCCGCCGCGCTCGCCGGGCCGGTGCTCGTCGAGCGTTCCGGCGTGCTGTTCGTGGTGCTGTCGATCGCGCTGTGCGCGACGGTGCTGAGCGACCTCGCCCAGTCCCTCGTCGCCGCCCGGCTCACCGCCGACTGGGGTGCCGACGTGCGGCGCCGGCTGTGTCGGGTGGCGTTCGGCCAGCCGCTGCCGAAGCTGGAGACGACGCCGGTCGGCGAGCTCCTCGACCGCATCGACAGCGACGTGTACGACGTCGGCAACGAGCTGCGCAACAGCGGCGTGCGGATCGCCCAGGCGCTGGCCACCGGCGTGGCGTCGATCGTCACGACGCTGCTGGTGTGGTGGCCCGCCGGCCTGGTGATGATGGCGCTGACCGCGATCGTCGTGGTGACCTTGCGCCGCCCGGTGGTGAAGATCGCTCCGGCCCGCATGGGCGAGGAGGAGGCCTGGTCCGACCTGGCCGCCGTGATGGAGGAGTCCATCCACGGCCAGGACGACGTGCGCACCAGCCTCGCCCGCCCGTACGTGCTGCGGCTCTACGCCCAGCGCGCCAGCCAGGTGCTGGCCAAGGGGCGCATCGTCTGGCGGCTCTCCGCGCGCGTGATGTCGACCGCGACCGGCATCGTCCGCCTGGGTGTCGCGCTCGTCGTGATCGGCGGGGCGTGGGCGCTGGCCACCGGCCGGATCGACGGCGCGCAGCTCACCGCCGTGTGGCTGCTCGCCATCGCGTTCGGCAGCACCGTCGAACAGGTCGGCCGGCACGTCCCCGAGCTGCAGTACGCGCTCGGCGCGTGGGGCCGCGTGCAGCTGCTGCGCGACTCGCCGCAGGAGCCGCCGGGCGGCGCCGCGCCGCAGGACGGCGACCTTCACGTGCGCGGGCTGACCTACCGCTACGCGGCCGACGGGCGCCGGGCGGCGCTGGACGACCTGCGGCTGACGTTCGCGCGGGGGCGCTCGTACGCGCTCATCGGGCGCACCGGCTCCGGCAAGTCCACGCTGGCCAAGGTGCTGACCCGGGCGGTCGACATCCCGCGCGGCACCGTCTTCCTGGGCGACACCGACCTGTGCGACCTCGACCTGGAGGGGCTGCGCCGGTGGATCGCCGTGGTGCCGCAGCGCACCGAGATCCTGGCCGGCACCCTGGCGGAAAACATCGCGCTGTTCGACCCGGCCCTGCTCGACCGGGCCGAGCGCGCCCTGCACGAGCTGGGCCTGGCCCCCTGGATCGCCGAACTGCCCGAGGGCATGCGCACCAAGCTCGGCGACGGCGGCCACGTGCTGTCGGCCGGGCAGGAACAGCTGGTGGCGTTCGCGCGGATCCTGGTGCGCGATCCGCAGGTGGTGATCCTCGACGAGGCCACGGCCCGGCTCGACCCGGTGACGGAGGGCCAGGTGCAGCGCGCCACCGCCCGCCTGCTGCACAACCGGATCGGCATCATCATCGCCCACCGGCTCTCCTCGGTGCGCCAGTGCGACGAGGTGGTGGTGCTGGCCGACGGCGTCGTCGTGGAGGCCGGCCCGCTGCGGGAGTCGCAGCGCTTCGCCCGCCTCCTCGCGACCAGCCAGGCGGCCGCCGCGTCGACCACCGGCCGGCCGGCCGGTCGGGTGGCGCTGGCCGAGCCGGCGGACGACGACGACCTGCTCCCGGTCGCCTGGGAGCCGGCCGAGGTCGAGAAGCCCGCGGGACCCGAGGCACCCGAGGCACCCGGGGCGTCCGCCGGGTCCCGCGCGGCGCCGACCAAGACCGATCCCCCGCCGCTGCCGCCGGAGCCGCCCGCGCGCACCCTGCGCGAGATCTTCCGCCTGACCACCAACGACGCCCGCTACGGCCTCGGCGCGATCGCGCTGTTCCTGATCATGGTGCTGCTCGGCACCGACAGCGCGATCTTGCCGTGGTTCTGGGCGGACGTGGTGGACGGCGAGGGTTCGCTGTTCTGGCCGGCGTTCTGGATCGTCGTGTGCCTGGTCGTGACGATCCCGACGTTCGAGTTCACCCAGCGGTGGTTCCCGGAGTGGTGGGTGCGCCAGATGCTGCGGATCAGCCTGCGGCTGGTGCACGGGCAGACCGGGCCGCGCCGGGTGAGCAAGCACACGCCGGCCGAGGTGGTGGCCCAGGGCGGCGACACCGAACGCGTCGTGATCCTCGCCGACAACCTGATCGACCAGTCGATCGCGATGATCGTGCTGATCTCGATCTACGTCGTCTCCGGTTCCGGTGCGGCGGTGGGATTCTTCGCCGGTGCGATCCTGCTCTCCGGCCTCACGGCGACGCTGTTCGCCCGGGTGCTGGCCAGCTCCGCGAAGAAGACGGTGGCGGCGCGGGCGGCGTTCGCGACGGCCCTGGTCTCCTCGCTCTCCGCGGCCCGCACGGTCAAGCTCGCCGGCGCCACCGATCCGGTGCTGCGGCACCTGGCGGGCCTCGACCGCAAGCGCAGCGACCGGCAGCGGCGCGAGATCGCGATGCAGGTGTGGGCCCGTTCGACACCGGCGCTGGCCAGCGGGCTGTTGCCGATCGGCGTGTGGGCGCTGTACCTGACGGGCGGCATGTCGGCCGGGGCGGCGCTGGTGGCGACCTCCACCCTGACCGCGGCGCGCTGGTTCGGGTGGACCACGGCGTCGCTGGTCTCCTCGATCCCGTCGGCCCGGGTGTGGACCCGGCGGACGGTGTCGATGACCGGCGTCGCCGCCTACACCGCGGCCGTTCCGGGCGTGGACATCTCGGCCGGTACCGCACCGGCGCCGGACACCGCCCCGCGCAACCGGCTGCGCCGGCTCGACCTGGTCAACTTCAGCGCGGTGCACGAGGACGGTACGGTCGGCGCGAGCGACATCGAGCTGAGCGTCACCAGCGGACAGCTGGTGCTCGTGGTCGGCCCGGTCGGCTCGGGCAAGTCCTCGCTGTTGCGGGCGTTGGCCGGCATCGTGCACCACACCGGCGACCTGCTCTGGAACGGACAGGCGGTGACCGAGCCCGAGCTGTTCCTGCGCCCCAACCAGGTCGGCTACGTGGCGCAGCTGCCCCGGGTGCTCTCCGGCACCATCGCCGAGAACATCCAGCTCGGCCACGAGGTCGACGCGGCCGGCGCGATCTCGACGGCCCAGCTGGAGCACGACCTCGCGGCGGCCGGCAGCGGGCTGGGCCTGCTCATCGGGCACAAGGGCACCCGGCTCTCCGGCGGCCAGCTGCAACGGCTGGCGCTGGCCCGCGCCCTGGCCCCGCGCACCGAGCTGCTGATCGCCGACGACGTCTCGTCCGCCCTGGACGTGACGACCGAGCTGGATCTGTGGCGGGCGCTGCGCGGGCACGGGGTGACCGTGGTCGGTTCGACCTCCAAGCGGGCGGCGCTGGCCCAGGCTGATGTGGTCGTGGTGCTGGTGGGCGGCCGGGCCGTGGCCCAGGGCACGTGGCGCGACCTGGCCGATCGATGGGGACACCTCGCCGGGTGATCCGGCGGGGGGCGGACAGCGATGTAGGTGGAACTACGCCCGGCGGGGGGAGCGGTGTACGGTGCCGTCGGGCGTAAACCAATGCGCGCCCTACAGTTTCGTTTCGGCAGAATGGGCATCGACGGTCGTGCAGGAAGTGGTCGCCGTGTCCCGGGTGCTAGGCATCGACCTCGGCTCCGCCCACTCGGTGGCGGCGGCGCTGCGCGACGGGGCGAAGCCGTTCGTCACCCGGTCCGGGCTGGTGCCGTCGTACGTGGCGTACCCGACGTTCGGGGCGGCCCTGGTGGGCGCCGCCGCGCGGGAGCACGCCGTGCGCGATCCCGCGATGACGTTGCGCCTGGACCCGCAGCGGGCCGCCGACCCGGACCTGCTCGTCCGGATCGCCACCCGCCTGTTGCGCAAGCTGCGCGAGGACGCCGAGGCCCAGTTCGGGGAACCGATCAACGACGCGGTGATCGCCGTGCCGGTGACGATGTTCCACACCGCCCGGGAGATGCTGCGGCTCGCGGCGGAACGCGCCGGCATCACGGTCCTGCGCCTGATCAGCGCACCGGCCGCGGCGGCGCTCGCCTACGGCCTGGGCCATCCCGAGGCGGAGGAACGCCTGCTCATCGTCGACCTCGGCGCCGGCACGCTGGACACGGCCGTGGTGGAGGTGGGAGACGGCGTCGTCGAGGTGCTCGCGACGGCCGGTGATCCGATGCTCGGCGGTGACGACTTCGACCAGCGGATCGTCGGCTACCTGCTGAACGCCTTCCGGGCGCAGCACCACATCGACGTGAGCACCGACCCGGTGGCCGTCCTGCGGGTGGCCGCGGCGGCCGAGCAGGCCCGGCGGGATCTCACCGCCCGGGAGGCGACGCCGGTGCGCGTGCCGTACCTGGTCGGCACGACGCCGCTGGACGTGACGGTCGAGCGCGCGCAGTTCCAGCAGGCAACGGCCGACCTGGTCGAACGCCTCGCCGCGCCGATCCGCCGGGCGATCGAGGACGCCGGCGCCGCCCCGGACCGGGTGCTCCTGGTCGGCGGCGCCACCCGGATGCCGGCCGTGGCGGCGAAGATCGCCGAGCTGACCGGCCTGGAGCCGAGCCACGCGCTGCACCCGGACGAGGCCGTCGCGCACGGCGCCGCGCTGCAGGGCGGCATCCTCACCGGTGCGATCCCGAACGTGCTGCTGCTGGACGTCACGACGATGGACATCGGAACGTCGCACGACGACGGCACGTTCACGACGATCGTGCCGCGCAACACGACGCTGCCGGCGCTGCGCACGACGGTGTACACCACGGCTGTCGACGATCAGGCCGATCTCGCGCTCACGCTGCACGAACGGGCCGCCGCCGACGACGTTCCACAGCAGATGCTGACGGCGGAGGTGGGTGACCTGCCCGGCGGCCCGGCGGGGAGTCCGCAGTTGGCGGTCACGCTCGACGTCGACGCGAACGGCGTCTTCTCGATCACCGCGCGGGACGGCGTGACGGGCCGGGAGCTACCCATCAAGCTCTCCTGAGAATCAAACAAGTTCAAACAATCTATTTCATAGAACAAACCTGCCACGCATAATCGGTCACCATCAATGCTTCCCGCCCAGGAGCAGGAGTGACCATGGAACGTCGCACCCTCGTCACGCGCGGACCGGTCGTCGTCGGGGGCGCGATCGCCCTCGGCGCAGCCATTCCCGGCACCGCGAACGCCGCCGTCCGCACGGTGAAGACCGTCACCGCCACGACCCGCACCGGCTTCTACGGCCAGAACCGCGCACCCCTCAAGGCCGTGCCGTTCCTCAAACTCCCACCCGGCGCCGTCAAGCCGACCGGCTGGCTCCGCACACAACTCAACACCGAGGCCGAGGGGCTGTGCGGGCGCATGCCCGAGGTCTCCGACTACCTCGTCTACGCCGGGAACGGCTGGATCGACCACACCCGCGACGCCTGGGAGGAACTCCCGTACTGGCTGCGCGGCTTCGGCGACCTCGGCTACGTCACCGGCAACCAGCGGATCATCGCCCTCGCCCGCCAGTGGGTCGACGGCATCCTCGCCAACCAGGCCACCGACGGATACTTCGGTCCCGACCGACTGCGCACCGCCGAGAGCGGCGGCCCCGACTTCTGGCCGCACATGCCGCTGCTCGACGCGCTGCGCTCGTACGCCGACTGGTCCGGCGACACGCGGGTCGCGCCGTTCATGCGGCGGTACTTCCAGTTCCAGAACACCCAGCCGGCGGTGGTGTTCAGCCGCGGGTGGGGCGCCCAGCGCTGGGGCGACAACATCGACAGCATCTACTGGCTGTACAACCAGAGCGGCGAGGCCTGGTTGCTGGACCTGGTTCGCAAGATCCACGCGGGCATGGCCGACTACACCAACGGCATCCCGAACTGGCACAACGTCAACATCACCCAGGGCTTCCGCGAACCGGCCCAGTTCGGCCTGCTCGACCCGGACCCGAAGTTCCCGGCCGCCACGTACCGCGACTACGACACCGTCATGGCGCAGTACGGCAACTTCCCCGGGGGCGGCTTCGCCGGCGACGAGAACTGCCGCCCCGGCTACATCGACCCGCGCCAGGGCTTCGAGACGTGCGGGATCGTCGAGTTCATGCACAGCCACCAGATGCTGGCCCGGATGACCGGCGACTCCGTGTGGCTCGACCGGTGCGAGGACCTCGCGTTCAACCTGCTGCCGGCCGCGCTCGACCCGGCGCAGAAGGGCATCCACTACGTCAGCTGCGCCAACAGCATCTCGCTCGACGACCGGCAGAAGACGCAGGGCCAGTTCCAGAACGGTTTCCCGATGCTCGCGTACATGCTCGGCATCCGGAACTACCGCTGCTGCCCGCACAACTACGGCATGGGCTGGCCGTACTACGCGCAGGAACTGTGGATGGGGACGTTCGACAACGGGCTGTGTGCCGCGATGTACGGCGGCTCCGAGGTCACGGCCCGCGTCGGTGGGTCCGGCACGCAGGTGACGATCGTCGAGGAGACGGCGTACCCGTTCGACGAGACCGTGCGTTTCACCGTCCGAACGTCCGCCGCCGTCGCGTTCCCGCTGTACCTGCGCATCCCGAAGTGGGCCACCGGCGCCTCGGTGCGGGTCAACGGTTCGCCGGTCACCGGGACGCTGGAACCCGGGTCGTTCGTGGTGCTCGAGCAGACCTGGAACAACAACGACCTGATCATCCTCAGCCTGCCGATGCGCGTGTCGGTGCGCACCTGGACGCGCAACCAGAACGCCGTCTCCGTCGACCACGGCCCGCTCACCTACTCGCTGTCCATCGCCGAACGCTGGAACCGCATCGGCGGCTCCGAGGCCTGGCCGACCAGCGAGGTGTACGCCGACTCCCCGTGGAACTACGGGCTCGTCATCGACCCGGCCAACCCGCAGGCACAGGTGATCCGCAAGGTCGGCGCGATGCCGGCGAACCCGTTCACGCGGGACGGGGCGCCGGTGTCGCTGCGGGTCACCGCCAAGCGGATCCCCAACTGGCAGGCCGACGTCGACGGGGTGGTGCGGCCGCTGCAGGGCAGTCCCGCCCGTTCGAGCCAACCGGCGGAGACCGTCACGCTGCTGCCGATGGGGGCGCAGCGGGTGCGCATCACGACGTTCCCCCGGATCGGTGAAGGCCCGGACGCGATCGACTGGATCCTGCCCGCGGACGCCTCGGCGTCGCACGTCTGGGGTGGCGACTCCGTCGCCGCGATCAACGACGGCAAGATCCCGGCGGCCTCGAACGACCACACCATCCCGCGGATGACCTGGTGGGACCACCTCGGCACGAGCGAGTGGGCGCAGCTGGACTACGCCGCGTCGGTGACCACCTCGGCGGTGGCGGTCTACTGGTTCGACGACACCGGGACCGGCCAGTGCCGCGTGCCGGCCTCGTGGGACCTCCAGTGGCGCGACACCGCCGGCCAGTGGCGGCCGGTCACCGGCGCCTCCGCGTACGGCGTCGCGCTGAACACGTTCAACCGGGTGACGTTCGCGCCGGTGACGACGACCGGGCTGCGGGCGCGCGTGCAACTGCGGGCCGGCGTCTCCGGCGGGATCCTCGAGTGGCGCGTCGAGGGCACGCCCGGCGCCGTCACCTGGAACCGCATCCAGAACCGCAACAGCTCAAAGGTGCTCGGTGTGGCCGGGATGTCCGTGGCCAACAGCGCGAACGTGGTGCAGTTCGACGACAACGGAACTCTTGATCATGACTGGCGGCTGCTTCCTTCCGGCGGCGACTGGTTCCGGATCCAGAACCGCAACAGCCTCAAGGTGCTGGGCGTGGACGGGATGTCGACCGCGAACAGCGCGCGGGTGGTGCAGTTCGACGACAACGGGACGTCGGATCACCTGTGGAAGCTGGTGCCCGCGGGCGACGGCTGGTATCTGATCCAGAACCAGAACAGCGGAAAGGTGCTGGGGGTCGACGGGATGTCCGCCGCTAACAGCGCGCAGGTGGTGCAGTTCGACAACAACGGCACCCTCGACCACCTGTGGCGGGTGATCTAGGCCCCGATGATCAGCGCGTTTCACGGAAAGGTGCACCCAGAACGCACCTTTCCGTGAAACGTAACGATCTTTCAGTCCTCCAGGGTGATGGCCAGCACGGGGCAGACCGCGGCCGCGTGCCGCACCTCCGCCACGGTGTCCGCCCCCGGGGACTCCGTCAGGAGGAACGCGATCCCGTCCTCGTCGCGCTGGTCGAACACCTCCGGCGCGGCCAGCAAGCACTGCCCCGACACGACGCACTTCTCCTGATCGAGCTGAATCTTCACGGATTCGCTCCTTACCAGGTCACCGGGAGTTCGTAGACGCCGTACACGGAACCGTCGTGCTTGAACGGAATCCGGTCGATGG
Source organism: Virgisporangium aliadipatigenens (assembly GCF_016863615.1). Taxonomy (GTDB): domain Bacteria; phylum Actinomycetota; class Actinomycetes; order Mycobacteriales; family Micromonosporaceae; genus Virgisporangium; species Virgisporangium aliadipatigenens. The sequence goes on along the minus strand of NZ_BOPF01000038.1, from coordinate 48,257 downwards.
AGGTCGCGAGGCGCAGGGACGGGATGCGCCGGTAGAGCGTGCCGTACACGACCTGCAGTTCCATGCGGGCCAGCGGCTGGCCGAGGCACTGGTGCGCCCCGAAGCCGAACGCCAGGTGGCCGCGCGCGTCCCGGGTCAGGTCCAGGGTGTCCGGATCGGTGAAGACGGACGGGTCGCGGTTGCCGATGTCGTTCGCCATGATGATGCCCTCGCCGGCGCGAATCAGCTCACCGGCGATCTCGATGTCCGCCAGGGCCACGCGGCGTCGGCCGCCGTGGGGGATGTTCAGGTAGCGCAGGAGTTCGTTGACGGCGCCGGCGATCAGTTTCGGGTCGTCCGTCTCCCGCAGCAGGGTCAGCTGGTCGGGGTTCTCCAGGAGGGCCAACGTGCCGAGCGCGATCATGTTCGCCGTGGTCTCGTGGCCGGCGATGAGCAGCAGTGTGGCTATCCCGGCGGCCTCGGCGCGGGCCAGCTCGCCCGCCTCGATGCGAGCGGCGAGTTGGGAGAGCAGGTCGTCGGTGGGCGCGGCCGTCTTGGCGCCGATGAGGTCGTCCAGATAGGCGTTGAATATCTGGAACGCCTCGCGGCGTTCGGCCGGCGACGCGTTGCGGTTGACGAGGTGCTTGCTGTTGTCCTGGAAGAAGTCGTGATCGGTGTACGGGACGCCGAGCAGTTCGCAGATGACCAGCGACGGCACCGGCAGCGCGAACGCCTGCACGAGGTCCACCGGCCGCGGCCCGTCGAGCATCTCGTCGATGAGTCCATCCACAATGGACTGGACGAGCGGCCGCATCGCCTCGACCCGCTTGACGGCAAAGGGTGCGGTCACCGTGCGGCGCAGCCGGCTGTGCTCCGGATCGTCCATCAGGACGAACCCGATTGAGACACGGTGGCGGTCGACCGACGCACCGGCCGGGAAACCCGGGTGCCGCACGTCGGCGCTGATCCGCGGATCGCTGAGCAGCGCACGCTGTTCGGCGTAGCGGGTCACGAGCCAGGGTGTCGTGCCGTTCGCCAACCGAACCCGCGTCAGCGGGGCCTCGCGCTGCAGTTCGTGCAGGGCGGGCGGCGGATCGAACGGACACCCCGCGGCCCGCGCCATCGGGAACTCCTGGATGGTCATGCTCTTCCTCCCACCGGTGAGGCGTTGCGGAGCAGACGTACCTGTTTGGGCATGTTCCAGCCGAGGACGGCAACCGGCCGGTCATCGTGCTGGTACGGGCCACGAAACGGTCCTCGGTGACGGAGTCGTCCACAATAGACACCCGCGCGCCGGGATTGGGAATGCCGTGCAAGTGCGGCCGGATTCCGAACTGTTCGGTCCAGAAGAGCGGGATCGGGGCGTAGGACACGTCGACGCGGCCGTCGGCCTGCTGACCGCCCCGGTCACCGTCGCATAGGCTGCGGGCACGATGACGAGCAGCCGCAACCAGCACCTCACCTACAAGGGCAACGTCGGCGTGGGCCGCCACGGCTGGCTGCGCCTGACGCCCGCCTACTCGGTCCGCATCGTCCGCGACGTCGTCGCCGCCCGCCCCCGCGAGGTCGTCGTGACAGACCCCTTCTCGGGAACGGGCACCACGGCGCTCGCCGCCGCCGAGCACGGGGGCACCGGGCAGGCGCTGGACGTCAACCCGTTCCTCATCTGGCTCGGCAACACCAAGCTGCGCCACTACGGCGACCCGACGATCACGGCGACCGAGGCGGCGCTGGCGGACGTCCTGTCCACGGCACGCGGGGTCATGCGCGACCCCGACCTGTGGCAGCCGGAGATCTTCAAGATCGAACGCTGGTGGTCCTACTCGGCGTTGACCGCGCTGAAGGCGCTGCGCGCCGCGATCGACACCGTCGCCGCCGGACCCACCCGCGACCTGCTCGACATCGCGCTCTGCCGCACGCTCATCGCGTCGAGCAACGCCGCGTTCAACCACCAGTCGATGTCGTTCAAGGCGCCGGCGCCGGAGACCCCGAGCATGCTCTACCGCGAGGAGGAGTCGGCGATCGTCCTCGACCGGTACCGCCGGGAGGCCGAGGAGATCATCGCCAGCGCCGCCCTCGACCTCCCCGGCGGCGGCGTGGTCCTCCCCGGCGACTCGCGCACCATGCGCTCGCCGGACCTGCGCCCCTGCGACCTGCTCCTCACGTCGCCGCCCTACGTCAACCGCATGAGCTACATCCGCGAGTTGCGGCCGTACATGTACTGGACAAGATTTCTGGGGAACGCCCAGGAAGCCGGCGAACTCGACTGGAAAGCCATCGGCGGCACGTGGGGCGTCGCCACCAGCCGCCTCAACACCTGGTCCACCGACGAGGAGACCCCGGTGGAGAAGGACGTCAGCGACGTGTGCGCCGCGATCGCCCGCGACGGCGGCCGCAACGGCCCGCTGCTCGCCGCCTACGTGCGCAAGTACGTCGACGACATGTGGTCCCATTTCCAGAGCGCCTACAAGAACATCCGCAGCGGCGGCGGCGCCACCTACATCATCGGCAACTCGACGTTCTACCGGCACGTGGTCCCCGCCGAGCGATGGTACGCGACGATGCTGCGCGAGGCGGGATTCGTCAACGTGAGCGTGACGACGATCCGCAAACGCAACTCCAACAAGAACCTGTTCGAGTTCGACGTGTCGGCGGTGCGCCCATGACCACGCTCCGGGTGAAGCCCAAGGTCGGGCTGAGCCTGATCGAGGAGGACGGGCAGTACCACGTCGTCCACGACGGTGCGATCGTCTGCACGACCCGCGTGCTCGCGGCCGCCGAGGTGGAGTACGACGAGTTGCTCGCCCGGCTCACCGCGGCCTCCCGCGAACTGCGCGCCCGCGAGAACGCGCACTACAACCTGCAGGCCGTGCGGTCGGACTCGTTCGGCCGGCGGGCGGCCAAGGCGCGCAAGACCGGCGGGCGGGGCGGGCGCGGCGGCGTGTGACCGGCTGTCGCGGCGCGCAAGTGGTGGGGCCTCAGGCCGCACTTGCGCCGGAGCTCCATCAGGGCGAGCGCCGTCCCGGGTCGCACCGATATCGTTCGTGATCGTGGGAGCACTCAGACCCTGGCACCTGATCCTCTGCACGCTGTGCTGCCTGTTGCCGCTGGCGATCGCGGCCGTCGCGGGTGGCGTCGCGTGGAAGGTCCGGCAGGACCGGGCGCGCAACCAGCCGCCACCGCCGCCCCCGTGGGGTCCCGCCTGAGCGCGACCGCTCTACCGCACCCGGGTCCGGGGCCGATCAGCGCCCCTCAGGCGGCGGGACCCGGTGCGCACCAGCAGCGGCGCGTTCGACGCGAGCGTGACCGCCCCGAACACCAGGTAGGCCGGAACGAGCCGGCCGGCCGGAGTGATCCCGCCCAGGCCGAGCCCGGCCACCAGATAGATCGCGCCCTCGGTGGCGTTGACCGCCAGCGCGGCCATGCTGAGGCCGGCGGTCGTGGCGCTCGTCATCCCGCTGACCAGCGCCGGAAGCGAGTACGACACCGACGCGATCCCGATCGTGGCGGCCAGCGCGGCATCGCCGTGTCCCGACGCCCACCCGCCGATCGTGACGGCCGCCGAGACCACCAGGCTCACAGCGGCCGTCACCGCGATCGTGCGGGCCTTGGGCGGGGTGACCCGGGCCGTCTCGCGCCACAGCAGGACGTGCAACCCGAACCAGACCGCCGTGGCGACGACCGCCGCCGGTGAACGGGCCGCGACCGCCGCGGCGAACCAGGCGACCACCGTTCCGCCGAGCACACCGATGCTGACCGGGCTGACGCCGTCGCTGGAACGGCTCCGCCGCACCCGCAGCCAGGCCGGCACCGAGCGGGCCAGCTCGGTCAGCACCAGGAACGCCCCGCCGACCAGCATGGGAGTGTCGATCACCGGATCAGTGTCCACGTCCGGGTCGTGATCGCACCGGGCGGCACGTCCGCGGCGACCGGCCGGGCCGGGTGCGCTCCGATGGCTTGATGCCGGTCGATACGCTGTCGCTCGTGGCGCTGGGACACGATCGTTCGCCCGCTGTCCGCATCGGCCTGCGGGCCGTGTTCGCCGTCGGATTGCTGGCCCTCGGCTCCGGCGTCTCGGCGTGCACCGGCAACGGCCCGCCGGACTCGACCGCCGGTTCGGCCCCGGCGAGTTCCGTGGCGTCGGCCGCAGCCGCGCGATCGCCGCACCCGGTCTCCAAGACGGCGTGCGACGTCTACTACAACGGGCTGGCGAAGGCGCAGAGCGTTCCCACCCGGCAGGCGCTGGCCGAGCAGGTCGCCGCGGCGGTGCAGGGCTCACCGGACGCCGACCTCGTCGCGGACGTCGCGGGGCTGTGGAGCGCCGCGCTGGACACGACGACGTGGCAGAACCAGGCGCGGCTGGTGACCCTCTCCTGCTGGGCGACGGGCTGGCGCTCGCCCGGCTGACCGGCGTGATCCGCGGTACAGGCCGGGCCGGCCGGGTCAGGTGGCGGTGTAGCCGCCGTCCACGGCCAGGATCGAGCCGGTGACGTAGGCGGCGGCCGGCGATGCGAGGAAGGCGTACGGCGCGGCGATCTCGTCCACGGTCGCGCGCCGGCCGAGCGGGGTGAACACGCCGATGCGCCGGTCCGAGGCGGGATCGTCGTGCGCGGTGACGCTGTCCATGATGTTGGCGACGTAGCCAGGGGCGACGGCGTTGACCCGGATGCCGTGCGGCGCCCACTCGGCGGCGAGGGTGCGCACGAGCTGGTTCACGCCGCCCTTGCTCGCCGCGTACGGGGCGAGGGTGGGGATGCCGACCTGCCCCGCGATGGACGAGGTCATGGTGATCGAACCGCCGCCGCCCCCGCCGATCCAGTGGCGCGCCGCCGCCTGGGCGGGCAGGAACGCTCCGCGCAGGTTGACGGCGAGGATGCGGTCCCACTCGTCCGGGCGATACTCGACCGCGGGCTTGATGATGTCGATGCCGGCGTTGCAGACCACGTGATCGAGCCGGCCGAACGCCTCCAGCGCCCGCTCGACCAGTTGCCGCGCGACGGACTCGTCCGCGACGTCACCGGCCAGGTGCGCCACCCGGGCCGGCTCCGCACCGGCGCGCAGTCGCTCGGCGGCGCGCTCGGTCTCGGCGCGGTCGTAGCCGTTGACGAGCACCCGGGCGCCCTGGCCGAGCAGCGTGCGGGCAACGGCCAGGCCGATACCGCGGCTGGAGCCGGTGACGACGGCGGCCGTGGCGCTCAGGTCGAACAGGCCGCTCATCGGTCCTCCTCGGCGATATCCACCGTCGTACAGTGCGTTCGGCGCGTTCCGCCCGCAGCCGTTCTACGCATACGTCGACGGTCAACTCGTCGCCCAGGACGTCGCCTGACGGACGCGGATGCGGCTGAAACAGGGCCAGTTGTGGACTAAGCCTAGTCCGGGTCGCCGCTCCTGCTGACGCCGTTGAAGCCCAGGACAGCGAGCGCGAACACCCACACCAGGCTGACGAACGCGCAGGGCAACAGGCAGGCGACGCCCAGGAGCAGGCCGAGCGCGCCGTTGTCCACGGGATGAGCGTAATTGCGGCCGCCGACCGAAACGCTGCGGGACGGACACCTCCGAAGGTGCTCCGCCCCAGCTCAGCATGGGTGGGCCGCGCGAGACTCGAACTCGCAACCTATGGATTAAAAGTCCACAGCTCTGCCATTGAGCTAGCGGCCCGTCGCATCAGCCTACCGGCACCCCTCCAAGCCCTCCCACAGGATTAGCCCCGTCCCGAACCCCGAGGTGAGGAAAACCGCACCCCCGTGCCGCCGCCCGCCCCACTGACCCGCGGCCGCGGCCCCGGCACCGTGGAACACATGATTCAGGTTCGCGGACTGACGAAGCGGTACGGCGGCAAGGCGGCCGTCGACGACCTGACGTTCACGGTGCGGCCGGGTGTGGTGACCGGGTTTCTCGGGCCGAACGGGGCCGGCAAGTCCACGACGATGCGGCTGATCCTGGGCCTCGAGGGTGCCACGTCGGGAACGGCCACCGTCAACGGCCGGCCGTACCGGGAGCACACGGCACCGCTGCGGGAGGCGGGTGCGCTGCTGGAGGCGCGGGCCGTGCATCCGGGGCGTTCGGCGTTCCACCATCTCTTGGCGTTGGCGCAGACGGCCGGCATCGGGACCGAACGGGTACACGAGATCATCGACGCCGTCGGGCTGCGGGACGTGGCCCGGAAGCCGGCGAAACGCTTCTCGCTCGGCATGTCGCAGCGGCTGGGGATCGCGACGGCGCTGCTCGGCGACCCGCGCACGATCATTCTCGACGAGCCGTTGAACGGCCTCGACACCGAAGGCATCCGCTGGGTGCGCCAGCTGCTGCGGGACCTGGCCGCCGAGGGGCGCACGGTGTTCGTCTCCTCGCATCTGATGAGCGAGATGGCGTTGACGGCGGAGCGCCTGGTGGTCATCGGCCGGGGGAAGTTGATCGCCGACACCGGGACGGCGGAGTTCATCGCGCGGGCGGCGCGCAATGTGGCGCGGGTGCGTACGAGCGAGCCCGAGCGGCTGGCCGCGCTGCTGACCGGGCCGGACGTCGAGGTACAGAGCAACGACGGGGCGTTGTCGGTGGCCGGGCTGACGACCGATCAGATCGGCGTGATCGCCGCCCGAGCACAGATCACTTTGTGGGAACTGGCGGCCGAGCGGGCCTCGCTCGAGGACGCGTTCATGGATCTGACCAGGGATGCGGTGGAGTACAGCGCGGGAGGTGCCCGATGAGTGTGCGGGTGGTGCGGGCGGAGTTCACGAAGCTGCGCAGTGTGCCGTCGACGGCCTGGTCGCTGGCGACGGCGGTGGTGCTGGTCGTGGCGTTCGCGGCGATGTACTCGACGCTGCGGGTGACCCGGCCGCCGGCCGATCCGGCGGCGTTCGACGCGACGGCGGTGGCGCTGGCGGGCGTGTCGTTGGCGCAGATCGCGGTGGGGGTGCTGGGCGTTCTGCTGGTCACCGGCGAGTACGCGACGGGGCTGATCCGCACGAGTGTGACGGCGGTGCCGACCCGGCTGCCGCTGCTGTGGGGCAAGTCGGTCGCGTTCGGGCTGGTGACGGCCGCGGTGGCGGTGCCGGCGGTGGTCGGGGCGTTCTTCGTCGGCCAGTCGGTGCTGCGGCGGGAACATCTGGACGTGGCGTTCGGGGCGCCGGGAGTGGCGCGGGCGGTCCTCGGCGGTGCGCTGTACCTCGTCGGCGTGGGGCTGCTCGGGCTGGCGCTCGGCGCGCTGCTGCGCAACACCGCGGGGGCGGTGTCGGCGCTGTTCGGGATGCTGTTCGCGCTGCAGATGGTGGCCGGCATGCTGCCCGAGTCGATCTCCGACGACATCAACAAGTACCTGCCGGCACCGGCCGGGTTGGCCGTCACCTATGTGGACCACGATCGGTACTCGCTGGGGCCGTGGGCCGGGTTCGGGGTGTTCTGCCTGTACGTGGGCGTGCTGCTGGGGTTGGCGGCGTGGCGGTTGCGCCGTCGCGACGTCTAGGGCGCATCCACGACGACCGGGACGCGGAGCGTCCCGGTCGTCGTGCGCACCGGACCCGTGCACTTCTTGCGGTCGGGCGCGTACCGGTAGGCGGCGCGCAGGCGCAGCACGAGGCGCTTCGGGCCGGCTTCGGCGGTCACCCGGAACGCGGCGTAGTCGGTGTCGTTCCTCTCCAGCACGGAACCCTCGTAGAGCGAGGCGTAGGTGCCCGTGTTGGCCGGGTAGTCGACGGCGAAATTGGTGACGGTCAGCTTGAAGTCGCAGACCCGCACGTCGGTGGCCCAGTGCGTCTGCAGCCAGGTGGGCTGGTCGGCGTGGAGCACGGCCGGAACGGTGTCCACCAGGTCGGGGCCGTCGTAGTGGTGGGCGGCCCGGGCCGGGGTTCCCGCGGCAAGACCGGCACCGAGAACGGCGAGCACCGTCGCCACACGAATCGCCTTCATGAAGACATATCTACCGTAACCGGACGGTCCTGCGATGCCCTTTCCGCCACTGCGAGCCAGAACGCCGCCGCCACCCCCAGCACCGACGCCCCCGTGAGCCACCCGAACGACTCCCGCAGCGCCGCGCCCGCCCCCGACGCCAGCCCACTCGCGACGATCAGCGTGAACGCCGCGCCGCCCAGCGCCCCGCCCACCCGCGTCACGATGTTGACCTGGGTAGTCGCGTCGGGCAGTTGCTCCACCGTCACCGCCTTGAACGCCCCCGTCGTGGCCGGCATGACGGCCAGCGCGACGGCGGCCCCACGCAAGAAGAGCAGCGCCTGCACCAGGACCCCGTCGGCGTTCACGTCGAGCACCGCGAACGGCACCGTGGTGCCCACCAGCGCCAGCCCGCCCGCGAGCGCCACCGCCCCGCCCCCGAACCGGTCGACGAGCCGCCCGCTCACCGGCAGCACCAGCGCCGTGCCGATGCTCGCCGACACCAGCAGCAGCCCGGCGTCGAGCGGTTCCGCGCCGCGTCCGAGCTGGAAGTAGAGCGGGAAGAGCACCGCCGACCCGAACATGGCGGCACCGGCGCAGGCGGCGGTCGCACACGCGGCGGCGTACGCGGGCGTGCGGAACAGCCGCAGGTCGAGCACGGGCCGTTCGCGGCGCAGGGCGTGGGCGACGAAGGCGCCGCCGCACAGGATGCCCAGCGCGAGCGGAAGCGGTTCGGTGAAGGCCGCCCCGTACACCACGAGCGGCAGCGCCAGGCTGAGCAGGAGCAGGCCCGCGTGGTCGAGCGGCCCGGGGCGTTCACCCGTTCCATAGGGAAGGCGACGACCGGCGAGGAGGGCGAGGAGGCCGACGGGCAGGTTGATCAGGAACAACCAGGGCCAACTGAGGTAGTGCAGGACGACGCCGCCGACCACCGGCCCCACGGCGGGCGCCAGGGTGACGGCGACGCCGAGGGTGGCCATGACCCGGCCGAGGCGCTGCGGGCCGACGGCCCGGCCGAGGATGGTCTGGCCGGCGGGGATGAGCAGGCCCGCGGCGAGCCCTTGGAGCACGCGCGCGGCGACGAGCCAGCCGATGGTGCCCGCCACCGCACACAGCCCGGAGGCGACCGTGAAGACGGCCAGCGCGCCGAGCCACAGCCGGGCCGGCCCCAGCCGCCGCGCCAGCCACCCGCACGCCGGTAGCGACGCCGCGAACGCCACCAGGTACCCGTTGGCGACCCACTGCGCCACGTCGAGCGTGGTGTCCAGGTCGCGGCCGATGGTGTCGAGCCCGACGTTGACGACTGCGGCGTCGAGCCCGCTGAGGAACGCCCCCGACGCCACGGTGATCGCCGTTCCCCAGGGAATCTGTCCCTTCACGCGCGGACGGTCCGCAGCGCGCGGCCCCAGGTGAGGAGTTCGCCGAGCATCATGTCGACGGCCTTGGCGTGGTGCGGGCGCGGTGCCGGCCGGCCGTCGGCGTCGAAGTCGTCGAAGACACCCAGGAGCACCGGGGTGCGCACGTCGGCGACGTGCACCTCGGCGAGGATCTGCCGCAGGTGCTCGACCGCGCGGGAGCCACCGGCGGTCGCGCCGTAGCCGACGAAGCCGGCCGCCTTGTCGCGCCACTCCGCGAAGAGGTAGTCGACGGCGTTCTTCAGGGCGGCCGGAATCGAGCGGTTGTACTCCGGCACGACGAAGACGAACCCGTCGTAGCCGGCGATCGTCTCGGCCCACCGGCGGGTGTGCGGGTGGTGGTAGTTGCCGGCCATCGCGGGGATCGGTTCGTCGAGCAGCGGCAGGTCGTGGTCGGCGAGATCCACGAGGTCGAACGTCCCGCCGGGGTGCCGGGCGGCCTCGTCGATGATCCAGCGGGCGACCGTTTCCGCTCGGCGGCCCGGCCGGGTGCTGCCGACGATCACGCCGATACGCAGGTCGTTCATGGGTTCTGCCCTCCCGTGATTGTAAAGTACAACGAGTACTTTACTTTCGAACGAGGGTAGGGTCCACACCGTGACCACGAGCGCCCGGCGCCTACAGCCCCAGAAGCGGGAGGCGATCCTGCGCGCCGGCCGGACGGTGTTCGGCCGCGACGGGTACACCCGGGCGAGCATCGACGCCATCGCAACCGAGGCCGGCGTCTCCACCCGCACGATCTACAACCACTTCGCCAACAAGGAACAGCTCTTCGCCACCGTGCTGGAGAGCAGCGCCACGCAGGTCGCCGACGGGTTCGTCGAGTCGCTCGAACGCGCCCTCGCCGGCGTCACCGACCGGCGCGAGTACCTGGTGCGGCTCGGCTGGGCGCTGACCCGGCAGGCCGTCGACTTCCCCGAACACTTCGCCATGGTCCGGCAGATCAACCCCGAGGCCCGGCACTTCACGCCGGACGTGCTCGACACGTGGCGCCGGGCCGGGCCGCTGCGCGTGCAGCGCGAAGTGGCCCGGCACCTGGACCTCCTGGCCGCCGACGGCAAGCTGCGCGGCGACGCCGAACTCGCGGCGACCCACTTCATGGCGCTGACCACGGCCGGACTCAACCTGCGTGACCTGTTCGAACTGCCCGGGTTCGACGACTGCGACGTCGCGCGCATCGTGGAGACCGGCGTCGACGCGTTCCTGCACGGCTACGCCGGTTAGGCGCTCCCGAAGAACTCCACCAGTTCCTTCGGTGCGAACGGGCTGAAGCACATCTCCAGGCCGGCCTCTGACATGCGGGCGGCGTTCTCCGCCCGGGGGAACATCGCCGTCTCGTACTCGTCCAGCGCCGCCTCGACGTCGTCGCCGTGGCGCACGATCGCGGCGGCCAGTTCGGTGGCGTCGAGCATCGCCAGGTTGGCGCCCTCGCCGGCGTACGGCGACATCACGTGCGCCGCGTCGCCGAGCAGCGTCACGCCGGGGACCCGTGCCCAGCGGTGCCCGGTCGGCAGCGCGTAGACCCGGCGTGCCACGAGGTCGTCGTCGCACCGCCGCACGAGGTCGGTCAGCGCGGGATCCCAGTCGGCCAGTTCCTCGAGCAGCGCCGCGCGGGCCCGCGTCGCGTCCGCCCAGTCGACCCCGGCCGACCACGCCTCGGGGACCCGCAGCGACACGGCGAGGCGGGCGTCCGGACCGCCGTGCCCCAGGATCGCCTTGCCGTCGCTCAGCGCGAAGAGCACGCCGGGGCCGACGACCGCCGCCGAGTCCGGGTACCGGCCGGCCACGTCGGTGATCGTCAGTTCGACGTGGGAGATCCCGACGTAGGCCGGCTGCGCGTCGGAGAGCAGCGGCCGCACCCGCGACCAGGTGCCGTCGGCGCCGACGATCAGGTCCGCCCGCACCGCGCCGCCGTCGGCGAAGGTCACCTCACCCGGGCGGGCCGCCGCGACCTTGCGCCCCCAGACGATCCGTTCCGGTGCGAGGGAGGCGAGGAGCAGGGCCCGCAGGTCGGTCCGGTCGATCTCGGGCCGTCCCCCGTCGCCGGCCGGTGCCGGTTGCTCATGTCGGACGGCGTTGCGCTTGTCCAACACCCGCGTGTGCTCACCCTGCGGATGCACGTGCCGCAGGAACTCCTCGTGGAGGCCGGCCTCGCGCAGGGCCCGCTGGCCGGACTCGACGTGCATGTCGAGCGAACCGCCCTGGGTGCGCGCGTCGGCGGAGGAGTCCGCCTCGTACACGGTGGCCGCGATGCCGTGGTGCTGCAGGATCCGGGCGAGAACGAGCCCGCCGAGCCCGCCTCCGGCGATGACGATGTCCATCTGCGCTCCTTCGATACGGCGTATTGTTCAATACACCGTATCGCGCTATACGCTGTAAGCTGTCAACGTGACGAATCTCCCCGTCTGGGAACGCCCCGAGCCGCCCGCGCGCCCCACCCCCACGCCGCTCAGCCGGGAGCTGATCGTTCGGGCCGCCGTCGCGCTGGCCGACCGCGACGGCCTCGGTGCGGTCTCGCTGCGCAAGGTCGGGTCGGCCCTGGACGCCGGACCGATGCGCCTCTACGGCTACGTGGCCAGCAAGGAGGAGCTGCTCGACCTGATGATCGACGAGGTCTACGGCGAGGTGGCGCCCGAGGAGGACCCGACGGACGGCGTCGACTGGCGGGGGTCCGTACGCCGGCTGTCCCTGGGGCTACGCGCCGCCGCGCGCCGGCACGAGTGGTTCGTGGACCTGCTCGGCAGCCGCCCTCACCTCAACGGCCCGCACTCGCTCGCCTACCTCAACCGCACGCTCGCCGCGATGGACGCCGCACCCGGCCTCGACGACATGGTGGCCGTCCTGACTGCCGCCCGGACGGTCGACGCCTACGTGGTCGGCGCCATCCGCTCGGAGATCACCGAGGCCCGGACCGTCCGCGCCACCGGCACCGACGTCGAGGAATGGCAGCGCTCGGCCGCCGGGCATCTCGGCCGGATGACCGCCGACGGCCGGTTCCCGATGCTCAAGCGCATGATCAACGAACCGAGCCCCGAGCTCGACCCGGAGGTCGCGTTCACCCTAGGGCTGGACTGCGTGCTGGACGGCATCGCCGTCCGGCTCCCCACGACACCCGCACTGCGCTGGGCCCTGGACGGCGCCTGATCCGCTTCCGGTCGCGACGCCGCTGGGCGGTCAGGCCACGGTCGGGTAGGCGATCAGGGCGTGCAGCGACCTTCGCAGGTGTTCCAGTTCGGGGTCGCCGAGGTGTCCGGCCCACTCGGCCCCGAGCTGGCTGATCACGGTGGCCGCGTCGTTGCAGAACTTCTCGCCCAGGGCGGTGAGCCGGACCAGTGCGGCGCGGCCATCGGCCGGGTCCGGGCTCACCTGGAGGTAACCGGCGGTTTCGAGTTCACGGACGAGGTTGCTCATCGCTTGACGGGTCATGCCCGCGCGCTGCGCGAGCGTCACGGCGCGGGTGCCGTCGGCGTCCAGGTTGGTGAACACGGCCGTGTGCGGGCCCCTGACATCGGGGTGCCCGAGTGCGGCGAGCCGCCCGATGATCTGCTCGTTGACCGCTCGCACGGCCCGCAGGAGCAGCCGACCCAGTTCGTCGCTGCCGGCGTCGGCAAGTCGCTGGAGCGCTGATTCCTCGGCCACCGGGCACCCCTCCACGACGAAAATAGGCAGCCTTGTTGACAACATAGGCAGCTTACTTGACTATTGAGGCCACCGCACCGGTTCCGGTGCGACGACCCCTCCGGAGGACATCATGCCTACTGCCACGACGGTTCCCGACATCGGAACACGCATGCCCGATCTCGCGCTCGTGTCGCCCGGCGGCGACCGCACCACGCTGCACGCCGTCCGCGACGGCCGGGCGGCGGTCGCCTACTTTCTGCGCTCCGACAGCTGTCCGGCCTGCCTCAAACACGCGCGATCGCTGGCCGAACTGGCCGACTCCGGCGGTCTCGGAGGAGCGTCGGTCATCCTGATCGTCCCCGGCGACGCGGACGAGGCCGGCAAGGTCGCCACCAGGGTGCCGTCGGCCGCGGTCACCGCCTGGGCATCCGGCACCGGCCACGCGGCCGCGGGGATGGGCACCTTCCTCTCCGTCCAGCACAGCGGGACCTTCCTGATCGCGCCGGACGGCACGGTCGCGTACCGGCGCACCGCGGCGCTGCCGCAACGCAGCATGGACCGCGGCGAGTTGCTCGAGGCGATCGCCCGATGAACCCGGACCTTCTCGATTCCCCGGTCGTCGTCCTGGGTGGCGGCCCGGCCGGCTACGCCGCGGCGATCTATCTGGCGCGCGCGGAGCTCCGCCCGATCGTGGTCGAAGGCGCGCAGGCCGGTGGTGCCCTCATGACGACCACCACCGTCGCCAACTACCCCGGCTTCGCCGACGGCATACTCGGGCCCGACCTGATGGAGGCGATGCGCCTCCAGGCGGCGGGCTTCGGGGCCACCTTCGTCGACGAGGACGCCACCGCGGTCGACCTGACCGGCCCGGTCAAGAGGGTCCACACCACCGACCGGGCGCTGGGGAGCCGGGCCGTCATCCTGGCCACCGGCTCGCGCTGGCGCCGGCTGGACGTGCCCGGCGAGGAGGACTTCGTGGGCCGCGGCGTGGGCAGCTGCGCGACCTGCGACGGCGCTTTCTTCCGCGACCAGGACGTCGCGGTCGTCGGCGGTGGGGACAGCGCCCTGGAGGAGGCGACGTTCCTGACCCGCTTCGCGCGCTCGGTGACCCTGGTGCACCGCCGCGACACCCTGCGCGCCAGCAGGGCCATGCAGAAGCGGGCCGCCGCCGACGCCAAGATCACCGTTCTCTGGAACCACGAAACCGTCTCGGTCGTCGGCGAGGACACGGTCTCGGCGCTGCGGGTGCGTCACACGGTCACGCACGAGGAGCGGGCCCTGCCGGTCACCGGGGTCTTCGTGGCCATCGGGCACGACCCCGCCAGCGATCTCTTCCGCGATCAGGTCGAGGTCGACCGGCACGGCTACGTACTGACCCTCGGCCGTTCGACCCGGACGAACGTGCCGGGCGTCTTCGCCGCGGGCGACCTGGCCGACCCGACCTACCGCCAGGCCATCACCTCGGCCGGCACCGGAGCCGCCGCAGCTCTCGACGCGGAGCAGTGGCTCGCCGCCGCGCACCCCTTCGACAAGGAGACCTGATGCCGCTCACCAGACACGACGAGGCCGTCGAGCAACCCCTGCACGGATTCACCTTCCGATCGCTGGCCCGAACCGATCGAGGATCGAGCGCACTCGCGGTATGGCGGATCCACGCACCGGCGCACGCGGCCTCCCCCGCCCACGCCATGAGCGAGGAAGAGGTCGTCGTGGTGCAGCGCGGCCGGTTCGTGGCCACGATCGGCGACGAACAGTGGGAGGCCGGGCCCGGTGACGCGCTGATCGTTCCGGCCGGGACGCCGTTCCGGCTGACCAACCCGTTCGACGAGCCGGCCGAGGCGCTCGCCTGCACCCGTCTGGGGATGGCGGCCACCATCGACGGCGCGAGCGTGACACCCCCGTGGACCCGATGAGAAGCGGTTTCACCCCGTCTCGCGGCGCCACAGCCAGTCGGTCACCCGGTCCACGCCGGCGGCCAGATGGCGGCGGAACGTCCCGAACGGCACACCCGCCCGTTCCGCCGCCTCCTCCTGGGTGGCCGCCCCCTGGAAGTACGCCGCCACCACGGCCCGGTGCAGGCGCGCGTCCCGCGGGGCGGCCCGCAGCGAGTCGGTCGCCTCCACCAGCAGTCCCCGTAACGCCTCCACCGGATCCGGCGCACCGTCGACCAGCCGGCTGCGCCGCAGCGGGCTCGCGGCCAGGGCCGGTGCGCTCCGCCACGAACGGAGTGCGACCCGCACCGCCCCGTCGAACTCGCTGCGCGACAACGCGACCCGGCCGGCGTCGCGCAGCGCACGCGTGCCGTCCAGTTCGATGGCGATGGTGCTGCTCAGCCAGTCGCGCACCGGCATCGCACGCCAGTCGTGCGCGAACAGCGTCCCGCCGATCGGGTCGTGCAGCGCGTGCGCCATCAGCGGCGCCCAGAAGTCGGGCTCGAAGGCAAGGAACGACCAGCCGAGACGTTCCCCCTGAATGAACTCGGCGACGATCCGCATCAGCATCAGATCCATCACCGGCGACGGACGCTGGTAAGCGGGCGGGTACACGAGGAACCGCGCGACCGCGAGATGCTCGCCCCGCCCCAACGGCGCCACGCGGCGGGCGTGCTCCCAGGCGGCGTCGACCACCGGGTCACCGGTCGGGATGTCCACCCGGGACTGGTGCAGCCGCAGCCACGCCATGAACCCGACCGCCTCGTCCGTCCCCGAGTGCCGGTACACGTGGAACGCCGTGGGCGCCTCGTCCAGCCAGTACTCGACCAGCCCGCGCAGCTCCTCCGGCGCCAGCCGCAGCACCGCCTCCCGGTCGCCGTCGCGGTACTCGTCCTCGAACGCCGCCCCGTCGCCGTTCCAGGTCATGAAGTCCGCGGCGAAGCCGCCCTGCCGGTGCAGGTAGTGCACGGCCGCCAGCGCCGGCAGCAGCGCGTCGGAACCGGCGGCCGCGTCGACCCGTTCGACGAGATGCGCCCGGATGCGGGCACTCATCGCCCGGTACCCCTCCGGGTCCCGCCAGCGCAGGTCGGTGTCGAGCGCCTCGCGCACGACGTCGTGCGGATAGGCCCCGTACCGCCCCGAACTCACGAACGGCAGCTCCCGCAGCCACGCGAAGATCGGTACGGGGTCGACGTCGAGCACCGCGCCGAGGAGTTCGACGGTGGTGGTGCGGGCGTGCGCGCACACCTCGAGCGCCTGCCGGTGCGCGGGCGACGGCACCTCGCCGACCAGCCGCGCGAGCAGGGTGGCGATGACGTCGCGGGTCGGCGCCCAGCCGTCCGGCCCGACGTCGCCGGCGACCGCCACCTCGGCGGCGAGGCTCAACGCCAGCGGATGCCCGCCGGCGAACCCCAGCAGCGCCTCGCGCGATCCCGACGGCACCCCGCGCAGGCTCAGCATCCGGGTCGCGTCCTCGGGCGACAGGTCCCCGAGCGCGACGACGTCGCCGCGTTCGGCCCACGCGGCGTCCGGTGCCCGCCGCCCGGCCACCACGGCGAGCACCCCGTCCGGCAGCCCCGGCAGGAACCGGTCCCGCAGCCAGCCCTCGAGGCCCTGGCAGCGTTCGAACGTGTCGACGAGGAGCACCGCGCCGGTGGCGCCGGGCGGGAGGGCGGCGGCCGCCGAGAAGCCGGACGGCGACGGTTCGACGCTGCGGCCGTCGACCCAGACGACCGGGCGGCCGGCGGCGCGGGCCTCGTCGGCCAGGCGGCGCAGCAGCGTGGACTTGCCGATGCCGCCGGGGCCGTGCACGAAGATGCGCGCCGCGGGGGCGTCCAGCGCCGCGCGGAAGAGGTCCAGCTCAGCGGCCCGGCCGACGAAGGCGCGGCGGCGTGCCGCCCGGAGGCGTTCCTCCAGGCGTCGCGCCGGTGCGTCGGGGCCGTGGGCCATGGCCGTTGACCTTACGTCGGCGCGTGTGCGGTTCTCATGCGTCCTCGGTCCGCTCCGGTTCGTCGAACGGGTCGATCTGCTGGAGATCGCGCCATTTGCCGGGCTGGGTCATGCATCGCTCGGCGAAGGCACGGGCCTCCTCCTCCGAGAGGAACCGCCAGATCCGGGAGCGCCCGTCGGCGCCGCCCTCGCGGGCCTCGACCTCCCACAGCGTGCCCACGCGGAGGAAGACATCGCGTCGGGCCAGCCGACCCCACGTGCCGTTCCACCACTTCCCCACGGTTTCCATCCGGCGACCATATCGAACACCCGTACGATGATCGCCGCGTTCCCCCAGGTTGGCACGGGCCTGCCTGAGCTTTTCCGGGCCGGAAGGCATAGGCCCGGACAGAATGTCGCGTAGCGTGGATCAGGTCCGCACGCAGCGCGCACCGCGCGGACCGGCGCTCAGAGTCCGTCCACGTACGTGCCGTCGGGGTGCATCCGCCCCTGCCGGAGCACGGAACGGCTGAACAGCCCGCCGCCGGCCCGCTTCACCTTCACCGTCATGACCATCGCGGGATCGCCCTGCTCGCGCCACACCGTCGCGCTGACCCGGTAGGTCGTCCCACCCTCGGTCACCTCGGAGTCGACCGTCGAGCGGTGCAGATCACGCTGAACGAGCTCGCCGTAGGTGGTGCCCGTGCGCCAGCGGCGCAGGTGCTCGTCGGCGATCCTGCCGGCCGCTTCCCGGTCGAGACTCATGCGCAGCGCTCCGCATGCGTGATGATGGCCCGGCAGATCTCGGCCATCTGGGCCACCTGCCGCGGTTCGAGCGCGTCGAAGACGAGTTCGCGGACCTTTTCGACGTGCCCGGGTGCGGCCTCGACCACCTTGGCATATCCGGCGTCGGTCAGAACCGCCATAAATCCGCGCCCGTCGTCGCCGGCCCGCTCGCGCCGCACGTAGCCCGCCCGTTCGAGCTTGGCGACCAGGTGCGACAGCCGCGACTGCGAACCGTTGGCCCGCGCGGCCAGCTCGCTCATGCGCATGGCCCGCTCGGGCGCCTCGGAGAGCATGGCCATCACCCAGTACCCGAAGTGCGTGATGTCGGAGTCGCGCTGCAGCTGCCCGTCCAGCGCGGCCGGGACGAGCGTCAGCACGGCGGCGAACGTCCGCCACGCCGCCTGCTCCTCGTCGGTCAACCACCGGGTGGACTCCATCCGACGACGGTAGCATCTGCTTGAACCCTCAAATACCAAGGAAGGAACCAGATGACTGCGGATCAGGTGATCGCGGCACTGCGTTCGGGACACGACGACCTCGTCGCCTTCGTGCAACGGCTGGCGCCCGCGGACGCGACCAAGCCCAGCGGCGCCGACGAGTGGGACGTCTCCCAGGTGCTCAGCCACCTCGGCAGCGGCGCGGAGATCAGTCTCGCCACGCTCGAGTGGGCGCTCGCCGGCGAGAAGCCGGTCGAGGGCTTCAACCAGGGCGTCTGGGACCGCTGGAACGCCAAGACCCCGGCGGAACGGGTCGCCGACTTCCCCGCCGCCAACCAGGTGCTGATCGAGAAGTTCGAGTCGCTCGACCCGGCCACCCGGCGGGATCTCCGCATCGACCTCGGCTGGATGCCGCAGCCGGTCGACGTGGCGACCGCCGGCACGGCGCGGCTGAGCGAGTTCACCCACCACACGTGGGACGTGAAGGTGGCGTTCGATCCGGCGACGCCGCTGGCGGCCGACGCGGTGCCGCTGCTGTTCGCCCAGACCGCCTTCACGTTGGGGTGGCTGGCCAAGCCGGAGCGGCTGGGCAAGGAGGCCACGCTCACGGTGCACACGACCGGGGTCGAGAAGACGTTCGGGCTGGTGCTGGGCGAGAAGGCGGAGCTGACCGACGCGCCGGAGCGGGCCGACGGGGAGCTGCGGCTGCCCGCCGAGGCGTGGCTGCGGCTGGTCTACGGCCGGCTCAAGCCGCCGTACATCCCGGCCGACGTGGCGCTCACCGGACCGTTCACCCTCGACGAACTGCGCGTCGCCTTCCCCGGGTTCTAGAGAGCGAACTGGCTGCCGACCGCGTTGGGGCGAAACGCCTCCGGCAGGCCGGCAGCCAGTGCGTGCTGCGCGCTCCAGCTGGTGCAGTGCGCCGGCACCAGCACGCTCAATGCCTCGGTGGCCAGCGCCGCCACGGTCGCCGGGACGGCCTTCCCGCCGCGCAGGTGCAGGCCGCCGAGCACCGCGTGGACGTGCTCGATGCCGGTGAGCCGCTTGGCGTGGCGCACGATGTTGACGATGCCGGCGTGTCCGCAGCCGGTCAGGATCACCAGGCCCTTGTCGCGGACGTTCAGGACGACCGCCTGGTCCTCGTGCACCAGCGGGTCGTGCTCCCAGCGGTCGCCCCGCCACGCCTCGTGCTCCGCCGGCATGCCCGTCTCGAACGGCGTGACCCGTTCGACCTCGCCGGTGACGAGCAGCATCCCGTCGAGCAGGAACGACGGCTTCCGGTCCTCGATGACCACGAAGCCGGCGCCCTCGATCGCCGCCCGGCTGGGGCTCGGCAGGTCGAAGACCCCGTCGGGTCCGGCGATGCGGCGCCGGGTCCAGAAGTCGGGGTGCAGCAGCACCGGGAGCCCGCTGCGGCCCATCCGTCTGGCCAGCCCGTCGAGGCCCATGACGTGGTCGAAGTGGCCGTGGCTGAAGACGATCGCCTCGAAGGTGGCGGGGTCGAGGTCTAGCCGGTCGAGGTTGCCGATCAGCCCGTCGGTGGTGATCCCCGTGTCGAAGAGCACCCGCCGGCGGCGCCCGTCGGTCTGCACCTCCACCAGGGCGGAGTACCCGTGTTCGGCGCGCAGGAAGTCGACGCTCGCCCCGCCGATCGCCATCCCGTTGGGCACCACGGGCATCGGTCCGGCCGTGCCGGCGAGGCCCCACCGGCGCACGAGCCCCTCGTCGGGCATGAGCACGTCGGCCGAGTTGTCGACCAGGGTCGTCACCGTCACGCCATCGACAGGACTGAGTGTGACCGCCATGTCACGGACGGTACTCTCGTCAGCCCGGCACCCGTAACCCCGTTTCGTAGGCCAGAATCACCAGCTGCACCCGGTCCCGCACGCCGAGCTTGGTGACCGCCCGCTGCACGTGGGTCTTCGCCGTCAACGGGCTGATCACCAGGCTCGCGGCGATCTCGTCGTTGGACAGCCCGGCCGCCACCAGCCGCACCACCTCCAGCTCCCGCGCGGTCAGCACGGACAGCCGCGCGTCCGGGTCGCCCGCCGGCACCGGCCGGTGCGCGAACTGGGAGACCACCCGCCGGGTGACGCTCGGCGAGAGAAGCGCCTCCCCGGCGGCCACCACCCGCACCGCGCGCCGCAGCTCCTCCGGCTCGACCTCCTTGGTCAGGAACCCGCTGGCGCCGGCGCGCAGCGCGCTGAAGACGTTTTCGTCCGTCTCGAAGGTGGTCAGCATGACGACCCGACAGCCGCTCAGCGCGGGGTCGCCGACGATGCGTGCCGTGGCCGCGATCCCGTCGAGCCCCGGCATCCGGATGTCCATGAGGATCACGTCGGGCCGGGTCTCCCGCGCGAGCCGCACCGCCTCGTCACCGGTCGACGCCGCCCCGACCACCGTGATGTCGCGGGCCCGCCGCAGCAGGCTGCCGAAGCCCTCGCGCACCAGCGTCTGGTCGTCCGCCAGCACCACCCTGATCGTCACGTGGGGATCATCGCCTTCACCACGAAGCCCGGGTGGCCGGCGCCCGCCGTGCAGGTCCCGCCGAGCGCGCTCACCCGTTCCTTCATGCCGATGATGCCGTGCCCGGTGCGCTCCCCGCCGGGCCCGCGGCCGTCGTCGGTCACCGTCACGGTCACGAGCTTCCGGTCGAACGTCACCAGCACCCGCACGCTCGTCGCACCCGCGTGCCGGACCGTGTTGGTCAGCGACTCCTGCACCACGCGGGCGACCGCGAGCCCGACCGGCGCCGGCACCCCGCTGCGATCGCCCTCCTCGACGAACGTCGCGTCGAGCCCGGCCTCGCGCACCCGCGCCACCATCTCCGGCAGGTCGTCGAGCCCCACGGCCGGCGGAGCGACCCCCTCCTCCCGCAGCACCCCGACCAGCGAACCCAGGTCGGTCATCGCCCGGCTCCGCACCCGCTGGGCGAGGCGCAGCGCGTCGCGCGCCTCCGCGGGCTCGGCGGCGTCGAGCGCGTCCGCGGCGACATTGAGATGAACGCCCACCACCGCGAGCGTGTGCGCGACCACGTCATGCACCTCCTGCGCGATCCGCAGCCGCTCGGCCGTCCGCTGGGCGGCGACCACCTCCACCCGCCAGCGCCGCCAGTTGAGATAGGCGTTGGTCCCCGCCAGAACGGCCGCCAGCCACAGCGTCTCCACGCCGACCGCGGCGACGGCGTCCGGGAACGGATGGCCGGCCGCCGACTGCTCCCAGCTCAGCGCGTACGCCACCGAGAACAGCCCGATACCGATCGCCCATCCGAGCCTCCCCCGGAGCACAGCCGCCACATAGAGGAACGTCGCCGGCCAGACCCAACCGACGTCGGTCAAGCTACTGCTGCGGTACGACAGAATGCTCGCGGCGCCGCCCACCAGCACCCACACCGGCCACCGGTGCCTCAGGAAAAGAAGCCCACCCAGCAGGACGGCCAGCGGGAACGCCCCTTCGTAGCTGACCCGCCCGCCGAACAGTGCCGTGCCGGCCAGCACCCCGAAGAAGGTGAGGCCGGCGAGCAGGCCGTCCCGTAGGTAGCGCACCGCTACATCCTCCCGGCCGGGCGCCGCAGCACCACGCACACCGTCGACAGCCAGATGAGGTCGGCCCACAGCAGCAGCCGTTCGGTGAGCCCGGTGACCTTCTCGAACCCGCCGAACGTCAGCGTCGGCCCGTCCAGCACGTCGACCCAGGTGACCAGGTAAAGCGCCGTCGCGACCACCGATGCCGCCGCGGCGAGCACGAGCGCCCGCGACCGCACCCGCACGCGGCGGGTGACCAGCACCGCGGCGCTCGGCAACAGCACGAACGCCAACATTCCCGCGATGCCGTGCACCAGCCCCGCGGTGGACGGCGGCCGGTCCCACTGCCCCGGCGGGTCGGCCGGGAACACCGCCGCGACCAGCAGCCCGAGGCTCCAGCCCGCCATCAGCCACACACCCGTCGCGGAACGCCCCGGCGACCCGAGCACCACGGCGGTGACCGTGGCCGACGCCGCCCCGAACAGCACCAGCGCCGTCGGGATCAGCCAGCCGGCGGTGCCGTTGACGAAGTGGCTGGCCATCTCCTCGACCCAGTTCCACTGCGGGTTGAGCGCGTCGGCGACCCCGACCAGCACCACCCCGGACACGAATGCGGCGATCACCGCGTATGTCGTTCTCATGGCGACAAACGCTAGAAATCACCGGCGTCGACGTCGTCTGCCGCGCGCAGTCACTTCGCCGTACTTCGTGGCGAGTACGGCGTGGTCGGATCGGAGCAGAGGGTTGTGCCCGGGCCGGGGCTCATCCTAGGTTGGGTCCAGGTTTTGGACTCAAGTTGGACCGCAGGAGGCCGCCATGCCGAGACTCGACCTGACCATCTCCCACGGAGCCCTCTCCGCCGACGCCAAGCGCACCCTCCCGGCCCGGCTCTCCGCCTGCATCCTGCGCTGGGAGGGCGCGCCGGACACGGCGTTCACGCGGTCCATCTCGTGGACCCACGTGCACGAGCTGGCCGAGGGAGCCACCCACGACGCCGACGGACCCACCGACGCGCCGCACTTCATCCTGGACGTTCACATCCCGGCGGGTGCGCTGTCGCAGCGGCGGCGCGGGGAGCTGATCCGCGAGGCGACCGAGCTGATCCGGGACGCGGCCGGGCTGGACACCAAGGGGGCCGACCAGATCTGGGTGCTGGTGCACGAGGTGCCCGAAGGGTTCTGGGGATCGGCCGGGCAGGTGGTCCGCTTCGCGGAGCTGCGCGCGGCCGTCATGCGCGAGCCCGCCCCGGCGGTCGCCCCGTGAGCGTTGTGCGGATGAAGTTCGACGGCGACATTCCCGTCGTCGTCATGGACAGCGGGGAGAACAGGTTCCACCCCGACCTGCTCGACGGGGTGGAGAACGCGCTCGACGAGGTCGAGAAGTCCGGGCGGGCCGCCGTCGTGCTGACCGGCACGGGGAAGTTCTTCTCCAACGGGCTGGACCTCGAGTACCTGGCGAACGGCGGCCCGGCCTACCTGACGCGGGTGCACCGGCTGTTCGCGCGGCTGCTCGGCTTCCCCGGCTACGTGGTGGCGGCGATCAACGGGCACGCGTTCGCGGCCGGGGGCATGCTCGCCGTCGCCGCCGACGCCCGGGTGATGCGGGCCGACCGGGGATTCTTCTGCCTGCCGGAGGTGGATCTCGGGCTGCCGTTCAGCGACGGGATGAACGCCCTCCTGACCCGCAAGCTGACCCCGGCAACGGCGCACGAGGCGATGGTCACCGGCCGGCGCTACGGAGGCGTCGAGGCGGCCGGGAAGAGCATCGTCGACGCCGCCGTCGCCGAGGATCAGGTGCTGGCGACCGCGCTGGAGCGGGCGCGGGAGATGGCGGGCAAGCAGCCGCCGGCCGTCGCGGCCATCAAGCGGCGCATGTACGAACGGGAGATCGCCGTGCTGGAGGCGACGGGATAGTGCGCGCCGCCGACCTCATCCACGAGCCGTGTTCGATCGCGCGCCCGGTGGCCGTGCTCGGCGACCGCTGGACGCTGATCACGCTCAAGCAGGCGTTCCTCGGGATCCGGCGGTTCGACGACTTCCACACCTCGACGGGGATGTCCCGGACGCTGCTCGCCGACCGGCTCCAGGTGCTGGTCGACGCGGGGATCCTGCGGCGGGTGCCGTACCGGGACGCGATCCGCACCCG
Source organism: Virgisporangium aliadipatigenens (assembly GCF_016863615.1). Lineage (GTDB taxonomy): Bacteria > Actinomycetota > Actinomycetes > Mycobacteriales > Micromonosporaceae > Virgisporangium > Virgisporangium aliadipatigenens. Next base: position 24,606 of record NZ_BOPF01000038.1, on the reverse strand, counting down.
GGACGAGTACCGGCTGACGGAGAAGGGCATCGACCTGTATCCGGTGCTGCGGGCACTGGCCGCCTGGGGCGACAAGTACCTCGCGGAGGACGGGCCGTTCGTGCACTACCCGCACCGGGACTGCGGCGGGGAGACCACGGTGTCGTTGCGCTGCACGGGATGCGGCGAGGAGGTGACGGCGCGGGACGTGCGCCCGATCCCCGGGCCCGGCCTGAAAAGCAGCTGAGCGGCGGCCGGCGAGGCAGCACACTGGGGGATCATGTCCGATCTTCCCGAACTCTATGTCGCCGTGGACGTCGAGGCCGACGGCCCGATCCCCGGCCCCTACAGCATGCTGTCGTTGGGCATGGCCGTCGCCGGCCACCCCGAGCTGAGCTTCTACACCGAGCTCAAGCCGATCTCCGACGAGTTCGTGCCGAAGGCGCTCGCCGTCTCCGGGCTCGATCGCGAGCGGCTCATCCGCGAGGCGCCCGCGCCCGAGGTGGCGATGCAGCACGCCGCCCGCTGGGTCAACGGGCTGCGCGAGCGGGGGCGGCCGGTGTTCCTCGCCGCGCCGGCCGTCTGGGACGGCATGTTCGTGCACTGGTACTTCGTGCGCTTCGTGGGGCACAGCCCGTTCGGGGCGACCGGGTCGGGAGTGGACCTGCGCAGCTACTGGATGGGGCGCACCGGCTGCGAGTGGGTGCAGACGCGCAAGGGCCACATCAAGCACGCGCTCGGCCTGACCGGCCTGCCGCACACGCATCACGCCGGCGAGGACGCCGCCGAGCTAGCCGCCGTTTTCGACGCGGCGCGACGCTACCAGGACGGGTAGGAAGCGCAGCACGACGAGCACGACCATGATGTACGGCAGGTCCTCGACGGGTGTGCCGTACGGCAGTTCCCACGGGCTCTTCATGGCCTCGTCGTGCGCGAAGCTGCCCATGCCGTTCATCAGAATGTCCATGGGAAGGAACAACAGGAACCCGATGGCGAAGAACGCCTGGGTCTCCCACCTGCGGAACTCCACAGTGGACAGTGCCAGCCCGACGGCGAGCGGCAGCGCGAGCGCGCAGACGTAGACGGTCCTGGGGCGGTCCCACCAGACCAGCCCGTAGGCCACGCTCAGCACCGCGACCACGCCCCAGAAGGCGCGCGCGTCCACCACACCGCGAAAGAAGCCGGCCAGCACCCAGACCAGGCGCACCCCGAACACCGCCCCCGCGAAGAAGAACGGCCACTCCGCGGGCGGAAGCCCGAGGAAACGCGAGGGCGGAAAGCGCAGATCGGTGAACTCCCAGAACCCGGCCGCCGCACTGAACACCCCGTCGACGGCGAGCAGCGCCGCGCCGAGCAGCATCCCCGGCAGCCACGAACCCGTGCGTTCCCAGTAATGCCGCCGAAACAACGGCCAGAGCGAGAGCCCCGCGACGACGAGAACCGGCGCCGCCACGATGATCCAATACGCGAGCACCCCGCCATCCTGCCCTTTACATAGGTAGACCTCAGTCAAAACCCTTGACGCCCGAAGCGACGGCCATCAAATTCTGGTCATGCAGAAACGGCGGTTAGCACTGACCGCCCCTCTGGTGTTGCTCGTCGCGCTGATCGCGCCGGCAACACCGGCGTCCGCCCACCCTGACCACGGTGGCGGCGGCCGGGAGATGTTCCCCGGTGAAGGGGTTGTCCGGGACAACGAGAAGAGCAGTCCGCAACAGCACGCGGGGCTCAACCCGACCAGCAGGGGCGTGAAGCTGGTCGGGAAGGCCGAGGTGACCAATCCGTCGGGGACCGGCAACCTGGGCCGGATCGCGGATGTCTCGGCGTACGGGAACTACGCGTTCCTGACGGCGTTCCGGGAGCCGACGTGTGAGAACACGGGCGCCCACGTCATCAACATGAAGGACCCACGGCGGCCCTACGAGGTCAAGTCGGCGTTCATGCCGACCGATGCGGGCAACTACGCCGGCGAGGGTTCGGACGTCATCTCGATCTACAACCGCTACTACAAGGGCCCGCTGTTCATCCACCAGAACGAGACCTGCCCGACCGCGGGGGCGCCCACGGCTCCGCGGACCCGCGGCGGGATCAACATCTGGGACATCAAGGACCCTGAGCACCCGAAGTTGATCGTCGCGCACGCGGGCGACTACACGGCCGCCGACGGCGTGACGATCGAGGACCAGGCCAACCAGGTGCACAGCCAGTTCGCCTGGACGAACATCTTCAACGGCCGCACCTACGTGGTGCTGGTGGACGATGAAGAGGCCACCGACATCGACATCCTGGACATCACCGACCCGTACAACCCGGTGCTGGTCAACGACACGCTCAACCTCGACGCGGAGCCGTTCAACGTCGGGCAGCCCGAGCCCAACAACCTCCAGTCGGTCTTCTCGCACGACATGATGGTCCAGCGGGTCGGCGGCCGGTACGTCATGAACATGTCGTACTGGGACGGCGGCTACGTGATGCTCGACGTGACCGACCCGACGCCGGGCAACGTCTCGCTGATCACGGAGTCGGACTTCGCGACGGTCGACGAGGAGCAGCGCAAGCGCGGCAAGACCATCTCCCCGGAGGGCAACGGGCACCAGTCCGAACTCTCCCCGGACACGAAGTTCCTGGTCGCGGCCGACGAGGACTTCAACCCGTACCGCGTGGTGGCCAAGGTGACCTCCGGTCCCTACGCCGGTACGGACTTCACGGCGACGCCCGGCCCGGGTGCCGCACCGGTGAGCGCGGAGACGAGCATCATCGGGACGCCCACGTTCGTCGGGCTGGCCTGTGCGGGCACGGTCGCACCGGGCACCGGCATCGCGCTGATCGAACGCGGGGTGTGCAGCTTCCAGGAGAAGCTCGACACCATCGTGGCGGCCGGCTACACGGCCGGGATCGTGTTCAACGCGCAGCGGGACGACTGCCTCGGCCAGGTGAGCATGTCGGCCAACGGCACCATCCCGTTCGTGTTCGCCAACCGGCTCGCCGGGCTGCAGCTGCTCGGCGTGCAGGGCGTCACGTCGGCGAACGCCTGCACCACGGCGACGCCCACCGGTGCCACCGCGCAGGCGGCCGACATCAAGGCCGTCTTCGACGGCTGGGGCTACCTGCGGCTGTTCAAGACCGACATCCCGGGTAAGCGCGGCGCGAAGGGTTCGATCCGCCAGATCGACACCTACGCCATCCCGGAGGCGCAGAACCCGTCGTTCTCGTCGGGCTACGGCGACCTGTCGGTGCACGAGGTGGCGTTGGACCCGGACAAGCAGCTGGCGTACGTCAGCTACTACGCCGGCGGTTTCCGCATCTTCAAGTACGGCAACAACGGCTTGAAGGAGGTCGGGAAGTTCATCGACCAGGGCGGCAACAACTTCTGGGGCGTCGAGGTGCACAAGATCGGCGCCAAGCGGTACGTCCTGGCAAGTGACCGCGACTTCGGCCTCTACATCTTCCAGCCGGACGTGTAGTTGATCTTCTAGTAGCGAGTGGCGGGTCCTTCGGGGCCCGCCATCTTTTCTTTATTTACGCGCGTCCGTCGGCTCAGGCGCGGGCGAGGGTGCCGTTGGCCAGGGCGACCTCGTGGGTGCGCTTGGCGCGATACATCGCCTCGTCGGCCGCCGCGATCAGGGCGTCCGCGTCGAGGTCCCCGGGGAGCGACCAGGCCACGCCGACGCTGCCCTCCGGCCGGACGGGTTCGCCGTTCAGGTCGACGGTGCCGGCGGAGATCGCGGTCGCGAGCTTCTCGGCGAACATCCGCGCGTCGGCCGGGCTCGCCACGTCGCGCGCCACCACGAGGAACTCGTCGCCGCCGAGCCGGCCCACCAGATCGGCGTGGCGCGCGGCTGCCCTGAGGCGGTTCGCCACGTGCACCAGCAGCGCGTCGCCGGCGGCGTGCCCGAGCCTGTCGTTGACCTGCTTGAACTTGTCGAGGTCGACGAAGACTGCCGCGACGCCGGAGTTCTCGCACGCGGGCAGGTCCAGGTAGCCGGCGAGCCCGCCGAGGATCGACGCCCGGTTGCGGCAGCCGGTCAACGAGTCGAACATCGCGCTGTACTTCAGTTCCTCGCGCATCCGCACGTCCTCGGTGATGTCGGCAAGGCTGATGATCGCCCCGGTGACGGCACCCGAGGAGCCGGAGAGCGCCCGCAGGCTGACGGTGAGCCGCCGCGTCCCCCTGAACGGGTGCACCAGACCGACCTCCAGATCGGCGTCGACCCCGTCGGCGAGAACGGCGCGCAGCGCGTCGTCGACCTCCGTCCGGTCACCCGGCGCCACGGCGTCGCGGTACTGCTCGACCGGCCGGCCGAGCAGCCGGTTGGCGCGCTCGTTGTGGTAGACCACGCGGAGATCCTGGTCGATCTGCACGACGCCGACCGGCAGCGACTCGGTGAGCCGGCGCAGCAGCTGTTCGCTGGCGCGAAGCGCCTCCTGGGCGGCCATCTCCTCGGTGATGTCGAGCAGTTCGGCGAGCACGTAGCCGTGTTCCGGGTCGGCGAGGCGGTTGTGGTTGGTCACCTCGAACCAGATCCACCGCCCGTCCCGGTGCCGGTGCCGCAGGCGGATCCGGCCCGTGCCGCCCGGCCGGGTCAGCATGCTCACCCAGCTGTCGATGGCGACCTGGTGCTCGTCGGGGTGCACGAGGTCGAGCGTGCGGCGGCCGAGGAGTTCCTCCCGGGTCCAGCCGAGGATGAGCGTCGCGGCGTCGTCGACCTCCTGGATCACCGCCATACCGTCCTTGCGCATGACCGCAACCTTGGGCCTGATCGGCGCGACCCCGTCGAGGTCGGGCCCGTCGTCCGCCGCTTCGAACCCGGTCAGGAAGCCGAGCAGCACGCCGTGGCGGTGGGTCATGTCGATGAAGTGGAGGCGCACCTGCTGCGCGGGGTCGGCGAGCGGTCGGACGAGGAGGTTGACCGCGCCGGTGCGGAGGGTCCGCTCCCAGGCGTCGATGACCAGGATGTTGTCCTCGGGAACGACGAGAGCCAGCGCGGACGTCGGGCCGCTGATCAGCTGCCACGTGCCGAGCGCGACGTCGGCCGGCATCGGGACGAACAGCCCACTGGGTGCGATCGCGACGACGTGCGCTCCCGGGCAGTCCCGGCGCAACGCGTCGAGAACCGCGTCCCGCGCGGCCTCGTCGATCCTGCTCTCTTGACCCATGCCGGCCAGATCGACGGCAGGAGCCCGCACTTGAGCGCTCGGCAGCGGCCTCAGGCGCGGCAGGTGAGCGGCCTGCCGCCGTTGTAGGTGACCATGTCGGTCAGCACCGCCAGAATGTCCAGCGGCACCCCGCGCGGCTTCCCGTCGATCTCCGCGTAGGCGCGGTGCAGGTTGCCGACGATGCGTTCGCTGTCGTGCCAGCCGGCGTAGTCGCCGAGGTCGGTCTCGCGGGCGGCCTCCAGCGGGGTGAGCCCCGCCGCGTGGGCGCCCTTCGCGGTCTCCTGGACGAACCGCAGGTAGGCCAGCGTCGGTTCGATCAAATCCGGTCCGGTGAGCTCCCCGTGGCCCGGCACGATCGTGGTGGCGCCGAGCGGCGCGATCACCGTCTCCAGCACCTCGATCGCGCCCGACAGCGACCCCGACACGAGGAACGGCGTCCCCCCGTTGAACAGCAGGTCGCCCGCGTACAGCACACCGCGCTCCGGCACCCAGATGATCGAGTCGTTCGTGGTGTGCGCGGGCGTGCCGACGTACTTCACCTCGACGCGCAGGTCGTCGCTCCACAGCGTCACGCCGTCCGTGTACGTGAGGAACGGCGGCGCCGGGGTGGTGTCCCCCATGTCGAACGGCTCGAAGATGCCCGGCGCCATCGGGAACGGCACCAGCGTCTCCCGGCGGGTCTGTTCGTGCCCGACGATCGTGGCCGTGCCGAACTGGTTGTTCCCGACCGTGTGATCCGGATGGCTGTGCGTGTTGACCAGCGTGCGGATGGGCTGCGGCGTGACCCGGCCGATCGCCTCCCGGTACGCGATCGTGCGCCGCGTCGTCGAGCAGGCGTCGACGCTGATCACTCCCGTGCGCGACACCAGGAACCCGGTGTTGTTGATGAACCACGTGCCGTTCGGCTGGATGTAGGCGTACAGCCCACCGCCGAGATCCTCCACCTTCGGCGGCGCCAGCGGTTCGCGGTCGTCGTGCGACGTACTCACAGCCTGTGCTCCTGTCGTCGACGGGCGGTTTACCGGCACAGAGTAGACCGGAGACATTCAGGATTGTCGGTTAGGCTGGCCGCGCAGATTCTCGCCGAAGGGAGGCCGGGTGCCCCGCAGGATGCGCTTGGCTCTCCTCCTCCTTCCGCTGTCGCTGCTGCTCGGCGCCTGTGGCGAGCCGCCGGTCGTGACGGGCGCGCAGGAGATCCCGGACATCCAGGTGCCGGCCGCGCCGGTGACCGGCGGGATGTCCTTCCGGGAGGACTTCGAGGGGGAGTTCGGCTCCGCGCCGGACCAGACCCGCTGGAGCTACGACGTCGGCAGCGTCGGCTGGGGCAACAACGAGTCGCAGTTCTACACGTCGAGCCGGGAAAACACGGCCCTGGACGGCAACGGCAACCTCGTCATCACCGCGCTGCGCACCCCCGACCGTTCGCACGAGTGCTGGAACGGCCCGTGCGAGTTCAGCTCCGGGCGGCTCAGCACGGCACGCAAGTTCACCCAGCGGTACGGGGTCTTCGAGGCGCGCATCAAGGTGCCGCCGGGTCGCGGCATGCTGCCCGCGTTCTGGCTGGTCGGCGACAACATCCACGACGTCGGTTGGCCCGAGTGCGGGGAGATCGACATCATGGAGTTCCCCGGCAAGGAACGCGGGGTGATCTACGGCAGCATCCACGGGCCCGGGTACGGCCGCGGCGGCAAGTACACGCTGCCCGACGGACGCTCGTTCTCCGACGACTTCCACGTGTTCACGCTGCACTGGGGCCCGGACAGCCTGGCCTACTCGGTCGACGGCGTGCAGTACAAGAAGATCACCACGGCCGACACCGACGGGCACCGCTGGGCGTTCGACCGACCGTTCTTCATCGTGGTCAACCTGGCGGTCGGCGGAAAGTGGCCGGGGTATCCGGCGGCGGACGCGGTCTTCCCGCAACGCATGCTCGTCGACTACGTCCACGTCCACGACTGGGACACCCGCCCCGGAGCGAGCCCGACCCCCTCCGCCTAACGGCGGGTGGTCGTCGGTGGGCGCCTGGTCGGGGACTTCGTCGGGTTGGCCTTCGGGGACGACGGCGGGGGCGCCGACGACGGGGGTGGCGGCGGGGGCGGCGGCGCGGGCTGCGGGGCCTCCAGGCGGGCCGCCGAGTCCGGCGTCCACGTGGTCGCGTAGCGAACGTCGTCGGCGCCACCCGCGTACGCCTGCGCGGCACCCGGGTTGGTGCCGATGCGCCAGTCGGCCTCCCGCACCGCCTCGAACCAGATCGTGCCCAACACGTCCGGATACGACGGCAGCGTCGCGAACATGTCCCTGATCCACTCCGCCTTGCGCGCGTCCTTGTCGGTGGCGCTCAGTTCGGTGATCACGATCGGCTTCGACGCGATGGAACGCAGGATGTCCAGGCTCGCCGCGAATGTGTCCGCGAAGCTGCGGTACCCCTCGGTGCCCTCGGTGCCGTAGTAGCCGGACAGGCCCATCCAGTCGACGTACTTGTCGCCGGGGTACAGCGGCGGGATCGGTGTCGCGCCGGTGTAGGTGACGTTCGGGCTCCAGATCCACAGCACGTTCTGGGCGCCGACCTGCTCGAAGATGTCGTGCACGTGCCGCCACATCTGCACGTACTCGCCTGGCGTGTTGCCGTTGGACTGCTCCGACCAGGGGTACCAGAAGCCGTTCATCTCGTGGGCGAGGCGCATGCCCACCTGGTACGGCAGGCCGGCGACACCCCGCGCCCAGTTGCGGATGTAGCCGTCGTACTCGCCCGCGATGATGCGCTTGAGCTGGTACTTCGGCTGGTTCTTGCGGGAGTTGTCGGACTGCACCGGCGCGGACGGGTCCCACGGTTCCCAGCTGATCACCGGCATGACGCCCCGGGACGCGATCCGGTCGATCCCCTGCCGGTCGAACTGGTCCGACGCCCACCCGGCGGTGAACATCAGCACGTTCGGCTTGTGCTTCGTGGCGGCCGCGAACTCGTCGAACACCTTGAAGTCGTGGTAGCCCGCAGAGGTGGCGATGCCCAGGAAGGCCCTGTTCACCGGCGGGAACTGCGGCCGCTTGGCGGGCTGGTCCGTCGGCTCCGGCACCCACGCCGGACCGGCGAGGGCCGGTGTCTCACCCGGAAGCCCGGCGATGCGTGGCGCCAGGAAGAACGTGTACCCGGCGAGCAGCAGCATCACGAGGAGCGCGGCGACGCGCGGCAGCGTCAGCTTGGTCACGGCGTGGCCCCCGTCCCGGAGCCCGTCGGCTGCGGTGTGGCGCTGAACCAGCCACCGACGGTCGGTTCCGCATCGTCCTCGGGGCCGGGCGGCGGCACCGGCGCCCGCAGCCGAACGGCCGGCAGCACGGCGGTGATCGCGTCGGCGACCCGGGGCATCTCCTGGGTGGCGTCCTCCGGCTCGACGGGCGGCCGCGGCGCCGACTCGAACCAGGTGCTGCGCACCGGCGACTCGCGCTCACCCGAGAGCCTGACCTCCGGCTGGCCCGCGCCACGCGACCCGGCCTCCGGCCGGCCCGCACTGGGCCACCCCGCCTCGGGACGGCTGCCGCCGCGCAACACCGCCTCGGGCTGGCTCGCACTGCGCAACACCGGCTCGGGAGCCGCGGGGTCGGTCGCGACCGGCCCGGACACCGCCAGGGCCGCCGCCTCGAACACCGCCGCCGGCACCCGCTGCGTCTCCTCCGCGGGCGCCGGCTCCGGCACCCGCTGCGTCACCTCGGAATCCACGGGGTCCTCGGAAGCCGAAAGGGCCGAGGAAGCCGAGAAGTCCGCGGAAGCCGGGGCCGCATCGGGCTGATCCCCCGGCGACGACCCCGGCGCCCCACCGAGCGGCACGATCGTCGCCAGGTCCGGCGCCCGCCGCTGCTGCGGAATGAAGGCCGTGCCCCGCACCGGCACCGCCGGCACCTCGAAGACCGGCTCCGCACCGGGCCCGCCCGGCCCGATCTCCCGCCCGGCCTCGTCCAGTTCGGGCACGACCACCGGCTCCTCGACGGTGCCGCGCCGCCGCCACCAGGCCCGCACGCCGGAGCAGAGCGCGATCACCGGCGGCGCGATCCCGGTGAACACCGTGAGCCCGCTCCAGATCCGCAGCGCCGCATGGTCGTGGTGCAGCCAGAAACTGGCCCCCAGCATGGCCCCGCCCACCACGGCCCACAGCAGGTGCAGCCGGAACGTCCCGATCGACTCCGCCGAGCGCATGTGCCCCTTGGGCGTCACCTTGAACGTCAACGGCCGGCGCAGGATCGCGCTCACCGCGGCCGACAGGTACACGGGTCCCGCGAAGAGCGACAGCGCCATGCCGAGCATGCCGACCTCTTCGCGTTCGTGCTCGGCGATGTTGTACCGGCGCAGGAAGAACCAGAGGCAGAACCAGCTGCCGAGGCTCAACGCCCACAGCGTCAGCCAGGTCTCCGGCGGCGCCTGCTTCATCGCGCCCTGCCCGAAGAACATGTACACGGCGGTCGCGACGTTGCTGAGGAAGAGGCTGAACCCGACGCTCGGGTAGTAGAACTGCAGCAGCCCGTAGAAGAAGCGCTGGCGGAACTTCAGTTCGCGCGGCATCCCCCGCTTGCGGCTGAGCAGGATCTCCCAGATGCCGGTGGCCCACCGGGTCTGCTGGCTGAAGTAGTCGGCCCACGACGCGGGCCCCTCCCCGATCGCGACCACGTCGGGCGTGTAGATGCCCTTCCAGCGGTTGCCGGTGGCGGGGTTGTCGGTGGCCTGCACCCGCATGCTGGTCAGGTGGTCCTCGATGATCGAGTCCTGGTACCCGCCGATCTGCCGCCACGGCTCCGGGCGGTACAGGTGGTTGGTGCCGATGAGCATCGGGGCGTCGAGGCCGTTGCCGGCGCGTTCGATGATCCCGTTGAACACGTACTGCTGGGCCGAGGCGCCGTGCACCACCCAGTTCTCGTACATGTTGCCGTAGACCTGGGGCGCGACGACGAACGCGACGTCGGGGTCGCGGAAGTAGCCGAGCGTGCGTTCGAGGAAGTTCGGCAGCGGCACGTGGTCCGGGTCGAGGTTGACGACGACGTCGTAGTCGTCCTCGTGCTGCGCCCGCCACGAGTTGTGGTTGCCGGACTTCATCCGCGCGCGGAACTGGCCGGACTCCTGGTTGTACTCCGGGATGCCCTTGCGGCTGAAGTGGCGCACGCCCAGTTCGGCGGCCATCTTCTTGACGTCGGGGTCGTCGCCCTCGTCGAGGATCCAGACGTCGACGTGCCCGCAGTAGACGATGTCCTTCATCCGGCGCAGGGTGCGCGCGACGACCTCGATCGGCTCGCGGGACGGGACGATGGTGGTCAGTAGCGCCACGCGCAGGGCGATCGGGGGATCCATCGGGATCGGGTCCTTCGCGAAGTACGCGAAGATCCACACGGTGATGTTCTGGATCAGCCGCACGATCTCGACAGTCACCATCAGCACGAACGCCACCCGGGCGACCATGATCGACCAGCCGGCCCACGGCCCCTGGCCGGCGCCGGGGATGTGGTGGGGCAGCAGCAGCCAGCCGACGAAGAGCAGCCCGGTGCCGGTGCTCAGCAGCACGAGCAGGGTCAGCACGATGCGCGAGGACCAGTGCGCGACGTGCCGCATGCGCACCGGCTGCTGTTCGTCCTCGGGGGTGCGCAGCGGCCCGGCCGTCTCGGCACAGTCCACATACGCGAACCGCGCACCGAGGTTGAGGCGCTCGCGGGTGTTCTCCCGGTTGCGGCGGCTGACCCCCGCGACCGCCCTCATGAGCTGTTCCGCACGACGAGGGCCAACGTGAAGCCGGCGGGCCGCCAGGTGCGCTCCTCGCGGTACTTCGTGCGCAGCAGGCTTTCCTTCTCCTCGCCGACGCCCTGCACGGCGTCGTTGAGGTAGCCCAGGCGCAGCACCCAGATGCGCGGCGGCAGGATCTCGGGCAGGCAGGCGGCCTGCGGGCACTCCTTGGCGAGCAGGGTGCCGTCGGTGCGCGGCGGCGCGATCATGAACACGTCCCGCGGCCGTCGGGCGGTGGGCACGTAGTGGGCCACCGTGTCCCGGGGCAACCAGCCGCTGCCCACGAACGCGTCGCCCTCCGCGTAGACGATCGCGTCCCCGGGCCGGTATCCGTCGGTGATCACCGACGCCAGCTCGCGGGTCGCGTCACCGTGCCCGTCCACCTCCCGGATTTCCAGGTGAACGGGCACCGCCAGGCCGGCCACCAGTGCGACACCGGCGATCGCGGCCAGCGAGTGCGGCCGGCTCAGCGCGGTGCCCGCCAGCAGCGCGAACGCCGGCAGCGTGAACATGAGGTACCGGGGCAGCAGCAGCGGCATGTACTCGGAGAGCCCGAGCAGCGCGACGAGCGGCACGACGGCCCAGGCGGTGAAGATCGACGACGGGTAGCGCAGCGCCAGCGCGAACAGCGCCATGACCCCGATCGCGACGGCCACCCACGCGTTGCCGAACCCGGTCTCCAGAAACGCCTCGGGCGTCAGGTAGAACGACCCGATCCAGGCGACCTGGGACTTCTGCGTCTGCCCGAGGTACAGCAGCGGCGCGGCCGGCAGGATCCCGATGAACGCCGCGAGCCCGAACCAGAACCACCGGTCCCGCCGCCGGGCCAGGATGACCCACGCGTGCGCGGCGATCAGCAGCAGCGCGATGACGTGCGCGACGCCGAGCAGCGCGATGCCCGCCGTGTACGCCGCGAACCAGCGGAACCGCCCGCCCTGCAGGATCCGCACCAGCGCATAGGTCGCGACCGCGGCCCCGAGCACCGTGAACGCGTAGGGCCGCGCCTCCTGGGCGAACCGCGACGCGCCCGGCAGCACGGCGAAGATCGCACCGGCGAGCAGCCCGACCCGCAGCCCGTACACGCGGTTGCCGATGGCGCCCACGAGCGCGGCCGCGAACGCCATCGCGATGACCGACGGGATCCGCAGCGACACGTCGGAGTTGCCGAACGCGTCGGTCCACGCCTTCATCAGCCCGTAGTAGGGGCCGATGACCGCGTCGACCCAGCGCAGCACCTTGAGCCCCTCGGACCACGACACGGTGGTCATGCCCCAGGTGGCGAACTCGTCGGCCCACAGCCCCGGCCGCTGGACGCCGGCGGCGCCGATCCCGCCCATGAGGAGACCGGGGACCAGCCACGCCAACCCGGGCCACCGGTACGCGCGGTGGCTGCCGACCTCCTCCTCGGTGGGGTCGGCCGACTCGGCCCACGGATCCCGGCGCGGGGCCGGGTCGCGGACCGCCGGGATCAGCGAGGTCGCCGCGTTCGAGGTCGCCTCGTCCTCAGTGGTCTGCTGCATGCTCAGTAGCTGAAATCGACCTTGCTGACTTCGTGGAGATCGGTCCGTCCACCGGTCGCGCCGGAGAAACCGACGTACGCGTTGGCCGGCACCGCTGCCGCCCCTTCGAGCGCCTTGGTCTTGTCGATCGTGACCGTGATGACGCCGTTGGCGATGACCACCTCGACCTCGTGCTCGCCGCTGCGCAGGTCCGGGATGGAGGTGGAGGTCACGAGGTAGGTGAGGTTGCGGCCGTTGCCGGCGGTGGAGATGCCGACGAAGGCGCTCTTCGGCCCGTCGGCCTGTGGGTAGGTCACGAACGCCACGGCGACACCGGCCTGGCCGGAGAAGCCGAGTCCGCCGCCGCCCTGCCCGAGCGCGTTGTCGGGCTTGGTCTTGCCGGCGTCGAGCAGCAGGAACGCCACCCCGTCGCCGCCGTCGCCGTCGGCGCAGCGGATCGTGAACTTGGCGCGCAGCCCGGCCGTGACGATCGGCGTCTGGTAGATGACCGCGCCGGTCTTCTCCTTCTCGGCGGGGGTGAGCACGAGCTTGCCGCCCTCGATCTTGGCGTCGCCGCTCTGCTTCCAGCCGGTCGGCGGCGCGCTGACGTTGGCGCTCTTCGTGGCCGGCGCACTGGAGGAACTCGGTCCGGCGGCCGCGGCGGGCGTGCCCTCGTCGCCGCGTTCGGTGCCGGCGAGGTAGCCCACCGTCCCGAAGATGATGGCGCCGACCAGGAACCCGGCGAGCGCGCCGATGAGCAGCGGCCCGCGGCGGGACGGCTCCTCCGGGGACGGCTCGATGCGCCGCTCCCAGCCGCCCTCGGGCTCACTCGAACGCTCGTCGGAGTAGCCGGTCCAGGAACTGCCCGTGGCGGCGCTGCTGACCGGGGTGTCCCAGTTGCCGGGGCCCATGCCGGGCGGCGCGGAGGCGGGCGACGCCGGCGTGTCCCAGCTGCCGGCGCCCGAGACGGGTGCGCGCTGGGCGGGCGGCCCGCTGGCGGGCGGCGACGACATCGGCGACACGGGTGCGCCCCAGGGCGGCGGCACCTGCCCGCTGCCCGGCTGCGAGTGGTACACGGGCGGCTGCGGCGGCATCGGCTGCACCGGCGCGGGGTACCCCCCGGCCTGCTGAACGGGCACCGCGTAGGCCCCCGACTGCTGCTGCGGCGGAACCGGGTAGGCGCCCTGCTGCGGGTGCGGGTCGGCCGGCCGGTAGACATTCGGCGGCGTGGATACCGGCCCGGGGGCGGGCGCGGGGGCCCACGGCGCCTGGCCGGGCGCGGTCACGGGTGGCGGCGGCAGCGGCGGAACGCCCGGCCCGGGCTGCCCCTGGACGGGCGGCACCGGCAGGGGCGGCGCACCGTTGATCCCCGCCTGCGGCGGGCCTGCCGGATGACTGCCCCACGGCGACTGCCCGGGGTGCCCCTGCGGCCCTCCCGGGTTACCCGCCTCGTCCGGCCCGTATCCCCCATGCTGCGTCACGTGGCGCAGGCTACCAGCGCTGTGCGACAGCGGCGAATAGCGATTTGGCGACTTTTGATGAACAAGGGCAATCCGCCCACCGCCCCGGAATCCTTCTTGCAAAAGATGTGCAACAAGCCTCGACAGGTTCTCGGAACGTAAGTAGCGTGCTGGAACATGAGTCCTTACATCACGCAGGTGCCGGATCCGCAGGCGTGGCAGGAGAGCTGGGATCGGCAGCAGGAGGCGTACATGCCGGACCGGGAGCACCGGTTCGCCGCGATGCTGGACGCCGTCCAGGCGGTCGCCGACGGGTCGGTGACGCTGCTGGACCTCGCCGGCGGGACCGGTTCCATATCACTGCGGGCGCTCGACCGGCTCCCCGACGCGGACGTGACCGTGCTCGACCTGGATCCGGTGACGCTGGCCGTGGCGCGGGCGAGTCTGTCCGGGCGGGCGACGGTGGTGAGCGCCGATCTCGGGGACCCGGGCTGGACGGCGGCGCTTCCGCACCGGCGGTACGACGCGGTGTTGACGGCCACCGCCCTGCACTGGATCGAGGAGACGCGGCTCGCGACCCTCTACTCGGAGATCCACGGGCTGCTCCGCCCCGGCGGCATCTTCGTGAATGCCGACCGCATGCCCGACGACGACCTGCCCGGCCTCACCGCGCGGTTGACCGGCCGGGCGGACCGGGTGCGCGACGCGCGCTACCGGGCGGGCACCGTGCTCTCGTGGCAGGACTGGTGGAAGCGGGTCACCGACGACTCGGTGCTCGGCCCGCTGGCCGCCGAGCGGGAGAAGCTGTTTCCCCGGGCCGACCACAACGAGACGCTGGTGCCGATCGGCTGGCACCGGGAGGCGCTGCGCAAGGCCGGGTTCGCCGAGGTGGGCACGCTGTGGCGGGGCGGCGCGGACGCGGCCGTGGTGAGTGTGGCCTGAGACGGCACGAGGCCGCGCCCCGGCACGTCGGGACGCGGCCTCGCGGGACGTTCAGCAGTCGCGCAGCTCGGGCGACTGGTTGAGCAGCTGACCGCGCGGGGAGATGAAGCGGCGGTACCGCTCGCTGTCCACCGCGGACGGCCGGAACGCCGCCACGCGGTGGCAGTTCTGGAAGGCGAGCTTCACGCCGAAGTGCCGTTCGAGGCCGCCGCGGATGGCGTCGCTGGCGAGCGCGCGCAGCAGCTGGCCACGCTCGGTCTCCGACGGCGGAGGGACTTCGTTGTCCGCGAAGTCGGCGGCGTTCGCGTCGAGGTCGGCGGCCACGCCACTGATCACCTGCCACGCGTAGGGCAACGAGTCGCGCACGCACGCGACGAACTCCGCGTCGGAGACGTCACCGCGTTCGGCGGCGGCGAGCAGATCGTCGGAAACGGTCAGGGACATGTGCAGCTCCTCGCTGTCGGGAAGATCCGTTAACGCACATGGTAACGGTTTCCATTAGCGGGAAGGGTCATGTCACCGGGAAGGGTGGCCGCCACCAGGCCGGCGCGTCCGAGAGTTCGACGCGGTCGACCCACTTGACCCACCAGAACCCGCGCCGGCCCGGACACACGAGGCGCACCGGGTAGCCGTGCCCCGGGGAGAGCGCCCGCCCGCCCACTCCCGTGGCCAGCAGCAGGTGCGGCAGGTCAGCGACGGGCAGCCGCACCCGGTACCCGGTGTGCGAACGCACCACCACGCTGCGGGCACCGCGCCCGGACAGTAGATCCGGCGCCAGGAGCGCGGCGAGCGGCACGCCGGTCCAGTCCTGTTCGGCGTACCAGCCCGACGTGCAGTCCAGCAGCGCCCGCCGGGTGACCGCGCCGGACTCCAGCTCGGACAGGGTCAGCACCCGGTCGGGCAGCACCAGGCGGTAGTCCGCGGCGTCGATGTCGGGGACGGTGTCGTTCAGCCAGATGGTGTTCGGCATCGCGCGGGGCTCGAACGAACCGCGCTCGTAGGAACCGGTGAACCGGCGGCGGGCGCCCGGCAGCACCGGCAGGTTCGACACCGTATATATGGCACCCGCGGCGAGGGCCAGGCCGCCGAGGCGCAACGCCGACCGCCGGGAGACGTCGGTGCGCCGCGGCGCGAACCGGCGCGCCACCAGGTGCCACAGCAGCAGTGGCACCAGCGCCAGGGCCGTCGCGATGTGCAGGTACAGCACGTCGAGGCCGGCGACGGTGCGCGGCGCGCCCAGGGCGTTCGACACACCGAGGACGAGAGCGGCGATCACCAGGAGCATCAGGAGCAGGGAGAACCACCGACCCGGCCGGGCTCGGCGCAAGCCGGCCCGGACCACCCGCGCCTTGGCCGGGGCGAGCGCGACCAGCAGCAACCCGGCGACGCCGTGGGCGATCACCACCCAGCGACCGCGCGCGGTGCCGCTCGCCACCGCCCCGACGCCGGTGGCGAACGTGATCACCAGCGTCAGGAGCAGCGCGAGGTTGGTGGTCCGGGCCTTCATGTTCAGGCCGGCGCGGGTGCGCGGTAGAGGGCGAGGGACATCCACGCGACCCCGACGGCCGCCGTGCAGAGGCCGCCCAGATAGACGATCTCGGGAACGGCACCCGCGAGCGAGCCCGGCACCAGCCCCAGGGAGTAGAGGAGCACGGCCGGGCGCGGATAGGCACCCGCCCGCCAGCTCGCCACGCCGAAGAGCAGCGCGCCGACGATCAGCGTGAACGCCGTCGCCAGGAACGCCGTGCGCGTCGAGCCGCCCGCCACCAGGGCGTCGACGGTCGACCGGTCGAGGTTCGGGAAGACGAAGTGCCGGATGTACTCGATCGCGAACGCGCCGGCCAGCCCGGCGGCGTTCAGTGCGTACGCCACGGTGCCGAGTGTGCCCGCCTTGACGCGCTGATAGAGGTACAGCCCGCTGAGCGCGAAGATGCCGGCCAGTGCGCCGAACGGGGCGACGGTGTGGGTGAGGCCGTTCTCCGGGATGGCCCCGCCGCGGCGGAACGAGTTGAACACCAGGATGACCGCGCAGGCCACCCCGGCCACGGCGGCGATGCGGTAGAGCGCGCCGGTTCGCATGTGCTGATCCCTCCAGCTCCGATGACATCTGTGATAACGCACGTTATTGGGTACGTTTGCAGCGTGGCAAGGCCGGTAAGGACTTCGTTAGATTGCGCCGACCTGCGCGAACGCTTCATCGCGGCCGGGTTGCGGGTGCTGCACGGGCACGGCGCCGCGGAGCTGACCGTGCGCCGCGTGGCCGAGCAGGCGGGCTCCTCGACGATGGGCATCTACAGCCGGTTCGGGGGGCGTAACGGCATGCTCGAGGCGGTGTACCGGCGCGGGTTCGAGCAGCTGCGGGCCGCGCTCGTCGACGTGCCGGCCGGCGAGGACCGCATCGTGGGGCTGGCGCTCGCGTACCGGCGCTTCGCGCTCGGCAGCCCGGCCCTCTACGCGCTGATGTTCGAACGGCCGCTGCCCGACTTCGACCCGTCGCCGCAGCTGCGCGCGGACGCGCTCGGGATGACGTTCACCCTCCTGGTGGACGAGGTGCGACAAGCGCAACAGCGGGGCACCCTCCCGGGGGACGCGCCCGACCGCCCGGCCTACCTGCTGTGGACGGCCATGCACGGCCTGACCAGCATCGAGTTGACCCACGCCGACCACCGGCCACTGCCCGGCTGGCTGATCGACTCCACCGAATCGGGCGAAAAAGTGCTCACCGAGGGGGTACGGGCGGTACTCTCCGGCCTCGGCGCAACGGTGCATTTTCCGTAAATCCGCCCGTTCCGCCCCGCCCTGGCGGATGGTCGAGAGCGTGGACTCTCCCTCCGAACTCCTCCAGGGCGCGGCGAGCAGGCGCACCCTCCTCGTCGCCGGCGCGCTCGCCCCCGCCGCCGCGCTCACCGGCGCCGGTCCCGAGCCCGAGGCGGGCGGGCTCCGGGCGATCAGCATGGCCACGCACATCCACGGGCCGTTCAGCGAGGGCAAGGCGAGCTTCGAGGCGCACCTCGCGCAGGCCCGCAAGAACAAGGTCGACGTCGTCTGGTGGACCGACCACGACTTCCGCGTCGCCGCGCACGACCACCGGCAGGCCGTGCACTTCACCGGTGCCGGCGAACCCGACGGGATCATGGCGTTCGGCTGGACGAAGAAGCTCGACGGGAAGATGGCCGGCGACAGGGTGGAGTTCGTCGACGAGCCGCGTTCGCCCTACGACCAGAAGCCGGCGCTGCGGCTGTCCGCCGACGGCGGGCCCGGCACCCTCTGGTACGCCGCCAAGGCGTGGAACGACACCTACAACGCCTGCATCGCCGACACCACGCTCAGCATCGACGTCCGCCCCGAGGAGAAGGGCGGGACGCTGCTGCTCCAGGTCGACCTCTCGCACCACCCCGCCCGCAAGGGCCGCTCCGCCGGCGTCTACGTGCTGCGCTACCGCATCGGCGGAACGGGATCGCCGAAGTACAAGGCCGACGGGATCACCGGCTACGTGGACCTGCCGGCGGCCCCGGGCCAGTGGAGCACGATCACCCTGTGGCTGACCCAGGACGTGCAGAAACTCTGGCCCGACCTGGTCGCCGGCGACAACGCCCTGCGCAATCTCAAGCTGGGCGTGACCGCGAAGGAGAAGGAGAAGGTCTCCTACGTCGTCGACCGGCTGCTCTTCGTCCGGTCCCGGCGGCGCGGCCAGGCCGGCGAGGACCTGCGCGCCGAGGTGCTGGCGGCCTACGCCAGGGAGTACGCCGACGTCGTGCAGTACCGCGCGTACGAGGTCTCCCTGGTCCGCCACCTGAACTGGTACGGCGGCGACCAGACGATGCCGGCGTTCACGTCGCCGCCGGTGCGCGACAACGACCCGGGCAGGACCGCCGCGATGGTCGACTTCCTGCACGGGCACGGCGGGCTCGTGTGCTGGAACCACCCGCTGGACGTGGAAAAGAAGGAATCCCTCGCCACGCTCATGCGCGAACGCCGCATGCTCGGCACCGACCTCGTCGAGATCGGCCGCAAGGAGTGGGCCGAGCTGCTGTGGGCGTTCGACGTGGCGGCCCGGCACGCGCTGTTCTGCACGGCGATCGGCGGCTCCGACGACCACGACGGCGTCGACTGGACCGCCGCGGACGAGCCGTATCTGACGTACGTGTGGGCCGCGTCGACCACCCGCGCCGACCTGCTGGCGGCGTTGAAGAAGGGCGCCGCGTGGTGGGTGAACGCCGCGAAGTACCGCGGCTCCCTGGACCTGCGCGTCGGCGGGAAGCCCGCCATGGGCGCCGCGATCGTCTCCTCCGCGGCGGTGCAGGTGGAGTGTTCGGCCACGTCGCTGCCGTCCGGCGCCAAGCTGGAGATCGTCACGGGTAGGGCCGATCGGGACGGCGACTCCCCGTCGGTGTCGACGGCGGTCGCCTCCGCGGGCAAGAAAACCGTCACCGTGCGACCGGACACCTACGTGCGCACCCAGGTACGGCTGGCGGACCGGGTGGTGGCGGCGTCCAACCCCGTCTGGGTACTGACGCAGGCCCCGCCCACCGGCATCCCCGCCGATCGGCGCAGAACACCCTAATGTGAGCGCATGACCTCGTGGCAGGACGTCGAGCGGGCCGTTCCCGAGTTCGCGCAGCGGGTGCGGGAGCTGTTCGAAGCGCACCGGCACAAGACGATCGCCACCCTGCGGGCCGACGGGTCGCCGCGCATCTCCGGCATCGAGACGGTGTTCGAGGACGGGCAGCTCGTCTTCGGCTCGATGCCGGGCGCCCGCAAGGGTGCGGACCTGCGCCGCGATCCGCGGTTCGCGCTGCACAGCGCCACGGTCGACCCGGTCGACGGCAAGGAGGGAGCCTGGCCCGGCGAGGCGAAGATCGCCGGGCGGGTCACCGCCCAGCAGACGGAGAACGGCGATCACTTCGTCGCCGACATCGCCGAGGTCGTGCACACCCACCTCGACGAGAAGGCGACCGTGCTCGTTGTCGAGTGGTGGACCCCGACGCAGGGGCTGCGCAAGGTCGAGCGCGCCTGAGGCTCAGCCCGTCCGGATCCACTCCACCGTGTGGGCCTCGGTGAGGTCGGGTGTCTCCCAGCGGCCCGCCATCCGGTCGATCACCGCGTCCGGCACCGGATGCGCACGGCTGCCGTTGCGACGCCGGATCACCTCCGGCGGCGCCTCCAGCGACACCAGTTCGACCCGCGCGCCGTAGTCGGCGGCGAGCCCCACGCAGCGGTCGCGCAGCTGCTTGGACAGGTTGGTGGCGTTCCACACGAACGAGCGCCGCGCCCGCAGGTGCTCCCGGGCCTGTGCGCGGGCGGCGTCGATCACCGGCCCCTGGCCGTCGGTCGGCCTGACGCCCAGCGCCGAACGCAGCGCGTCGAGGCTCACGACCGGCAGGGCCGCGCGGTGCGCGGCGATCCAGGTGTCCTTGCCGGAGCCGGGCAGTCCCGACAGGACCGTCACGGTGCAGCGGGGATCCTCGTACGGCGCGTACCCCGGGTCCCGCCCCGGCGCGCGGAACCAGGCGAACCGCGCGTGATCCGTCGGGAACGTCCGGGGGCCGTGCAGGCAGTCGCGTTCGGCGCAGTACTCGCGGAACAGGGCGATGTTGTCCAGCACCTCGTCGGCGTCGGAGCAGATCCGCCCCAGGATGTCGGCCGTCGCGAGCACCGCCAGATCCTCGTTGGACGCCACCAGGCTGCACCGGAAGGCGATCGCGTCGAGGTCCGGGCGTTCGAGGGCCCAGAACGGGACCTGGTGGTGGCGCACCAGCGCGGCGACGTGCTCCCGCCAGGCGATCGGCGCGCCGGCCTCCCACAGGATGCGCCGCACCAGCAGGTCGCCGCGGCGCGAGTGGCCGGCCGCGGTGATCCGGCCGTCCGGCTCGTGCCGGGTGCAGTCGGGCTTGGCGACGTCGTGCAGCAGCACGGCCGCGAAGAGCCGGGTCCGCTGGTCCGCCGGGCGTGATCGCCACTCGGGCAACGACGCGAGGGCCTCCGCCGCCATCCGGGTGTGCGTCTCGACGTCACCCTCCGCGTGATGGATCTTGTCCTGGGGAACGCCCGCCAGCGCGCGGATCCACGAAAAGGCCTCCCGGACGGCCGCCCAGTCGAGTGTCCACTGTGGACCCGTCGGGCAGAGCGCCTCAAACCGTTCCATAGAGCACCCCGGGATCGGCGAGCCGATTGGGGACGATCGGCCGGTCCCGCCAGTGGCTGCCCGAGTCGAGAACGGCCGTGAGAAAGCTCGGCCGCACCCACTTGAACCGCCCGCGCACCCGCCCGCCCTCCTCCAGCTTGAGGTAGAGCCCTTCCATGTCGTCGCTCGCGTCGGACTCGGCGGCGGCGCGGGCCGGGTCGACGCCGGCCGCACGCGCGGCGTCGGCGAGCGCGTCGCGCCACCCCGGCGTGCGCACGGTCGACGGCCCGACGTGCGCGGTCAGCTCCTTGACGTGCGAAAAGCGTCCGGCAGCGAGCACCGGCACCGACACCACGCCGGTCCCGTCGAGCAGCTCGCCCCGTCGCCCGGTGGAGAGGAACGCGTCCTCCTCCCGGTCGTACACGTCGAACTCGCAGAAGTAGTGCGGCAACGCGTCGTAGAACATCGTGTGCTTGGCGTACAGCCACTCCCCGTACAGCACGTAGCGCGCCCCGAGCCGCGGCCGCAGCGCGCCGGCGACCACCGAGGCCCACGCCTTGAGCGGCGCGAACTGCCGCTCCCGCGGCCCGCCGGTCAGGTAGTGGCCGCGGGACTGCAGCCGCAGGGTCCCGTCGTCGTCGAAGCTCACCGCGGCGTTGGCCCCGTCGAGCTTCTCCTCGACGACCAGCTGCCGACCGGCGATCTCCACGAACGGCACCTGCGCGAGATCCGCGTCGCCCGGCTGGAGCCGCGAGCCCTCCAGGTGCGGGGTCCTCGGGTACTTGCGCAACATGCACCCGATGTAACCAGTACATAAACCGGTTGCACGAACTCAATAAGAGTTCCCAGATCAGTCTTAGGTTTCCATTAACGATCGTGACTGCCCGACAGAGTGCGAACTACCTTCACCTCCGCCCCTTTTTCCCGTCCCGGAGGACCGCACTGTGCCTGGCAAGCCCGGCAAGCGAAGAAGCCGTCGCGTCATCGTCGCGGGTTACGTCACCGCGCTGACGCTCGCGGCGGCCGTACCGGTCGGCGGTGGCCTGCTCTACTCGTACTTCTCGTACGACGGCCCCGAACCGATCAAGGCCGCCCCGGCGAACAACCCCGAGCAGGGCCTGATGTACACCGGCCTGCAGCCGGCGCCGAAGGGCGACCCATGCGTCGGCGCGTACAAGCTGCCCGACGGCAGTTGCACGCACGGCCCCGACGCCCCGCCCCCGGGCGTCAACTTCAAGGAGACGCCGGCCCCCCTCGCCGCCGCCGCGGACACCCCGACGGTTCCGGCCACTGACCAGGTCGCGGGCCCGAAGGACACGGACATCGCGGGCGAGAGCGCCGCGGACAACGGCGTCTCGCTGGCCCCCGCCTCCGACGGAGACCAGGCGGTCGAACTGGTCAACGGGATCGCCTGCGACGGCGACGGCGTGAGCGGCAAGCGCGTGCAGGTGCTGTACGTGCGCGACGCCAGCACGCCGAGCCAGTTCGCGAAGTACGTCGAGACGTTCCGCACCTGGGCCGCCGGCGTGGACGCGATCTACAACTCCAGCGCACAGGACACCGGCGGCGAACGCCACGTCCGCTACGTCACCACGTCGGACTGCAAGGTCGACGTGCAGGAGGTGGCGGTGCCGGACGGCTCGATGGCCGACTTCGGCAAGTCCGCCGACGCCCTGAAGAAGCTGGGCTACGGGCGCACCGACCGCACGTACATGATGTTCGCCGACTCCAAGGTGTACTGCGGCATCGGCTACTTCGCCGGTGACACCCGCAAGGGCTCGGTCAACCGGTCGAACACCGGCCCGTGGTACGGGCGTTCGGACACCGGCTGCTGGGGCGCCCACACCGCCGCCCACGAACTGGGCCACAACCTCGGCGCGGTCAACAACAACTCGCCGAACAGCAGCAAGGCCGGTCACTGCAACGACGAGTACGACGTCATGTGCTACCAGGAGAACGGCCAGACGATCGTCTACAAGTGCAACGACCGCAACAAGTTCGAGCAGAAGCTCGACTGCAACCACGACGACTACTACAACACCAACCCGTCGGCCGGCAGCTACCTGGCGAACAACTGGAACGTGGCCGACAACGAGTTCCTGATCAAGGGCTCCGGCTCCGGCGGCAACCCCGACCCGAGCCCGTCGCCGTCGACGCAGTCGCCGTCCCCGAGGCCGCCGTCGCCGTCGCCGTCGAAGAGCCCGACCGGTGGGCCGACCTCGCCGACCGCCGGCCCGTCGCCGACCGGTGGTTCGCCGAAGCCGCCGTCGCCGACCGGCAGCCCGAGCCCCACCGACGGCACCGGCACGCTCAAGGAACTGAGCGCCACGGCCACCACGTCCACGCAGACCCGGCTGAGCTGGCCGGCCGCCCCGAACCGCGCCCGCTACACGCTGGTGGTCAACGGCGGCAGGTACAACCTGGGTCGCCAGGCGGGTGTGGTCGTCGCCGGGCTCCGGCCGTCGACGGCGTACACGTTCCAGGTGCTGCTGAGCAACGGCACGCCGTGGACGAAGACGCTGACGGTCACCACCCCGGCAGCGGCCAACACGCCGGCCGCCGGCCAGTGGTTCAACCTGACGAACGCGCTCAACGGCAGCGTGGCGACGTTCTTCGGCGGTAACCGCGGTGACGGTTCGCCGCTGCTCGCCGGTCGCTCGTCCGGGGTGGCCAACCAGCAGTGGAAGCTGGAGAAGGTGGACGGGACCGAGAAGTTCCGCCTGCGTTCCAAGGCGACCGACCGCTGCATCGGCGCCTACCAGGGCAAGCCGGCCGCCGGTACGCCGCTGGTCCAGACGGACTGCGCCGGTGCGACCGAGTTCACTCTGACCTCGACCGCGTTCGGCACGTCGCTGACCACCGGCGACGGGCTGGTGATCGGTGTCGGCCACGGCCAGTACTGGCAGCAGCGCCTGCTCACGCTCCAGAAGTCGAGCGGTGCGCGGCACCAGAGCTGGACGTTCGCGAAGGCATAGAATCGCGGCAATTGCGCCCCCGGTCACCTGGTGGCCGGGGGCGCTTCCATGCGAAGGGAAGTGACGTGCGACGTCTTGCCGGAGCGGTCGCGGCGGCGGCGTTCGTCGGGGCCCTGGCGCTGCCGGGGGCGGCGGGCGCGCACGGCGGGGCGGTGCTCACCGTCCACGGCGACGGGCTCGGGTCCGTCTGGGTCACCGCGGCCTACGCCGACGGTCACCCGATCACCAGCGGCACGGCCGCCACGGTGTTCGCGGTCGCTGCCACGGGGGAACGGGTCGGGCCGGCCCCGCTGCGCCCCGTGGCGGCGGGCGAGGCGACGCTGAGCTATGCCGGCGTGCTGCCGCCCGGCGACTGGACGGTGACCGCGCAGATGGCCGCGCCGGCGACCGGCAACTGCGAGGCCCCGATGCAGGTCGTCCCCGCCGGCACCACCCCGACCCCCACCGAGAAGCGCTGCGGCGACTACAACTCCGCCTCCCCCGAGCCTCCGTCGGACGCCGCCCCGCCGGCCGACGACGACGGCGGCCTCAGCCCCTGGTGGATCGCGCTGCCCGCGCTGCTCATCGGCGCGGCGGCCGTGGGGGCGTACCGCCTCCAGCAGTCCCGCCCGGCCGCCCCGACCCGCCCGCGCAAACGGCAGCCCCGCAAGGGATAGCCGGACGCGGATCCGGCAGCGGAGTGGTCGGTCACGCCGCAGGCGGATCGACCCGG
>NZ_BOPF01000037.1 GCF_016863615.1 Virgisporangium aliadipatigenens | reverse complement strand
GATGCGGCTCCCCCACCACGACGTCGGCGAACCCGCGGCCGGGGTCACGCAAGGCGGCGAGCAGCAGACTTGCTTGTGGGCGGCGTTGCCACGGCAGGGAGCGGCTCTGCCCGACGTCGAAGAACTCGGCCACGATCCGGCCGTCGTGCGGCTGGATCAGGGCGGTGGCACGGTTGAGTTGCCACCGCCGCGACGATTCCGGGTCCTGGTTGTCCTCGGTGGACACACGCCCGTAGAACGCGAACCTGGGGCCGGTTGGCTGGTTGGTCATTCGGTGTGGTGATGATCGACTGTCGTCGACGCCTCGATCAGCACGGCCAGCAACGCCCGCGCCGCACGCGGCCCGAACTCAGGCGGTCCACTCGGCACGATCACGCGCGGCATCGACGTGGCGGCCGTGTCGGATCGCGACGACGTTGTCGATGAACGCTCCACTCGCGGCTCAAGGTCAAGCCCATCAGCAGGCGGCGACACCTCCACCGTGCCAACGTGGGCCGGCATCTCGCGGTCGTCATCTCGGGTCGGCAGGTCAGCCATAGGCCGCCACCACACCAGCGACGTCGGTCGGACAACGCCCGCCGGCCTGGAACCGGGAGTCGAGGACGGGCGAACTCGGATCGGTCGCCGGACACGTGCCGGCGACACGGGTGAAACGACGAGGCAGAACAAGGAATTGGGTAGTCAAGGTCTTCTCTTCTTCCGTTTCAGGAGTAACACAAGAAGGCCGGACCACCCTCACGGGTAGTCCGGCCTTGCGGTCTTCATCTGTGATGAGCGCCCGCCGGAACTAGCGGATGCTGCGGCTACGGATCGGCGTTCACGTCGAATGGCAGCAGTAGAAGTGCCTCATCGGCCGGAGCGCGCTTCCCCGCACGGAGAGGTCAAAGCCCTGCTCCCAATCTGCTCCCAAATGATCACAGCAGCCCGCACAGCGCTATGAGCACACACCCATTGACCTGCGGAAACCCAAGCCAAAGTCGATCACCGAAGGTCGGAGACCTCTTCCGTGTCAAATTTGTCCGGCGTGTGCGCTGACCTGCGGCTTTGGAGATCGCGCAGGTCAGACGGCGCAGTACAGAGCAGTACGACGCGGTTGAGCGCCGTTCAGCGCGGTATGGAGCGCCGCGCTGCTCCCCGTTTGCTCCCACCCCGTCGGGCCGATCCAGCCCGCCCAGCATCCCGTTGCCACCGGTAGGCGCACGCGTCCGTCCTTGATCAGCTGCGCACTCATGCCGATGTCAGCGCATTTGATCAAGCTCGGAGCGCAGTCACGGGCCATGCTCACCCGCAAGCCACTCCCATCAGCACCCCGCCATGGGTGCGGTGACCCACGGGGAGGTGGAGCCGGTCAGCCCTGGCCCAGCTCCACCTCCTCGCCGTCGATCGAGAGGTCGGTCAGGTGCGGCAGGCGCAGGATCGCCGCCAGCAGCCCGGTGCCGGGGTCGCACGGCAACGCAAGCCGCTCAAGGGCGGTCAGCTCGGTGAGCCACTCCGGGATCTCGGTGATGTCGGTCATCCAAAGGCCCAGCGACCGCAGTTTCGTCATGCCGCGGACCCACTCGGGCACCTCGTGCAAACCGTTGCGGGACAGCTCGAGCGCGGTGAGGTTGGTGAGCCGGCCCAGGGAGGGCGGCAGGCTGTCCGGCGAGTTGGTGAAGAACCCCCGGTACAGGTTCAGCTCCCGCATCTGCGTCAGCCCGCCGATGCTCTCCGGAAGCCGGTCGGACCGGGTGTCGACGAGGTACAGGCGCGTGAGGTTCGTCAGCCCGCCCAAGAAATCCAGTGGCTCGCCCTCCAGGTTGTTCTCGCTCAGGTCGAGCACCCGCAGCCCGGTGAGGCGGTGGATCACCAGGGGCACCTCGTAGAACGCGTTCGCCCCGACGTTCAGCTCGGTGAGGGCGTCCAGCTTCCTTAGCCACTTCGGCAGGTCGCGGAGGTTGTTGAACTCAAGGTTGAGCGACTCCACGAAGGTGAAGTCGCGCACCTCCTTCGGCACCTTGTACAGCCCGCACCGGTCCAGTTCGAGCTTCGGCGACCGGGTCTGGCGGGCGCGCTCGATCCGCTCGGCAGCCGGGATGCGTTCCTCCACTTGGCCGACCGTACATCGGCTGCCAACCCCGCACCGGGCTGTCTGGCCACGCCGCCCCGCGGCTGACAGCCGAGCAGGCCAACCCGTTCCGTGCGGCCCGAGACAATTGACCTAGGCATCCAGATCTGCCGCGATCGGTTCGTCATTCGACGTCATGAAGATCGGTCGCCCCCTTCCGATGGGCAGGTTCCCTCACCAGACCACGTGGTGGAGTCCGTCGATGTGCTGGCTTACCCCGCCGGCCGGGTGGAGCGGGTGGGCGCGGTGGCCAGTTTCTCGCAGATCGCACTGACGGCATCGCGGTTGCGTCGGTCGAGGACCGCGGCGGGCCAGGCCACGACACGGCACGCGCTGTTGATGTAAGTGCCGTGCAGATCGGCCACGCCCGGGTCGGACGCCAGGTAGACGCTGGATCGGGAGGCGCGTACCGCGGCCCTCTGCCCGTAGAGAAGGGGCAGGAGTGGCCGCAGAAGCGGGACGATCGGCCGAGCGACGGGCGGGTAGGCGCCGACGGGCAGGCCCTTGTTGAGCGATGTGTACGCATGGCCGGGATACGCCACGTTGAGGGTGACCCCGCTACCGCGGAGGCGTTCGGCGGTCGCGTAGCTCATTGCCATGAGCGCCAGCTTGGTCTGGTTGTAGTGCGACAGCGCCACGTACGACCGTTCGCCTTGCAGGTTGTCCAGGTCGATCGAGCCGCGGGGCACCCCGCCGGTGATGTTGACGACGCGAGTCGGGGCGGCGCGAATCAGCGCTGGCAGCAAGCCGTCCGTCAGAAGGTAGGGCGCCAGAACGTTGGCGGCGAAAGTCGTTTCGATGCCCTCTGGGGTCAGCACGCGGCCGGCCCGGGTGACCCCCATATTGTTGATCAAGACATGGATCTCGCCGTACCGGGCGGTGATGCGTTTGGCCAACCCCCGTGCGTTCCGCTTCAGGGTGAGATCGGCGAGCATCGCCTCGACCCGGTCGTTGCCGGTGTCGCGCCGAAGCTCCGCAACCGCCGTGCGGGCGCGGTCGCCGTCTCGGCCGACCACCACGACCTGTGCTCCCAGCCGGGCCAGGCCCCGAGCGGTTTCCTTGCCGATGCCGGCGGTGCCGCCGGTGACAACGACCGTCTTGCCGTGCATGGGTCTCGTCATGGACCTCACTATATGACACCGGGTGACAGTTTCGACATCGCATGTTGTTAAGTAGACTTCGGTGCGTGACAGGCTTGCGGGAACGGACGCGGCGAGCAGTGCGGGCCGAACTCGCCGCCGTCGCGATGCGGCTCTTCGCCGAGCAGGGATTCGATGCGACGACCGTGGAACAGATCGCGGCCGCCGCCGGGCTGACCAAACGCAGCTTCTTCCGGTACTTCCCGGCCAAGGAGGACGCCGTCTTCGGAGACGTCGATATCCTCGGCGAGCAGGTCATCGTCGAGATCCGCGAGGAGCCCGGCGACGACCCGTGGCACTGCCTGCACCAGGTGCTGAGGCGATGGCAGCAGCAAATCCACGACTCCGAGCAGGCCCAGACCAGACTCCGCCTCATCGAGGTCACCCCATCGCTGCGGGCGCGCCTGCACGAAAAGCGAGCCGAGTGGCGCCAGAGCGTCAGTGACGCGCTGCGCGCTCGATCCGACCCACCACTTGATGCATTCACCGCCGATCTACTTACTAACGCCGCCGCAGCGGCGCTGGACACCGTCACGCAGGAGTGGGCCCGCACCGGTGGCACCGCGAAGCGTGATGTCCTGCTCGACCGGGCGTTCGCGCTGCTGCGTCCGGATATCGCAGGTGTCGCCAACTGACGTCGCGCCCGGTCGAGCGGGTTGATGCCGGCGTCGAGGTGAACGCGGGCGCCGTCCGGTACCCGCAAGTCCGCCAGCGCCGGCCCAAGAATCGAACTCGTCACGCGCGGCTCGCCCCACCGGCGACATAGATCCACTCGTATCCGGACCGCGGGAGACGCCGTCCGTTCGTGGCAGGAACAGAGAGAGACCAGACCCGGTCCGCGAGCTCGCCGATCTTCGCGTCTGGCTCACGACAGCGCTTCGGCTGGTCCACCGCCAATCGGCGCCCGCCAGTCCCCACGGTTCTGAGCCTGCCGTCCGACCGCGAGCTGATCGATGTGGTTTGGACGGTTGCGGCGAATGGCCGACCGGGCCGGCTCCGAGCAGTCACATGGCGGGTGACATCCGCTCATACCGCTGTCCGGATTCGACTTAGCGACGCACGGTCGTCACCAACAGGCTGCTACCCAATGTCATGCAGTCGAGGTGCTCATCGCTCGACAGACAGCTCCGAACCGGGTGCTGTGCTACCGACGAATCAAGCGTCGCGCACTGCCTCTCCCTCAATCTCCGACCAAGGCTTTCGTACGAGATCTTGATAAGACAAGGCATCCTGCCGAGTGCCTGGCCGAAGGTCAACATCAATATCCCGCCAGCCGAGGCGCCGGGCCGCCTCCACACGGTGATGTCCGTTGACGGTGATCCGTTCGCCGCTATCGGGGCCCTCGTAGACGAGAACACCCCTGATCTCGCCTGGATGCTCCATGTAGTACCGGACTCGCCCCTCGTCCAGCCCTGGTCGCTGGGTGTTCGAGCACCGTCTGATGGAGAGACTCCATAAGAATCCTCACCACCACCCACACCTCCTCAACCGACCGTCGTCCCCAAGTCAAACAGCATGCGTGACGGGAGTGGCTGCCGGCCTTTGCACGCTACGGCGTCCGCTCATGCCGCTGTCGGTGCGCACCGGCCGATTGCCACCTGTCGTGGCCTGATTACCGGCGCCTTCGGCGTCCAGTAATCCCTGATCCGCGGAGAATGGTGCACTGATCGGGGTTGAACTCCTGTGCCGCTTCCGGATTGTCGGGCTTGCGGGTGAGGCAAAAATTACGTGGTGACCATGCTGTCGCGGATGACGGCGATGGGATCCCGAGGTGGGGTGCGGAGCAGGGAGGCGAGGTCGCCACCGGTCCCGCGGTGGGAGTCGGCGAGGAACCCGGCCGCGACGGTCGCGTACGTCGATGTCACGTACGCCACGGCGAACGGTGGGAGGCCCGCGTCGGTCAGATCGGCGCGGAGGGCGGCCAGCGTTGTCGGTCGATACTTCACGTCCGGACCCGCGGCGGCGGCGAGGTCACCGCCGCTGATCGGTCGGGTACCCACCAGTTCGTAGGTTCGTCCGGAGTGCTCGCGCGGGTCCGCGTCGGCGTCGACGGCCACTTGCACGGCGACGTCGGCAAGGTCGGCGCGGGCGACAGCGGCGAGTGCGCCGTCGCCGAACGGGGCTGCCAGGATGCCGGTCTCAGCGGCGCGGGCAACGTCTGGGGCCACCAGTTCGGCGTACAGACCGTTGCGCAGCACGGTCCAGCTGAGCGGTCCGGCCGCGAGGTATCGCTCCGTCCATCGGTGCGGCAGCGCGTAGGCCAGGTGGTCGCCGGCTGAGGACAGGCTGGTGTAGACGACGTGACGCACGCCGGCCCGCGCCGCGGCGTCCAGACCGGCTCGGTGTCGGGCGATGACGGTGTCCGGTTCCGCGAACCCGGCCGAGACGAGGATCGCCGTCGTGACGCCGTCGAACGCCGCGGCCATTGTGCGGGGATCATCGAGGTCGAGCGTTCGCTGCGACACCGACCCGGGCAAGGGATCCGGCAGGCGTGACGGGTCACGGGTAGCGGCGATGAACGGGACGGAGCGGGTCGCGAGCCCCGCGGCAATGAGACGGCCGAGACCGCCGGAGGCACCTGTCAACAGGATCACGAGTGCGACGATCCAACGGACAGCGGTCATCGCAAAAGGAGGCACTTTGATGTCAGATGGGCACACGGCGGTAACCAGGACGCGCAGTGAGCTGGGCGAAGCACTATGCGCGAGCAGTTTCGCCCATGACTGTGGCCTACGCGACATCATCGACCGGGTCGGCGATCGGTGGTCGATGCTGGTCCTCGCCGAACTGGTGGATGGCGTACGACGTTTCCGCGAACTACACCGGCTGATTCCTGGTATCTCGCAGCGAATGCTCACGCTGACCCTGCGACGGTTGCAGCGCGACGGCCTGGTCAGCCGCACCGCCTACGCGACCATCCCGCCACAGGTCGAGTACGCCCTCACCGAACTCGGGCACACCCTGACCGGCCCGATGCGAGTCCTCGCCGACTGGGCCACCGAGCATGGGGCCGCATTCGCCGAAGCGCGCCGCCGCTGGGACGCCGCCGACGGCAAAACGGAAAGCATTGAGGCACATCCACATCGATGGCCCGCGCCGAAGTCCCCGTCCGCAACAGGATCAGGTTCACGGTAATGCCGCTGAGCGCGCGGACCGAAGTGCCGAAGGTGTCTTCCGGCCCGGTCTCTGCGTTCCATCGTCGCGACGCAGCCCTCATGGACTCTGCTCATGCAGGACGAGGACCGCATGCTGCCGGCTCCGCTGGCCGCGGCACACGCCGCAGGCTTCTCAACGGACCACGACGGTTACGACTTCGAGCCGTACGACGAGTTCATGTGGTCCGTCGAGACGTCTGAGTGGTGGCGGTCCTGGACCGGCAGCCCTTCGGCCGGTCCAGCGCCGTTGCGGGTTTTCGGGCAGGACGGGACCGGTGGGCTGGTCGCCATCTGGATACGCGGACCCGAGGAGCCGATCGAGACCCAGCCCATCGTGTTCCACGGCTCGGAGGGCGAACTGAGTTCCCCCCGCTTTCGGGGAGTGGTGGTTACCTGGCGCCCGTTGGTTCAGGCTGAACGGTAGCTGTCTCAGGGTTTGTCTGGTTGGTGTGCCAGGCGGCTTCGTATTCGTCGGGGCTGAGGTAGCCGAGTTCCTTCTGGATGCGGCGGGTGTTGTACCAGCCGTCGATGTAGGCGAAGACGGCGTTTTCGGCCTCGTCACGGGTGCGCCAGGCGTGTCGGTAGACCAGTTCAATCTTGAGGGTGGAGAAGAAGTTCTCCATCAGCGCGTTGTCGTAGCTGTAGCCGACCGAGCCCATCGAGGGCAGGATCCCGTTGTCGGCCAGCCGCTGTCCGAAGCGGAACGACGTGTAGTTCGACCCGCGGTCGGAGTGGTGGATAAGCTGCCCGTCGCGGACGTCACGGGACCAGATCCCGTACTCCAGGGCGCCGAGGACGAGGTCGGTGTCGCACCGGTCGGAGGTCTTCCAGCCGACGATGCGCCGGGAGAACACGTCCCGAACGGCGGCGAGCCAGAACGCGCCCTCACCGCATCGGATGCGGGTGACGTCAGCGACCCACAACCGGTTCGGTGCCGTCGCGGAGAACCGGCGGTTGACCAGGTCCGGCGCCGGGGTGTGGTGCGGGTCCTGCCGGGTCGCGCCGCCGCGCCAGCCGCGGCGTAGGAACGCGCCCTGCCAGCCCTGGCCGGCCATCAACCGCTCGACGCGTTTGCGGCCGACAGCGATCCCGTCACGGCGTAGCTGCTGGTGGACCCTGTCCGCGCCGTAGGTGCGCCCGGACGCTTCCCAGATGTCGTAGATGTTGGACAACAACGCCCGGTCGACGTCGGCCCGCTCGCACGGGCGCTGTTCGCGGTCGAGCCAGCGGTAGAAGGTGGACTCGCCGATGCCGAGAACCCGTAGCAGGAGCGCGACCGCGAAGCGGTCACGGTGTTCGTCGACGAACCTCATGACCGTCGCCGGGTCGGATCGAGCTCCGCCGCGAAATACACGCTCGCAGCCTTCAAGATGTCGTTCGCCCGCCGCAACTCGGCGTTCTCCCGCATCAGCCGGCGGCTCTCTTCGACCATGTCCTTCGCCGGCCGGTCCTCACGCTCGCCGCGGTCGGCCTGGTCCTGCCGGATCCAGTTACGCAACGCCTCGTGGTGCACGCCGAGTTGCTCGGCCAACTTCCGGATCGTCGGCTTCGGATCCGAGTCCCGATACAACCGCACCGCACAGGCACGCAGCTCGTCCGGGTACTTCTTCGGTGCTGCCACAGAACGGTCCGCCCCATGGCCATCAGACCATGATCAGAAGACTCCCGGAAACCGGGGGAACTCAGTCGGATGCCTTTGCCGGCGGCGCGTTGACCGCGTAGGTGTTGGGCCTGGTTGAAGGTGTCGTCGTTAATGATCGGCTCGTGGACTATCTCCTTGGACACGATCCGGTCGGCGGTGTGGTTCCACCGCATGACGGGTGTGTGGCCGAGGGCTACGTCGTTGCTTGTTCCAGACTTGGCGGCCGGTGTAGCGGGGGTTGGTGAGGATACCCGCACTGCGCTCTTGGTCCAGGCCACACCGGTGCGGTGCCGGTTGCGGGCCCGGTCGGCGGCTGACGGGCAGGGCACGTGGTCGTTGGTCAGGTTCTCGGCGATGGCATGGATGCCGTAGCCGGTAAGGAACTCGGCGATGATACGTCGGACGACCGGTGCGGTTACCGGGTCGGGGACGAGGCCGCGCAGGTGGCGGCCGGTAGCGGCCTTGGCCGGGTTCGGATGCGGACCAAGATCGACCAGGGTGTAGCCGTAGGGCGGGCGGCCGCCGAGATAGCGCCCTCCGGCAGGGTCTGTGCGGCCATCGCGGTCTTGACCCGGAGCTTGATCCGGTTGCGTTCGCCTTGCTCATCCCACCGAAGACCGACATGACCAGTTCGTGGGCCTCGTTGTCCGCATCCATCGGGCCGCCGATCGCCGGCACCCACAGCCGGACACCGAAGTGGACGAACAGCGGCACGGTCAGACCGAACTGGTTGCCGTAGAAGGCGCGTGCGGCTCCCCCACGACCACGTCGGCGAAGCCGCGCCGCGGGTCCCGCAACGCCGCCAGAAGAAGACCGGCCTGGGGGCGGCGCTGCCACGACAGGGAACGGCTCTGTCCGACGTCGAAGAACTCGGCCACGACGCGGGCGGAGCAGAAAAATATCGTACGGGCGGTGCACGCGGGGACTGCCGGTGCCGTCTTCAGTGGTGTGACCTTCGAGGAGTTCGCGGTGGCCCGCTTACCCAGCCTCCTGCGTTACGCGATTGTCCTGACGGGTGACCACGATCTTGCTCAAGACGTTGTGCAGGAGGTGCTGGCCCGCGCCCATGTCCGGTGGCGGCGGATCTCCGGGTCGGAGTCGCCTGAGGCGTATGTACGGCGCATGGTGCTCAATGAGTACCTTTCCTGGCGCCGTACGTGGACGGTGCGCCGCGTGTTCGCCGTTGGGGAGCGCCTGGCTGACCTGGCCGACACCCGAGGCAAGGTCGGAGATCCTGCCGAGGGTGTGGCGGACGCGGATGACCTGTGGCGCCGGCTCGCCACGCTGGGCCCCAAACAGCGAGCCGTGCTCGTCCTGCGCTACTACGAGCAGATGCAGGACGAGGCGATAGCTGATCTCCTCGGCTGCCGGCAGGCAACGGTCCGCAGCCAGGCTGCGAAAGCACTGCGGAAGCTGCGGCTGCTGTCGGAGCAGCAAGTTCGGATCTATACCTAGGAGACGTCGTGACCGATCACGGTGAGCAGCTACGCGAAGCATTCGAGACTCATGAGACCCTCGCTCCCGACCCGGCCGCGGTTTACGCGCGAGTGCTGGAGCTCTCCCGCATCTATAAGCGGCGTCGCCGCGGCGCGCAGGTCGCGGGTGGTGCGGTGTTGAGTGCCGGCCTGATCGCCGGGGCGGTGCAACTGCCCTCGGTACTGGGCGGACACCCCCGCGGCATTGGGATCAATGCCGGGGCACCGGGCTCCCCGATCCCCTCGGTCGCCCCGTCTTTCACCCAGGCCGACCTAGACAGGTACTGGGCGGCGTACTTCGCGGCCGGCTACGGGTACGACGACGCGGTGCAGCTCGCCGCGCTATGGCACACCGGGCAGAACATCGGCCAGGTCAAGGCCGAGGCCGGTCGGCGCCTGCTGGCCGGTGAAACCTTGCCGATCCCGCCGCACCCGAACCCGAGCGACCCCACGACGTCCGAACCGGCCGTTCCCGCCGACGCGGCCGCGCTAGCGGCGTTCTTCGGCGCCGGATATGTCTGGGATGACGCGGTGCAGCTCGCCGCGCTATGGAACCTTCCGAGTCCGTCGGAAGCGAAGGTCGTCGCGGGCAAGAAGCTGGAAGCGGGCGAGAAGCTGCCGATCGAGCCGAAGCCGGAGAACGTCGCGGCGCAGAAGGAATCGACTGCCGTCGCGAAGTTCTTCTCTGCGGGCTACACCTACGAGGACGCGGTCGAACTGGCCGCGCTGTGGAACCTTCCCGACCCGTACGAGGCGAAGGTTGCCGGCGGTCAGAAGCTGCTCGCGGGCGAGACCCTGCCCATCAAGCCGTGACCCCGCCGCTGCGCCGGCGTATCGGCTTCGAGGTCGAGTTGATGGCGCCGCCCGGCCTGAGCCGGCGCAGCCTCGCCGTGGAGTTGGCCGGCCGCTGCGGCGGCAGCGTCCGGCCGGTGTGGCACGAAGACAGTGAACCCTCCCTGGTGCCCGGGGTGGGGCGATTTCTGCACCTGACGCTGGGTTTCGAGGTGCGCCGGGCTGACGGCTCACCGCTGTGCACCCTGGTCGACGACGTCACCCTCGTCGCGGGACTTGACCCGGGGGCGGCCGCTGCCCCGGGCTGGTTCCGGGTGCTCAGCGACGACCCGCGGCTGCTGCGCCTGCTCGCCGCGCACAGCGACCCGGCACAATCGATCTCCGCGGCGCTGGAGGAGACCGCACGGTTGTGGGGCACCCGGGTCGAGCAGATCGGCGATGTCTTCCGGCTTGACGACCCTGGCGGTGCGACCATCGCGCTGGCCGCGCCGCAGGGCGGAGAGCGGGAACGCCCCTGTGAGGTCATCACCCCACCGCTGACCGAAGATCACCGCGAGGCGCTCGACGAGTTGCTCGCTCCGGCGCGCGAAC
Organism: Virgisporangium aliadipatigenens; assembly: GCF_016863615.1. GTDB lineage: Bacteria > Actinomycetota > Actinomycetes > Mycobacteriales > Micromonosporaceae > Virgisporangium > Virgisporangium aliadipatigenens. Next base: position 101,191 of record NZ_BOPF01000037.1, on the reverse strand, counting down.
TAGGCTTCACCGTGCCCGTCGAGGCTGCCGTTCACATGCACGTCGACGGCGGCCCGTTCCGGTCTCCACCCGCCCTGAACAACCTCATTCGGCTCTTCGCGCACTGGCGCGAACCCCTCCGTGCGATCTTTCGCACCAACCCCGCCTGCCGACGGCTCGCCCCCCTGCCGGCACCACTGGTAGCCGCGGCTGATGCCGGCGCCGACGCCGCTACCCTGCGCAAGACCGCCAACGACTGCAACCTGAGCAAGTTCTTCGATGTCAATCTCTGCCAGATACTGACCGACAGGCCGGTGCGGGACACGGTAGAGATCCGCATCCTGTCCGGCTCGATCGACGCCGATGAGATCGTCCACCATGCTGCGGTTGCCGAGTTGCTCCTCGAACAATGCCTCGACGAGCAACCGTTCCCGTACCCACCCAGCGATCCGGTCGCTGCGGTCGACGGCTTGCTCACGATTGCCGCCGCCGCCCTCGCGGCACGAACATAAACATCGCGGAACCTCTGAAGCCACTGACCGCAGGCAGCGCCCGTCGGCCCTGTCTTGAGCACGGCAGCGGCGATAATCACCGGATGACGGTCGATTTCACCACTGCCGTCCTGGCCGACGAGGGCATCGAGGTGGTCAAGACCCCGCCCCGGACACCACAGGCGAACCGCTACATCGAACGGTTCGTCGGACCTGTCCGTCGCGAGTGCCACCGCCGTCATTCCGCTCGACGACCTCGTGATCCCGTCCGCCCGCAGCGACGGCGGCTTCCGCCTTTACACCGAACCCGATCTGGCCCGCCTCGAGGTCATCAAGCGCATGAAGCCCTTCGGTTTCACCCTGGAGGAAATGCCCGACCTGTTGCAGATCCTCGACGCCGCAACCGTCGAGGAGGACGAACGCGGCGTGCAGCACGACCGGCTGGCGGTGTTCCACCAAGCCGCCCTCGCCCGTGTGGACGCCCTGCCCGACCAACTGCACATGGCCGAAGGGTTCGCCCAGCTGATCCAGGACCAGATCGACCGGCGACGCCGCTGAAGCTGTGCCGTCGCCCGGCGGTCGCGTGCGGGCCGGCGCTTCCCATGCCCCGGCCCGCACGGGCGCCGATATCCCGTCGACGGAGTGAGTACTCACTCCGCACGGTTCGGTTATGACATCACCGAGCGGCCGTCGTCGAGCTCGGCGAGGGTGATCACGTGCCGGCGTAGCCGGGCCAGGTCCCGTCGGCAGCCCATCGCCGGAATCGCTGGTAGGCCGTCTTCCAGGGCCCGTACCGCTCGGGCAGGTCCCGCCACAGCGACCCGGTCCGCCTTACCCGACAGATCGCGTCGATCACCTGCCGGTGATCACGCCACCGACTACCACGACCAGGCTGTGCCGGCAGCAACGGCGCCAGCACAGCCCACTCCTCGGCACTCAAGTCACCTCGCGCCACGCCCTGACCAACGAACCAAAGCCATGATCCGCGAGACAGAACCCAGCGACCAAAGATCGCTAGACGCCTCGCGTCCAGAACTCGAGCGCCGAGCCGTTGAAATCGGGATCGCCTGCGAGGAAGAACTCGTCCCACTTCGGCCCGTTGGACAGCTCCCAGTGCTCGACTGCGATGCCGTCCTCGAACCGCCACGCGCCCATCCCCACGCGCGTCCACAAGACGTCGCCGCGCGCCGTTCGGAACGTGCCGTGAACGATGCCGTAGTAGTCGTCGGCGAGGATCTGATCGAAGCCCAGGGGCTGCACGTTCACGTCCGAGAGCATCGCCCGGCGCTTGTGGTACTTCGTCAGGAAGTCCATGCCGGCGGTAACAGTGAGCCGCACGCCGCCGGTGTGAATGATCATGTTCGGCGACATGCGACCCATGATCGCCTGCGCGTGCTCCTTCTGGCGGTGCTCCCGCTCGTCCTCGTCGAGGTTCGGATCGGACGCAATCGCGGCGCCGCCACGGTAGACATCCGACAGCCACTGGGCGTTCGGATGTGTTTCGGTCAGCATGCTGTTTTCCTATCTGTGAGAGCGTTCGGCGGACGGCGGCACGCCGTTCAGGTGAGGCCGTAGCCCAAGTCGTGAGACGTCCGCGAACTCGGTGGCGATGCCATGGCGCCCGCCCGCTATGAGCTCGAGCCGAGCATCCGGGATCCTGGTTACGTCCTCGCGGTGATTTCGGGCAGGGTGAGGGCCGAGTGGGCCGGTCGTCCGTTCGCGGGAGGCATGGCGCTGAGATTGCGCAGCCTGTTGTTGCGTTGTTCCAATTCCTCGGCGGTGGTCGGGAAGAGTGTGGCACCGCCCTTGCCGGCGAGCCCCTGGTTCAGCGTCACGAACTCACGGGTGTTGTTTTCGTAGGCGGCGAAGCCGGCGGCGTGGTCCCGGTCGGCCACGGAACCGGCGAGCATGTACCCGCCGACGAGCGCGAGGCTGGTGCCCTGTCCGGTAAGGAAAGAGGGCGCGTACGCGGCGTCGCCCACCAGCGCGACCCGGCCGCTGGACCACCGTGGCAGGTGGATCTGGCTGACCCCGTCGAAGAACACGTCGCCCGCGTCGCGCATGGCGGCGAGCATGCCCGGAATCTCCCATCCCGCGTCGGCGAAGACCGTGGCGACCAGGTTCCGTTGGGCTTGCGGATTCGAGAACGCGTCGAACGGCGGTTCCGGCCGGGCGAAGTTCAGGAAGGCGTGCACTTCGTCGCTGTCCCCCACGGCGTAGAGGGCCGCGGCCCTGCCCGGGTCGTTCCACATCACGGTCTCGTGGGAGAGCCCGAGGGTATTGCGCATGGTGAACACGGCGAAGCAGTAGCCGAGGTACCGATGGAACCGCGCCTCCGGACCGAACAGCAGTTCCCGGGTGTGTGAGTGCACACCGTCGGCACCGAACACCATGTCGAACGTGCGCCTGCCGCCCCCGCGGAAGGTGACGTCGACCCCGTCGCGGGTCTGATCGAGGAGGTCGATGGAGTCGTTGAACAGGAACTCCACGTCGTCACGGACCGCCGTGTAGAGAGCGTCGGTCAGGTCCCCGCGCCGCACTTCAAGGTCCTCGCCCTCGACCCCACCGGTGACAACGTGCGGCTTGAGCGAGACCACCTCGCTGCCGTCCCCGTCGAGGAAGGTCAGCCGGCGCAGGTCGATGTGCGCTTCGCGCAGCCGCGGGAGGATCCCCATCCTCCGGACGACCTCAAGCGCGGTGCCCCGCACGTCGATGGGATAGCCACCGCTGCGAATTGTGCCCGCCTTCTCCACCACGGTGACCTCGTATCCGTAGCGGTTCAGCCAGAACGCGAGGGTGGGGCCCGCGACGCTGGCCCCTGATATCAGGACCTTGCGCCTCGGCGTGGTACGGATAGCCGTCATCGGATCGGTGCGGATCATTCCTTGACTCCTTTGCCGAGGCTACGGACGACAGACAGGGCCAGTGCCGCGACCACGCCGGCGATGACGAAGGCGGTGACATAGGCCGACTCGGCCGGGACCTCCGATCCGGCAGGGGTCCCGGCGGTGAGGATTGCACCGCTGAGCTGCGCGCCCGTGGCGAAGCCGAGCACGCGAATCACCAGGACCAGGCTCGTGGCGGTGCCGGTGTTGCCCTGATCGACCGAGGTGGCTGTCTTGATGACCAGCGCCGTGATGCAGGCGCCGTTGGCCAGGCTGATCAGCGCTTTGCCGACGATGAGGTGCCAGATTTCGGTGTGGATGAACGCCATGGCGATCAGCCCGGCCGTCATGAGCCCGATTCCGGCGGTGACAACGGCACCCGCGCCGAACCGCCGCGCCCCGAGCCCGCCGAGCGGTCCGCTGACTGCCGCCATCGCGGCGGCGGGCAACAGGTAGCGCCCGATGTCGGTGGAACTGGCCCCGAACCCGTATCCGTCGCCGGACACCGCGAATAGCTGCGGAACCAGGTAAATCGCCACCGCGGCGCCGACGCAGACGGCGAACGTGACCACATAGGACCGCCAGATCGCAGGCGTCGCGAGCAGGCGCAGATCGAACATCGGCGCGGCCGCACGACGTTCAACGGCCAGCCATCCGGTCACGAAGGCGACCAGAAGCACGACGATGACGACGAGCACGAGTGGCTGCGAACCGGCCTCGGGCGCCATCGCTAGCCCGGCCATGAACGTCAGCACAATGCAGCTCAGGAGAGCCAGGCCGGGCCAGTCAATCCTGGCGTCCGACCGGGTCGGCTGATCGTCCGGCATCAGCCTGCGGACGAACAGGGTCGCCACGACGATCGCCACAGTCGGTATCGCGAACATCCAGTGCCGCGACAGTCCTTCCGCGATGGGCCCGGCTATCAGCGTCCCCAGCATGCCGCCGCCCACGAAGAACCCGCTGACCACCCCGATGGCCACCTGCGACTCGCCGGCCGGGAGGAGCTTGCGCAGCAGGATGAACGACAGTGGCATCGCGCCCACCATCGCGCCCTGCAGCACCTGCCCGAGCAGCAGCACCGGCAGGTTCGGCGCGAGGGATGAGACGAGGCCACCGGCCGAGACCACCGCCATCAGCCAGATCATCACCCGCTTTCCGCCGTGGCGGTCACCGAGAACGCCCGCGATGGGCGCGGTGAGAGCACCGGTGATGAGCATCGCGATGCTGAGCAGTGCGCCTTGCGCTGGGCTGATTGACAGTTCGCGCTGCAGCAGCGGGAGCGTCGGTGACACCACCGATTCCAGGGTTCCGGTGGCGGCTGCCAGGATGCCGACGGCCCAGACAGCGGCCTTCCCGATACGGGACGGGGGAGCCAGAGCTGTGGTCATGGACGTCCCTACCTTTCTTCGTGATGGATGTCTTCCTCACCGGTCTCCGCCGGTGCTGGCCGTGTGGCCGAGGCCGGTCACCGCCAGTACGACGAGTGCCGCCACCACCACCGCGACGCCTTCGTGCACTTGGCACAGCGCCGCGCCGGTAACCGCTCCGGCGGCGATGAGCAGAACAGCCGCACCACGTCGCAGGGCCCGCTGGCCGCGGGCCGCCGCCAGCCGGGAGTCCGCGGCGAGGCCGGTCAGCGTGGAGGTCACGACGACGGTGCTGACGTCCTTGACGTCGAGGTGGCGGGCCGTCGCGGCCTGCGTTCCCATGGCCAGGGCGAGGGAGAACGCCATCAGCACGCGGGCGGCGGGGGTGCCCACCCCGGTCGTGGCCATGCCGAGCGCCGTGGCGGCCAGCAGCAGTCCGACGGCGCCCAGCAGGCCCGCGCACCGGCGGCTCCAGTGCGGTACGGCGGTGCGCAGCGCCCGGCCGGCCAAGGCCGCACCCGCGAGGAAGGAGAACAGCGCGACGACCGGACCGAGCACGGAAAGTTCGGTCTGGCCGGTGGCCGCCATGCCGAGGATGACGACGTTGCCGGTCATGTTGCCCGCGAACACCTGGTCCAGGCGCAGGTATCCGACCGCGTCGACGATGCCCGTCGCGAAGGTGAGGGCAAGCATCAGGCCCGGCAGCGTGACCCGCTGTCGTGCGGCCCGGCCATCGGTGCGGGTATCGGATGTCATGCCGCTCATCGCCCCGTCGCGTATCCCTGGGCACCGCGCGGGTTCGCCGCCGCCCGCAGGACGCCGGTGTTCGGATCGCGGGTCACGACGGACAGCCGGCCCTGGCTCCACGGTCCGGAGACGGTCACGTCGTGGCCGCGTTCGCGTAGTTCGTCGATGACCGCCCGGCCCGCTCGTTCCTCGATCACCAGACCCGCCGGCCGCCAGGTCCGCGGCCAGAAAGAGCTCGGTACCGAGGTGGTGTGGAACGCGGGTGCGTCGATCGCCTCCTGTGGATCCAGCCCGAGAGCGAGCGTGCGCACCAGGTAAAGAAGCTGCCACTGGTCTTGCTGGTCGCCCCCGGGTGTGCCGAGCGCGGCGACGGGCCTGCCGTTGCGCAACAGCATGGTCGGCGACAGCGTCGTGCGGGGCCGCCGGCCCGGCGCCAGGCGTGCCGGGGCGGCCGGGTCCAGCCATGTCATCTGGAGCCGGGTGCCGAGCGCGAAGCCCAGTTCGGGCACGGTGGGCGAAGACTGGAGCCACCCTCCCGACGGTGTGGCGGAGATGATGTTTCCCCAGCGGTCGACGACGTCGATGTGGCAGGTGTCGCCGCGGGTCTCTCCGGTCTGTTGCAGGGTCGGTTCTCCCACGCCGTCGGCCCGGACGCCGCGCTGACCGGTGACGAGCGGTGGTGTGTACGGTGTGACGCCGATGTCGCCGGGCCTGAACGCGGTTGACGCGACCGGACCGATCAGGCCGGCGCGTTCCTTGCTGTACCGGGGGGACAGCAGACGGCGTATCACGGTTTCCGCGTCTGCCGGGTCCAGATGCCCGTAGAACGCCTCCCGGTCGGCCATCGCCAGCTTCAAAGCCTCGGTGATGGTGTGGATTCCGCCGGCCGTCGACGGATCGATCTGTTCGTCGTCGAATTGGTCGAGCATGGTGAGGGCCTGCAGCAGCACGGGGCCCTGAGACCACAGGCCCGCTTTCGCCACCGTGATCCCTCGGAACTCCGCGGTGACCGTGGGCTCGGTGGACGGAACAAAGTCGGTGAAGTCAGCGGCGGTGATCACTCCGGCGTGGTCCCGGCCCGAGGAGTGCCGATGCGGCGTCGCCACGAACTCCGCCACGGCGGCCGCCACGAACCCCGTCCGCCAGATGCGCCGCGCGGAGTCGATCCGGGCGGTTCTCGTCCCGCCGACACCCGCGGCGCTCAGCCGGCGCAGAGTCCGGGCGTAGACGGGGTTCACGAGAGTTCCGTACGGCTGCGGGACCTGTCCTCCGGGCATCCACAGCGCGTACGACGTCGGCCAGTGCGTCCGGAAGAGCTCCTCGACCGTGGCCAGGACCCGCGCCAACTGGGGAACGACCGGAACCCCGCGTTCCGCGTAGTCGATCGCGTAGGCGAGGACGTCGGTGAGCTCCCAGGTCCCGAACTCGGCGAGCAACCACAGCCAGGAGTCGACGGCGCCCGGGACGGCGGCGGCCAGGGCACCCGCACCCGGAACGCGGTCCAGTCCTTCGGCCCGGAAGTGCTCGATCGTGGCGCCCCGCGGCGCATGGCCCTGTCCCGCCAGCACGAGCGGAGCCGCTCCCGCCGCGGTCGCGAACAGGGCGACGAGATCGCCGCCCGGCCCGTTGAGGTGCGGTTCGGCCACGTGCAGCACGAACGCGCCGGCCGTCGCCGCGTCGAACGCGTTGCCACCGCGTTCCAGCACGGACTGGGCCGTCGCCGCGGCCAGCCAGTGCGTCGACGCGCACATGCCGAAGGATCCCCGCAGCGTGGGGCGCGTCGGGTGCGGTGGCGGCTGTTGACCTGCCATGTCTGTCACATCCCGTCCCTCATCGCGCGTGGTGAGCGGCGTGGTGGGCGGCGAGGACGTCACCGCCGAAGTCGGTCGCCGGGTCCCGCCACACGGCGTGGGCGTGGTTGACACCGCGGTGGATGTTGGTCCACTCGACGAGCAGCCGCGGGCCGTGCAGGCGGTAGTAGTGCGGCTCGCCCGCCGTGGTGGAGCCGGCCCAGGCGAGGTGCACGGCGTCAAGCGTTGCCGGGTCGTGGTAGCGCGACAGTGGGGACACCCCGTCCGGAACGCGGTCGAGGTAGGTGCCGAGCAGGGCCCGCAGCAGCTCCCGTTGCGCGGCGTCGAGTTCGGCGCCCGGCACTCCCCTGGGTGTCGGGGTGAGGGCCAGCGCCTGCCGGTCCGCGCCGTCGAGGCCGGTGGCCGGTTCCTCGGCACGGTCCGGGGCGTGCGGCCCGGGGCGCCAGAGCTCGCGGCGCCGCACCACCCGGTCGTCGATCCGGGTGCTGTTGCCCGCCACGATGTCGTTCGGGGCGCGTGCCAGCAGCACGGCGCGGGCGCTGAGCTCGGGGCGCAGGGAGCGGACCAACTCGCGGGCCAGGTCCTCGGCCGTCCCCAGCGGGCGCAGCGTCGCGCCGCCGAGGAGCGGCGACACGGCCGGGTCGGCCCCCAGGAAGCACGGCGTGGTGGCGGCGACGCGCCCGTCAACCACGAGGTTGTTGAGCGAGACGTGGTGGCCGCCGAACCGCCATCCCCACGGTTGGACTCCGTCGGGCTCGCCGAAGACTCGCAGGTAGTACATGCCGGGGTCGCGGGTGCGTTCCCGTCCCCAGTTCACCGAGAAGCCCTCGATGCGGTCGAGCACGTTCTCCAGGCCGAGCACGGTGGCGACGGTGGTGTACCCCGCTTCGGACAGGCCGGTCGCGACCAGCCGCATCGCCAGCCGTTGCTGGGCGGGGTGTTGCTGGTGAAACGTCAGCCCGCCGTGATCGGTCGGCGTATAGAACCAGCGGGTGCGTTCGGCCTCGGCGTCCTCGCCGGCGCCCGGCGGTGGTCCGACCGCCACCGTGCGCTGGTCCGCGTCCAGGGAGTCCAGCCACGCCTGGGCCGCTTCGGCCATCCGGCTCGCGACCTCGCGGGCGGCGTCGTGCGTCGCGCCGGGTTCGCGCTCAACCTGCTGCCTCATCACTATTACCCCCTGGCGAGAAACCGAGATGTATCTCTGAATTGAGAGGAAGTTCTCATATAAGAAGCGCAAAGAAAGGTCACGCGTGCCACCGCTGGAGTAGCCGGATCAGCAGCAAGTGCGCCGCGCACGGGACAGCCGCGCACCGCCGGCGCCCGGCGCCGAGTTCGTCGGGTCGGCGTCTGCGCCCGGAACGATCAGCCGGCCCGGGCCCAACCACGCAGCGCGCCGCCGTATGCCTCGGTCAGCCGCGTGATGACCTCCGGGCGGGACAGGTCCGTCTCCTGTAGCAGATCCTGGATTTCCCGCGGGTCGAACATCATGTTGGCGCGGAACACGGCGTACTCGATCAACTTTTCCGGGAGGCCGATGTCGTCGAGCAGCCCTTCCACCGGCCTGCTCCAGGCATCCCGCAGCGCGACCATGATCTCGTTCCCATCATGGAGCCGCTCCAGATAACCTCGCCTGGATCGGAGCTGCACCAATGCCGGCCCGTGTTCGGCAAGCAGGTCCACCCATTTGTTCACGACGGAATCGAACAGCGGTCGCCCTTGCGCGGTCGATGCCGCACTGAAATCGCGGAGCTCCTCGACGACGCTGAGCACATAAGCCGCGAGCACCTCGTCGAGCGAGGAGTAGTAGCGGTAGGCGGTAGCCGGGCCGACCTCCGCGCGGGACGCGACGGCCTGCATGGTGAGCTGATCGGGCGCCTCGCGGGCAGGCTCGCCGACGGCCTTGAGGAGGCGCCGATGGTTGCGGCGGGCGTCACTGCGTGGCTGGCGCCCGCCGCGCCGGGACGCCTGCTGATCGGTCATGGCCCCTCCGCCCTCGCCGAACCTCATTGGTTTCTCTCATCGCCGAGATGACGGACGATGCGGGCCAGGCCGGTCCGCAGGTCCTCCTCAGAGGCCGCGAACGAGATCCGGATGTGCCCCTCGCCCGAGGGCCCGTACTCGGCGCCGGCCCGCACCATCACCGCCCGCTCGGCGAGCTCGCGAACGATCGCTTCGGAGGGCAGGTCGGCGTCGTAGCGAAGGAACCCGTAGAACGCTCCCTCCGGCGGAACCAGGTGCAGCCCGGGAATCCCGGACAGGTGGGCGACCACGAGTTCGCGACGCTGCCGGTACCTGTCGACCATGGCATCGACGACGCTGTCCGGCAGATCAAGAGCAGCAAGGGCCGCGTGCTGGACCGCCGTATTCAACGAGCCGTTGTGGGTCCGGTGCCCGTGCGCCACCGCGTCCACCACCGCACGCGGCCCGGCCAGGTACCCAACGCGCCAGCCGGTCATCGCGTAGGTCTTGGAGAACGTCTGCACGTACACCGTCCGATCGCGCAGCGATTCGATCTCCAACGTCGAGGTGAACACATGCCCCGGATAGACCAGCCGGTGGTACGCCTCATCGCTGACGACCAGGGTGTCGGAGCCGTCGAGCAGCTTCCCGAGGGCCTCGAGCTCCTCCCTGCGGTGCACGATGCCGGTCGGGTTCGACGGATTCGAGAACATCACCATCGCCGCCCCGGGAAGCGCGGCGGCCAATGCGTCGACGTCCCAATGCAGGTCCGGGGCGAGCGGGACGAAGTCCACCGTTCCCCCGGCGAAAACGACCAGGTCGGCGTAGAGCGAGTAGGCGGGCTCCGGAATGACGACACGGTCACCGGGGCCGATCATCGCGAGCACGGCGGACGCCAGCGCGGCGGTCGCGCCGTGCGTCACCACGACGTCCTCCGCGGTCCACATCCGGCCCGGATGCGCCGGCAGCCTGGACGCCAACGCGGCGCGCAGCTCCCGCAGGCCCTTCTGGTCGGCGTAGTGCGTGTCTCCCCTGCGCAAGGCCGCCGCGGCGGCCTCGATCACCGGTGACGGTGTCGGGAAGTCCGGCTCGCCCATGGCAAGGGAGACAGCCCCCGGCGGTGCCGGGCCAAGGGCCGGGCGCCGCGAGCAGCGGCGCAGCTCCTCCATCCGGAGGGCGGGCACGATGGTGGTCACAGGGCCACCGCCGCACGGCCGGCGCGCGCGGCGAGGATGCGCTGCCGAAGCGCCTGCTCCTTTTCGCCGATCCCGTCGACCGCCTCCACGACCTCCATCACGCGGTGCCGTGGAACGACGACGACGCCGTCGGAATCACCGACGAGCACGTCACCTGCTGTCACCACCACGCCGCCGACCGCCACCGGCGCACCGATGGTGCCGGGCCCGTCCTTGAAAGGTCCGGCGGGGGTGACCGCGCGCGCGTAGACGGCCAGGCCCATCTCGGACAGCGCCTGGACGTCGCGGACGGCACCGTCGACCACCGCGCCGACGACCCCGGCGTTCACCATGATCTCACCGATGAGGTCCCCGATCAGCGCACGGGTCATGTCCCCGTGCCCGTTGACCACCAGGACATCGCCCGGTCGGGCTTCGTCGAGCGCCCGGTGGATGGCCAGGTTGTCACCCGACCGCACGTCAACCGTCAGCGCGTTTCCCAGTAGCGCGCCGCGCTCGGTGCACAGCCGGATGCCGCCGTCCATGACGGTCATCCGCTGCAACGCGTCGCCGACGTTGGCCGCGGGCACCCGCTCCAGACGGCGAGTCTTCGCCGCCGCCACGCGATCCCAGCTCGGAGCGATGAACAGCCTGTCCGTCGCCGCAACAATGAACATTGTGGGATTCCATTCTCAAATAAGAGAGTCATCTCAGATAGAAGAGCTCGCAGCGTGAGGCTTCAAAACGGCCGCGGTATGCCGCCCTGGCTATTCGAGGGCGAGTGCCGCCTCGGCCGGCCGGCCACGCGTCGCCCGCCACGCGGGCAGGAGCATGGCTCCGAGCGTCAGCAGGACGGCGAGTGCGGCCGTCGACACGTAGATCCACGGGGATCCGGCGGGTATTACCGAGTCGAGGCGCTTGAGGCTGACCGGCACCAGGATCCCGATCACGGCAACGGTGCCGAGCGCGATGCCGCTGGCGGCCAGGATCGCGCCCTCCAGGCCGACCATCCGCATCACCTGGCTTCGAGTCGAGCCGGCGAGCCGCTGCAGCCCGAACTCCCGTCGCCTCGCCGCCGTGCTCGACGCCAGAGTGTTGATTACCGTGATCGCCGCGTACCCCGCGATCATGAGCACCATGATGTAGATCGCGAAGTTGGCGGTCTGCTTCTGGTCGTCAAACTCCGTCAACAGCACGTCGCGGCCGGTGACGGCCAGTCCCTTCTCGGCGGAGGTCACCTCGGTCAGGTCCGCCACCAGCTGCTCGGGCGTGATGTTCCCGTCAGATTTGACCAGGATGCGCGTCGCGTGTCCCTCGGTGGTGTGGGCAGCCAGGGTGTCGGCGGGCAGCAAGAGGGTGTTGTAGTCGTCCGGGGCGGAGAACAGCGCGGCCACCCGCAGGTCGAGAGGGGTGTTGTCGCCCATCCGCAGCTTGATCGTGGCGCCGACGTCGACGCCTAGCTTGTCGGCGTGCTGGTCCTCGATCGCGATCGTGTCGTCGTGCAGGTCGGAGATGCTGCCCGCGGTGACCTTGACGGGCGTGGTGGCGTCGGCGCCGGCGGCGGTGACGCCCTGCAGGGTCCAGCCCTCGTTCATCGGCGAGCTGTCCCTCGGACTCTCGATGAAGCCGACACTGTCGACGTACTCCGAGGCGCCGGCGACGCCCGGCAGGCCGTTGATCCGTCCCACCAGGTCTGGGTCGAAGCGGTCCTGGGTGGTCACCACGGCGTCGGCGACCAGATTGTCGGCGAAGCTCTGCCGATCAGCCTTGTCGTTCGTCGCCTGGAGGTACAGGATTCCGGTCGACACCGCGGTGAGCAGGATGACCGGCCCCATCACGGCCGCCAGCCGGCCGCTGCGCCCACGTGCGTTGAGCACGGCGAGCTGGCCGGTCACACCACCCAACGCGCGCACGGGCCACTGCACGGCAAAGGTCGTGACCTTCGTCAGCACGGGTGCCAGCAACGCGAACCCGATGGCGAGCAGGATCACGGCAGGTGCGGCGGTGGCCGGCGAGAGCGGTCCACTCATCACGGCGATGGTCACGATGGTCAGGGCCAGCCCACCGCCGAGGACGATCACCGCCAGCAGCAAGCGCCCGGCGCCGATCAGCCTGCCTTCGACGGAGACCTCCGCGAGCGCCTGGGTCGGCTTGACGCGCGACGCCCTTCTGCCGGCGCCCAGGGCACCGGCCAGGGCCGCGAGGATCGCCACCGCCATGGCGGCGATGGTGGGGATCCAGCCCTGATGGAAGGCCACGCCGTCCGCGGCGATCCCGCGCTCAGCGAGCTGGTCGAACACGAACTCGCCCAGGAACCGGCCCGGGAAGGAGGCTAGTGCGGTGGCGAGCAGGGACAGCAGCAGCGTCTCGCGAAGGATCAGCCGGCGCATTTGGCGAGGCGTCGCGCCCACGGCTCGCAGCAGCGCCAGGTCCTGCTGGCGCTGGGCGATCGAGAGGGCGAGCATGGAGGCCACCCCGAAGATCGACACCAGGATCGCGAAGGCGGTGAGGATTCCGGCCAGGCCCATCACCGCAACGCCGCTCGCCTTGGCCTCGCGCAGTTCGGCCTGCCCCCGTTCGTCACCGACCAGGGTGACGGTCGTGGCATCCAACTCGGCGTCGATCCGCTTCCGGAGCTCGCCGATGTCCACTCCCGGCTTGGCGATCACACCGATCGCGTCGACCGTACCCGCCGGCGGGACACCCTCGAAGACGAAGCTCTCGGTCTTTCGCACACCAGGCAGCGCCGCGATCGTGTCCGCCAGCCCCGCGTCGATACGGACCCGCTCGGGCAGGATCGGAGGTTCGTCGGGGTCGCCACCGGAGTCGTGGTATTCCTGGTCGCCGGCGACGACGACGTCGGCCGAGGCCAGCTGTCGCGGCGGCACAGCGGTGCGGATGCTGGTCTCGATCAGGCCGCCACAAGCCATCATGATGGCCGCCGCTATGAACATGGCGAGAAAAGCCGCCACGAACATGCCCGCGCGAAACCGCAGGGTGCGCAATGCGAACGCGAGCATCAGCGCTGCCCTCCTCGGCTCGTCGCCAACCGCGGGAGGGGATCTTCGTCGGCGAAGGCGCCCAGGTGGGTCATTCGGTCGGCCACGGATTGCGGCGTCGGCGAGTCCAGCTCACCGGCCAGGCGCCCGTCGGCGAGGAACAGGACGCGATCGGCGAACGACGCCGCGACCGGATCGTGGGTCACCATCACGATCGTCTGGCCAGCCGCCTGTGACGCGTGCCGCAGCAGCGCGAGAATGTCGCGCGCGGTCCTCGTGTCCAGCGCGCCGGTCGGCTCGTCGGCGAAGATGACGGCCGGTTCGCTGACCAACGCCCGCGCGATGGCGACCCGCTGCTGCTGCCCACCGGACAGCTCCGCAGGACGGTGGTTGCTCCGCTGGGCCAGGCCAACCTGGTCCAGAACGGTCGATACCCGGCCCGGGGCCGGTTTGCGGCCGGCGAGCCGCAGCGGCAACGTCACGTTCTGCCGCACGGTGAGCACCGGCAGCAGGTTGAACGCCTGGAAGACGAAGCCGATCCGGTCTCGCCGCAGCTTCGTCAGCTCGGTCTCGTTCATCTCGCTGAGCTCGTGCTCCTCGATCAGAACCGAACCCGACGTCGGCTGGTCGAGCCCGGCCGCGCATTGCAGCAGGGTGCTCTTGCCGGACCCCGATGGCCCCATGATCGCTGTGAACGTTCCTCGACCGAACCGCGTCGTCACGCCGTCGAGCGCCACCACCTGGTTGTCGCGCCGTCCGTAGACCTTGCGGACGGCCGTCAGCCGCACCGCGTCGGTGATGTCTCCGGTGTCCTTCAACGATTCTCCCCCCGGCTGCTCTGCCGTCCGGCCCGGTGCCGGACGATTCACTCACCAACCCTGTCGTCCACCGCGGTGTCGCACATCGTTTGCCCAAACCGTCTTCGCCTGGTGCACGCGGACCAGCCCGGCACCTCTTCTGGTGCAGATGCACTACACGCATAGCCCGTGTGCGGGGGTGGCCGTCCCGTAGCCTGACCGTGTGTCGCGTAAGTGGACATCGCGGGCGGGGCGACCCGGCATGTGGTGGTGGCGGGAGGCAGCGGTCGTCGCGGTGGCGTTCGTGCTCTGCCTGCTCGGAGGTCTGCTGCACGACGACGACACGTTGGCACCGCCGCCGGCGCCGACCTATCTCATCGCCGCGGTGTCGTCGGCGATGCTCCCGGCGCGGCACCGCGCGCCCGTGGCCACCACGATGGCCACGACCGTGTGCGGCATGCTCGTGGCGCCCTTGGGCCTGTTGCCCAGCCCACTCGTCATTGCCCCCGCACTCATCAGCGCCTACTCGCTCGCCGTACGCAGCGAACTGCGGGTAGTGGTCGCGGTTCTGCTCCCATCCGCCGCACTGCTGGTCGCCTTCACCCCGTTCTTCGAGACCGACTTCTCGTGGGAGGACACAAGCAGGCTGGTGACCGTGGCCGCGTCCCCGCTCGTAGCCGCCGTGTTCGGCCGCTCGGCGCAGCACCGGCGGGCCTACCTGACGGTCGTGCAGGAGCGGGCGCGTCGGGCCGAGGAAACCCGGGACAGCGAGGCCCGCCGGAAGGTAGCCGAGGAACGGGTCCGCATCGCCCGCGAACTGCACGACCTTGTAGCCCACCAGATCACCCTGGCCAACGCGCAGGCCGCTGTCGCCGCCCACCTCTTCGACACCCGCCCGGAGCAGACCCGCGCCAGCCTGGAGGAACTGGTCAAGACCACCCGCCAGGCCCTCGACGACCTGCGGGCCACCGTCGGCTTGCTGCGCCAGCCCGACGACACATCCGCACCCACCGATCCAGCGCCCGGGCTATCGCAGGTACCCGCCCTGCTGAGCGCCTTCCGCCGCGCGGGCCTGGAGGTGTGGATGCACGAGGACGGCACGGCCAGGCTGCCACCACCGGCAGTCGACCTGACTGCCTATCGCATCATCCAAGAGGCCCTGACGAACGTGACCAAGCACGCTCCCACCAGTAGCGCCCACGTGCGCATCGCCTGGAACCGCGACCACGTGACCGTCACCGTCACCGACAACGGCAGCGGCTCTCCGACGCCGGAGCGCCCACCCGGCCACGGTCTGATCGGCATGCGTGAACGAGCAACCGCGGTCGGCGGAACCCTCACGGCTGGCGCGCGCCTCCAGGGAGGCTTTCTCGTCTGTGCCCTCCTGCCTCTTCCAGCTGCCGAGAACACAGCACGGAGGACTGACGGAACACCCGCAGAGGCCAGGGATACGCTGTGACGCTCCGAGTGCTCCTCGCCGACGACCAGGCGCTGCTACGGGGTGCGTTCCGCACGCTCCTCGAAAGCGCCGACGACATCGCCGTGGTCGGCGAGGCAAGCGACGGCATTGAGGCGGTGGCTCTGACCCGCGAGCTGCGCCCGGACGTAGTGATCATGGACATCCAGATGCCCGGCATGGACGGCCTCACCGCCACCTTGGAGATCTGCGCCGATCCGGATCTGCGCGCCACCCGCGTACTGGTCCTCACCACCTACGAGACCGACGAGTACGTCGCACAAGCCCTACGCGCAGGGGCCAGCGGCTTCATCGGCAAGGGGATCGAGGCCCAAGAGCTGCTGAATGCCGTGCGTACGATCGCCGACGGCGACACCCTCCTGTCCCCCGCCGCGACCCGCTCCCTGGTGGCCCGTTTCCTCGCCACGCCGGTTGACACTCCACCACGCCGTCCCGAACGACTCGCTGCGCTCACCCCGCGCGAACGCGAGATGGTCGCTCTGGTCGCGACCGGTCTGTCCAACATGGAGATCGCGGACCGGATGTACCTCAGCCCCTTCACCGTCCGCGCCCACGTGCACCGCGCCATGACCAAGCTGGAGGCACGCGACCGCGCCCAACTTGTTGTCTTCGCCTACCAGACCGGTCTGGCTCGCGTTGACCCTAACGGCGGCACCGACCAGGTGTGACGGCCGGACGAGGAGCCAGTGAAGCGCCACGCAACACCCTCCTTGCGCCAACGGCCGCCCTCCGACTCGATCGGCGTAGGACGCGACGTACACCCGAAAGAGAATCGAGTTCGGTCCGCCGACTGCTGTCATGATCGCAGCCTCTTCGGCTTCGAAGTCCAGTTCGACCTCGCCCCAGGGCGAGGACGCCCTGAATGCAAGCTCCGACCGGAATTCGTCCAACGCCGGCCGATCTACCGGTGAACCGAGTCGGCATACCACTCCGAACCGCAACAACCCGTCCTCGGCCGGCTCGGTCCGACCCGGGTCATGAGGTTCGTCAACGAACACCGTGACCGCTTCGCGGTCGCGCTACTGCTACGTGTCCTCAGATCACCGAGTCAACCTACTACCAGTGGGTGAAACAGGTCGAGCAGCCCTGTGACCGGGATTTGGTCGACCTCGTGATGCTGAGCGCGATTAGCGGTCCGCTGCGGGAACGGGCCTTCCCATCGGTGAGCTCTGTGTGACGTCGTCCAGCCAGCTCAGGCCAGCGACGGTGCTCAGTTGTCGAAGTGATCGCCGCAGTGGCGGCCTCTTCGACGCGGTGGATCGCGATGAGGCCGTAGCGGTCGTGCTAGCGCTCAAGAGCGAAATTCGGTGGTCGCACTCACCTTTCCGGCTACAGTCTGCCGACATGATCGATCCCGAGATCCTTGCGTATTACGAGCACGGGCTGGAACAAAAGCGATTGAGTGCCGATCAGCGGCGGATCGAGTTCCTGCGGATCTGGGACCTGCTGGAACGTTACCTGCCCACAGCGCCTGCACGAGTAGTGGATGTAGGCGGCGGAGCCGGCGTCTACGCGCTCCCGCTCGCCGCGGCCGGATACGAGGTGCACCTGATCGATCCGGTGCCGCTGCACGTGGAACAGGCTGAGGCCGCTTCCCACGCTGCGTCCGCTCCGTTGGCCAGTACGGCTGTCGGAGACGCGCGGGCGTTGGACGCCGAAGAGGCCTCTGCGGATGCCGTCCTGCTCCTCGGGCCGCTTTACCACCTGACGGACAGGGACGACCGGATCAAGGCACTGCGAGAGGCCCGGCGGGTTCTTCGGCCGGGCGGTGTGGTCCTGGCGAAGGCGCTGTCCCGGTTCTACCCACTCTTCGAGGACATCGCCCTTGGCACACCGGTCGAGCAGGACGAATTCGAAAAGAACATCACGTTCCTCGCCGACGGGCAGTACCGCAACCCCGGTGGCGACCCGACTCAGTTCACCACCTCCTACTTCCACCGGCCTGAAGATCTCGCTGAGGAAGTGCAGGAGGCCGGCCTGGAGATGCGCGCGCTCGTCGGCGCCAGCGGCAGTGTCAAACTGCTGCCCCAACTCCCCGAGCGGCTCAAAGAACCCGGGCAGCGCAAGCGGGTTCTCGATCTGCTGCGACTACTCGAGAACGAACCATCGATTCTCGGAATGAGCCAGAACTTCGTCGCAATCGGTCAGGCACCCAGCGCACCCTGAACCCGATCTCGCTTTGTCAGTCACGCAGCGATCTGGCTTACCAGAGCGCGAGGAAGAGGCTCCCGCCTCGGACCGCAGCCGAGGCCCTGCACCGGCGTTGGCCTGTGGTTTGTTCACCAGACCGCCGCGGCGACATCCGTGTCGAGCACGACCTGCTGCGCCGCACCCGGATCTCGAGCGGCTTCGGCAAGCGCAACCACCGCACCACGAACGACGACGACCCCTAACCGCGCGGCGCTGATGACGTCTGAGGTTCCGTCTCGAACCTGACGACTGTCAGCAGTCGCGGGCCCCCCGCAATCGGTCCACCCAGATATCGTCGGCGCCGCGCACTGCGGTCCTCCGAACGAGGCGTGGGCGCGGTGTGCGACTCGTCTGGCCTCAGTCGTTGCGATCGAGAAGACCGTCTGTCATGCAAGCGTGCGGTCTACCTTCTCGATCGCCTTCTTCGCCACCGTCTCGGTGATCGCGCTGTCGGATGATCCGACGCCGGCGTTCATGCTGCGGGACCTGGCGGACGACCCGACGTGGTGGTTGTCGCCGAGGCCGCCCGGTCGCCCACGATGCCCGCCGAGGTGGTCATGCGGCTCGCCCGGCATCCGCACCTGGCGGTCCGGCGTGGCGTTGCCGGCAATGAGGCGGCCCCCGCGTCGCTGTTGGCGGCGCTGGGCACTGACGGGACGTTGCCGCCAGCGCGGTTGTGCTACGGCTGCGACGCGAGCGCGGACCCGCCGCCCGGTATGTGCTGCCGCGGCCGGCACGAGGGCGCGTTGGTCGACCTGCGGTATGCGCTCGTGGCGAACCCGACGACGCCACCGCAGACCGTCGCCGGGTGGGTCGAGGAACCGGCGATGTGGGTGCGGTGGGCGGTGGCCGAACGGCAGGACCTGCCACCGGAGGTCTACCGGCGATTGGCCGGCGACCCGGTACCGGGCGTACGGGGCGAGGCGGCGGCCAACCCGACGGTCACGGAGAGCCTGATCCGGGTGATGGCCAGCGACGACACCAACGACGTGCGGCGACGGCTGGCGCACAACCCGCGCGTCCCGCTCGACGTGCTGGCCGAGATCGCGCCTATCACGAGGATCGGCCCGGCGCTGCTGCCACGCATCGCCGCCGCCGGCCCGGCCGAGGTGGCACAGATGGCCCGCTCACCCGTCGCCGCGGTCAGGATGCTCCTGGCCGCACGGCCCGACCTGCCCCCAGAGGTGGTGAACCTCCTCGCCGAGGATCCGGACGCGAAGGTACTCAAGTCGCTGGCCCCGAACCCGGCGCTCACCGAAGCACAGCTACGCACGATGGTGGCCCGCCACGGCAGCCGCGTCGTCGTCCGGGTGGCGCACAACCCCACCTGCAGCCCAGGTCTGTTGCACGAACTGGCCACGCACGTCCCGCCGGTACAGAAGGCCTACCGGATCATCGCGGCGCATCCGCACGCCGACGCGGCAACCCTGACGCTGTGCCTTGCCGACCACCAGGGCCGACCCGTCGCCGCACGCCATCCGACCCTGCCAGCCGCGACGATCATCAAACTGCTCGACGATCCCGACGAGCGGGTGGCCGAAGCGGCCGCGGCGAACCCCTCCCTGCCACGCCCCGCGATGGAGACCCTCCTCGCGTCATGGCGGGTGAACCCCGAGACGCTACGGAGCCCAGTGATTCGCCGGAGCGGCACGCCGGTGAACTGCCTCCAGTTCGTCACCGACCACCGCACCGCCGCCCAGCCGCACATCCGTATGGATCAAGATCACGGTCACGGATTTGCCGCGCTTCGCGCGCTACGCGGATCTGCCGCTGAGCGCTCGCTTGCCCTCAAGGAATGGAACGGCATGGTGCGTGGCAAGGCTCAGTCGGGTATGTCGGTGACCTCATTAGGTCCGTCGGCCGGGGCAAGTGGGGCGAGATCGAACGGCCGCACGACCCGCCGGTAGGCGATGCGCCAGGAGCCGCCGACGATGCGGTAGTGGTCCTCGTAGCTGCCGCCGCCGGCGATCCACCGGCGGTCAGGCAGCTGGACGAGGATCACCACGTCGCATCGGCCTTTTGCCGTGGCGCCGTTGAAGTCGATGACGTGGTTGGCGGTGGCGTGCTGCATGATCGGGAAGGTCCGCCACTGGTCCTGGACTGCGTTGCGGATGGACTCGATGCCGACGAAGCGGCGGTCCGGGCTGGTCTCCCAGACCGCGTCGGTAGTCCACACTGATGTCCACCGTTGCAGGTCACGGTGGTCGGCACCGATGCAGTAGTCGTGTACCAGCCTTTGCAGTGCCAGTTGCGCTTCGACCCGCTCCAGCCGGAGCGCCAAGCTCTCGAACGTGACCACGATGGGGACGTTACGACGCCCCGCCCAGCGGCCCGTCGTCGGGGCCGAGTGCGGCACCGCGAACGGCCCAAACGATCAAGGCATCCGGATCTGCCGCCGATGGTGCGCTCGGTCGCCCGGCGAGGCGGTGTCGAAGGTCGGGTCTGGTTCGGCGGAACCGCGGTGGTGCGGCTGGTGAGGTCGGAACATCACCCTCTTCACGGGCAAGGGGGAACTTGACCCGCCGTTTCGGGTCGAGCGCCACGACGCGGAACCGGTCGTCGTCCGCGAGGTGCCGAACATGGTGCACCTCGAACGCGTCGTCGGCCTTTGGGAACATCTCCGACCACCACAGGTACCACCCGCACAGCCCTTCCGTTCGAGGATGCCGCAGCCCGGGAGCGACCCGCCCCTGACCTTTCTGATCCGTCGCCCTGCGCGGCACGGCAACCACCGCAGCCGCCGACCGGCCGCAGCAACACACCGCCGTGGCCATCACGACCGGCACTCCGCTCTCGGCCGGAGCCGACCCGGCACCAGCGGATCCGTGAGCCGACGGCGAGCAGGCCGATGCGGGGTGCCTAATGCACGGTCTCCAGTTCCCTGGCCGGTGGTCTCTCGTCCAGCGGCTCGTGGCCGCCGGGCAGCAGGCGGTCAAGCCACTTCGGCAGCCACCAGTTGGCGTTGCCGAGCAGGGTCATGGTCGCCGGTACCAGCACCATGCGCACGATCGTGGCGTCGACGAAGATGGCGGTGGCCAGGCCGAGACCGAACATCTTCGTCGACGGGTCGTCCGCGACGGCGAAGGACAGGAAGACCGCCACCATGATGAGCGCGGCGGAGGTGATGACCCGGGCGGTGCCGGAGATGCCCCGCACGATCGCGGTGCGGTTCTCCCCGGTGCGCAGGTACTCCTCCCGCACCCGGGACAGCAGGAACACCTCGTAGTCCATGGACAGGCCGAACAGGATCGCGAACATGAACATCGGGATGAACGACACGATCGGCACCGTGGACTCCAGGCCGATCAGCGCGCCGCCCCAGCCCCACTGGAAGACCGCGACCATGATGCCGTAGGACGCGCCGATGCTCAGCAGGTTCAACAGAACGGCTTTCAGCGGTACCAGCACCGAGCGGAACACCAGCAGCAGCAGCACGAAGGACAGCGCCAGCACGGCGCCGACGAACGCCGGCATGCGGTCACTGGTCCGCTTCCCGACGTCCGACAGGCTCGCCGCGGCGCCGCCGACGTGGGCCTTCGCCGGGCCGGCACCGACCGCGCCGGGCAGGACCTCGGCGCGTAGCCGGGCGACGGTGTCCGTGGTGGCCTTCTCCTGCGGCCCGCTGGTCGGGAACAGCACCAGGGTCGCGATCCCGGTCGCCTGGTCGATCTGCGTCCCGGCGACCGACGCGACGCCCCGGTCGGCGGTGACCGCGGTGACGACCCGGTCCAGCGCGCCCGGATCCCCGGCGGTGGTCATGGCGATGATGACGGGACCGTTGGCGCCCGGCCCGAAGCCTTTGGCGACGAGGTCGTACGCCCTGCGCTCCGTCCGGTTCCGCGGCATCGAGCCGTCGTCCGGCAGACCCACCCGCAGGCCGAACACGGGCAGCGTCGCGGCGAGCAGAAGCGCGGCGGCACCGACCGCGTAGAGCCCCGGGTGCCGGTTGACATGCCCGATCCAGCGCACCCACCCGGTGCCCGCGGTGGTAGCGGCCCGCCACCGGACGACGCGGCGCATCAGCCGGCCCGGGCGGCCCAGGCGGGCACCGGCGAGGCCGAGGAAGGCCGGCAGCAGCGTCACCGACGCGAGCACCATGATCAGCACGACCAGGGCGACCGCGAGCCCGCCGATCGTCATGAACGGCACATCCGCGACCGCCATGCCGAGGATCGACACGACGACGGTGCCGCCGGCGAACACCACGGGCCGCCCGGCCGTGGCCACCGCACGCGCCGCCGCCTCGGACGGCTGGACACCCGCGGCGAGGTACTCCCGGTGCCGGGCCAGCACGAACAGGGCGTAGTCGATCCCGACCCCGAGCCCGACCATGCTGCCGAGCACCGGCCCGAACGTCGGTACCTCGATGAACCTGGCCAGGACCGTCATCGTGGCGATGCCGACGGTCAGCCCGAAGATGGCCATGCCGATCGGGAGCGCGGCGGCGATGAGCGAGCCGAACG
The DNA here is from genome assembly GCF_016863615.1 of Virgisporangium aliadipatigenens. Lineage (GTDB taxonomy): Bacteria > Actinomycetota > Actinomycetes > Mycobacteriales > Micromonosporaceae > Virgisporangium > Virgisporangium aliadipatigenens. Next base: position 78,851 of record NZ_BOPF01000037.1, on the reverse strand, counting down.
CCAGGAACAGGATCGTGGCCGCGGCGAGGAGGCCGACCAGCTCGCCGATGCCGGCGCCCGCATCGGAGAAGGCGAAGAACAGGTCCCCGCCCATCTCGATGCGCAGCGGCAGCTCACCGCGCAGCCGTTCCACGGCGGCGACCAGCGCGTCGAGGTCCTTGGCCGACAGCTCGTCCTGCGGCGGGTACTGCACCCGGATCAGCGCGATCCGCCCGTCGGTGGAGACCAGACCGGCGCGGACGGCGGCGTCGCCACCGGCGTCCAGCGCCTGGACCGGCTCGCCGGTGCCGAGCACGTGCGGGAGCTGCCGCACCTCGGCCTGCAGTCGGGCCAGCGCCGTCCGCGCGGCACCCTGGTCGAAGAAGCTCACGCCGCCGTCGAGCGGGGTGACGACCACCTGGGCCGTCATGCCGTCCTGGCCGGTGCCGGTCTGCTCGATCAGCTTCGCGGCCAGTTGCGAGTCCAGCCCGGGGGCGGTCATCGAGTCGGCGGGCCGCCCACCGAACGCGCTCGCGGCGACGACAGCGAGCGCGGCGACGAATAGCCAGGCCGCGATCATCCGCCACGGATGGCGGGCCGCGCCGCCGCCCAGACGGGACAGGGCTTTCGAAAGCATCGGGGTCCTCCAATGACCTCATCGGCCGCTGTACCCCGGCCGCTGATGCAAGGCTCGTCGTCGCAGCACCGGCGGGCATCGGCCCGCGAGCCGCAGATCCGTCCCTCCACGGGCCGAGCGGTCGGCCGTTCTTTCGGCCGATGCGCGTGCCGGTGCGATCCCTAGGCTGGACAGTGTGCTGACCGATGACCTGCGGAATCTGTGGACCGAGCCGCGGCCCGCCGATGTGCCCGTGCGGGTGTGGAGGGACTGGGCGCTGCTCGCCGCGGGACTGGGTAGCGCGGTCACCGAGGCCACGCTGCGCGACGACCTCGTGTGGCGGCCGGTGGCCCTTGTGCTCGCCGTCTGGTCGTGCGCGTTGCTCATGTGGCGCCGGACCCGGCCGCTGACGGCGGTCGCGCTCGGGTTCGGTGCGATCATCCTGCTCGGGCTGGCGTCACTGGTGGCGGACCCGCGCGAGCCGGTCGGGCTGGGCAGCAGCGTGATCGTGCTGCTGCTGGTGTATGCGCTGCTCCGGTGGGGATCGGGACGAGAGATCGTCCTGGGTATCGGGATCCTCCTCGTTGCGTTCGTCGTCCAGGCGGTCGAGGACGACATCATCCCGCCCGCCGAGCAGATCGCGGGGTTCGGGTTCCTGTTCATGCCGGCGGTGATCGGGGCGTCGGTGCGGTTCCGGGCGACCGCCCGCGAGCGGCTCCTGGACGGGGTGCGCTCCAAAGAGCGAGAGCGACTGGCCCGGGAACTGCACGACACGGTCGCCCACCACGTCTCCGCGATGGTGATCCGCGCCCAGGCCGGTCGGGTGCTCGCCGGCGTGGAACCGGCCGCCGCCGTCGAGGCGCTGGAGGGCGTGGAGGAGGAGGGCGCGCGCACGCTGGAGGAGATGCGGGCCATGGTCGCCGCGCTGCGGGACCGCGGCACCGGCGCCGACCTGGCCCCCATCGCCGGGGTCATGGACCTGGAGCGGCTGCTGAGCGGCACCGGCGGCCGGCTCCCGATCGACCTGCGGCTCGACGGTGACCTGGACGCGCTGTCACCGGCCGTGGACGCGGCGGTCTACCGCATCGTGCAGGAGTCGGTGACCAACGCCCGGCGGCACTCCGTCGACGCCAGCGGGATCATCGTCCGGGTCACCGGCGAGCCGGAGCGGATCACGGTGACGGTGCGCAACGACGGGGTACGCGCCGGCAAGAGCCGCGATGGGTACGGTCTGGCGGGGCTGCGCGAGCGGGCCGCGATGCTCGGCGGCGAACTGCGGGCCGGGCCGGGCGCCGAGCACGGCTGGCAGGTCACGGCCGAGCTGCCCCGGAGGAGGACGCACAGTGCAGCCCATTCGCGTCGTCATCGCTGACGATCAGGCCATCATCCGCACAGGGCTGCGCATCATGCTGGACCTCCAGCCCGACATCGAGGTGGTCGGCGAGGCGTCCGACGGGAGCGAGGCCGTGCGGCTCGCCCGTGACCTGCGGCCCGACGTGTGCCTGTTCGACATTCGGATGCCGGGCCTCGACGGGCTGGAGGCTACCCGGCAGCTCGCCGGACCCGGCGTCGCCGACCCCGTCGTGGTCGTCGTGATCACGACGTTCGACCTCGACGAGTATGTCTACGGTGCGCTGCGCGCGGGCGCCCGCGGGTTCCTGCTCAAGGACGCTGGGCCGGAGCTGCTGGTCCAGGCCGTCCGGTCGGCGGCGGACGGTCAGGCGCTCATCGCCCCGAGCGTAACGGTGCGTCTGCTGCGGGCGTTCGCTGACGTGCCGGTCGGGCGGCCCATGACACAGCCGGTCGTCCCGGTCACCGCCCGCGAGGAGGACGTACTCATCGCCGTCGCCCGGGGGCTGACCAACGTGGAGATCGCCGACGCCCTGCACATCAGTCTGAGCACGGTGAAGACCCACCTCGCGAGCCTGATGGGCAAGCTCGGCGTCCGGAACCGGGTTGAGATCGCGATGTGGGCGTACGAGACCCACCGCATCGTCCCCGGCGCCTAGCTAGTGCGCCGCCGGCTGCCAGGACCGGGACAAGTTCCTGGCTGGCGGCGAAGAGATGAGCGGCGGATGGGAGCGTTGCGGCCATCTACCGATGAGCACCCGTTACACCAGCCGGTGATCTGCAGCGGGCTGGTGCGGTGGTCAATGCGCGCGAGCTGGTACCTGTTGATTCGCGCACCCTCCGGCGGAACGGGATCGGGTTGCGCAGAGGCGTCGAGTTCGGGGTGATCCAAGTGCCCCGGTTGGCGGTGAGCAGCGTCCGGGAGATCGGCTCGGGCGCCAAAAAGGCTACCGAACCGCATACCAGCGTTCGACGTGTCGGTCGTCAGCTGAGCGGACGCTCATGGACGCCGTACTCCGCAAGCATCCGGCGCAGCGCCGGCAACTCTCCGGAGACCGCTCGCGGCGTGCGTACCGCCAGTGGCGACGATGTGGCCTCTCGTAGCCTGGCCGCATAGGTGGGCGCACCGCGCGGGTTGGGATGAGTCACCAACTCGTCCGGACTGTCGATGTCGAGCACCAGGACAGGCTCGCCGAACGGGCCGCGGCCGGGCCGCCAGCCGGTGATCACCGACCAGGGCGCCGCGGCATCGTACGGTGGGCTGTCAGGAAGTCCCCGGCGCCGCTCGCGGGCCCGGACCCCGCGGTAACGCACGTGTACGCCCTCTGGGCTCAATTCGGCCAGCGGTATGCCGGATCCGCCGTCGAGGCCCTTGAGGTGGGCCGCGTTGAGGCCGAACGCGACGATCAGCCCCAACGGAAGAAACACAACGAGGAAGATCAGCACGCCGTACAGGACGCTGAGCACCGGCCTGGATCCCTCGTAGCCGGCCACCGTCCACCAACCGGCAGCGGCCAGGGCGGCAGCGGCGGCGAACCACCAGACATAGCCGAGGACGGCTCCGGCCGGTCCTCGGGGGCCGCGCAGCACCAGTACTCGGCCGGACCCCTGGTACCCGTCGAGGGTCACTTCGGCGGCTATCGGTTCATCCGGCCGAACCGGTCGGCCTCGTATCCGACGTCGGACGCCCGCTGGTTGAGCTGGTCCATGATCCCGCGGAGTTCGGCCGGCAACTCCACCTTCTTCAGCATGCCCGTCACGTCGACTGCGCCTTGCGTGGGCATGAGCTCCCGGAGGACCTCGGCGAGATGGTCGTGAGCGGCTTGGACGGCCTCGAGCACCGAGTCGCGCACTGATTCGCTGCCCAGCCGCAGCGCGCGCGGGTTGATGGTCATGTCGCGGAGGACCCCGCGGGAGTCGACGACGGCGGTGACCATGCCGTCGGCACTCGCACCCTCGCCGGTCGCTGTCGCGATGGCTTCGCGCTGCCGCTCGAACGCCGCGATCTGCTCCTGGACCTGCCCGGTGAGCTTGCTCAGTTCTTTCTCGAAGTCGGTCACTGTGCTCCCCCCGTTCCCGGTCAGGCCGTCGACCAGGAAATCTGGATCTGCTTCAGGTCGGGCGTGTGGTCACCCTGCTCGTCGAAGCGCTGGAAGGCGCCGAACTCCTTGATCACGCCGAGAATCAGCGTACCCGCAGCGGCCAGGACGGAGACGACGGTGCCGGTGGCCTTGAGCCAGGCCGCCGAGGCCAGCGCGCCCAGCAGCTGAATGATCGGCTGCACGACGGCCGCCTGCGGTCCGAACTGCATCGAAAAGAGAGCGCTGATCTGGGCGAAGAAGGGTCCGGTGAAAGAGATGAACGCCAACCAGAATGCGCCGAGCAGTGCCGTCACCGCCAGGACCAGCGTCGACGCCGCGGCCACCGCCTTCTGCATCTGGGCGAGCTCACGGTTCATCTCCGTGATGACCTTCCGGTATTCGACGACGCTCGCGTCCTCCCAGCCGCCCGTCGCCGACGTGGCGATGCTGTCGAACTGCTTGTTGACCTCGGTTTCCAGCGTCGTGGCGATATCGGCGAGCCGCCTTCCCACGGTGACCATCGAGGGCCCGTTGGCGACGATGAGCGCGGCGACGATGGGCGTGGGCAGGTAGGTCGGCGACATATAGGCGGTGTAGCCGGCGGTCCCGAGCGCCGCGATCTGGGCGCCGAGCCCGATGATGGTGTCCACGTCGTTCCACTGCAGGCCGTCGCCGCCCAGCGGACTGGTGAAGGTCCTGGCCAATCCGGTGTCGCCAAAACCCCCGCCGTAGCTCTGGCCGTCGCGCGTACCTTCGTACAGGCCGGGGACGGTCATCATGTTGACGTTGACTTCGTCGGCGGTCAGGTAGTTGCGGACCGTGATATCGAGGCCGTTAGCCACCGCCTCGATCGATTCCACCGCGACCTGCAGGTTCTGCACGTGATAGTCCAATGTGGCGTTGTACTGCGCCTCGATGACGCTCAGCGCGACGCCCATGCCGGGTGGGTCGATGCGGTACCCGTTGGCAAGCTTGTCGGCTGCCTTGCTCGTCGCCGGCACCACGATCTCGCGTAACCCTTTGGCGGCATTGGTCACATTCGCCGAGTTGAGGACAATTTTTCCCATCGATCCACCCCCGCTTCCGGTCGCCGCCTCGCGCGTCAACACATATGTACCTTAACGGTGCCAGGACCGGCTCCGGCCCGGGAAACCCGGCGTGACCGTCCCGCCGCCCGCGGCGACGAACTGCGCGAACTCCTCGACAAGCACATCGACGCCAACGACCTCGTTCGATTCGTTGACGGCTCGCCCCGGCGGCCGGCAGCCGGGGCGACACGTTCCACACGCCGCTCGTCCCAGGTGCGCCCGCGCACGCCGGCCGGACCGTCGGAGCCACAAAGGCGCGACCTTCGGTTCGAGGGTGAGCGGGGTATGCGGGCATGGGCACTCCGGTGTGACTCAGCGCGGCGGCGGGGCGGACGAGCGGCGTACCACCAGGGTCGGGGACAGGGAGATCAGGCGGGACGGTTTGGCGCGGTCGTCGATGCGTTCCAGGAGGAGGCGGGCGGCGTCGCTACCCATCTGGCGGCCGCCCTGTTCGACGCTGGTGAGACCGATGCCGCCCAGGGCGGCGAAGTCGGTGTTGTCGTAGCCGACGACGGAGATGTCGCCGGGGACCGACAGGCCGGCGTCGGCGATCGCCTCGAGCGCGCCCATCGCGGCGATGTCGGCGCCGGCGAAGATGGCGGTGGGACGACGCGAGCGAGCGAGCAACTGCCGCGCGCCGAGATAGCCGCCCTCCTTGCTGTAGGTGGTGGCGACGACGTCGATCTCGTCGCCGAGGCCGCGGGCGCGCATCGCCTGCCGGTAGCCCTCGGCCCGGATGGTGTTGGGCATGGTGGTGACGAGGTGCCGTTGTGATTCGGCGTGCGCGATGTGGGCGATGCGGCGGTGTCCCAGGTCGGCGAGGTGGTCCACGACGAGGGCGGCGCCGGCGACGTCGTCGGTGACGACCGTGTCCAGCAGGGTCGACCGGAGGTGCCGGGCAACGACGACGACGGGCACGGCGCGGGCGGTCTGCTCCAGTTCGGTCGGGGTGGCGGCGGGCACGATGAGGATGAGGCCGTCCATGCTGCGGTCGATCATCGCCTCGGTGACCCGATGCTCGATCTCGCGGACGTTGCGGGCCGGGCCGAGCAGGATCTGATAGTCGGTGGCGTCCAGGACCTCGTTGGCGCCGTCGATGATCTCGGGGAAGAAGGGGTTGCGGATGTCGGGCAGCATCAGCCCGATCGTGTAGGTGCGCCCCCGCAGGCCGCGTGCCGCGGCGTGCGGCCGGTAGCCGAGGTCGCTCATCGACTTGCGCACCTTCGCCTGCATGGCGGGGCTGACGCCGTAGGCGTTGCGCAGCACCTTGGACACCGTGGTGGTGGAGACGTTGGCGTGCTCCGCCACGTCGACGATGGTGATGCGCCGGGGCGGTGCTGACTGTTCCATCGTTCTCCCTCGCGGCCGATGTGGAGAACGTTTATCACGATCATGGTGCGGCCCCAAGAGCGAGAACTCTTGACGCCGTGGTCACTCGCCCCTAGTGTCGGCGCAACATCGGGAAACGTTACCCATGGCGTTCGACATGCTGTCGGACGGGCGACCACGCGCGACGACGAGCGGTGAACCCCGCGACCGATCCGGCGCGCCGTTATAGATGAAACGTTTCACAGCGATGGGTTCAGCCGATGGGAACTCCCCGACGAACGGCCCCATCCTGGTGGTTCGTCCTGCCGGCAATGTCCCATCGTCACCGCCGACCTGTGGCGCAACCTGCTCGGCCCGAACCGCGCCGTGAACAGCTGATCAGCATCGTGCCGATCCTCGTCATCTACTTCGCGCTGCAACGCAGCATCATCAACGGTTTCGCCGGAGGGCTCAAAGGATGACACCGCACCCCTACGGCCTGACCGTCGAGCAGCGCCACGAACCGCTCGGCCTCGACGCCGCACGGCCCCGCCTGTCCTGGAAACTGGCCGCCGAACGGCGCGGTGCGGCCCAGAGCGCCTACCGCATCGTCGCCGCACCGCGCATCGTGGACCTGGACGACCCGGACCGGCTGCTGTGGGACACCGGACGCCGCGAGTCCACCGAGGGACTGCTGGTGCCGTGGGACGGTCCGGTGCTGGCATCGTCCACCCGATACCACTGGCGGGTCACCGTCTGGGACGAGGCCGGCGCCGAGGGCGGCAGCGCGCGCAGCTGGTTCGAGACGGGGCTGCTGCACCGCGACGACTGGCAAGCCGTATGGATCGGACGCGACCACGCGACGGCGCCGCCGTTCGACCCGCCGCAGCGGATGCCCGACAGCGTCGCCACCGGAACGACACCGCCGCCGCTGTACTTGAGAAAGACGTTCCATATCAAGGAAAAACCGGTACGGGCCCGGCTGTACGCGACGGCGCGCGGGGTGTACGAGCCCCGCCTCAACGGGACGAGGGTCGGCGACCACGAACTCGCGCCCGGCTGGACCGACTACCACGTCCGGCTGCAGTACCAGACATACGACGTCACCGACACGCTGCGCACGGGCGACAACGTCCTGGGCGCCGTGGTCGCCGACGGCTGGTGGTCCGGCTACGTCGGCTTCGACCCGCGCCGCCCGGCCCTGCACTACGGCGACACGACCGCCTACCTCGCGCAGCTGGTGCTCGACTTCGCCGACGGATCCCGCCGCGTCATAGCCACCGACGACACGTGGACCGAGGGCGAAGGCCCGATCGTCGTCTCGGACCTGCTGATGGGCGAGCACGTCGACGCCCGCCGGCGCGAGGACGCGCTCGCGCCGGTCGCCGTCCTGGACACCGATCCCGGGCCGCTCGTGGCCGAGCCCGACCATCCCGTGCGGGTCACCCGTGAGCTCGCGGCCGTCACCGTGCACCGCCCCGGGCCGGACCGGCACATCGTCGACTTCGGGCAGAATCTCGTCGGTCGGGTCCGCCTCACCGTCCGCGGTGCCGCCGCCGGGCAGCGGATCACCTTACGCCACGCCGAGATTCTCGACGGCGACGCGCTCTACGTCGCCAACCTGCGCCGCGCCGAGGCGACCGACCGCTACGTCGCCGCCGGCGACGACACCGAGGTGTTCGAGCCCCGCTTCACCTTCCACGGCTTCCGCTACGTCGAGGTCCAGGATTATCCGGGGGAACTGGCACCGCCCGACATAGCCGCAGTCGTGCTGCACAGCGACATCCCCTGGACGGGCCGCTTCGAATGTTCGGATCCGGCGGTCAACCGCCTGCAGGCGAACATCGAATGGGGCCAGCGCGGCAACTTCGTCGCCGTTCCCACGGACTGCCCCCAGCGCGACGAACGCCTCGGCTGGCTCGCCGACGCCCAGATCTTCGCCCCGACGGCCGGCCGCAACGCCGACGTCTCCGCGTTCTTCGCCCGCTGGATGCGTGACGTCGTGTCGGGACGCACCGCCGAGGGCGCCTTCCGCGACGTCGCGCCCGTGGTCGCCCTGTACCGCGAGGGCGCGCCCGCATGGGGCGACGGCGGCGTCATCATCCCCTGGTACCTGTGGCGCGCCTACGGCGACCGCGCCGCGCTGGCGGAGTCCTACGAGGCGATGCGCGGCTGGGTCGCGCACATCCGCCGGCACAACCCCGACCTGCGCTGGCGCCACCGCACCGGCAACTCCTACGGCGACTGGCTGCAGATCGACGCGACGACCCCACGGGATCTGCTCGCCACCGCCTACTTCGCGCGCAGCGCGCAGATCGTCGCCGAGGCGGCCGCCGTTCTGGGCCGCCACGGCGACGCCGCCGAACACCGCGCGCTGCACACCGGCATCCGTGACGCGTTCGTCGAGTCCTATGTGGACGGCGACGGCACCGTCACCGGTGGCACCCAGACCGGCTACCTGCTCGCGCTCGCCTTCGGGCTGCTGCCGCCGCGGCTGGTGCCCGCCGCCGTGGCGCATCTCGCCGCCGACCTCGACAAGCGCGGCAACCGGCTCACGACCGGCTTCGTCGGTGTGGCGCTGCTGTGCCCGGTGCTGTCCGAACACGGCCGCGCCGACCTCGCCTACGCGCTGCTGCACCAGGACGAGTACCCGTCATGGGGCTACTCGATCCGCCACGGCGCCACGACGATCTGGGAACGCTGGGACGGCTGGACCGCACACAACGGCTTTCAGTCGCCGGCGACGAACTCGTTCAACCACTACAGCCTCGGCAGTGTCGGTGACTGGCTCTACGGCCGGGTCGCCGGCATCGACCAGTCCCCGGACTCCGTCGCGTACCGGGAACTGCTGCTGCGGCCGCTGCCCGGGGGGCGGCTCACCTGGGCCCGCGCCGAACAGGAGACCGTCCGCGGAACAGTCCACTGTGGATGGTCGCTGGAGCACGGTCTGCTCACCGTCGACGTGACGGTGCCGCCCGGCTGCACCGCCGTCCTGGAAGTACCCACCCCGGACCCGGACTCCCTGCGCGAGGGTGACCTCCCCGCGGCCGGGGCGCCCGGTGTCCTCCGGGTCGAACGCACCGCTGCCCGGGCGACCCTGCGGCTGACGTCCGGCCGCTACACCTTCACCGCCACCGCACCCACCCCCTGACGTCGCGGGAGACATCCCATGAGATGACCCCGACCGCTGGCTCCTGCCCTCACCATCCGCTCCGGGATCGGGGGTGTTGGCGGAGGAGGAATTCCAGCCGGTGAAGTCCTGGCCGACCGGCGGCCGGTCCGCGCCCGTGCGGGCGATGTCGCAGACATCCCGCCAGGTGTCGGCGACTACCTGTGGCTGCTCGCCGGCGGCGTCGGCCCGCTGGAGACGGTCGAGGGCAACGCGCGGAGCGCGGTCGCCAAACCTGAGTTGATTCGGCCCTGACCCTGCCGGAGTTCACGCCGTGACCTCGATCCGGCCGTGCGTGCGCGGTGGCGGGCACCCCTCCGGACCGGCGGGGTGCGACCATGCCGGTGTGGACACGGACCGGTGCTGGGAGATCATCGAGGCGGCACGCGCCGACATCGACATCGACTGGAACGAGTGTGACAGCGAGTCGGAGTACTCCCTCGACGCCCTGTTGACCGATGCGCTGGTGGCGCGGCTGGCGCGGCTGAGCCCGCCGGAGATCGCCGCGTTCGAGGTCCGGTTCGCCGCGTTGCAGGGCCGGGTGGCGGACCACGACGGCATCCACAAGGCCGTGTACCTGATGACACTCGGCGTCGGCGACGACGGTTTCACCGACTTCTGTGCGGGGATCGTCGGCCTCGGCCGCCACTGGTTCGACCTCGTGACGGCCGACCCGGACAACCTGGCCGACCATCCGGCCGTGCGGCTGATGGCGGCCGGCCGGCTCGACGAGTTCACCTTCCAGGCAGAGGGCGTGCAGTTCGCCGCGCACACGGCCTACGAGGAGGTCACCGGCGACGAGGACGGGCTCTACGACGAGGTGGAACGGGTCGGGGAGACGATGGAGGACGACCTCGGTCCCGCGCCGGCGCCGCTGCCACGGCCGGTGCGGCTGCCCCGCCTGGAGGCGCTGTTCCCCGGGAACCACGCGATCCTGCTGGATCGCTTCGGCGACGGCGACGTGGACTACAGCAACACCATGAAGTACGAGGCGCGCGCGGTGGTGATCGCGTTCAACGATCGCATCAACCACGGCGATCTGGAGGGCCTCGCCGCGCTGATGACCGACGACCACGCCTTCGTCGACGGCGCGGGCGCGGTGGTGGTCGGCAAGGCGGAGTGCACGGAGGTGTGGCGCGGCTTCTTCGCGGCGTTTCCCGACTACCGCAACCACTTCGAGGCCGTCTCCGCGGTCCGCGGCGTCGTCACCGTCGACGGTTGGTCCGAGTGCCGCGAACCCGCGCTGGCCGGACCCGCGCGCTGGAGCGCCGTGGTCCGCGCCGACAAGGTCGCACGCTGGCAGGTCGAGGCCCCGGCGGGGACGGACGTCACGAGCTGAGGTGTCCGCCTCGAACGACACCCCGCCCACCACGCCGCGATGCTCCAGTGGGCCATGATCACCCGATGCCTCACCCGACCGGACCCCGCCACACAGCGGCCTGAGCCCCTTATTTCACAGGCACTGAGGACCCGGCCGGCGGCTCCGGTGGGGCGCTGGCCATGATCTGACGATTGGCGACCGGCCGGCGTGGCCGAGGCTGTTACGGGGGCCCGTCGCCGGGGCGAACGAGCCCGTGTTGGTAGGCGAGGACGACGAGTTGGGCGCGGTCGCGGACGGCCAACTTGGTCATTGTGCGGTTGACGTGTGTCTTGGCGGTGAGCGGGGAGACGTAGAGGCGTTCGGCGATGTCGTCGTTGGACAGGCCGTGCGCGACGAGGGTGAGGATTTCGCGTTCGCGGTCGGTGAGGGTGTCGAACGGTGCGCTGTCGGCCGGTTCGCTCGGTTCCGGTTGGCTGAGGAATCTGCCGATGAGGGCGCGGGTGGCTTTGGGCGAGAGCAGTGCCTCTCCGGCGGCGACGGTGCGCACGGCGCGGACGAGTTCGGCGGGCTCTACGTTCTTGCCGAGGAATCCGGCGGCGCCGGCGCGCAGGGCCTTCACGACGTTGTCGTCGTTGTCGAACGTGGTGAGGATGAGGATCCGTACGCCGGCCAGGTTGTCGTCGGCGACGATGCGGCGGGTCGCCTCGAGGCCGTCCATGGTCGGCATGCGGATGTCCATGAGAACCACGTCGGCGCGAGCGGTTCGGGCGAGGTCGACGGCTTCGCGGCCGTTCACGGCCTCGGCGACGACCTCGATGTCGGGTTCGGTGTCGAGGATGAGTCGGAAGCCGCCGCGGATGAGGGCCTGGTCGTCTGCGAGCAGGACGCGGACGGTCACGGGCTGCGGACTTCCGCGGGGGCGGGCAGCGCGGCACGGAGCACGAACCGGCCCTGGGCGGCTTCGGTGGTGAGGGTTCCGCCGGCGGTCGCCGCGCGTTCCCGCATGCCGACGATGCCGTATCCGATCCCCGCTCCGGGGCCGGTGCTCGCGACCGGGTTGGAGATCTCGATGTGGATGTTCTCGGCGAGGTATGCGATGCGGAGGCGGGCCGTGCCGGTGCCGTGCTTGTGGGCGTTGGTGAGTGCTTCCTGCACGATGCGGTAGGCGGCGAGGTCGACGACGGCCGGCAGGTTCCGGGCGTCGCCGTGCTGGCGGTGTTCGATCGTGAGGCCGGCGGCGTGGAGGGCGTCGAGGAGTTCGGGGAGGCGGGCCAGGCCGCGTACCGGTTCGGTGGACAGGTCGAGGTCGTCGGCTTGGCGCAGGACGGCAACGACGGAGGAGAGTTCCCGTAGCACGGTGTCGGAGGCGCGGCGGATGTGTTCCAGCGCGCTGCGGGCCGCCTGTGGTTGTCGGTCCAGGACGTGGCCGGCGGCGCCCGCCTGCACGTTGATGACGGCGATGTGGTGGCTGACGACGTCGTGGAGTTCGCGGGCGATGCGCATGCGCTCCTCGACGACGCGGCGGTGGACCTCTTCCTCGCGGCTGCGTTCGGCGCGGCGGGCGCGTTCTTCGACCTCGACGACGTAGGCGCGACGGCTGCGGGTGGCGTCGCCGATCGAGGCGGCCATACCCAGGGAGGCCAGCACGCCGATGATGTTCGGACCCCACCAGCTGCTCGCCGTGAGCAGAAGCCCGGCGGTGCACAGCGAGACGGCGAGTGTGCCGGCCGCCAGCCAGGTGGTGCGCCGGTCGGTGCGTGCGGCGACGGTGTAGGTCAGGACCACGAGTGCCATCACGAGGACCGGTTGCTGGACGCGGGTCACGACGATGTAGCCGAGGGCCGCGACGCCGGTGACCACCAGGATCGGCAACGGCCACAACCGCCGCCCGGCCACGGCGAGGAAGGCGAGCACGACGGCGAAGACGCCGGTCGTCGCGACGGACGGGCGGGGATGGTGCGGCGCGGCGGCGGTCGCCGCGAGCACGATCGGGCTGACGAGGGCGCAGCCGAGCAGGGCGTCGAGCAGCTGGGGATACCGCCGCGCGGCCGTCCGTGCCTGGCGCACCACGGTCAACTCCACTCCCGAAACGTAGGCGGTCAGCCACGGCGCGCGCGTCGTCCGGCCGTGGTAGGCCGCGAGGCCCGGTACTGCATCCGTGGTATTGCGGCCGAACGGCGTTACCACGGCTGGAGGACGCTGCGCCGCGTGCACGAAAGCCAAGGTTGTGTTGGTTTGCCGTACACCTGGCATTCATATGCGGTTTGAAGCTCGTTCAAAGCCGGCTTTGAGGTCCAGGTGCTTTCGTCCTTGTTCGTCCGTGACTCTACGAGATGGGCTGAAGCTATGCGATTGCCGTTCCGACGACGCGCGGTTGCGCCGGATCGCACAGTCACCGCGGAGCCGCCGGATTCCGGCCGGACGCCGGCCGACGCGGGCGGGCCGCGCAGCGACGACCACGCCGGCCACGCACTGCGCGCGCCGAGCAAGCTGCACGCGTTCAATCGATACGAGATCAAGTACGTGCTGCCCAGCGCGGCGGTCCCGGAACTGCGGGCGGAACTCGCCGGCCGGCTCGACCTCGACAGCCACGGCGTCAGCGGCGGCTACGGGGTGTGGAGCGTCTACTACGACACCCGCGACCTGCGCTTCTACTGGGAGAAGATCGAAGGGTTGCGCTTCCGGCGCAAGCTGCGGGTGCGCCACTACGGCGACCGGTTCACCGTCGACGACGACTCGACCGTCTTCGTCGAGATCAAGCAGCGGGTCAACCGGGTCACCCAGAAGCGCCGGGTGGCGCTGCCGTACCGCCTGGCGCGGGAACTGTGCGACGGGCGGGTCATGGTCGAGCACGAGCCGGAGCAGCGGGCGTTCCTGGAAGAGGTCCTGGAACTGATCTGCGGCCTGGACCTGCGCCCGGTGGCGATGACCGGTTACCAGCGGGAGGCCTTTGTCGGGCGGGACGCGGACGCCGGGCTGCGGGTCACCATCGACCACCGGATCCGCGGCCGGGACCGCGACTTCGCGCTCGGCGCGGACGCGGAGAACCGGCTCATCGTGCCGGCCCGGCTGTCGGTGGTCGAGTTCAAGGCCAACGAGCGGGTGCCGTACTGGCTCACCGATCTCGCCGCCGAGCTGAACATGTCGGTGGTGCGCGTTTCCAAGTACTGCCAGAGCGTCGAGGCGTTCGGCCGGGCGCCGCGCTCTGTCTTCCATGTTGTCGACGATATTCCTTCCCTGAGTGAGGTCTGACCCATGCCGTTCGACGTCCAGGATCTTTCCGGCACCTTCAGTGTCGGCGACATCGCCATCGCGCTGACGCTGTCGTTCCTGCTCAGTGCCGGGATCGGTTGGGTCTACCGGTTCACCCACCGCAACATCTCCTACAGCCAGTCCTATGTGCAGACGCTGGTCATCCTCGGCATGCTCATCTCGCTGATCATGCTGGTGGTGGGTTCGAACATCGCGCGGGCGTTCGCGCTCGTCGGGGCGCTGTCGGTGGTGCGTTTCCGCAATGCCATCAAGGAGACCCGCGACGTCGGCTTCATCTTTCTGGTGATGGGCGTCGGGATGGCCGCCGGCACGCGCTTCTACACGCTGGCGATCGTCGCCGCCGTCGCGATCAGCCTCGTCATCCTGGTGATGTACCGGTTCAACTGGTTCGCCTCGAACATCCAGCGTCAGGTGGTCAAGGTACAGGTGCCGCCGGACGGCAACTACACCGAGCACGTGCAGGACGCGCTCATCGCGCACACCAGCGAGTTCGAACTGGTCAGCATGGAGTCGATCCGCGGCGGTGCGCTGACCGAGCTGATGTACACCGTCAAGCTCAAGAAGGGCCACGAACCGGGTCAGCTCATCTCGGCTCTGAGCGAGCGCACCGGCGGCCAGCGGGTGACCGTGCTGACCGGCTACGACCAGACGGACCTGTGATGGCCGAGCCTCGCAGTCGACTTGTTCACCGGATACCGGTGCGGGTGCGGCACTACTGGAAGCTGCTGGCCACCTGCGCGCTGTTCCTGGGCGTCTGCGCCGTGGTGTTCAGCACCGTCCGGGTGGCGCCGCTGGTCACCAGCACCAGCGACAGCGCCGAGGATCCAGTCACACAGGACATCGCGGGCACCGTCGACCTGTTCGACGCGTCGGTGGCGCACAGGGTCAGCCTGACCTTCCGCGACAGCGACTATCAGCGGCTGCTCGACGAGTTCTGGGACGAGGGCGAGAAGGACTTCCTCGAGGCCGACATCACCATCGACGGCACTCGCATCGCCAGCGTCGGCATCCGACTCAAGGGCAACTCCACCCTCGCCGGGCTCACCCGCGACGGCAAGTCCCGCCCGAACGGCTTCGGCGCCGGCCGTCCCGACGCCGGCGGTGCCCAGCAGCGCCAGCCCAACGCTCCCGGCGGCGGCTTCCCCGGCGGCGCACAGGGCGGTGCCCCTCCCGGCGGTGCCCAGGGCGGGGGCCCGGGCGGCGCGCAGGGCGGCGGCTTCGGCCGGGCCTCGCTCAAGGCCGAGGAACCGGAGACCCTGCCGTGGCTGATCCGCTTCGACGAGTTCGTCGACGGGCGCCGCTACCAGGGCCACCGGGAGATCGCCGTGCGGGTCGCCGGCATGGGCGGCGGCAGCACGGTGCTCAACGAGGCCGTGTCGCTGCACACCCTCGCCGCGGCCGGGCAGACCGCACAGCGTTACGCGTACACCGGTTTCACCGTCAACGACCGGCCGACCACGGCACGACTGCTCGTGGAACATCCCGACGAGGGCTTCGCCGACACCCTGGGCGGGCACGGTGTGCTCTACAAGAGCCTGGCCTCCGGCAGCTTCACCGACAAGGGCGACGACCCCACCGCGTACGCCGCCGACTTCAAACAGATCACGATGAAGGGCAGCCAGGATCTGCAACCCGTCATCAACCTGATCAGGTGGGTGAGCACCAGCAGCGACGCGGAGTTCGACGCGCACCTGGCCGAACACATCGACGTGGAGTCGTTCGCCCGGTACACCGCGATCCAGAACCTGCTGCTCAACTTCGACGACATGGCCGGACCCGGGCGCAACTACTACCTCTGGTACGACCTGACGACGAAGAAGTTCTCCGTGGTCGGCTGGGACTACAACCTCACCTTCTCGGGCAACGCCACCCAGGGCCCGAACGAGCAGGGCCGCATGGGCGGCGGCCGCTTCCCGCAGAACGGCGGCGCACCGCAGGACTTCCAGCCGCCGCAGGACTTCCCGCTACCGGAAGGCATGCAGCCGCCCGAGGGAATGCAGCCGCCGGGTGGCAACGCTCCCGGTGGGCAGGGCGGCCGTGGCATCGGCGGGCTGGGCGGCCACAAACTCAAGGAACGCTTCCTGGCCAGCACCGCGTTCAAGAGCGTCTACGAGAACGCCTACCGCGACCTCTACCGCAAGATCTACGCGAACGGCGCCGCGGCGAACGCTCTCGACAGCATCAGCACGGTACTGTCCACTGTGGACGGATACGACGCGCAGAAGGGCGCCACCGACGTCGAACAGCTCCGCACGCTGATCCGGCAACGCACCGAACACCTCGCCACCGACAGCGTCATCACCGGCGGCTGAACCACGACCACTCACGCACGGGCGGCGGTCTCCTCGCACGGCACGTAGGAACCGCCGGCCGCCCGCCCCGGCAGTACGGCCACGACCAGGGCCAAGACCCGGTTGCGTTGCGTACCTCGCGGCTGGTCACCGGACCGGTCACGATCGCCGTCCGTCCCGGTAAGGCGTGCCGGTGGCGGAACGGGCGGCGGTCGTGCGGGCCGAGGCTGCCGCCGCGCTCGCGGCTTTAAGCAGTCTTTCAGGTCGATCCGGCATCATCCGGTGTCATGACAGAATCTTCGGCCCTTCGTCCGGCTGACGGCATCCGGTGCTGCGACGCCGACCGGGAGCGGACGTCCGGGCGGCTGCGCGACGCGGCCGCCGCCGGGTACTTGACGATGGACGAACTGGACGAGCGCGTCACCGCCGCGTACGCCGCCCGGTACGGCCACGAGCTCGACGCGCTGGTGCTCGACCTGCCGCGGTCGGAAACGTCGGCCGCGGCCGTCCTGGCCACGTCATTGGCCCGGCTGCGGACGACGCTGGCGGTGCTGCTCGGGCGGGACGGATCCGGGTGGATGCGCCACCGCCGGACGATCCTCGCGATCGTCGTGTTGGCCGCGGTAGCCCTCGCCGTCATCGACTGAGCGTCTCGGGCAGGTGACGTACACCGCGTCGGGCACCTCGTCCTTGACCAGCGTCGAGCAGCCGCGGCGGGAGTCGGCACGGCCCTGGGGCCGGGTCGAGCACACGCCCTGTCCGGCCCGACATTGAGATGCAACTCACCGAGGACGGACACCACGTGTTCCGCGATCGCACAGGCTTTCCTCGGGCGGTGACGCGCGCCTTCCTGCCGGCCCTGAGCGGTTCCGTCCGGTGGGCCGATGCGGCGTCGGCGTCTCCGTCGCGATCCGTCCTCTGATCAGGTCCCTACGGGCCGGCGGGGCCGCCGCCGTGGCGCAGGGCCGGCAGCAGGATGTCGTCCACGAGGTGCGCGACGAAGAGGTCGTCGACCGGCAGGCCGCACACGAGGCGATACACCAGCAGGGACGAGGCGACCTCGCCGAGGATCGGCGGCTGCTCGGCGCTGCGCAGTTCGCCGCGCTCGCGCGCGCGTTCGAGGACCCGGCGGTCCAACTGCGGGGCGATGCGCTTGGACCGTTCCTGGACGCTGGCGCGCAGCGCCGCGTCCTCCAGCACGGCCTGGGACATGCCGAGGATCAGGCGTCCCTCGAAGCCGTCGATGACGGCGGCGAGCGCCCGGGCGTACGCGATGAGGTCGCCGCGCAGCGAGCCGGTGTCCGGCACGTCGAACGGCTGCGCCCGTGGCCCGGTGCCCATCGCCGCCGCCACGAGGGCCCGTTTGTCCGCCCAGCGGCGGTAGACGGTCGTCTTCGAGGCCCGTGCGCGGGCCACCACCGCGTCGATGGTCACGGCGGCGTAGCCCACCTCCGCCACCATGGTGAGCGCGACGTCCATGATCTCCTCGCCCCGCCCGGGCACCGGGCGGCGGCCGCGTGGACTCATGACGCGCCACTCCCGGTGAAAATCTTGTCCAGCGTGATCGGCAGGTCGCGCACCCGCACGCCGGTCGCGTTGTACACCGCGTTGGCGACCGCGGCGGCGACGCCGACGATGCCGATCTCTCCTACCCCGTGGACACCCATCGGCGTCAGCGGATCCGGCAGGTCGAGGAAGATGACGTCGATGTCGCACACGTCGGCGTGCACCGGCACGTGGTATTCCGCCGCGGAGGCGTTGACCGTGCGTCCCGTCCGGCGGTCGACCAGCCCTTCCTCCATCAGGGCGCTGCCGACGCCCATGATGACCGCCCCACGGATCTGGCTCGCGGCCGTCTTCGGGTTGATGATGCGCCCGGCGTCGATGCAGGCGACCCACCGCGACACGCGCGTCTCCCCGGTCACCGCGTCGACGCGGACCTCGCAGAAGTGCGCGCCGTAGCCGTGCATCGAGTACTTCATGAACTCCAGCGGCAGCATCGGGGAGGAGCCGACGGCCTCGACGTACTCGGCCTCGCCCACCAACTCCTCGAACGTGGCCGCCCGGGACGGGTCGCCGGCGTGACGCAGGCCGCCGTCGCGGTACACGACGTCGTTCGGCTTGAGCCCGTACAGAGCGCTGCGCCGGGGCACCCGCTTGAGCAACACCTTCTTGAGTTCCTCCGCCGCCGCGGCGACGGTGATCACGAG
Organism: Virgisporangium aliadipatigenens; assembly: GCF_016863615.1. Lineage (GTDB taxonomy): Bacteria > Actinomycetota > Actinomycetes > Mycobacteriales > Micromonosporaceae > Virgisporangium > Virgisporangium aliadipatigenens. The sequence continues at coordinate 60,165 of NZ_BOPF01000037.1, read as the reverse complement.
GCTGGCCGTCTGCGCCGAGCCGGCGGCGATCGGGCTCTCCGGCAGGGTCGTGTCGCCGAACTCGAAGCCGACCCGGTCGATCGGGAGCCCGAGCCGCTCGGCGGCCTGCTGCACCTGCACCGTCTCGGTACCCATACCCATGTCGTTGGCCGCGGCAGACACGATCGCGCGCCCGTCGGCAGTGATACGGATTCGCACCTTGCCGCCGGGCATCCTGATGTACGGGTAGAACGCCGACGCGGTGCCGTGCCCGACCAGCCACCTCCCGTCGCGCTGTCCGCCGGGCACCCGGTTGCGCTCCTGCCAGCCGAAGCGTTCGGCTCCCCGCCGGTAGGCCTCGATCAGGTGACGCTTGGAGAACCTGGTCCCATCGGTGGGGTCGACGGCCGGCTCGTTGCGGCGGCGCAACTCGATCGGGTCGAGCCCGACACGGCTCGCCAACTCATCGATGGCCGACTCGAGCGCGAACGACCCGATCGAGTCGCCGGGAGCGCGCATGGAGGCGTTCGGGACGACGTCCAGCACGACCTTCTTCTGCCCGATCCGGTACGTGTCCGCCGCATAGAGGTGCCGCGCCGGCACCGAGACCTGCTCGGGAGAGTTCTCGTGGACGATGCCGGTCACGCTGTCGTGCACCAGCGCCCGCAGCCGTCCTGCGGCGTCGGCGCCGAGTGCGACCCGCTGCCGGCTCGGGGCCCGGCCGCCGGTCATCCGGAACGCGTCCTTGCGCCGCAGCGCGAGCCGGACGGGCCGGCCCGTCACCCGTGCCGCGGCCACACACAGCAGTTGGTGGTCCCACACCGTCTTGTTGCCGAAGCCGCCGCCCACGGCCCGGCATGTCACCGTCACATCCTCCTCCGGCAACCCCATGGCGTGCGCGAGGCTGTGCCGGGTGCGCACAAGTGCCTGGGTCGAGTCCCACACGTGCAACTTGCCTTCGGGGGTCCACCGCGCGACGGTCGCGTGCAGTTCGATCGCCATGTGGTGGTGCTGCGGGGTCGAGTAGACCTCGTCGACGACGAACGCGGCCCCGGCGAGCGCGCCGTCGACGTCGCCCCGGGTGATTTCCGGTGGCTCGCCGAGCACGTCGGCGGGGAAGACCGCTTCGGACTGCAGGTCGCCGAAGGAGGTCCGCGCGGCATCGGCGTCGTACTCGACGTGCACGAGGTGCGCGGCCGCGTCCGCACACTCCTGCGACTCGGCCACCACAACCGCGACCGCTTGGCCGTTCCAGCGCACGACGTCGTCCTGCAACGGCGCCACGTCGATGAACGCGCAGCCCTTGGCCGTCAGCGTCATGAGCACCGGCGTGTCCATCCGGGGCGCGTTGTCGTGCGTCACGACACCGATCACGCCGGGCGCGGCGGCGGCCCGTGTCACGTCGATGCGACGGATTCGACCACGCGCGATCCGGCTCGGCACCAGGCTCGCGAACGCCATCCCGGGCAGGTCGACGTCCGCGGTGAACGCCGCGCCGCCGGTTACCTTGGCCGGGCCGTCGACGCGCGACACCGGCTGACCGACGACGCGCCTCGCCGTCGTCAACGGATCGACGTCGCGGTCGGGCAGAGTCCGGTTGAGCGCCTCGGTCGCCCGTTGCATCATGCTCATCCGCTCAATCCCTTCAGGACGTCGGCGACCACCCGCGGCGCCAGGCTCACCTTGAACGCGTTGTCCGGCAACGGTCGCGCGCTCCGAAACTCGGCTTCGGCGGCGCGTTTGAAGGTGTCCGGCTCCGCCGGCGCGCCGAGCAGTTCCCGTTCGGCGACCCGCGCCCGCCATGGCCGCGACGCGACGCCGCCCAGCGCTATCCGCACGTCCGCCACGGTGGCGTCGACCACGCGCAGTACAGCGGCGACGGAGACCAGGGCGAAGGCGTAGCTCGTCCGGTCGCGCACCTTGCGGTAGGTCGATACGGCCCCGTCGACGGCACGGGGCAGCCGCACGGCCGTGATGAGTTCGGCCGGTCCGAGCACGGTCTCCAGGTGCGGGGTCTCCCCCGGGTCGCGGTACAGATCCGCCACCGCGACGACGCGCGCACCGGCCGGGCCGAGAATGTGCACCTGCGCATCGAGCGCGACCAGCGCCACGCACATGTCGGAGGGATGCGTCGCGATGCAGTGTGCGCTCGTGGCGAGGACCGCGTGCGTGCGGTGGAAGCCCTGCCGCGCGTCGCAGCCGGAGCCGGGCTCGCGCTTGTTGCAGCGCGCGGCCACGTCGTAGAAGTACGGGCACCGGGTGCGCTGCAACAGGTTCCCGCCAACCGTGGCGGCGTTGCGGATCTGCCCCGACGCGCCGCTGACGATGGCGCGGGCCAGTACCGGATAGTCACGCCTGATCCGCGGATGGGCGGCGACAGCGGTGTTGCGGGTGGCCGCGCCGATCTCCACGCTCCCGTCGGGATGCTCGGTGATCCCCTGCGCCAGGCCGGAGACGTCGACCAGCGCGGTCGGCCGTTCGATCTCCTCGCGCATGAGGTCGACGAGATTGGTGCCGCCACCCAGATACCGCGCCCCGGCGGCGGCCAGGCGCACCGCCTCCGCGGCGTCCGCCGCCTTGGTGTAGGTGAACTCCCTCACGACCCGTACACCTCCGAGACAGCGGCGACGATGCCGTTGTGCGCGCCGCAGCGGCACAGGTTTCCGCTCATCCGTTCGCGGATCTCCTCGACCGACAGTTCGACCGTCTCGGCCCGTAGATCCTGCGTCACCACGCTGGGCACACCCGCGGCAGCCTCCCCCGCGAGTGCCACGCCGGAGCAGATCTGGCCGGCCGTGCAGTAGCCGCACTGGAAGCCGTCATGGGCGATGAACGCCTCCTGAAGCCGGTGCAGCGCGGCTGCGTCGCCGAGCCCTTCGATGGTGGTGACCTCGCGCCCGTCGGCCTGCACGGCCAGCATGAGACAGGACAGCGTGCGTTGGTCGTCGACCAGGACGGTGCAGGCGCCACAACCGCCCTGGTTGCACCCCCACTTGGTGCCGGTGAGCCGGAACCGGTCGCGCAGCAGGTCGAGCAGGGACGTGCGGGTGTCGATGTCCGCCGATCGGCTCTGCCCGTTGACGCGAACCGTGACCTCGGCCGTACTGATTCCCTCGTGTGCCATCGTTCAGCCTCCGTATCCGTATGCCGGCAGGACCACGGAATCCACCAGTTCCTCGATGAACTGCGCGTCCACGTCCTGGTGCGACATGCGACGGGCCACGATGACCCTGGGGACGATGTCCTCGTAGGCGCTGTTCGTGGAGTCCGGCGCGATCTCCTGTCGGGCGCGCGCACGCTCGAGCGAGGCGCTCGGCAGCGACAGTCCGTGGCTACCGCCGTAGGTGGCCAGCCGCTCGCAGACGAGTGGATCGAGCCGATCCACCTCGATCATCGCGCCGAGCAGTTCCGCCGAATGGCCGGCGATCGAACGGACGAAGGTCGTCGCCTGCTGGATGATGTCGGTCTTGAAGGCGCCGGTGTCGGGGTCGGCCGGCCCGGCCTTCATCAGCCTGCCGACCGACTCCACGACCACGGCCCGCCGGTCGCCCCATCGTTGCACGAGCGGCGGCAGTGGCGTCCTGGCACGCTCTGCGAGCGCGTCGAGGGTCAGCGTCGAATACCCGTACTCGCTCAGGTAGTCGACACAAGCCTCGTGCACGCGGTGCGCCGTGGATCTCATGGACCTACGATACGAGAACGTACTGTAATAGCAAGTCCAGCGGACCGATGAGGTGCCATGCGTGACGTACTCGAGGAACTGCTGCCGCGGTGGAGCCGTGGCGAACCGGTCGGGCTCGCCACGGTGACCGCCACGTGGTCCAGCGCGCCCCGCCAACCCGGCGCCACCATGATCGTCGCCGCGGACGGCACCGTCGCCGGCAGCGTCTCCGGCGGCTGCGTCGAGGCGGCCGTCTACGAACTCTGCCGGGAGGTCGCCGAGACAACGCGGGCGCGCACCGTCCACTTCGGCGTCGCCGATGATGACGCGTTCGAGGTCGGCCTGCCCTGCGGCGGCACCATCGAGCTCTACGTCGAGCGGGTCGACCGAGAGACGTTCCCCGAACTGGACCGGCTCGCGGACGCGCTGCGAACAGGCATCCCGGCGGCACTGCTCACCCACGTGCACGACGACGGCGGGCACATCGTCCTGACCGGTGAACAACGGCACGGCACGCTCGGCACGCCGGGCCTCGACGACGCCGCCACCGCCGACGCCCGCGGGCTGCTGGCCGGCGGCCGCACCGCTCTGCTGCGCTACGGTTCCGACGGCGAACGTCGCGGCACCGACACCGCGGTGCTCGTCACGTCGTTCGCCCCGCCCGCCCGGATGCTCGTCTTCGGCGCCAACGACCACGCCGCGGCCGTGACCCGCATCGGGGAGTTCCTCGGCTACCGGGTGACCCTCTGCGACGCGCGACCCGTCTTCGCCACGCCGCGCCGCTTCCCGCACGCGCACGAGGTCGTGGTGGACTGGCCGCAGCGCTACCTCGCCGCGGAGGTCGCGGCCGGACGAATCGATGCCCGGACCGTCGTCTGCGTCCTGACGCACGACCCGAAGTTCGACGTTCCACTGCTGGAACTAGCTCTGAACCTGCCGGTGGCGTACGTGGGTGCCATGGGCTCCCGGCGCACCCACGACGACCGGCTCGCCCGGCTACGCGCGACCGGACTCTCCCCCGCGGCGATCGACCGGCTGGCCTCGCCGATCGGCCTCGACCTCGGCGCACGCACCCCCGAGGAGACCGCGGTCAGCATCGCAGCCGAGATCACCGCCATGCGGTGGGGCGGCAGCGGCGCCCGGCTGGCCGACACCACGGGCCGCATCCACGCGTAGCCACCACGTTCGCGGTGGCTGCAGCGGCCGTCCGTCCGCGTCGTAGCGGCGCACGAACCGATGTCGGCCTCGTTCAAGCTGGACCCGGGCCGTTCCGTCGGCGTAGACAGTGCGGCATTCATAGGCAGGCCGTCGGGCGAGAAAGTCCGGCAGCGGTCAGTCTGGCTGGGGACGTGCTCCGCCGATCTCCGGCTGCCGCCATATTTCCCACGCCACGAAAGCGACGCTGACCGCCGTGACGGCGACCAGGATGGTCAGCGCGTGCACGACCGGCGCCATCGGGATGAGCGCGACCAGGACGACCGAGGTCACCAGGCGGTCGGTGGCGATCTCGTGGTGATCACGCCATCGATACAGCACCTCGCCGGCGTAGAACAGCGCGGTGCCGCCGCAGAGGGACAATCCGGCCAGCGGTTGCAGCGGTTCGTCGGGATGGGCGATCGCCTCACCCACCCCCAGGCTGTACCAGACGATGCCGGCGATCAGCGGCAGGTGCAGATAGCTGTATGCGTCCCGGGCGAGCCGGGCCCGCTCGGGTGCCGAAGCCCGGCGCAGCCGTGCCGCCGCACCGTGCTTCAGCCCGAAGTAGGCCCACCACATCGCAGCCGAGACAAGAACACCGAGCACCACGGCGACCAGAACGTCGGCCCTGCGCAGGCCGCCGATGGCCGCCCTGCCCATCTGATAGATGGATTCGCCGAGCGCGATGATCACGATCAAGCCGTGGCGTTCGACGAAGTGGCCGGGCCGCACGTGCAAGCCGCCCATGCCGAACAGGGCCGGGCCGCCGAAGTCCACGAGCACCGCACCGAGCCACAGCACTCCCGCAGGGGCGGCTCCTGGGTCGCGGCCAGCACGACGAGTCCCGGGCCGCTGAGCAGGGTCGGCAGCAGTCGCAGGAAGGTGCGTCGCCGCCGCGTGTCCCCGCCCGCCGAGTAGATCAGCAACACGACATGCAGCAGGCGCACCGTGAGGAGCGCCAGCGCGAACGTCATTGCCTCGTCGCCGAACGCCCCGACCAGGGAGCTGGACGCAACCAGCATCGCGGACATGGCGAGGAAGATCAGCGTTCTTGCCGGGTTGCCCGACTCCGCCGAGGTGTTGGTCAGCCAGGCGTAGCAGACCCACGCCCACCAGATCGCCACCAGTGCCAGGAGACCATGACTGAACCCGGTCCACGAGGGGTGTTCCTCGATCAGATGCGTCACCTGCGACATCGAGTAGACGAAGACCAAGTCGAAGAACAGTTCCAGGGCGCCGACCGCACGGTCGTCCGCGGCACGCTGCGGCGGCTCCATGGCGGGTCCGGCCGCTGCGGATCGCATGTCCTGACCGCCGGCCTTACGCAATCAGGTGGTGGCAGGTCGACGGTGGTACCCGGCCGCTGCCGGATCGTGGCGCCGCTGACGGCGCAGACGCAGGCCGAGCATCAGCAGCGTGATACGGCCAGGGTGAACGCGCCGTCCAAACAACGCGTTGGCGCCGACGACGATGACCAACGCGAAAGCGGTGATCCCGGGGCCGGGCGAGGGCGAGCGCACCGCACACGATCGCGACGACGCCGCGGAGCGCCACTGCCCACAGGTGACGGCCGAGTTTCTCCAACATGACGATGTCCTCCGGACTCACGTGCCGAACCGCGGCCGATCGGCCGCATATCCGTACCTGGCAAGGTGCTCGTGGATCAGGCGAACCGCCATGGAACCCTCACCGACCGCGGACGCGACCCGTTTGATTGAGCCGCTGCGGACGTCACCCACCGCGAAGACGCCGGAGCGACTGGTCTCGAGCATTGCCGGCTGCGGCGCGTCGGTGCGCACCTGCGCTCCGGTCAGGACGTAACCGCGCTCGTCCAGGGCGATACTGGACGCCAGCCAGCCGGTGCACGGCTGCGCCCCGATGAAGGTGAACAACACCGTCGTCGGGATCTCCTGCCGCTCGCCGGTACCGGTGTCGCGCACGCTGAGCGCGTGCAGCCGGCCGTCGTCGCCGATCAGCTCGGTGACCTGCGTGTGGCACAGCACTTCGACGTTGGGCAGTCGCTCGATCCGGTCGACCAGGTACCGGGACATGTCGCGGTTCAGATCGTCGTGCAGGATGATCAGCCGGACCTGCGCGGCGTGCCGGGCGAGAAAGACCGTGGCCTGGCCGGCCGAGTTGCCGCCACCGACGACCGACACCGGCTGCCGCCCGCAGAAGACCGCCTCCATGAAGGTGGCGGCGTAGTACACGCTGGTGCCCTCGAACTCCGCCAGCCGTGGCACGTCAAGTCTCCGGTACCGTGCGCCGGTGGCGATCACCACCGCCCGGGTCCGCAACTGTGCCCCGTCGTCGAGGTGCACGATCTGGTCGCTGTCGTGCCATCGGAGCCGTACCGCCTCGACCGGTACGTTGAGATCGGCGCCGAACTTCTTCGCCTGCACCGCTGCGCGGTCGGCCAGTTCAGCGCCCGAGATGCCGGCCGGGAAACCCAGGTAGTTCTCGATCCGGGAGGAGGTAGCGGCCTGGCCGCCGGTGGCCGTCGCGTCGACGACGACCGTCGCCAGTCCTTCGGAAGCGCCGTACACGGCGGCGGCGAGGCCCGCCGGCCCGGCGCCGACTACGACGACGTCGCACATCGCCTCGTCCCGGCCGGAGCGCCGCAGACCGGCGACCCGGGCCAGTTCCGCGTTCGAGGGGTTGCGCAGCACCGTGTCCTGCCAGATCACCACCGGCGTGTCCGCCGCGCTGACGGACAGCCGGCGCAGCAACTCCTCCGCGCCGGAATCCTCCTCCAGGTCGATCCAGGTGTGCGGCACGCGGTTGCGGGCGGCGAGTTCGCGCAGGCGGCGGGTGTCCGGGCTGAACCGCGAACCGACGATCCGGAAGCCGATGATGTCGCCGATCAGCAGTTCCCGGCGGGCAAGAAAGCTGCGCAGGATCAGATCCCCGAGGTCGGGCTCCTCGCGGACCAGTTCGTGCAGGGCGTACAGGGGCACCGCGAGAACCACACCCGGTTCCTGCGCGACCATCGAGACGAAGGACGGCTGGCCGGTGAGCAGTCCGAGTTCGTCGAGAAACCGGCGCGGGCCGTGTAGCCGGATCATGCGGGCTCTCGGGGTGGCGTAGCCCTCGATCACCGCGACCTTGCCGGACAGCACGACGAGGAAATCGCGGTCCCGCCGGCCCTCGGCGACGAGCACGTCACCGCCCTGGACCGGCCGCTTCTCGCCGCGCCGGCTCAGCAGTTCGATCTGCTCGTCGGACAGGCGGGGATAGGCCCCGGCCAGATCCGGTGTCTCGCAGAGCCGCTCCTCGCTCGGGTTCACGCTGCGCCCCGCAGGACCTCGTACACCCGGGTGCGCCGGGCCGAAACGGGTGCGGCGCCGGCCCGGCGGGCCACCACCTTGCCGTCGAGCATCAGGATCAGCGTGGGTACGGCCCGGATCGTGAACCGTTCGGACACCTTCGACGCCCGCTCGGCCACCTCGGTGCCGAAAACCACGCCGAACGGCACCGCGTTCAGCTCGCCGCACACCTCGTCGAAGAAGCGCTTCGCCGAATAGACGGTGCCCTTGGGCATGACGTTCCTCCAACATCGCAGGCGGGGTTGAGGTGTCGGCGGGCGGCGGCGCCCGGGATACCTGCGGGATCGCGGGCCCCGTTCCCCTGCCTCCAGAGCACCAGCAGCGGCCGACGGTGTCGATTGGCAGAAATGCCAATCGAGCGGCCCGGAACCGGCGGCTAACCCGGCGTGGGTGAACCGGGCTCATCCGTCCGGGGGCGAGTCTCAGGGGATCGCGTCGACAGCCCGGAAGGAACCACCATGGCCATTGCAGCGCGCACCGTCACCCGCGAGGACCTTCAGCAGCAGGTGGCCACCGCCCACGCGCGGTCCTGGGCGAAACGCCGGGAGGCCGAGCGGGTCGCCTGGCCGGCCCTGGACTCGACCGAGGTCGAGAACGACACCACCGCGCGGTCCTGACCCCGACGGCCGAACGATGCGAGGACACAGCAATCCGGCCCGGACGGCGGCGAGGCATTGCGCTATCGCCGTCCTGCTCGCCGTCGTGACGGCCACATCCGGCGCCTGCGGCGAGGATCAGACACCCAAGTCCGCCAACACCAACGAGACCGGCGTCGACACCGTCGTCGGTCACCTGCGGATCCTCGCGGTACACGTGCCGGCACCCGACGGTCACCGGTACCCCCGCGGTTCCGACATGCGCGTCATTCTCACCATCGTCAACGTCGGTACCACGACGGACACCCTGACGCGCGTCTCCGTCCCGGACGCCGACCGCACCGCGATCCGCTGGGACCACAACTGCGACGGAACGCTCGACACGCTCGACGGGCTGCCGGTCGCACCGGCCGGCGGGGCGGGGCCGGCGGAACCGGCCGCCGCCGACCCGTTCGACCCGTACGACGTGATGGTCTTCTCGATCCACCGCGACGTGCTGGCCGGCACGACCATCGACCTGGCCCTCACCTTCCAGCACGCCGGGCAGATCGTCACGGCCGCGTATGTGCAACCGAAGTCCGCGAACATCGTCGAGCCGGTCCGCCGCTGCTCCGCCCGCAGTCCACGCGCCGCGGATCGGTAGTCCGCCCGCCTCCGCCGTGCCGCACGCGCGGGTCCTGATGCACCAGTGCTCGGCGGACTCCGGCAGTGAAGCAGAAGAGGGAGGTCACCGCGATTGCGGAACTGGCATTCATCGACACCACCCCGGGTGGGTGACCTGCTCTCACCCTGGCGAGCCGGACGGTTGAGGGGCCGAGAGCATCTTCTCCACGAAGCAGGTGATCACTTGAGTTCTCCGCTGACGACAAGCGATGGCCCACTCGCCGTACCTGTCCACGATCGGGATCATGTACTCGGTCCCGAGGACGCGCCGGTGACCCTCGTCGAGTACGGCGACTACCAATGCCCGTACTGTGCACGCGCCCACACCACCGTCCAGGAACTACTGCACCAACGCACGAACCTGATCCGGTTCGCCTACCGCCACTTCCCGCTGACCAACGTTCACCCCTACGCCGAAGCGGCCGCCGAGACAGCCGAGGCAGCCGGAGTCAGAGGACGGTTTTGGCCGGTCCACGACTGGCTGTTCGCCAACCAGGACCGGCTCAACCCGGTAACCCTGATCGCCGCGCTGGCCGACCTGGGCCTCGACGTCCAAGCGATCGCCGGAGAAATCCGGAACCACCACTTCCTGGACAAGGTCCAGTCAGACTTCGTCAGCGGCATCCGCAGCGGCGTCAACGGCACCCCCACGTTCTTCATCAACGCAATGCGCTACGACGGCGGCCATTCCCTGTCCGAGCTGGTGACAGCGGTCGACGCGGCAGCGCGCGCACCGAACACATCGAACGCCCGTTGAGGGACGCCTGTCCACCACGCCGGCGGGAGCACGACCGTCACCGGACAACCGATACAAGGGAGTGATCTGATGGTGCAGCCGCAGCACGACAAACGATCCGACGCCACCTCACCGACGTCGGTCGGCGCAACAGACGGGCAGCTTGTGGTTGCCTCCTACCCCACCTACGCCGACGCGGAACGGGCGGTGGACTACCTGTCGGACCAAGGATTTCCCGTGCAGCGCACCGCCATCGTCGGTCGCGGACTGTCCAGTTTCGAAAGGATCACCGGCCGGCTGACGATCTGGCGCGCCGCCGCTCAGTCGGCCGCCCACGGCGCCGTCCTGGGCGCCTTGTTCGGCTGGTTGTTCGGCCTGTTCGATTGGGTCAACCCGCTCATCGCCAGCCTGCTGCTCGCCCTGTACGGGGCAATCTTCGGCGCTGTCGCAGGTGGTCTGCTCGGCCTGGTCGGCCACGCCCTCACCGGCGGGCGCCGTGACTTCAGCTCCGTTGCCGGTATGCGCGCCGAGAGCTATGACATCATCGTCGACGCTGAGGTCGCTGCGCAGGCCGTCCAACTGCTCGACGCCCTCACCGCCCCGGGCGGTGAGCGCGCCGCAGGTGGCCGTCGATAGAAGGGCTTCATGCGGAACCTGCGCCGCTTTCGGGCAGCAGCAAACCCTACGCAGAAAACACCCATCTTTGAAGCGGTGGGCGCACAGGTCGCTCGAAAACGCTCGTCCAGGCCGGGGGCCGGCGTGCCCACGCCACGATCGCGACGCTGATCGTGGCGTGGGTGTGCCCGTCGCCGATCGGCAGAGTCACCGATGCGCGGGGCCCCACGGCAATGAGGTCCCGACAGCCGGCGGGCAACTGCACTGTCCAAGTCGAAGAACTTTCGCGCGTCGCGTCCGTACGGCGCGGAGCACCGCCCGGCCCCGGCGGGCTGCTCCGCTCGGCTCCCCGGTCGCGGAACGAACGCGGGGCCGGCGACCCGCCCCCCGCGGCGCGGCCCGGATCGATCAGCCCATCGCCGCGAGCAGGTCGCGGCACACCGACTCGCAGGTCCGGCACGCCTCGGCACAGACGCGGCAGTGCTCGTGCATGTCGGCGTGTGCCGCGCACTCGTCACCGCACGACCTGCACACGGTCACGCACGCCTCGAGCATCGCCCGGCTGACATCGGCGTCGTATCCGGTGTGCCGCGACAGCACCCGCGCGGTGGTGGCACAGATGTCGGCGCAGTCGAGGTTCGTCCGGATGCATTTCGTCAGGTCGGCCACCATCTCCTCGCTCAGGCACGCGTCCGCGCAGGCGGTACACGCCCCGCTGCACGCCACCAGGGCGTCGATCGCCGCCGCCAGCGCGGTCCGGTCCAGGTTGATCGTCTTCGGGTAGGTCTGCAACATCGGCATCGCCGTCGTCATGCGTCCTCCTCGGTCTCGGCACGTACGGGCCGTCCGCTACCCCCTCCGTTCCCGCCCAACCCTCGTGGGTAGAACCACCGCCCGGCGGCAGTAGACGCGACCGGTCCGGCTCCCAGTGGGGCGAGGGGTTCGGGGGTGTGTCGATCCGCGAGGCCGTCTTCACGGGCGCGTCCGCGGCCCAGCCGCGTTCGACCCGGTAGGCGTGGTCTCGGTCGAACGTCGTCACGCGCAGCCCGGTCACCCACTTGCACCCGCCGACTGACCGGGGTGAAATGCGACTTCGCTGCCCGATACGGCATCACGGCGTCGGTGCGGACCGGTTGTCGGCCGGCCCGCACCGGATGCTCAGCGGTCGTCCGCCGTGATGGCGTCGGCCGGCTTCGTCGACCGGTCCACGGCGGGCATGGAGCCGAGGCGCCCGAGCAGGGCCGGCAGGTCCACACCCGTGAGGTCGCTGCCCAGTTGCAGCCCCTGCGCCACGGTGGAACTGACCGTCCGGGTCAGCGAACTCGCGCCGTCGGTGGAGATGACGGTCATCTTGTCCACCGCCGCCAGCGGCTGTGCCGCCTCCCGCACGACCTCCGGCAGCACGCCCACCAGCATGTCCAGGACGGCGGCCTCGTTGTATTCGCCGAACGACTGCGCCCGCACCCGCATCGCTTCGGCCTCGGCCCGCCCACGGGCGAGGACCGCAGACGCCTCCGCGGTGCCTTCCGCCTCGACGGCCTGCGCGATTGCGAGACGGCGGCTCTTCTCCGCCTCGCCGCGCTTGGCGCCCTCGATCGCCTCGGCCTCGGCCAACGCGGCACGTCGGGCACGCTCGCCCTCGCCGATGAGGCGCGCCTGCTCGGCCGCTGCCTGCGCCGCCGCGATGGTCGCCTGACGCTCCGCGTCGGCCTTGAACACCGCCGCGTTGCGGGCGGCCTCGGCCTCCTGCTCGATGCGGTACCGGGCCGCGTCCGCCGGCCGGCGCACCTCGGCGTCGAGCTGCTTCTCCTTCAACCCGGCGTTACGGGCGGCGACCTTCTCCTGTTCCGCCAGCACGGCCTGGTCCCGTTCCGCCTGCGCGAGCGGACCGGCCGCCGCGGACTGCGCCCGGGCCGCGTCGATCTCGGCCTGAATCTCCGCCTTCTTCAACGCCAGTTGCCGTTCCGACACCGCGACCGCCTCCTCCGCCAGCAACCGTTCCTGTTCGGCGGCCTGCCGGGCGCGCGCCTCGGCGATCGCGGCCTCCTTCAACACCCGCGACGCCTCAGGCCGACCGAGATCGGCCAGGTAGCTGCCCTCTGCCTGGATGTCCTGCAACTGGAACGTGTCCAGCACCAGCCCTTGGTTGGTCAGCGACGCCTCGGCCTCCTCCGCCACGGCGGTCGCGAACGCGGCCCGGTCCCGAATGATCGCCTCCACGGTCAGCCGGCCCACGATCGAACGCAGTGACCCGGCCAGCACCTCGGAGGTGAACACCTCGATGCCGTCCTGCTGGTGAAGAAATCGCTGCGCCGCGGCCCGGATCGCGCCCTCCGTCCCGCCGACCTTGACGATCGCGACTCCTTCGAGGTCACACCTGATGCCCTGAGCGCTGACCGCACCGCGGATACCCACCGGGATGCGGCGGCTCGACAGGTCGAGGCGGTGCAGCCGCTGCACCATCGGGATGACGAACACCGACGCGCCGAGCACCACCTTCTGCCCCGACAGGTCGGTCGACACGACACCGGAGGCGCTCGTCACCGCACGCCCCTTACGACCGGTGATGATGAACGCCTCGTTCGGACTGGCGACCTTCAACCGGCTCATCACGAGCAACACCAACAGCAGCAACAATGTCACCGCACCGGCGACCGCCAGCACCACAACCCCCACCATGACAGAAGTCCTTTCGACACAGGGATCCGGATCGACCGACCCGGGAGAAACGCGGTGAGCTCAGCGCGACAAGCGCGCGTCGACGACGACCACCGACGACTCGGACAGCGTCTCGACGACGAACACCGGCGCGCCCAACGGCAGCGCGCCGTCGGCCCGGGCGTGCAGCTTCAACGGCTGCCCGCCGACGTCGACCCGGATCTCACCCGGTCCGCCCACCGGGATCGGCGTCACCACGACACCGATCGCGCCGAGCAACGCCGAAGCGGTCACCGTCGCGTCGGTCGGCATCCGCATCAGCGCCGCGGTCAGCCGGGCGGCAAGCCACGCCGCCGGCACGGCGCCCGCCATTCCCGCACCGGCGGCCGCCGCGATCCCCGTCGGACCGTCCCGGCCGGCCAGGGTGTGGCCGAGTGCGCCGGCGAAGCCGAACGCGCCGACGAAGGTCGCTATCACCGGGACCGAGAACACGCCGTCCGCGTCGACGTCCGCGGGCAGGACATCGCTGACGAACAGCCCCACGGCCAGGATGAGCGTGCCCACGGCACCACAGCACAGGAGAACGACGGTGACAGTGTCCATGAGGTGCCTCCGGGGCGCGCGCCGACAGGGTGCCGACCCGACTTCCCGGCGCGCCAACCGACTCTGGAACGACTGGGTCCATTGTCGTGAACGGCCGGCTCCACCGGCATTGCCGAACGTCGCAACCACCGCGGTTCCGTCGTTGCCGGATCACGGCAATGACGGCACGACGGGTGCCGTTCCCGTCGACGAGCGTCGCGGGGAATCGGGTTGTCGTCGCGGTGTGGTGCCTGACAGCGGGGCCGTACGGCTCGGAATCGACTTCGGTACGTCGAACACCGTGGCGGTGCTGGCAGGCGCTGACGGTGTGGCGCGTCCGGTGCTCTTCGACGGTTCGGAACTGCTGCCGTCGGGTGTCCTGCTCGATACCGACGGCACGTTCCTCACGGGTCGCGACGCGATGCACGCCGCCCGGGTGGCGCCGCACCGATTCGAGCCGCACCCCAAACAGCACATCGACGAACCGGCGGTGCTTCTCGGCGAGGGCGAGGTGCCGATCGTGGAGTTGCTCGCCGCGCTGTTGGGACGGGTGGCGCCGAAGTCGGCCGGGACGCCGTGGCCGACGCCGGCCGTCCCGCCGGTCGAGGCAGCTGACGAGCCGAGTGGTGCGCCGGTCGTGGCGGACGACGAAGACGACTACGGGGACGACGAGGAGCGGGTCGGTGTACACCTTCCAACCGGACGGTGTGCTCGTGGCGGATCACCGAGCCAGCACGCCGATCACCGCCACCGCTCCCGGCGGGATCACCTTCACCGGCACCACCACGGGCGTCACCACGGGCCGGTACACCGCGACTCCCACCTCGCTGCAGATCGAGGTCGTCACCAGCACCGAGGTCAGCGTCCGGCAGCGACAGGGCACCGTCACCGACAGCGCCACCGTACGACCCGGCGATCAATCCCGGTGGGGTTATTCGTGCGCACGAGGCGACCTGCAACTCTGCCGCCAGAACGTTTCGGAGACCATCGTGCTGCTTCGCGCCGGCGCCGCGCCGGGCGGAGTCGCACGGTCGCTGCCGCCTTTGTCGCAGCGCCCGTGCGAGCGGAACGGATGAGTGATCAGCGGCCGACCTCCAGCGGGCTCGCCCGGGTGGTAGCCGGTCAGGGCTTTGATGCGGTCGAGGCGGTACGGACGCCCGCGCCGTCGCCCGCCGGCAGGCGCATCCGTCCACCCTGGATCCGCCAGCAGATTGGGCACCGGACGGGCACCCGTTCGATCACCGGATCCGGCGACGATGCGCCCATGAACCCCGCGCTCGATGTCGCCCCACGTCGTGAACTGATCCGCTTCCGCGTGACCGCACTCGTGCCGGCGGCGCTGTTCGGAGTGGTGCTGGTGTCGTTCCCGATCGCACCCGGCGCGATCTGGGCCGAGTACGTCGGCATCCTCTTCCACCTGTCGATCCCGCTGTTGGCCGCACGACTGGACGGGCCGGGATGGGCGCGACCGGCCGCGTACGCGTGGGTCGCTCTCGACGTGCTGGCCGGCACGCTGTACATCAACGAGATACCGCACGACCAGGCGTGGCCCGTACGGCTGGCCGCGCACATCTTCGCCGGCATCTGGATGGCCACCAGCTCGCTGTACGTGCGCGCGGTCGCGGTCCGGGTCGTCGGCGTCGCCGCCGGGGTGTGGCTGACCGGGTACACGCTCCTGGAGAACGTTCTTCCGCAGGGCGCGTTGGGGCCGGCCAGCATCCTGGCGACGTCGTGGTTCGTGCTGCTCGCTGTACTGCACAAGCCGGTCCCGGCTGCCAGTGGGCGTTCGCACTAGGTTCCGCCGTGTTCGAGTACGGCTGATCGGACGTCTTCGGGCACGAGGCGCGCGGCTGGACGTCACGCCGCCGATGCACCCTGACGAGCGAGCCGACCTCACCGACGTACAGGGGAAACACCCGGTGGCGGCCAGCGGAGTAGGCAGCCCGTGAGTGGGACGCAGCCGTGCCGGTCCACCCGTGGCTGGGGGTGCTGTTCGCGCCTGGGACGGACGTGTCGCTCTTCGGTTCCTGGTTACGTCGGGGGCACCCGACAGGGAGGCATGAGGATGGGAATCTCACGGGCACGCTTTCTGGCGGCAGCGGGGGCGGCGGCGGTCGCGCCGATCGTCGCGGCCGCCCCGGCCCACGCCGGGGGTCGACAGAGGCCGATCCGTCGCGGTGTCTGCTACGCGGTCGGTGACGGCGATGTGCCGGGCACCGGCTGGATGGCCGCCCGGATGCGGTCCGACCTGCGGTCGATCTCACGTGACCTGCACGCCAACGCCGTCTCGGTGTACGGCACCGGACCTGAGCGGCTCGCTGCCACGGCCGCCGAGGCGGCCGGCCACGGCCTTTCCGTATGGCTGCAGCCCCGCCAGGGCGACGTACCGCCGGCGGACATCATCGACCACTTGGCCGAGACCGGGCGTCATGCCGAGCGTCTGCGTCGCGGCGGTGCGCGGGTCGTGCTGAGCGTGGGCTGCGAATTCGTCCTGTTCGTGCCCGGGATCGTCCCCGGCGCGGACGTTCTGGAACGCGTTCGCAACCTGCAGTCCGGCAACTTCGACCCGGTGGTGATGCAACGCCGACTGGCGGCGTTCACCGCGAGGGCCGCGCGCATGGGTCGGTCGGTCTTCCGCGGCCCGCTGACCTACGGCGCATCGTACGACGAGACGGTTGACTGGTCGCTGTTCGACATCATCAGCGCCAACTACTACGGCGACCGGCCGCGCCGGGACCTCGCGCCGCACCTACGGCTCGGCAAGCCGCTCGCCGTCACCGAGTTCGGCTGCTGCACCTACGAGGGCGCGGCCGCCAACGGCGGCATGGGCTGGGACGTCGTCGACTACACGAGGGAGCCGCCGCAGATCGCCGGGAACCTGGTCCGCAGCGAGCAGGACCAGGCCCGCTACCTCACCGACCGGCTGAGCGACTTCGCGTCGATGGACCTGCCCGCCGCGTTCGTCTACGACTTCGTCTCGCCGGGCGCACCACACCGCCGCAACCCCCGCTACGACCTGGACCTCGCGAGCTACAGCATCGTCCGAACGATCTGGGCGGACGACACCGACCCGGCAAACGGCTGGCGGTGGGAGCCAAAAGTCGCCTTCGACGCCCTCGCGAGACAGTTCGCGCGTCTGCCCGTCGCCTCGGCGGCGGAGTAGCAGCACGCCGGTGAGCCCGACCGGCTGGATCCCGCAGATCGCCACGGAAGTCATTATCGACGCATTGTGATCAACCGATGGCTATATCCGCTGATCAAGGGCGACGACTCCTACACTCCCGAGGCAACGCAGGTCACACGGGGAGGAAGAGACATGAGAATTCCGCGACAGCGCGGCCCGGCCGCGTTCATCCTGGTCGGGGTACTGATGAGCGGCGCGTCCACGCAGGGCGGGCCGACCGGCGACCAGGCGCGGCTGCTGAGCGCGCCGGCCGGCGCCGAGGTGGTGAAGGACCGCTACATCGTGGTGCTGAAGAGCGGCGTCCGGACCGATCTGGCCGGCCGGACCCGCGCCAGAGGCGTCGACGTCCGGCATGAGTACACCGCGGTGCTTCGCGGCTTCTCCGCCACGATGGACACCGCCGAGCTGGCCGACGTACGTCGGGACGCCGCCGTCGCGTACGTCGAGCCGGTCCTCGTCGAGCGGGGCGACGGCGACCAGAGCAGCCCACCGTGGGGGCTGGACCGCATCGACCAGCGAACCGGAATGAACAGCCACTTCGTCTTCAAGGCCACCGGGCACGGTGTGCGCGTCTACGTCACCGACACCGGCATCCGCCGCACTCACCAGGAGTTCGCCGGCCGGCTCGTCGCCGGCTACGACTTCGTGGACGACGACAGTGACCCGTCCGACTGCCACGGGCACGGCACCCACGTCGCCGGCACCGCCGCCGGGCGCACCAGCGGCGTGGCGAAGGAGGCCACGGTCGTCGCCGTCCGCGTGCTCAACTGCGACAACCGCGGCGCGACCGACGACGGCATCGCGGCGATCGACTGGGTGCGGCTCAACCACCCCGGCGGTCCCGCCGTGCTCAACCGCAGCGTCGGCGTCGACGGCGGCGTGAGCGTCGCGCTGGAGGCGGCTGTCGGCAACCTGATGTCACAGCGCAATATCCTCGTCGTCGCCGCAGCCGGCAACGACAACCAGGACGCCTGCCAGCTTTCGCCCGGCCGGATGGGCCAGGTGCTCACGGTCGGCGCGACCGACGGAACCGACCGCCGCGCGGACTTCTCCAACTGGGGTGGATGCGTCGACCTGTTCGCCCCCGGCTACGGCATCTCCTCGGCCTGGCACACCGGCGACACGCACACGAACACCAGGAACGGTACGTCGATGGCCGCCCCGCACGTGGCCGGGATGGCCGCGCTCTACCTGCAGACACACCCGACCGCGACGCCGGCCCAGGTACACGCCGCTCTCGTCGACACCAGCACGAAGAACGTCGTCACCGATCCGAGGGGCACACCGAACCGGCTGCTGTACCACGAGCCGCACCTGCCGTCACCGTACGCGCCGCTCAACGCCATGTTCGCCGCCTACGGCGACAACGCCGGCTGCGCCGACTGGAGCGGCGCCGACGCGACCCAGTCGATCCGGCTACCGAGCGGCAAACGCGCCTGGTTCTTCGCCGACAGCTTCCTCAACCGGCCGTCCGAACGCGCCGGCTTCCACCGCAGCGCCCTGCGCAACTCGATCGTGATGCAGGACGGGGGCAATCTGCGCACGATCACCGGCGGCAACACCTGCCGGGAAAGCGACCCGTCGCTGCCGTTCTGGGACCGCTACGCGAAGACGCCGTTCGCCGAGGGCACGAACGCGTTCTACTGGCCGGGCGACGCCATGGTGGTCGGCGCGAACGTGGTCAAGTTCTTCTACCGCAACGAACCTCAGCCGCCGTGGTGGACCGACACGCACAGCGCGGTCGCCAGCATCCCGATCAGCACGCTGGAGAACAACAGTGTGATCAACAGCCAGCCCACGCTGATCCCCCCGCGGTACACGTACGGCACACACCCGATCAACTGGGGCCTGGCGCTGCTGCAGGTCGGCTCGGTGGTCTACATCTACGGCGCGGGCATCGTCGACAACCAGAACAACCGCAAAGCGTACCTGGCCTCGGCCGCGCCCGGCGACCTGACCGACCCGGCGCGCTGGCAGTTCTACGCCGGCGGAAGCTGGTCGGCGATGGGCGACCAGAACGCCGCGGTGCCGGTCTCGTCCGGCTTCCACGTCGAGAACGGTTTCAGCGTCGCGCACATCAACGGACGCTACTGGTTGGTGCAGCACGAACCGAACCTCAACGGCGGCCGGATCATGGCACACCCGGCCGACAGCCCGTGGGGATTCACCAACGAGCGGGTCGCGCTCTACAACCCGCCGGAGGGCGGGCGCGGCCCGACCAACCGCTACCTGTTCTACTACGAGGCCCGGCTGCATCACGACCTGGCCGCACCCGGCCGGGTGATCCTCACCTACAACGTGAACAGCTCCGCGGTCAGCGTCGGCTGCCGCAGCCTCAACGACCACGACGGCTCGGTGTACCGGCCGAGGTTCGTGGAGGTGCCGCTGGGCCGCTTCGACGCCCTGGAGGCGAGCACGTCGCCGCCGTACTCGGCGCCGAACGCCGCACCGCTTGCCGCCGACCTCACCTGGTACGACCAGTGGGCCGAACCGCAGGAAGCCAACGGCGGCTGTCCACCCCTGACCCAGCCGACCACGCTCACCGCGGCCGCGAACCCGGACGGTTCGGTCGCGTTGAACTGGTCCGACTACGGCCGGGACATGTGGTACTGGGTCGAGTCCCGGGACGTGACGGCAGGCGGCGCTTGGACCCGTCCCGCACTCTGGCAGTCCGGTACCTCCATGGTCGACCTGCCCCTGCTCGACCCGGCCAAGCAGGGCCACACCATCGAGTGGCGGGTCATCCCGTTCGCCAACGGCAGCAGCAGCCGCGAGGCACCGGCCTCCAACGTCGTCCAACGGGTCGTCCGCTGTGAGCCACCGGCGCAGGTCACCGGCGTGGTCGCCACTCGGGTCGACAGCGGCCGGATCGAGCTGACCTGGAACGAGGTGACCTATCCGGCACCGAGCGTCTATTACGCCGTCGACTACTGGAACATCTCCCAGGGGCAGACGGAGGCGCAGGCCACCAGGTGGGGCTTCGTCAACCCGGGCACGACCAGGGTGACGCTGAACCTGCCGCCCGGCGACATGGTCGGCTTCCGGGTCACCGCGCAGAACATCGGCGGTTACGGCCCGGCATCCGTGCCGGCGGTAGCAACGGCGTGACGACAGCCGGAGCGCCGCGCCGGTCAACGGGCCGGCCGGCGCGGCGCTCCGTGCCGCAAGCACATCGCGGCCGTCAAGGTCGAGCCGGGCGTCCGCCCCGCGATCCGAACGCCTCGGCGACGCGCAAACGCAAAATCCCCGATGCTCCTCGTAGAGGCCTGTACCACCAATTCCGCGACGAGGCCGAACTGCTCACCGCCGTGGTCGAGGCGGCCCACTACGTGTCCACCGCCGAGGACCCGCACGCCGCCACCGAGGAATGCCCGCGCACCATCGGCGGAATGCTCGACGGCCTGCGCACAGCACCCGCGGCCACCCGCCGATGCCACACACGACGGCCGGCGTCCAGGACGACATGCACCAGGAATTGTTCCGGGACCGGCGGGCACTCGTGGTCATCGGTTTCGGCGTCGACACCGCCCGGTGGCTCCTTTGAAGCTCCCCATCTCCGCGCGCCGGCAGGTCCGCGTGCGGTCGCGCACTCGGGTCAGCGTACGCCTTCGCCGTAGCCGTCTCGACCGTGCTCCCCATCGATCAGATAGATCTGCACGGTGTTGATGCCGCCGGTGACACCCTTCGCGTCGAGCGTGAAATCCTCCGGCTCGAACCATGTGTTCGCCGACGCGCAGCGCTTCCTCGACGTCCTGGTGTCCAGGTGGGGAGACCCGCCGGTGGGGTTGTACTGCCATCCTTCGAACGAGCCGTAGGAGCATTCACCGGCCCGCACCCACTGCTCGATGTTGGTGATGGTCACCGACTGGTTGAGCCGGCGGAAGTCCCCGGTCATCCGACCCGACAGAACGCCCGTCGAGTGATAGACCGACACATCGAAGCTGGCCGTGGAGGCCAACGCGGGTGCGGTAGAGCCGAGCGATCCCACCGCACCCATCGCGGCCACGGCCAGGACCGTCAGCATTCGTCGGATTCTCATGAATCATCTTCCCCAGGGACACCGTCAACGAGAGCCGACAACAACCCCGGTTCCCTTGCGGGACAAGGTTTACAGTTGCACAGCCGTCGACAGCTGAACCGTCCAACCCACAGCCGTCTCGGCCGGCAGCGGTCACGGGTGGATCGCTTCGCCCGGGTAACGGTCCGTGCCCTGGTCGAGGTGCTGCTGCACCGCCACCTCCCGCACGCCGATGTCGTCACGGGTCTCGGGGCCGAGCTGCGCGTCGGCGCGTCCACTGTGGACGTGGTCGCGGTCGCGGCGCTGGCGGCCTGCGCCTGGGTCCGTAACGGCGAACATCGCAGACGACAAGCGGCCCACCAAGATCATCGCGCGGAGTCCATTTCTACCAGCGCGATGTCACGCCGGGAATCATTCGACGACGTCGAAGTGATCGGCTCAGCATCGGTACCCGATCCGGTTGAGTACAAGCACTCAGGCAGACCAGCCCGGAGGCGCGCGTCGACGTCGGCGATCAGCGGCTGCCGAAACGGGGGCACGCATCGCGGCAGTCACCGCAGCCTTCGGCAGCCACGCTCGGCACTCGGCCGCCGCGCTCACCGCCCGGAAAACGGCACCGCGAACGCGACGCCCGCGTTCCCAGGCCGCGCTTCATTGCCCAACGACAAGGATTTCCGCGATCGGCGGGCGGCAACCCTACGGGCCGGAGCCGCGAAGCGGTCGGGGTACGTACAGGCCGAGGCGGAACGCGCGGGCCGCAGCGAGTGTGCGGGTTCCGGCGCCGAGTTTGGTCAGGATGTGTTCGACGTGGGCGTTGACGGTGCGTCTGGTCACGAACAAGACGTCGGCGATACGCAAGTTGGGCCAGCCCTCGACGATCAGGCCCAGGACCTCCAGTTCCCGTGGGGTCAGCCCGTACAGCTCGCCATGCGGGGAGACCAGGACCGCGCCGGTCGGCAAGTGCGGCGGGTCGCGCGGGCCGACCAGCACCGTGATCCGGACGTGGACGTGCAGCGGGCCATCGGCCGTGTAGGGGACCAGAAAGGCGCCATAGGCGCCTCCACGGGCCACCTGTTCGGCCGCGAAGTCGAGCACATCCGAGCCTCGGTCCAGCAAAGGATGTGCCGGCAGGCCGGGCATCGGCTGCGTGCCGCCGCCGCGGGTGAGCACGACCCCCGCTTCGGCGTTACCCACGATCTGAGCCACCTTCATGATCGACCGCATCGGGTCGATCGCCTTGGCTATCAGGGGGGCGAGCGTGCCGATCAGGTCACGGGAGGCCTCGGTCGGATGTGCGGCGGTGTCGGTGTTCATGCCCAGCAGGCCCAGATGACGGCCGTCGGAAGTGAACAGGCCGACGCCAAGACCTTCCCGGAATCCGGCTGGCTGCAAGTACTCGGCCCAGCCGCGTATCAGATTACGGTCGACCGGCAGGTCACCCAGCCGCATGGCCGAGCGTGACCGGGTGAAGCCGAGCATTTCGATCTCGTCGGTGTGCGCGCGACTGGAGATGTACCCCAGTGTGTCGTCGTCGTAGCCGCAGCTGACCACCGCCTCGTGGACCCGCTGCTCCGGATCGAGCAGATTGATCGCGGCGGCCTGGAACGGAACGAGCCGGCGCAGCGAATCCAGCAGCGCCCCGGCTCGCTGCTGCAGGTCGCCCGGCCCGGACGCCACTTCCCCGAGTTCAACGGCGACCTCGAGGCCGCCGCGTGGAAATTCGGCCATCCCCCACCACCTCATGCCCCACAGCGGTGTGGTCGACCGAGGAAGCGACCCAGCCGCCAGAGCGTGACCCATCAAGCAGACAGCCGATCTTCGCCACTCGCAAGTCGGGAGCCATGAACGGCACGCCGGGAACCCAAGACGGACCGGCCGCCGCAGCTGGCGGTGCCGCGGTCAGACACTGGTCAAGGAATGACGTTCGGCTTGGCGAGCGCCCCGAACTCCTTCGGCAACTGAGACATGACGTCTTCGAACTCGCCGAAGGTCACCGCGTCCTGAAGCGTCTGAATCACCGCGTGGACGCCGTCGCGGGCGTCGTCCGGCGCCACGCCGGCCCGCTCGCTGACCCTCCGGATGAACTCGTCGAGCCCGAACGGTTCCGGCGGCTCGGGAGCGGACTCCAGATACTGCTGGAGTTCCTTCGGCAGCTGCGCGGCAAGATCGCGCGCCTCCCCTCCGGAGATCCGCTCGCCGAGTGTCTGCAGAGTCGCCCGGGTCACGGCCTCGGCCTCGTCCTTGGGGATGCCCTGTGCGCGTTCGCCTACGGGGTGGCGATGAACTCCGGATACTTCACTGCGGCTCGTCCTCTCGTTGAGGCTTGTCGGGTAGGAATTGCTGTCCAAGCGGATCCGCCGTCGGCGTCGGGCCCGCCCGCGACGAAGTCCTCGACAAGTTCGCGATCCAGCCGGGCAGACGTCATCGTGGCCGGGTTTCCGATTGGCCCAGCAGCTTCCAGCCCGTCCGCCACGGCCAGCCCTGCTGAATGTTCAGCGAGATGTGCAGGTAGGCCATCAGCTCAAGCGCCCGCGCGGTCAACAGGTCACCGACGTCGATCGGCCGCAGGCCGGTGTCCGCGATGAGGCCGGCCACGACCGCCTTGGCAGCAACGTCGTCTCCGGCGTAGTAGCCGTCCAGCGGTATCCCGTCGACGACGGGGTCGTTCAGGCGACCGGCGAGCACGGTGTTGAACGCCTTGACCACGCGGGCTCCGGGCGCGAGCAGGGTGGCGGCCTCCGCCAGCGACGCCGTGGAGCGCAGGATCGCCTCCCGATTGTCGTCGACCGGGTTGGTGGGATCGACGACGATCATGCCATCGAGCAGGTCCGCGGTCTCATCCAGGATCTTCGCCACAGCTTTGGCGGGCACGGCCAGAACGACCAGCTCGGCACCCTCCACCGCCTCCCGGCTGGAGCCCGCGGCGGCCACCTTGAGCTCGTCGGCCGCCTTCTGCGCGTGTTCGGGGTGCCTCGCGCCGACGACCACGACGTGGCCGGCCACGGTGAACGCCTGGGCCAACGCGCGGCCGACGCCACCCACTCCGATGATCGCGATCCTCATTGCACAACCTCTCTCCGCAGCGGATCAGATGCACGGGCCCGACCGGCCGGAGTGCAGCGTCGAGCAGGTCCGTGCCCTGCTCCAGCCGGCGGTCCGACCCAGCCTCAACGGTTTCGGCGTCGAGCGAGCCGGACCTGCCCGGCCGGACCGTGAGGCTCTCAAGCCCGACCCGGCCCCTGCGAAACAGCCTCAATCCTTGATCTGGACCTGACGCGGCTGGCTCGCCGTCGCCTTACCCAGACGAACCGTCAGCACGCCGTCCCGCAGTGTGGCGTCCACGCGGTCCGGGTTGATGTCCCCCGGAAGCGTCATCCCGAATTCGAACTGGCCGACCCGCCGGGTCTGCCGGCGCAGGAGGCCGGTGCGCTCCTTCTCCTTGATCTCGCCCCTGATCCGTACCTCGCTGTCGCGCAGTTCGATGTTCACGTCCTCCCGTTTGAGGCCCGGGACGTCCAGTTCGAGGATGTAGGCGTCGTCCGTCTCCTCGATGTCCGCCGCCGGAATCCAGCCGGGTGCCTGCTCGCCGTTGGCGCCGAACGGGTCCCGCAGGAAGCTTCGAATCAGGTCCTGAAGCTGGTCGACGTCGGTCATCGGCTCGTCTCGCCGGCCGTGCACCCTGGCGGGTTGCCGGACCGGCGCGTGGGCACTGTCGTCATGGTCGTCACCCCTTTGCGTCGCCAGCATCTGTCCACGGGGCCGGGTGAGGGCGCGTCACCCGGCGAGGAGGATGGCGACGAAATCGGGAAGTCGACCACTGTCTGGCGGTGCTGCGAACGGATTGACTGAAGCGGTCAGTACGGACGGACGGCAGACGGACGGCAGAATGGCCAATTCATCAGCGCTGCTGAGCGAGATCCGGTACGCGCTCGTGCCGATTCCGGATGGACGACGGGGTGCCGCCATGCCGGTTCTGGCGTCCAAACTGGTCGGGCCGGCGCCTCGGGCGCCGCTCGTCGCCCGCCCGAGGCTCGCGACGATGCTGGACGTGGCCACCACGCGCCCGCTCACGGTGGTGACGGCTCCCGCGGGGTGGGGAAAGACGACGTTGCTCAGTGAATGGGCCCGCGACACCCGACGCGGCCCCACCGCATGGATGACGATCGAGCCCGGCGACGACAGCGACAGCCTGTGGACGCATCTGCATGCGTCGTTGTCGGCCGCCGGCGCGATCGGTGGGTACGGCCGGCGTCCGGTGCCGGTACCGCTGTCGGTGTCGCGCCGGGTCTACCTGTGCGAGCTGGCCACCGTGCTGGCCGACAGTCCCGTGCCGGTCCGCATCGTGCTTGACGATCTGCACCATCTTGCCGATCCCGACGCGTCGCGAGATCTCGACTTCCTGCTGCGGCACGCGGAGGCCCTGCGGCTGGTGGTCGCGGCCCGAACGGAGCCTTCGCTCGCGCTGCACCGCTGGCGGTTGGGCGGCGAGCTGACCGAGATCGGCGCCGACGACCTGGCGTTCACCGTTGCCGAGACCGCGGATGCGTTGGCACAGCACGGTGTCGACCTTCCGGCTCCCGACGTCGACGCCCTGCGGGTGCATACCGAAGGCTGGCCAGCAGGAATCCGGTTGATGACGCGGGTCATGTGCGGGCAGGCCGACCCGGTGCAGCTGGTGGATCGGCTCACCGGCGATCAGCCGGCCATCGCGGAGTATCTCGACCGCGAGGTACTGGCTTGTCAGTCTCCCTACGAACGCGACTTCCTGCTCGCCACGTCGGTGTCGCCGCGCCTGCACGGTTCCCTGGCGGACGCGCTGACCGGTGGCACCGACGGCGAACGCATACTCGGTGAGTTCGTCCGGCGCGGTGCGTTCACGGTCGAGATTCCCGGCGAGCCGGGCTGGTACCGGTACCACCCGCTCTTCGCCGCGCTGCTGCGCAGCCGCCTGCGTCGAGCCTCCCCGGACCGGTTCTCGGAACTGCATGGCCGGGCGGCTGACTGGTTCGCCTCGCACGGCCGCAGCGGGGCAGCCCTCGATCAGGCGCTGGCCGGCCGGGACTGGCACCGCGCCACCGCCGTGCTGTTCGGCCACTGGCACCGCATCGCGACGTGTCCCGACGGGCCGGGCACGGGCGGCGCGGCACCGCCGCCGGAGGACGTGCTGCATGCCGCGCCGGAGCTGGCGCTGGCCTACGCCGCACACCTGCTGAGTGTCCAGGACGGCATCGGTGCCGAGACCTTCCTACGACTGGCCGGGGCCGGTCTGAACCGGCACCGGGCCGACCGGGGAAGCCCGGCCAGGACGGTGTACACGGTGCTCCGCCTCGCGTTGGCCAGGCAGGAGGCAAACCCCGCGGCCGTCGAGGCGATCGCCCGGCGACTGCTGGTCGATGTCAACTCCGGCCACGCCGATCACAACGTCCGGGTGCGGGCGATCGCCCGGACCGCGCTGGGGGCGGCGCAACTCGCCGCCGGCGACCGCGGAGCCGCTGAGCGGAATCTTGTCGCCGGCGCGCACGTCGCTGATCGGGCCTTCCTGCCCTGCGCCCGGCACGCGTGCTCCGCCCGGCTGGCGGTGCTGTGGGCGGGCCGAGGCGAGCTAGGTCATGCCGAGCGTGTCGCGCAGGAGGTGCTGCGGGCGCCGACGTGCACGGGACGATGCGGTGCGGATCGCCGGGCGGCCGCCTACCTTGCGTTGGCCACGGTGAGCTTCGAACGGGACCGCCTTGTCGACGCCGACCGCTACCTCGACCTCGCCGCGAATCAACCGCAGCACGACCCGTTCGTCGCGGCGGGAGTCGCCACGACCCGCATCGCCGTCCACCATGCGCGGGCCGACCTGGCGGCGGCGTACGACACCCTCCGCGCCGCCCGGCGCGATCGAGAGGCGATCGCCACCGCATACCTGCGCGAACGGTTGACGGTCGCGGAGGCCGAGTTGCGCATCGGATGTGGAGACACGGCGATGGCTCGCGCGTTGTTGCAACCGATGCTGGACGCTGTCCGTGAGCCGCCGCCGGATCTCGCCGTCATTCTGGCCAGGTCATACCTGTACGACGGCGACCACCGTGCTGCGGCCAGGGCGCTGCCGCAATGGGCCGACACCGGCGCCGGCCCGCTGGCGCTGCGGCTGGACGCCGGACTCCTGGCGGCCCTGGCCGCGCATCGTGGTGCCGACCCCCGCCGTGCCGGCGACATCCTGGAACGCACGCTGGAACTGGCCGAGCCCGAGGGTTTCCGCCGGCCGTTCACCCGCGGCGGGCAGCGCGTGCGCCGTCTGCTCGCCAACCATCTCGACGCCGGCACCGCACGGTGGTCGTGGGTGCGGGATCTGGTGGAGACCGGCGCCGAGCGCGCCGCGGCCGCCGCCCGCGCGCCGTCGCTGGTGGAGTCGCTGACCGACCGCGAGTTGACGGTTCTGCGGTACTTGCAGGGCACCATGGCCAACAGCGAGATCGCCGGTGACCTATCGGTATCGGTGAACACCGTGAAGACGCACGTCCGCAACATTTACCGGAAGTTGGCGGTGACCGGCCGACGCGCGGCCGTTCGCCGTGCCCGTGAGCTGACTCTGCTGTAGCTATCGGTAACCGTACCAATCGACAGGTGCGCACGCAGGCTGATGGGATGGATCTACCAGACGAATCCTCCCCCGCCAGGTTGACCGGCAGCGTGTTGAGCGGAAGCGCGGCGCGCCGTCGGGTTCGGAGTCGCTGGTCTCCTTCGGCCTGGGCCGGCTGCGGCAGGAGCACTCGCACACCGGCCTGGCCGGCCGGCCACCGCCTGAATCACCACGCTCACGGGAGGTTCCCATGCTCGATGTCGATGCGACTCCGCGTGCCTACCCGCGGGCGGGCCGGGCGTGGTCGCGCATCTTTCTGATCGGTCTGGTGCTGTGGCTGGCGACGGTAGTCGTCACGTTCGCCACCGGGAACCCGAACCTGGTGCCCACGCTGGTGCTGCTCGGCAGCTTCCTGGTGCCGGTGACCTTTGTGGCATGGGCGTTCGAACGGCGCGACACCGGCGAGATCACGGCAAGCCTTGTGTTCAACACGTTCATCATCGGTGTGGTGCTGGGCGTGCTGGGTGCGTCGGTGCTCGAGAGCTACCTGCTGAACCCTTCTGTGCCGCTGTTCGTCGGCGTCGGTCTGATCGAGGAGGCGGTCAAGCTCGTCGCGCTGGCGGTGTTGACGCGCCGTCTGACGGTGCGCTCCGTACGCGACGGCATGATCCTCGGCGCCTCGGTCGGGTTCGGTTTCGCCGCCTTCGAGTCCGCCGGGTACGCCTTCACGGCGCTGTTCACGGTCGAAGGGCTGTCGCTGACGCAGGTCGTTCAGACGGAACTGCTGCGCGGCCTGCTCGCCCCGGTGGGACACGGACTGTGGACGGCCATCCTCGGTGGGGTGCTGTTCGCCACGTCCCGACAGCGGTTCACCGCCACCGCACGCCTGGTCGCCGCATTTCTCGGGGTCTCGGCGCTGCACGCGTTGTGGGACATGATGCACAGCATCGCCCTCACCCTGACCCTGCTGATCACCGAGGGCGAGCGGTACCAGTCCACGCCGAACGGCTGGCTGGTGCAGCCCACGCCGGATCAGGTACGTCTGCTCCCCGTGCTGGAGTGGAGCGGCCTCGCGGTCATCTCGCTGGTGGGAGTGGCGTGGCTGACGGTCATGTGGCGGCGGGCGCGACGCCGATGACGGTCAGCGCGGCAGGTGCTCGTCGGGCTGGTAACCGTATGCGGCTTCACGCACCGCCTCGTCGGTCTCCAGCCCGGCACCGAGCGCGCCGCCGACCGTCGCGATCGAAGTGGCCGTCCATGCGAGTTCGGCCACCGTACCGACGCCCGGCCGGAAACCGAGCGCATCGGCGAGCGTCGCCTCGGGCACCAGTAGGAACGCGCCGACCAGAGTCAGCACCAGCAGCGCCAGATACAGCGCCAGCACGCCGATGACCACCGTCGCGACGGTCACGACGTTGAAGAGCACGACCTGTTCCCGCGCGCCCGACCGGGCCGGCGACCTCTCCCACAAGCCGGCCCCGAGGACGATGGTGAGCGTCACGGCGACCACCGAACCCGCCGTCAGCACGCCGAGACGCAGCGGGCCGGCGTCGTGGGACAGCCGCCAGATGTCACCGGTGACGAGGGCGAACACACCGGCCGTCACTGCGGCGACCAGCGCGCGGGACAGCCGGATCGCCAGCCGCCACGGCCGGTTGGCGCGCAGCATGCCCAGCAACAGCCGCAGATTACCGGTGACGACCCCGGTAACGAACCCGAACGCCGCGCCGTGCTCGTCGACGCGGTCGCCGAGCTCCCGCAGCCGGCGATCGACGGATGCCGACTGCGAGTCACCGCCGACCAACGCCGCCACCAACCGCACGGTGGTCGCCCTCGCCCGATGCACCACATCGACCGCGCCCAGCGCCGGCAAGGACAGCACGGCCACCCCGTGCGTCATGCTGGCGTGTGCCACAACCGGCCGCCGCGCGGTCTGCAGCGGCAGGTCGGTGATGCTGACCACCAGGTGCCCGTGCTCCTCGAGCATCCGGCGGCGCGCCGCCGCGACGAGCTGGCTCAGGTCTGCCGGCCACTCGACCAGGCGGTCCGAGACGCACCGCACCACCCACTGCACCCCGCGCAGCCGTGCAGCGATCAGATCGGTCAGCTCCGGTTCGAGTCTGCGCATCAGGTCGGTCGCCGCCCCGGGCGCGGCAACGATGCACAGAACGACAGGTGAGGATGCCGCCTCGTCGCGCTCTCCGGACTCCGGCGGTCGGGCGCCGTTCATCCGCACAGTGTCCCAGGACGCGGCGCCTCCACAATCACCCCGCAAGGGCTAGCCCTGCTCACCCGAGCGGAACGGATATTCACAGAGGGCACACTACCGGGAGGACACCGATGACTTCGGCAACCACAACACTGACCGATGAACAGATCCAACGCGAGGTCCTCGCGGAGCTGAAGTGGGACTCGCGGCTACAGCCGAACGAGATCGGCGTGGCGGTGAAGGACGGCGTCGTGACACTGACCGGCACGGTCGACTCCTTCATCAAGAAGTGGGCGGCCGAGAACGCGACGCAACGGGTGCGCGGGGTTCAGGCAGTCGCGAACGACATCGAGGTGCGGCTCACTGGCGACGACCGGCGCACCGACCCCGACATCGCGGCCGCGGCGGCCCGAGCACTCGAATCGGACAGCCTCGTGCCCAACGGCGCAGTCAAGGTCACGGTGTCGAAAGGCTGGGTCACGCTGCGCGGAACCGTGGAATGGGAGTACCAGCGCCGCGCCGCGGAACGGACGGTCCGCACGCTGCCCGGCGTGGTAGGGATCAGTAACCTCGTCACCGTACGGCCGCGGTCAACGCCGAGCGACCTGAAACGGAAGATCGAGGACGCCCTGACCCGCAGCGCCGCAACCTCCGCCCGGTCGATCGACGTCACGATCGAAGGCGATCGAGTCATCCTCGACGGCACCGTCCGGTCTTGGGCCGAGAAACAAGAAGCGGAGCGGGTCGCCTGGTCGGCACCGGGAATCACCGAGGTCCAGAACCGCATCGTAGTGCGACCGTGAACCCCGAGGGACTGACTGCGCCGTGTGGCCCGCCGACGTTCCAGGTTCCGGGCTCCGCATCATCCGCACGGTATACCGCACCGCTGAGGGAGGTCACGTCGACGTGATCGCCGTCGGCGAGGTGGACATCGCGGAGGAGGCCCGGTTCCGCGACGCGGTGCTGGACCCGCTGCGCCAGCGGTCCGTGCACCGGGTCGTCGTCGACCTGGGCCGGCTTCGGTTCATGGGCGTCTGCGGGGCGAACGTCCTCATCGAGGCGCACCGGGAGTCGCTGCGGCGGGCCAAGCGATTCCACGTCGTCAACGTCTGCGGTATCCCGCGCAGGGCGCTCAAGGTCCTCGGCGTGTACGACGCCCTCACATCAACGCCTGAGTCGCCCCCGGCATCGACAAGCCGACCCGTGAACGTGATCGGGAGGACCGAATGACGAGTCGCCGTGTTTAACCCGTTTGATCATCCAGGACTTCCCGTCGACCGACATGGCCGGCACTGGCATGAGCTCGACGCCGAACCGTTTGACGTGTGGATGACCGACTCCTACACGCGCTGCCGGGTGAGCACGATGGAGGGCATCGAGACGGCGTCCGCGCTGTTCGACCGGCGGCTCGTCCAGCGCTGCCGCGACGTCGAATCCCGTCAGTCGGTCGGGCGCCTGGGCGAGTCCGCGTCCGCGCGCCGGGACAACATCGCCGCCCGGAAGCCACAGCTCGAACATCCGCTGGAGAGCGCCATCGGGTCCGCCCGGGCCGCCCTTGACCTGGTCATCTGGGTGGCGCGCAACGAGCCCGATCGCGACCGCCGGACGGCGTACCAGCGGCAGGCCTGGTCGCATCTCGCGCAGCTGCAACGGCTCGTCGAGTTGAGCGACCGGGCCGGACACCCGTGGGCGGATCGTGTCGGCAGCGAGATCGAGGAGCTGACGGCCATGCCGGTTCCCACCGCGCAGCGACCCGGCGACCCGGGGCCGTTCGGTTCACCGCCTCCGTCGACGACACAACCGGTGTCGCTGCTGCACCGCTGGGCGGTCGGAGCGAGCCGGCCCAGGCGCGGATCGGAGTGGAGAACCGGTCACGGCGACTGGGGACAGCTGGTGGTGCACGAATCCGCCGCCTGTTATCTGTACTACTCGTTCATGGGCCAGGAGACCGACCGCCGGCTCCGGCAGCTGTGGGAACTGCATCTGCAGATGGAACTCGCGAACCTGCGGGCCGCCGGCGATCTGCTGCGGCGGCACACAGGTCGTGACCCGCAGGAGGTCGTGGGGCCGGGCCTGCCCGAACCGGTGGCCCTCGCAGGCAACGCGTTGCTTCTGTGGGATCCAGCCGGCGCAGCCGGCACCCACCTGGCCGGCGCCCCTGGCACGAAGCCGGACAGCGAGTGGGACGTGGTGGACCGGATGACCGAGCAACACCACCGGATCGAGCACCAGTTCCGGCACACGCTTCGAGTAACCGGTGACGCGCGGCACTCGGCGTTCGGTCGGCTGGCGCGGCTGATCGCCGTTCACGAGACCGTCGAAGAGGAAGTCGTCCACCCGCTCACCCGGCGCTGCGACCCGGACGGGCACCTGGCAGACCACCTGCTCGACGCCGAGCACCGGATCAGTGACGCGCTGGCGGACGCGGTCCGCGCCGATGCGGCCGGCGAGGCAGCAGAGGAACTCCGCGCGCTGCGGGACATGATCCGTGCGCATGCCCGGCAGGAGGAACACGACGAGTTCCCACGACTGCGCCGGGACGTTCCCGCGGACGAACTGTGCGGCCTGACCGATGCGGTCCAGGAGGCGGAGGAGGCGGCCGACATCCGCGATGAAGAGCCGCAGTCGCGGGCAGGATGGCTGCCTCGGACGGCGGACCGGGTGCGCGACGCACTCCGGCGAATCCGCACGTGACATGGCCTACCGGGAAGGACACTCCGCATGCCGATTTTCGGTGTCGACAAATTCGAACGCTTCTTCCGTGCCGCTGCGCACCTGGAGGTCGACAAGAGCGATCTCAAGCGGTACAGCGACTTCATCGTACGGAAAGTACATGACCTGCTGCTGATGGGACAGGTCACGGCGGAGGCAAACCTGCGGGACGTCGTTGCGCCGCACGATCTGCCCATCACAAAAGGACTGCAGGAGTGCATCCACGCGTTCCGCAAGATGGATCAGGAGATCGAACTGTCGCCGATCCTGAGCCGGTTGGCGGTGTATCCACCGCTCGATCGCGCGTTGAGTGAGGCGACCGAGAAGCGGCTGCCCCACGTCATCGGTGGACTCAGCCTGGCGCTCGCCCGAATCATCGCGCTCGTCGAGCCCGGTGTGAGAAACCCACAAACCGAGCATTGGGAAAAAGCATTCAAGACCGTCGACGAGTTGACCTGAGTCGAAGGGACAAAGCAGTGACGGGTGTTCACGATCCGCATGTCAGACTGATCCGGCCAACGATACCGCAGACACCCGACGGCTGCGCGGAATGCCTGGCGATCGGCTCGCCGTGGGTGCACCTACGACTGTGCCTGACCTGCGGCCATGTCGGATGCTGCGACTCCTCACCGTTACGCCACGCCCGAATGCACGCCCATACCGCCGGGCATCCGATCGTCCAGTCGTTCGAACCGGGCGAGAACTGGCGCTGGTGCTACATCGACGAGGCACTCGTCTAGGACCGCGAGGAGTGGGACCGATGACCGACATAGCGGCGATGCTGAACGCCTATCCGGGCACGTTGCCGAGTATCGACGACGACGCACTCGTCATCTGCGTTCAGTACTGTCTCAACTGCGCTCAGGCGTGCACGTCCTGTGCCGACGCGTGCGCTGCCGACCCTGGGGCGGCGCACCTGGTCCGATGCTCGGGAGCCGTGCTCAACTGCGCCGATCTCGCCACGGCCGCCGTGCGCGTGCTGTCCCGGCCCACGCCCTATGACGCAGAGGTGACAGCCGCGACGTTGCGTGCGCTCATCGAGGCGTGCCGCGCCGCGTACGACGAATGCCGAAAACACGCCCTGGAGAACGAGGCCTGCCGGATCTGCGGGGATGCCTGCCGCCGCTGCGCACAAGCGTGCCGGCGCCTACTTCGTCCGTTGGAGTGAGCATGACCGAAACCATCAAGCCCACCATCGAACGCACCGCGACACCAACTGACGATTTCCGGCCGATCGGCACGGGGGCGCCAGCCGTCGACACCGAACCGGTCGGCGCCGACGACCGGGCCGTGATCGGCGTCTTCGACGACATCGACGCCGCACAGGCCGCCGTCGAGCGGCTCTTCGGGGCCGGCTTCCCGATCGACCGGATCTCCATCGTGAGCAGGGACCTGCAGAGCGAGACGCGGATCAACGGGTACGTGACGACGGGCGACATCGCCGGCCCGGCGGCGGCAACCGGCGCCTGGGTCGGCGGCGTGTTCGGCCTGATGGCCGGCAGCGCGCTGCTGTTCATTCCCGGCGCCGGTCCGCTCGTCGTGCTCGGCCCGCTCGCCGCCGCCGCGATCGGGGCGGCCCATGGTGCCCTGCTGGGCGGCGGTGTCGGCGCGGTACTGGGGCACTTCGTCGCCAAGGAGCACATTCCCAAGTACGAACGTCTCGTCCGTGCGGGCAAGCATCTCGTGGTCGTGCACGGCGGCGAAAACGACATCGCGCGGGCGCGGGACATCCTCACCGAGGCGGAAAGCAGGGATGTACAGCGCCACGACACCTTCCGCAGCGGCAGGCTCGGACCGATCCGGTTCGTCCAGGAAGGCATGCGCGTGGTCGACGCGTCGGGCCGGCGGGTAGGGAAGGTGGAACTGGTCAAACTCGGCGACCCGGACGCCGTGACCGCCCAGGGCCAGGAGACGGTGCGCGGCGAGCCGCGGATCCCCGACGAACCGCGCGAACGGCTCCTGCGACTGGGCTTCGTCAAGGTCGACCGCACAGGCCTCCTCCGCCCGGACGCTTACGTGGCGTCGGACCAGATCGACCGGGTGGAGGGCAACACCGTCCACCTCTCCGTCACCGACCAGGACCTCCTGAGCGACGAAAGCTAGTCGCACCCGCGCGAGTGACCTACCGGGCGGCTTCCCTTCGAGCGGCACCCGGTTCTCCGGAAGCCGACAGATGCGACGGAGTCCTGGGTCGCCCAGGCGATCCGAGGCGCTGGCCGGACCGCTCGATCGAACCCGTACCCGAACGCCAGAACACCGAGGCCTCAGCCGCATCCGCGCGGCGACCCGGACCCATCCGGAAGGAAGCACCATGACCACGTACAAGGTCGGATACTTCGTGGGCAGCCTCTCGTCCACCTCCGTCAACAGGGAACTTGCCATGGCCCTGATCCGGTCGGCGCCGCAAGACCTCGAGTTCACGGAACTCGCGATCGGGAACCTGCCTCTGTACAGCCCGGATCACGACGCGGACTACCCGCCCGAGGCACGTGCCCTCAAGGACGCGATCCACCGGTCCCAGGCGATTCTTTTCGTGACGCCGGAGTACAACCGATCGATTCCGGGGGCGTTGAAGAACGCGATCGACTGGGCTTCCCGCCCGTGGGGGCAGAACTCCTTCGACCACATCCCGGCGGCGGTGATCGGGGCGTCCATCGGTCAGATCGGCACGGCACTGGCTCAGCAGAGCCTGCGTGCGGTGTTGAGCTTCTGCAACGCGCGGCAGATGACCGCGCCGGAGGCGTACATCCAATACACCCCAGAACTGTTCCCGGGCAACGGTGCGGTCGCCGACGAGTCCACCCGGGTGTTCCTCACCGACTTCATGGCCCAGTTCCGGGACCACATCGTCCGGGTGCTCACGGTGCTGCCCCGTGAAGCGAGCACCGCCCGGACCGTGTAAACGCCAGGCAGCAGGTGCCGGAAGGACGGTTCCGGCCGGTCCACGACTGGCTGTTCGCCGACCAGGACCGGCTCAACCCGGTAACCCTGACCGCCGCACTGACCAACTTCCTGAACGGGGTCCAGTCAGACTTCGTCAGCAGCATCCGCAGCGGCGTCAACGGCCACGTCGAAGACTGCGCCTCCGCGGGGGCGGTCACGAGAGTGCGCCCTTCGTCCGCGCTCTCAGCCCGTGCAGGGCCGAAGTGCCGATCGGCGGGACGAGATGGGGTTCGCTGAGAGGGCCGTCCGGGGCAGGCTCCAGCCCGAGCAGGACACGCAGCAGCAACAGCGGCGTCCCGGTTGCCCATGCCTGGGGCGAGCAGGCGGTGGGGTAGACGATCGGCATGGGCGTCGCCTCGCGCGGGTACCGGCGCCCGGGTTCTCCTCCCGGTGCGGCCCACGGCGGCGCGAACACGAAGTCACCCGGCTCGGTCTCGATCGGGGTCCCCGTCCCCATCGGTGGACTCGACCCGGCGGCGATGACCTTGCTGACGACGCCGGCTGCGGGCACGATGAGGCAGGCGTGGCGGGCGTGCGGCGCCGCCCGGAGGTGCCCCGTGACCGAAGCGAACCCGCTCGGCATCCTGCTGCGACGCCATCGCGGCGACGCCGGCCTCACCATCGACGAGTTGGCCGCCGCCGCAAGGGTGAGCGTGCGCGCCATCAGCGATCTGGAACGCGGTAGAAGCCGTGTCCCGCAGCAACGCACCGTCGACGCGCTGATCCGGGCGATGGGCCTGCCGGGCCCCGCCGCGGACGCCGTGCGCGCGGCGGCCCGGGCCGGTCGTCGCCCTCCCCCGCCGGTGCCGGGGCTCGCCCCGCCGCGCGTCGTCGCCGACTTCACCGGCCGGGAGAGTGAACTGCGCCGGTTCGCCGAACTCGTCGGCGACCGTGATGACGGCGCGGTCGTGGTGGTGTCCGGCCCGCCGGGGGTGGGTAAGACCTCGCTCGTCGTGCAGGCCGCCGCACGGCTCGCGGAGCATTTCCCGGACGGGGTGTTCTTCCTGGACCTGCGCGGCCTGGACGACGTCGCGCCCGGCGCGCCGGAGCTGGTGTCGCGCCTGCTGATCGCCCTCGGCGTCGACGAGGCGCGGGTGCCCGCCGACCCCGCCGACCGCAGCGCCCTGTACCGCGCGGTGGTGGCCGGACGTCGGGTCCTGCTGCTGTTGGACAATGCCGCCGACGAGGCCCAGGTGCGGCCGTTGCTGCCCGGGTCGGGGCGGTCGACGACCGTGGTCACCAGCCGCCGCGGTCTCGCCGGCTTGGAGGCGGTCGAACGGCTCGCGCTGCCCGTACTGTCCCGGGGCGAAGCGGTGCAGCTGTTGCGGCGCATCATCGGTGCACGCGCGGACACACAGCCGGAGAGCGGCCTGCACGGACTGGCCGAGGTGTGCGGCCACCTGCCGCTGGCGCTGCGGATCGCCGGCAACCGGCTGCTGAGCCGCCCGGACTGGAGCATCGGCTACCTGCTCCGCCGCCTCGGCGACGCAGACCGGCGCCTGGACCTGCTCAGTGCCGGGGATCTCCAGGTGGCGGCGCCGTTCACGCAGTCGTACCGGCGCCTGTCCGCGGCGGCCGCGCGGATGTTCCGGCGCCTGGCGCTGGTCCCCGGTGCCGACGCCGGTGTCGAACTGGCCGCCAGCGTCGCCGGTGTGCCGCTCCGCGCGGCGGAGGCCGCGTTGGAGGAGCTGGTGGAGTCGGGGTTGCTCCAGTCGGCCGCCGACGGTCGCTACCGGTTCCACGACCTGCTGCGCCTGTTCGCGCGGAGCCGTCTGCAGGAGGAGCATCCGGGGGAACGGCATGCGGCCGAGAACCGGATGGTCACCTGGCTGCTCGACACCACCATCGCCGCCGGCCGCCGCTTCGACCCCGACCGCGCGGCACCGGACGAGCCACCGTCCACAATGGATGATGCCGCGCACTGGCTGGAGCACGAGAGCCTGAACTGGCTCGGCGCGCTGCGCAGCGCGTTCCGGGCGGAGCGGCACGCCGAGGTGATGGCCGTCGCCGACGCCGTGCACTGGTACTCCGAGCGGTGGCGGCACTGGGAGCACTGGCTGGAGGTGTTCCGGACCTCGGCCGCGTCGGCGCGCATCATCGGCGGCGCCCGCGAACAGGCGGTGCACCTCAACTACCTCGCCTGGGCCTACACCACCTGCGCGCTGCGCCACGACCTGGCCGCGGAACCGGCGTCGCAGGCGTTGCACCTGGCCCGGGAGGCGGGTGACCTCAGCGAACAGGGCTGGTCGTTCGTGTGCATCGGTGCGGCGGCCCGGCGGCGCGGCGCGGCCGAACAGGCCGGGCAGGCGGCTGCGGAGGCGTTGCCGCTGTTCGAGGCGGCCGCCGACCGGGACGGCTACTCGCAGGCCCTGGCACTGCTGGCCGCGAGCCTCGCCGAGGCCGGCCGGCACCGCGAGGCCATCGCCCAGTACCGGCGGCTGGAGGCGCTGCTGAGCGAACCGGACCGGGCGCCGTCGCCGTTGCTGCGCGACGTGACCGCCGGGCACCTGCACCTGAACCTCGGGATGAGCCTGTTCGCGCTGCGCCGCCTCGCCCCGGCGACGGAACGGCTGCGGCACGCGCTGCCGCTGTTGCAGCGCAGCGCCATGCGCCAGAGCGAGGCCCGCTGCCGGTACGGGCTGGGCAGCGTCCTGGCCCGGCAGGGTCAGGTCGAGGAGGCCCGCACGGAACTGCGTCGCGCGGTGCGCATCGCCCGCCAGGCCGGGCAGGCGCCGCTGGCCGACCTGGCGATGGCCCGGCTCAGCGAGCTCGGGCTGGCGACGGGACGCCGGCCGCGCTGACGCGGCCGGCGTCCCCCGGCTCACCCGACCCGGTAGGCCCGCAGGACCTTCGTGGTGGTGGTGTTGCCGTAACTGTCCACCATGGACACCCGCAGGGCGACGAAACCCTTGTGGTGGTGCGGTGCGCGTACCTGCGCGGTGTACTTGCCGTGCCGTTCGACGGTCGGCGCCGGCACCCAGGTGCGGCCCTCGTCGTAGGAGGCCGACACCGTCGCGCTGCGGACGCGGCCCACCGGCCCCTGCGAGACGAACGTCAGCGGCACCGACACGACCTCACCGGCACGGGCGCTGTTGTCCGGCCCCAGCTGCGGCTCCAGGCCGATCGAGGTCAACGGCACCTCGCCCTCCTGCACGGCCGAGGAGCGGAACGTCCACTCCGTCTCCGTTCGCCGCGACAGGACGAACGGTTCGCCCAGGTCCACGGCGAACCGCAGCCGGTACCCGGCCGGATCCGCGCCGACCTCCCACGAGCCGAACGTCGCCGGATACTCACCCAGCTCGGTGTCGCCACGGCGCAGGCTCAACTGGAGCCCGTCGACCGCGTACGGCCACCCGATGTGCCCCGCCCCGTCGGCGAACGCGCTGAAGCCGGCGTAGAACGAGTTGCCCTGGCGCACCAGGACCGGCGAGCCGACGTAGGCGGGCGCGACCGTCGTGCTGAACACCGCACCGTTCCAGCGTTCGCTGTGGCGGCGGCCGCTGCGGTACCCCGCGTCCTGCTGCTGCGCCAGATCCAGCAGCGGTGCGCCGTCGACGACGTCACGCTCGACGACCCGCGAGCGCCACGGCACGTTGCCGCTGTAGTACTCCACGCGGTGCGCCGGCGCCGTCACCGGCGGCAGCTCGCTGCTCAACGGGTACGCGCCCGCCAGCGACGGTTCGGGGATCATGTTGGAACGCCACGCCGTCACACCCGTGGCGTTGCGCCCGTAGTCGACGTCCACTGTGGACAGCTCGGCGGCCTTGACGTCCTTGCGGAACCCGTTGACGAACGCCCCCTCGGTGCGCCACCCGAACTGGTAGACGTCCGGCGACGCACCCCGCTTCGGCGGGCCCTGGAACACCGCGTGCACCTGGCTGATCACCCCCGGCAGGCGCCCGGGTCCGGCGTCGGCGGTGTAGAGCGTCGCCGGGTCGCCGGAGACGGCGTCGTAGGTGGGGTAGCCGTCGGCGGCCCGGTGCACCATCAGGCTGGCGTCGTAGGCCTTGGCTTTGCGGTCCGGCACGGAGATGTGCACCGGCTTCGCCTTGCGGGCGTCCAGCACGATCTCCCGGTCCGCGTTCATCGTCACCTTGTTGAACGTCACCAGCGAGATCGACCCGTCGGCGCCGCGCATGTACGCCGCGACGTGCCAGGTGCTGCCCAGCGGCGCCCGCAGGGACTGGCTCGGCGTGTACACCGTGACGGCCTCGGGGCTCGACGGGTCGGGCTTGCTCATCGACAGCATCACCTCGGCCGGCGGCGCACCGTCGCGGCCGATCGCGTTCACCTTGAGGGTCGCCGAGGGCGCCTCGAGGTCGACGCTGACCGGCGTGCGCAGCGTGACGTCACCGCCGGTGGCGACCAACCGTCCACTGTAGAAGCCGTAGGCGTCGGAGGCCTTCTCGTCGGCGCGCACCTCGACACTCGCCGTGCCGCGCGCCGGAACCGTCACCGTCTCCGCGCCCAGGCTCAGCAACCCCGCCGGTGCGTTGGACTCCAACGACAGCGCGAGGGTGAGCGCGACGTCGCCGTCGTTGCGGTAGGTCACGCTGCGGCCGCTCGGCGCCTCGGTGTGCGGCCACTCCAGCACCCCGATGCTCAGCGACGGGGGCGACACGGTCACCGGCTGGCCCAGCGAACGCGCCACGTTCACCATCCCGGCGCCCTGGGCGAAGACGTCGTAGCCCGGATTCGGCAGGGCGCCGGCCATCAGCGATTCCTTGTACCGCGCGCCGTTCCAGCCCGGACGGGCCTGCGCCAGCAGTGCGGCCGTGCCGGCGACGTGCGGTGCCGCCATCGACGTTCCCGTGAATCCGATGTACGGGCCCTCCGGCAGCCCGGCCGCGCTGGGCGAGCGGGCCGCGGTGATGTCGGTGCCGGGCGCGGCGATGTCCGGCTTGACGGCGTAGTCGCCGATGCGCGGCCCGTGCAGCGAACTCCAGTACAACTCACCGGACTTGTCGAAGTTGGCGACCGACAGCGCGGCGTCGGCCGTGCCGGGTGAGCCCACCCGGAACGTGGAGCCGCCCCAGTTGCCGGCCGAGCAGACGAAGAGCGTCCCGTACTGCGCCGACAGGTCGTTGACCGCCTGTTCCAGCGGGTCGATACCGATCTGGTCCGGACCGCCGAGGCTCATGTTGACGACCTTCGCGCCGGAGGCCGCGGCCCACTGCATCGCCTCGAGGATTGCCGAGTCCGAACAGGCACCGCCGCCCGGCACGCTCCAGCACACCTTGGCGTCGATGAGCGCCGCCCCCGGTGCGACCCCCCGGTACTTCCCGTCGGAGGCGGCACCGGTCCCGGCGACCGTGGAGGCCACGTGGGTGCCGTGCCCGGCCACGTCCAGGCCGGTCTCCTTGTCGGGGACGAAGTTGCGCCGCGCCACGACCTTTCCGGCCAGGTCCGGGTGGCTGTCGTCGACACCCGTGTCGATCACCGCGACCGTCACGCCGCTGCCGTCGAACCCGGCCGCCCACGCCCCCGGCGCCCCGGTCATCGGCACGCTGACGTCCAGCGTCGGCTTGCGGATCCCGTCGAGCCAGATCTTGCCGCCGGTGAGCGACGTCCGCGTGCTCTGCCAGGTCCGGGAGAGCTCCGCGACCGGCACCGTGGTCGCGAACCCGTCGACCGCGTCCAGTTCGCGTTGCGACGACAGGCCGTACACGGCGCTCGCGTCCGAGACCACCAACGGCAGATGATCGATTTTGTCGAACTCGTATTCGAGCAGCGCCGTCACGTTGAACAGCCGCTCGTCCAGCCGGTCGGCCTTCAGCAGCGCCAACGCGTCCGACGGCACCACGTAGTCCGCCTTGTCCCGCCGGAAGCGCAGGAACTGCACGCCCGGGCGCGGCGTGACGGCCAGTTGGCCGCCGGCGACGGCGACCCGGTCACCGGTGAACAGCGTGACCGTCCGGCTGGGATCCGGCCGTGCCGCCGCCGTCCCGGGCGGCTCCGCGCCGGCGGCGGTCGTGGCCGCCACGATGAGCAACGTCGCCAAGGTGGCGACTGATGTGCCGTACGCCAGAAGCCGGCGTTGTCGCATGGTGCTGCCTCCACTTCGTTGCCCGATGTACGAGCACGGTCGGCGGAGTCTGTTCAGTCAGCCGTTTCGCGCCAATACCACGGCTGTTAACGGCGTCGGCACCGCCGGTTCGGCACATCCGTATTGACGCAGGTCAACTCGGGTTTCGAGGAAACCGCGTGTGACGTAGGTCGCGCCCGTGAGCACGTCTTTCGCCGCACGTTCTGCCGGTTGTTCTGCCGGCCGGACGGCTCGCAGTCAGCCCAGGATCGCTCGGATGACCGCGGTGCCCCCGTTCAGTTTCAGCAGGTGTACGACGTACCCGCCCGACTCGGGCTTGGCTTGGGGTCTGTCGCATCCGACCCGCCCGCCGCCGTCGGCGCGTATCTCCACACTGCATCCGGGCCCTGCCATGAAACCGCCACCGCCACCGAGGCCGTTGGGTTTGGTCAGCCGCGCCTTGACACCGCCGTTCTCCAGGAAGGCCGACACCGTCCACCCGCGAAGGGGGAACGTGACCGAGCCGGAGAAGGACACCTCGCAGTCGCCGTCGGCACACTCCGGGTACTTGGTGCCGCCCACGCTCGGCGCCTTCGTCGTCTGAGGCGCATTGGGCACCTGTGCCGTCGCCGCCTTCCGCGACTCATCCACGGAAGCAGCGGGAGAGCCGGTCGCGGTGGGGGCGGCGCCGGTGCTCGACGGCGCGACATCGGGGGACGACTCCGCCTTGGAGGCGCAGCCGGCCATCGTCAAGACCAGCAGTAGCGCCCCGATCGCGGTGCGAATCGTGGCGGAAAGTGGGCAGTGCGGCACGCGCGGAGTATAGAGACCCGACGAAGGCTTCCGGACCGTCCGCTCAGCGCACGGTGATCTCCAGCAGCGAGTAGCCGTAATTGGTGTTCCGCTTGGTGCCGTACATCCGCACATACCGCGCGGGCACCTTGGCGACCTCGACGACGACGTCGGAGCCCTGGCCGCTGCCGGTACTGAACACCGACTTCCACGTGGTGCCGTCGGTGGACAGCTCCACCTTGTACTCGGTGGCGTGGGCGTTCTCCCAGTGCAGCGTGACCTCGCTGATCTGCCACGTGCCGCCCAGGTCCACGCGCAGCCACTGGGGATCGCTGAAGCCGCTGCTCCAGCGGGTCGTGAGGTTGCCGTCGACCGCGTTCGACGCGCGCCACGCCTGGCCCTCCACGGTGGAGGCGGTCGCCTGGGTGTTCAGCGCGAGGTTGCGGCCGGCGGTGTTCGCCGAGGCCTGCGGCGCCGACGGGGACGCGGCCCGCGAGGTGGACGTCGACGGCGGGACCGACTTCGACGGGCCGGTGGAGGGCCCTTCGGTGCCGGGGGGCGGGGCGGCGGCCGCGGGTGCCGGGCCGTCCGACGACGCGAGCTGCGTCCGCGCCGGCGGAGCGGAATCGCCGCCGCTCAGCACGGTGTAGCCGAGGAGCCCGGCGAGCACGGCGACGGCGGCGGCCATGGCGGCGTACGCCCGGATGCGGGCCCGGCGGGCGCGCGTCGGTGGGTCCGCGACGGGGGCCGTGCTTGTGGATGCGGGCAGTGTCAGGGCGGACGACGTGGGGCCGTTCAGCGGGTCCGCCGCCAGGAGCAGGTCGACCAGTTCGCGGGCGGTGGGCCGCTCGACGGGGTCCTTGGCGAGGCTCCGGGCGACGATGAGGCGCAGCGAGTCGGGCAGGCCGGTCAGGGTGGGCGGCTTGGTCAGGATGCGCATCATGGTGGCCGGCGCCGACTCACCCTCGAACGGCGTGCGACCGGTGCCGGCGAAGGTGACCACCGCGCCCCACGCGAAGATGTCGGCGGCCGCGTCGAGGTGCGGGCCGCCGCCGTCGTCGAAGCGTTCCGGTGCCATGTAGGAGACGGTCCCCACCATC
Source organism: Virgisporangium aliadipatigenens (assembly GCF_016863615.1). Classification (GTDB taxonomy): domain Bacteria; phylum Actinomycetota; class Actinomycetes; order Mycobacteriales; family Micromonosporaceae; genus Virgisporangium; species Virgisporangium aliadipatigenens. The sequence goes on along the minus strand of NZ_BOPF01000037.1, from coordinate 16,604 downwards.
TGGTCGGTCCGCGTGTGCTGGCTGGTCGCCTCCAACGGCCGGGCGATCCCGAAGTCGATCACCTTGACCCCGCCCGGCGCGAAGAGCACATTGGCCGGCTTGAGGTCGCGGTGGATCACCCCGGCGCCGTGGATGCCGGTCAGCGCGCCGGCGATGCCGAGCGCCGCGGCGTGCAGCGCGTGCGGGGACAGCGGCCCGTGGTCGCGCACCACGTCGGAGAGGTTGGGCCCGTCGACGTACTCCACCACCAGGTACGGCGGGTCGTGGTCGAGGTCGGCGTCGATCACCGCCGCGGTGCAGTACGGCGGCACCTGACGGACCCGGCTGACCTCGCTGCGAAACCGGCCGAGGAACTCCGGGTGGTCGGTGAGGTCGGTCCGGATCACCTTGATCGCCACCGGCATGTTCTGCGGCGTGTGCCCCAGGAACACGGTGCCCATGCCGCCCGAGCCGAGCCGTTCCGACAGCGTGTACTCGCCGATGGACGCCGGGTCGCCCGGGCGCAGGGGATGACGCCCCACGATTCCTACCCCCATGCTTCGTCGACTGCGACGAGCGACCTTAGCGAACCGCTTCGAACAAGCCACCCGAGAACGCCCCGCGGGCGGCGGAATCGACGAAATTCCCTAGCCGGGCCGTCCGCCGAGACAGCCGCGGGCAGCGGTTGGCAGACGGGCTCCGGTGGCGAACCTGGCGGCAAGACGCTCATCGCGCGCGAGGATGCCTGAAGGCGCTCGGGTTCACGGCAAAGCGGAGGGGCCGGTGGCCTGAGCGCCGGGCGCGGGTATGCCGGCCTCCTGCGCCGCCAACTCGGAGCGGACGACTTCCAAGAGCCTGCCGATCCAGTTGTTGGCACGCTGCCCGGCCGCGGTCCAGTAGGCGGAGCCGAGGTCCAGGTAGATGATGCGGGCGTCGCCGGTGGCGAGCAGCGTGCGCGCCATCTGCGGGTGCTGGGCGAACTTCGCGCGCAGCAGTGCCGCCATGACGGCCAGGCGGGAGGTGGCCCAGCCGGCGCGGCGTGGCGCCTGCTCGGCGAGGGCCGCGGCGTCATCGCCGGACGGTGCTGCGGCGATGCGGTCATGCCAGACAGGATCGCTGCTCGACAGCGCCCAGTAGGCGTGCGTGACGGACGGATAGCTGCATTCGCTGACCGTGATGCGCGCTCGCCAGCCGTTCTGGAGTACCTCCGTGCCGGGGCGCTCCTGCCGTCCGCGGTAGATGGTCAGCGTCGGCGCCTCGGGCACGTCGGGGCCGTCTGCCGGGATCCGTTCCGCCCGCCGCACGCGATCGCGGTCGCGCTCGCGGAAGTATGCGACGGCCTCCGCGTGCATGGCCGCGGTCACCACCTCCCCGTCCGGGTCGGTGTCCCCCACTGCGGTGGCCAGAACCTTCAAGGGCCGGTCCCTGTTGTCCATGTCGCCGAGGGCGTAGACGCGCAGATGCTCGGGGATAGCCTCGTAGCGGTCGCGGACGACAAGCCGGTTGTCCTGCGTCGGATCGGCCAGGTAGGTCCGCACCGCGAGCAGGCACCGGCCGGTCGCATCTGGCCGGTCGTTGAGCAGGTCGATCTCGTCGGCGACCTCGCCGAGGAGCATGTCCGCGTCGATCCAGGTACGGGGTTCGGCGAAGCGCCAGACGGCCACGTGGTGGGCCGACGCCCGTAAGCCTTCCTCAAGGGTGGTGGCGACCCGACCGCGGCGCAGTTCGGTGCGCAGTCCGTCCAGGTCGGTGAGTCCTCCGAGGCCGCAGTCGATGGCACCGTCCGCGTAGACGATGAGGTCGGCCAGATGGTAGGCGTCGCCGTTGCGAACGAACACGTGCCGCCAGGTGCCCTCCACCCGCTGGCCGTCGACGTCGCGGTAGGTGCGTTTGCGCCATGTCACCACGGCACCGTAGCCGCGCCGGCCGGCACCGGCCATTCGATAACCGCCGTCGATCTGCTGCTCCTGTTGGATCAGCCCGGCAGTTCAGCCATCACCAGTCCCAGGGCGCCGGGGGCGTCGGTTTCGTCGTGGGTTCGACCGTCGGGCGTGCGGACCAGGTACCGATCAGGAGCCTCTACCGGTGTGACCGTGGGATGTTCCCGGCTGAAGGGCCACTGTGGCGTGCTGCTGAAGCACAGGGTCCAGTGGCTGGTGTACGGCCGCAGTGCGCGCAGCCGCGGCTCGTGGAACGCCAGAGCGACGAACGCCGACAGACGCGCCGCCACCCGATCCGCGCAGTGGTTCTCGTACAGCCACAACCACTTGGACTCCCGGTGATCGCCGCGCTCCCGCGCCTCCGCCAGGGCCACCGACCCCAGAAACGACCATGCTGCCGCGACCTGCCCGGGCCGCGCCCGGGACAACCACAGCCGCGCCGCCTCGGCGGCCGTCGCAAGGTCCGGAGCGTACCCCTGCAGAAGGGTGGTCCGGCCGGCGCGAAGCGCCAGGTAGAACTGCCGCTTCCAGGGACTCAGGAGCAGATCGGCGTGCAGCTCGCCGTTCTCGACCGTCGCGGTGCGGTGCGGGTTCGAGCCTTCCCGCTGATGCGCCCGAAGCGGGGCTGCCTGACGGTCGAACTCGGCCTGCCACGCGCGCCGCGCGTCCCCTGCGGCGGCAACCTCCGGATACCAGACAACTGCTCGGCTCCAGTCGTCTCCCGCATCGGTCACCATTCCATCGTGCATGCCCCGGGCCGCCCGCTTGCAAGACGCTGTCCACTCACCCCGCGGACGGATCACGACGTGGCGATCAGGCCTCGGCGTTGCGGATCTGCTCGAATGTGCCGTCGGCCCTCATGCGGTAGCGCCGCGGCGGTCCCATCCGTTGCATCAGTTGCCTCATCGTGGCCTCGCGTTCCGCCTGTTCCCGCCCCGTCGGGTCAGCGACACGGAATCCTCGCAACGGGACCTCGTACGGGTCGACATCGCTCGGGTCCGGACGACCTTCCAGGATGAAACCGAACAACGCGCGCAAGGCCTCCTGTCCCAGCTCCAACGGGTGGAACGGCAGCGGGTACGGATCTCCTGACAACGTCGATCGGACCGGTCGTTCGCCTGCCCAGTACGGCCGCTCGAAGTCGTACGGTTCACCGATGTTCTCCGCGATGCCGCCGTGCGGAGAGACGCTGAGCGAGCGGATCAGAGAGCCGTTCTCCCACACCGCGAAGCAGAGCCAGTCAGCGACCGAGTTCATCCCGTGCATGATGATCCGCCGGTCGCCTCCCGCCCGAAGCAGACCTGCCGGTAGCCGCGACGGGGGGTCACAGACGAGCCGGCGATCGCAGAACAACTCGGCCCCGGCGAGCACGGTCGCGTAGCTGGTGTCATCCGGCGGGTAGATGTTGCGGCCGAGCGCGCCGTCGGCAATCGGTGCTACGTCGTAGCCGGGGTGTATTCCGCGCACGAGCGCGAGGACCTCAGCGGGGTCGGCCTCCACGACTTCCCGCAGCGCGGTCCGCAATTCACCCGAGGTGAAAGCCAGTAGTGCGGTCTTCGCGCCCATCGAACCCTTCGCCTCCGCCGGATGATCACGCAGACTACGGCCGACCGGGCTCGCTCCGGTACAGCACCGGTCATATCGAGATTCCGCCGTCGACGGGAAGGACGACTCCGGTGATGTACCCGGCCTCTTCGGAGGCGAGGAAGGCCGCGGCCGCCGCTATTTCGCTGGGCGCCGCGAACCGGCCGAGCGGGATCGCGGCTTCGAGCTCCTGACGCTTCTCCTCGGGGATCGAGCCGATCATCCGCGTCTCGGCGTTGGGCGAGATGGCGTTGACGGTCACCCCGAACGCCGCGAGTTCCTTGGCCGCGGTCTTCGTGAAGCCGATGATCCCGGCCTTGGCGGCGCCGTAGTTCGCCTGCCCGACGTTGCCGCGCAGGCCCGTGTACGACGTCACGTTGATGACCCGGCCGTACCCCTGCTGCCGGAACGCCGGAACCGCGGCGCGGGTCAGCCGGAAGGTGCCACCCATGTGCACGTCCAGCACCTCGGACCAGTCCTCGTCCGACAGCTTCCAGAGTCGACGGTCGCGGAGGATGCCGGCGTTGTTGACGACGATGTCCAGCCGGCCGGTCGCCGTGATCGCCTGGTCCACCAGTGCCTCGACGGCCGCGGTGCTGGTGACGTCGCAGGCGACGCCGACCGCGCCGAGTTCGTCCGCGGCGTGCACGACCTCGGCGGCGTCGGCGTCGACCAGGAACACGTTCGCCCCGGACCGGTGGAAGAGGCGGGCGAACTCCAGTCCCAGCCCTCGTGCCGCTCCGGTGACGATCGCGGTTCTCCCCGCGAAGTCGAACGTCAGGTTCGGCAACTCCTGCCCCTTCTCATGGCTAGAGCACCTCCTCCGCGGCGTCCTTCAACGAGGTGAGGACGCGGCGGGCGTGCGGCGTGTCGGGGAGCACCGCCAGAAGCAGCGGAGTGCTCGTGAAGGTCGACTGGTGGACCATGAGGCGACGAACCCATTCCATGCCCGCCGCCAGTTCGGCGAGGGGATCGCTCGCCCCGCCGCGTACCCAGTTTCCGAGCGCCGATCGGTGGATCGCGTCGATGAGGGCCGCGAGTGCCATCGACTGGAACGGCGGGGCTTCGGGTGGCAGCCGCTCACGCAGGAACGAACGGGTCAATGCGACGTACCGCTCGTGTTCGATGATTTCCCGTTTCCGCAACTCGGGCACGACGCGCGTCAGTTTGTATCGCCGGAGGGCGAGCTCGGGACGGCTGAGGAAATCGCGCAGTGACGCCTCCGTGGCCGCGATGACGGCGTCCACCGGATCCGTGTCGGGAGCGGCTTCGAGAAGGCAGCGTTCCACCAGACCGAGGCGTTCGGTGTGGTCCGGGAATACGAGCTCGTCTTTGCTCTCGAAGTGCCGGAAAACGGTGCGGCGGGACACGCTGGACGCCTCCGCGACGGCTTCCACCGTGACGTTCGCATATCCCTCCTTCAGGAACAGGGCCATCGCCGTTTCCGAGATCCGGTACTTGGTCTCGTTTATTTTCCACGAAGTCACCGACCGGCGCCCTCTCTCCTTACGTGGCGTTGCGCGAACGTCATTCCCGGGTATCGGCCGCACCGCGGCGGGTGGCACGGCGTAACCGCCGGGCCAGGTATCGGTGCCGAACGGTACCCCAGACTCCACGACGGAACAGCAGTACCACGAGAACGAAGACCGAGCCGGTGACCAGGTCGATGCCCTGAAAACCGGACGAGGCGAGATAGTCGGCGAGCATCACGGTCAGGAACGCGCCCAGAATTCCGCCCCACAGCGTGCCGATGCCGCCCAGCACCGTCATCAGCACGACTTCGCCGGAGGTGCTCCAGTGCAGTTCGGTCAGCGCGACGAAACCGTGGTTGATGGCGAACACCCCACCGGCCAGGCCGGTCAGTCCGGCGGAGAGCACGAAGGCGATGACTTTGTACTTCTCCACTTCGTATCCGAGTGCCCGGGCCCGCTGGCTGTTGTCACGGATCGCCATCAGGACCCGCCCGAACGGCGAGTGCACGATGCGCCAGGCCCCCCACATACCGAGCAGGATGATCGGCAGGGCCGCGTAGTAGAAGTAGAACGACTCGGTCTCCACGAGGTCGATGCCGAAGAATGTCCGGGGCACGCCCTGGAGGCCGTTTTCGCCGCCGGTCAGCCCGCTCCACTGATATGCGATGAAGTAGACCATCTGCGCGAAGGCGAGGGTCACCATCGCGAAATAGATCCCGGACCGGCGCACCGACAGGTAGCCGATGGGCAGGGCGAGGATCATCGCGAACACCGCGCCGGCGAGGACGGCCACCGGGAACGGCGCGCCGTAGTGCGTCGCGATCAGCCCCGTCACGTAGGCCGAACTGCCCCAGAACGCCGCGTGCCCGAACGACAGCAGGCCGGTGAAGCCGAGCAGGATGTCCAGGGCGATCGCGAACAGCGCCAGCGCCACGATGTCCATCGCCACCGGCGGATAGACGAACCAGGGCAGCGCCAGCGCCGCCACCAGGCCGACGGCCAGCAGGACCCAGCGCACCCGCGGATCGCTTCCCGTGGAGGGAACGTCCGCCTCGGTGGCCGGGGCCTCGGTAACCACGGACTGCGTCACGCCGTCGCCTCCTTACGTCCGAACAGCCCGGCGGGCCGGACGAGAATGATCAGAACCATCAGGACGAAGATGAGGATCTGCGCGAACGTCGGCGCGTATGCCTGCCCGAACGCCTCCACCAGACCCACCATGAACCCCGCGATCACCGCGCCGACGATCGAACCCAGCCCACCGATGACCACGACCGCGAAGAGAATGATCGCGAAGTTGTTGCCCATCTCGGCCGTGATCGCCCGGAACGGTGCGGCGAGCACACCCGCCAGGCCGGCGAGCGCGACGCCGAAGCCGAAGACCGGGGTCACCCAGCGGCCCACGTTGATACCCAGGGCGCGGGCCAGCTCGGGCTTCTCCGTCGACGCACGGACGATCATGCCGATCCTGGTGCGCGTCATCAGCAGCCAGACGAGCGCGCAGATCCCCACCGAGAACAGCAGCACGAACAGCTGGTAGCGGGGCAGCACGACGCCGGCCAGGTCGACGCGTCCCCGCAGCGGGCCCGGCAGCCGGTACGGCAGCCCGGACACGCCGTACTGCTGCTTGACCAGCTCCACGAGGACCAGCGTCAGGCCGAACGTGAGCAGGAAGTTGTAGAGCGGGTCGAGCCGGATCAGCCACTGCACGAGCAACCGTTCGACCAGGACGCCGAAGCCGAACATCAGCACCGGCACCACCAGCAGCGACCACCACAGCGAGAGGTCGAGCAGGTCGAGCAGGACGGCCGCGGCGACCGCGCCGAGCATGTAGAACGCGCCGTGGGCGAAGTTCACCACGCCCAGGACACCGAAGATGATCGCCAGCCCGAGGGCGGCCAGCGCGTAGAAGCTACCGGCCGCCAGTCCCTGTACGGCGTACTGCAGCACTGCGTTCATGTGCTCCCTTTCGGCGATGCTGACCCCCGGGCGCCCGAAAGGACGCCCGGGTTACGAAGCCGGCGCACGGCTCACATGGAGCAGCCGGATGCCTCGGCGGGCGGGAACGCCTTCGCCGCGGGAATCGTGGCCACGATCTCCTCGTAGTCCCACTCCTCCTTCACCTCCGACGCCTTCTTGACCCGCACGAGGTATGCGTCGTGGACGACGGAGTGGTCCTTGGCGCGGATTTCGCCGTTGCGCAGGAACACGTCGTTGAGCTTCTTGCCTTCGAGCTTGGCGATGACCTCTTCGGCCTTGTCGGTGCCGGCCGCCTGGACCGCCTCCAGGTACTGGGTCGCCGCGGAATAGTTGCCGGCGTGTTCGAAGGACGGCCGGGTCCCGGTCTCGGCCTTGAACCGGTCCGCCCAGGTGCGCGCCTCGGTGTCCATGTTCCAGTACCAGGCGTCGGTGAACATCGTGCCGGCGAACTGTTCCACGCCCAACGAGTGGATGTCGTTGATGAGCATCAGCCCGACGGCGAGCTCGATTCCCTTCGCCTTCAACCCCGACTCGTTGAACTGCTTCACCAGGTTGATCAGGTCACCGCCCGCGTGCATCGTGCCGATGACGTCGGGATTGGTGCTGCCGGCCTTGGTGAGGAAGGTCGCGAAGTTCTCGTTCGGGAACGGCGTCGGGATGGTGCCCTGGACCGTGCCACCCGCCTTCTTGATCGCCTCGGTGAAGGACTTGGTCATGTTCTGGCCGAACTCGTAGTCGGGGTAGATGATGTTCCAGTTCTTGCCGCCGTTCTCGGTGACGGTCGTGCCGGTGCCGTTGGCGAGCATGTAGGTGTTGTAGGCCCACTGGAACGTGTACTTGTTGCACTGGGCGCCGGTCAGCGCGGTGGTCGCGGCGCTGACGTCGAGAAACAGTTTCTTGTGGTTCTTCGCCTGGTTGGCGACGGCCAGGGCGGCGGACGAGGTGGGCACGTCGAGGATGACGTCCGCTCCCCCGCGCTCGTACAGCTCCGACGCCTTGGTGTTGGCGATGTCCGGCTTGTTCTGGTGGTCGGTCGACGTCACCTCGATCTTGTCGACGACCGCCTTGTCGCCGTACTTCTTCTTGTAGTCCGCGACGGCCATCTTCACCGCCTTGACGGAGTTGGGCCCCGACGCGTCCTTGTAGATCCCGGACTGGTCGTTGAGCACCGCCAGCACCAGCTTGTCCCCCGAGAAATCACCTCCCGACGCCCCCGGGCCGCCCTCACCACAGGCACCGAGCAGCAGTACGTTCGTCAGAACCAGGCCGCCGGCCCACATTCGCTTGCCATACATGGCGTTCCCCAGTCGTATCGAAGCTTCGCGTTGTCTCATCGGCCGGTCAGATGCCGAGGTGCTTGAGGAGTTCGCCCTCGCGGCTGCCGAACTCGGAGTTGTCGATGGCGTTGACGATGCGGCCCTGGCTGATCAGGTAATGCCGGTCGGCCACGGTGGCCGCGAACTTGACGTTCTGCTCGATGAGCAGCACACCGGCGCCGGTGGCCTTGATCTCGCGGATGATGGCGCCGATCCGGGCCACGATCACCGGGGCCAGGCCCTCGGAGGGTTCGTCCATGAGCAACAGCCGGGCACCGGTCCGCAGCGCCCTGGCGATGGCCAGCATCTGTTGCTCCCCGCCCGACAGCGTGGTGCCGCTCGCCCTGCGGCGTTCGGCGAGGACGGGGAACGCCTCGTAGACCCGCTCCAGCGTCCAGGCCCGGTCGGAGACCTTGGGCGGCAGCAGCAGGTTCTCCTCCACCGAAAGGCTGCTGTAGATGCCGCGGTCGTCCTGGACCCAGCCCATGCCGGCGCGGGCCCTCTGGTGCGCCGGCGTGTGCGTGACGTCGCGGCCGAGGAAGCGCACGGCGCCGTCGACCTGCCGGTGCAGGCCCATCACGCACCGCACGAGGGTGGTCTTGCCGGCACCGTTGCGTCCGGCCAGCGCGACCACCTCGCCCACGCCCACGCGTATGTCCACCCCGTGCAGGGCCTGCGCCTGGCCGTACCACGCCTTCAGACCGGTGACCTCAAGCATGCTCGGCCTCGCCCAGGTAAGCGGTGATCACCCGTTCGTCGTTGCGGACCTCGTCGTAGGTGCCCTCCGCCAGGATCCTGCCCTGCTGCAGAACGGTCACCCGGTCCGCCAGGCTGCCGACGACGTGCATGTTGTGGTCGACGAGCACCACCGTGCGGCCGACCGCGATGCGGCGGACCAGTTCGATGGTGCGGTCGACGTCCTCGATCCCCATCCCGGCGGTGGGCTCGTCGAGGAGCATCACCGGTGGATCCACCGCCAGGACCAGTGACAGCTCGAGCGCGCGCTTCTGCCCGTAGGCGAGCAGGCCGACCGGCTTGTCCGCGAGCGGCAGCAGCCCCACCTGCGCGAGCAGGTCGTCGACCCGGGCCCGGTTGCGCCCCAGCAGCTTCTCCGACCGCCAGAACCGGAACCCGTCCCTGGTGTGTCCCTGGAGTGCGAGTTCCACATGTTCGCGGCTCGTCAGCGTCTCGAAGAGGCTGGTGATCTGGAACGACCTGGCCACGCCGCAGCGTGCGACCTGCTCGGGCGGGCGCCCGGTGACGTCCTGGTCGAACACCGTGATCGTCCCGGACGTGGGCGCCACGAAGCCGGTCAGGAGATTGAACAGGGTGGTCTTTCCCGCACCGTTCGGACCCACCAGAGCGTGCACGCTGCCTTCCCGCACCGCCAGGTCCACGGAGTCGACCGCGCGGAAGCCCCGGAACTCCTTGGTCAGCGCCCGCGTGCGCACCGCCACCCGCTCGCCCGCCGTCACCTGGCCTCCTTCCGACGTGTTCGTGAACTCGGCGGCGTTCAGAGCGCGCACACGAAGCTCTGCGCGTTGTCGGGATCGCCCGAGCGGTACTTCGGCCAGCGCGGGTACTCGCAGAGCGGGCGCGTTCTGCCGTTCCTGCTGTCCACCGCTACCGGGTCGACCGGCGGCCGGCCGTCCTCGACCCACCGTTCCAGGGCGGAGAGCGAGTCCCAGTTGGCGGCGAAGGCGGGTGCGCCGAAGTTGGCGTGGTTCGCCCCCGGCGCGAGGTAGTACCGCATGAACTCGTTCGTCTTGCGGGCGCCCACCGTGTCGAGCACTCGCCGGTAGTAGTCGTTCGTCGAACGGTGCGAGACCAGCTCGTCGGCGGCGCCGTGCAGGAGCAGGAGTCGTCCGCCGGATCGCGCGAAGGGACGAAGGTCCGCGTCGTTGCGATCCTGGATGGTGGAGAGGTAGCTGATCCGGGAGAGCCACTTCCCCGGCCGCCGGGGATCGAGGTCGAGGGAGTTGTAGCCGGGATCCCTGGTCAGGAAGTACTTCACCCACTGATCCCAGTACTGGGGCCCGAACCCGCTGGTCACCGGCATGGGGTTGGCCGGCGCGGTGGTACCGAAGCCGAGATACGGCGTCCTCATGTCGGCGCCCGACAGGAGTGGGAAGCCGGGATAGGACCGTTCACCACTGGCGATGCGGTACGGCCAGCTGAACGGCGTCGACGCGGCGATCACCGATGCGATCTGCGGGTCGGACAGGCACGTCGGCCCGGTGTCCTCGCCGTTGGGGCAGCGGAGCACCCGGGGGTCGAAGTCGCATCCACGTTCGTTCGAGATGATCTTGTCCTCGACACCGTCCCGGCCGTCGCAGGCCGCCATGACGCTGTTGTAGAGCAGGCCCTGCTTGTCGGGCCCGGGGTACGCGCCGGGACGCGACATCACCTGCACGAGGTGTCCGAGAAACAGGATCTCGGCCATGTTGTTCCAGGCGGGGAAGACGGAGATGACGCCGTCGAAGGCGTCCGGCCACCGTTGCGCGACGACCAGAGCCTCGCGACCGCCCGTCGAGCCGCCCGCGAAGTACGTGCGGTGGGGACCGACGCCATAGCCACGACGGATGAGGTACCGGGCGGCGTCGTGGGTCTTCTTGAGGGCATCGCCGGCCGCGAAATTCCGGAGTGCCTCGTCGTTCGCGCCGAACGACCCGTCCAGGGGTCCGGTGGGACCCGCCTGGTGGCCGGAGTCGCTGGCGTAGACCGCATATCCACGCGCCAGCGGCACCGGTTGATCGGGGCGTCCGAACGCCACGTTCTGGGCGATGTTGGGAATCGTCCCGTTGAATCCGCCGCCGCCGAACATCATCGTGCTGCGGTTCCAGGCCACCGGCAGGCCGACGTTCAGCCTGATGTCCGGGGCGGACGGATCGACCGGACGAAGCGCGGCGCGGACGTCGCAGTACTCGACGGTCCGGCCACTCACCACCTGTGTCACCAGGGCTGCCGACTCGACCCGGCCGCCCCGCGTCGGCAGGCTGATCACCGACCTCGGGATCTCTTCTCCCGCCAACTCCGCGCATCTCGGGACCGCGCCCACCGCGGCGACGGCGGGCACCGGCCCGAGGACCATCGTCGCGGTCACCAGAGCGGTGACGAGCGTCGGACGGGCGGGGATTCGCATCAATCTTCCACGAACTCGGAGCACGCGACCCATTGCGATCTCCTGACTAAGCACGCTGTGCCGCCGATTCGTAAAATGACGGCACCGAGTGCCACTCACTGTGGCAGGCGTCACAAGAGGCCGCAAGGGGTCACACGAAGGAAATCTTGTGGTCATGACCGGCCGGCGGGGCATCGACGACGGGAAGTCCGGCCGGCGGCCCCCGATCGGTGGCCGCCAATCCCCGTTCTCCGACCCCGCCGCTCGATACCCTGGACGCGGATCATGAGGGTGAATGTCGAGGTAGTCCACTGTGGCAGGACGCGAGCCGGACCGGGACGGTGGTGGCGTTCCCACTGATGGCCGGCGGACCTACCTGGGTGGGGCTGCTCCGCCACTCCGACGACGCGGCCGCACCCGTCGAGCCCGCGCCCGGGCTGTCCCAGTTGCCCGCGCTCCTCGACGGGTTCCGTCGGGCCGGCCCTGATGCGTCGGTGCGGCAGGCCGGCACCGACACCGCCCACGTCCGCCTCGCCTGGGACCCGGACGGCTTGACCGTCTCCGTCGCCGACGACGGTCCCGGCGCCCGGACGCCGGCGGCCTCCGCGGCGCCCGAGCGGCCCGCGGGTTACGGCCTGATAGGCATGGGGGAACGTGCCAGCGCGGTCGGCGGCACCGTCGTCACGGGCACCCGTCCGGAAGGCGGCTTCCTCGTCCGCGCCCGCCTGCCGATCCAGCCGATGCGGGACACCACGGGCCCGGCCACTGACGAGGCCGGGACGGCGCGGTGACGATCCGCGTGCTGCTCGCCGACGACCAGGCGCTGCTCCGTCAGGCCTTCCGCCTGCTGCTCGAGAGCGCCGACGACATCACCGTGGTCGGGGAGGCCGTCGACGGCGGGGAGGCGGTGCGGCTCACGCGGCGGTTGCGCCCCGACGTCGTGCTGATGGACATCCGCATGCCGCAGGTCGACGGGCTCGCGGCGACCGCGGAAATCTGCGCGGATCCGCAACTGCACGCCACGCACGTGCTGATCCTGACCACCTACGAGACCGACGAGCACGTCGCGCGGGCACTGCGCGCCGGCGCCGGCGGCTTCATCGGCAACGGCATCGGGGCCGAGGAACTGCTGGACGCCTCGGAGGCGGCCCCGCACCCGGACGCCGGCCGGCTCGCCGGGCGCACGTGCAGCGCGCCATGACGAAGCTGGAGGCGCGCGATCGCGCGCAGCTGGTCGTCATCGCCTACCGGACGGGTCTGGCTCAGGCCGCCGACGGGAACTCGGGCAGCGCGAGCGCCGAGTAGGCCGGCCGTGGCGGCGCCGGCGGCAGGGTGACCAGCTCGCGGAGCCGGGCGTCGCGCTGCCGCAGGGCGTCCGCCGTGGTCGGGAAGAGCCCGGCGGCACCGCTGTCGACCAGCGCCTGGTTGACCGTCACGAACTCGCGGAGTTCGCGCTCGTAGGCAGCATCGCAAGCGCGGGCTCCACCACGGACTGCAACCTGCCGACGGCCGGGGTGCGGAGACCGCTTCGGCCGGAAATACCACAGGTGTGGAGACGGAAGTTCCTTTCGTGGAGCGTGCCGTTCACGCCTCCAGGCTTCCGTTCGGCGCCAGGCGGGGCATCGTCTCTCGTCACCGTCCGTGTCTGGTGCCGATGGACGGGCCGCTCATATGTTCTGGTGCGGCCGCACCAGGTCCGGGCGTCTGCGGGGCGGCACCGATGCGGCGGGTGTTCGTCACCGCCATCGTGTGCACCTCCGCCTCGGTGAAACCCGCTTCCAGCAGGCGGTCCGCGAGCAGTGCGAGCCCGTCCTCGACCGGCGGGTTGAACGGCTGTCCGAGGTCGGAGGAGAGCAACGAGTGCTCCGGGCCGACGCGCCGGATGTGGTCGAACAGCGTCTCCCAGGCGACCTTTCCGGTGTACGGCGTCGTGAAGCAGCGTTCCATCAGGGCTCCCTGCTCGGCGAGCGCGCGTTGGGTCCGCACCGGCAGCCTCTGCGACGTGAACTCCGGATGGGTGACCACGATGCGCCGCACTCCGCCCTCGGCGGCCGCCGCCACCACGGCGCTGATCTCGGCGCCGGAGAGGTGCCCGGTGGCGAGCACCATGTCGTGCTTCGCGATGAGGGCGAGCACCTGGCGCAGCGCCGGCACGACGGCGCCCTCGGCGTCGAGCACGTCGATCGCCGGCGCCTGGATCCCCTGCCGCGCCAGATCCTCCTGCAGCTGCGCCCACATCGGCGGCTTGGCGCCCGCCGGGTCGCGGGCCTGGCACTCGCGCTGGTTGGCGCAGTCCACCGTGGGCAGCCAGACGACCCGGGCGCCCTGCCGGCCGGCGATCTCGACCGCGACGGGGTTGAGCCCACCGACGGAACCGTTGAGGGTCAGCGCGCCCAGCGCGTCGACGCCGGGGACGGCGGCCCGGACCACCTCGGCGCGCTCGGCGGTGGGCACGTAGTGCGACTTGAGCACGAAGCCGGCGAGGCCGACCTCGGCGAAGCGGCGCGCCAGCGACACGTCGTCGACGCGGCGTGGCATCACGTCGGGCGCGACGTGGATGTGCGTGTCGTACGCTCCGGCGACGAGCTCCCGGGCGCGTGCCGTGGGAGTGGGATGGTCGGTCACCTGTGTGACCGTATCCACGAGTCCCGCGGCACGCGGTCCCGTTCTTGACCGCTGTCGATCGCGAGGCATCGTCCGGCGGGTCGGTGGTCAGTGCGCGCCGGTCGCCTTCTCGGCCGCGGGTGTGCCGTCGGCCGGCCGCACCGGGGCGGGCGTCCGGCCGGCGCGTCGGGTCCTGATCGCGCCGATCGCCCACACGCCGCCCAGAAGCAGGCCGAACAGCACCGCGATCCACGCCGCACCCGGCCGTTCGACCGCATCCACCAGAAGACGCTGCACGCTCTGGGCGGCATCGACCACCGGGTCGTCGATGTCGCCGCGCAACTCGTACCAGCCGTAGTAGGCGACGTAACCACCCGCGAGCAGCAGCACCGCACCGGCGAGGCGGGAGATCGCCGGGCCGAACCCGCGCAGGCGGGCCACGGCACCCGGGCGGGCCGTCGCCACGGCCAGTGCGGCCACCCCGACCAGCAGGCCCATGCCGGCGGCGTACGCGACGAAGAGCCCCACGCCGGTCAGCACCGATCCGGCGCGGAAGCTCGACGCGACGATCGCCAGGAACGGCGCGATGGTGCACGACAGCGACGCCAGCGCGTAGGCCGCGCCGAAGAGCACCATCGACCCGGCCGACCGCCGCAGGGCCGGTCCACGCGTCGGGCGCAGACCGAACGACGGCAGCGCGCGACCGGCGATCAGCCACCCGGCGAGCAGCACCAACAACACCCCGAACGCGACGGTGAACCACGGCAGGTACCGGTAAAGCAGACCCGCGACCGGCGAGATCACCAATCCCATGACGCCGAACACGGCGACGAACCCGGCCGTCATCGCGGCGGTGGCCGCGAGCGCGCGCCGGACGGCCAGCGCCCGGCCGGGACTGTCGTCACCGACGACCAGGAGCGTCAGGTACACCGGCAGCAACGCGAACCCGCACGGGTTGATCGCGGCGACCAGCCCGGCGGCCAGGGCGAGCCCGACATCGGCCATCAGGTCAGCGCACCCGCGCGGCCCGGCAGGTCGTCGCCCTTGAGAACGCCCTTGTGCACCACGGCGCCACGGCTGTCCAACAGCACGAACGTGCTCTGCGACGTCACCCCGAACTTCTTCCACACCACGCCGGCCTCGTCCGACAGGTGCGTCATTCCGTCGAGCTTCCACTCGCCGATGAACCGCTTCATCGCCGACTCGTCGTCGAGGCCACCGACGCCGACGACGTTCACCTTGCCCACCAGCTGTTCGGCGGTGGCCTTGACGCCCTTGGCCTGGCCGGCACACGTGGGACACCACGGCGCCCAGAACCACAGCACCGTCGGGCGTCCGGCGAGAGTCGCCCCGTCGAACTGCGCGCCGTTCACCGTCCGGGCCGTGAAGGCCAGCGTGGAGGCCACCGCGCCGGTCGCCGAGGCGGCTGAACTCGGACCCGGCGAAGCCGCACCCGCCGCGGACGAACCGGGCGCGGACGAACCCGGCGCGCTGTCGGCACCGGACGGGTCCGCTCCGCCGGCGCATCCGGCCAGCAGTACCAACGCGGCGACAAGCGGCGGGAAGAGGCGGCGAACGGACACGGCCCGACCCTACAAGCGAACCCGTCGCGGAGGTTCTTACGAACCGGTGTCACATCGCCGGACGCCGTCGCCACGACGCCGCTGCGGCTCGGCGCACCGATCGACGAACTCCGGGGTGACGATCCCCGCCGGCCCGGCCGCGTCGAAGCCGGGCGGGATCGCCACCGGCACTCGGCTCCGCCGACCCCGCCGTGTCCCCGGCCTTCGACCTACCACCCACCCGCTGACCCGGCGGGCGGCCGTTCGAGAAGCCGTTTGAGGTTGGCCAGGTCCTTGCTGTTGGCGCGCCGCATCGCCGCGGCCATCATCGGCGCGCTCATCCTGGCGAACCCCGCGGGCTCGCCACGGTTGCGCAGGGTCATGCGGGTGCGCTCCGGGTCGACCGGTTCCCACGTGTAGGTGGTTTCCATCGGGAACGGCCCCTGCGCGATGCGCATCACCAGCCGTTCGCCGGGGACGAGTTCCACCACCTCGTACGTGTACGCCAGCCGCCGGCCGAGGAACCGCGCCACGAAGTCCATCCGCGACCCGACGGCCACCGGCGCGGGCGTGCGCCACACCACCGACTCGATGTTCGCGTACCACGTGGGCGCGTGCGACGGATCGGCCGCGTAGGCGGCGACCTCCGCGCAGGGGCGCTCGATGATGATGTCGGTCAGCACGTCGACAGCCACAGAACCACTCCTACACCCAACGCCCGCCCCGGGTGGCGACACCCGCGATCCCGGCCGCGACAAGAAACCACGCGCACGATGTCGAGAACGGCGACAGCGGCTCCGACCTGACGCCGATGCTCCACGGGAGAGCACACAGCGGAAGGAACCCGAGTGAAGTACATGATCATGATGTTCGGCGGGCTGGGAGCCACCCTCGCCGAGCGCAGCCCCGAGTGGATCACCGGCATGCAGACCACGATGATGCGCATGGACCAGGAACTGCGGGCCTCCGACGAGGTCGTGGAGAGCCGGCACCTCACCGACCCCGCGCAGGCCACCACCGTCCGGTTCGTCGACGGCGCACCCGCC
>NZ_BOPF01000036.1 GCF_016863615.1 Virgisporangium aliadipatigenens | reverse complement strand
CCCGCCGATCTTGCAGTTGTGGCGGCCGGCGTGCCCTGATTCGGCCCGCTATGACTGCGCCACAACTGCAAGATCGTGGATCACACGTGCTTCGCGAAGTACTCCAGGATCGCGTCGAAGCGCGCCACCCGGTGCTTCGGGCGGCCGGAGCGGGACAGTTCGTGCCCCTCGCCGGGGAAGAGCAGCATCTCCACGTCGGCCTTGCGCAGCTTCAACGCCACGAACAGCCGCTGCGCCTGTTCGACCGGGCAGCGCCAGTCGTGCTCCGAGTGGATGATCAGCATCGGGATGTCGATCCGGTCGGCGTACGTCAACGGGCTCTTCGACGGGTCGCTCGTCCACAGCTGGTCCGAGAAGAACCAGCCGATGTCGGAGGCGCCGACGAAGCTGTCCGTGGCGTTGACGGCCCGTTCGGAGATGGCCGCCTTGAAGCGGTGGCCCTGGTGCGCGGCCATCCAGGTGGTCATGAACCCGCCGTGGGAGCCGCCGAGCACGCCGACCCTCGTGGCGTCCAGGTCGTCGGCCTTCAGCGCCTCGTCGAGCAGCGCGACGAGATCGCGTTCGGAGACGGCGCCGACGTCGCCGATGACGGCGCGGCCGTGCTCCTGCCCGTATCCCGAGGAGCCGCGCGGGTTGCCCATCACCACCGCGTAGCCGGCCCCGGCGTACACCTGCGCCTCGTCGAAACGCCCCCAGCCGTACTGCGCGAACGGGCCGCCGTGGATCATCAGCAGCACCGGGTGCGGGCCGGGGCCCTCCGGCCGGACCACCCAGCCGTGCACCGGGTACCCGTCGGGGGCCGTCGCGTCGACCTCGGTCAGGGGGCGTGCGCCGGTGGTGTCGTTCCAGGTGGAGAGCTGCTTGTCGCCGGCGTACAGCTCGCCCCAGGTGCCCTCGTCGGCGGCGGTGTACACGAGTGTGTCCCCGCGCCGGTCGTACCCGATCACCTGCCGCCGCCCGCCCAGCAGCACCTTCGGCTCGCCGCCGTCGTAGGGCAGGAGCACCAGTTCCACGGCGCCGCGCGCCTCGTTCGACATGATCACGCCGTCCTCGTACGGCGTCGCGCGCCCGGTGCCGTGCGCGAGGGTGTGCCGTTCGGGGTCGCTGAGCAGCGTGCGGGGACCGCCGGCGACCGGCACCGAGTGCACGGACTCCGCGTTGATGATCGGCGGGGACGCCGGCGACCCGGCGAAGACGACCGTGCCGCCGTCCGGGGTGAAGCGCGGCCGCCAGGCGGAGAGGGTGCCGTCGGTCAGCGCCCGCAGCCCCGAACCGTCCACGTTGCACACCCAGATGTCGACGACCAGGTCGTCGCCCCAGGTCTCGTGCCGCGACGAGGCGAACGCCAGCAGGTCGCCGGTGGGTGACCAGTCCACGTCGGCGTCGTCGTACGGCCCGTCGGTCACCTGCACCGGCTCGGCGCCCTCGGTCAGCGCGTCGATCACGAACACGCTGCGCGGCCGGTCGTTGAGGAAGCCCAGGTTGTCGACGCGGTACCAGAGCTTGGTGATCCGGCGGGGCGGCTCGGCCTCCGCACCGACCCCCTCCGCCGTCCCGTAGCGGCCCTCCTCCGGGATCCGCGCCGTATAGGCGAGTCGCGTCGAGTCGGGGCTCCACACCGCCTCGTCCACACCGATCGGGTGCGACGTCAGTCGCCGCGGCTCCCCGCCGTCCACCGGCAGGACCCACAGTTGCGGTTTGCCCTCCGGACCCTTCGCGTCCTTGATCGAACGGTGGAACGCGAGCCAACGCCCGTCCGGCGAGAAGAGCGGGGCGCCGTCCTTCCAGCCCTGGGTGAGGCGGCGCGGCGGCGCGGAGCCGTCGACCGGCGCGATCCACAGCTGTCCGGTGTACTCGTCGGCGTCGAGGTCCGGCCGGGTCACGGCCACCACCACGAAGCGTCCGTCCGGGCTGAGCGTCGGATGCCCGGGAACGCGTTGCTGGGCAATATCGGCAGGTTTCATGGTGTCGAACCTCTCATGTCGGCGCGGTTCGCGGCCCCCTTGTGTGACCCGACAATCTTTACGCTGCTGCCGTGGAGCCCACCCTCGAGTACGTCGACCGTGGCACGGACCGGCTGGCGTTACACGTGTATTCGCGGGAAAGCACCGATCCCGCGGTGCTCTTCCTGCCGGCGATGGGCGTACCGGCCCGCTACTACCGGCCGTTCGCGACGGCGCTCGCCGAGCACGGGCTCGCGGTCACCGTGGCCGACCTGCGGGGCAACGGCGCGAGCACGCCGATACCCGGCCGCCGCACCCGCTACGGGTACGCGGAGCTGACCGCCGACGTCGGCGCGCTGGTCGAACGCCTCGACGGCCGGCCGGTCGTCCTCGCCGGCCACTCGCTCGGCGGCCAACTCGCGATGCTGCACACCGCCGTGCACCGGCCGCCGAACGTGGTCGGCCTGGCGCTGATCGCCGTCGGCGTCCCCTATTGGCGCGAGGGCTACGGGGCGCGGCGCGGGTTCGGGCTGCTGGGGTTCAGCCTGTGGAGCGCGGCGACGGCCGCTGTCGTGGGCTACTGGCCCGGGTGGGGGTTCGGTGGGCGGCAGGCCCGGGGCGTGCTGAGCGACTGGGCGTACACCGCGCGCACCGGCCGCTTCCGTCCGGTCCACGGCACCGACGCCGAACGGGCCCTGCGCGAGCTGACCACCCCGGTGCTGGCATTGAGCATGGCCGGTGACGACCTGACGCCCGCACCGGTGATCGACTTCACGGCGGCGAAGATGAGTGCCGCCCCGCTCGAACGCGAGCACTTCGACGAGGCGCGGGCCGGCGTACCGGTGGATCACATGCGCTGGGCGCGTGCCGGCACGGCGATCCCCGCTCGCGTGGCGGAGTTCGCCAAGTCCCGCTGACCCGCTACGCCAGGGTCTTGGCCGTCGCGATCCAGCGGTCGAGCAGGTCCGCCGCCGCACCGGAGTCGATCGCCGCGGCCGCCCTGGACAGCCCGCCGCGGATGGCGCCCTTCAGGTCGTCGCCGAACCCGGCCCGGGCGGCCAGCGCGGCGGCCGCGTTGAGCAGCACGGCGTCCCGGACCGGACCGGCCTTGCCGGCCAGCAGCTGCCGCACCACGTCCGCGTTGAACGCCGCGTCGGCCCCGCGCAGGTCGGCGGCGGTCGCCGGCGCGATGCCGAACTCCTCCGCGTGCAGCACCGTCTCGGTGACCCCGCCGTCGCGCACGGCCCAGATGCGGGTCGGCGCCGTCGTGGTGAACTCGTCGAGCCCGTCCTCGCCGCGCAGCACCAGCACGCTGTCGCCCCGGGCGGCGAAGACGGCCGCCATGATCGGCGCCATGCGCGCATCGGCGCAGCCGACGGCACCCGCGGTCGGCCGGGCCGGGTTGGTCAGCGGCCCCAGGAAGTTGAACGCCGTCGGGACGCCCAGCTCCTTACGGGTCACGCCGGCGTGCCGCATCCCCGGGTGGAACCGGGGCGCGAAGCAGAACCCGATGCCCACGCTCGTCACGGACGCGGCGACCTGCTCCGGCCCGAGGTTCAGCGGCAGCCCCAGCACCTCCAGAACATCCGCCGTGCCGGACGACGAGGAGGCCGAGCGGTTGCCGTGCTTGACGACCGGGACACCGGCGCCGGCGACGACGATCGCGGCCATCGTGGAGATGTTGACGGTGTTGGCCCGGTCGCCGCCGGTGCCCACGACGTCGACGGCCGAGGTGCGCACATCCTCCGGCAGGGCGACCGGCTCCGCCGCCGCGAGCATGGCCCGCACGAGACCGCCCAGCTCGGCCGGGGTCTCCCCCTTGGCGCGCAGCGCCGTCATGAAGCCGGCGATCTGCACGGGGGTGGCGGCCCCGGCCATGATCTCGCCCATGGCCCAGGAGGTGTCCGCAGTGGACAGTTCCTCGCGACGCAGTAGCGCGGAAAGTAAGTCGGGCCAGGTGCGGTCCCGATTCGCGCTCATGAGCGGCCTCCCGGGGGTTGAGAGAAGATCAGCGGTTGACGGGAAGGCCGTCGGCGCGCTGGCGCAGGAGCGTGGAGACGGTCTGCGCGGTCTGCACCGGGTCGAGCGGGTGCACCAGCGTCGCGTCGACGCGGGCGTAGGCGGCGAGCCACCGGTCGGCCGCCCGCGCGATCACCACGCAGGCGGGCGGGCAGTCGTCGATCTCGTCCTTGATCTGGCGGGCGATGCCGAGCCCACCGGCCGGGGTCGCCTCGCCGTCGAGCACGAGCAGGTCGACGTCGAACTCGTCGACCAGCCGGACGGTCTCGTCGTAGGTGGCGGACTCCACGAACTCGACGGGCAGGTCGGCGGCCGGGCGCGGCCCGATGGCCAGCCGCATCCGCTCGCGCACCTGCGGATCGTCGCTGTAGAGCAGGACCGTCTGTGTCATCGGCGTTGTCGCTCCTTGTTTAGTCCGCAGCGGATCCTACCGCCTGCGCTTCTTCCCGATCGAGCTGCCGGTCGATCCGCCGGGCCTCGCGTTCGGACGCCTTCATCCACTGCACCACCAGCACCGCGAGCATGATGACGCTGACCGCTTCCCCGCCGGCCCACAGGATGCCGCCGGCGAGCTTCTGGTCGGCGAAGTGGTCGGCCCACTCCAGCCCGAGGCTCGGGTACCAGTCGCCGCCGAGCAGCGTGGCGCTCTGCATGATGGTCAGCCCGAGAACGGCGTGGATCGGCGTCGAGAGCACCATCAGCAGCGCCCGCCCCGGGTAGGGCCAGCGGCCCGGCAGCGGGTCCACCCCGACCAGCGGCCAGAAGAACAGGCACCCGACGGCGATGAAGTGGGCGTGCGCCAGTTCGTGGGCGAACTCGTGGCGCAGGGTCAGCTCGTACAGCCCCGAGAAGTACAGGACGAACGGCGTCGCCGTGAAGAACGCGAACGCCACCAGCGGGTGCGCCAGCACCCGGGCGACCCGGCTGTGCACCACGGCGAGCAGCACGCCGCGCGGCCGCTGCGGCAGCACGCGCAGCGCCAGCGTCACGGGTGCCCCGAGGGCCAGGAAGATCGGCGCCACCATCGACAGCACCATGTGCTGCACCATGTGGACGCTGAGCAGCGTGGTGTCGTAGCCCGCGACGCCGGTCAGCGTCACCGTGACGATCGAACCGAGCCCGGGCAGCAGGAACGCGATCGTGCGCCCCACCGGCCACCGGTCGCCGCGGGCGCGCAGCACGTAGACGGCGTACAGGTACAGCGCCGCCGCGGCGAGAACGGCGAGCGCCAGCCACGATTCCGGATTGGGCCGCAGGAGCGTCGCCGCGTCGGGCGGTCCGAGCTCGCCGCCGTGGGCCAGCGGGGGGTAAGTCCAGGGTGTGGACATGGCCTCCAGGCTATGCCCGAACGGATATCCGGTGACCACTGCCCCTTGACATCCGCCCCCGTGACCCGGCGCGTTTGATCAGAGGCAATAATGACGGCGTGACAGCGGCCCCAGCCATCGCCAAGAGCCAGATCCACTCGTTGACCCGGCCCAACATGGTCAGCGTCGGCACGATCGTCTGGCTGTCGAGCGAGCTCATGTTCTTCGCGGCACTGTTCGCGATGTTCTTCTCCATCCGCGCCTCAGAGGTCGGCAAGGGCTACTGGGAGACCGGCTCGGAGAAGCTCAATGTGCCGTACGCGCTGACGTTCACGATCATCCTGGTCGCGTCGTCGGTCACGTGCCAGATCGGCGTCTTCGCCGCGGAGCGGGGCGACGTCCACGCGCTGCGCAGGTGGTTCTTCCTGACGTTCGTGATGGGTGCGATCTTCGTCGGCGGCCAGGTCAACGAGTACTACAACCTGGTGACGCACGAGGGCGTGAAGATCAACTCGGACGGTTTCGGGTCGATGTTCTACCTGACCACGGGCTTCCACGGCCTGCACGTCACGGGCGGTCTGATCGCGTTCGTCTTCTACATGATCCGCACCACCATGGGCCGGTTCACGCCGGCGCAGGCCACCGCGGCGATCGTCGTCTCGTACTACTGGCACTTCGTCGACGTCGTGTGGATCGCACTCTTCTTCATGATCTACATCCTGCCGTTCATCGGCGGTTGATCGGCGGCCCGAGTCACAGACCGCATCCGTCCCTCGTCATAACCACGAACCCCGTATTGCAGGGGTTCGGCACGTCAACAAGGTGAGGCCATGAGTTGGAAACTGGGTCGGCGACGCCGGGCAGTGCGCCCGGATGACGCCGTGCCGGCGTTCACGCCGCCCGGTCGTTGGCGCCGGCGGCTGGAAGCCACGGTGCGGCTGATCGCGGCGCTGACGATCGTCGGCGGTCTGTACGCCGCTCTCGCCCCTGGCGTGTCTCAGGCCGAGGACACCCCGCCGCTTTCCGCGGACGCGGTGCAGGGCAAGCAGCTCTACGAGACCACCTGCATCAGCTGCCACGGCCCCAACGCCCAGGGCGTGGAGAACCGCGGACCGAGCCTCATCGGTGCCGGTTCGGCGGCGGTGGAGTTCCAGGTCGGCACCGGCCGGATGCCGATGGCCCGCCAGGAGGCGCAGGCGCAGAAGAAGCCGCCGCACTACTCGTGGGAGCAGGCCGCCCAGATCGGCGCCTACATCCAGGAACTCGGCGGCGGGCCGACCCTCCCCAAGGGCCAGAAACTGCGGGCCACCGACGAGAAGGCCATCTCGCGCGGCGGTGAGCTGTACCGGATCAACTGCTCCGCCTGCCACGGCTTCGGCCTGGGCGGTGGTGCGCTCTCCTCCGGCAAGTACGCCCCGTCGCTGAACGACGCATCCGACCGCGAGATCTACGCGGCGATGCTGACCGGCCCGCAGAACATGCCGGTCTTCGGCGACGCGCAGCTGACCCCCGAGGAGAAGCTGGCCGTCATCGGGTACATCCAGTCGCTCAAGGCGAACAAGGATCCCGGCGGATTCGGCATGAAGCGCTTCGGCCCGGTCTCCGAAGGTTTGATGATTTTCCTGGTGGGCATGGTGGCGCTGGTCTTCGCCACGCTGTGGATTGCGGGTAAGTCATGAGCGGCGCAGATACGCAGGTGAGGCACGGCAACGACGAGGCGGTCGACGTCTCGGACCCCCGCCTGTCCCGGTTCGACCTGGTGCGCGAGGGGGCGCGGCGCGACGGCGTGGAGATCGTCCACTACGCGCCCCGCTTCCCCGTGCCGGGCACCAAGGCCGAGAAGCGCGTCGAGCGCACCATCGCCCTGTTCTTCATGCTCACCGGCCTGTTCGCCACGGCGTTCGTGGTCATCTTCGTGGCGTGGCACTGGGAGTGGCACCCGGGCAACAACGCGGGCTCGTGGTTCACGCCGCTGCTCGGCGTGTCGTTGGCACTGATGCTCTTCTGCGTCGGGGCCGCGATCATCGTGTTCGCCAAGAAGCTCCTGCCGGAGGAGGTCGCGGTCCAGGAGCGCCACGACGGCGCCTCGCCCCGCGACGAGCAGGTCCTGACCGGTGCGACGCTGCTGAACATGGCCGACGAGGCGGGGCTCGGCCGGCGGCCGCTGCTCAAGGGCGCGATCGCGCTGGGCCTGGCCCCCGTGGCGGCGGTGCCGCTGGTCGCGCTCGGCGGGATGATCGACGACCCGCACGACGAGGACATGTACCACAAGACCGGGTTCGACCCGGAGGCCAACGGCGGCAACAAGGTGCGCCTCATGCGGGAGAACCTCACGCCCGTGCGCCCCGAGGAGATCAGCGCGGGCGGCCAGATCACGGTCTTCCCGGCCATCCCGCACGGCGCCACCAACCAGCACGCCGACTCGCCGACGCTGCTGATCCACCTGCGCCAGACCGACGCGGACGAACTGCGTCGCAACCTCGGGCACGTGCCGATCAACGAGGGCGACATGTACGGCAACTACGTCGCGTACTCGAAGATCTGTACCCACGCCGGCTGCCCGGCGAGCCTGTACGAGCAGCAGACCAACCGCCTGCTGTGCCCGTGCCACCAATCACAGTTCTCGATCACGGACAACGCCCGTCCGGTCTTCGGGCCGGCCACCCGGCGGCTGCCAATGTTGCCGCTCGAGGTGGACTCGGAGGGCTTCTTCGTGGCGAAATCAGATTTCGAGGTCCCGATCGGCCCAGGCTTCTGGGAGCGGGCGTGACCGGCACCACCGTGTGTGAGCGGAGCGAAGCATGAAACGGCGCAAGCTAGATCTCGCCGCACTGCCGGCGAAGTCCGCCGAGGAGGTCGACGCCCGGCTGACCGTGGCGACCCCGCTGCGGCGGCTGCTCAACAAGGTCTTCCCGGACCACTGGTCGTTCCTGCTGGGCGAGATCGCCCTGTACTCGTTCATCGTGCTGCTGCTGTCCGGCACGTACCTGGCGCTCTTCTTCGACCCCTCAATGGAGGAGGTCGTCTACGACGGTGCCTACTCGCCGCTGCGCGGGATCGGGATGTCGCGGGCGTTCGAGTCGGCGCTGGAACTGTCGTTCGAGGTGCGCGGCGGCCTCTTCATGCGGCAGATGCACCACTGGGCGGCGCTGCTGTTCATGGCCGCCATCGTGGTGCACATGTTCCGGGTGTTCTTCACCGGCGCGTTCCGCAAGCCGCGTGAGCTCAACTGGATCATCGGTTCGCTGCTGTTCTGGATCGGCTTCCTCGCCGGGTTCACCGGCTACGGCCTCCCGGACGACGCGCTGTCCGGCACGGGTCTTCGCATCGCGCACGCGATCATGCTGTCGATCCCGGTGATCGGCTCGTGGGTGGCCAGTTCGTTCTTCGGCGGGGAGTTCCCCGGCACGGTGATCGTGCCCCGCATGTACATCGCGCACGTGCTGTTGATCCCGGGTGTGCTGCTCGGGCTCATCTCGGCCCACATGGGCCTGCTGGTCAAGCAGAAGCACACGCAGTGGCCGGGCCCCGGCCGGACCAACGACAACGTGGTCGGCGTGCGGATGTTCCCGGGCTTCGCGGCCAAGGCCGGCGGGTTCTTCATGATCGTGTTCGCGGTCATCGCGCTGATGGCGGGCCTGTTCCAGATCAACCCGATCTGGATCTTCGGTCCCTACCAGGCGGCCACCGTCTCCTCGGCGAGCCAGCCCGACTGGTACGTCATGTTCCTCGACGGCTCGACGCGACTCATGCCGCCGTGGGAGATCCGCCTCTTCGGGTACACGCTGCCGCCGCTGTTCTGGCCGACCGTGGCACTGCCCGGCGTGCTGACGATGCTGCCGCTGTTGTACCCGTTCATCGAGGCGCGGTTCCTGAAGGACAACCAGGCCCACCACCTGCTCCAGCGCCCGCGTGACGTGCCGACCCGCACGGCGCTCGGCGCGATGGCGGTGGCGTTCTGGGCCGTCCTGACGCTCTCCGGCGGCAACGACGTCATCGCGGAGCAGTTCCACATCAGCCTCAACGCGATGACCTGGGCGGGCCGGATCGGCCTGATCGTGGTCCCGCCGCTGGCCTACTACATCGCCTACCGGGTCTGCCTCGCGCTCCAGCAGCACGACCGGGAGGTGCTGGCGCACGGTGTGGAGACCGGCATCATCAAGCGGCTGCCGGACGGCGGTTTCGTCGAGATCCACCAGCCGCTGGCGCCGCTCGACGCGCACGGGCACCCGGAGCCGCTGGAGTACCTCGGCGCTCCCGTGCCGAAGAAGATGAACCGCCTGGGCGCGCTGCTGCCGACGGTCCGGGGCTTCTTCTACCCGATCGAGAAGCCGGCCCCGCCGGTGCGGCTGGACCAGCCGAGCGAGGCACCGGTCTCGCCGGCTCCGGCCCGTTCGGAGATCACCACCGGCAGCTGACCATCGCTTTCCCGAGAGGCCCGTCGCATTCGCGGCGGGCCTTTCGCATGTCCATGGGGTCCCATAAATAGGACGCTTTCAGGGTCGCCCGACAGCGCACTAGCATCGACTGCGAGCGACATCGAGGAGGTCCGTTGTCCGGGATCGACAAGGTGGGGCGCCGCGCCCTGCTCGGCGGACTCGCCGCGACCGCGGGAATGGCTACGCTGACCGGCCGGGCACTCGCCCAGGACCCCGGCGCCGTCACCCGGGAGCCCGCCCTCGTCCCCGTCGCCGTGAGCACGCCCACAGAGCCCACCCCACCCGATCCGGGACGGGCGCTGGCCCGGCTCCTCGCCGGCAACCAGCGCTTCGTCTCCGGACACCTGCGCCACCCGCACCAGACCGCCGCCGACCTGCACGAGGTCGCGGCCGGCCAGCACCCGTTCGCGATCGTGCTCGGCTGCGCCGACTCGCGGGTGCCGCCGGAGGTGCTCTTCGACCAGGGCCTCGGCGACCTGTTCGACAACCGGGTGGCCGGCAACATCGCCGACGACCTGCTCCTGGGCAGCATCGAGTTCGCGGTCGAGGAGTTCGGGCCGCGGCTGATCCTGGTGCTCGGCCACGAGCGCTGCGGTGCCGTCTCGGCGACGTTCGCGGCGCTCGACTCGGGTCAGCCCGCGCCGGGCCACATCGGCACGATCGTGACGGCCCTGCGCCCCGTCCTGGAGCCGCTGCGCACCGCCCCGGACCGGGTCGAGGCGGGCGTCCGGGCCAGCGTCCGCGCGACCGTCACGGCCCTTACCGCCGACAGCGAGATTCTGGCGGAACGGGTGCACTCCGGCGAGCTCGGCATCGTCGGCGCCCGCTACGACCTCGACACGGGCCGCGTCACGATCCTCCCGTAGCGCGCCTCCCCCGTAGCCCGGGCGGGGTGCACGGCGTTGAGCCGTCCGTGGACAAGAAGCGCGCCGCCGCGATCCTGCTCGCCGTCTCGCTGGCCGTGCCGGCCCTCATCGGTGCGGCGAAGCTGTTCGGCCCCAAGCCCGGCGAGGACACGCAGGCCCTGGCCGCCCGCGCGGAGGCGGCCGAGACCCTCCGGGACTTCGTCACCACGCTCGACGCGGCCGACGACCAGACGTACACCGCCTGGTACACCACCGGCACGGGTCTGGCGATCGTGAGCGCCAACGAGCCGCCCCGGCACGTGTACCGCAGCCCCGCCGGCCAGTACGTGAGCGGCCCGGAGGCGACGTACGCCTGCCGTACCCCGGAGAACGAGCGCCCCGTGTGCGCCCGCACGGCCGGGGTGGACGGGGTGCCCCTCACCCATGCGCGGGCCCTCATCGAGCTGCTGCAGGGGTCGTTCGCGGCGCCGGAGGTGATCGCCTCGTGGCTGAGCCGGGCGGCCACCAATCCCCCGGGCAAGGTGATCCGCTCCGAACAGGTGCACGCCGAACAGGCCGGTTCGTGTGTGGCGATCGAGAAGGTGTTCACGGCGTGCGCCACCCCGCTGGGGGTGCTGACGTACTTCGAGTCGCCGGACGCGAAGCTCACATTGACGCAGTTCAAGGCGGGGGCGCCGGCGGCGGAGATGTTCAGCCTGCCGAAGGGCGCGGCGGTCACCGACGGCGAACCCGGCTAGCGATCGCCACGCCAACGACCGCTGTCGATTCGGTAAAGACATCCCGTAGCTCTTACCAGGGGAGATAGCGGGCAGGCACAATCACGCTCACATCGGCCCCACACGGGGGGCCTGTCCCCGATGAGGTGAGCATGACCCGCAGACTCGCCGCACTTCTCACCCTCCCCGCACTCTGCCTCGCCCTGGTGATCGGAGCGGCCACCCCCGCCGCCGCCGTCACCAACGAGCAGAAGATCGCCAAGCTGACCGAGTGGACGCAGACCTCGGTCACCAGCTTCAACTCGTGGAACGCCGCGCGTCTCAACCAGGGCGCGTGGTCGGCCTACGGCTTCGAATGGGGCACGGACTACTGCTCCTCGAGCCCGGACAACCCCCTCGGGTTCGACTTCACCATCGCGTGCTGGCGGCACGACTTCGGCTACCGGAACTGGAAGCTCGCCAACCGGTTCCCGGCCAACAAGTCGCGCCTGGACAGTGCGTTCTACGAGGACCTGAAGCGCAAGTGCGCCACCTACAACCAGTGGGTGCGCCCGGCGTGCACGTCCCTCGCGTGGGTCTACTACCAGGCGG
Source organism: Virgisporangium aliadipatigenens (assembly GCF_016863615.1). Lineage (GTDB taxonomy): Bacteria > Actinomycetota > Actinomycetes > Mycobacteriales > Micromonosporaceae > Virgisporangium > Virgisporangium aliadipatigenens. Next base: position 110,676 of record NZ_BOPF01000036.1, on the reverse strand, counting down.
TCGTGGCCTTCGGCAGCGTGTCGGTCAGCCAGGCCGACCTCGACCGCGCGGCCACGCTGAAGAAGATCGGCGAGGCGGAGAAGGCGGCCTACGAGGCCGGCGCCCGCTGACCCGGCATACGAAGGAGGCCCCCGGGATCACCCCGGGGGCCTCCGCACGTCGGTCGCTCAGTGCTCGGCGCGCCGCGAACCGGTGTAGTACTCGAACAGCAGGCCGCCGGTGGACAGCAGCACCGCCCCGATACCGGCCGCGATGAGCCAGATCTGCATGTACACCATGCCGAGCGCGGTCACGAACGCCGACAGCGCCACCCCGAACGGCCAGTAGCTGCCCGGGCTGAAGAAGCCCAGCTCACCGGCGCCCTCGACGATCTCGGCGTCGGGCCGGTCCTCCGGCCGCGGGTCGATGCGCCGCGTGACGATGAGGAAGAAGCCCGCGCACATCAGGCACAGCATGCCGGTGAGGATCAGCGCCACGGTGCCGACCCACTCGACCCCACCGGTCTGGTTGTGGGTCCACCACGCGTAGAGCGGGGTGACCGCCGCGACGAACGCGGTCAGGAACCCGAAGAGCCGCCATTCCGCCTTCATTACTTCGCCCCCGCCCGTACCTGCTGCTCCGGCTCGGTGTTGAACGGCCGTGTCGTGGTCGCGTACGGCGGCTTGCCGATCGCGGTGAGTGCCTCCGGCGTGCTGCGTCCCTGCCGCCGCTCCTGCAGGTACCGGTCGAACTCGGCCTGGCTGACGACCCGCACCTCGAAGTTCATCATCGAGTGGTAGGCGCCGCAGAGCTCCGCGCACCGGCCGACGTAGGCACCCTCGCGGTCGATGGTGACCTCGAACTCGTTGGTGATGCTGCCCGGGAAGACGTCCCGCTTGAAGAGCAGGTCCGGCACCCAGAACGAGTGGATGACGTCCTCGGAGTGCTCCACGAAGCGGATCCGCTTGTTGACCGGCAGCACGAGCACCGGGATGTAGTCGCTGGCCCCGACCGTGGTGATCGGCTGCCCGTCCGGGCCGACCGGCTTGCTGGCCTGTCCGTCGGCACCGCGCACCTGCACGTGCCGGAACTTCCAGTTCCACTTGTAGGCGACGACCTCGACGGTGACGTCCGGGTTGGCCGTCCGCTTGTCGACGTCGGTCTGGATGATGGCCGTGTAGTAGAAGAGCACCGCGATCGCCAGGAACGGCAGCACGGTGTACAGGAACTCCATCGGCATGTTGAAACGGGTCTGCGGCGGCAGTTCCTCACCGCGCTTCCGGTAGCGCACCACGCACCAGAAGATGAGACCCCACACGAAGACACCGACCGCGAGCGCGGCGACGACGGCGCCGATCCACAGGTCGTACATCTGCCGGGCCTGCGGCGAGACGCCCTTGGGCCAACCGAAGCCGGCGAACGTGTCGCCCACCGAACAGCCCGTCAGGCTCACGATCAACGCGATGCCGACGGCGCCGAGGCCGGTCAGCCGGGTCAGGCGCGACCCGGGTCCCCTTGCGACCACCTGAGCTCCTGCCTCCTCAAGCTGCGCCACCGAATGGAATACGGCGGCAGCACCAACAGGCGCAGATTACTCGACCATGCGGGCAGGGCAGGTCGTGGGGGTGGAACTCGGGCATTCCCCGGCGGATAGATTCCAGCTGTGGGCGGCTATTTCGACGCGGCGACCGCGACGCCGCTGCACCCTGTGGCGCGCGAGGCGATGCTGGCGGCGCTCACCGACGGGTGGGCCGATCCGGGCCGGCTGTACCCGGAGGCCCGCCGGGCGCGGCAGCTCGTCGACGCCGCGCTCTCCGTCGTCGCCGAGATTCTGGGGGAACGTCCGGAGCGCGTGCACGCCACCCCGGGCGGCGGCGAGGCGGCGGGCTACGCCGTCGCGGGCGTACGCCGCGGCCGCAGGCGCATCGGCGGGACCGTGGTCCGCAGCGCGGTCGAGCACTCGTCGGTGATCAAGGCGGTCGGCGGGGACGCCGTGGAGATTCCGGTCGACCGGCTCGGCCGGGTCTCGGCGGATGCCTTCGCGGCGGCCGTCCGGGAGCCCGGTGTCGCCATGGCCGCCCTGATGAGCGCCAACCACGAGGTGGGCACCAGGCAGCCGGTCGCCGAGGTGGCCCGGGCGTGCCACGAGGCGGGCGTGCCGCTGTACGTGGACGCCGCGCAGACGGTGCCGTGGGAGCCCGTGCCGACGGGCTGGGACCTGCTGTCGATGAGCGCGCGCAAGTGGGGCGGCCCGGCCGGCGTGGGCTTCCTGGTGCTGCGCCCGGGGGTTCGCTGGGTCGATCCGCGGCCGGCGCTCCCGCCGGTCAACATTCCGCTGCTGGTGGGCGCGGCGGCGGCCCTGCGCGCCGTGCGGGCCGACGCCGACCGGCAGGCGAAGCGGCTCTCGGCACTGGTGGACCGGATCCGCGCGGTCGTCCCGGCGGGCGTGCCGGACGTGGAGGTGGTCGGCGACCCGGTGGACCGGCTGCCCCACGTGGTGACGTTCTCGTGCCTGTACGTGGACGGGGAGGCGCTGTTGCACGCCCTGGCGCGCGAGGGGTTCGCGGTGTCGTCGGGCTCGGCGTGCACGGCCGACACCCTGCGTCCCTCGCACGTGCTGGCCGCGATGGGCGTCCTGACGCACGGCAACGTGCGGATCTCCCTGCACCCCGGGACCGCCGAGGCGGACGTGGACCGCTTCCTGGCGGTCCTGCCCGGCGTCGTCGCCGCACTGCGCGAGGAGGCCGGGGTGAGCGGGCTGTGAGCGTCGCCGAGGAACTCGACTGCCGGGGCATGCGCTGCCCCCTCCCGGTGATCCACCTGGCCAGGGCGCTGCCCGGCGTGGCGATCGGCGACGTGGTGCGCGTCCTGGCGACCGACCCGGCGGCGGCGGTCGACATCCCGGCCTGGTGCCGCATGAGGAACCAGGAGTACCTGGGTGAGCCCGCGGAAGGCGCCTACGACGTACGCCGCCGGAGCTGACCACTACCCGCGGACGTGGAGCGCAGCGACCCGGCGGGAGCAGCGGTAGTGCCCCCGACGGACCGTCGCAATGACGCTCTTCAGGATTTTGCTTTCAGGCGCCCGAGCAGGACGTACGCCTCGCAGCCGAGGCAGAGCCCGAAGGCGGCGTTGAGGAACGCCGCGCCGAGGGCGCACGCCGCGAGGACGGTCCCGACGACCCAGCCGCCGGCGAGGTAGGCGACCGCGGCCGCGAGGGTGAACACCAGCCCGACCCGCTGGGCGAAGCGCACCGGCGCCACGTCCTCCAGTTCCCCCGGCGGCCCGAGCCGGGGACGGATCACCTTGGCGTAGACCAGCGCGTACGGGCTCCGGCGCGGACCGAGGGCGCCGAGGGCGAACACCGCCGCCTGGGCCAGGGCGAGCCAACCGCTGCCGGTGGCGAGGATCACGACGAGCACGACGGTCGTGACGGCGGCGACGAACCGCGGCCCACGCGGATCGAGCAACGGCGGACGCTCGGTCATCAGCGCACCCCCGCCAGCGCGGCCTCGAGGTCGGCGCGACGCGGCACCCCGACGGTGCGCCACACGGGCGTCCCGGCCGCGTCGAGCACCAGCAGCGTCGGCGTGCGCAGAACGTCGAACTCACGCGACCGGTCCGGATCCGCGGCGGCGTCGACCTCGACGTGTCGGACGTCGGGCCCGGCGAGGGACTCGCACAGCGCGCGCACCTGGCGACACGGCCCGCAGGCCGGCGCGGAGAACTGCAGCAGCGTCACCGGACCGCTCGCCGCGGCCTCAGCCACGCGCACGAGCCGGCCCTGACGCGAACGCCACACCAGACCGAAGATCGTGGCGACCGCCAGCACGGCGACCGCCACGATCACACCTCCACCCACCGGCACATCCTACTTCGGCGGTAGGTTTAGTGCCACCATCAGCCCAGGTGAGGGCGCACTTCTTCGGCGGCGTCGTCCCCGTAGGACTCGGCGAGCCGCTTGAGGAACTCGTCGTTCTTGACGACGTACTCCTGGGTGCCGACCGTTTCGAGCACCAGCGTCGCGAGCAGCGCACCCACCTGCGCCGAACGCTCCAGCGACAGCCCCCACGTGAGACCGGCGAAGAAGCCGCTGCGGAAGCCGTCGCCGACCCCGGTCGGGTCGTACGCCTGGATCTCCCGCGCGACCGGCACGTGGATCGGCGCCGGCAGCGAACGCCCGGTGATCCGCACGCCGTCCTTGCCCAGGGTCGTCACCCGGATGCCGACCAGGTCGAGCAGCTGCTCCTCGCTGAGGCCGGTCTTGGAGGTGAGCAGCTCACTCTCGTACTCGTTGGTCAGCAGGTACGCGGCGCCGTCGATGAGCTGGCGCACCTCGTCGCCGTTCATGCGGGCGAGCTGCTGCGACGGGTCCGCCACGAACGGGATGCCGCGCTCCCGGCACTCCTCGGTGTGGCGCACCATCGCCGTGGGGTCGTTGGGGCTGATCAGCACCAGGTCGAGCCCACCGAGCCGGGCGGCGACCGGCGCCAGCTCGATGTTGCGCGCCTCGCTCATCGCACCCGCGTAGAACGACGCGATCTGGCACAGGTCGTCGTCGGTGGTGCAGACGAACCGGGCGGTGTGCGCGACCTCGCTCACGTACACCGACTCACAGTCGACGCCGTGGCGCTCGAGCCAGGCGCGGTAGTCGGCGAAGTCGTTGCCGACGGCGCCGACGAGGGTGGCGCGCACCCCGAGCTGGCCGAGGCCGAAGCAGATGTTGGAGGCGATGCCGCCGCGCCGCACGACCAGGTCGTCCACCAGGAACGAGAGCGAGACCTTGTGCAACTGGTCGGGCAGGAGCTGCTCGGCGAACCTCCCCGGGAAGTGCATCAGATGGTCGGTGGCGATCGAGCCGGTCACGGCGATCTTCATGAAGGCGTCCTCGGGGTGTACGGCGAACCAACGGCCGTGGCTCAGCGTACCGGGCTGCGCGGACACACGAACGGCCCGGACCTCGCGGTCCGGGCCGTTACGAGCGATCTTTCTAGTGGAACGAGTCGCCGCAGGCGCAGGAGCCCTGGGCGTTGGGGTTCTCGATGGTGAACCCCTGGGCGTCGATCCGGTCGACGTGGTCGATCTCGGCGCCGGTGAGGTACGGCACACTCATGCGGTCGACCACCACGGAGAAGCCGTCGTAGACCTTCTCCTTGTCGCCCTCGAGCGAACGGTCGTCGAAGAAGAGCTGGTAGCGGAGGCCGGAGCAGCCGCCGGGCTGCACGGCGACCCGCAGCTTCAGGTCGTCCCGGTCGGCCTCGGCCAACAGCACCTTGACCTTCTGCTGAGCGGTCTCCGTGAGTTTCACGCCGGTCGGGTTGTCGACGGCGTCAGCGGCCTTGGCCGGCTCGGTCTGCGGAGTGGTCACGATGTCAGTGCTCCTCGGCGCGGGTTTCAAGGTTTCTCCCGGCGCAACAGGATCTCACCCGGAGAACATTCCCGATTCTGCCACGTTCCTCGGGACCCCCCATTCTACCTGGACCATTGCCCGGCCAGACGCTGTGCGAGGCGGCGCAGCGACGGCCCGGCCCGGCGCATCGAGTCCTCCGGGCCGACCTCGTCGACCAGCGCGTACGCCTCCTCGATACCGGCCATCGCGGCCTCCCGCCGGCCGGCGCTGACCTGGCCGGCGACGACGAGACAGGGCACGCCGCGTTCGCGGGCGGCGGCGGCCACCCCGGCGACCAGCTTGCCGCGCAGCGACTGGTGGTCGAAGGAGCCCTCCCCGGTGATCACCAGATCCGCCTGGTCGAGCTGCGCGTCGAGGCCCATGAGGTCGCGGACCAGGTTGATGCCGGAGATCCGTTCGCCGCCGAGGGCGAGCAGGACCGCGCCCAGGCCACCCGCCGCGCCGGCGCCGGGCAGTGCCGCCAGTCCCGGTGGGCAGGTCTTCTCTTTCTGGAGAACGTCGGCGAACCGCTCGAGCGCGATGTCCAGCAGCTGCACGTCCTCCCGGGTGGCGCCCTTCTGCGGGCCGTAGACGGCGCTGGCCCCGTGGATGCCCACCAGGGGGTTGTCGACGTCGGTGGCCGCCACCAGGGTCACGCCGTCGCGGATCTTCGGCGGGCCGGCGAGCCGGTCGCAGGCGGCCAGCGCCGCTCCCCCGAACGGCAGCGCGTAGCCGTCGGCGTCCAACGGCGCCGCGTCGAGCGCCGCGAGGAAACCGCCGCCGGCGTCGTTGGTCGCGGAGCCGCCGAGGCCGATGACGACCCGCCGCGCGCCGGCCTCCACGGCGGTCGTGACCAGCGGGCCGAGGCCGAACGAGGTGGTGATCTTCGGATCGCGTTCGCCCCGCTCGAGCAGGTGCAGCCCGCAGGCCTGGGCGCTCTCGACGTACGCGGTGTCGCCGACCAGCAGCACCTGGCCGGTGACCCGACGGCCCAGCGGGTCGACGGTCGGCACCGTGATCAGGTTGCCGTCGAGCGCCTGCGCCAGCACCTCGAGGAACCCGGGCCCGCCGTCGGCGAGCGGCCGCAGCGTCACCTCGTCGCGCGGCGCCCCCGCGCGCCAACCGGCCTCGATGGCTTCGGCCGCCTCGACGGCGGACAGAGTGCCGGCGAATTTGTCCGGACAGACCAGGACCCGCATACGCGCAGAGTCTGCCACGTCACACTCCGCGGCAGGGTACGCCCTGGTCACAGGGATGCCACCATGGTCGGATGAGTTGGACCGAACCGTCGCCGACCGGGACCGCCCTCCTCCTTCTCGGCCGGGGCAGCGATCCTGCCGCCGAGAAGGGCGTCGACTGCCCCGGCGAACTGCCCGCTCCCAGCGATCCCGACCTCGTCGCCCGCGCCGCCGCCGCCAAGGCCGCGCTGGGCGACCGCGTGTTCGTGCTCGGCCACCACTACCAGCGCGACGAGGTGATCCAGTTCGCGGACGTGACCGGGGACTCGTTCAAGCTCGCCCGCGAGGCGGCCGCCAGGCCGGAGGCGGAGTACATCGTCTTCTGCGGCGTGCACTTCATGGCCGAATCCGCCGACATCCTCACCGCAGACAGCCAGCGGGTCGTGCTGCCGGATCTCGCGGCCGGCTGTTCCATGGCCGACATGGCCGAACTGACCCAGGTCGAAGAGGGCTGGGAGCGCCTGGCGGAGCTGGGCATCGCCGACGTGACGGTCCCGATCACGTACATGAACTCCACCGCCGCCATCAAGGGGTTCGTCGGGCGGCACGGCGGCGTGGTGTGCACGTCGTCCAACGCCGAACGGGCGCTGCGCTGGGCGTTCGAGCGAGGCGAGAAAATCTTCTTCTTCCCGGATCAGCACCTCGGCCGGAACACCGCCGTGCTGGAGCTGGGACTCTCCCTGTCGGACTGCGTGCTCTACGACCCGCACAAGCCCGGCGGCGGCCTGACCGACGAGCAGCTGCGCGCGGCCAAGGTGATCCTGTGGCGCGGGCACTGCTCGGTGCACGGCCGGTTCACGCTGGACAGCGTCAAGGAGATCCGCGAACGGGTCCCCGGCGTCAACGTCCTGGTGCACCCGGAGTGCCGCCACGACGTGGTGCTCTCGGCCGACTACGTCGGATCGACGGAGTACATCATCAAGGCGCTGGACGCGGCACCGGCCGGCAGTGCGTGGGCGATCGGCACCGAGCTGAACCTGGTGCGCCGACTGGCGAAGGCCCACCCGGACAAGCAGATCATGTTCCTGGACCGGGCGGTCTGCTACTGCTCCACCATGAACCGGATTGACCTGCCGCACCTCGTGTGGGCACTGGAAGAGCTGGTGGCGGGCCGGGTGCCCAACCAGATTCAGGTCGATCCGGACACCGCGTACCACGCCCGCGTCGCCCTGGACCAGATGCTCGCACTTCCGTAACTATCCGTCATTACCGGTTACTCTCCGCCGTCCGCGCAGGCCGGGCGGCGGGGTACCGGCTTCGTGCCACGTGGGACGAGTGAGGCCGCGCCACGCTGTTGAATCGGGGTTATGCTGCCCGGGCGTATTTGCCCACGGGTGATCCATATCTGAATGGTTCGATCACCCAGAGTCAGCTTCAATGTCCCCCCACGTGGAGGTTTGCGTGACCACCGACGTCCTCGTTGTGCACGGCGGCGCACCCTTGCACGGTGAGATCCGGGTTCGTGGCGCGAAGAACCTGGTCTCGAAGGCGATGGTCGCCGCGCTCCTCGGCGACGGCCCGAGTCACCTCTACGACGTTCCGCTGATCCGGGACGTGGAGATCGTGCGCGGCCTCCTCGAACTGCACGGTGTCAAGGTCACCGACGGCGCCGAGCACGGCGAACTGGTCTTCGACACCTCCAACGTCGAACGCGCCAACGTCGACGAGATCAACGTGCACGCCGGCTCCAGCCGCATCCCGATCCTGTTCTGCGGGCCCCTGCTGCACAAGCTCGGCCACGCGTTCATCCCGGACCTCGGCGGCTGCAACATCGGCGGCCGTCCCATCGACTTCCACCTCCAGGCGCTGCGCGAGATGGGCGCGGTCGTCGACAAGACCCCCTCCGGCCTGGACATCACCGCGCCGAACGGCCTGCACGGCACGAAGTTCGAGCTGCCGTACCCGAGCGTCGGCGCCACCGAGCAGGTGCTGCTGGCCGCCGTTCGGGCGCACGGCGTCACCGAGCTGCGCAACGCCGCCGTCGAGCCGGAGATCATGGACCTGATCGCCGTGCTGCAGAAGATGGGCGCGATCATCAAGGTGCACACCGACCGCGTCATCGAGATCGAGGGTGTGAGCCGGCTGCGCGGCTACAAGCACCGGCCGATCCCGGACCGGATCGAGGCCGCCAGCTGGGCCGCCGCCGCGCTCGCCACGCAGGGCGACGTCTACGTGCGCGGGGCCCGGCAGGCCGACATGATGACGTTCCTCAACACGTACACGAAGATCGGCGGGGCCTTCGAGATCGAGGATCCCGGGCCGAACAGCATCGGCGGCATCCGGTTCTGGCACCCCGGCGGCGAGCTGCGCGCCACGGCGCTGGAGACGGACGTTCACCCCGGCTTCATGACCGACTGGCAGCAGCCGATGGTCGTCGCGCTGACCCAGGCGCGCGGGCTGTCGATCGTGCACGAGACGGTCTACGAGAGCCGGCTCGGCTACACCGAGGCGCTCAACCAGATGGGCGCCACGATCCAGGTCTACCGGGACTGCCTCGGCGGCACGCCGTGCCGGTTCGGACGGCGCAATTTCATGCACTCCGCCGTCATCGCCGGCCCGTCCAAGCTGATGGCGGCCGACGTGGTGATCCCCGACCTGCGGGCCGGGTTCAGCCACCTCATCGCCGCGCTGGCGGCCGAGGGCACGTCCCGCGTGTACGGCGTCGAGCTGATCAAGCGCGGGTACGAGGACTTCGAGGCCAAGCTCGCCGCCCTCGGCGCATCGGTCGAACGGGGCTGAAGCTCCTCCCACCGGGATGGCGGCGCCGCCGTCCCGGTGGGTTAACGTGTGCGACGTGCCGTCGCTGTTCAAACGCAAGGTCGAAGAAGAAGCCGTCGATGAGACTCCGGCCGAGGAGTCCTTCGGCGCCGCAGTGCGCCCCCGGGGACACACCCCCAGCAAGCGCGAACTGGGCAAGGTGACGCCGAAGCGGCAGGACACCACGCGTCGCCGCGTGGCCGAGCCGCCGGCCAACACCAAGGAGGCGCGCCAGCGCCAGCGGGAGAAGGCCAAGCAGGACCGCATCGAGCGGCGCGAAGGCATGATGAACGGCGACGACCGTTATCTGCTCGCCCGCGACAAGGGCCCGGAGCGCGCGCTGGTCCGCGACCTGGTCGACCGGCGACTGACGATCGGCACGTGGTTCTTCGGCGGCGCGCTGCTCGTGCTCGTCGGTTCCTCGCGGGCCATGCCGCAGCTCATCCAGGTGGTCTCCAACCTCCTGTGGGCCCTGCTCGCGGCGGCCACGCTGATCGACAGCCTGCTGATCGCGCGGGAGATCAAGCGCGAGGTCAAGGCGCGCTTCCCGAAGACGGAGCAGCGCATGGGCAGCCTGTACCTGTACGGCGCGATGCGCGGGCTGACGTTCCGCCGCCTGCGCATGCCGAAGCCGCGGGTCAAGATCGGCACCAAGGTCTGAGGCGCCGTAGCCCGCGGGAAGGTCAGCGGTCCTTGTAGAGGCGGGCGACGACCTCCTCGATGTCCGGCTCCTCGATCTTCACGTCGCGCAGGACGCCGGTCTGCGCGAGGGCGGCGATCAGCGCGCCCGGGGGCTGGTCCAGCGCGTAGGTCAGGCGCGCGCCGCCGCCCTCCGTCGACTCCAGGTCGGCGCCCGGCACCGCCACCGGCCGGTCCAGCGGGGCGTCCAGGTCGGCGACGACGCGGCGCCGCGAGCCGTAGCGGGCGTGCAGTGCGGCCAGGGTCCCGTCGTGGACCACGCGGCCGTGGTCGATGACGACGAGGCGTTCGCAGAGGCGCTGGATGTCGGCGAGGTCGTGGGTGGTCAGCACCACCGTCGTGTCGCCGCGGGCACCCACCTCGGCCAGGAACGCCCGCACCGACTGCTTGCTCACCACGTCCAGCCCGATCGTGGGCTCGTCGAGGAAGAGCACCGCCGGCCCGTGCAGCAGCGCGGCCGTGATCTCCCCGCGCATGCGCTGCCCCAGCGAAAGCTGCCGCACCGGCGTGTCCAGGAACGGATCCAGCTCCAGCATCGAACGGCACCGGGCCAGCCGGGCGGCGTGCTCGGACGGCGGCACCCGGTAGATGTGCCGCAGCAGGTCGAACGACTCCCGCAACGGCAGGTCCCACCACAGCTGCGAACGCTGGCCGAACACCACGCCGATCCCCCGCGCCAGCCGCACCCGTTGCGGCACCGGCTCGAACCCGCACACGCGCACGTCGCCGCCGCTCGGGTGCAGCACGCCGGTGAGCATCTTGAGCGTGGTGGACTTGCCGGCGCCGTTCGGCCCGATGTAGCCGAGCATCTCGCCGGCCTCGACGCGCAGGTCCACCCCGTCCACGGCGGCGATCGCGTGCCTGGTCCGGCGGAACCGCCCGGCGCGCTTGCGCACGACGAACTCCTTGCGCAGCCCCCGCGTCTCGATGACCGCGCTCACGAGCCGGTGCTCCGGTACTGCCGCACCCCGCGGCGCCAGAACAGGCCGGCGACCACCGCGGCGACAGCCGCCACCAGCGGCGAGAGCCAGGCCAGCCACGGCGGCCCGCCGAGCGGATCGGGGCGGCCGAGCAGGATCAGCGCCGGGTAGTACCCGGCGAAAGCGAAGCCGAAGCCGTAGGCGAACACGCGTCGGAACACCCCTCCGTAGATCGTGGCCGGCCAGGTGGAGAAGTCCCGCCCGCCGTAGGTGAACGAGTTGGCGAACTCGCCGGAGTCGATCCACCAGAACGCCACCGTCGCGGTGGCCACGAAGATCGCGCCGAACAGCACGGCGCCGCAGAGCGGGGCGAGGACCGCCACGAGCAGGCGCACCGGCGTCCACTGCACCCCGGCGCCGACCGCCGTCACCGGGATCAGCGCGGCGCACAGCACCGCCCGGCCGGCGCGGCGGGGCGCGAAGTCCATGGCGATCAGCTGCCCCAGCGCGCCGAGCGGGCGCAGCAGCACCGCGTCGAACAGGCCGGTGCGCACGTAGTTGCGGATCCGTTCGACGCTGCCCACGACAAGGTCGGCGAGCGCGAAACCGGCGCCGGCGAGCGCCGCGATCAGCAACCCCTCGGCCTGAGTGAACCCGCCGAGCGAACCCGACGCGTGGAACACCACGAGCACACCGAGGAGGTCGATCACCCCGAAGCCGGTGCTGGCCGCCACGTCGAACCAGAACGACGCCCGGTACTGCGCCTGCCCGCGCGCCTGGGCCAGGAAGAGGCGGTAGTACTCAGCCACCCTGGATCACCATCTTGCGTTCGCCCCGCCGCTGGATCAGGACCGCCGCCGGCAGCGCCACCGCCGCCCAGGCCGCCTGGGTCAGCAGCAGCCGCAGCGGATCACCCCGTTCGACCAGGACATCCATCGGCGCCTGCACCATCGACGCGAACGGCATCCCGTACACGACCAGCGCGGGCAGCGGCTCCGGCAGGATCCACAGCGGGAAGACCATGCCGGAGAGCAGGGTGGAGAACAGCACCCACGCCGTCATCGGCCCGCGCACGTCCAGCAGCCAGTGCACCGAGCAGAACAGCGCGTGCCGGCAGCCGAACGTCACCAGCAGCGCGAGCACCAGCGAGAGCGCGAACGCCGGATACGTGCTCCAGCGCGCCGGCGCGTACAGCCCGAACGCCAGCGCGCCCACCACCACCGGCGCCACGAACCGGGTGAGCAGCGCGAAGCCGGCCCGGCCCAGGTCGACGGCGAGCAGCTGCCAGACGGGGTGCACCGGGCGCAGCAGGTCGGTGACGGCGTCGCCGGTACGGACGCGTTCGGCGTACTCGGGCGGCCCCCAGATGTTGATCGTGGCGAGCATGCCCTGGCTGACCCAGACGAACGTGGCGAGGCGGGGCCGGTCGTAGCCGGCGAGCACCCCGCCCGCGGCGGCCGCGGCCGCGAACATCCCGTACGTGCGCAGGAAGCCGAACATCACGTTGGTGGTGGCGCCGGCGACGGTCGCCTGCCGGTAGGTCGAGTAGCGCCGGAAGCCGGCTCGCACCAGCGCCCAGTAGACCGTGAGCGGAGGCAAGCCGTAACCTCCATCTCGTTCGCTGAGCGGTGTTCGGGAGAAGATGTGCCGATTGCCGGTGGACGGCCGGGAGACTCTACCGGTGCGACCGGCGTGATCGACAACGAATAAAGTCGCGCCTGAGGTGGTGGTGTGGACGACAACCGGGTAGCCGAGGCAGGCGACGCCGCGGAGGCCGAAGGGCCGCCGCGACCGCGCGTCGCCCGGCCGGCGTGGGCGTCCATGGCGACCCAGACCTGGCGGCCGGTGCCCGTTCCGGGTGCGCTGGCGAAGCCGCCGGCCGAGCCGGAGGCGCCACCAGCAGAGCCGCTGCGTGACCTGCCGGAGCAGCGTGCGCCCCTCCGCGACCTGCCGGAGTACGCCGCCCCGGCCCGCGATATGACGGACTACCGCGAGCCGGCACGGGAGGCGCCGCGGCCGCCGCGGGACCGGGACACCGACGCCGGCCCGCGCATTCCGGCGCCCCGCCCGCCGAGCGCGCACGAGGGGCCGGACCCCGAGCAGGCGCTCGCGGCGTTCGACTGGCGCTACGACCCGGACACCCTGCGGGAGCTGGTCGACGAGCGGGAGGCCGTGACGTTGATGGCGATCGGCCGCGCGCTGACCGCCCGCATCGACGAGCGGCACAACGACGCCGACCGGGCGCGGCTGTTCAGCCTGCGGGCCGCGGTCAGCCGGGTCCTCGGTGATCTCCCCCGGGCGCTCGCGGACGGGCGCCGGGCCCTCGCCCACGCCGAGGCCACGGGGGAACTGCGCCGGATCGCGATCGTGCAGGCCCGGCTCGCCCACGTGTTGCAGTGGGCCGGCGAGTTCGCCGAGGCGGACCGGCTGTTCACGCTGGCCAACTCGGGGGAACTGCCGGATCGCCTGCGCGCCAGCATGCACCAGCACATCGGCAAGTGCGCCTACGACCAGGGCCGTTACATGGAGGCCTGCAACCACTTCGAGCGCGCGCTGGACCTGCGCCGCGCCGAGGACCCGGAGATGATCGCCCAGACGGAGCTGGCGCTCGACGCGGTCTTCCGCCGGGTGGCCGAACGCGGCTGGGGCCCCTACCCGCGCACCCCCGAGGAGCTGCTGCAGCTGCGCCGGCCGCCGGTGCCGGCGTTCTCCGAGGAGAAGGAGCTGTGGGGGTACACCGGGCCGGACGGGCAGTTCCTGATCGCGCCGCGGTACAACGACGTGCAGCCGTTCCGGGACGGGGTGGCGTGGGTGCAGCTGCCCGGTGCGCTCACCTGGGCCCTGATCGACCTCGACGGGCAGATGCTGATCCAGCCCGCGTCGGGGTGGCTCGGGGTGAGCAGCTTCGCCGACGGGCTCGCCTGGGTCGCCCGCAACGGCACCAGCAACTGGCTGGCGATCGACAAGACCGGCGCCGTGATGATCCAGCCGTACTACGACGACGTGCGGCCGTTCCGGCGGGGGCTCGCGGCGGTGTCGAAGGAGGGCCGCTGGGGAGCGGTCAACGCGGCCGGCGACGAGGTGGTGCCGCTGGCGTACGAGGGGTTCGCGACGGCGCTGGCCGACGGGCGGTACATCGACGGGTTCAACGACGAGGGGCTCGCCGTCGTGATCCTGGACGGCAAGAAGGGCGTGGTGGACCGCACCGGGCACGTGCTGGTCCCGTCCATGTACGCCAACGTCGTGATCCACCCGGTGGCGTACCTGATCGTGGACCAGTCGCAGCGCTGGGGTGCGCTGGACCGGCGCGGCCGGGTCCTGGTCGATCCGCACTACCCAAGCCGCAACGGCGTCATCGACGAGCTGGACCGGCTGCTGGCCGATACGAAGCCGGTGCTCTGAGAGGTTTGATGATCTAGCTTCCGGCTAGGGTTTCCCTTATGGAGTTCAGACACCTCGGGCGCTCGGGCATGCTGGTGAGCGCCATCTCGTACGGCAACTGGTTGACCCACGGCTCGCAGGTCGAGGAGGAGCAGGCGAGCGCGTGCGTGAAGGCCGCGCTCGACCTCGGGATCACCACGTTCGACACCGCCGACGTGTACGCCGGCACCCGCGCCGAGTCGGTGCTCGGTCGGGCCCTCGCCGGGGTACCGCGCCAGGAGCTGGAGATCGCCACCAAGGTCTACTGGGCGACCGGTCCGGGCCCGAACAACCGGGGCCTGTCGCGCAAGCACATCCAGGAGTCGATCAACGGCTCGCTGAAGCGGCTCCAGACCGACTACGTGGACCTGTACCAGGCGCACCGGTACGACTACGCCACGCCGCTCGAGGAGACCATGTCGGCCTTCGCCGACATCGTGCACGCCGGCAAGGCGCACTACATCGGCGTCTCCGAGTGGAAGGCCGAGGAGATCCGGGCCGCCGCCGCGCTCGCCAAGGAACTGCGCATCCCGCTCGTGTCCAACCAGCCGCAGTACAACATGCTGTGGCGGGTCATCGAGCCGGAGATCGTTCCCGCGTCCGAGGAGCTGGGCATCTCGCAGATCGTCTTCTCGCCGCTCGCCCAGGGCGTCCTGACCGGTAAGTACCTGCCGGGGCAGGCGCCGCCGGAGGGTTCGCGGGCCACCGACGACAAGGGCGGCAAGAACATGATCGCCCGCTGGATGAGCGACCCGGTGCTGACCGCCGTGCAGGGGCTCAAGCCGATCGCCGAGCAGCACGGGCTCACCCTGGCCCAGCTCGCGATCGCGTGGGTGCTCAGCAACCCCAACGTCGCCTCCGCGATCGTCGGCGCCACCCGCCCCGAGCAGCTCACCGACACCGTCAAGGCGGCCGACGTGAAGCTCGACGCGGACGCGCTCAAGGCGATCGACGAGGTGCTCGGCTCGGTCGTCGAGCGGGACCCGTCGAAGACCGCCAGCCCGCCGAAGCGGCCTTAGGTGTCGGCAGCGCCGCGCCCGTTCAGGCGGGTGCGGCGCCGGCGGTGCCGTCCGTCCCGTCCGTCCCGTCCAGGGCCAGTTCGGCCAGGAGCCGCCAGGCCTCCGCGGCGAGGTCGCGGGCACCGACCTCGTCCAGCTCCTCCGCGATGGAACGGATGGCCTTGATCGCCGGCGCCCGTTCACCGAGATGCGCCCCGGTGCGGGCGTGCAACATCCGGGCCCGGGTGCGCGCCTGGAACGACAGCAGCGGCGCCCGCTCCAGCGCCTCCTCGCAGCGCGTCCGGGCCTCCTCGTAGCGCCCCTCGGCGAACGCGATCCGTGCGGCCAGCAGGTCCAACTGCGCCAGGTACACCGGGATCGCGAGTACCCGCACCACGCCGGCCGCCGCGGCGAACCACTCGTGGGTCTCCTCGTCGAGGCTCCGGCCGGCCCGCAGGGTCAGCGACACCAGCGCCATCCGCAGCCGCACCCACAGCACCGGATCCTGGCCGGTCGGCAGCGCCAGAACGGCGTCGCGCATCAGCCGGATCCCCTCCGCGCCGCGCCCCCGGTCGGTCTCCACCTCGGCGACCACCCACAGCACCTGGGCCCGCAGGGCGCCGGGCAGGTCGCCGCCCAGCTCCGCCAGCAGGTCCTGCGCGTGCCGGTCGGCGTCGAACGCCCGCCCGGTCTCCGACTCCGTCGCGACGAGCGCCAACCGGGCGAGCATCCGCTGGTCGTCGGGCACCTCGGGATCGTCGGCGTGGTCGGCGGCGGTGCGCGCGGCGGCGTACGCCTCGCCGATGCGCCCGCTGCGGCGCAGCCCTTCGCTCAGCCCCACGTAGGCCTCGGTCAGCAGGGCCGGGCTGGCGGCCTCGTGGGCCAGTTCGACCAGTTCCCGCTGATAACGCAACCACTCGTCGTGGGCGCCGAGGCCGCGCAGGGCGAGCACGAGACCGGCCCGCACCGACCACTGGACGGCCAGCGAGGTGCGGGCGGCCCGGGCGTAGGCGTCGGTGAAGAGCTCCCGCGCGGCGGCCAGGTTGGTGGCGGCGAGCGCCCGCTGCCCCTCGGCGAGCACCCGGGACAGGTACGCCTCGCGGCTGACCTGGAAGATGCTCACGTCGACGCCGAGCCGGGCGGCGAGGGTCTGCGCCATGTGCAGATTGACGCTGCGGCTGCCGGACTCGATCCGGGAGACGTAGCTCGTGGAGAGGCCGCCGTTGTCGGCCAGGTCGGCCTGCTTGAGCCCGCGTTGCAGGCGCAGCCGGCGCAGCCGCTCACCGAGGGCGGGTTGCGGGAGCAGGTCGAAGTCGTTCACAAGGCTCCCAACGTGCGAAGGTACGCCGCCGAGGCACAAGCTATATCAACCAGCCTCTATCGCACCATGCCGTGATGGGTGGGGCGTCAGGACCAGAAGCGGAACAGGTCGTAGCCCTGCGCGTACAGCTGCGGCGACAGGCCGACGACATCCGCGATCGCGTACACGACGGTGAAGAAGATGCGGTTGATCTGCGGCACGAAGAGCACGGCCATCACGATCAGCAGCCCGTACGGCGCCACGTTGGCGAAGCCGCGCTGCCCCTGTGGGGAGAGCCACGGGAAGATCAGGTTGCCGCCGTCGAGCCCCGGGACCGGCAGCAGGTTGAGCACCGCCACGGTCAGCTGCAGGAACCCGAGCAACGCCGCCCCGGCCCAGAACCCCGCGCTGCCGATGGTCCCGCCGGTCACCACCACCGGCACGATGAGCACGATCGCGAACGCCACGTTGACCAGCGGGCCGCAGAGGCTCACCAGGCTGTCCCACAGCTTGCTGCGCAGCGCGTGGCGTTCGACCTGAACGGCGCCGCCCGGCAGCCCGATCCCGCCGATGATGATGATCAACAGCGGCAGGGCGATCGACAGCAGCGGGTGCGAGTACAGCAGCGGGTTGAGCGTCAGGTAGCCCTTGTGCGCCACCGACCGGTCCCCGCCCTTGAACGCCACCAGCGCGTGCGCGTACTCGTGCAGGCACAGCGACACCAGCCACCCGGCCAGCACGAACAGGAAGACGTTGAGCCCGACGCTGCCGAACCCGACCCAGAGCATCACGCCCGTGGCGGCGAAGAGCGCCACCAGGCACAGAAAGATCACGCTCGGCCGGAACGCGCCGCGTGGCGCACCGACCGTCAGGCCCCCTCCCCAGGACACGACGGTCAGTCCCCGGCCGGTGCCAGTGACATCCGGTACTCCTGGCGGGTGTCCTCCAGCAGAACGACCCGCACGACGCCGGCCGCGGCCAGCTCGCGCCAGCTCTGGCCGATCCAGCTCTCGGCGTCGGACTGGCTGGAGAACGCCTCGGAGGGGTAGTCGACCGGCCCACCCGATGCGTCTTCGTACCGCCACGTCCACGCCATGCCCGCTCCCTCGCCAGCCGCTGCCTCGACAGTGCAAGGGTACGGGCCGCCGCGTCGCATCCGCCCGCAGCCCATAAGGTACGGGCATGTCCACGTCGCGCGTGCTCGTCCTGGGTGGCATCCGCTCCGGCAAATCGGAGTTCGCCGAGGCGCTGTTGTCAGCGTCCGAGCAGGTGAGTTATCTGGCCACGGCGCCCCTGCGGGAGGACGACCCGGCGAGCAGCGAGGACCGCAGCTTGCGAGGACCGCTGTCGCGAGCCACAGCAGACACTGCGTGGGAGAAGCGCGTCGCCGCGCACCGCGAACGCCGCCCCGCCGACTGGTCGACCGAGGAGTTCGCGGCCGATCCGTACGGGCTGGCGCTGCGGCTGTCCGGCGCGAAGCCCCAGGAGGCGCTGCTCGTCGACGACCTCGGGGCGTGGCTGACGACCGTTCTGGAACTGGCCGGTGACTGGTCCGACCCGGCGGCCGCCGATGACGCGATCGACGCGCTGACCGACGGGCTGCGCGATTCGCCGGCCGGCCGGGTGGTGCTGGTCAGTCCCGAGGTGGGGCTGTCGGTGGTGCCGGCGACCGAGGCGGGGCGGACGTTCGCCGACGCGCTCGGGCGGCTCAACCGGCGCATCGCCGAGGTGGCGGACGGGGTGAGTCTGGTGGTGGCCGGGCAGGCGACCTGGCTGAAGGGCGGGCCGCCCGGGGCCGTGCCGCGGCCCGCCGCCCCGCCGGCTCCCCTCGTGGGCACCGCCGCCGGGCAGTCCACTGTGGAGCGTGGCGACACGAGGTTCGAGCCGAACCTGGATTTGCCGATCCCGGACGAGACCTCCGCGGCGGCCGCCGTCACCCACCTGGCCGGCCTGGACTTCGCGGGCTCCGGCCTCGGCACGCTCGCCGGGGTGGTGTCGCTCGCCGGCGGTACTCAGCAGCGCGGCGTGCCCCGGCCGTGGGAGAACGTGCGGGTGCTCGTGCTCAATGCCGTTCACGAGGGAAAAGCCGGGGCGGGAGACGACCCGGCGGCGACGGCTCGGCACCTGGAGCAGGCACACGAGGGCACGGGTCCGTTGGCGCTCCTCGCCGGCGCGGCCGGCGCGACCCTGGCCACCGTCAGCTGCCCGATCTCCGGGCCGATGGAGGACGGCGACGCGCTGACCTCGGAGGAGGTCGAGGACGCGCTGTCGACCGGCTGGCGGCTCGCCGAGTCGGCCGTGGACGAGGGCGCCGACGCGCTGGTGATCGCCGCGCTCGGGATCGGCAGCGAGGCGGCCGCCGTGGCGCTGTCCGCGCTGGCCGCCGGCGGCGAACCGGCCGCGCTACTCGACCGCGTCGTGAGCCCCTCCGGACACGTGGACGACACCGCCTGGATGCGCCGGCTCTCCGCGATCCGCGACGCGATGCACCGGGTGCGCAACCGGCAGCGGGACACCCGCGGGCTGCTCGGCACCGTCGGCGGCTGGGACATCGCGGTGGCGACCGGGGTGATCCTCGGGGCGACGTTCCGGCGCACCCCGGTGATCATCGACGGGCCGGTCGGGGTCGCCGCCGCGCTCGCCGCCCGCGACATGGGCGGACAGACCCGGCACTGGCTGGTCCTGCCGGACAACGGCGACAACCCGCTGGTCCGCTACGGCGCCGACGTCCTGGGGCTGAAGCCGGTGCTGCACCTGAAGCTGCGGCTCGGCGAGGGGGCGACGGCGTTGGCCGCGCTGCCGCTGCTGCGGGCGGCGCTGACGCTGGCGGCGGGGACGCCGGAGATCCCGCCGACGCCGCTGACCGAGGACTCGCCGCGCTGGGCGGTCGCCGACTTCCCGACGACCGAGCTGCCCGTCGTCAAGAAGGGGTGATCCTCCTCCACGGCCTGCGGCTCGCCGTCTCCGTGCTGACCGTCCTGCCCGTGCGGGCGGCGCGCTGGGACCGGCCGACGGCGGCCGTCGCGATGACCCTCGCTCCCCTGGTCGGCGCCGGTCTCGGCGCCGTGCTCGGCGGAATCGGGTCCGGGCTGCGCGCCGCCGGGGCCACCCCGTTGCTCGCCGCCGCCGTGATCGTCGCCGCCGGCGCGCTGCTGACCCGGGGGATGCACCTCGACGGGCTCGCCGACACCGCCGACGGGCTCGGCACCTACGGCGCCCCGGAGCGCGCGCTCGCCGTGGCGAAGGCCCCGGACGTGGGGGCGTTCGGGGTGATCGCGATCGGCTGCGCCCTGCTCGTGCAGGTCGCGGCGCTGGCCTCCGTCCCGGGACCGGTCGCGGTGATCGTCGCCGTCGCCGGCGGACGGCTCTCGGTCCCGTGGGCGTGCCGGCGCGGGACGCCCGCCGCGCGCCCCGACGGGCTGGGCGCGACGGTCGCCGGCACGGTCCCGCCGTGGGCGCTCGCCGTCGCCACCGTCGCGGTGCTCGGTCTCTGCGCCGCCGCCGTCCCCGGGCGTCCGTGGCAGGGCCCGCTCGCCGTCCTGGTCTCCCTCCTCGCGGGGGAACTCCTCGTGCGGCACTGTGTGCGGCGCTTCGGCGGCATCACCGGTGATGTGATCGGGGCGAGCGTGGAGATCACGACAACCGTCGCCCTCGTGGGCGTCTCCCTGGGAGGAAACCCGTGACGCACTGGCAGGATCTGGCCCGCACCGCCCTCGGCACGGTGCTGCGCGAGTACCCCAACGACCTGCGCCACCTGATGAACGGCCCGGACGACCGGCCCACCCCGCGCCAGGTGCACCCGGCGTTCTACGGCAGCTTCGACTGGCACTCGTGCGTCGAGATGCACTGGGTGGCGGCCCGGTTGCTGCGCCTCGCACCCGAGGAGGTGCCCGCCGGGGAGATCCGCGCGGTGCTCGACGCGCACCTGACCGCCGAGAACCTGGCCGCCGAGACGGCGTACCTCGTCGCGCGGCCCGGGTTCTCCCGGCCGTACGGGCGCGGCTGGGCGCTGACGCTGGTGCACGAGCTGCGCGACACGCCCTGGGGGCCGGCCGCCGCGCCGTTGGGCGAGGCCGTCGCGGACGGGCTCGCCCGGTGGTTGCCGCGCAACGAGTTCCCGGTGCGGTACGGGTTCCACAACAACGGGGCGTTCGCGCTGTGCCGTTCGTGGGACTACGCGGTGGCGCATCCCGGTTCGGGGCTGCGCGAAGCGATCGAGGACGCGGCGCGGCGCTGGTTCGCCTCCGACGAGAACTATCCGGCGGCGTGGGAGCCGGGCCCGTCGGACTTCCTCTCCCCCGCCCTCACCGAGGCCGAACTGATGTCGCTGGTGCTGCCCGCCGACGAGTTCGTGGCCTGGTTCGACCGCTTCCTGCCGGCGGTGCCGCCGGTGCTCGCGACGCCGGTGACGGTGTCCGACCCCACCGACGGCCAGGGCGCCCACCTCGCCGGCCTGAACTACAGCCGGGCCCGCGGCTTCAAGGCCGTCACCGCCGCCCTGCCCGCGGATCACCCGCGCACCGCGGAGCTGCTCGCGTCGGCCGAGGCGCACGACCGGGCGGCGGAACCGTTCGCGACCGGCGGCGACTACATGGTCGAGCACTGGCTGGCGGCGTACGCGGTGCTGTCGTTGACCTAGGGCGCTGCCTTAGCCTTCATCGATGAGGCACCTCGCGCACCTGGTCGAGCACCGCGCCGACATCGACTCCAGTTCGGCGACGTACGCCCTCCAGCCGATCGACGCGCCCCGACCGGCGGCGGGGGAATCGACCGTCGAGGTCACCTGCGCGACGTGCGGCAGGCCGGTGGAGCTGACCGTGCTGAGCGCGGCCGCCCTGCGGCGACGGCGGGCCCGGCTGCGCGCCGGCGTGGTGGCGCTGTACCTGGCCGCCGCGCTGTGCGCGATCGTCGGCGTGGTCACCTTCGGCGTCATCGCCGCGCGCGACCTGCGTTCCGGCGCGGCCGGCTGGACCGTCGTCGGGATGCTCTTCGGGACGATCGTCCTCGGCTGGATCGCCCACACGTACCGCCACGAACACGCCGACGAGGACGGGCTGCGGATCGCCCCCGGCAGCGGACACAGCCTGCGCCCCGCCGGGGACACCGGATACCACCAGTACCACCTCGACACCGCCGGCGGCGGCGAGTAGCCCTAGGTCCTGTCGCGCACCCGCGCCGGGACGAACGGCGGCTTCACGACCTTCATCCGCGCCCGCCGCCCGCGCACGTCCACCTCGACCTCGGTGCCCTCGGGCGAACCTGCCGGGTGCTCCAGCAGCGCCAGCCCGATGCCGACCTTCCTCGTCGGCGAGAACGTCCCGCTCGTCACCTGTCCGGCCGGGAAGCCCTGCGACAGCACCAGCATCCCCGGGCGCGGGATCGCCCGGTCGACGGCTTCGAGGCCCCACAGGGTGCGCAGCGGGCCGGCCTCCTTCTCCGCCACGAGCGCCGCCCGCCCCCAGAACTCCGGCTTCTTCCAGCCGACCGCCCAGCCCAGCCGGGCCTCCACCGGGGAGATCGTCGGCGACATGTCCTGGCCGTGCAGCGGGTAGCCCATCTCGGTGCGCAGCGTGTCGCGTGCGCCGAGCCCGCAGGGCCGGACGCCGGCCGTGCGCAGCTGGTCCCAGATCTCGCCGGCGAGGGCGTTCGGGACGACGAGTTCGTAGCCGTGCTCGCCGGTGTACCCGGTCCGGCACACGATGACGGCCGCCCCGCCGCGGGTCGCCGTCGCGAAGCTCATGTAGTCGTGGCCGGTCGGCAGGTCCAACGCGGCCAGCGCGCGCGCCGAACGCGGCCCCTGCACGGCCAGCACGGCGTACTCCTGGTGCTGATTGACGACGTCGATGCCGGCCGGCGCGGCGGCCCTCAGGCGCGCGGCGACCTCGGTCGTGTTGGCGGCGTTGGGCACCAGCAGCACCTCGTGGTCGGCGTGCCGGTACGCGATCAGGTCGTCGACCACCCCGCCCTTGGCCTCGTCGCAGCAGAGCGTGTACTGCGCCTGCCCCGCGGTCACCCGGTCGAGGTCGTTGGTGAGGCACCGGTTGAGGAACGCCACCGCCCCCGGCCCCCGCACGGTGACCTTGCCCAGGTGCGAGACGTCGAACACCCCGACGTCCTCCCGGACGGCCGCGTGCTCCTTCAGCACCCCGCCGTCGGCGTACTCCAGCGGCATCTCCCAGCCGCCGAACGGCGCGAGTTTGGCCCCGAGGGCGACATGCCGATCGTGCAGCGGGGAACGGCGCAAGGGTGCTGTCATGGGTGGGAACTTACTAGGGACCTAACGCCCGTTAGCATCGGTGCCAACATCATTTCACCGGCAGGCCTACCCACCGACGGACAAATTTCCGCCGAAGAAACCTGGAGCGCTCGCGTGACCGTTGTGAACCTCAGCGACCGGGACCCGGCGACGCTCGACGTCGACGCGGTGGTCATCGGTGTCCACGCCGAACCGCTGGCCCTCGCGGCCGGCGCGGAATCCGTCGGGGCGGCCTTCAAGGGCGGCGGGCTGCTCACGGCGTTGACCGCGCTCGGCGCCACGGGCAAGGCGGGCGAGGTGGTGAAGCTCGCGACGTTCGGCGCGATCGGCGCACCGGTGCTCGCCGCCGTCGGGCTCGGCCCCGTGCCGCAGGACGGTGCGGACGTCGCCGACGAGACGCTGCGACGCGCCGTCGGGGCTGCCGTGCGCGGGCTCGCCGGCAACGGGCGGGTGGCGCTCGCTCTCCCGGCCGCCGTCCGGCCGGTCGCCGAGGGCGCGCTGCTCGGCGCGTACCGGTTCACCGGGTACAAGACCCGGGACACCGACCGCCGCGACCCGGTGAAGACGGTCTCGATCGTCGCGGACGGCGCCTCGGCGAAGGCCGACAGGGCCGAGCTCAAGCGGGCCACGGTGATCGCCGGTGCGGTGACCCGCGCGCGCGACTGGGTCAACCTGGCACCCAACGAGAAGCGGCCGCCGGTGCTCGCCGCGTCGTTCGCCGAGGCCGCCACGAAGGCCGGGCTCGACGTCGAGGTGCTGGACGAGAAGGCGCTGCGCAAGGGCGGCTACGGCGGTCTCCTCGCCGTCGGGCTGGGCTCCGGCGAGCCGCCGCGCTTCGTGCGCATCGCCTACACCGCGCGCGGCGCCAAGTCCCGGGTGGCGCTGGTCGGCAAGGGCATCACGTTCGACACCGGCGGCGTCTCCATCAAGCCGGCCGCGAACATGTGGGAGATGAAGAGCGACATGGCCGGTGCGGCCGCCGTCGTCGCCGCGATGACCGCCGTCGCCGCGCTCAAGCCGAAGGTGTCGGTCACCGCCTACCTGCCGATCGCGGAGAACATGCCCTCGGGCACCTCGTACCGGCCCGGCGACGTCGTCACGATGTTCGACGGCACCAAGGTGGAGGTGCTCAACACCGACGCCGAGGGGCGCATGATCCTCGCCGACGCGATCGCCCGCGCCTGCGCGGAGGGCACCGACTACGTCGTGGAGACCTCGACGCTGACCGGCGGCCAGGTCGTCGCGCTCGGCCGGCGGGTCGCCGGACTGATGGGTTCACCGGAATTCAGCGAGCGGGTCCAGGCCCTCGGCGACCGGATCGGCGAGCCGGCGTGGACGATGCCGCTACCGGACGACGTGCGCAAGGGCATGGACTCCGAGGTCGCCGACCTCTCGCAGGTCAGCGCCGGGATGGACCGCGCCGGCCACATGCTGCAGGGCGGCATCTTCCTGTCGAACTTCGTCGCCGACGACGTCCCGTGGGCGCACATCGACATCGCCGGTCCCGCCTACCACTCGGGCGAGCCGACGGGCTACTGGCACAAGGGCGGGACGGGCGTGCCGGTGCGCACCCTGATCGAGCTGGTCGAGGACATCGCCCTCAACGGCTAGATCGCTTCTGGCGCTCGTCCCAGTCGCGCTTACGCTGCGGATACCCGGTCAACGCGATGTCGTAGACCGGGATCCGCTGCTTCTCGGCGAACCGGCGCGCGGCCCGCTCGTCCGGCACGCGGCGGCGGGTCCACTCCCCGTCGTGCGCGATCAGGATCATCGTCGGCGGCGTGACGGTCGTGCGCGGCTCCAGATACGCCTCGACCCCGCGCCGGGAGCGCACGAACTCCTCCAGGTGCGCGACGTCGTCCTGCTCCGCTGTGCGCCTCTTGAACCAGGCCACCGTTCACTCCCTCCCCGACTGGCGGCAAGGGTACGCGGGAAGCCCGTGAGCGGGGGGCCGACGAGATCATGTTCAGTGTCCTTTGGCACCTGGCGTCGCAACCGCCCGGTCCGAGTGACAAGATGGTCGAGGACGTCGGACGCCTCTCACCGGATCACCGTTAGCTCCATACGCCGGTCGCGTCCGCGCGAACGCGACTTCGGGAGATGACGTGACTCAAGGTAACCCCGGACACGATGTCGTCGTGCTCGGCGGCGGTAGCGGCGGCTACGCGACAGCGCTGCGGGCGGCACAGCTCGGCATGTCCGTAGTGCTGATCGAGAAGGACAAGGTGGGTGGCACCTGCCTGCACCGCGGCTGCATCCCCACAAAGGCTCTGCTGCACGCCGGAGAGGTCGCCGACAACGCTCGCGAGGCCGAGCAGTTCGGCGTGCAGGCGACCTTCAACGGGGTCGACTTCAAGGCGGTCAACGCCTACAAGGACGGCGTCGTCAGCAAGCTGTACAAGGGTCTCCAGGGGCTGATCAAGTCCAGGAAGATCACTTACGTGGAGGGCGCGGGCAAGCTCGTCGGCCCCAACGCCGTCGAGGTCGGCGGCAAGACCTACACGGGCAAGAACATCGTGCTCGCCACCGGTTCGTACTCGAAGTCGCTGCCCGGCCTCGAGGTCGACGGCGAGAAGATCATCACCTCCGAGCACGCGCTGGCGCTCGACTCCGCCCCGGCCTCCGCGGTGGTGCTCGGCGGCGGCGTGATCGGGTGCGAGTTCGCCAGTGCGTGGAAGTCGCTCGGCGTCGACGTGACCATCGTCGAGGCGCTGCCGCGGCTGCTCGCCGCCGAGGACGAGCAGTCCTCCAAGGCGCTCGAGCGGGCGTTCCGCAAGCGGAAGATCGCGTTCAAGGTCGGCAAGCCGTTCGAGAAGGTCGAGAAGACCAAGTCGGGCGTGAAGGTGACGCTGCAGGGCGGCGAGGCGATCGAGGCCGAGGTGCTGCTGGTCGCCGTCGGCCGTGGTCCGGTCACCGACGGGCTCGGCTACGAGGCCCAGGGCGTGCGGCTCGAACGCGGGTTCGTCATCACCGACGAGCGGCTGCGCACCGGTGTGCCGGGCGTGTGGGCGGTCGGCGACATCGTTCCCGGGCTGCAGCTCGCACACCGCGGGTTCCAGCAGGGCATCTTCGTCGCCGAGGAGATCGCGGGCCTCAACCCCGCCGTCATCGACGAGGCCGGCATCCCGCGCGTCACCTACTGCGAGCCCGAGGTCGGCTCGATGGGGCTCACCGAGGCCAAGGCCAAGGAGCAGTACGGCGCGGACAAGGTCGAGACCGTCACCTACGACCTCACCGGCAACGGCAAGAGCCAGATCCTGAAGACCGCCGGCTTCGTCAAGCTGGTGCGCGTCGCGGACGGCCCGGTCGTCGGTGTGCACATGGTCGGCGCCCGGGTCAGCGAGCTGATCGGCGAGGCGCAGCTCATCTACAACTGGGAGGCGTGGCCGGCCGACGTGGCGTCGCTGGTCCACGGCCACCCGACCCAGACCGAGGCGCTCGGCGAGGCGTTCCTGGCGCTCGCCGGCAAGCCGCTGCACGTCCACTAGCCCCGCTTTCGAACAGCAGATCAAGGAGCAGTACGACATGCCGGTATCGGTCACCATGCCCCGGCTGGGCGAAAGCGTCACCGAGGGCACCGTCACCCGCTGGTTGAAGCAGGAGGGTGACCACGTCGAGGCCGACGAGCCGTTGCTCGAGGTCTCCACCGACAAGGTGGACACCGAGATCCCCTCCCCGGCGGCCGGCGTGCTGACCCGCATCGTGGTCGGCGAGGACGAGACCGTCGAGGTCGGCAGCGAGCTGGCCGTCATCGGCGGCGACGGCGACGGCGGTTCCGCGCCCGCGGCCGCCCCCGCGCAGCAGGAGGAGGCTCCCGCCGAGGAGGCGGCCCAGGCCGAGCCGGAGGAGGCCCCGGCGCCCGCTCCCTCGCCGCAGGAGGAGGCGGCTCCGGCCGCGGCCGGTGGCGGTTCCGCCGAGGGAACGGCCGTGAAGATGCCCGCGCTCGGCGAGAGCGTCACCGAGGGCACCGTCACCCGCTGGCTCAAGCAGGTCGGTGAGACCGTCGAGGCCGACGAGCCGCTGCTGGAGGTCTCCACGGACAAGGTCGACACGGAGATCCCGTCCCCGGTGGCCGGCACGCTGCTGGAGATCAAGGTTCCCGAGGACGAGACCGTCGAGGTCGGCGCCGACCTGGCCGTGATCGGTGCGGCCGGTGCCGCGCCCGCACCGAAGCAGGAGGCGCCCAAGCAGGAGGCCCCCGCCGCCAAGCAGGAAGCTCCGAAGCAGGAAGCCCCCAAGCAGGAGGCTCCGAAGCAGGAGCAGCCCGCGCCGCAGACCGCCGGGGCGTCCTACGCCACGCCGTCGGCCGACGCGGAGACCACCGGCAAGCAGGAGTCCCGCTTCCAGCCGGCCCCGGCCGCCCCGCCCGCGCAGGCCCCCGCGGCGGGCGGCAACGGCGGCGACCCGTCCGGCTACGTGACCCCGCTGGTGCGCAAGCTCGCCGGCCAGCACGGCGTCGACCTGTCGACGGTGAGCGGCACCGGTGTCGGCGGCCGCATCCGCAAGCAGGACGTGCTGGCGGCGGCCGAGGCCAAGAAGGCCGCCGAGGCCAAGGCGAAGCAGGCCGCGCCCGCGGCCGCCGCTGCGCCCGCGCCCGCCAGGGCCGCCGCGCCGGCCGTCCCCGCCGAGGGGCGCACCGAGAAGATGACCCGCCTGCGGCAGACCATCGCCAAGCGCATGGTGCAGTCGCTGCAGACGTCGGCGCAGCTGACCACCGTGGTCGAGGTCGACGTGACCGCGATCGCGAAGCTGCGGGCCAAGGTGAAGAACGACTTCGAGCGCACCCACGGGGTGAAGCTGTCGTTCCTGCCGTTCATGGCGCTCGCGACGATCGAGGCGCTGAAGGCCCACCCGGTCGTCAACGCCCAGATCAACGAGGAAGAGAAGACCATCACGTACCACGGCGCCGTGCACCTGGGCATCGCCGTGGACACCGAGCGCGGCCTGCTCGTGCCGGTCATCAAGAACGCCGAGGACCTCAACATCTCCGGCATCGCGAAGCGGATCGCCGATCTCGCCGCGCGCACCCGTTCGATGAAGATCGAGCCGGATGAGATCTCGGGCGGCACGTTCACGCTGACCAACACCGGCAGCCGTGGTGCGCTCTTCGACACGCCGATCATCAACCAGCCGCAGGTGGGCATCCTCGGCACCGGTGCGATCGTCAAGCGCGCGGTCGTCGTGCAGGACCCGGAGTTGGGCGAGGTCATCGTGCCGCGTTCGATGATGTACCTGGCCCTGTCCTACGACCACCGGATCGTCGACGGTGCGGACGCGGCCCGGTTCCTCACCACCATCAAGGAACGCCTCGAGCACGGCGCGTTCGAGTCCGAGGTCGGCCTCGGCTAGGCAACCGACGCAATAGGAAAGGGTCGCCCGGGCGGGCGGCCCTTTTCTGTCTAGTGTGGACGGATGAAGATCCTGCTGGCCGGTGCGTCGGGCTTCCTGGGCACCCGCCTCGCGGCACGGCTGCGGGAGTCCGGGCACGACGTGACCCGCCTGGTGCGCCGGGATCCGGGGGCCAAGGAGGCCCGCTGGGACCCGGCCGGCGGTGTGCTCGACGCGACCGTCGTGGCCGGCACCGACGCGGTGCTCAACCTCGCGGGCGCCAACGTCGGCGGCCATCGCTGGACGGCGGCGTACAAGCGGCAGCTGCGGGACAGCCGGCTCGACACGACGGGCACGCTCGCGCGCACGATCGCGGCGCTGCCGCCCGAGCACCGCCCGGCGACGCTGCTCAACGCATCGGCCGTCGGCTACTACGGCACGGATCGCGGCGACACCACGCTCGACGAGTTCGCCTCACCCGGCGACGACTTCCTCGCGGGGCTCTGCGTCGAGTGGGAGAACGCCACCCGCCCGGCCGCCGACGCCGGGGTGCGCGTGGCGCTGCTGCGTTCCGGGCTGGTGCTGGACAAGGGCGGCGGCCTGCTCGGCCCCACCCGCCTGCAGTTCCTGCTCGGGGCCGGTGGGCGGCTCTCCTCCGGCCGGCAGTACCTGCCGTGGATCTCGATGGCCGACTGGCTCGGCGCGGTGGAGTTCCTCCTCGAACGGGATCTCGACGGCCCGCTCAACCTCACCGGCCCGCAGCCGGTGACGAACGCGGAATTCACCCGGGTGCTGGCGAAGCGGCTGCACCGGCCGGCGTTGATCCCGGCGCCGGCGTTCGCACTGAGGATCGCGCTCGGCGAGTTCGCCGACGAGATGCTGGCGAGCCGGCGGGTGATCCCCGCGCGCCTGACCGACGGCGGCTTCGGCTTCCGGCACCGCACCGTGGACGAGGCGCTGGCCGCCGTTCTGTAGAGGGATACGCTTGCCGGCGTGACTACGACGACCCGTCCGCTCACCGTGATCCGCGCCGGCACGGTGGAGTACACGGAGGCGTGGCGCCGCCAGCAGGAGATCCACGCGGAGGTGGTGGCCGGCGCCCGGCCCGACACCGTGCTGCTGCTGGAGCACCCGAGCGTCTTCACGGCGGGCAAGCGCACGGAGGCGCAGGACCGGCCGATCGACGGCAGTCCCGTCGTCGACGTCGACCGCGGCGGCAAGATCACCTGGCACGGGCCGGGGCAGCTCGTCGGCTACCCGATCGTGCACCTGGGCGAGCCGATCGACGTGGTGGCCTACGTGCGCCGCACCGAGCAGCTGCTCATCGAGGTCTGCGCCGAGCTGGGCCTGCCGACGATCCGCTCCGAGATCAGGGGGCGCAGCGGCGTGTGGGTGGCGGCGGACGCGCGGGGGCCGGAGCGCAAGGTCGCGGCGATCGGGATCCGGGTGGCGCGCGGGGTAACGCAGCACGGGTTCGCGATCAACTGCGACTGCGACCTGTCGGCGTACGACCGGTTCGTCCCGTGCGGGATCTCCGACGCCGGGGTCACCTCGCTGACGCGGGAACTGGGGCGCACGGTGACCGTCGACGAGGTCCTCCCCCTGGTCGAGCGGCGCCTCCCGATGGTGCAAGCGGCCTAGCGCCGGAGGGCGATATCGCCCGGTGTTAAAGTGCGCTCCGCCGGCACCGCCGGTGAGGACACACATCGGGAGTGGACGCTGTGGCGCTGGCCGTCGACGAACCTCAGACCGACACGGAGCAGCCGGAGCCGGCCGCTCCGTGGTGGCGGCGCGGGCTCACCCTTCTGGAGACGCTGTTCCCGGCGGCGCCCGCCGTGAGGATCACCCGGGCGCACTGGATCGCCGCGATCGTCGCCGTGCTGGCCGGCACCGCCGTGAGCCTGTTCCGGGTGAGCGGCACCGGGCCGTTCCAGACGATCTGGGAGGAAGACTCCCGCGACGTCCTCACCGACGCGCTCAACATGTCCGGGCTGAAGGCCGTCACCCGGCCGGCGGTCGGCTACTACATCATCTTCCCCCGCCTGCTCGGCGAGCTGGCGGCGCTGTTCCCGATCTCGTGGGCGGCGGCGGTCCTCTCGATCTCCTCGGCGATCGTGACGGCGCTGCTGGCCCTGACCGTGTACGTCGCCAGCGCCGCGCACCTGTCGCACCGGGTGCCACGGCTGCTCGCGGCGGCGCCGATCCTCTTCGCGCCGGTCGCCGAGAACTTCCTCTCCGAGGTCTACAACCGTCCGGTCTGCCTGCACTTCTTCGCCCTGTACACGCTGTTCTGGGTGCTGCTGTGGACCCCGCAGGGGCGCGGCGGCCGGTGGTCGGGCCTGGCGATCCTGTTCTTCACCGCGACGAGCACGGTGCTCGTGGCCGGGATGATCCCGCTCGCCGCATTGCGGGTGGTGGTGCGCCGCGACCGGTTCGGCGTGCTCGCGCTGCTGACGCTCCTCGGCGGCTCGGCGCTGCACTACTCCGCGAACGTGCGCGGGCTCACCAGCCGCAACGGCATCAACGAGACCGTCCTCGACCCGGTGTGGGCGCTGAAGATGTTCGGCGACGAGACGGTGCCCCTGTCGATGCTCGGGTTCCGCTGGGCGAAGGTGCTCGCGTTCGGGCCGGACGTGACGACGTCGGTGCTCGGCTGGCTGGTCGTGGCGGTGATCGTGGCGGTGGGGGCGTTCGCCGCGTGGAAGCGCTGGACCCGGCCGCCGTGGCTGCTGCTCACGGTCACGCTCCTGCACGCGGTGGCGCTGCACTGCATGATGGTGATGGCCGGCGGCGGCGCCGCGATGCGGTACGTGCTGGTGGTGGAGCTGCTGCTGTTCGCCGCGCTGGGGATGTTCCTGTCTCCCGCGCCACGGGAGAGTCCCGCGCCGCGGGAGACGGCCGGCTGGCGGCCCCGGTTCGACCGGCGCACCGCTCCGGTGTTGGCGCTCGCCGCGTACGTCCTCGTCGTGGGAGCGGTCAACTACCGCTTCGAGGACACCTACCGGCACAACTCGCCGCGCTGGAAGGACCAGGTCGTGGCGGCCTCGAAGATGTGCCGCGACGATCCGCAGCTGCAGCACGTCTGGATCCGGACGGCTCCGCAGCCGTGGTACTCGATCGTCTACGTGCCCTGTCACGAACTGCGCGGCTGGGACCGTCCCTGCGTGCCCCAGACGTGCCGGGACCTCAACGCCCCGCCGATGCTGCCGCCGCAGCGCGATTAGGCCCTACGCGGATGTCTCGGACTCCACTTCCGGGATCGACGGGCTCAGTACCGCCTCGGTGACGTCGGCCAGTTCCTCCACCTCGCTGTACCCGTACGCCCGCGGCGTGTGCGCCCGCAGCACCAGGCAGAACGTCCGCTCCGCCCCGAAACGCCGGTCGAGGGCCGGCAGTTGCGCCGCGAAGTGGGCCGCCATCGCGACTGTGCTGATGCCGGTCTGCCCGAACACCAGGAACAGATGCGGCCGCCCCGGCCGGCACACCCGCGCGATGATTCCGTGGTGCGCGTCGTCGCTGACCGGATACCAGGTCGTCCCGACGACGATGTCCGGCACCGTCACCCCGTCGCGGTTGCGCATCGACAGCCCCGGCAGGTAACGGCGCATATGAGCCTCGGTGCGCCGGTTGGCGTGCACGCCGGCGACGCTGAACTCCACGTCGTCGCTGGGAGCGGTCGCCTGGCCGGCGGAGAGCACCTCGGGTCGTGCGCCGGCCGAACGCACGACGGTCGCCAGTTCGAGCATGGCGGCCATGTCCCGCCGGTGCACGGCGCCGGGCTGCGAGAAGTGGTCCCCGATGACGAGCCGGCAGTCCCCGCCGACCAGCCCGTGCAGGCCGAGGAACCGGCGCAGGCGCCGGACCCGCCCGGTCGCGCGCACGCGCTGCGCGAGCCAGACTCCCGCACCGGTGATCACACTCGACCCCACGCCCAACGCCAGTTGAACGACGACCTCCGATGTCACGTCCGACAGCGTAGTGGCGAGGCACACGTGCCGCCGCCGTCCGTCACCGGCGTAGGCTTGCCGGGTGACCGCTGTCGTTCCCGAGGGCCGCAAGCTGCTCCGACTCGAGGTGCGCAATGCGCAGACCCCGATCGAGCGCAAGCCGCCGTGGATCAAGGTCAAGGCGCAGATGGGGCCGGAGTTCACCCACCTGCGCGGGCTCGTCCAGCGGGAGGGCCTCCACACGGTGTGTCAGGAGGCCGGCTGTCCCAACATCTACGAGTGCTGGGAGGACCGGGAGGCGACGTTCCTCATCGGTGGCGACCAGTGCACGCGCCGGTGCGACTTCTGCCAGATCGACACGGGCAAGCCGGCCGAGTTCGACGCCGACGAGCCGCGCCGGGTGGCCGAGTCGGTGCAGGCGATGGGGCTGAAGTACGCCACCGTCACCGGTGTGGCCCGCGACGACCTGCCCGACGGCGGGGCATGGCTGTACGCGGAGACCGTTCGCCAGATCCACGCGCTCCTGCCGGGTTGCGGCGTCGAACTGCTCATCCCCGACTTCAACGCCGAGCCGAAGCAGCTCGCCGAGGTGTTCGACGCGCGGCCGGAGGTGCTGGCGCACAACGTCGAGACGGTGCCCCGCATCTTCAAGCGGATCCGGCCGGCGTTCCGCTACGAGCGTTCGCTCGACGTCATCACGCAGGCCCGCGCGGCCGGGCTGGTCACGAAGTCCAACCTGATCCTCGGGCTCGGCGAGACCCGCGAGGAGGTGTCGCAGGCGCTGCGCGACCTGCACGCCGCCGGGTGCGAGCTGATCACGATCACGCAGTACCTGCGGCCGACGCCGCGGCACCACCCGGTGGAGCGCTGGGTCAAGCCGGAGGAGTTCGTCGAGCTACGCGAGGAAGCCGAGGCGATCGGGTTCGCCGGCGTCATGTCCGGCCCGCTGGTTCGTTCGTCGTACCGCGCCGGCCGCCTGTACAGCCAGGCCGTCGAGGCACGGGCAAAGGCCTAAGAGCTTCATCGCGACGGCCCGTCGGGGGCGCGACCGCTGCTCCCGCCGGGTCGCTTCGCTCCACGTCCGCGTGCGGTCGACAGCACGCTCTTGAATCTCTGCGCACCACGCCGACGGCGGACCCGCACGTTATGCCTCTAGACTTCGAGACATGGCGAACGCACAGCCCGAGAGGCCCGGCTTCCTCGCGAGCCTCAAGCAGCTTCCGATGGCGATCAAGTTCACGGCCAAGCGGGACAAGCTGTTCGCGCCGCTGGCTCTCGCGGCCGCGCTGGTGCCGCTGATCGCCGCCGGGGTGGCGATCGCGCTCGGGGCGAGCTGGTTCTGGCTGATCGCCGCCGTCATGACGGCGCTGCTCGGGGTCATGATCGTGCTCAACCTGCGGGCCAACAAGGCCATGATGAACGAGTACGAGGGGCAGCCGGGCGCCGCCGCCCAGATCGTGCAGAGCATGCGCGGCGACTGGCGGGTCAAGCCGGCGGTGCAGAGCACGACGCAGTTCGACATGGTGCACGTCGTGATCGGCCGGCCGGGCGTGATCCTGATCGGCGAGGGCAGCCCGTCGCGGGTGCGTTCGCTGATGAGCCAGGAGAAGCGGCGCCTCGTCAAGATCATCGGCTCGACCGAGCTGCGCGAGTACGTGGTCGGTGCGGAAGAGGGTCAGCTGACGCTGGCCAAGCTGCGGATGACGCTGATGAAGCTGCCGCGCACGATCACCGGCAAGGAGGTCAACGCCCTGGAGGCGCGGATCACCGCCCTGTCGGCCCGCCCGCAGATGCCCAAGGGCGCCATCCCCAAGAACATGCGGCCGCCGCGCGGCGCGTTCCGCGCCGCGCGGGGTCGCTAGGACGTCACCAGCGCACCGGCAGGTCCACCAGTCCGCGCATGAGGATGCCGCCACGCCACACGAGCGCGTCCGGCGGGACGGCCAGCCGCAGCTCGGGCAGCATCGCGAGGACCGTGTCGAACGCGATCTGACCCTCCGCCCGGGCCAGCGGGGCTCCGATGCAGAAGTGGATGCCGTGCCCGAACGCGAGGTGCGAGCCGTCCGCGCGGTCGAGGTCGAGGCGATCCGGGTCGACGTACTGATCGGGATCGCGGTTGGCCGAGGCGATCGAGGTGTAGACGACTTCGCCGGCGGGGATCGTGACGCCGCCGACGTCGACCGGTTCGGTGGTGACCCGGGGGGTGCCGCCGGAGAGCGGGCTCTCCAGCCGCAGGAACTCCTCGACGGCCGCCGGGATCAGGCCGCGGTCGGCACGTAGCCGGGCGTACACGTCCGGATGGGTGAGCAGGAGATAGGTGCCGTTGCCGATCAGGTTCACCGTCGTCTCGAAGCCGGCGAGCAGCAGCAGGAACGCCATCGACACCAGTTCCGGGTCGGTGAGCCGGTCGTCGTCCTCGTCCTGCACCGCGACCAGGTCGGAGAAGAGGTCGTCGGCGGGGTGGCGGCGCTTCTCGGCGATCAACGCGACGAGGTAGTCGGTCATCTGCTCGCGCCCGGCGAGAGCGTGTTCGGGGCTGCGCGGCGCGATCATCGCTCCGGTCCAGTCGCCGAACGCGTACCGGTCGGCGGGCGGCACACCGACGAGTTCGGAGATGACGGTGATGGGCAGCGGGAAGGCGAGGTCGGCGATCAGGTCGGCGTGTCCCCGGTCGACCATCGGGCGCACCAGTTCCTCGACGATGGCGCGGATGTGGGGGCGCAGCTTCTCGACCCGGCCGTTGGTGAACGCCTTGGCCACGAGGCGACGCAGCCGGGTGTGCTCCGGCGGGTCCGCGTTGAGCATGTGGAAGCCGGATCGGCGCTGCAGCGGGGGCAGCGGGTAGTAGCCCAGGTCGACGTTGACGCTCTTGGACAGCCGCGGGTCGGCGAGCAGCTGCCGGACGTCGGCGCGCCGGGTCACCAGCCACAGCCGCCCGGCGGGCGTGTCGACCGGCCGCGCCGGCGTCTCCTCGCGTAGCCGGTCGAGGGTCGGGTACGGATCGGCGTTGAACTCGGCCGCGTACAGGTCCAGCCGTGAGACGTCCGTCATGCGGAGTCCTCCGCCCGGCGTCCGGGTGCGGTGAGCGCGGCGGCGATCTCGCGGCCCCGATCGGTCCACGCCGTCGGCGCCAAAGTGGCGGGGTCGAGGCGAACGGCCAGGCGACGGCCCTCGGCATACAGCGTCGCGCGGTCCAGGGACGTCAGCCGGAACCTGTATTCGAGGCTGGTCCGGCCGAGCCGTTCGATCCAGAAGTGGACGGCGATCTCGCCGGTGCCGCGGATCGGCGCGTGGTACGTGATCGCGAAGTCCCGCACGGCGCTGAACGCGTCGGGACTGCTCGGGCGCCCGTCCGCGAACGACACGCCGCGCTCGCCCCACCACGCGACGATCGCCCGTTCGACGAGCACCGCGTGGCGGGTGTTGTGCAGCATGCCGAACTGGTCGAGGTCGTCGAAGTGGACGTACGCGGAAGCGGCGAACCCGTACGAGGCCCGCGGCGCCGCGGTGACGGTGTCGGTCATGTCGGCTCCGGTAGCACGGTCGGGTCGGTGGCGAGCGAGCGCAGATGGGTGAGCAGCGCGACGCGGGAACCCCGGCAGGTCACGGCGGCCCCGACGGCAGGCGCCTGCATGGCCGCGTACACGCCGAGGGCGTCGGTCAGGTGGACGAGCGCGGACGCGTCGATCCCCGGCGGGAGTTCGCCGATCTCGACGGCCTGCTCGACCAGGCCGGTCAGGTAGCGGACCCAGTCGGCGAGCTCCACCAGCAGCCGCTCCCGAACGGCTCCCGGGCGGGCGTTGTACTCGAAGTAGGCGTTGGCGAAGAAGAAGCAGCCGGGCTGCTTCTCCGACTCGTAGTAGGCCATCCGCCGGTCGTGGGTGGCCCACAGCCGGCGCAGGCCGCGCGGCGCCGCCACGGCCGGCCGGATCACCTCCTGCTCCCATTGGCTCCGGGCGTGCTCGATCACCGCGAGCTGGAGCGCCTCCTTGGAACCCCAGTGCGCGAAGAGGCCCGACTTGCTGAGGTTCAGCGTGTCGGCGAGCCGGGCCAGCGACAGGCCGCTGAGCCCCTCGGCGGAGGCGAGCAGCAGCGTGCGATCGAGCACGGCGGTGCGGGTGCGTTCGCCGCGTTGAAGTCGACCATCGATCATGGTCGCAGCGTATTTTATGAACGACCGGTCGTATAGTTAGTCTGGTCTTCGCACTAGTGATCCCGGTCCGCCGGAACGGCCCGGAGCACGATCGATCCGGCGAGGCGGTCGTGCCACCCGCGCCGCTGCGCGTCCATGATCAGGGCGGGCACGATGAGCGCCAGCAGGCCGCCGCGCAGCGCCGCCAGCGGGATCCCGATCGGCTTCCGGTCGGCCACCGACACGCACTTGATCCGCATGACGGCCATCCCGAACGTGTGACCCCAGAGGCCCACGAGAAATGCGTGCTGAACGACCAGGACGACGACCGGCCATGGACTTCCGGTCAAAGGGCCGAATGCCGCTCCGATGATCAGACAGATAATCCAATCGATCATCAGGGCACCGAATCGGCGGTCCAACGTCGCGATCTCCACGGAACACCACGGTATCTTTCGCACATCCGGCACGTTTTTGAGGTCGGTCGTCTAGCGTCGCCCACGGGACCAGGGTGTTCCTCGACACTCAGCGTCGCGATTGGGGCCACCGAAACATGGCGGAAACAATCGAGACATGCCCGGGCAACCGCTCGGTCATAGCGTCCCAGTCCACTAGCGACCACTTCGCGCACGAGCCTGGAGGACCGCGTGTTCGCCAACCCCGACGAGCTCCTCAGATACATCAAGGACGAAGGCGTCCGATTCGTCGACGTACGATTCTGTGACCTGCCCGGCGTTATGCAGCACTTCAACGTGCCGGTGGAGTCGTTCGACGACAAGGTCTTCAGTGACGGCCTCGCCTTCGACGGCTCGTCCATCCGCGGTTTCCAGCAGATCCACGAGTCGGACATGCTGCTGCTGCCGGACGCGGCGTCGGCTTTCGTGGACCCGTTCCGCACCGAGAAGACCGTGGCGCTGAACTTCTTCATCCACGACCCGTTCACCCGTGAGGCCTACAGCCGCGACCCGCGCAACGTGGCCAAGAAGGCGGAGGCCTACCTGGCGGCCAGCGGCATCGCCGACACGGCGTACTTCGGCCCCGAGGCGGAGTTCTACATCTTCGACTCGATCCGCCACGAGACCAGCCCCCACCAGGCGTACTACTACATCGACTCGGTCGAGGGCTGGTGGAACACGGGCCGCGAGGAGAACGGCGGCAACCGGGGCTACAAGACCACCTACAAGGGCGGCTACTTCCCGGTCCCGCCGGTCGACCACTACGCCGACCTGCGCGACCAGATCGTGCGCCGGCTGATCGACACCGGTTACACGGTGGAGCGTTCGCACCACGAGGTGGGCACCGCCGGCCAGGCCGAGATCAACTACAAGTTCTCGACCCTGCTGCACGCGGGTGACCAGCTCCAGCTCTTCAAGTACATCGTGAAGAACGTGGCCTGGAACGCCGGCAAGACCGCGACGTTCATGCCCAAGCCGCTCTTCGGCGACAACGGCTCCGGCATGCACACCCACCAGTCGCTGTGGCTGGGCGGCGAGCCGCTGTTCTACGACGAGACCGGCTACGGCGGCCTCTCCGACACGGCCCGCTGGTACATCGGCGGCCTGCTGCACCACGCGCCGTCGCTGCTGGCGTTCACCAACCCGACCGTCAACTCCTACCGGCGCCTCGTGCCCGGCTTCGAGGCCCCGGTCAACCTGGTGTACTCGCAGCGCAACCGCTCGGCCTGCACGCGTATCCCGGTGACGGGCACCAACGCCAAGGCCAAGCGCGTCGAGTTCCGCGTGCCGGACCCGTCGGCCAACCCGTACCTCGCGTTCTCCGCGATGATGATGGCCGGCCTCGACGGCATCAAGAACAAGATCGAGCCGCCGGAGCCGATCGACAAGGACCTCTACGACCTGGCGCCCGACGAGATCGCCAACGTCAAGCAGGTCCCCGGCTCGCTGCCGGAGGTGCTCGACAAGCTGGAAGAGGACCACAACTTCCTGCTCGAGGGCGGCGTCTTCACGCCCGACCTGATCGAGACCTGGATCAGCTACAAGCGGGAGAACGAGGTCGACCCGGTCCGCCTTCGGCCGACCCCGCACGAGTTCGCCATGTATTTCGACGTGTAATCAGTTTCCTTCGATCGAAGCCCGGGCCGTCCTGGCCCGGGCTTCTTTCGTTCCTCCTGAACCGGCGCACACCCGTTCTTGAGGTTGATGCTGTGCGGGTGGCGCACCCTAGCCGAAGGGCTGACAGGCGCCAATGCCCGCAACCCGTCCGCACCGGGCACCGCACCGCACCGCACCGTCCGGCCGATGTCATCGGTCACACGCGGCGCCATTCCGGCCGCCGTGCGCCGCCCCCGCGCGGCGCGGCGGAAGGAGCGGTCCATGGACGGGCGTATCTGGCGGCGGGTGTTCTCCGGGTTGGGGGTGCTGGCCCTCGCCGCGAGCGGGGGCGCCGGCGTCGCCCTCTCCCTGCGTGAGCCCACCCTCGAACTGCGTCCGCTGGCCGGCCGACCGGCGGCACCGGACAGCTACCAGCACGTTCTGGTGCGGGTGCCGGCGGGAACGCCCCGGGTGACGCCCGGCCTCGACTTCACCGCGCTGGCCCGCTACCAGGGCCGCGTCGCCGAGGTCTCCCGCACCGCCGATGGACGCCTCGTCGCCACGCTCACCGACGGGTCCACTGTGGACATCACCGGCGACGGCGCCGCGCCGTCGGACGTGCTGAGCACCCGCACGCTGCCGGAGCCGCTCGCCGCGCTGGCCTCCTCGCCGCAGGTGCGGGAGATCTCGCCGGTGGACTCGCTGACGTGGCGGGTCACCGGCGACCTGACCCCGCAGGCGGTGTCGTCGCTCACCGGCCTGTCGACCGTCGCGGACGAGCGGATGTTCCTCGACGCCGACGACACCTACCGGCACCTGCTGTGGGGGCTGGAGAACAAGGGCGGCGGGTCGTTCGACGGGGTCAGCGGCACCGCCGACGCCGACGTGGACGGCGTGGAGGCCGGCGCCCGGGCCACCGGTGCCGGCGTGGTCGTCGCGATCGTCGACTCCGGGATCCAGCCGAACCACCCCGACCTGCCGCGCCTCTGGAGCAACTCGGGCGAGGTCTGCGGGAACGGCGTCGACGACGACCGCAACGGCTACGTCGACGACTGCACCGGCTGGGACTTCGTGCACAACGACAACACCCCCTACGACACGGCCGACAACAACGACCACGGCACCCACGTGGCGGGCACGATCGCCGCGATCCCGCACAACGGCCGCGGGGTCGCGGGGCTCGCGCCCGGCGTGACCCTGATGTCGCTCAAGATCACCGCGAACGGTTCGATCTGGCTGTCGCACGCCGCCGAGGCGATCCGCTACGCCGCCGACAACGGCGCGAAGGTGATCAACGCCAGCTTCGGCTCGAACCCCGGCGCGACCCGGGCCGGTGTCTCCGTGCTGGAGGACGCCGTCGCGTACGCGCGTTCCAAGGGTGTGCTCGTCGTCGCCGCGGCCGGCAACAACGGCGTGAACATCGACAGCAAGCCGGTCTGGCCGGCCAGCCTCCCCTACGACAACGTCGTCACCGTGGGCGCCTCGACGGCGGCCGAGGGGGTGGCGTCGTTCTCCAACACCGGTGCGAGCGCCGTCGACCTCTTCGCGCCCGGCCACTTCATCGCGTCCACTGTGGACAAATCCGCGTACTCGGCCATGCAGGGCACGTCGATGGCCACCCCGCACGTGACCGCCGCGGCGGCCCTGGTGTTCTCCCGCGAGTCCGGCCTGAGCCCCGCCGCCGTCCGCGAACGCCTCATGTCGACGGCTGAGCCGTTCGGCGCGTACGCCGGCAGGTCGGTCACCGGTGGCCGCCTCAACACCGAACGCGCGCTGGGTGCGGACGGGCTGCGGGTGGAGGCCGGTGCGCTGAACGGGTTCGTCGCCGGCGAACGGCACACGGCAACGCTGACCGTGCGGGCCCCGAAGTCGCTCTTCCCCTCGGGCAGCACGGCGGCGGTGCGCGCGACGCTCTACAGCCTCGTGAACGGTTCCGTGTACGCCGTCGTCAACCACCCGGTCGCGGTGAACGGCGCGGACGGGAGCACAGACGGCGCCGCGCGGATCACGCTGACCGGCTCCGACGGGGTCGACCCGGCCGACTCGACGCTCACCGGCGGGGGTCTGCGGGTCACGTTCGCCACGCAGCTGCCGGCCGGCGAGTATGCGATCGCCGTCGACGCGGTGGCCGCCGCTCAGCCCGACTACGGGTACGGCGCACCGGCGGCGCTCTTCTTCACCGTGAACCCCGCCGCGTCGCAGACGCCGAGCGCACCGGCCGCTCCCGGTGAGCCCGCGCCGGACGGGCCGCAGGGCGGCGGCGAGACGCCGGCGAACCCGGCTCCGGTCCCCGGCGACGGCATCACCCCGCCGAGCGCGCCGGCCCCCGGCGACAGCGCGCCCGGCAAGGGCACGACGCCGGCCACCGGTGGGGAGACCCCGGGCAGCGGGGGCACGGCTCCCACCACGCCCGGCAACGGCACCGCGCCCGACAACGGCGGCTCCACGCCGGGCAACGGCTCCGCACCCGATAGCGGCGGCTCCACGCCGGACAGTGGCAACGCCACACCCGGCAATGGCGCAGCGCCCGACAACGGCGGCTCGGCACCGAACAACGGCGGCGGCTCCGCGCCGTCGGCTCCCGGCGCCGGGTCCGGCCCCGGCGCGGCCGCTCCGGCAGACCCCGCGCCCGGCGGCGACCCGGCCCCCGGCGGCGGGCAGGCTCCCGGCAGCGGCACCACCCCGGACGGCGGCACGGCCCCTGACAGCGGCACCGCTCCGGGCAACGGCGCGGCCCCCGACAACGGCGGCGGCAGCACGCCGAACACGGGCAACGGCGGCACCGCCCCGGGCAACCCGTCGACCGGCACGCCGGCTCCCCCGCCGGCCCCGGTCACGGACGACGGCATCACGATCCTGTCCGTCTCCCCGGCGAGCGGCAGCACCGGCGGCGGCAACGCCATCATGATCATGGGCCTGAACCTGCCCGAGTACCCGGTGGTGAGCATCGGCGGCAACGGCGCCTACGTGGCGGCCCGCTCGTCGGTGAGCCTGACCGTCATCGCCCCGACCGGTGTGCCCGGCGCGGCGGACGTGACGGTGGGCGACCACTCCGGCCGCACGGTGACGATGGCGGGTGCCTACCGGTACCTGGGCACCGCCGCGGGTTCCACGCCGGCCGTCGACAACCCGGGCGCGGGCGCTCCCGGCAACCCCGGGACCGGCGACCCGAACGCGGGCGGCACCCCGAACCCGGGTGTCAGCGGCCCGGCCGCTCCCCCGGCGGGACCGGCAGGCACGACCTACCGCCCGGGTCCGGCCCTCGGTGCCCCGTCGGCGCTGAACGGCCTCACCCTGGCGCCGGTCACCGGCACCAACCCGTTGGCGGGGTACGGCACCGACTGGGCGTCGTGGCGCTGCACGGCCGTGGTCTGCGGCAGCGTGCCGCTGGCCTGACCCCCGATGACCCACCCGAACGCGACGGGCGCCGCACCAACCCTCCGGGGTGCGGCGCCCGTCGTCCTGTCGGTGCGCCTTACTTGTCGACGGCGACCGCGTTGTAGGGCACGGTCCCCGGGTCGGCGACGCCGAAGCGGGCGTTGGGCAGGTAGAGCCGGTTGCCGAAGGCCGCCACGGTCGTCGGAATGTCGAAGCGGGTGTCGGTGATCTCCTTCACCTTGGTGCCGGCGGTGCCGGCCTTGTTGAGGGTGAACACCGAAATCAGGTTGTCGCGGTTCTGCACGACGTAGAGCGTGCGGCCGAGCAGGAGGAGTCCGTCGCCACGGGCCACGGAGACGCCGCCGAGGTCGACCTGGGTGGTGACGCCGGTGCGCGGGTCGACGCGGAACAGGAAGCCGAGGTTGGACTGGACGACGAGCAGGCCCTTGCCGTCCGGGGTGCGGGCGATGCCGTTGAGGTTGACGGCGCCGTCGACGTGCTGGTAAGCGCCGGTCAGGGCGAGCGTCTCGAAGCCGTCCGCGGCGGGCAGCCTGCCGTGGCGGCCGAACGGCACCTTGTAGAGCACCGCCCGGTTGGAGTCGGTGAACCACGCGGCGTCGTCGGTGAGGATCACGTCGTTGACGAACGTGTTGGGCGGCGTGGTGGCGAACCGGTACTGCGCCAGCAGCCTGCCGCTGCGGCCGTCGTAGACCCGGCCGTCGCCGCCGGTGCCGCCGGCCACGAAGAGCCGGCCGCGCGCGTCGGTCTTCATGCCGAGCGAGGGGGTGTTGGTGGGTTCGGTGATCACCTTGCCCGCACCGGTGCGCAGGTCCACGCGGTAGACCACACCGGTCCCCCGGGAACCGAAGTACGCGTAGGTGCCGATGCCGGTGGCGATGCCCTCGGGCTGGAACCCGTTGGGCAGTTGGATCGTCGTTGGGAAGGCCGCTGACGGCGCGGCCGAGGCCGGCGCGGCAGCGGGTACGAGCGCCGCGAGACCCACGGCAGTCACGACTGCCAGTGATCTGAGGTGGCGGTACATCGGCGTCGATGCTCCTCTCGATGGTCCGGGTGTCCCCGCCAGCATTACCCGATCAGGCAGGTGGCTGCCAACGAATGGACACCCCGGCTGCGGCACGTTCGGTCCGGATCTCCATGACGCGACCGAGGATCGTCGCGCGGTCCGTCACGACGGGCGTGCCGTCGAGGAGGTAGGTGGTGCGGTCGCTGACGAACACCGGCGTGCCCTGCGGCTCCCCGAGGATGCGGGCGACGATGCCGGGCAGCGCCTCGGGGCGGATGCGTTCGGCGGCGCGGGCCACCACCATCCCGGTGCCGGCGAGGGCCGCGTACAACGAGTGCTTCGTGAAATCCGTTTCACGCAGGCCGGTCGGCACCACCCACGAGACCTGGTGGACTCCGGGGCGGCCGCCGACGTGCCTGACCCGTTCGAGCAGAAGGGCGGAACGGCCCACGGGCAGGTTGAGCGTCGCGGCGACCGCGGCCGGCGGACGCCGCACGAGCTGGGTCAGCACCTCGGTACGGACCTCGCTGCCCTGGTCGCGCAGGTCCTCCTCGAGGCTCCGCAGCGTGTCCAACTGGTAGGCCATTGTCGCCGGCGCCACGTACGTGCCCTTCCCCGGCTGCTGCACCACGAGCCCGTCGTCGCTGAGCATCCGCAACGCCTGGCGCAGCGTCATCAGCGTCACCCGGTACGTGGCGCTCAACTCCCGCTGCGGTGGCAGTGCCGCACCCGGCTCGTACTGCCCGTTGAGGATCTTCGCGGCGAGATCAGCGGCGATCTCGTGGTACCTCGCCATCAGCGGCCACTCCACTGTCCAGCGCCCGGCGCAGCGACGCGACGAACGCGCCGACGGCGGCGGGCTGGACGCCGTCGAGCACCCGGCGCATGAGCGCCGCGCCGACGACGATCCCGTCGGCGCCGCGGGCCGCGTCGACGGCCTGCTCGGGTGTCGCGATGCCGAAGCCTAGCAACACCGGCAGGTCGGTCCGGGTGCTCAACGCGCGGGCGAGGGCCGCGGCGCCGGGGGCGAGGGTGTCGCGTTCGCCGGTGGTGCCCATGAGCGAGACGGCGTAGATGAACCCGCGGGACCGGCGCGCGATCTCGGCCAGGCGCGCGGCGGGCGTCACCGGAGCGGCGAGCAGAACGAGGTCGACGCCCGCGTCGGCCGCCACCGCCTCCAGGTGCGCCGACTCCTCCAGGGGCAGGTCGGGAACGATGAGTCCGCGGAACCCGCTCCTGCTCAGCCGGGCGCAGAACCGCTCCGGGCCGGCGTAGGCCACCAGCTGGTAGTAGGTCGACGCGACCAGCGGCACCGGTGCGCCCGCGACGTCGGAGATGATCGCGTCGGCGGTGGCACCGCGCGACAGCGCGACGAAGGAGGCCTCCTGGATGGTGGG
Organism: Virgisporangium aliadipatigenens; assembly: GCF_016863615.1. Lineage (GTDB taxonomy): Bacteria > Actinomycetota > Actinomycetes > Mycobacteriales > Micromonosporaceae > Virgisporangium > Virgisporangium aliadipatigenens. Next base: position 66,463 of record NZ_BOPF01000036.1, on the reverse strand, counting down.
CCCGTCGAGGGTCGGATCGGAGAACGGCAACCCCACCTCGACGGCGTCCGCACCCGCGTCCGCGTAGGCGGCGACGATGTCGGTCCAGTCGTCCGTGATGTCGCCGGTGACGTAGGGCAGCAGCTGCTTGTGATCCCGCGTGAAGATCATTGGTGGGCTCCCATCAGCGTCGGCACGTCCTTGTCGCCACGGCCCGAGAGGGTGATCAGGACACTCGCCCCGCGGGGCAGCTCACCGGTGCGGGCGGCCCGCATCACCCACGCGATCGCGTGGGCCGACTCGAGTGCCGGCAGGATGCCCTCGGTGCGGGCGAGGTGGGTGGTGGCGGCGAGCACCTCGTCGTCGGTGACCGAGACGTAGCGGGCCCGTCCGCTGTCGCGCCAGTGGCCGTGCTCGGGGCCGGTGCCCGGGTAGTCGAGCCCGGCGGAGATCGAGTGCGCCTCGACGACCTGACCGTGCGCGTCCTGCAGGATGTAGCCCCGGAAGCCGTGCAGCACACCGGGTGCGCCCTTGGTCAGCGCGGCGCCGCCGTCGGCCTCCACCCCGATCAGCGTCGCGTCGGTGTCGAGGAAGGCGGAGAAGGTGCCGGCCGCGTTGGAGCCGCCGCCGACGCACGCCACGACGTAGTCGGGGATGCCGCCCTGGCCGCGCGCCTCGATCCCGATGACGCTCTGGAACTCCCGGACCATCGTCGGATACGGGTGCGGCCCGATGACGGAACCGACGCAGTAGTACGTGTCCTCCGTGTGCGCGACCCAGTGCCGCATCGCTTCGCTGGTCGCGTCCTTCAGCGTGCGGCTGCCGGCGTGGACGGGCACGACCTCGGCGCCGAGCAGCCGCATGCGGAACACGTTGAGGGATTGGCGCTCGACGTCCTTCTGCCCCATGAAGACGGTCGCGTCGAGGCCCAGGAGCGCGGCGGCCGTGGCGGTGGCGACGCCGTGCTGGCCGGCACCGGTCTCGGCGATGATGCGCGGCTTGCCCATCCGCCTGGCCAGCAGCGCCTGCCCGAGCACATTGTTGATCTTGTGCGAACCGGTGTGCGCCAGGTCCTCGCGCTTGAGCGTGACCCGCAGCCCGAGGTCGGCCGAGAGGTTGGCCGCCGGGGTGAGTGTCGTGGGGCGCCCGGCGTGCTGGCGCAGCAGCGTGTCCAACTCGGCGCGGAACCCGGGATCGGCCCACGCGTCGGCGAACGCCTCCGCCACCGCCTCGCACGCCGGAATCAACGGCTCGGGAACGTAGCGGCCGCCGTGGTCTCCGAATCGCATGGCCCGCCTTCCCCAAGAGTTCTATAACAGTGGTTAGTGTTCTAGAACAGTGGCGTCGCGTCAAGGCCCCGTTTAAGCTCCGCTCCGTGGAGATCAGGCGGGCGAGCGACCCGGACTGGCCGGCGCTGTGGCCGATCTGGCAGTCGATCGTGTCGGCGCAGGAGACGTACATGTTCGACCCGTTCACCGCGCCCGAGGCGGCGCGGCGGATGTGGCTGGCCGACCCGCCGGCCGAGACCTGGGTGGCGACCGCCGGCGCGGCGATCGTCGGCACCTACCAGCTGAAGCCCAACGGCAAGGGCCCGGGCGCGCACGTGGCCAACGCCGGCTTCATGGTGGCACCGGCCGCCCGCAACCAGGGCGTCGGGCGGCTGCTGGCCGAGCACTGCATGCGCCGTGCGCGGGAGGCGGGCTACCTGTCGATGCAGTTCAACGCCGTCGTGTCGACCAACACGGGCGCGATCGCCCTGTGGCGCAGCCTCGGCTTCGAGATCGTCGGCACCGTGCCGCAGGCGTACCGGCACCGCACCGCCGGGCTGGTCGACATCCACGTCATGTGGAAGGCACTCACGCAGTTGTGAGGATCCGGTGAGCGGGCGGGCACGAATCGCCCGGCGAAATCCGCGCTGACCTGCTCCTAGTCACCGCCGTGCCCGCTCACCTGCGCATAGCCGAGGACGACCAACGGCAGGCCGAGGTCCTGCGCCGCGACCGCGAAGCCGTTCAGTCCGGCGGCGGCTCCGTGTAGCCGCCCTCCAGCCGGTAGCCGCCCCCGCTACGCACGGTCAGGTCGGTCCAGCCGTCCGGCCGCTGCCGCAGCTGCGCCCCGGCGGCGCGCAGCCAGCGCGACCAGCGCACCCGCACGACATACGTCCCGGGGCCGGGCAGGTCCACCGACACCGACGTCGGTGTCGTGCCGAGCAGGGTTCCACCGTCCACGATGGACGGTCTGCCGGCGACCTCGTACAGGGTCCAGTCCGCCCCGCGCCACACCTGCATCAGGTACGGCTGGCCGCCCCGCACGATGTCGGCCTCCCGGCGGGAGACCCAGGACAGCGGCGCGTCCGGAACGGCCACGTAGCTCACGCCGTTGTCCCGCAGCCAGGCCCCGTAGGACGACGCGTCGAGCGTGCCGTCGTAGAAGAGCGGATTGCGGGCCAGGTCGGCCTGGCGCAGCCAGCCCCGCGCCAGGTGGAACTCCCGGGCCACGTGGGCGGACTCCCAGTAGTTGCGGGTGGCGAGCACCTCGACCCGGCCCACCGGTGCGCGGGCGTGCAGCTGGGCCAGCAGCGGTGCGAAGTACCGGCGCGACGCGGTCGGGTCGCCCATGTCGCGCAGATCCCCGACCATCACCGGCGACTGCACGAACGCCACCGCCACCAGCGCCGCTGCCGCCGCCGTTCGCGGCCAGGGCGCCGGCCGGGACGGCCGGGGCGCGTAGGCCAGCAGCACCGGCAGGGTGAACATCGCGGCGAGGCGGGTGGCGTTCAGGCCCACCGGCGTGTGGACCGCGAAGGCGGCCAGCACCCCGAGGGCGGCGAGCGCGGCGCCGACGCGGATCACCCGCTGCGGCACGAACACCGCCACGAGCACCGCCGCCGCGACCGCGCGCACCGTGTCGGAGACGGAGATGTTCATCCAGCCGCCGGCGTCACCGAGCGCGGCGGTCACCCCGATCGGGACCGCGCCGGCGATCCCCAGCAGCACGCCGTCGACGCGGCGCGCGCGTTCGGACGTTCCCAGGAAAAGTGCGGCACCGGCGAGACCGGCGAACAGGCCCGCGACCGGACTGCACGCGGCGCCGAGCAAAACTCCCACCACCGCGAGGATCCGGCGGTCCCGGGCCAGCGCCCACAGTCCACAGAGGACGAACGCCACCCCGAGCGCGTACGTCACCCGGCCCGAGGCGAGGTTGCCGAAGACGCAGAACGCCCCCACGATCCCGCCGAGCGTCGGCCGCAGCGCACCCGTGCGGCGCAGCAGCAACGCCAATGCCACCGACGCCGCTGCGCCCGCCAGCGCACCGGTGAGGCGCACGCCGAGCAGCGCCATCAGCTCCGGCGCCAGCAGGCTGTAGCCCCACTGCACGGTGCCGCCGTACCAGCGCAGGTCCAGCGGGGCCACCTTGGCGGCGTCGAAGAAGTCGGCGTGCGCCACCTGCGCCGACAGGTCCGTCCCCATCGGCGGCAGCAGCAGGAACACGACGGCGAGCAGCGGCCCCGTCAGCAGGGCGAGTTTCTCAGCCCGCGTCAAAGGTCCGCTCCACCGCCTGCCTCGCGTGCCGCGCCGTGCGCAGGTAGTCGTCGACGAACTCGCCCGACTCCACCGACGCCGGCCGGCCGCACGCGCGCGCCACCGCGTTGACGTCCGCGCCGTGGCGCGGCAGCTGGTCCACCGCCCGGCCGCGCACCAGCGTCAGCGCGTTGCGCACCTGGGTCGCCAGGCGCCACGCGGCGGCCAGCGCGTCGGCGTCGGCCGGCGTCACCAGCCCCGCCTTCGCAGCCGCCGTCAGCGCGTCGAGGGTCCGCGGCGTGCGCAGCCCCGGCACCTCGTGCCCGTGCCGCAGCTGGAACAGCTGGACCGTCCACTCGACGTCGGCGAGCCCACCCCGGCCGAGCTTGGTGTGCATGGCGGCGTCGGCGCCGCGCGGGAGGCGTTCGTTGTCGACCCGGGCCTTGATCCGGCGGATCTCCGTCACCTGCTCGCGGGTCAGGCCGCCTGCGGGGTAACGGATCCGGTCGGCCATCTCGATGAACCGGGCGCCCAGCGCGGGATCGCCGGCGACGAACCGGGCCCGCAGCAACGCCTGCGCCTCCCACACCTTCGACCAGCGGCCGTAGTACTGCGCGTAGGCGGCGATGCTGCGCACCAGTGGCCCCTGCCGCCCCTCGGGACGCAGGTCGGCGTCGATGCCCAGCGGCGGATCCGGCGCCGGCCGGGACAGCAGCGCGCGCAGTTCCTCGGCGACGGCCTGCGCGGCGCGGCGCGCCTCCTCGTCCGGCCGGTCGCCCGGGTCGTAGACGAACAGGACGTCGGCGTCGGAGGGGTAGTTCATCTCGCAGCCGCCGAGGCGGCCCATGCCGATGACGGCGAAGCTGAGCCCGGTCGGGTTGGCCACCTCCAGGACTCCCGCGATGGTGGCGTCGGTGACCGCCGCGAGCGCGTCGCCGACGGCGTGCACGTCGAGCCTGCCGAGCAGGTCGGCACAGGCCGTGCGGAACAGTTCGCGCCGGCGCCTGGCCCGGACCGCGTGCGCGGCGGCGATCGGGTCGTTCTTGTGGCGGCGCGCGGCCGCGAGGAACCCGTCGACGCCGGTGCGCGGCACCAGTTCGGCGTCGTCGGCCAGCAGCCGCAGCGCCTCCGGGTCGTGGCTCAGCAGCTCGGTGACGTACCGGGAGATGCCGAGCAGCCGGGCCAGGCGCAGCGCCACCACGCCCTCGTCGCGCAGCAGCCGCAGGTACCAGGGCGTGCTGCCGAGCCGGTCCGACACCTTGCGGTAGGCCAGCAGCCCGCCGTCCGGCTCCGGCGCGTCGGCGAACTCGCTCAGCAGCACCGGCAGCAGCGTCCGCTGGATCGCGGCGGTCCGGGAGACCCCGCCGGTCAGCGCCGTGATGTGCCGCAGCGCACCGGCCGGGTCGGCGAACCCGAGCACCTCCAGCCGGGCCCGCGCCGATTCCGGGGTGAGCCGCCACGCCTCCGAGGGCACCCGCGCGACCGCCTCCAGGATCGGCCGGTAGAACAGCTTCTCGTGCAGCCGCCGCACGTCTCCGGACAGACGCGTCCACTCCGCCCGGAACGCCTCGACGGCATCGCGCTGCGCGTTCGGCCGGAAGCCGAGGCCGGCCGCGAGCCAGCGCAGCTCGTCCGGATCCTCCGGAACGGTGTGCGTGCGGCGCAGCCGCTGCAGCTGCAGCCGGTGTTCCACCGAGCGCAGGAACCGGTACGCCCGCAGCAGGGCCTCGCCGTCGGCCCGCCCCACGTAGCCGCCGGCGGTCAGCGCCCGCAGGGCCTCCACAGTGGACGGTGTGCGCAGCGACTCGTCGGAGCGGCCGTGCACCAGCTGCAGCAGCTGCACCGCGAACTCGATGTCGCGCAGCCCGCCCGGTCCCCGCTTGATCTCCCGGTCGACCTCGCCGCGCGGCACCGCGTCGACGATCCGCCGGCGCATCGCGCGAACCTCCTCGACCGCCTCGGGGCGATCGGCGGCGTGCCACTGCGCGGGCTGCAGCGCCGCCAGCCACTCGGCGCCCAGCTCCAGATCGCCGGCCGCCGGCCGGGCCTTGAGCAGCGCCTGGAACTCCCACGTCTTGGCCCACTTCGTGTAGTAGGCGAGGTACGAGGCGACGGTGCGGGTCAGCGGCCCGCGGCCGCCCTCCGGGCGCAGCGCGGCGTCGACCGGCCACGCCACGATGCCGCAGATGGTGATCATGCGCGCGGCGAGGGTCGCGGAGGCGCGCAGGGCACCGTCCACATCGGACTCCCCGGCCGGCGGCTCGGCGACGAAGACCACGTCGACGTCGCTGACGTAGTTGAGTTCGCGGCCGCCGCACTTGCCCATGGCGATGACGGCCAGCCGGCACTGCGCGGCGGTGTCGGGGCGTTCGGCGCGGGCCAGGTCGAGGGCGGCGGCCAGGGTCGCGTCGGCGAGGTCGGTCAGCGCCGCCATCACCGCCTCCAGCGCGAACGCCCCGGTCAGGTCGGCGGCGACGATGCGCGCCAGCACCCGCCGGTACGCCAGGCGCAGCGCCGGCACGTCCGCCACCGCGCCGAGGTCCACTGTGGACAGCGGCTGGGCGAGGAGCCGCCACTCGTCGGGGTTGGCCACGAGGTGGTCGCCGAGGGCGCTCGACGCGCCGAGCACGGCCAGCAGGCGGCGCCACCCCGGCAGGTCCCGCACGGCGGCGCGCACCGGCTCCGGACCGGCCTTCTCCACCAGCCGGTGCAGCTGCAACGCGGCGAGGTCCGGATCGGCAGCCACCGCGAACGTCTCCAGCAGTTCGCCCGCCGGACCCTCCGGGGGCGTGGCCGTCACCGGATCCCACAGGCCCACGTCACCGGAGAGGTGCTCGGCGGCCTTGGCCGCGTCGACGAAGCCGTACCGGGAGAGGCGGGTCGACCGTGCGGTCCCTGGCTCGCGCATCCCTCACCCGCCGATCATCGGCAGGCGCATCGGCGACGCCGGCTGCAGTTCGCCCTTTGCCACGGCGGCGAACCGCAGCGTGAACGGGCGCCACACCTCGGCCACGTCGGGCAGCGCCGCGGTCACCGCGTCGACCAGCGCGGCCGGGTCGATACCCAGGTCCGCGAGCGTGTCCACGCCGTCCTGCGCCCACCGCGCGTACTGGTCGGTGTCGCATTCGATGTGGAACTGCAGACCCCAGGCACACGGCCCGATCCGGAACGCCTGATGCGGGTAGCGCGTCGAGGCGGCCAGCAGCACGGCGCCCACCGGCAGTTCGGTGATCTCGTCGCGGTGCCACTGCAGCACGTCCGGCGCGAACGGCACCTCCGCCCACAGCGGGTCCTCGACCGCCTTGTCGCGCCGCGCCACGAGCTTCGGCCCGATCTCCGGCCCGGCGGCGCTGCGTTCGACGGTGCCGCCGTGTGCGGTGGCCAACAGCTGCCCGCCCAGGCACACGCCGAGCGTCGGAACCTTGTGCCGGGTCGCCTTGCGCAGCAGCTTCTCCAGGGCCGGGAACCACGGCGCGCCCGGCGACCCGTCGGCACCCGCGAACGCGTCCTGCTCGCCGCCGAGCACCACCAGCGCCGCGTATCCGTCGAGCTCCTCGGGCAGCCCGTCGCCGGCGTGCGGGCGCAGCACGTGCAGCTCCAGGCCCCCCTCGACCAGCCACTCGCCGAGAAGCCGGGCGTCGTCGGTCGGGTCGTTCTCCACCACCAGCACACGGTTACCGCTCACGGCCGGATTTTAGTCGTACCCCTTCGGTAACTTTCGGGGCGTGAACCGCACCGACCGGTTGTACGCGATCGTCGAAGAGTTGCGGGTAGTGGCGCCCCGACCGCGCAGCGCCCGCTGGCTGGCCGACCGCTTCGAGGTCTCCAGCCGCACCATCGAGCGGGACGTGGGCGCGTTACAGCAGGCCGGCGTGCCGCTCTACGCCGAGCCGGGGCGCACCGGCGGCTACGTGCTGGACCGCAAGGCGACCCTGCCGCCGCTCAACATCTCGCCGGGCGAGGCCGTCGCGATGGCCGTGGCGCTGAGCCGGCTGGAGGGGACGCCGTTCGCGTCACCCGCACGGGTGGCGCTGCACAAGCTGCTGGCGGTCATGCCACCGGCGGACGCCGCCCGGGCGGGTGACCTCGCCGGCCGGGTGCACCTGGTCAAGCGCCCCGACGATCCGCCGCCCCCGGCGCCGGTGCCCTCCGTGGTCGGCGACGCGCTCGTGGCGGGCCGCGTGCTCGACCTGGGCTACATCGACCGCAACGGCGAGGTGACGCGGCGGCTCGTGGAGCCGATGGGCTGGCTCAGCGGCCGCATGGGGTGGTATCTGGTGGCGTGGTGCCGGATGCGGGACGCGGCGCGGATGTTCCGGATGGACCGGCTGACGGACGTGCGCGACACCGGGGAGCCGGCGCCGCTGCGTGAGCTGCGCCGCGACCAGATGGACATCCCCGATGACATCGAGGTCCACGCGTTGGCATTCGCGGCGTAGGTGTTGGCCGAAAAACTCCGACATAGGGCTGTCGCTCATCCCGTCGAGGCTGGGTTCAGACGAGAGAAGGAGACAGACATGTCCACAGTTGCCTGGTTCCAGATCGGTGCGGAGGACGTCGACGCGGCGGAGCGCTTCTACGGCGGGCTCTTCGGCTGGACGTTCAAGGCCGACCCGGACGCGGAGCGGCCGTACCGGATCGCACCGCCGGCGGGTCCCGGCACGATCGGCGGGGCCGTCACCGCCACCCAGGGCAAGCGGTCGAGCTACGCGGTCTTCGCGGTGCTGGTCGACGACGTGGCCGACACCGTGCGCCGCGCCGAGGAGGCCGGGGCCAAGGTCGTGCAGCCGCCGCACACCACGCCGGCCGGCCTCACCCACGCCCACCTGCTCGACCCGGAGGGCAGCGAGTTCGCCGTCTTCAGCCAGCCGAAATCATAAGGATCAAGAGCGTGATGTCGCAGGTCCGTCGGGCGCGCGACCGCTGTTCCCAGCCGCACCGCTCCGGCTCGGTCCGCTTCGCGTGACCGACCGCTGCGCTGCCACGTCCGCGTCCCGCAGTCGATGGGGCCGTGCGGGCATACGGGAAACGGCCCCGAGCCTGGTGCACCAGGTTCGGGGCCGTTCCGTTTCGCCGCCTCGCGCCCGGACGCGCTCGGCGGCGGGAGGGGCGGACCGGTTCGCGGGAGCCCACCCGCTGCCCCGGTCCGCCGAGGCAACTACTGGACCATCGAGCTCGCGGTCACGAAGGTGTAGCCGAGCCCCTGGATCCCCTCGACCGTGGCCTTCAGGTGATCCACACCCAGGTACGGGTGGTAGAAGAAGCTCGCTGTGCCGTCGCGGACCACCAGGTTGCGCTTGGCGGCGCCGATCAGGTCGGCGGGCAGCCGCGCCGGGTGGTTGTTGAACGGCTCCGGCTCGATGTTGCCGATGTTCTCCGGCACCAGGGCCGAACCGTAGACGTCACGCACGGCGTAGGGGAAGAACTGGCCCGACATCTTGGTGTGGTCGACGGCCTTGCCGCTGAGCAGGCCCGGGAAGTACAGCCCCCGGTCGTACCGCTTGCCGAAGATGGAGTTCACCGACTTGTAGTTGTTGGCCGAACCGGCGTAGTGCGGGAACTCGAAGATGCTCGGCTGCGGCAGCCCCGCCAGCATGAACTCCATCTTGGCGGACGCGATGCGCCCGTCGGCGTAGGTCGCCGAGTCCTGCAGCACCGGCCCGTCGTAGATGACGGAGTCGTTCGCGTCGACGTGCGCCCGGTAGAACTCGAAGTCGTTGGCGCTCACGCCGTCGTACGGGTTGATCGCGGAGCCGTGCTGGTGGGTGTAGCCGTGCATGAGCAGCGTGCCGCCGCGGGCGACCATGTACTTCAGCGCGGAGACGACCTGCGGCTTGCGCCAGAGCGTGTAGTCCTCGGCCTTTCCGTTGTTCAGTGCGCCCAGCGGGTCGCGGTAGCGCGGGTACACGGCGACGCTGAACGGGATCTTCTTGCTGTACAGGTAGTCCGCGACGGCCCGCAGCTCGGCCGGGTCGGCGTCCGGCCCGACGTCCTCGATGCGCACCAGTGCGCGGTGGCGGGCGACGGTGCCCGGCGCCAGCACGTCGAAGAGCAGGTCGGAGAAGGCGACGTACCGGTCGTCGTGCGTCACGTACGAGAACGGGATCTCACCCAGGTAGGTGAAGTTGCCCGACTTGACGCCCCACGGGAACGTCGTGCCGTCGGCCCGCACCGCCTCGCCGATCGGCTGCGCCTTCGTGGCGTCCAGGATGTTGTGGTCCATGATGCCGCCGGCGCGCACGTCGCGGGTCAGCGAGGTGCCGTTGTAGCGGACCTCGGCGACGTTCGCGGGGTCGAAGCCCTTCCACTGGAAGCCGTACTTCGCCTCGAACCCGGCCTGCCGCGCGCTCAGCTGCCAGATGTTGTCGTACATCCACAGCACCGGCTTGGTCGTGCCCAGCACGTCGTCGAGGAACTCCACCGGCAGCGGCTCGTCGTACGTGGAGCCCACGTAGATCACCGAGTCGTAGGCGTTCAGGTCGCCGGCGGCGTAGTTGGCGACCGGGCGGGCCGTCCAACTGTTGAAGTGCGAGACGAGGTTGACGGTCTGCTGGGCGTAGACCTCGCCGAGCCAGGACCACGCACCGGTGGTGTCGTACAGCACCAGCGTCTTCTTCGCGCTGCCCCCCGGGGCCGCCGAACCGGTCGCCACCGGGCCGGCCGCGGTCGTCGTGACGGCGGTGCCGGTGGCGGCCTTCGTCGACTTCGCGCTGACGGTGCTCTTCGGCGTCGTCAGCACCCGGGCGTCCGGCTTGCGCTTGAGCGGCGCCGGCGGAGCCGGGATCTCCGAGTCGTCGTTCAGCTCGCCGACGCGCTCCTCGGAGTGGCGGTGGGTGTGCTGCCGCTCGGCGACCGCGGTGCCGGGGTTGACCAGGGCCGCGCCGCCCAGGAGGGCCGCGCCGATCAGGGCGGCCGCGAGGGCGCGCCGGTTACGCATGGGGCGGATTCGCATCAGGCACCTGCCGTCGTGAGGAGGTCGAGGGAGGCCGAGGTTCCGGTCGGCTGAGGAAGGTGGAGCAGGTCGGCGACGGCCCGCTCGGTGCGCACGGCCGCGAAGCCGTCGCCGTACGGGTTGCCGTTCGCGGTCATCGAGTCGCGCAGGGCGCGGTCGTCCAGCAGGCGGGCGGCCTCCGCGACGATCAGCTCCGGGTCGGTGCCGAGGAGCTTGCCGCAGCCGGCGTCGATCGACTCGGTGCGCTCGGTGACCTCGCGCAGCACCAGGGCCGGCACCCGGAACGACGGCGCCTCCTCCTGGATGCCGCCCGAGTCGGTGAGCACCAGGTAGGCGGTCGACAGCAGCCGGGCCAGCGCCGGGTACGGCAGCGGGTCGGTGACCGTCACCCGTTCGACACCGGCGAGGCCGGCCTCGACCTGGGCCCGCACGGCCGGGTTGGGGTGGCTGGGCAGCACCACGTGCACGTCGGGGTAGCGCGCGAGGATCTCCCGCACCGCGCCGAGGACCCGGTCGAGCGGCTCGCCCCAGGACTCGCGGCGGTGCGCGGTCACCAGGACCAGCCGGCCGTCGCCGGCCTCGACCCGTTCCACCACCTCGGTGAGGCGCGCGTCGTCGAAGGGCAGCCGCTTCGCGGCCACGGTCAGCGCCGCGTCCACGACGGTGTTGCCGGTCAGCACGACGTGCTCGGGGTCGATGTTCTCGCCGAGGAGGTTGCTCGCGGCGAGCGGGGTGGGCGCCAGGTGCAGGGTCGCCACCTGGCCGACCATCTTGCGGTTGCCTTCCTCGGGGAACGGCGACTCGAGATCACCGCTGCGCAGCCCGGCCTCGAGGTGCACCACCGGGATCTGGCGCCAGAACGCGGCGAGCGCACCCGCCAGCGTCGTGGTGGTGTCGCCCTGCACGAGAACGGCCGCGGGACGGCGTTCGGCGAACAGCGCGTCGAGTTGCTTGGCCATCTCGGTGAGGAGTTCGGCCTGGCCGCCGGTGCTGCGCTCGAGCGGGAGCACCACATCCGGCTCCTGGTCGAACGCGGCGAGCGCCTGGCTGACCATCGTCGGGTGCTGCCCGCTGGCGACCAGAACGGGCCTCATGCGGCCGGCCGCGTTGATGGCGGCGACGACGGGTGCCATCTTGATGGCCTCGGGGCGGGTACCGGCGATCAGGTGTACTTCGGGAAGCTGGGTCATGTGTGGGCTGCCTTCACGGGAAGGGTGGCGAATCCGTGCGCCATCGCGGCAGGCCGCATCCGTGCGGTGCCGTCCGGGTGTTGCGAAGGTGGTGCCGGTCAGGCCGGTACGGGCTCTTCGGCCAGGCGTTCGGTCTTGGCCCAGGTCTGGCGGCGGGCCACGTGCCGTCCGATCGCCCGCCAGGTGCTCACGAGCCCGAGGAACAGGAAGATCGGGTAGGCCAGTCCGGCGAGGAGCAGCCGGCTCAGTTTCTCGTCCCGCAGCTTGAGCCGGTGCAGGACGGCCCAGCCCAGCCCGGGTGCGAACATCGCGGCGATCCAGACCGCGGCCGCGGCCGCGAACTCGCCCCACGAGTCGATCATGAACGTCTCGCCGTCGCCGGCGATGAGGAGCGTCAGGGCGTAGCCCCACACACCGGCCATCACGATCGTGCCGATGGCGTTCAGCCACGGGGCGAGCAGGTAGTACAGCATCTCGAAGAGCTGGCCGTTGCCGATCCGGCGGGAGGCCATCAGCTTCGGGACGTAGCGGGCGCACTGCAGGTTGCCCTGCGCCCACCGGGTGCGCTGGCGGAGCAGCCGGTTGACGTCGACCAGCCCCTGCTGGGTCACCGCCGCCTGCGGCATGTACCGCATGCGAACGCCTTCGAGGTGCAGCCGGAGCCCCAGTTCGAGGTCCTCGACCAGGCAGGCCGACCAGGGCGCGTCACCGAGCTTCTGCAACGCGGACAGTCGGGCGAACTGTCCGTTGCCGCCGAGGCCCACGGTGCTGAGCGAGTCGCGCATGGACTGGCTGGCGTCGGCGATGCAGCCGAACTCCAGGTCCTGCACGGCCGCCAGCAGCCGGTTCCGGTTGTGGATGCGCACCCGGCTCTGCACCGCGCCGACCTTCGGGTCACGCATGGCGTGCGCGACCTCCATCAGCAGGTTCCGCGAGCCGCGGCCGTCGCCGTCGATGACGCCGACCGCCACCTTGGCGGGGTCGATGCCGTTCTCGACGGTCCAGCTGCCGATGTAGCGGTAGGCGGCGTTGAGCGCCTCCCCCTTGCCCTTGCGCGCCTCCGGCAGGTTGCGCCGCAGGACGTGCAGGTTCGGGTGGTCGATCGAGGCCAGCACGGTGGGCGTGCCGTCGTCGGAGCCGTCGTCGACGACCAGGACGTGCGATGCGCTGCCCCAGGGGCCGTTGAGGTCCAGGGCGGCGGCGACGGTCCGACCGACGACACGCTCCTCGTTGAGGCACGGCACCACGATCCAGAACGTGTCGGGCTGGCCGGCAACCGGAGCCGCCGAGTCCACCCGGACCCGGTGCCGGCGGGCCTGGGCGCCGTTGCGCACCGAGAACGCCAGCAGGGCCAGGGTGTACATCGGCCAGGCCACCAGCAGCAGGGACCCGACGATGATCAGAGTCATGGGTGTGTGCCCGGGATCCCGATCAGGCCGCGTCGTTGCGGTAGCGGCCGGAGCGGAACAGCAGCAACCCGGTAACCACCAGGGCGAAACCGGTCAGCACCATCAGCACGACACTGTTACCGGTGACCGGCAGGGTCGCGGCAGCAGCAGTGGCGGTGGCACCCGTCACCTTTGTCTGGGACATTCGACACCTCGTTTTTCGGGGACTTTCTTGCCGGGCGACTTGCTGAGGAAAAGCTAGCGGCGATTGCGGAGCGTTATCAACGGCGCTCCCCCGCGCAGCGGCCCTTATGGGCCATCCACCTGACAAGAACACGTTCCGTTACCACCGGTCGGGCAGTCCCGAGTCACTCTGCGTTACCGCCACGGGGTTGCCGCCGACCGCTACGTTCGCCGCGTGGACGAGTACCGGCTGCCGCGACGGCGGGGCGGGCCGCTGGCCCTCGCGTTCCTGAGCCTGCTGATCCTGTCGATGGGCGGCCTCATCGTCGCCACCGAGGGCTGGTCCGCCGTCGGGGTCGCCCTGATGGTGGCGCCGGTGCCGGTGGTGCTGTGGTGCGTGGCGCAGATCGTATTCCCGCCGCCCCGGCTCACCGCCGACGGTGTGCTCCTGCGGCGGGCGTTCGCGCGGCGGCCGTTCCTCCTGCCGTGGGGGAAGGTCATGCACGTGAGCGCGGCACCCGACGGCCGGCCGCTGCACCTGTCGGTGATCGCCCGCGACCGGGTGTCCCGCCCGTACCACCTGCAGGTCGGGGCGGACGTGTTCCGGTGGCGGGCCGTGGGCGAGGCGCTGGCGCGGCTCTCCGGCGGCCGGTTCACGCTCGACGGGCAGGTCGAGGAGTCACCCGCCGACCCGGACGGTCCCGCGCCCCGCGCGCTCCGGCCGGCGCCGTGGACCTACGCGGTCGCCGCGCTCCTGGCCGTCGCCGGAGCGGCGCTGCTGTTCCTGGGTGACACCACGCCCCGGTGGTCCGTGGTGCAGCAGCTCGGCGGCTACCTGGTCGCGCTCGGCGGTGCCGGGCTGTGGGTGGCGCGCGGGCGTTCCACCGTGGACCGGCGCGGGGTGCGGACCGCCGCCGGCCACCTGCCGTGGGACGCGGTCGACGCCGTCGAGGAGCGCCACCTGGGGCCGTGGCGCCGGGTCCGCCTGGTCCTGCCGGGCGGGCGCGGGGTGCCGGTGCCCGGGCTGGTCACGCTGACCGGCTCCGACCGGCGGTTCCGCGCCGACGTGGCCGCCCTCCAGGAGCTTTCGGGGGAACGGGTGGAGCACCGCGACCGGCGCGCGAGCGAGCTGGTGGCGGCCGCGGTCGTCCTGGTGCTCGCGCTCGGCCTGGCGCTGTACCGGGACCGGCCCTGGGACAGGGCGTTCTGGCCCGGGGTGGCCATCGCCACGACCACGCCCGACCCGTGCGCCGCGAACGCCGCCGAGGCCCGCCGGCTGCTCCCCGCCGCCCCGACGGCCACGCGCCGCGACGAGCCCACCGCCGGCGGCGTCGAAGCCTTCCGCTGCCACTGGCGGGAGGAGGACACGTTGCGCTACCTGATCGTCGTCGTGGAACGCTGCGACCTGGACGCCGACCACGACGCCGTGCAGGCCGCGGCCGCACAGTACGAACGCCAGGTGCGGATCTACGCGAGCCGGGGCACCGAGACCGCCGGCATCGCCGACGCGGCCACGATCACCGTGCGCAGCGGCACCGCCCGCGCCGTCGCACGCCGGGCCAACGTGGTCATCCGCGTCGAGTACGAGGGCGGTAAGCAGACCCCGGAGGAGGCCCGGACGGTGCTCGTCGGCATCATCCGGACCACCGCCGCAGCGGTGCGCCTGGACTGATCTAGAGGGAGAGATACCGCTTGCGCTCGAAGGGGGTCACCTCGCGGCGGTACTCCTCCCACTCCGTGCGCTTGTTGCGGATGAAGAACTCGAAGACGTGCTCGCCCAGCACCTCGGCCACGAACTCGCTGCCGGCCATGACGTCGATCGCCTCGGCGAGATTCTCCGGCAGCGACTGGTAGCCCATCGCGCGGCGCTCGGCGTCCGACAGCGACCACACGTCGTCCTCGGCGCCCGGCGGCAGTTCGTAGCCCTCCTCGATCCCCTTCATGCCCGCGCCGAGCAGCACCGCGTACGCCAGGTACGGGTTGCAGGCCGAGTCGACGGAGCGGATCTCCACCCGCGCGGAGTTGGGCTTGCCGTAGGCCGGCACCCGCACCAGCGCGGAACGGTTGAGGTTGCCCCAGCAGACGTAGGCCGGCGACTCGGTGATCCGGTCCGGCAGCGCCTGCGGGAACAGCCGCTTGTAGGAGTTGACCCACTGGTTGGTGATCGCGGTGTACTCGCGCGCGTGGGTCAGCAGCCCGGCGATGAACGCCTTGCCCACCTTCGACATCTTCGACGGGTCGCCCGGGTCGTGGAACGCGTTGCGCTCCCCCTCGAACAGCGACAGGTGCGTGTGCATCCCGCTGCCCGGCTGATCCGTGAACGGCTTCGGCATGAACGAGGCGTGCACCCCGTGCGAGGTCGCCACCTCCTTGATCACATGCCGGAACGTCATGATGTTGTCGGCCATCGTCAGCGCGTCGGCGTAGCGCAGGTCGATCTCCTGCTGGCCCGGCGCCACCTCGTGATGGCTGAACTCGACCGAGATGCCGATCCGCTCCAGCGACAGCACCGCCTGCCGGCGGAAGTCCCGCGCGACCGCGTGCGTGGTGTGGTCGAAGTAGCCGCCCGCGTCGACCGGCGTCGGCAGGTCACCGTTGTCCGGGATGTCCGAGAGCAGGAAGAACTCGATCTCGGGGTGCGTGTAGAAGGTGAAACCCTTCTCCGCCGCCTTCGACAGCGCGCGGCGCAGCACGTGCCGCGGATCGGCCCAGGACGGCGAGCCGTCCGGCAGCAGGATGTCGCAGAACATGCGGGCGCTCTCCCCGCCGGAGCGCTGCAACCCGCCGCCCTCGAACGGGAACACCTGGAACGTCGTCGGATCCGGCATGGCCACCATGTCCGACTCGTAGACCCGGGCGAAGCCCTCGATCGCCGAACCGTCGAAGCCGATACCCTCGTCGAACGCCGCCTCCAGCTCGGCCGGCGCCACGGACACGCTCTTCAGGGTGCCGAGCACGTCGGTGAACCACAGGCGGACGAAGCGGATGTCCCGCTCTTCGAGGGTTCGAAGCACGAACTCCTGCTGACGGTCCACGACGTTCCCCTCATCCGCATCC
Source organism: Virgisporangium aliadipatigenens (assembly GCF_016863615.1). GTDB lineage: Bacteria > Actinomycetota > Actinomycetes > Mycobacteriales > Micromonosporaceae > Virgisporangium > Virgisporangium aliadipatigenens. The sequence continues at coordinate 50,193 of NZ_BOPF01000036.1, read as the reverse complement.
GGGTGGCCAAAGTCTTGCCGGCGGCTGTTTCGCACACGTTACGCGGGCCTGGCAGCGGGAGCCTGTCGGGAGTGAAACTTGTCGCCGGCCTCACCCGTACCCATGCTTACCGCGGCAGCCCACCGCGGCCGGATGATCTAGAAATAGGATAGGTCTCATGCCCACGTTGCGCATCGCGCTCGCCCAGGTCAACCCGACCGTAGGCGACATCCCAGGCAATGCGGCCCTCATCCGGGGCTGGACCCGCAAGGCGGCGGAAGCCGGGGCCCACCTGGTCGCGTTCCCCGAACTGGCACTGACCGGATACCCCGTCGAGGACCTCGTCTTCCGCGAGTCGTTCGTCGCCGCGTCCCGCGAGGCACTCGTCCGGCTCGCCGCCGACCTGGCGCACGAGGGGCTCGGCGACATCGCCGTCCTGGTCGGCTTCCTCGACGCCGACGGCCGCGCCAAGATCAGCGCCGAGGCGGACCCCGCGCGCGGCCCCCGCAACGCGCTCGCCCTCCTGCACGACGGCCGCGTGATCACCCGCTACTACAAGCACCACCTGCCCAACTACGGCGTCTTCGACGAGGACCGCTACTTCGTCGCCGGCGACACCCTGCGCATCGTGCGCCTCGGCGGGGTCGACGTGGCCGTCACCATCTGCGAGGACATCTGGCAGCCGGGCGGGCCGTTCGCGGTCGCCGGACGCGCCGGTGCCGGACTCGTCGTCAACATCAACGCCTCCCCGTACGAGCTCAACAAGGACGACGTGCGCCTTCCCCTGGTGCGCCGCCGGGCCGCCGAGGCCGGCGCGGCCGTCGCCTACGTCAACGCCGTCGGCGGGCAGGACGAGCTGGTGTTCGACGGCGACTCGATGATCGTCGACGCCGACGGGACGCTGGTCGCGCGCGGGCCGCAGTTCGCCGAGAACCTCATCGTCGCCGAGCTCGACCTGCCCACCAGCGACGACGACACCGAGGGCGACTTCGGCGAGATGTGGGTGGAGCGGGTCTTCCTCTCGGAGACGCTCGCGGCGCCCTCGTCCCCCGCCCCGACGCCGGTCATCGCCGAGCGGATCACCGACGAGGCGGAGATCTGGCAGGCCCTGGTGCTCGGGCTGCGCGACTACGTCCGCAAGAACGGCGTGCGCTCCGTCGCGCTCGGCCTCTCCGGCGGGATCGACTCCTCCGTGGTGGCCGCCATCGCCGTCGACGCGCTCGGCGCCGCCAACGTCATCGGCGTCTCCATGCCCAGCAGCTACTCCTCGGAGCACTCCCGCGACGACGCCGCCGACCTGGCCAAGCGCACCGGGCTCGACTACCGGGTGCAGGAGATCGCGCCGATGGTCGCCGCCTTCATGGGTGCCCTCAACCTGAGCGGCCTCGCGGCGGAGAACCTGCAGGCCCGGGTACGTGCCGTGATCCTGATGGCCATCTCCAACCAGGAGGGGCCGCTCGTGCTGACCACCGGCAACAAGAGCGAGCTGGCCGTCGGGTACTCCACGCTCTACGGGGACTCGGTGGGGGCGTTCAACCCGCTGAAGGACGTTCCCAAGACGCTGGTCTGGAAGCTCGCCACCTGGCGCAACGCGGAAGCGGCCCGGCGCGGCGAGATCCCGCCCATCCCGGAGAACTCCATCACCAAGCCGCCCAGCGCCGAACTGCGACCCGACCAGCTCGACTCCGACTCCCTGCCGGACTACGAGGAGCTCGACGCCATCCTCACCGGCTACGTCGACGGCGACCTCGGCCGCGACGAACTGATCGCCGACGGGCACGACGCCGCGCTCGTCGACCGGGTGCTGCGGATGGTCGACATCGCCGAGTACAAGCGGCGGCAGTCGGCGCCCGGCACCAAGATCTCGATCAAGGCGTTCGGGCGGGACCGGCGGCTGCCCATCACGAACCGGTTCCGCGAGGGCATGTGAGATCTTGCACTCCGCCCCGGTAGCGGACGGGACGGTGGGAGGCTTCTTCTGAGCCCGTCTCCCCTCATGGGACGGGCCTCAGTACCCGGGGACCGCACCGCCAGCGGCCTCGAGGTCGGAAGGAGACGCCGATGTCCGCATCCATCCCGTCGCTGTACGGCGGGGTCGTCAACCGGCGCGTACGCGCCCGTGACCTGCTCGCCGCCAAGGAACGCGGCGAGAAGTGGCCCATGCTCACCAGCTACGACCAGTACACGGCCGCGCTCTTCGACCAGCAGGGCATCCCCGTCCTGCTGGTCGGCGACTCCGCCGCCAACAACGTGTACGGCTACGAGACCACCGTTCCCGTCACCGTCGAGGAACTGCTCTTCCTGGTCCGCGGCGTCGTGCGGGCCACCTCGCGCGCGCTCGTCGTCGGGGACCTGCCGTTCGGCTCCTACGAGGAGGGGCCGACGCAGGCGCTGCGCACGGCCGTGCGGTTCATGAAGGAGGGCGGCTGCCAGGCCGTCAAGCTCGAGGGCGGCGTCAACGTGGCACCGCAGATCGCCGCCCTGACCGGAGCCGGGATTCCGGTGATGGCGCACATCGGGTTCACGCCGCAGCGGGAGCACACGCTCGGCGGGTACCGGGTGCAGGGGCGCGGCGACTCGTCGGAGGACGTCCTCGCCGACGCCCGCGCCGTCTACGAGGCCGGCGCCTTCGCCGTGGTGCTGGAGATGGTGCCGGGCGAGGTCGCGAAGCGGGTCACCGCGGAGGTGCCGATCCCCACCGTCGGGATCGGGGCCGGGCCGGACACCGACGCGCAGGTGCTGGTCTGGCAGGACATGGCCGGGCTGCGGACCGGGAAGATGCCGCGCTTCGTGAAGCAGTACGCCGACCTGGCCGGGGCGCTGTCGTCGGCGGTGGCGGCCTTCTCGGACGAGGTGCGGTCGGGGGCGTTCCCGACGGTGGACCACACGTTCTGACGCTCCGCGCCCGGCGCGGGCGCGCGCCGGGCGCGGTCAGTAGATGAAGCGTTGGACGAGTGAGCGCAGGCTGTCCGACATCCTCGCCAGGTCGGCGGCCGCGCGGTCGGCGTTCGACACCCCGTCCGCCGCCGACGACGTCGCCGACGTGACCGCCACCAGGTTGCGCGAGATCTGCTGCGCGCCCCGGGCGGCCTCCTCGATCCCCCGCTGCATCTCCTGCGTGGTGGCCGTCTGCTCCTCCACCGCGCTCGCGATCGTCTGCTGATGGCTGCTGATGTCCGCCACCACGGCGCTCATCCGCCGGATCGCGTCGGCCGTGTCGGCGGTGTCCGTCTGGATCGCGCTGACCCGGCGGCCGATGTCCTCGGTGGCGCGCGCCGTCTCCTGCGCCAGATCCTTGACCTCGCTCGCCACGACCGCGAACCCCTTCCCGGCGTGGCCGGCCCGGGCGGCCTCGATGGTGGCGTTCAGGGCCAGCAGGTTGGTCTGCTCGGCGATCGAGGTGATCAGCTTCAGGACGTTGCCGATCTCGGCCGACGAGTTCGCCAACTGCTCCACGCGGGCATTGGCCGCCTCGGCCTCCCGGGAGGCGTCCGTGGCGACCTGAGCGGCGTTGCCGGCGCTGCGGGCGATCTCGGCGATCGAGGCGCCCATCTCCTCCGCGCCGGCCGAGATGCTGCTGACGTGTTCGGAGACGGCGCTCGATGCGCTGGACGCCTCGTGGATCTGCGTGTTGGTCTGCGACGTCGCGTCGGCGATCCCCGCGCTCGTGCCGGAGAGGTGGCTCGACGCCGCCGCGAGCGCCGCCGACTCGGAGCCGAGCGCACGCACCGAGTCGCGCAGGGCGTCGAGCGCCGAGTCGAGGGAGGCGGCCATGCGGCCCAGTTCGTCGTTGGAGGTGACGCCGGAACGCTTGGTCAGGTCGCCCTGCGACAGCGCGTACGCGACCTCGCCGACGCGGCGCACGGAGTTCAGGATCGAACGCACCACCGCCGACGCCACGATGAGCACGACCACCACCGCGGCAAGCACCACCAGCACCTCGATCATCAGCGCGGTCCGCTTGAGGTCCACGAGATCCTGCGTGGCCGCCTCGATCTCCGCGTCGACCTTCTCGTGCAGCACCTCGAGCTGGTCGTCGACGATGTGATTGCGGTCGGCGATCTCCGGCTCGCGGGGCATGACGGAGGCCTGGTTGCTCTTGGCGTCGTTGACGAACTGCTGGATGAACGTGGTGAACGCCTCGATGTCCGGCTTGATGGCCGCGAACTCGCTGCGGATGCCGGCCGGGAGGTCGAGTTCCTCCACGGCGGCGACGGCCTCCTCGACCGTCACGGCGTCCTCTTTCAGCTCGTCGATGATCGCCTGGATGTCGGGCTCGATGATGCACCGGTAGGCGCTGACCTTCAGTTCGGCCTCACGGGTGTCGAGGTGGTTGAGGGCTGCCTTGAGGGCGTGCATGGTCGCCACCCGGTCCGCGCTGCGGGTGACCTTGTCCGTCGACCACTGGGCGATCATGGCTACCCCGGCGGCCGCCAGCACTCCCGCGAGCGCCAAGGCCACCAGCTTCCGCCCGATGCCCTGCGTCAGAGACAGCATGGAAACCCCGTTCGCCGTTCACCCGTCCGCTGACCCATCGGCACCCGGAACGGTCGGAACAGGATTTCTCACACCTCGACCACCAACTCCCGCAGGCCACGGATGATGTAACCCGGCTTCCACTCGGGCTCGCGCACCAGCCGCAGGCCCGGCGCCTTGGCGAGTACCGCCCCGAACGACGCCACCAGCTCGATCCGCGCCAGCACCGCACCGAGGCAGTAGTGGATCCCGGCCCCGAACGACAGGTGCGGATTGTCGACCCGCCCCACGTCCAGCCGCCCCGGATCGGCGAACACGGCCGGGTCGTGATTGGCCGACCCGAACAGCAGCGCCACCTCGCTCCCCCGCGGGATGTCCACCCCCCGCACGGTGATGTCCTCCAGCACCCACCGCTCGAACATCTGCAGCGGCGTGTCGTAGCGCATCAGCTCCTCCACGGCGCCCGGCAGCAGCCGCGGCTCGGCGCGCAGCCGGGCCAGCTCGGCCGGGTTGCGGAACAGCGACCACCAGCCGTTGCCCGTGACGTTGACGGTCGCCTCGTGCCCCGCGTTGAGCAGCAGCACGCAGGTGCCCACCAGCTCGTCCTCGCTGAGCCCCTCGACCCTCGCCAGCGCGCTCACCAGGTCGTCGCGCGGCTCCCGACGCCGCTGCGCGGCCAGCCCCCGCAGATAGTCCCCGAACTCGATCGCCGCCCGCACCGCCGTCTCCTGCGCAGCGCGGGACGGATTCAGCTCGTACATCCCGCAGATGTCGGCGGACCACGGCCGCAGCAACGCCCGGTCGGCGGCCGGCACCCCGAGCAGTTCGGCGATCACGGTCACCGGCAACGGCTCCGCGACGGCGCCGAGCAGGTCTCCGCCGCCCTCGGCCACCAGCGCGTCCACCAGCTCACCGGCCAGCCGCTCCACGGTGGGGCGCATCGCGGCCACCCGCTTCGGCGTGAACGCCGCCGACACCAGCCGCCGCAGCCGGGTGTGATCCGGCGGCTCACGGTCGAGCATCCCGTCCCGGATCACCCGCCAGAACGGCTCCAGATGCGGCGGATCCTCCGGCCGCCCGAACTCCGCGTGCGACGCCACGTGCAGGTAGGTGCGCCCGAGCCGGCGGTCCCGCAGCAACGCGTTGACGTCGGCGTAGTGCGACACCAGGTACTGCCCGGTCGGCTCGAAGAACACCACCGGCGCGGTGGAACGCAGCTCCGCGTAGGCCTCGTACGGGTACGCGACGAACTCAGGCGACCAGGGATCGAATTTCATACATCCGTCACCCGGATCCCCGCGTGCGCCTTGTACCGCCGGTTGATCGCGATGAGGTTGGCCGTGAACGCCTCCACCTGCCCGGCGTTGCGCAGCCGCCCGGCCCACACCCCGCGCATGCCGGGGATGCGCATCGCCAGGGCCTGCACCACGGCCGCGGCGTCCCGGTCGTCGCCGAGCACGAGCACGTCGAGATCCACCTCGGTCACCTCGGGGTCGGCCAGCAGCACGGCGCTCACGTGGTGGAACGCCGCACACACCCGCGACCCCGGCAGCAACGCCAGGGCCTGCTGCGCCGCGCTCCCCTCCGGCACCGGCAGCGCGAAGGCGCCCTGCTTGTCGAACCCGAGCGGATTGACGCAGTCGACGACGATCCGCCCCGCAAGGACCGGCGCCAGCGCACGCAGCGTGTCGGCGTGCCCGTCCCACGGCACCGCCACCAGCACCACATCGGCGGCGCAGGCGTACTCGTTGTCCCCACCGGTCACCACACCGTCCGGCACGTGCGGCATCCCGGCCAGCTCGGCGGCCGCCGCCTCGCCCCGCTCCCGCGTGCGCGAACCGATCCGTACCGCCTGACCCGCCCGCGCCCACCGGTAGGCCAGGCCGCGCCCCTGTGGGCCCGTCCCGCCGAGAATCCCCACGGAGAGGCCGGACACGTCGGGCAGCACGCTCGGGTCGAAGGTCATGCCAGCAGTCTTACCAGCCCCCGCCGACAATGTGACGCCTACCCCGCGGTCTCGAATCTCACCTTCCGCGTCGCCGGGTCCGCCTCGACCAGCCGCACCCGGGTGCGGGTGCCGAGCGCCAGGTCGCCGTCGCAGCGCGCCCGGACGGCCGGTTCGTCGAGGGCGATCGTGCCGCGCCTACCCTCCACGTCGAGCACCGCCGCCTCGAACACCTCGCCGACCCGGCCCGCCAGGAGCACCGCCTCGACCAGATCCACGGCGGCGCGGTCCGCGGCGTTCGTGACGCGGGCGGTGCGCTGCATCGTCGCCGGCAGCTCCGGCAGCGCCGACCGGACGTGCGCGGGCACCTCCCGGCCGTCGTGCAGGGCCAGGCACGCCTCGGTCGCGTACCGGTCCGCCAGCCTCCGCAGCGGGGCCGTGACGTGCGCGTAGGGTGCGGCCACCGCCGAGTGTTCGTTCTTTCCGGTCGAACTTCCATCGGGAACTTCGTACGTCGCGCCGCTCAACAGATCGCCGGCCTGTTCGACGAAGGCCAGTTCGCGGGCGTGCACCGGGCGCATCGCCGCCAGCAGCTCACCCACCGGCTGCTCGGCCGGCCAGTCGATGTCGAGCGCCGCGGCGGCCGCCCGCAGGCGCGTGATCGCCTTCTCCGGCGGGGGCGGCATGGTGCGCAGCAGTCCCGTTCCGCCGGTGAGCATGATCTTCGCGGCGACCATGCCGGTGAGCAGGGAGATCTGGGCGTTCCACTCCTCGACCGGCAGTGGCGAACGCAGTTCGAGCCGCCAGCCGTCCCCGTCCGGCTCGATCTCCTGATCCGGCAGCGGCAGGTCGACGGCTCCGCGTTCGAGCCCGCGGGCAATGAGCAGCTTGCCGACCGTGGGCAGGAGGGCGACCGGTTCCGGCAGCTCGCGTTCCAGGTCGGGATACGCGTACTGGGCGCGGCTGCGCACCAGCGCGCGTTCGACAGAATGGCTTGTGGGGACGCCGCCGGCGTCCAGATCGACCGTCCACAGGACGGCCGGGCGGACCCGGTCCGGCAGCAGGCTCGCGGCGCCCTCGCTCAACACCGGCGGATGCAGCGGAACCTTTCCGTCCGGCAAGTAAACCGTCTGCCCCCGCCGATGCGTCTCGGCGTCCAGCGCACCCCCGGGCACCACGAACGCGAACACGTCCGCGATCGCGTAGTACACCCGGTAGCCACCGGCCCGCTGCTCCAGCCGGACCGCCTGGTCGAGATCCCGCGCACCCGGCGGATCCACCGTCACGAACGCCAGATCCGTCCGGTCCACCCGCCCGTCGCCGTGCTCGGTCCGGCTCGCCTCTTCCGCCTCACGCAGCGCCGCGAGCGGGAACTCCGTGGGAAGCTCCAGCTCGCGGCGCAGTGGTGCGAAGTCGATCCGGGAGGCCCGGATCCGGGGTGCGCTGACTCGTCCGTCTACCACGGGCAAGTCATACCCCGTCGTGCAAAGTGCTACGGCAGCGGCCCCGAACCGGCGGGCTCACGCCCGTTGACCGAGTGACCGCCCTCGACCGGATCCGGCGTGCTCGCCGGGGCCAGCGCCTCGGCGGACAGCCCACCCTCGCCATCCCCCGAACGCCCGTTGCCGTTGGTCGGGGTGGTCTCGTCGAGCACCTCCGCCACCGGCGTCTCCGCCGGCGCGTCATCGGCGCCCTGCGCGAGGATGGGGCCCGCCGGGGCCGCGTCGGCTTCCTTGGCGTCGGCCCCCTGTGCCTCAGCGGCACCGGTGGTCTCCGCCGTGGCGGCCGGGCCGGTGGACTTGGCCGCCGGCTTCTTCGCCGGGGCCTTCTTCGCGGCGCCGGCCTTGGCGTCCGCCTTGGCCGCATCGCCCTTGGCGGCGTCCGCCTCGGCGGGCTTCGCAGCCGTTGCGGTGTCCGCGGCCGGGGTGCTGTCCGCACCCGCCGTGGTGGACGCCTCGGCCGGCGATCCGGTCGCGGGTGCCGCCGTCGCCGTAGCGTCGGTGCTGTCCGTGCCGGTCGCGGTGCCCGCCGTCGGCTCCGTGCCGGCGCCCGCCGGGCTTGCCGCCGTCGGGGCCGAACCCGTCGTGGTGGTGCCCCCGGTGGCCGGAGCCGCGTCCGCAGGGGTGGACTTGGCGGCGGCGGACTTGGCGGCCTTGGCAGCGGTCGACCTGGTGCCGGTCGTCTTGGCCGGGGCCGCCTCGCCGGCGGTGGCCTTGGCCGCGGTCGCCTTCGCAGCCGACGACTTCGCCGGAGCCGCCTTGGTCGCCGTCGACTTCGCGGGTGCGGGTGTCGTGGCCGACCCGGTCGCCTTGGCAGCCGCGGACTTCGCCGTCGCCTTGGTGGCCGTGGCCTTGGCCGCAGTGGCCTTCGTGCCCACCGCCTTCGTGCCCGTAGCCTTCGCGGCCGTCGACTTCGCCGCGGCGCGGCCGGTGCCCGTCGCCTTGGTGCCGGCGGTCTTCGCCGCAGCGGCCTTGGCAGCGGTCGACCGCGTCCCCGCGGCCGCACGACCGCCGGTGGCCTTCGCCCCGGCGACCTTCGTCGCGCCCGCGCGGCCGGCGGCCGTGGTGGTCGCCCTGGCAGCCGTCGACTTGGTCCCGGTGGCCTTGGTGGCGGTGGCCTTGGTGGCGGTCCTCGACGCGGTCGTCTTGGCCGGCGCGGCCTTCGCGGCACCCCGTCCGGTCGTCGCCTTGGTCGCGGCGACCTTTGCCGGAGCGGCCTTGGCGGTCGTCCTCTTCGCCGCGGCCTTGGCCGGAGCGGACGTGGCCGTGGCCGTGGCCTTGGTCGCCCGGCCCGGGGCGGCCTTCGTGGCGGTCGCCTTGGCCGCTCCGCGGGTCGCCTTGGCGGTCGTCACCGGAGCGGCCTTGGCGCCGGTCGTCCTGGTGCCGGCCGCCTTCGCAGCCGTCGCCTTGGTGCCGGCGGCCTTACGCCCCGCCGTCTTCGCGGCGGTGGCCTTGGTGGCGGCGGACTTCGCTGCGGCGGCCTTCGCGGCGGTCGCCTTGGTGCCCGTCGACTTCGCGGCCGTGGCCTTGGCGGCCGCGCGCCCGGCACCGGTGGCCTTCGTGGCCGAAGCGGGCGCGGCGGTCGACCTCGCGGCCGTCGCCGTGGTGCCCGCCGACCTGGCCGCCGTGGCCTTCGCCGCCGAGCGGCCGGTGCCGGTGGCCGTCGCCTTCGCCGCCGTACGGCCGACGCCCGTCGCCTTCGCAGCCGTCGCCTTCGCCGCCGTACGGCCGGTGCCGGTGGCCTTCGCAGCCGCCGACTTCGCCGCCGTACGGCCGACGCCGGTCGCCTTCGCGGCCGCGGACCTGGTGGCCGCGCGGCCGGTGCCGGTCACGTTCGTGGCCGTGGACTTCGCCGCGGTACGGCCGGTGCCGGTGGCCTTCGTGGCCGTCGACTTCGCCGCCGAGCGGCCGGTGCCGGTGGACTTCGCCGCCGTCGACTTCGCCGCGGTGCGGCCGGTGCCCGTCGCCTTGGCGGCCGTGGCCTTGGTGCCGGTGGACTTCGCCGCGGCGGCCTTGGCGGCGGTCGACCGCGTCCCCGCGGCCGCGCGGCCGCCGGTGGCCTTCGCCCCGGCCACCTTGGTGGCAGCGGTCTTGGTGGCCGCCGTGCGCGTGCCCGTCGCCTTGGTGCCGGTGGACTTGGTGCCGGTCGACTTGGCGGCCGTGGCCTTCGTGGCGGTCGAGGCGGCTGCCTTGGCCGCCCGCGTGGCGGTCGACTTGGCGGCCTTCGCGGCGCGGGTGGCCGTCGCGGCCGTCGACGCGACCGCGGATGCCGCCGCCTTGGCGGTCCGCTTGGCGGCCGTGGGCGTGGCCTTCGCGGCCGTCGAGGTGACGGCCTTGGCCGCCCGCGACACCGCCGAACGGCCCGTGCCGGCGGCCTTCACCGCCGCCGACTTCGCGGCCTTCGTGGCCCGGCCGGCGGTCGACTTCGCGGCCGGAACCGCAGCCGTCGACCTGGACACCGTGGCACGGGTCGACTTGGCAGCGGCCACCGCGCCGACCGGAGTCCTGGTCGCCGCAGCCGTGGCGCCAAGGGTCTTGGTGCCGGCCTTTGTGCCAGCGGTCTTGGTGCCCGCGGCCCTGTTCCCAACGGTCTTGGCAGCGGGCGCCGTGGATGCCGTCGCCGTGGATGCCGTCCTCTTCGAAGACGTCGCCTTGGTGGCGGTCGGCTTGGCAGCCGTGGCGTTGGTGGCGGTCGCCTTCGAAGACGTCGCCTTCGAGGCGGTCGACTTGGCAGCCGTGGCGTTCGTGGCGGTCGCCTTCGAAGACGTCGCCCTTGTGGCGGTCGGCTTGGCGGCCGTGGGCTTGGTGGCGGTCGGCGTCGTCGCCGTGGATGTAGTGGCCGCGGTCTTGGCCGCCGTGGACTTCACGGCGGTGGACCTGGTGCCGGTGGACCGCTTGGTGCCGGTCGTCCCGGTGGCGTTCTCCGATGTGATCGGTTTGTCGGCGGCGGGCTTGGCGGCGCTGCGCCGAGCCGGCTTCGGGGCCTCTGCGGCGGCGGGCTTGGCGGCTGCTGGCTTGGCAGTGGAAGCGGCACGGGTCCGACGCGTGGCCGGCTTCGGCGCTTCCGTCGCGGAATCGGCGGAAACGGTTGCGGCGGCGGAGTCCGTCGGCGCCTCATCGACCCGGACAGTGGTCATTCTGGTGCCCGCCGAACGTGCCGGCACCGACGCCACCGCCTTCGTCACGACCGCACGCGTCTTCGGCGCGGCCGTTCCCACCTTGGATGTTGCCGCTCGCGCGGCGGGAGTGGTGCGCGATCCGCGAGCGTTACTCGCGGATGCCTTGCGGGACAGCGCGTTCGCGCCGTCAGCGGTCGACGTGGCCGCCGTAGCGGTCGCGCCGGTCACCGGTGCCGTGCTCGCCTTGCTTCCCGCCGGGTCGACCGTCTTCGGTGCGGTGGACTTCCGGGTGCGGGCCGCCGGTGCGGCAGCGGGGGTCTTGCCGGTCGCGGACGCTCGTTTGGCGGCCGAACGGTTGGTGGCCAACGCATCGGCCATGGTGTTTCCTCCTCCGGCGGAACCTGAGTCAGGGTTGGGGGAACTGCACGAGAGCGGCGCCGGGTTCCGGGGCGGCGCCTTGAAAAATCAGGACTGGTCGCCGTTCCAACGCTCGTCTTCGGCGTCCCAGGCCGCGTTACGCTCCTCCACCCGTTCCAAGGCGCGCTCGGCTTCCGCGGCAGAGCCGTACGGCCCAAGGCGGTTGACCGCCGGGCATTTGTCGGCGTCTGTTTCCACGCGGTGGTGGGAGAGGCACCAGTAGTACTGGCCAGCACCGCTACTGCTCATGACATCACTGTGCATCGTGTTCGAACCACGCGCTACCGATTCGAGCAATATTGAGCCACGGGATCCACAGTAGACGGACCGGCGCGCGGTTTCCTAACCGGGCCACACCTGACGTGCGACGCGGAGGAAGTTCCGCTGTCGGCCAACGGTTCCGGGGCAACGAATTGGATCTGGGCGCACCATCGGAAACGGTCTGCGAAAAGCTGGGGATTCTCCGAGCGTGATCGATGCGACACCGCATCAGTTCGACCGTTGCCTCGTTGTGGACCGGTGCCGCATTGTTGCGGTTGCTCGGTCACATCGACGAAACCTGTGAACGAAAGGGTGGGGATGAACCCGGTTCGGCACCTGTGGACGCTGATCGAGCCGCTGCACGCGGTCACCTACTTCGCTCCGGAGGCGCGCGCGGCGTACGAGGAAGTGGGGTTGCGCGGGTTCTGGCGGGGTTACTTCGCGGGGCGGGCCGCTCCGCTCGGCGCCGTCACGGCGGCCCCGGTGACCGCGCTGTTCTTCGGCTTCGCGCCGCGCATGGTCGAACGCGCGCTGCCCGACATCTGGAGCCGCATCAGCCCGGCGGACGCGCTGCGGTGCCGGGAGGCCGGCGCGGCAAGCGCACTGCGTTCCCACGGAACAACGACGGAGGCGGCGGACCTGTTGTGGGCGGCGGCGTCCGGGGCGCGAACGTCGGGACGCGCACTGGCGGCCGCGAACGCCGCGCTCCCCGCGCCGGAGGACCCGCACGCGCGCCTGTGGCTGGCGACGACGGTGCTGCGCGAACATCGCGGCGACGGCCACGTCACGGCACTGGTGACCAACGGCGTGGACGGCTGCGAGGCGCTTGTGTGGCGCGACGCGATCGACGGCCTCCGCGGCGAACTGCAGGGCAACCGCGGCTGGACGGACGAGGAGTGGGACGCGGCCCGGCAACGGCTCGCGGCGCGCGGCTGGGTCGACGGCGACGGCCGGGCGACGGCGGCGGGCCGCGCGGCACACGCGCGGATGGAGGAACTCACGGACGAACTGGCGGCGCAACCGTGGGCCGGCACCGACACCGAACGGCTGGTCGCGCTGCTGACGCCGGCGGCCGAGGCGCTGCACCGCGTCATCCCCTACCCGAACGCGATGGGCCTCCCGCGCGGTTGAGTCGACGCGGCGCTGTGCCTCGATCCGGACATCGGCGGCGGCCGTCGATCTTGAAGTTGTGGTGCGGACGTAGCACGGCGATATCGGGCATACCGGGCGCCACAACTGCAAGATCGACGAAGCCCGCGCGCTCCTACAGCGGCGCGAACGACGCCGTGAAGTGCCGCAGCGCCGACCCCTGCTCCGTGATCCGGAACCCCCGCAACTCCGCCGCCCGGTCACACACGTGCTGCGCGACCTCGATCACATAGTCCATGTGGCTCTGCGTGTACGTCCGCCGCGGAATCGCCAGCCGCACCAGATCCATCGCGGCGGGCTTCTCCGTTCCGTCCGGCTGCCGCCCGAACATCACCGTGCCGATCTCGCACGCCCGCACCCCACCGGTCTCGTACAGCGCCACGGCGAGCGCCTGCCCCGGATACTCCAACGGGTCGATGTGCGGCAGCATGGCCCGCGCGTCGATGTACACGGCGTGCCCGCCGATCGGGGTCAGCACCGGAATGCCGATCTCCCGCAGCGAGTTCCCCACGTACTCGGTGGAGCGGATGCGGTACGTCAGATAGTCGTGCTGCACGGTCTCGGTGAGCCCCTGCGCGAGCGCCTCCAGATCGCGGCCGGCGAGCCCGCCGTACGTGGGGAAGCCCTCGGTCAGGATCAGCATGTCCCGGCAGCGTTCGGCGAGTTCGTCGTCGTTGAGCGCGAGCCAGCCGCCGATGTTGCCCATCGGGTCCTTCTTGGCGCTCATCGTCATTCCGTCGGCCAGCGACGCCATCTCGCGCACGATGTCGGCCACGTCGCGGTCCTGCTGGCCGTCCTCGCGCGTGCGGATGAACCAGGCGTTCTCGGCGAAGCGACATGCGTCGATGAAGACGGGCTTGCCGTAGGCGTCGGCGACGCGGCGGATCTCGCGGAGGTTCGCCAGGGAGACGGGCTGTCCCCCGCCGCTGTTGTTGGTCACCGTCACAAAGATCACGGGCACGTCGTCGGCGCGGGCTTCGAGCAGCCGTTCCAGGCCGTCGATGTCCATATTTCCCTTGAACGGGTGCCGTGACGAAGGATCTCGCCCCTCGGAGATGACGAGGTCCACGGCCTCCGCGCCGGTGTACTCGACGTTGGCGCGCGTGGTGTCGAAGTGGGTGTTGTTCGGCACCACCCTGCCCGGCCCACCGAGCACGCTGAAAATGATGCGTTCGGCCGCCCGCCCCTGGTGCGTGGGGATCACGTGGGTGAACGGGAACAGCCGCTGCACCGCATCCTTGAAGACCCGGAACGACGGCGATCCCGCGTAGGACTCGTCGCCGCGCTGCAACGCCGCCCACTGGTCCCGGCTCATGGCCCCGGTCCCCGAGTCCGTCAACAGATCGATCAGAACATCGTCGGCGTCTACCTTGAACAGGTTGTACCGCGCGGCTTCCAGGGCCTTGTGCCGTTGCGCGCGGGTGTTCATCCGCAGCGGTTCGACGGAGTGGATGCGGAACGGCTCGATGATCGTCCGGAACGTGGGCTCGGTCATGCTGACGATGATCGTCGGCTTCCGTTCGGCGGTGAATCATGTTCGTAACGCGATCGGGGCACACGCTTTACGCTCGTAACGTGGATCGGGTCGACTGGCGCATACTCGCCGAACTGCAAGCTGACGCGCGTCTGTCGTTCAATGAAATGGCACGACGGATCAACCTGTCGGCGCCCGCGACCGCCGAACGGGTACGGCGCCTGCAGGACGCCGGAATCATCACCGGCTATCGGGCGCACGTGGACCCGGCGAAGGCCGGACGGCCGGTCCGCGCCTTCGTCCGGATGCAGTGCTACGGCCCGACGTGCGTGCTGCGCGACCCGGCCGTCCCGAACTGGCCCGAGGTGCTGCAGATGCAGCGGGTGACCGGCGCCGACTGCACGGTGCTGATGGTGGCCGTGGCGGACATGCCGGCGCTGCAAGGGTTCCTGGACCGGATGGCCGACTACGGGCGGCCGGAGAGCAGCCTCATCCTCGACGACGTGCTCGCCTGGACCCCGCTCACGCCCCTGGATCCCGTCCCGCCAGACCGAGCAGCCGATCGATGAGCGGCGCGTCCGCGGGCACCTTCACCGCGGGCCCGAACAGTCCCGGAATCCCGTTCGGGTTGTCCCCGACGGTCGCGCTGACCCACCCGTAGGCGGCCCGGATCCCGTCCTGCAGGGCGGCATCCCCGCCGGGATAGCGCTGCCCGGTCGCCACCGCCAGATCCCACCCGTGAACGATCACCTCGTCCAGCCCGACGGCTCCGGCGGCGTCCCCCGGCATCTCCAGCCCGCCGATGACGGTCAGCCCGCTCCACGCCGTGTCGGACCGCCACGCCTCGGCGAGCGCGTCCAGCCGGGCCGGAATCCGTTCCCGCCAACCGTCGCGGAGCCGTGCGCCGTCCGGCGCCTGCGCCACTCCCCCGTCCGCCTTCGTCGTCTTGGTCGCCGCGTCCGCGAACGCCCCCGCGAGCCCGTCGATGTGGTCGAGCAGCGCGGCGACGGTGATGCCGCCCGGCGTCTGCGCGGCGAGCTGTTCGTCCGTCGTCTGCTTGACGAGCCCGCTGAGCACGTCGGTGGCGGGTCCGAAGTCGACCGTCATCGTGACCTCTCCTGTCCGCTACGTTGCCGGCTGATCCGCGCCACTCTGCCAGATCCCGCCCGCGGGCACCTGGCCGTCAGTCGCCGCTGAACACCAGCAGCCGATGGTGCGGCCGCCCGGGCGCCGCGCGCAGCAGGTCGACCAGCTGCAGAAGCGCCTCCGCCGGGCCGCGCACCTCCGGTTCGGTGTGCAGCTTCGTGAGGGACTCGAGTTCCCCCGTCAGGATGACGCACTGGCGCGCGTTGAAGTACGTGTCGTCGTGGTCGTCGACGCCGGACAGCAGGGGGAACCTCGTCGGGTCGGCGGCCGCTGTCGCGCACAGGCGGTTCACGCCTCCGCGCCAGTCGAGCGTCGCCACCTTTTCACCGCTGTACTCCCGGACATACACATCGATCGCCATCGGACCATGGTGCGTCAGCCGGCCGCGGAACGCCTCGCGCGCACCAGTTCGGCGTACTCCTCGCCGGCGAGCGTCGCGTTGACCCACCGGCCCCCGACGGCGTCGGTGAGCCGTTCGGCGAGATCGATCGCGGACTCGGCGTCGGCGGCCCGGCCCAGCTCGCGCCCCTCGCCGACGAACTCCTCGTCGACCGGGTCCAGTGACAGCAGGTTGGCCAGGTCCAGGGCATGTTCGTCGTCGGGATCCGCGACGGTGTGCAGCGACACCCGGTATCCGCCGCTCCACGGTTCGACCGCCACCCACCTGACGCCGCGAACGCCCTGGACGGTGGTTTCGCCCAGGAACTGCTCGACCGCCTTGCCACGGCGGAGCGCGCCGACGGCGAACGCACGGGTCAGGTGACGCATGGGGCGGAGCATACGGGCACCCCGCTGGCTGAGCAGTGGCGATCGTGGCGGACGGACGAGTCGACCTGTACGCCGGGTTCCGCCATGTATAGGGCCGCTGAGCTGGCGTTTCTTGTGGTGATTGACCGTCCAGGCCGTCGCCAAGCCGTGCGGCCGTTCCGGCTACCGACGACGGGTCAGCGCGCTTACTTCGATCGCGATGGCGAACGGTTCGCTCGCGGTCAGAGTCTCGCCGTCCTTGGCGAGAACCTGCTCGACGTAGTGGTCCCCGTCCAGGCCGAGCAGACGAACCGTGACCGCGCCGGCCGGGTCCGGCTCGACCAGCAGGTACCACGGGATCCGAGCGGCCGCGTACGCCTGCATCTTGAGCAACCGGTCGGTGCCGGCGTTGCCAGGCGATACGACCTCGCCGACCAGGACGACCTCGGCGGCTTCGACCGTCGTGACGTCCTCGGCATGGGTGACCACCACGTCCGGGATGAACACCCGACCCGTCGTCAGACGGACGTTGACCGCCTCGTACACCCACAGGTCAGCCTCATCGGCGGCGGCGTCGAGGATGTTGGCCAACCGGCGGGAGATGTGCTGATGGCGCGTGGTCGGAGCCGGGCTCACCAGCAGACTCCCGTCGAAGAGTTCGATCCGGTCGGAGGTCTCACCGAGCGCGAAGAAGTCCTCCTCGGTCCACGGCCCCACGTGATCCAGTACGGCTGCGGTCATCGGCTGCTCACCTCCACGCGGATGCTCCCACAAGCGTCCCACATCCGATGACCCGAGATCGGGCCGCGCGTGGGGGGGGCGACGGACGAGTCGACCGTGTAGCCACGATTCCGCTATATAGGACCACTGAGCTGGCGTTTCTCGTGGCGCCTGACCGTGTAGGCCGCCGCATTACCTCTTCCGTGGCCTACGGCGAGACGTCAGAGACTGTAAGACGGACGCTCAAGGGTGGCAGCGCCAGTTCCAAACGAACCGCCTCAACGAACCGCTGGAGCGCCGCCTCCGCTGGCTCGTGCGCCGCCCGCCACTCCTCCCAGTCAAGGCGGCCCGCTACGCGGGCCGCAGCAACTCGCCCATCAGCCGGCCGCGGCAGACCGCCGGACGCGAACCATGTCGGCATACTCGTCGCCGGCAACCGTCGCGTTGACCCGCCGACCCGCGACCGCCTCGGTGAGCCCCTCAGCGAAATCGATCGCAGCCTAAGCCTCGGCGACTCGGCCCAGCTCGCGCCCATCGCCGACGAAGTCCTCGTCAACCGGGTCCAACGACACCAGGCTGGACAGGTCCCGCACCCGTTCGTCATCAGGATCCTCGACGGTGTGCAGCGACATCCGATAGCCGCCGCTCCACGGATCGACCGCCACCCACCGCACACCACGGGCACACTGGACCGTGACCTCGCCCAGGAACTGCTCGACCGCGAACGCCCGGGTCAGATGCCGCACGGGGCGCAGCATACGGACGTCGGGCGCCGACATCGAACCAGCAGCGAGGCCGTGACGATCGCGAGCTTCGGCCGCGTCCGTCGAGCGCGGGGCGATCGGCTGCCGCACCGCTTTGCGGCTTGCCCTCGTGTAACGCGATCACCCGCCGCACACCAATAGTGGCCCAGGAACGGAAAGCCGGCGCCGCTCCGGCCTGCTGGCGGCGCAAGCGCCGGCATCGGCCGGGCGCGCCGGCGGTTCGTATCCGGGATTAGCCACCGAAGCCCACAAGAACAGCCGTCCCCCGAAGCCGAATCCTCTACGCCGCCCGCCCGACGTCAGGGGCGCTGCGCGCCGGCACGCCGAGGGCCGCCCTTGACCCCGGCCAGCCACCGCAGAAGCCGGCGTCTATCGAGGCGCTCGCAAGAGACCGGAACGCCTCAAGATCAGGCCGTCTCCAGGCCGTCAGGCCGTGCCCAGGCCGTCCGAGGCGAACCAATGTTGACCATTCTCACCAAGAGGCGATTATCAATAACACCAGCTCAGCAGCCATTACAAACCCGTGATCAGGAGGACGACGGACGAGTCGACCTGTACGCCGGGTTCTGTGACCCGCGAAACCGCGGGCCGGCGGCCATCCATCTAGGCCTGCCGTCGCCGACAGGCTCAAGCGGTCTACCCGCAGGCTCGGGCGAGCAGCCCTCGAACGCCTGCGCAGGCCTCGCCCCGAGGGGTCCGGCCCTTTTGACCTTGCTCCGGGTGGGGTTTACCGAGCCGTCCCGGTCACCCGGGACGCTGGTGGGCTCTTACCCCACCGTTTCACCCTTACCGGCGTGCTGCCGGCGGTCTGTTCTCTGTGGCACTTTCCCGCGGGTCGCCCCGGGTTGCCGTTAACAACCACCCTGCCCTGTGGAGCCCGGACGTTCCTCGGCAGCCCTGAGGCTGACGCGGCCGCCCGGTCGACTCGTCCGTCGCGCCTCACTGTAGCCCAGCGCCCCGCGCATTCCTCCGGCCGGCAAGATCATCCTGGGGCATCGATGGCCGAGTGGTACACCAGCCACGTAATGCGCCACGAATAACGTGGCTGGTGTACCACTCACGGCCCGCCGGAGGGGCGAAGCCCGGGCCGCCCAGGGGGAAGGGCTACGCCAGCGAGCCCGCCAACTCCTCGGCCTGGGTGCGGATCTCCGGGACCGCCGTCGTCTCCCACTCCGTGCCCCGCCTCGCCGGGCCGATGAGGTGGACGTTCTCCCACGGGGTGCCGTCGGGGCGGTTGACCCGGCCGGCCGGGTCGCAGGAGACCCCGAGGCCGAGCGGTTCGCCGACCGCCGCGCCCGTGGCGACCAACGAGGCCAGCAGCGGGTGGCGGACGGCCGTTCCGGGGCCGGTGCAGTTGACGATGGCGCCGACGCGTAGGGAGCCGTCGACGTCGAAGCCGTCGGGCACCGGGCGCACGGAGCGGATGCGGCCGCGCCGGACGGTCAGGGCGCCGGAGGCGAGCAAGGAGGAGACGCGGGCGGCGACCGCCGGGGCCATGCGGTGGCGGTGGACCTCCCAGTGGCGGGCGACGTGGCGCAGGAAGCGTTCGCGGCAGGTCGGGTCGAGGCGGTGCCAGATGGCGTTCACCTCGGGGCGCAGAGCGTCCACTGTGGAGCGCCAGTCGCCCTCGGCCGCGCGGCGGACGTTGCGGATGAGGGCCGCGAGGGAGCCGCAGTCCTCCAGGGCCGGCACGGCGGCGACACCGGGGGATGCGGTGTGCGCCAACGGGAGGAGGCCGTGCCGGGAGACCGCGATGAGGGAGGCGCCGCGGGCGGCGAGGGTGAGCATGACGTCGACGGCGGTCAGGCCGGTGCCGACGAGGAGGACGGGGCCGTCGAGCGGGAGGCGTTCGAGGGCGGCGGCGTCCCACGGGTCGGCGACGTAGCGCGGGCCGTCGACGCCGGTCGCCCAGTCGGGCGTCCCGGGCGCGGGGTGTCCGGTCGCGAGCACCACCCGGTCCGCGGTCCACTCGCCACTTCTGATGGAACGTCCGACGCGGAGCGTTCGCACCCGACCGCGGTGCACGTCGAGCCGGCCGGGGGCACGCTCGGCGGCGTCGGAGAGCCGTTCCTGGAGGTAGGTGCCGTACCAGTGCCGCGGCGCGAACGAGTGCGCGCGCATCGTGGGGTCCCTGCGGGCGCACCAGTTCACGAAGTCCTGCGGGTCGTCCGAGGCGACGCTCATGGCGGCGGCGCGGGAGTTGAGGAGGTGCGCGGGGTTGGTGGTGCCGTAGGCGATGCCGCGCCCGGGACGTTCGCCGGCCTCGACCAGGGTCACCCGGTGGGAGGTCGTGCGCAAAAGGTGAATCGCGGCGAGTGTGCCGCTACAGCCGCCGCCGACGACCAGGACCGACTTCTTTCCCATATCTTCCCCATCTAAGATACCGTTCTAGTAGGTATTATCGACCCGTCCAACGACGGGCGGTAGGAAACGGGGAAGTCTTGGCACCAAAGATGTGGACCCTCACCTCGCGGCGGGCTGTCGACCTCGTCCGGTGCGCGAGTGCGCTCTGTCGTCGCTGAACGTGACCCAGCCAGCCGACAGACGACCCGAGAGGACTCCCACCATGACTGCCGACCTGCTCGAACACGCCCGTAGACTCGCCGCACACCCCGGCCGCTGGCCCGTCCAGCCCCGGTTCGACACGGAAGAACGCTGGTACGCGCGGCTCTCCGCCGGCCCCGACCACGAGGCGTGGCTCCTCACCTGGCAGCCCGGCCACGACACGGAGTGGCACGACCACGGCGGGTCGGCCGGGGCCTTCCTCGTCGTCTCCGGACGGCTCCGCGAGGACACGCCGAACGGCTCCCGCCGGCTGACCGCCGACATGGGACGGCAGTTCGGCGCACGGCACATCCATCGGGTGATCAACGACGGCGCGGCGCCCGCGGTCAGCCTTCACGTCTACGCACCGGCGCTTACCATGATGACCCGCTACGACATGATCGGCGGGGACCTGCGGGTTCGTTCGGTCGAACGGGCCGGCGCCGACTGGTAGAGGAGGAACGATGACAGCCGTCGCACCACCCGGCTCCCGCGGCATCGACGAGATCCTCGCGGCGGCGCGGTGCCGGCTGCACCGCCTCGACCCGCAGCAGGCCAACGCGGCGGCGCGGGACGGCGCGGTGCTGGTCGACATCCGGCCGCACGCCCAGCGTCAGCGGGAGGGTGGCATCCCCGGCGCGCTGACCATCGAGCGCAACGTCCTGGAGTGGCGGTTCGACCCGCGCAGCGACGCCCGGCTGGAGGTCGCCGACCGGTACGACCTGCCGGTCGTGGTGTTCTGCTCGGAGGGCTACACGTCGTCGCTCGCGGCCGCCGCGCTGCAGGACCTGGGGCTGTGGCGGGCGACGGATCTCGCCGGCGGCTTCGTCGCCTGGAAAGCCGCGGGCCTGCCGACCGAGGACGTGACCTAGAAGCACAGCGGGTGCACAATGTGACGCGTGGCACACGTGCACCTTCCCCGGGTGGCATGGGACGGGGCCCGCGCATTGATCTACGCGGCGCAGGACGCGGAGTCGTTCGCGCCGGCGGCCGCGCGCCTCGCCGGCGCGCTGCCGGACGAGTACTGGGACGCGTACATGGTGACGCGCAACCGGATCGTCCGCCCGCACCGGCCGGACGCCGACGCCATCGAGGCCGGGCTGTGGCGCCAGCGGTTCAGTGAACTGCTGGTGCTGCGGCCCGACCTCGCCGACGTGGTGCGCGGGCTCGCCGACGGCGTGATCAGCGACATCGTCGCCCTCGGCCGCCGGCCGAGCATGCACGTGTGACCTCCGGTCGTCAGGCGCGGGCGGGCGCCCGGCCGATGCTGCAGAGCGCCTGACCGTCGACCCGGACGGTGTGGATCACCTCGAAGTCGGGCGGCATCGGCCAGAAGTCGCTGCTGACGAAGTAGTCCCCGGCGGCCGCGAACGTCGGCTTCCAGCCCGGCGGCACATTGGCACCGTCGCCCGCGACCCCGCCGATGGTGGGCGGGGAGGAGGCCGCCGGATAGCGCGACCGGTTGCGCAGCAGCCACTCGACGGCGGCCGTGTGGCAGGCGGACCAGTAGTCGCCCTCCCACTTGCCCCGCGCGCCGGAGTACCCGCCGACGACCGGGCTGAAGAACATGTACTCGTACGGGAACAGCCGCGCGGAGGCGACGGCGGAGTGCGCGTACCCGCCGACGAGCGCGAGAACGAGCGCCCCCGCGAGCGCCGACCGGGCCGGTGCCCGGCGGGCGGCGAGCAGCGCGGCGACCCGCTGGACGGCGTACACGCCGAGCAGGATCAGCCCGGGAACGATGAACAGGAAATGCCGCGGCCCGTTGTACAGCACCGGCCGCATCACCAGGAGCATGGCCAGCGGCACGAAGAACAGCGCCGCCCCGATCAGCACCCGAAGGTCGCGCACCCGGCCGCGGATCAGGTCGAGCGCGAGCAGGCTGATCCCGGCGACGCCGAGCAGCACGGTCGGCAGCGGCGAACCGACGAGCAGCCAGCGCGGCACGTACCCGCCCGGCGCGCTCTGCGCGCGCACGACCTCGCCGTTGTAGAGGATGGTCGAGTCCCACGGATAGGCCGACATGTTGGCGATCACGTGCGGCAGGCCGGTGACCGGGTTGAGCGCGATGTACGGCCAGCACGCGAGGATGGTGGCGTACGTGACGGCGCCGATCAGCCCGCCCGCGATCAGTTGCTTGCGCAGGGCCGGCCACCAGGTGCCGCCCCGAAACGCCGCCCGTCCGTTGCGCGCCCACCAGGCCAGCGCGACGAGGCCGAGGACGCCGACCCAGATCAGCGCGTTGATCCGTACCGAGATGGCCATCCCGAGCAGGACCCCGAGCAGCCCGGCGTCGATCGCCCACCGGCGGCCGGTCGACCAGCGGCGCACCAACCGCAGCGTCAGCCAGGCGACGAGGATCATGAAGACGGCCAGCGGGACGTCCTTGGAGTTGTTGAAGATCGCGCCGGTGTAGCGCGGGAAGAGGGCGAGTCCGGAGGCCGCGAGAAACGCACCCCACCAACCGCCGAGTTCGTATCCGCACAGCGCCATCGCGACGATCCCGATCGCGCCGGCAATCCCGCAGACCAGCGCGCGAATGTGCCAATGATCACCATCGAACGCGAACTGCGCCCCGGCCACGATGAATTCGAAGAACGGCCCGTGTTCCGGCATGTGCATCGACGGGTCGAAATTCAGGAAGCTGGTGTCGTTTCCGGCGGTGCGGTACCAGAGGTACGTCGCGGTGCCGTACTGATCCTGCACACCCTCGTCCCAGGTGCGGCCGTATCGATCGGCCTGCGTGACTACGTATAGCCCGACGAGCACGAAGAGTAGCGAGAGCAGGGAGATCGGCACATAGTCCGGCAAGACTCGGGACGTCGGCGGTGCCGGTGTTTCGGCTCGCTCGGTCGTGGTGGCCAGGGTCGATGGCGACATCGGGCACAGTCCTGGATCGGAGGGGTCGGGAAGAGGCGCCCGTAGAGAGTAAGGGATTCGCTGCCGACGTTGGCGGCAGGGAGAATTCGATCACCTCAACTCAGCCGCGTGAATCTTCAGGAGCGTGATCAGGGCACCGCGGCACTCAAATATGCCGGCCAGCTGCCGTATCCGGTGATGTCCGGCCGCCCGGCCACCGCGTAGGACTCGGCGAGGAAACCCACCACCGTGCGGCCGTCCGCCAGGGTCACGCTGCCGAGCCCGAGCGGCGCCGGGATCCGCACGAGGAGTTCGCCGAGGTCGGCCGCCGCGACGCGGTACAGTTCCACCTCCACCCCGGCTCCCCCGTCACTCACCCGCACGAGCCCCGGGCGGTCTCCCATCTGGAACATGCGATAGCACGGCGCCGTCCGGTCGATTCCGATCAGGACGGCGCCGCGTGCCAGGAGTTGGTGGTGCAGGGGTTGACCGCGCCGGTGTGCCCCGACGACGGCGAGCACGGCGCCGTCGTTCCCGGCGGCCGGCGGCGCCGCGGGAGCGAGCGCGTGGCCGGTGGCACCCGTCGTGAGGCCGGTCGCCGCGTGGAACACCGCGCCGATGCCGGCGAGGAAGCCGTCCCGGCCGGCGGGGGCCAGGAACGACAGGCCGACCGGGAGGCCGTTCGGGGTGAACGCCGCGGGCACGGCGAGCGCCGCGAGGTCGAGCAGGTTGGCGAAGTGGGTGTAGTAGCCGAGGAAGGCGTTGCTGCGCACGGGGTTCGCGTGCACCTCGGCGATGGTGTACGTCGTGGGCACCGTCGGCAGGGCCAGCGCGTCGATGTCGGCCCAGACGGGTTCGGTGCGGGCGCGCAGTTCGCGCAGGCGGTGCATCGCCCCGAACGCCTCCGCCGCCGAGTAGTTCCGCGCCGCGCTCAGCACCTGGCGGGTCACCGGGTGCACGCTGCCGGGGTGTGCGGTGACGAAGTCGCCGAGGCCGGTCCAGCGTTCGGCGACCCAGGGCCCGTACAGCAGCCGCCCGGCCGCCAGGAACGGCTCAAGGTCGATCGGCACCAGCGTCGCGCCGAGGCCGGAGAGGCGTGCGAGTGCGCCCGCGTAGGCCGCCGCGTGCTCCCGGTCGCCGCCGAACTCCCGTTCGCGCGGCACCCCGAGACGCACGTTCGACAGCGAAACATCCTCCACAGTGGACGGTGGACGGGCGACGGACCACGGGTCGCCCGGATCCTGTCCCTCGATCACGGCGAGCACGGCGGCGGCGTCACCGACATTCAGCGCGAAGACGCTCGGACAGTCGAGCGACGGGCAGGCCGGCACGATGCCGCGCGTACTGACCAGCCCGCGGCTCGGCTTGAGGCCCACGACGTTGCACAGCGCGGCCGGCACCCGCCCCGAACCGGCGGTGTCGGTGCCGATGCTGAAACCGACCAGTCCGGCCGCCACGGCGACGGCCGAACCGCTGCTGGACCCGCCGGAGATGTAGCGCGCGTCGAAGGGAGTGGCACACGCCCCGTACGGCGAACGGGTGCCGGTGAGCCCGGTCGCGAACTGGTCCAGGTTGTTCTTGCCGACCAGGATCGCGCCGGCCGCCAGCAGCCGGTCGACGACCGGTGCCGAGACGGCCGGGACGTACGCGAAGTCCGGGCAGGCGGCCGTGGTCGGCAGCCCCGCGACGTCGATGTTGTCCTTGACGGAGAACGGGATCCCGTACAGCGGTCCGTTCGGCGCGGACTCCAGGTCGCGCAGCACGTCGTCGAGCGGCCGCCGGTGGGTCCACACGTGCGGCGCGTCCCGCGCGTAAGCCGTGCGGATCACGTCGGCCGCGTCGGGGCCGCCCAGGGAAGCGAACTGAAGGTCCGTCACGAACCACCCTCCACAGCGGACACCTGCGAGACGTGTGCGTGCACGATGCGCCAGCCGCCGGGGAAGCGGGCCCAGGTCTGCGACTGGCGCCCCTCCCCCGGCACGCCCGGATAGGTGAACAGCGTCGTCACCACCGCGTGGTCCGCGCCGAACGCGGTGACCCGCGTGTCGTGCAGCGTGCGCCCGGCCGGGAGCGGCGGCTGCGCGGCACGCCACGCGCGCAGTTCCGCCGCTCCGTCCTGCCGGTCGCCGATCCCGAAGCGCACCACGGAGTCGCTGTCCCAGAACAGTTCCGTCATGCGTTCGACGTCCCCGTCGACGAGGGCCTTCTCGTACTCGGCGAAGACCTGCGTCACCTCGGCGACGACGTCGGGCCGGTCGACCTCCACCTCAGGCCTTCGCGGGCTCGGGAGCGGGCTCCGGAGCGGGCGTCGGATCAACGGTGACGACGGTGCTGCCGTCGGTCTCATCGGGCTCCTCCTCGCGGGGCGCGGGCCGGGTCAGCGCGAACAGCCCGCAGATCACCGCCACGAGCAGGTAGCCGAGGCTGACCTCCCAGTTGGCGTTCCACTCCACCTTCTCGCCGTGGATCAGCCCCACGAACGACAGCGCGGAGGCCACCGCCGCCGAGATCGCCGCGGGGATGAAGCGCTTGTCGATGACGAACGCCACGATGGCCCCCAGCATCAGGCCGGCGAGGATCGCGCCCTGCCCGAGGCTGAGCAGTCCGGAGTAGACGACGCCGCTGTTCTCCAGCGCGGCGTCGCCGACCGTGGCCGCCGTGGTGCCGGCCGCGGCGAGGGCGTTGTCGATCTGGCCCGTTCCCCAGGAGGCGAGGTTGGGGACGAACGCGGCCACCACCGCGGCGGCGTGCGCCTTCGGCGTGTGCTGGAACGCCTGCGCCCCGATCAGCAGCCCGATGTACAGCAGGATCGGCACGATGGCCGGGAGTGGGAAGATCGCCCCCAGCAGCCCGAACATCCCGAGGAAGCAGAGCAGCGCGATCACCACGCCGGCCGCCATGGAGTAGCCGGAGCGGCCGCCCGCGGCTTTCCACCCGGGGTGCCCGACGTACACGGCCGGCGGGAACGGCGAGCCGAGCGCCGCGCCGATCACCGCACCCGCGCCGTCGGCGAGCAGGACGCTGCGCAGGTTGTAGTTGTCGCCGGCGGCCGCGGCGCTCTCCACGTTCGTCATGCCCTCGGTGAAGTTGTAGACGCCGAGCGGGATGGCGGTGGCGAGCAGCGGTGCGACGTCGGCGAGGCCGCTGAACAGCAGGTCCAGGTGGAAGCCGGGCAGCGCGAACGAGATCTCCTTCGCCGCCGCCGTCACCGCTCCGCCGTCCATCGCCCCGCCCACCCAGCCGATGGCGGTGCCGAGAAGAAGAGCGGCCAGCCCGATGGGGAAGTTCCCCGGAAGCTTGATGTCCGTCATGAGCCCGACCAGAAGGAGGGCGAAGACGGGCAGCGCCACCCACGCCATCGTCCACATCCGCGCGGCCGGCAGCATCGAGATGAACGTGATGGAGATCCCGGCCAGGGTGCCCAGCAGCGCGGCGCGCGGCGCGTACCTACGGATGAACGGCCCCACGAAGGCACCGATCAGCACGATGATCCCGATGATGAACGCCCACGCCAACCCGGCCTTCCAGGCGAGCACGGGGTCCTTCGTCTTCAGGTAGATCGGCAGCATGATGACGAACACCACGATGAACATGTGCGGCACGCTCGGCCCGTACGGCAATGCGGTGACGTCGGTGCGGTTCTCCCTGGCGGCCAGCCGCCGCGCGAGGAACGTGTAGTAGATGTTGCCGAAGACGAGTGCGATGCCCAGCGCCGGCAGGATCGCCTTGAAGACGCTCGCCTCGGACAGGTGCACCACGAACAGGCACAGCGACGTCAGGGTCAGTACGTTCACCAGGACGTTGACCCCGAAGCCGGAGAAGGCGTTGGTGTCGCCCCGGACCCATAACGGGTTCTCGGTACGGGCAAGCAGTTTCATGACGCCACCCCCACGGGCAGTGTGGATACGAACGCGGTCGACGTGGCGACCCATCCGAAGATGCCGCCCTGCGCGGCGATCATCCTCAGCCCGACCTCCTGGAACTCCGGGAAGTACGAGCCCACGCAGTCCGCCAGCACCAGGCACTCGAAGCCCCGGTCGTTCGCCTCGCGGACGGTGGTGTGCACGCAGACCTCGGTCGTCACGCCGGTGACCACCAGGCTGCGGATTCCCTTGTGCGCCAACAGCTCCCCGAGGCCGGTGGCGTAGAACGCGCCCTTGCCGGGCTTGTCGATGACCGGCTCCCCGGGAGCGGGGGCGAGTTCGTCGACGATGTCGTGGCCGTACTCCCCCTGGATGAGGATGCGGCCCATCGGGCCCGGGTCGCCGATGCGCATGCTCGGCACGCCCCGGGCGAGCTTGGCGGGCGGGCAGTCGGAGAGATCCGGCTTGTGGCCCTCGCGGGTGTGGATGACGGTCATGCCGGCGGCGCGGACCGCGCGCAGCAACGCCCTCGTGGGTTCGATGGTGCGGCGCAGCTGCCCGACGTCGTTGCCGAGGGTCTCGCCGAACCCGCCGGGTTCCAGGAAGTCGCGCTGCATGTCGATGACGATCAGCGCGGTGCTTGTGAGGTCGAAGGTGAAGGGGGACGGCTGCGCGTCGACGACCGGCATCATTCCTCCGCAGTGGTTGCCGCGATGACGTCCTCGGACGTGGCCACGCAGCCGAAGACACCGCCCTGCATGGTCACCATGTGCAGCGCGGCCGCGTGGTTGCCGGGATCGGTGGCGCCGGTGCAGTCCGAGAGGATGAGGCACTCGTAGCCGCGGTCGTTCGCCTCGCGCATGGTGGTGTGGACGCAGACGTCCGTCGTGATCCCCGTCAGGATCAGGTGCGTGATGCCCTGCGTGCGCAGGATCAGGTCCAGGTTGGTCGCGTAGAACGAGCCCTTGCCGGGCTTGTCGATGATGACCTCGCCGGGCAGCGGGTAGACCTCCGGGACGATGTCCCAGCCCTTCTCCCCCTGGATGAGGATCCGGCCGCAGGGGCCGTCTCCCCCGATCTCCGCGCCGATCTGTGCGGAACGCCAGCGCTTGTTGGCCGGCAGGTCACGCAGGTCCGGCGGGTGACCCTCCCGGGTGTGGATGACGAACATGCCGGTCTCCCGCGCGTGCGCGAGCAGCTTCTGCGTGGCGGGCAGGCCGGCTCGGGTGAGGTTGATGTCGTAGCCCATGGCGTCGACGTAGCCGCCGGGGCCGCAGAAGTCGGTCTGCCAGTCGATGCAGAGCAGCGCGGTCCTGCTGGTCGGAACGCTCCCGTCGTACGGCCAGGCGTACGGGGTGGCTTTGACCGGTCCGATGGTTGCCATGCTGTCGATTGTCGACAGAACTGTTTCGAGGCTCCTGGCCCTTTGTAACGGCGTTATGACGCGGCGCTCACTTGCTTTCGCGGAGGAACCGGTCCCCTTCGTGCGCCGTCAACTCCGCGAGCACCTTCTCCGGATCGCCGGACTCCAGCGCCTCCAGCATCCGTTCGTGCCGGTGAACGCCGACCGCCGGCCGCTCGCTCTCGGCCTCCCGCCGCAGGTTGAGCGCCATGTACAGCTGGATCTTCAGGATCACCGACTCGTAGACCTTGGTCAGCTGCCGATTGCCGGCGATGCGCACGATCGACAGATGGAACGACCGGTGCGCGTCGTTGATGTCCGCCCGGTCCCCGCGCTCGACGGCGCCCCGCAGCGCCTCGAACGCCGCCTTCACCCCGGTCAGGTCAAGCGTCGCCGGATCCGCCAGCGCGGCCGTCACGGCGTGGCGTTCGAGTACGTCGCGCACCGCGTACAGCTCCTGCACGTCCCGATCGGACAGCGTCGCCACCCGGGCACCCCGGCGCGGGACGTGCTCGACCAGCCCCTGCTCGGCCAGCAGCCGCAACGCCTCACGCACCGGCGCCCGGCTGATGCCGAACCGCTTCGTCAGCTGCTCCTCCACGAGCCGGTCCCCCGGATCGCTGTTGCCGCTGAGGATCTCCCGGCTCAGCCGCGACACCGCCAACTCCACGAGGCTGGCGCTGGCGAGTTCCTCGCCGGTCTCGGTCACGTCGACAAGTCTGCCAGCCGCTCGCCGGTCGCCTTCCGCGAGAGTGCCTGTCCGAGAAAACAGGGCCGATCCGACCTCCGGGACGATCCCCCGACGGCCGACGGGCCGGGAAATCGCCGGCACTAACCGATCCATCGACCGGCGCCCGGTACGCGCGCGAGGAATAGCTTCGCTTGCATCGAATTCCGTCACTTCGAAGGGAAAGCGTCCCGTGCGAAACGCTAGTTTGAAGGCAATCGTCATCGCGACGATCGCGGCGCTGCTGACATTCGCGGCCCCCGCCGCCGTGCAGGCCTCACCCGCCGAAGCACCGACGACACGGTCGACGGTGACACCGCTCGAGGAATGGGTAGCGTACGGCTACTACTTCGGCCTGGACAACTGCAAGGAAACCGGCGCCTGGACGGTCGCCTACGGGCTCGCGCTGAAGTACCGCTGCATCGCCGTCGGACTCATCATCTACAGGCTCGAGATCGTCGTGGCGCCCATCAGGTAACGGATTCCGCGCCCTGGTCAGATACCCGACGCCACGCGAGACTACGTCGATGAGATATCAGGTCGACATCGCACTGGCCTATCTGGCCACCGGCAACGCGGCCGTCGAGATCATTCGACCGTTGACCGAGGGCATCCGTACCGCGCTGAGCGAACACGCCGCCGATTGTCGGATCGCCGAACTTGAGGTTCGCGCCGACTCCGCTGCCGTCATCACCGTCCGAGCCGTGCTGCACGGCTCGGACGCGCGGCATCTGACCAGCCCACTCGCCGCGCTCACCACGGTGGACGCGGCGGTCGGCCGCGCCCTGATGAAGATTGGGCTTTTCGAGGTGTTCGACATGGCTCGGCGGACGCTGCACGTGCGCGCGGCAGACCGCTGATCTCACACGTTTGAGGCCGCCACCGTCGCCAGCCAGACCGCCATGGACGCGATGAGTTCCACACGTGAGCGCACCTGCAACTTGCCGAGGATGCTCGACACGTGGAACTTGACGGTGCGCTCGCTGATGCCGAGTGCCCGGGCGACCTCGCGGTTGGTCCCGCCCTCGCACACCAGGTACAGAACGTCACGCTCGCGATCGGTAAGACCGGCCCGGTCCGGGTGTCGCAGGCCCGCCGCCCGCACGACCTGGGACTGGACCATCCGCAACAGCACCTCGCCGAACTCGGGAGCGACGTACCGTCGACCGGCCCGAACGAACCGAATCGCGCGCACACCAGATCCGCCGGCTGGCCGCGTCGATGGATGATTCCCGCCGGCGCCAGCACCACTATGTCGACGAGTCCTTCGGCGCTGACATCCTCGCCGAGCACAATGATCGGCGAGGACATCCTGGCCGACCGGCAGTGCGAGAGGAACCTGGTCTCCGCCAGAACGATCTCGGGACGGTGCCGTCGCGCGGCGAGGACAAGGTCTATGCCGTTGTCGACCTCGGCGACGACGGAGACGTCGTGCTCCAGTTCCAACGTCGCGCACATTCCCCGCCGCAGCAGCGGTTGACTGTCGAAGATCGCGACCGAACGGACCGTTCCGCGTATGCGTCTCGTGTCACAGCTCCCCCGCGGTGTGCCGAAATCGATCGCCGTCGAACGTCGCCACACCTTAGCCGCAGGTACGGCCACTGGCGGTGTCGTAGATGTGATAACTGCCGATGCGGCGGACAAGGTCGGACACCGCACGGATGGAACTCGCGCCCGCGCCCGGCCAGCTCGGCGCCGAGACCCCTGAGCCGTGGCATCCGGCGCCCGACCTCGCACGTCAGCGGGTGCTAAAAGCTACGCCGAGTCGATTACCTGCGTCAATGTGAATTGACAATTCCGCCGGTGGCGGACGTGCACGCTTTTTGACGCTGTCGCGTCACGCGGCGATGTCGATGGTCCGGACGTGATGGCGTTCGCGGACGTAGCGAACGATTGCGGAGACGGTGGCCGGACCGGCGACTCCGTCGGCGGTCAGGCCGTTCTCGAGCTGGAAGCGGCGCACCGCCGACTGCACCTGGGAGGTCGTCGCGGTGCGCCGGGCCAGGCCGGCCCGGTACAGCAGTTCGCGTACCACCGCGGGGTCGGCGGGCGGGGCGAGGTCGCTGCAGGCGGCCACGGTACCCATGAGTGCTGCGCCGATCGCTCGAATCGTAGACATTGCATCCTCCTGATGCCCGAGACACCCGTTGAACGGTGTGAATCAATGCGTTCAGCCTAGATATGCACAGGCCTTCGTCAGTCCCGCTTTCGTGCCACAGGCGCAGCAATAGGAATTTCCCTGGCAAAACAAAGAAATAATGCCGCACGGTGTAACCATCGACGGCCACCACGACGTCGGCCGGCGTGGTGTCACGCCCGTCGCCGATCGCCGGCCTGCCGTAGGGTCGAGAGGGACACCTGTACCGAGGAGTGAGGCCTGTGGCGTCGGCGGCGTCGTTGTTCAACAAGGCGGTCCAGCTGCACCGCGAAGCGGCCGCCCATACCGAGGCCGCACGGGTGGAACTCGCCACCAACGGTTCCCAGAAGAGGAGCCTGCCCGGCTCGATCGAGGCGCAACGGGAACTCGCGGCGCGACTGGCCCGGGTGGCGCCCACGCTCGCGCCCGGCTGGCTCGGCGCCGACCTCGACAACACCGTCGCCCACCGGCCGCTCGGCGCCGACGCCGCCATGGACCGGCCGATGCTGCTGCGCGTCGGCACCGCGCACCCGGTGCCGGACGCCGCGTTCCCGGCGCTGGTGCCGTTCCTCGGCGGGGGGCACATCGCGATCGACGCCGACGCCCGCGACCCGCGCGTCACGGCGTGGCTGCGCGCGACCCTGCTGCGCACCATGGCCGCCCTGCCCGGCGGCGCCGTGCAGGTGATCCCGGTCGACGGCGGCACGCTCGGGGCGGTGTTCGGGCCGTTCCGCACGCTCGTCGACGTCGAGGCGTGGCGCAAGCCGGTCACCAACGTCGACGGGTTCCGCCGCGCGATGGACGAGGCCGAGGGACAGATCGTGGCCGCTCAGGGCGGTGCCGTCGACCTGCCGTACCGCGTGCTGGCCGTCGGTGCCATGCCGGTCGGTGCCGGTTCCGGCGACTGGGCCCGGCTCGCCGCGCTCGCCCACGCCGGGCCGGCCGCCCGGGTGCACCTGCTGCTCGCGGGCTATCCGCCGGCCGCACCCGCCGGATACGACCGGCCGCCGCGGCTGGACCACACGACGTTCCTCACCTCCGAAGGCGACGCGTTCCGGATCTCCGACCCGGCCGGGCCCGAGGCGTTCAGCCGGGACGGCAGGGGACTCGGCGCGCCCGTGACCCTCACGCCGGCGCCGGTCGACGGGCTCATCGAGACGGTGTGCCGGCGCATCGCCGGGGAGGCGCGCAGCCAGAGCGCCGTGGACTTCGCGGGCCTCATGCCCGAGGAGCTGTGGGCGGAGTCCTCGGCCACCGGCCTGCGCACCGTCGTCGGCCGCGAACAGCGGCAGTACTTCACCCTCGCGCTCGACGACGCCACCCCGCACTGGCTGGTCGGCGGGCGCACCGGCTCGGGCAAGACGGTGTTCCTGCTCGACGTGCTGTACGGGCTCGCCTCCCGCTACAGCCCGGACGAGTTGGGGCTGTACCTGCTCGACTTCAAGGAGGGCGTGTCGTTCGCGGAGTTCACGCCGACCGCCGTGGACAAGTCGTGGGTGCCGCACGCGCGCACCGTCGGTATCGAGTCCGACCGGGAGTACGGGCTGGCCGTGCTGAAGGCGTTGGCCCGGGAGATGTCGCGCCGCGCGATCGAACTGAAGCAGGCCGGCGTCACCCGCATCGCGGACCTGCGTGCCGGCCGGCCGGACATCGCCATGCCCCGCCTGGTGGCCGTCATCGACGAGTTCCACGTGCTGTTCACCCCCAACGACCGGCTCGCCGCGCAGGCCGCCGCGGCGCTGGAGGAGATCGCGCGCAAGGGCCGTTCGTACGGCATCCACCTGATCCTCGCCTCGCAGACGATCTCCGGTGTCGAGGCGCTCTTCACCAAGAACGAGTCGATCTTCGGGCAGTTCCCCGTGCGGGTGGCGCTCGCCGGCGGCAGCGGCGTGCTCGACAGCCTCAACTCCGCCGCCGACAACCTGCCCGTCGGCACCGCCGTGGTCAACCACGCGGCCGGCGTCAAGGCGGCCAACGCGCTGGTGCGCTTCCCCGACGCGGTGGCCGCCGCCGTCAGCACCCAGCGGCACAGGTTGTGGGAGGCGCGGCTGCCCGGCAGTGCCCCGCCCGCCGTGTTCGCCGGGTACGCCGCCCAGCACCTCGACGACGACCCGCTGTACAAGCGCGTCACGTCCAAGGTGCGGCGCCGGCAGGCCATGGTCGGGCGCACCGTCGACGTGGGGCTGTCGACGGCCGCGTTCACGTTCGACTCCTCGCCCGGGCGGCACCTGGCCGTCCTGGGCACCAGCACGGTCGCCGCCGACATCCTGCACGCCGCCGCCCTGTCGCTGGCCAAGCAGCACGACCCCGGCTCGGCCAACTTCCTGCTGGCGCCGCTGGTCGCCGCCGCGGACGAGGCCGCCGACGCCACCGCCGACGCGCTGCACCAGGCCGGGCACCAGGTCGACGTCGTCGACACCAACGGCCTGCGCGGCCACCTCGGCATGCTCGCGGCGGCCGTCGCGAAGGCCGACCCGCGCGACGCGCCCTCCCCCACCTACGTGGTGATCTTCGGCGCCGACGCGGCCGGGACCGTGCTGGCGCAGACCCACCCGACGACCTACCGCACCGGCCACGACGACCTGCGCACGCTGCTGCGCAGCGGGGCCGCCGCCGGGGTCCACGTGATCGGCTGGTGGCGGGCCGTGCGCCGGTTCACCGAGGACATCACCGGGCCCGCCGGAGTGGAGGACGTCGCGTGCCTGGTCGCGCTCAACATTCCGTCGAACGACCTCGCGGCCGCGCTCGGCGACTACACGGTGGAGTGGACGGCCCGCCCCAACCGCGCGCTTCTCGTCGACCGGCACGACAACCGGATGTCCCTGATCGTGCCGTTTGTTCGCCCGGGTACCGCGACGTCTGAGTAGCATCCCGGCCGCGCGTGGGCGAGGGTACTCAGGTGCCCGCTGACCTGCCTGTCGGATGCTGACTCCATGAACGATCTCCGCGTGGGTATCACCGCCGCCGGCGCGTACCTGCCCGACGCCGTGCTCACCACCGACGACCTGCAGAAACGGGTCGAACGGGAGAGCCGCCTCGCGCTACCGCGCAGGCTGTTCGCCTCGATGAGCGGCATCACGCACCGCCGGGTCGCGGCACCCGGGGAGTACGCCTCGACACTTGCGGTGCGGGCCGCCCGCCAGGCCCTGGCCGACGCCGAACTCGATCCGCTCGACGTCGACCTGCTGCTGTTCGCCTCGGCCAGCCGCGACATGGTCGAACCGGCCACCGCGCACATCGTCCAGGCGGCGCTCGGCTCCCGCGCCCACGCCATGGATGTCACCAACGCGTGCAACAGTTTCCTGAACGGCATCGACGCGGCGCGGGCGTTCGTGCTCGCGGGGCGTGCGCGTCGGGTGCTCGTGTGCACCGGGGAGACCCCGACGCGGGTGATGCGGCCCCGGCTCGAGTCGCTGCGGCAGGCGCGGGAGGCGTTCGCCGGCTACACGTTCGGGGACGGCGGGGCGGCCGTGGTCGTGGAGGCGGTGCCGCGCGGCGGGATCCTCGACGTCGACACCGAGAACCGTTCGCAGCACTGGAGCGTCGGCGGCATCCCCGGCGGGGGTTCCCGGCATCCGCGCGGGGACGAGCACAGCTACTTCGCCGGTGACGGCAGGGCGCTGCGCGGCGTGTTCGAGAAGATCGGCACGGAGATCCTGGATCGCGTGCGCTACCGCACCGGCCTCGACTGGTCCGGCTACGCGCGGGTGCTCGTGCACCAGGTGACCCGGCCGTTTCTGGACAGGTTCGTCGAGGTCACGGGCGTTCCCCCGGAAAAGCTGGAGGTCACGGTCGTAGACCACGGGAATCTCGCCAGCGCGACCCTCGGGGTCCAGCTGGCGCGGGTGTGGTCCGGCCTCGCGCCCGGGGACCGGGTCCTGATGATCGGCCTCGGCGGGGGTGTCTCGGTGATGACAATGGCCTGGGAGCGGTCATGACCAGCCTGTGGGTGATCGTGCCCGCGTACAACGAGAGCGCGCGGATCTCGCAGACCCTGGAGGCGTTGGCCGCGCAGACCGACCTCGACTTCACGCTGCTGGTCGTGGACAACAACTCCACCGACGCGACCACGTCGGTGATCCGGGCGTTCGCCGCGCGGGCGCCGATGCCGGTCCATTTGATGGTGGAACCGGAGAAGGGGGTGGGAAGCGCCGTGGACACGGGATTCCGGCACGCCATTGCCAACGGAGCGACCCTGCTCGCGCGCACCGACGCCGACTGCCTGCCCCGTGCGGACTGGGTGGCGGCGGCCCGTTCCGCCCTGTTGTCCGGGGCCGGCATGGTGTGCGGCCGGATCACCGCCCGGCGCGACGAACACGGGCCCGTGGGGCGTGCGCTGTTCGCGGTCGTGGTGGCGGTGGCGACGCTGTTCGGAAGGCTGCGGCCGGCGCACCACGGCGCGGGATACCTGGCGCCGTACCGGATGCACGCCGGCAACAACATGGCCATCACGGCGGCGCTGTACGAGGCGTGCGGCGGCATGCCCCGGCGCCCCTCTCCCACGGATCGCACGTTCCTCAACCGGGTGCGCCGGTGCACGTCCCTGGTGGTGCGGCGCGGCGACATGGTCGTGGAAAACTCGACCCGGCGGCTGCGCGCCTACGGACTGCTCCGTTCGGCGCGCTGGTACCTGGACCGCGGCAGCGGCGGCCTCACGCCGGACCCCCGCTGATGCTCGCCGAACTCGCCCACCGGCTGGGACACTCGCATCCCGACCGTCCCGCCCTGCTCGGCACCAACCTGCGCGGCGCACCCGTCACCCGCATCCGCCGCGGCGAACTCGCCGAACTGGCGGCCGGTTACGCGGCCGCCATGCACCACAGTGGACTGTCCACAGGGGACACCGTCGGGGTCGCCGTACGGCCGGGGCCGCGGGCGCTGGCGATCATGCTGGCCGCGCATCGGCTCGGGCTGCGGGTCGCGGTGCTCGACCCGTCGGCCGGGCCCGACGTGCTGGCGGCGCGGCTCGCTGTCGCGCGGCCGGCCAAGATCCTGGCGGACGCGGCGGCGCAGGCGGTCGCCGGGTGGGCGCGGCCGTTGGCGCGTCGCGCGGGGCTGGCACTGCCGGACCTCGCGGCACTCGCATCCCCTTCCGCGGGCCGGGTGTCCGATGTGGACGGTGCGCACGGCCGTCGGGTGCGGACGATCGGGCGGTGGGTGCCGGGGTGCGCGCCGGTGCTGGCGCCACGCCGGCCCGGTGAGGCACCGGCACCGCGCGACCTGGACGGCGACGCGGTCATCATCTTCACCTCCGGCACGACGAGCAGGCCGCGCGCCGTGGTGCACACCCGGGCGAGCCTCGACGCCGGGATGCGTGCCGTCACCGCGCTGGTCGAGCCCGTGCCGGGCGACACCGTCGTGGGCGGCATGTTCTTCGTCATCCTGCCGGCGCTGGCGGCCGGCGCGCCGGTGTCGCTGCCGTCGCGTTCGCCCAAGCGGCTGGTGCGCCAGGTCGCGCGGGCGTGGCCGCAGGCAACCTACCTGACCCCGCCGCAGCTGCGGGCGTTCCTCGACGCGGGCGGGTACTTCCCGGGCGGCACTGTCTACAGTGGATCGGCGCCGGTCAGTGCCGCGCTGCTGGGCCGGGTGCGCGGGGCCGGGGCGGCGCGGGCGTTCGGGGTGTACGCGCTGACCGAACTCTTCCCGGCCGCCGCCGTCGAGGCCGCCGAGAAGGCCGACTTCACCGGCGACGGGGACCTCGTGGGCGCACCGCTGCCCGGCGTCACCGCCACGCTCGACGACGGCGAACTCCTCCTCGCCGGCCCGTCCGCCGCCGACCGCTACCTCGGCGAGGAACCCACGGGTGTGGTGCGCACCGGCGACGCGGCCCGCATCCAGGACGGCCGGATCGTGTTGGCCGGCCGACGCAAGGACATGATCCTGCGCCACGCCGAGAACATCTATCCGGGGCTGTACGAGCCCGCGCTGCACGTTCCTGGGGTGAGCCTCGCGCTGCTGGTGGGCGTGCCGGCCGGCGACGGGGACGAGCGGCTGGTGGCCGTCGTCGAGACGCAGCCGCACGCCGACCGCAACCGGGTGCGGGCCGCCCTGACCGCACCGCTGGAACGGATGGGTGCCGCCCGGCCGGACCGGGTGCTCTTCGCGCCGGTGCCGGTGAGCGGCCGTTCGCGCAAGCCCGACCGCCGCGCCGCCGCCGAGCTGGCCGCCGCCGCACTCGCAGGGAAGAGAAGCCGTGGCTGAACGCCCGACGCCGACCGCCGACATCGACCGCAGCGCCGCGACGCCGGCCCTCGATCGCGCGCCCACGACGCCGGACACCGGCCGCACCGACGACATAGCGCACGCCGATCCCACGGGCACACCGGAAAACGGCCGCACCGACGCGGTGCGCGCCGCCGGCGGCGGTACCCGCGTGGCCGGCGAGGAGGCCGTGCCGACGGTTCGGCGGCACCGGCGGATCTGGCAGCGGGTGCGCGTCATGCACGAGCGGTACGCCTCCGCCAACGGGGACGCGCTCGCCGGTGCCCTCACGTACGCGCTGCTGATCAGTGCGGCGCCGTTCGTGGCGCTGGCGACGCTGGTGCTCTCGGCGCTCGGCGTCAGCAGCCGCACGGTGGCGTCGGTGTTGCACCGTTCGGCCGGGCTGGTGCTGCCGCAGCACGTCGCCGCCGCCGTGGACGACCTGCGGCCGGGGCCGCTCGGGCTGCGGTTGGCGCTCGTCGGTGCGCTCATGTGGGGTTCGCTGCGGCTGATCCGCGCCCTGCGCACCGGTATCCGGGCCATGTGCGGACAGCCCGCCGGGAGCGGCAATCCGGTCCGCGACGCCGGGCGGGACGCGTTCCTCGGAACGGGTCTGCTCGTGCTGCTCGCGGTCGCGACGGTCGTCACGGCGCTGGCGTCCGGCGGCAGCTGGTGGGGTGTCCTGCTGAGCCTGCCCGTCGTGACGGTGCTGCTCGCGGCGGCGATGGTGCGCTGCTCGTGGCGCGGGCCGGGGCGACCGACATGGGCGGCGGCGACGCGGGCCGGCGCGGGCGCGGCGGTGGGGCTGCACCTGCTGACCGTCGCGGCCGGGCCGTACTTCGGGGCGGCGTCGATGCTGCACGAGACGGTGTACCGCTCGGCCGGGGCCGTCGTCGGTGTGCTCGTGTGGTGCAACTTCGGCTGCCGGATCCTGCTGCGGGCCGCCGCGTGGGCCTCCACCTCCGGGACCGAACCGGTGCCCGCCTCCGCGATCCCGCACGGTCCACTGTGGATAGTGGTGCCGGCGTTCAACGAGGCGGCCACGATCGGTGCCGCGTTGCAGGCCCTGGCGAACCAGCACGACAAGGACTTCTCGCTCGTCGTGGTCGACAACGGTTCGACGGACGACACGGTGGCGGTGGTGCGCGGCTTCGCCGAGGACTACCCGGTGCCGCTGGTCGTTCTGCACGAACCCGAACGCGGCCCCGGTGCGGCGGCCGACACCGGCTGCCGGTACGCCATCGCCCACGGGGCCGTGCTGCTGGCCCGCACCGACGCGGACTGCGTTCCGGCACCCGACTGGACGGCCCGCGCCAAGGCCGTTCTCGCCGACGGCGCCGAACTCGCCTGCGGCCGCAGCATCCCGCGCCGCGACGAGCATCCCTCGCTCGCCGAACGCTTCCTGTACCCGGCGGCGGTGCGCCTCGCGGGGCTGTTCGGGAAGCTGCGCCCGGAACTGCGTTCGCGCGAGTATCTGTCGCCTTATGTGCTCTGCCACGGCCACAACCTCGCGATGACCGCGGACCTGTACACGCGCAGCGGCGGCATGACGCACACGCCGCTGCTGGCCGGTGCCGAGGACGTGGAGTTCCTCAACCGGGCCCGCCGGGTCAGCGACCGCATCGTCCGCGCCGAACGGATGACCGTCCAGTCGAGCCTGCGCCGGCTGCGCGCCTGGGGTCCGCGGCGCACGCTGCTGTGGCACTGGGACCGCCGGTACCGCCCCGCCGACGAGTCCGCGGTGCACGTGCGGGCCGGCTCGTGAGGGCGCGCACCCGGGACCGGTGGGTGTACCTGGCGTCGCATCCGGTGCTGTTCGGGCTCGTCAGCGCCACCCGCCGGGCGCCGGTCGTGCGCATCGGCCGCACGCTGCTCGTGCACGGCACGCAGGAGTACCGGCACGCGTTGACGGCGGTGCCGCTGGACCGCACGGCCGGCGGAACGACGGGCGGGACGGCCCGCGAGCTGACCGGTGGCGGCGGGGTCGTCTTCGACGAGGAGGGCCCGTCGCACCGCGCCTCCCGCCGAGCGGCGGTGGGCGGCGACGATTCCGGTTGGCGAGCGGCCCTCACCCGCCACACGGCTCTGCTGGCGGCGATGGGCCCGGCGCGCGCGACGGGCCCATCGCCCTCGGCGATCTTGCAGTTGCGGCGGGGACATTCCACCCCCGGACGGGGCAACCCGGGCGCCACAACTGCAAGATCGGCGGGGGTTCTCGACGTCGTCGGGCTCGCCGCCGACGTGGCGGGGTGCGGGGCCGCCGCGCTCCTCGGGGTCGGCGTCGACGGGCCCGCGCTCGCCCGCGCCGCGCGGGAGGCGGCCGCCGCTGCCGCGCGGGCACACGTTCCGGGCGTCGGGCTGCCGGGGCGCAAGCGGCGGGCCGGGGAAGCGGCGCGCCGACTGGTGACACTGACCGGGGACGAGCGGGGCGCGATGCTGGCCGTCGCCGCCGTGAACACGATGGTGGCCGCGATCCCCCGGGCCGTCGCCTGGTGCGCCGACGACGGGCTGTGGCCGTTCGCCGAGGATCCGGTCACCCGACCGTCCCTTGTGGACGAACTGCTGCGGGTGCTCGCGCCGACGCCCGTTCTGCCCCGGGTGGCGGCCGCTCGGGCCGCCGTCGGCGGTCGGCGGGTCCGGCGCGGCGAACGGCTCGTGCTGGTGGCGCGGCACGCCGCTCAGGGCCACGAGAGGGGGCCGGATCCCGTGGCGCCCGCACCCGCCGGGGTCACGCAGCTGGTGTTCGGAGCGGGCGCGCACGCCTGTCCGGGAGCGCGGCTGGCCCGGGTGCAACTGGCGGAGGTGCTGGCCGCGCTGGCGCCGTTCCGGCCGGTGGTGGTGCGCGCTCGGCCGGACCGGCGGGCCGCGCTCCCCGGATGGTCCACATTGGACGTCCGGCGGACACGGTGAGGCGGGTGCTGGCCGTCACGGGCGCCAGCGGCTTCTGCGGGGCCGCCGTCGCGCGGGCGGCCGTCGTAGCCGGTTGGGAGGTGCGCTGTCTCGGCCGGCGGCCCGGTCCGGTCGGCCGGCACGTGCCGTGGGACGCCGCCCAGGATGCTCCCCGGCTGGACGGCGCCGACGCGGTGGTGCATCTGGCGGCCGCCGTCGGTGACCCGCCACCCGGCCGCGCCGCCGAACGGGCCTTCCGCGCGGTCAACGTCGACGGCACCGCCCGGCTGCTCGACGCCCTCGGCGGGCGGCCGCTCGTCCACGTCTCCAGCGCCAGCGTGTACGCCCCGGCGGCGGGCGCACCGATCCCCGAGGAGCACCCGGTCGAAGGGCAGCGCACCGCCTACGGCCGCACGAAGGCCGCCGGCGAGGCGCTCGCACTCGCGGCCGGGGCGGTCGTGCTGCGCCCCCGCGCCGTGTACGGCCCGGGCGACCCGCACCTGCTGCCCCGCCTGCGGTCGGCGGTGCGCGGCGGCGTCCTGCTCCTGCCGGGGCCCGACACCACACTCAGCCTCACGGCCGTGGAGAACCTCGCCGCCGCCTGCCTGGCCGCCCTCTGCCCCACCGACACCGCGCACGACAACCCCACCGACGCCATGACCCCACGGGGTCCCTGGCCGCCCGGGGCTTACAACATCGCCGACGCCCGCCCCTACCGCCGCGACGACGCGATCCGCCGCGCTCTCGGCACCAGCGTCAGAATCGTCCACGTCCCCGTCGCACTGGCCACGGCGGCGGCCGCTGCGGCGGCCCACCTGAGCAGAAACTCCCTGCTCACCCGCTACTCGGTCGAACAGGTGGCACACGGCGTCGTCCTCGACACGACCCGCGCCGCGGCGCAGGGATTCCACCCCACGTGGGATCTCGAAGATTTCCTGCGGACCGAACCTGTCCGCGATGAGGTCTAGCGTCGAACCCATGACGATCGAATGGAACCCGCTGCTCCTGGAACAGCTCACCTGGCACTGGGAGTTCCACCTGCGGCCCCGCCTCAACGGGCTGGACGACGACGAGTACTTCTGGGAGCCGGCGCCGAACGCCTGGAGCGTCCGCCCGCGCGGCGTCACCGACCCGCGGTTCGCGATCGGGGACAAGGACTTCACGGTCGACTTCGTCACGCCGGAGCCGACGCCGCCGCCGGTGACCACCATCGCGTGGCGCCTGGCGCACCTCATCGTCGGCGTCCTGGGCGAACGCACCGCCAACCACTTCGACGGCCCCGACATCCGGTACCCCACGTTCGCCTACGCGGGGACGGCCAAGGAGGCGCTGCAGCAGCTCGACGACGGCTACGAACGCTGGGTCGCCGGCGTGCGCGGGCTCGGCGAGGAGGGCCTCGAACGCCCCTGCGGCCCGGCCGAGGGGCCGTACGCCAAGCACCCGCTGGCGGCGCTGGTGGTGCACATCAGCCGCGAGGTGATCCACCACGGCGCCGAGATCCTGCTGCTGCGCGACCTCTACCGATCCCGCTGAGGCGAGGCGTCCGGAGCAGGCCAGGCAGCGGCGGCCGGCGAGATGAACGGCAGCTCCGGCGACACCACCGAGGCGCCCTCGACACGCAGCCCGGGAACCCCCCGAGGTAAGGCCGCCGGCCGGTCGCCGTCGAGCACGGTGGCCGGCACCGTCGGATCCACCACGGGGGCCGCCGGCGCGGCCGACGGGGCGTCCACAGTGGACAGAGTGGACGGATCAGGCGGCCCGAACACCGGCGGTGCGGAGAGGGTCGTGTCGCGCTCACGACGTTCCCTCAACTTGGCCGAGATGCGCACGGCCATGAACCCGACGACGCCCACCAGCACCAGGATCACCTTGAGAATCTTCAGCTTGAAGATCAGGGTGACCCACAGCCCCGGGTCCCAGGTCCAGAAGTGCTTGATCTCGTCCCAGTCGAGATCCGGCCCCCACCGGTAGAGGACGAAGCAGACCCCCGCGATCAGTCCGACCGCGCCGACGGTGGCTGCGACGGCGGTCAACACCTCGGGGATTACGGAACGGCGCGGCTGGCTCATACCGAGCACGGTAGGGGCCGCCCGCATCGCCGCACATCGTTCCGTGGCGGAGAAATGCCTCCACCCCCGGGTGGAGACTGTGCCACCCTGCGCGGGTGAAGTACCTGGTGGCCGCACGGGCGCTGTCGGTGGCCGGCGACTCGTTGAGCCTGGTGGCGCTGATGCTGCACGTGGCGTCCACCACGGGCCAGGCGCTCGCGGTGGCGGTGCTGCTGCTCGTGGGCGACTTCGCGCCGGCGCTGCTCGGGCCGTTGACCGGTGCGGTGGCGGACCGGTTCGACCGGCGGCGGGTGATGATCGCCTGCGAACTGGTCCAGGCCGCCGCGGTCGGCGCCCTCGCGCTGACGCTGCCGGCGTTGCCGTGGCTGCTGGTGCTGGTGGCGGTGCGCGCGGTGGCGGCGCAGGTGTTCCTGCCGGCGTCGCGGGCGGTGCTGCCGGCGCTCGTGCCGGACGCGGAGCTGCCGGCCGCCAACTCCACGCTGGGCCTGGCCACCAACGCGGCCGAGGTCGCGGGCCCGTTCCTCGCCGCCGGGCTGCTGCCGTTCATCCATACCCGAGGCGTTCTCGCCGTCGACGCCGTCTCCTTCCTGCTCTCCGCCCTTCTCCTCGTCTTTCTCGAGGGAACGTCGTCAGCACCCCGATCCGCCGGTCTCCTCACGGACGCCCGGGCGGGCCTGGGACATCTGCTGCGCACGCCGGTGCTCCGGACGGTGGTGCTCGGGTTCTGCGGGGTGGTGGCGTTCAACGGGGTCGACGACGTGGCCCTGGTCGTGCTCGGCGGAACGGGCCCGCGAGCCGGTCTTCTCCTGGGCGCCACCGGCGTGGGGCTGCTGCTCGGGTACGCGCTGCTGGGCCGCTTCGGCACGGCGTGGGGACCCCGCCTGCTGATCCTCACCGGCTTCGCCGTGAACAGCCTCGGCAACCTGCTGACCGGCGCGGCGGCGGCGGTGTTCGGGGCGGCGTTCGCGGCGCAGGCGGTGCGCGGGGCGGGCATCGCGGCCATGGACGTCGGCACGAACACGGCGCTGCAACGGCTCGTGCCGGACCATCTGCTGGGCCGGGCGTTCGGCAACCTGTACGGCGCCGTCGGGGTGGCGGCGGCCCTCTCGTACCTGGCCGGGGCGGTCCTGCTGGACGGCACGTCGGCGGCGCTCACACTGGT
The DNA here is from genome assembly GCF_016863615.1 of Virgisporangium aliadipatigenens. GTDB lineage: Bacteria > Actinomycetota > Actinomycetes > Mycobacteriales > Micromonosporaceae > Virgisporangium > Virgisporangium aliadipatigenens. The sequence continues at coordinate 6,644 of NZ_BOPF01000036.1, read as the reverse complement.
GTCCGCCGGAGCCGGCGGCCTGGCGGTCACGGCCGCGACGGCACTGGCCCTGCGGACCTGGCCCGCACCGAGCAGAATCGAACGATGACCACCCGGCTCAGCTTCGACCTGGACGGCACCACCTGTGCCGACCTGTGGCGCTACGCCGACGCGCTGCGCGCGAGCGGAACCCCCGGCGACACACCACTCACCCGCCCCACCCCGAACCGCGTCGAGGCCGCCGTCCCACCCCCCACCGACGCCGCACACCCCGGCGGGGAGCCGGCGCCCTGGCCGCAGCACGCGGCGCCCACCGGCCCACCGCCGCCGTTGGCCGCGTCCGGCCACCCCTATTCGCCCGGCCACCACCCGTACGGCGGCGCACCCGCACCCTTCGCCGCCTCCGGCCACCCCCACTCGCCCGGGCACCACCCGTACGGCGGCCCCGCCCCGGCGCCCCAGGCCGACCCGTACACCTACGCCGACGGCGTGCCGGCCGGGCAGCACGCCGTCCACGCGCCGCACGTCCCGCATCAGGGCCACGGCCCGCACGCGCACCCGGGTCCCCCGTCACCGCCCCCGGCACGCCCGGCCGCGCCGCACCTGAGCATCTTCAACGAGACCCGGCACGCGTTCCAGGCGCCGCCGCCCGGCCACAGCCGCCCGGGCCCGCAGGAGCAGGCCCACCTGACGATGACGGTGGGCGCCACGACGCTCGACCGCTGGCGGGGCGCGATCGGCGAGGCGCTGCGTGCCGAGGGGCTGAGCGAGTCGGCCCGCGCCTCCCTGGCGGAGCTGCACGACCGCCTGACCCTGCCGGCGCCGCCGTTCACGACCGGGCTGGGCAGCTAGCTTCCGCCGACGGGTGACCGGAAGCGCCGGCGGAGGGGTCAGCGGCCGTTCTGGCTGAAGTGTTGGTAGTCCGGCGCGGACCAGCGCCCTCCCCAGGTCCACCCCACCGCCTCGAACGCCCGCACCAGGGGCCCTCCGGCGACCGCCATCCCGGGGCGCACGTTCGCGCGGTCGGTGTACTGCGCCCCGGCCGGCGGGAGCACGCGGCCGGAGATCAGGTACGGGTTCTCGACCGGGTTCACGTCGACGGCCCGGCCGTAGGCGTGTGCGGACCAGCGCGGCGGCCCGGTGCTCACGGCGTTGCGACAGTTGAACGCCGACGTGTTGTCGGCCGCCATCGAGTCGTCGTCGCTGCCGCCGTACTCGTCCACCGGGCGCAGCAGCCGGATCGGGAACTTCTCCCGCCACAGCGCCGCGAAGACGGAGCGCAGGTCGCCGGCCGCGTCCCGGTGCACGATCAGGATCCCGGTGCGCGCCCGCCCGTCGAACCCCCAGTGGCTCAGCTCGAGCCGGCGCAGATCGGCCGGGCCGACCGGGCAGCCGTCGCGCCAGCTGTGCGGCAGGTCCGCCGCGGTCACCGCCGTCTCCACGACGGTGAAGTCGGACGGCGCGGGCAGCGCGGAAGCCGAAGCCGGAGAGGCCACCGACTCCAGCGGGCGCGCCGCGAGAGAAGAAGCCGCAGCGGAAGCGGCCGTAGCGGAAGCGGCCGTAGCGGAAGCGGCTGTGGAAGCGGAGACCGTGGGAGCAGCGGCCCCGCACCCCGTGAGCAGCACGGCGCTCACGCACAGCAGTCTCACCCGCACGCCTGGACCATACCCGCCCCTGACCTGCCCCGATGGCCGCACGAGCCGGGTTCACCCCGGCTAGCGTGGGCTTTGTGGGACCCTTCGGACGGGTGCTCGTGACCCTGGTGGCGTTGGCGGCGGGATCGGTTCCGCGCGTCGCCGCGGCGGCGGGAGAGGACAATCTCGCGAGCCGCCTCAGGACCCTCCCGCCGGCCACGAGCCAGGTGATCATCGTGCATGCCGCGGCTTTCGGGGTGGCGGACGCGGTGCTCGAGACGTTCCAGAGAAGCGATAACTCCTGGCGGGCGACGGGCGGTGCGATACCCGCGAAGCTGGGGGTCAACGGTTTCCGCGACCGCAAGGTCGAGGGTGACGGCGCGACCCCGACGGGCGTGTATCCGATCGGCGGCACGATGTACGGCATCGCGCCGGACCCGGGCGTCCGCCACCGCTACCACCGGCTGGTCGAGGGCGACTGGTGGAACGAGAACCCGGCCTCGCCCGGCTACAACCAGTTCGTGCACGGGCCGGACCCGGGCGGTGCCAGCGAGGCGCTGTGGACGATCAGCCCGCAGTACACCCACTTCGCGGTGATCGACTACAACACGCCCGTGACGGTCGCCGACCCGCCCCGCGGCAGCGGCATCTTCCTGCACGAATCGGTGGGCCGCGGGACGGCCGGATGCGTCGCGGTCGCCCGCGGTGATCTCGTGCGGGTGCTCACCTGGCTCGACCCGGCGGCGTCGCCACGCATCGTGATGGCGCCCACCTCCCAGTTGGGTCGCTACTGACCTGGCCTTACCTTTGTGCCATGCGTGACTTCGTGTACCCGCCCGTCATCGCCGGTCTGCGGACCTGGTTCAAGCTGATCGACCTGAAGATCTCGGTCGAGGGCGCGGAACACATTCCGCAGGAGGGCGGCGCGGTGCTGGCCGCCACCCATGTGAGCTATCTGGACTTCATCTTCACCGGGTTCGCGGCGCTGCCGGTGAAGCGGGTGGTGCGGTTCATGGCGAAGAAGGAGATCTTCGCGAACCGGTTCGCCGGGCCGCTGATGCGCGGCATGCACCACATCTCGGTCGACCGGGACGCCGGCCTCGCCTCCTACAAGGAGTCGTTGCGCTACCTCAAGGAGGGCGAACTCGTCGGGGTGTTCCCGGAGGCGACGACGAGCCAGACGTTCGTGGTGAAGGAGATCAAGAGCGGCGCGGTGCGCATGGCGATCGCGACCGGGACGCCGCTGATCCCGATGACGGTCTGGGGCGGTCAGCGCCTCGCGGGCAAGGGCCGCAAGCCGGAGCTGACCAAGCGGCACATCCCGATCACGGTCATCGCGGGCGAGCCGATGCGCCCGAGCCGCAAGGACGACATGCGCGAGCTGACCACCGAACTCCAGACGCGCATGCACAACCTGCTCGACCGGGCCCAGCGGGAGTATCCGGACCAGCCGAAGGGCGAGGACGACCGTTGGTGGCTGCCCGCTCACCTCGGCGGTACGGCCCCGGCGCCAGAGACCCAGGTCACTGGCACGGACGACTGAGCGGGTCTGGATACGGCACCGTAACTTACGCTACCGTAGGTTTCATGACCGCTGAGCCGACCGACACCGTCACGCTGCTGCGCGAGCTCGAGCCCGTCGTCGAGCAGAACGTCAACCGGCACCTGTCGGTGGCGAAGGAGTGGTTCCCGCACGAGTACGTGCCGTGGAGCGACGGCACCAACTTCGACGGGTTCCTCGGCGGCGAGGCGTGGGACGAGAGCCAGTCGAAGATCAGTGACGTCGCCCGCACGTCCCTGATCGTCAACCTCCTCACCGAGGACAACCTGCCCAGCTACCACCACGAGATCGCGACCACGTTCGGGCGCGACGGCGCGTGGGGCACCTGGGTGCACCGGTGGACCGCCGAGGAGGGGCGGCACGGCATCGCCATCCGCGACTACCTGCTCGCCACCCGCGCCGTCGACCCGGTCGCCCTCGAACGCGCCCGCATGCGCCACATGGAGGAGGGCTTCAGCAACTCGTACGACGGCGTGATCGGCTCCGTGGCGTACGTGTCGTTCCAGGAGCTGGCGACGCGCGTGTCGCACCGCAACACCGGCAAGCTCTCCGGCGACCCGCTGTGCGAGGCCCTGCTGGCAAAGGTCGCCAACGACGAGAACCTGCACATGCTCTTCTACCGCAACGTGCTCAGCGCGGCGTTCGAGCTGGCGCCCAACGAGACGATGAAGACGATCCTCGAGGTCGTGAAGACGTTCCAGATGCCGGGGCACGGGATCGAGGGGTTCACCCGCAAGTCCGTCGAGATCGCCAAGGCCGGCGTCTACGACCTGCGGCTGCACCACGACGACGTCCTCAGCCCGGTGCTGCGCCAGGTGCGGGTGTTCGAGCGCGACGACCTCTCCGCCGAGGGCGAGGCCGCCCGGACCGAGCTGGCCAACTTCATGTCCGACCTGGACAAGGCGGCGTCGCGCTTCACCGAGCGCCGCGACGCGATGCGCGCCAAGGCCGCCGAGCGCGGCAAGATCCTTCCCCAGGTGTAACAGCCGCACTCACACTTCAGCGGCCGAGGGTGGCGAGCGCGGCGTCGAGCACTGCCTCGCGGAGGGCTTCTTTCGGGACGTCGCGGAAGCCGGCGGTGCAGTCGTCCATGCCGCCGATCGCCATCCAGGCGCGGGCCTGCTGGGCCAGGGTCGGGTCCTTGCCGATCAGCAACTCCACCAGCCGCCCGCGCCAGGTGGCGACCGCCGTCGTCAGGTCGACCAGGGCCAGCACGCTCAGGTCGCGCATGATCATCTGGGTGATGTGGCGGTTGCGGTAGGTCACGTCGAAGTAGGCGCCCAGCAGCGCGCGGGGGCCCGACTCCGCGTCGGCGGCCGCCAGCATCGCCTCGACGTCGTCGATGAGCGGCCGCACGAGGCTGCGGACCAGTTCCTCGCGCGAGGCGAAGTGGTAGTACAGCGCGGGTTTGGTGATGCCGACCCGCTCGGCGATCTCGCGCAGGCTCGTTTGCTGGACGCCCTTCTCGGCGATCAGTTCGAGCGCCGCCGCGCGGATCCGGTCCGCCGTCTCGGTCGTCCTGGGTCTCGGCACCTGGCGATTTTACGGCCGCGCTGGTTTACTTACCGGAAGGTAAACGAACGGAGGACCGCCATGCACGCGCTCATCTCCGGGGCCAGCGTCGCCGGGCCCGTTCTCGCCCACTGGCTGCGCCGCCACGGCTGGCGGGTCACCGTGGTGGAACGCACGGCCACCGCACGGGTCGGCGACGGCGGCCACGCGGTCGACCTGTTCGGCCCCGCCGTCGACGTGATCCAGCGGATGGGCCTGCTCGAACGGGTCACCGCCGCCAGCACCCGCAACGACTCCATGTCCCTGTACCGGCCCGGCGGCGGGAAGCCCGTTCGGCTCGCCACGAGCGAACTGGTCGCCGGCGTCGCCGACAAGCACGTCGAGATCATGCGCGGCGAACTGGCCGGCATCGTGCACGAGGCGACCCGCGACGACGTCGACTACCGGTTCGGCACGATGATCTCCGCCCTGGACGGCACGACGGCCACGCTCTCCGACGGTTCCACCGTGGCGGCCGACCTGGTCGTCGGCGCCGACGGGCTGCACTCCGGCGTGCGTTCCCTGGTGTTCGGCCCGGAGCGGCAGTACCGGCACTTCCTCGGCGCCTACCTGGCCGTCTTCTCCGTGCCGGACATCTTCGGCACCGCGCCGACGGTGACCGCGTTCGCGGCTCCCGACCTGGCCGTCACCGCGTACCCCACGCTGGTGCCCGGCCGCACGCGGGTGCTGGTGCTCATCCGCAGCGCCGCCTCCGTCGACCGGGACCGCGCCGGCCTCCGTGCCCTGATCGGGCCGGCGCCCGACCCGCACGTCGCCCGCATCCTCGAACACCTCGACGCCGCCGACGACTTCTACTTCGACGACATCAGCCAGATCCGCATGGACACCTGGTCCCGCGGCCGGGTGACGCTGGCCGGCGACGCGGGCTACTCCCCGGGGCCGGCCGTCGGCGGCGGCACCAGCCTCGCGGTCGCCGGCGCGTTCCTGCTCGCCTCCCACCTGGGCACCGGCGGCGACATCCCCGCCGCGCTGTCGCGCTACGAGGACGCCCTGAGGGAACCGGTGCGCCACGCCCAGCGGATCGGGCCGGCCGTCCTCAACACGATCGTGCCCCGCAACGGCGCCCAGGTTTGGGCGTCGGCGCAGGTCATGCGCGTGCTGCCGCGCCTGCCCGGGCCGGTGCGGCGGCGGCTCACGTCGTTCGGGGGTGGGCCGGCCGCCATGCTCGACGGGCTGGCGCTACCCGCGTAGGAACGCCAGGACCGCCCGGACGCGGCGGTGGTCGTTCTCGTCGGGCGGCAGGTCGAGCTTGGTGAGCAGGCTGCCGATGTGCTTGGCGACCGCCGCCTCCGTCACGGTCATCGCGCGGGCGATGGCGGCGTTCGAACGCCCCTCCGCCATCAGGCCCAGCACCTCCCGCTCGCGGGGGCTCAGCCGCTGCAGGGGTGCCCGGCGCCGCGCCAACAGTTGGCGGACCACCTCCGGGTCCACCACCGTGTGGCCCTTGGCGACCCGTTCCACCGCGTCGGCGAACTCCGTCACGTCGCCGATGCGGTCCTTGAGCAGATAGCCCGTGCCGCCGGTGCTGTCCTCCAGCAGTTCGGCCGCGTAGGTCTGCTCGACGTACTGGCTCAGCACCAGCACCGGCAGGCCGGGTGTGCTCCGGCGCAGCGCGATCGCCGCCCGCAGCCCCTCGTCGGTGAACGTCGGCGGCATCCGCACGTCGGTCACCACGATGTCCGGCGGATCCGCCGCGACGGCCGCCAGCAGCCCCGGCACGTCGCCGACGGCCGCCACGACGGCGTGCCCGAAGCGCTGCAACAGCCCGGCCAACCCCTCCCGCAGAAGAACCCCGTCCTCCGCGAGGATCACCCGCACAGTGTTTCCCGCGCAAGTGCACGGCTCCGCCCCACGGCGGCTTCCCTCCGGTCCAGGCGCCGTGCCATGCACGCGCTCAG